>CANGYR010000008.1 GCA_947458275.1 Chitinophagaceae bacterium
ATCACTGTTGTCCGGTTAAAACCCAAGTTACACCAATAGCTTCAATATTTACAACTGTTTCATTGATAGCTATGGTGTTTTTATAATTTGAAGCCCCTATGTTTTAAGCAGAGCTAAACAGACTTGGTTGCTGTTGATTTAGCCTTTCACTATAATTCATTAGTGACTTTTCCGGATTTTCAAGAAACAGAATAAGGTCCAGATAATTCATTAAATGAAGTCTTACCATACTGCATATGTTCGCAAACGACCATTTCTTCTTCAGCTGTTTTTTTACTATTGACAACAGTAGATCTGTAATAAGGGCACACCAAATCTGAACCTTGATGGCGTTTTCACTTTCGCCAAGAAAATGCTTAAGCGGATAAGATTGTTTCAGTCTTTTAAACAGCAACTCTATCTGCCATCTTCTTTTATATATAGCCGCTATTGTCGAAGCTTTGAAAGTTTTGTGGTTAGTAATAAAAACGAATGTTTTCTTTGTAACAGAATCATAAAAGGTGATTCTCCTTACTGCTATTTTTTTTGTTTTACGATTACTGGGTCTTCCAAGAAGAACCTTGTCGTCAGCAATTACGCCTGCCTCCTTTTCTTTTTCGGATACAGGAAGATGAGCAATTAATTCCTGGTAAGCCACATCGCTGATTCTGGTAACCCAAGTAATAGATTGACTATTAAATTCAGCAAACTTTTCATAGCTATTGTACCCTTTATCAAATACAACAATAGCGCCTTCGGGCAAGTCTACATGTTTAAATATTTCTTTGTCACTCTTGGATGCATGAGTGATTATGCTATATACAGGAACATCCTCACTTGCTTTTACCACCAAATGCGCTTTGGCGCCGCCCTTCTTCTTCCCGTTAACCGGATGGCTTCCCATACCTTTCATAATGTCAGAGAACAGGCTAATTGTTGTTGAATCTATTAAAAACAGTCTGTTTTCAATAGACCCTTTTAATCGGCTGTCCGGGGAAAAATGGTAATAAGTATGATAAAGTCGTTCATAGACAGCACTGAAGAATTCATGGCTCCTATTGTTATTTGCTTCAGACAAGGTACTTCTTCGCGGAACATATTTGAGGCCTAAATGACTCAACCTATGATGACAGGCCATGAGTCCGGTAACGACTTCCCTCAGTGAAGAGCACTTTTGAAAGCACGTATATAGCATTGTGACAAGATGATCATAGGATTTATATCTTTTATAATACCTATCTGACGAATGCTCTTTTACAGAACTGGCAATTAAATGCCTGGGAATTAAATTTAGTAGCTGACAAAAAATCGGCTGTCCGGTAAAAAAAGTACTTTTGCTCATGGGCTATTTTTTTGTGTGGTAACTCAAAAATAACCATGATTGGAGAACTTCGGTTCTCCTTTTTATATTTGTAGTAGAAATTTAACCGGACAACAGTGATCGTCAAATTATCGAATTGACTAATTACACAAACAAAGCCCTCAATTCCTCCGCATCCTCCGGTTTCATTTTTCCACCGAGAATCAATCTTAGTTGTCTTCTTCTGAGTGCACCATCGAAAAGTTTTTTCTCTTCTTCTGTTTCAGGAATCACTTTATTGACAGGTCTTGGTTTACCGTTGGGATCAAGTGCGACAAATGTGAGATAGGCCTCGTTGCTTTTGTATTTATATTGTTGTATCACATCTTCTCCCCAAACGCTGATATGCACTTCCATACTGCTGTTGAAAGAGCGGGTGACTTTAGCTTCAATATGCACCACGTTTCCCAGCTTGATGGAACTTTCAAAAGATATATTGTCAACAGATGCAGTCACCACCGGAGCAGCACAATGTTTCATCGCAGCCAACGCCGCAGCAATATCCATCCAGTACATCAATCTACCACCCATGAGATTGCCAAATGTATTGGTGTCGTTCGGCAATACCAGTTCAGTCATCACTGTAAGAGATTGAGAAGCTTTTTTATCCATAACAGAATTTTATACAAAGTTAGAGCAGGGGAATAAGAAATAATTAATAATTAATAAGAAATAAGGAAGTTGACCGTTGAATTTTATAAGAACCGACTTTCATGAAATGCAAAATTTATAGCGAGAAAAAAATCACATCCCGCCGCCGTCTGGTCTCCGACCAACGGCATTAAGCACAATGTTTTAAACCAACGCAGTGATTTAAACCATTATACCAGCATAGCGTTTTAAACCAACGAAGTGATTTAAACCCTTAAACCAGCACAGCGGTTTAAACGTTTATTATGCACTCTCAGAATTAATCACTATATTTGCGCCGAATATCTAAACTGAGAATTACATGAACTGCTCAGTTGCTGTTGATAGCAAGTATTAAGCTAATCTTACTCTTTAAGATTTTTTTCTCTCTCCAACGGCCCGTAGCAATACATGTGACCATCAAATTTTTGACCACATGATCATTGCCATGCAATGAAGGGTCTTCATTTTAAAAATTAAACAATGAATGCATTTGAAGCATTAGGCCTCAAAACCGAAATCGTACAATCTATCGCCGACCTCGGCTTTACAACACCCACCCCCATTCAGGAGCAAGCCATCCCCGTTTTATTATCGGGCACCATGGACTTCGTTGGGCTGGCACAAACTGGAACCGGCAAAACCGCCGCATTTGGTCTGCCTCTTTTACAATTGATCAACGCTGCCGACAAGTTTCCGCAGGCACTGATCGTTTGCCCCACAAGAGAACTTTGTCTGCAAATCACCAACGACCTGCAGACATTCAAGAAATATATCAAAGGGGTAAACACGGAAGCCGTATATGGCGGCGCTTCTATTACCATGCAAATCCGTAATCTACGCCAGGGTGTACAAATTGTTGTAGCCACTCCGGGAAGATTAATTGATTTGATCGAACGTAAAGCAATAGACCTGCAAAAAGTGAAGTACGTTGTGCTTGATGAAGCAGATGAAATGCTGAATATGGGATTCCGCGACGATATTGATTTTGTATTGAAAAATACCATCAATCGCGAGAGCATCTGGCTGTTCAGTGCTACCATGCCGCCTGAAGTGAGAGCCATTTCCAGAAACTTCATGACCTCTCCCAAAGAGATTACGGTAGGAAAGAAAAACAGCGGCAATGCTAATATTGATCATCAGTATTTCGTTTCGTCTGCCCATAACCGTTATGAAACTTTAAAACGACTGATAGATTTCAATCCCGGTATGTATGGTATTATCTTCACCCGAACCAAAGTTGATGCACAGGAAATTTCGGAGCGCTTGTCAAAAAACGGATATGAAATTGAGGCATTGCATGGCGATCTAACGCAACAACAGCGTGACAGAGTAATGGGACGATTCCGCAACAAGACATTGCAATTGCTTATCGCAACCGACGTTGCTGCAAGAGGCATTGATGTGGATGGCATCACCCATGTGATCAATTATGAACTGCCTGATGACATGGAAGTATATACGCACAGAAGCGGCCGTACGGCAAGAGCCGGCAAAAGCGGTATCTGTATTTCCATCTGCCACAGCAGAGAGCTGTTTAAAATTAAACAGCTGGAACGTATCATCAATGCAAGATTCCACAAACTCGATATCCCTAGCGGAAAAGATGTTTGCCGTAAGCAGTTCTTCCATTTCATGGATAAATTGATACAGACGGACATTTCTCACGGCGATTACGAAACTTATCTGCCTGATTTGCTGGAAAAATTTGAAAACGTTTCCAAAGAAGAGATCTTGCAAAGAGTAGCTGCGCTTGAATTCAGCCACTTCCTGAAATATTATGAGAATGCAGAAGACTTAAATATGAAACTTGATGCGAGAGCACCTAGAGGAGTTGAAAACAACAGAGACTCGGGCAATCGCAGAGAACGCACATTTAACAGAAGAGATAATGGATATGCCAGGTTATTTGTAAACCTGGGAACGAAAGATGGTTTTTACAAAGCGAGTTTCCTTCAGTATATCCTCGATGAAAGCAATCTCAAAAAAGAGGCGCTGGGCAAGATAGACATGAGAGAGATGAACAGCTGGGTGGAAATAGACAGAGCTGAAGCAGGAAGAATGATTAAAGCGATTGACGGGAAGCGCTACAATAACAGAACCGTAAGAATGAACGAAGCCGATGGCGGATATAAAAGAGCCGGTGAAGAAAGAAGAAGACACAACTAAACCAATTCCAATAAGGTTATTTCCGGCAGGATGCCCACCCTGCCGGGATAGCCAATAAATCCAAACCCTCGGTTGACATATAATTTCTGACCAGCATCTTCGTAGAGCCCCGACCACTGTTTGTAAACATACTGAACCGGGCTCCATTTCAGTCCTGGTATCTCAACACCAAACTGCATTCCGTGAGTGTGACCGCTCAGCATGAGATCTACATCTTTGTATTTCTCCTTGACTTCCGCCTCCCAGTGACTCGGGTCGTGACTCAATAAAATTTTAAAAGGATATTCTCCGGTACCTGCATGTGCCAAATCCATTTTTCCGTATTTGGGGAAACGCGCTTTGTTACTCCAGTTTTCAATACCGAGTAAAGCAATTTTGTCATTGTCTTTTTCAATAACCACATGTTCATTCAGCAACAAGCGCCAACCCATATCCGCATGAACTTTTTTCAGATTCTCCAGGTTTTGTTCCTTACTGATTCCATTCTGCGGCCACTGAACATAGTCACCATAATCATGATTTCCCAACGTGGAATATACTCCCAGAGTGGCTTTCAGACTGCCAAACAAATCTTTGTATTCTTCCATTTCTACTGCCTTGTCATTTACCAGATCTCCGGTAAATACAATCAAATCAGGATTGAGTGATTTTATTTTTTCAATGCCTTGCTCCACCGATTTTATATCTGAAAAACTTCCTGAATGTATATCGCTGATATGAACTATTTTCAATCCTTTGAATGATGAAGGAAGATTTTGGAAAGATAATCTATGCCTGGTTACCTGATAATTGTATTTGTTCCTGAATCCATACAGCAAAGTTCCGAACAAAGTAGTGCTCACTGCCAACCCCAGCCAGTTTATAAATGCAGATCTGCTGATGGCATCTTCAGATCCGGATACTGCCACATCATTTTTTTGAAAAAATAATTTTTGTACCAGCCACTGTATCGCACGACGTATATCGTCGATAATAAAAAAGAAAGCTGCCAGCATTTTTGCCATAAACACTCCAATAATGACAGCAAAAAGATATGTCCGGATTTTTTTACCCAGGAATGCAGGCTGCGTGTAAACAAACATCAGAAAACCAAGCACTGCAAGCGCAGTAAAGCCCCAGTAAATAACGAAAGTGATTGTTTTGGTTTTATTCGAAGATGAATGCGATACAGATTTTACTGCCTGAAAAACATATAGATCGAGCAGAAGCATTAAAGAAAGAAAGATGATAACGCCGAGGGGGGAACGCATGTTTATGTTTTATGTTTGGGGTTTGGGTTGCGCTGCGCGCGTTTGGGGTTTTTAGTTTGGGGTTTGTGGTTCTCTGCGATATCTCAGCGTTCTTCTTTCTCTGCGGTGAAAAAATATTTGTATTGATCGAAATTGATTTATTTGGCTTTTGGTTTTTTATCTAAACCACCTAAACTCCTAAACTCTTAAACCTTCTCCCCTGATACCACTCCGACAAATTTAAAATATTCATCCAACTGTGTATTAATGGCCTTCAGAGTACCGGGATCGGATAGACGCTGATTGGCATCGAGCAATTTGTCGACTGCACTAATTGGCAGTCTGTTGGGATGCACCAACATTTTCATATGCAACAGACTTCCTGTAAGATGTTCCATACCTCTGAGATTGCCTGCTCTTCCGGTAGCTACTCCCGTGAGAAGCACTTTTTTATGGTGCCAGCATTTCGCTATATCGCTGTTGTCAATCATCAACTTCAATATCCCAGGATAAGAGCCGTTGTATTCCGGCATCACTATGATGAACGCCTCGGCAGGAACCAGGTATTTTTTTTCCATTGAAATAAAATCATCATCTCGCTCAAAAACCTTCACTTCATCCAATGCAAGTAATTGTACATCCGCATTTCTGTTTTTCAATTGGGCCTCGTACACCTCCGCCACTTTTTTGGTGTTATTGTTATCTCTGACACTTCCTGAAATAATAGTAATCATTCTAATATTTTAATGTAAATTGGTCTAATTTTTTTAAAATAACAATTCAAAAACGTTATTGTTTCATTTTTTGTTTCTATTAATTACATTTGCCGGAATTCGTTCCCCATACGTTGATAATATTATCCCCACTTAAACGAGAAATGAACGAATTTTGTGTATCTTGAACACATAGACTATAATTTTTATATGGCTAAGACAATTGGAGTAGCAAATCAAAAGGGAGGAGTAGGCAAAACAACCACGGCAATAAACCTTGCGGCGAGTTTGGCCATACTGGAATATAAAACGCTTTTAGTGGATGCAGATCCTCAGGCAAACAGCACCACCGGTGTCGGCTTCGATTTACATAACGTTACCAAAAGTCTGTACGACTGTATGGTCAACGAGGCAGAGGCAAAAGATGTGATTTTAAAAACAGACATTTCTCACCTGGATCTGATTCCCTCACAGATGGATCTGGTGGGTGCGGAAATCGAAATGATCAATTATCCCAACAGGGAAATGGTGTTGAAAAAAATATTAGACCCGATAAAAGACCAGTATGATTTCATCATCATCGACTGCTCTCCTTCCCTCGGGTTGATTACAGTGAATGCGCTTACCGCGGCCGACAGTGTGGTGATTCCTGTGCAGACAGAATTTTTTGCATTGGAAGGATTGGGGAAATTACTGAACACCGTGAAAATTGTACAAAACAGATTGAATACCGAACTCAAAATAGAAGGTATTTTAATGACTATGTACGACAGCAGACTTCGTCTATGCAATCAGGTGGTGAGCGAGGTGAGAAAACATTTTGATGATCTGGTATTCAGCAGCATTATCCACCGCAACTCAAAACTGAGTGAGTCGCCAAGTTTTGGCAAGCCCGTTATTTTATATGATTCAGACAGTAAGGGCGCTGTAAACTATCTGAATCTCGCCAAAGAAATTTTACAAAAAAACAACCTGACTAAAATCAATCAGGAAGAAAAAATCATAGAGTAATGCAACCAAAAAAAGATGCGCTGGGAAAAGGGATAAGAAGTCTGCTTCAAAATATTGATTCAGACTTGAAAACCACTGCCGGCAATTTAAAAACCGAAGTGATTGAAAAAGCCGCCGGTACCAATCTTGTGCCGCTCGACAAAATTGATACCAATCCCGATCAGCCCAGAAAAGATTTTAATGAGATAGCGCTCAGTGAGCTGGCTGCTTCTATCAAAATACACGGGATCATACAGCCACTAACGGTAGCGGCTATCCCAAACGGAAGATACAGACTGATAGCAGGAGAAAGAAGATACAGAGCTTCTAAAATTGCAGGTCTAAAAGAAGTACCCGTGTACATTCGCCAGTCGAAAGATGACAATATTCTGGAACTGGCTTTACTGGAAAATCTGCAAAGAGAAAACCTGAATGCCATCGAAATAGGATTAAGCTACAAAAGATTGATGGACGATCTGGATTATTCTGCAGAACAGGTAGCTGAAAGAATGGGAAAAGACAGAAGTACAGTCACCAATTATGTAAGATTACTCAAACTCCCACCTGATATTCAGGTAGCAGTAAGAAACGGCGTCATCTCCATGGGTCATGCAAGAGCCATCATCAGTCTTGATGTAGTGGACAAACAACTCTTTGTATTCTCTGAAATAAAAAAGAAAGGATTATCTGTAAGACAAACAGAAGAGCTGGTAAGGAAATTATACACCGTAGCATCCACCAAACCATCTGTAAAATCTTCTGCGCCTAATGAGTATAAAAAGATTGAAGATAACATTGCTTCGCAATACGGCACCAAAGTGAAATTAACGCACAACAAAAAAGGACATGGTACCATTCTGTTTGAATATTATTCACTGGAAGAATTAAACTCTCTTCTCGACAAATTGAAAATTAACGTGAGCTGATGCTGCGCTACTGCACTTTTTTTTTCCTGACAGTCTTGCTATGCTGCACCACCAATCATGTGACAGCACAAAAGAATGCTTCTGTAATTACAACTGACGATTCAGTTGTAAATAAAAATGATGTTGCCTCAAAAAAAAATACCACAGCATACAATCCCAGGAAAGCTATCATTCGCTCCGCTATCATACCTGGTTGGGGACAAATAACCAATAAAAAATACTGGAAACTTCCGCTGGTGTATGGTGCAATTGCTACACCGGCCTATCTGTTTTTCTGGAACTACAACCAATACAAAGATTCTAAAAACGCCTACATACTCGCCACTGATAATGATCCAACCAATGACAATCAGATTAAGCAACCATATTTAAGCGTAAAAGACCAGCCGGAACGCATCAGAACTTTCAGGAATCAGGTGAGACAAAATATGGATTACTCCGTCTTGTTTTTTATTGCCATGTGGGGATTGAATGTGGTGGATGCCGCGGTAGATGCACATCTTAAAACTTTTGATGTAACAGACGAGCTTTCCATAAAAATAAAAGCCGGCTACTCTCCTATCGGCAACACCAACGGCATCAGCCTGATAGTTCCGCTTTCCAAATAATGAAGGTAAATCTACTTTTCAAGGATTACACAAAACTGCTGTTCAAAAACTTCGGAAGCATTGAATATGCTTTGTAAAAATTCATCACCATATTTTGCATAGTATGGCATGAAATTTTCTACGCGCTCCTGCAAACTGTTTTCAGGAAATAATTTCTTTTTGATTTTTTCTATTTTCCTCATCTCCGCTTCGAACTGCTTTTTCCTCGCCCTGAACATTTTCTGCTCTAATTGCTCTATTCTTTTCAACGCTTTGGATTTCAGCGACAACAAATGCTTTTCAAGCGTAGGGTCTGCATTAACCGCAATTGATTTAATTGATTCGTATGCTTGTTCAATAGCATGCTTCTCTTTTGAGATATCATCACCTAAAATATTTTTATCCGCCACAAATTTTTTCTTTATCACATCAGGTGATTCAAAAATATCTGTTTCATTCAATGATACATCATCCATCAATGCAGCGTTTTTGTTGTTGATGAACAAAAATGAATTCCTGAGCAACAACATCGGATAAGGGACGCCGGCAGCATCGAATATTTTTTTCAACTCCAGCCAGTACGACAATTCCCCGCCACCGCCTATGAATGCAATGTTTGGCAGTAGTATCTCCTGCAGTAGCGGTCTCAATATGACATTCGGACTAAACCGCTCCGGATATTCATTCAGCTCTTGAAGCATTTCTTGTTTACCGAAATGCAATGAGGTATTGGCAATAAGATACCCATTGGCCGTTTTCTCTATCCGCTCACGAATATTATCTTTTAAATAAAACAGATTAATTGCTCTGCCCTTCGCCTGAATGGAATATTCTTTAGGAAAGGATGCAATGGTATCCTCCAGAATTTTTCCGGAAAATGATTCAGTTAACTCTTTACTGAAAACATCTTTCATCAATGACTTCAGCTTTCTGTCATCAGGAAGGATAACGAGTAGGCCATATGATGCAAACAGTTGATGAACCAGTTCAAATGTAGCCGCCTCAATCGTCTTTCCTTTTGAATAAGCTTGCTTCAACAGTTCAATCAGTTTTTTTCCGTAAGGTTCTGATGAAAGCTCATTGGATATTCTGTCAATTAAATCAATCAGCGCATCATCTACCGTCATTCTTCCTACAGCCCCCTGCTGATGGGTATTCCATTGTAATTTCTCTCCGTTGAAATTGATCTCACCCAATTCTTTTATATCCGCATCTTCACTTCCCATATAATACACCGGAACGAAATTATACTGAGGCAATTCAAGCTTCAAATAAGATGCCGTCTTAATGGCATGGATGATTTTATAGATAAAATACAATCTGCCAGTAAATATATTTGGCTGATGTGCCGTGCAGATGGTAAAAGTATTTTCTTGTAAAAGCAACTCAATATTTTGATTCACCTTAACGGAAGATGAAACTCTTGAATATTGTTGCAATAAAAGCTCATGCAATAAAGCACGATGTGTAGGATGATTTTTTCTGCTTTCAATGGCAGTTTTTATTCCATTCAAATCAGCCGTGTGAGCATAATAAGATTTTAATGCATCCTCCCTATTCAGATAATCACGCAGCAATCTGCTGAGCGTTCCGGTTGAGGCATAAGGAATATGTTGCGCATTAAACAATGGACAAATTGATTTTTAGATGACATCACCTTCAAGATCATAATCAAATGCCTTGGTGATTTTCACATTGACAAACTCCCCAACCTGTAATTTTTTATTGCTGTTGATAATTACCTCATTGTCCACCTCCACACTGTCAAATTCAGTCCGGCCAATATATCTGCCGGCTTCTCTTTTATCTACCATCACCTTATAGGTCTTGCCGATTTTTTGTTGGTTTTTCTCCAGACTAATCTCCTGCTGTACTTCCATGATTTCCTGTGCTCTCGATTCTTTTTCTTCTGCAGGAACATTATCTTCCAGATCATGCGCACTGGTCTGCTCTTCATGGCTGTATGTAAAAATCCCTACCCTGTCGAAACGCATTTTTTCCAGAAAACCTTTCAGCTCATCTACATCATCTCTGGTCTCACCCGGGAAACCGGCAATCAAAGTGGTACGAAGACAAATTTCGGGTATGCGGTACCGTATTTCACCTACAAGATCTTCCATTTCTTCACGGGTTATCTGCCGCTTCATAGCTTTCAACATGTTATTGGACGCATGTTGCAACGGCATATCCAGATAGTTGCAGATATTTTCCCGCTCTTTCATCGCATCAATGATTTCCAATGGAAATTTGGAAGGATAAGCATAGTGCAGTCTGATCCATTCCAGTCCCTTTACATCTGCCAACGCATGTAACAATTTTGGCAGCTCCCGTTTTTTATAAATATCCAGTCCGTAATACGTCAGTTCCTGTGCTATCAGCATTACCTCTTTCACTCCGCGCTGAACGAGCTTTTCCGCTTCTTCCACGAGCGACTCTATAGGCCTGCTGACATGCCCTCCGCGCATCAACGGTATGGCACAAAACGAACAGGTTCTGTTACAGCCCTCGCTAATTTTCATATAGGCATAATGCTGTGGCGTACTCAGTAATCTTTCTCCTACCAGCTCACCTTTATAATCGGCTTCAAACTGTTTTAAAATCCTTGGCAATTCCATGGTACCGAAATAGGCATCCACCTCGGGAATTTCTTCTTCCAGATTCGACTTATATCTTTCACTCAGGCAACCCGTAACATATACCTTGTCAAGTTTCCCGCGTTTTTTCAACTCTACCTGATCTAAAATAGTATTGATACTCTCTTCTTTGGCTTTTTCAATAAACCCGCATGTATTGACAATAACAATATTGTGATCCTTTTTGCTGCTTTCATGCACAGCTTCAATGTCATTGGCAATCAATTGTCCGCTCAGCACCTCACTGTCCACCATGTTTTTACTGCACCCCAACGTAATGATGTTTACCTTGTCTTTTTTGATAGTTTTTGTCTTCATAACAGGCCACAAAGTTAACTGATTAACATAACAATCAATTTTGTTGAACCCAATGATCGTTTTTTTGTTAAAATGCCTGAAAGTTTCCCCTTCTTTAAAAAAATTATTAATTTAGCTGAATGAATCAGTCGGATGCCAAATCAATAAAAATAGCCATACTTGATTTATACGAAGGCGTTGACAATCAGGGGATGCGTTGTATCCGTGAAATCCTGAATCAATTCGCAGAAATCAACCACTTAAACCTGACTTTTCATGAATATGAGATCAGAAAAAGTAAAAATGTCCCCGGTCTAGAATACGATATGTATATCTCCAGCGGTGGACCGGGCAGTCCGATAGACAGCGAGGGTTCGGAATGGGAAAATAACTACTTCAACTGGATATCAAAGGTGGTTGAGTACAACAAAACCCCCGACAACATTCTTAAAAAACATGTCTTTTTCATCTGCCATTCTTTCCAGCTTGCCAGCAGGTATTTCAAAGTAGCACAGGTAACCAAAAGAAAAAGTACTTCCTTCGGCGTTTTCCCAATGCATTATTTGAGCAAAGCATTCATAGAACCAATATTCAATGGTTTACAGGATCCTTTTTATGCGGTGGACAGCAGAGATTATCAAGTGGTGCAACCCAATTTGAAGAGAATAACTGACATCGGCGCATCTATCCTGGCCATTGAAAAAGCCAGACCTCACGTGCCGTATGAAAGAGCAGTCATGGCAATACGTTTCAATGATTATATGATTGGCACGCAGTTTCATCCCGAAGCAGATGCCATTGGTATGTTGCTGCATTTGCAAACTGATGAAAAAAAGAAAACCGTTATTGAAAATCATGGTGAAGAAAAATGGAAATCCATGGTAGAACAACTCAACGATCCGGAAAAAATCATGTGTACCTATGCTCATATCCTTCCTAATTTTCTCCTAAGCGGGCTGCAACAGCCGGTATTGGCTGAGGTATAACAATCAAACGCATCTTAGATGATCAAAAAAATTCGGGAGCAGTTCAATAATAATTTTTCAGAAGAAAAATACAATGCATTTATTGAAAAAGTAGAGAACCTCGAACCCGGAACGCTTCAGTTCAGAGTAGCAGAAACGCCCATCTTCATCCCAAAAGATTTTACAAAAAAAATGCTGGATGCCTGTGATGGTATCATTGATATCATCCGCCAACCGGAATTCAAAGAAATTACAGACAGAAGCATCCCGGAAAATCTGAATATACCTAACGAGGACGATTACGTGCAGATGATTGTATTTGACTTTGGTATCTGTAAAAATGAGAAGGAAGAGCTTGAACCGCAGCTGATTGAAATGCAGGGCTTCCCTACCATATATGCATTTCAGGCACATATTGAAGCATTCGAAAGAGAATATGCTGAAATACCTGAAAATTTTGACGCATACTTTAACGACTATAACAAAGAATCTTATATTCAACTGTTAAGAGACCTGATTGTAGAGGATGAAAATCCGGAAAATGTGATTCTGTTGGAAATATTTCCTGAACAACAGAAAACCATCATAGATTTTCGCTGTACCGAAAAAATGCTCGGCATAAAAGCAGTCTGTATTACCAAACTGTATGCTAAAGGCGATAAGTTATATTATCAAAATGATGGCAGAGAAATTCAGGTAAAAAGAATTTTCAACCGGCTGATTTTTGATGATCTTGAACAACAAAATGTGAAAGACATCATCGATCTCAGCAAACCATACGAGGTTCAGTGGGTGCCGCATCCCAACTGGTTTTACCGCATCAGCAAATACACGCTGCCTTTCATACAAAACGCTTATGTGCCTCAGACTTTCTTCCTCAATGAAGTTAAAGCACCACTGAATCTGGAAGAATATGTATTAAAGCCCTTGTTCTCATTCGCGGGGATGGGCGTAATCATTGATGTTACGCAAGAGGATATTGACAAAATCAACGATCCCGAAAACTGGATCTTACAAAAGAAAGTCAATTATGCAGATATTATTGAAACACCGGACGGGCCTGCCAAAGCGGAAATACGATTGTTTTATTTCTGGAAAAAAGACTGGGAAAAACCTAAAGCTGTTTTTAATCTGGCTAGACTAAGCAAAGGAAAAATGATTGGCACCAGATACAATAAAGATAAAAAATGGGTGGGCGGCACCATCGCTTTCTTCGAAAAAGATTGAGTTTCACATCAACATCTCCCCTATCTGAATGCATTGAAAATATTGTATTCCAACCTCACTAAAAAAGTCCGAGGCATGGTTCTCGATAAATCATTCTTCAATGGAAAACGATAGCCAAGATCCACTCTCATTTTACTCAGAATAATAAATTGAACCGAAGGCGCAAGATCAATGTATGTCTTGCCGGAATTAAGATTCGTCTGACAAAGCGCTTCAATCATTCCATTTACATTCAATTGTCGGTAGTCGGTGTACGTTGCAGGTAAAAACAACTTGCCCACAGAAAGATTATAAGAAAGTGCATTCCTGTTGTTGTCACCGTAAATAAATTTATTACCGGCATTGTCTCCCGCATGAACAAATGAAGCCCCTGTAGAAATAGCCACCTTGTTGATGAGCTTAGTACCTATGAGTCCAAGTTCATATCCGCTATTGAAGCCATTCAAATCTATCGCCTGCTGATGAATGGGATTTTTATTAATAGCAGCACGACCATAAGCAGCCAAACGAAAATGACTGTGCACTTCATCATTGCTGTAAAACCGATACTTCATATAAAGCGCCCCTCCGTTCAATTCAGTACGCTTGTTAAAATCAGTCAAAATACCTTCCGCATGCACCATTAGATTTCTTGAAATTCCATACATCAGCTCGGGAGTAATCATAAACGTATTGTGCAGGGGATTTCTGTCCGTCATAATACTGGAGCCCAATCGCATACCCAGACTATGCGCCGGCATATTGCTGGCAGGCTCACTGTAAACAAACAATTCTTGCGATTGAACATTGATAGAGAACAGTAAAAGAAAAAGAGCAATAATTATTCTGATCATGAAGATGAATTAAAAGTAGAATGAACTTGCTCTTTAAATAGTAACGTGATAAATCCTGGTGCCAGTGTGGCTTCCATTTTTACTACAACAACTACCCATCACGCCCGTATGATAGCAATTCATTTTGGTATAAATCGCATTCTTTTTAAACTCTTTGTTGGTCACATACCCTTTATCAAGTAACTGAATTTTTTTAGTGCCATTGAGCAGCAATTCTTTGGTGTTGAGGAAATGATAAAATACTCCGCCAATATTCAGATGCGTATCATTTTTAACTTCCGCCTTGTTAAAATCCATTGTTACATCAAAACGGGCAACAAAAAATCCGGCATCTTCCACTTTCTTTTTCAGTTGGTCAAAATTTACAAGAGCAGGCTTACTAAACGTAATTTCAAAAGTTGAATTTTTAATGTTTGATTTTACCTGATCAACATAACTTAATTTCTTTAAAGATTTATTGATGGCGTTGCTGCACATGCTACAGGTTAGTCCACTTGCCTGAATCGTTACCTGGCTGATTTGCGCGTTGGCATTCAAAGAGAAAATCGAAATTAATATTATAAAAAACTGCTTCATTTTTATCAGATTTTGTTACATAAATATCCGAAAAAACAGCAACAATAAATACTAACTTTAGTTAAATGATAGTATAAAAAAAATCAACCGGAATTAATTCACGAACCACCATTGTATGCCAAATCTGATCATCAGTCCCTGAGTAGGATAAAAAGGTGCGGCGAAGTTGTTGTTGACAAATCCGAATCCGTTGCTGAAATTCATCGTATTAAGATTTTCTGCACGCAGATATCCGGCAAAGTTTCTGATGCGAAAATGAGCAAATAAACTCACATCCGGCAGATTGCTGATGGTGATGGTATCCTGAATATTAAACTGGCCAATTACAGGAGAATAATGATTGGCCTTGTAGGGAGAATGATACCTCGCCTCAAGTCCGGCAGATAATTTTAAGTTTTTAAACAGACTACCTTCATAAGCCAGTCTGCCTCTGGTAAACAACAGAGGCACTCTTATTGGCGCTGCTTTGTCAGTCTGCTGTAAAGTAAGATCAGCATAATAAAACCAGTTTTTGCGCAGCTTGATTTTCTTCGAAGCGAATGCCTGAAAAATATTTATAGGCGATTTGAACTGAGCGGCCTCATAGTAGTTTTTGAAATAAGAATAATTCAGCAGAAAATGATTCCGTGCGCCGAAAGAAAGAATGGGATTGCCCGTTTCCAAACCAAATGAGGTGATGTTTTCTTTTTGAAAATCGTTGTTGCCGCTGAGATGAAAAGAAGAACGGTTGTCAAATACAAAAGAAGGCGTCCGGTTGATATTGGAAAAGTAAATACGGATGTTGCCTTTATTTTTTTTGAGAGTTCTTTCTATCGAAGCCGAGGCGCTGTAATCACCGGCATTTAATCCATTAAAATAAATGGAACCGTCGGCAGACAAATCCCATAATTTATTTCTGGTTCGGTTACGGTATTCACCATGTGCAATCATGTTGTAAAAATTTACATTGCCGGATGCCAGCTTGCCGCTTATTTGCTGCAGTGTAACACCGCCCTGCAAGTACTGAGCCATATTTTTTGTGTCCGGGAATTGCACCAGAGAGAAATCATTGCTGATGATGTTCCATTTTTCCTGCAGAGAAAAAGAATCGGGATCTTTTTTAAAAATGATATCATATCGATTATCATATAATGTTGAATCGCCGGCATAGTCTACAAATAAATACGATTCTTTACTCACCCGCAAAGTGTGCTGAAAGCGAAGTTTAGGATAAAACAAATATTCAGTGGTAGAATCGTTAATAGCAACTGAATCTCTTTTGCCAATATCATAACTCTGCCTGAGTAAAAAACGCATATCCTTGTATATGTTTCCAGTGTTTACTTTGGTGGCGAAAGGATTCGGCTGATAGGGCGCAGCATTGCCCATGCTAACGGGAACGGCAAAACGATCTTTTCTGTTAGGATCCAGCATGTCTGCCGAATTTTGCACACCCCCATTTTCGGATGCATTGATGGTATTACCTGTAAGCGCAAAGAACGCATTATATCTTTTTCTTCTCCCCTGGTAGTTTCCAAAAATTCTATAGCTGCTGTGATTGGTATTTTGGGTTACAAAAAAACCGGGGGCGTTGATTAATTTGAAATCAAAACCAACATTCAGGTTGGGTCGGGGATTTTGGGTATGGCTGGCCTTCAGCATCTGCTCTTTTCCTGAAGCCAGCTGATAGTTGAGCGAAGTGAATGGTCTGGTTGTACGATAAAATCTTGTATTCTCCGGTGAATATTTATAAATATCAAAAGCGTGAAAACCTGCATCCCACCCGATGGCATTCGTTGGTTTAAAGATCAGCGGGAATGCTGCGGCTCCATTATTTCCGAGGTACTGCCAGGATGAAGGAACTGAAAAGAAATTATCAAAGTCGTTAATAGATGAATCTATATTGTATTTTTTTAGAGATTCAAGGAAACGATAAGTAATTGCAATCGAGTCTTTGGCATCGTTTCTTCTTTCAAAAGCAAGCGTGTCTTTGCGTGGTTGAGCAAATGACTGGTTGTTTCCCTGATTGGAAATAAAACCATTGTTGCCTGAATTATTTTGATTACCGGCGCCTATGTTATCAATATTTGAAAATCTGCCTCCGCCGGGTCTTACCTGCGCTGATGCAAAAAGAACCGATAGCAATAAAAAAACAAATAAAAATTGATGCTTCATTTTTGAAAGCTGGTTACAATGCGGCTACCATTTCCTTGAAAATATGCGTGAATTTGGGCTCGGCTTCTTTAGCCGCCTCAAGTACCTCCTCATGGGTAATGACGTTTTCTTCTTCACGGATACCCACATCTGTTATGACGCTCATGGCAAAACAAGGCAACCCCATATGGACCGCCACTATCACCTCCGGTACGGTACTCATACCCACTGCATCGGCACCCATTACATGTATCATCTTATATTCAGCACGGGTTTCAAATGTAGGACCTGTAACACCCAAATATGTTCCCTCTTTTACATCAATCCCTTTTGCCGCTGCTATTGACCTGGCTTTTTCAATGAGTGTTTTTCTATAGGGCTCACTCATATCAGGAAAACGAGGGCCAAATTCTTTATCATTTTTTCCGATTAACGGATTGGGCATAAACTGACTGATATGATCTTTGATGATCATCAGGTCTCCAACTTTAAAATTCGGATTAACCCCACCGGCAGCATTACTGAGTAATAAAGTTTTAATACCCAGATATTTCATCACTCTGATGGGAAATATCACCTCCTGCATCGGATATCCTTCATAATAATGAAAACGGCCGGCCATTGCCACTACTTTTTTACCGCTCAGTTCTCCCAATACAAGTTTGCCACTGTGACCTTCAACTGTACTGACCGGGAAATGCGGGATATCTGAATAGGGAATCTCTTTTTCAACCTTGATTTCCTTGGTAAAGGACCCCAGCCCACTGCCTAAAACTATACCAACTAATGGCGTTTCAGGATAATGAGATTTTATATAGCCAACGGCCTCGTTTATTTTTTCAATCATAAATCAAGTTTAAGATGGTAAAAATAAACAAGTTAGCTTAATTTTTATTTATCTTCGCGAAAATTTCGAAACATGAACCTACACGAATACCAGGCCAAAGAATTACTGAAAAAATTTAATGTACCTGTTCAGGAAGGAGTTGCCTGCAGTACTGTCAGCGAAGCTGAAGATGCATACAGACAAATACATACACAGTTTGGAAGCAAATTTGCTGTGATAAAAGCACAGATTCATGCCGGCGGCAGAGGTAAAGGGTCTATACAAGGGAAAGACCAACGCGGTGTTGCAGTTGGAAAATCCGCTGAAGATGTATCTAAAATTGCTCAAAATATTTTGGGTGGAACTTTGGTTACCATTCAAACCGGTCCTGAAGGGAAACTGGTAAATAAAGTATTGGTTGCACAAGATGTATATTATGAAGGGCCCAATCCCGTAAAGGAATTTTATCTTTCTATCTTGCTGGATCGCAGTTCCTGCCGCAATGTAATTATGTATAGCACCGAAGGCGGTATGAATATTGAAGATGTGGCACATGATACTCCTGAGAAAATATTTAAAGAGTATGTGCACCCAGGCGGAACATTACAAGGATTTCAGGCAAGAAAAATCGCCTTCAATCTTGGTTTGAGCGGTGAGGCATTTAAAAACTGCGTGAAATTTGTAACAAATCTTTACAATGCATACGTTTCGCTTGATTGCGGTATGCTCGAGATCAATCCATTATTCAAAACCAGCGATGAAAAAATCATTGCAGTGGATTGCAAAATGAGCATTGATGATAATGCTTTGACTCGTCATAATGATATCGCCTCTTTAAGAGATGTTTCGGAAGAAGATCCTACTGAGGTAGAAGCCGGAAAGTACAACCTCAACTTCGTAAAACTTGATGGCAATGTGGGCTGTATGGTAAACGGAGCCGGTCTTGCCATGGCTACCATGGATATGATTAAACTCAGCGGCGGCGACCCTGCCAACTTCCTTGATGTGGGCGGTTCTGCTAACGCACAGACTGTAGAAGCCGGATTCAGAATTATTCTGAAAGATCCAAAAGTGAAAGCCATCCTCATCAATATATTCGGCGGTATCGTTCGTTGCGACCGTGTAGCGCAGGGGGTTATCGATGCTTATAAAAGCATCGGAAACATTGACATCCCTATCATTGTTCGTCTGCAAGGTACCAATGCTGATGTGGCAAAGAAATTAATCGACGACAGTGGATTGGAAGTTCAAAGCGCCATTCTGCTGAGCGAAGCTGCCGCACTGGTAAATAAGGCCGTGGCTTAGTTCCTCCATGACTTACCGCAATGCTACATTAGACGACCTTCCTGCAATTGTAGAAATTTACAACTCTACAATTGCGAGTCGTATGGTCACAGCAGATACTGTTCCACTGAAGACAGAAGATAAACTATCCTGGTTCAATGCGCACCATCCCGATAGCAGGCCCATCTGGATTGTGCAAGATGAACAAAATCAAATCATTGGCTGGGTAAGTTTCCAGGATTTTTACGGAAGACCTGCATATAAAGGAACTGCTGAAATTAGTATGTATCTGGATGAAAAATTCAGAGGCAAAGGATTCGGAAAAAAAATTCTTGCTTATATAATATCTAAATGTCCAGAGTTAGGCATCGACACATTGCTTGGTTTCATCTTCAAACATAATACAATAAGCATTCGTCTTGTGACTGAAATGGGCTTTGAAGAATGGGCGGATTTGAAAGACATTGCCCTTATAGATAATCAACGCTACAGCCTCATCATCATGGGCAAGAAAATACTATAGTCTTTTTATTTAGGTTAATAAAGGCGATGCGGGTAAAGAATATTTTTTTATCCAGTTAAAATAAAATATACCTGATTTAGCTTCGATCAGATTTAGTAATCATTTTTTACCCTTGGAGATGTTTTTATTTCTTTCTTTTTATTATCAATCAAAGCCGGTCTGATTTTTCCGGGAGTGTCTGATTTTTTAGCGGGGTCTTTGGGCGAAGAGCGGTCTTCAGTATTTTCATCGGGACTATCTAACATAAAATCACCTGCATCTCCATTACCCATTTCTTCTTCCAGACTATCCCCTGTGTTTACAATATCGGCGAAATTCAAATCGGCATATATTGGATCATTTTTCAACTCAACGGGCGTTTCAAATTCTTTTACAGAGCCATACTTCAATTTGTGATCAGCATATACTTTGCTCATGAATATTCCCCATTTAGGTGCAGACATTTCCGCACCTCCGCTGTTGTTGGCATATATAGGTATGAAAGGATCTTCGCATCCTACCCATGTGCCTGCAAGTAATTCCGGCGTGTACCCAATAAACCAACCATCTGTATTTCCATTGGTAGTACCGGTTTTCCCCGCCATTTGTACCGGAATATTATAACTGTTCAATCTTCTGGCTGTACCAAACTGCACAACTCCCTGCATTAATTTTACCATAGTAAAAGCATCCGCTTCACCGATAATTTGTTTGCTTTGAGCGATAGGAAACTCCTGAATCAGATTGCCGTTTTTATCTTCAATGCGGCTAAAATAAACCGGAGGTGTATTGTATCCTCTGTTGGGAAACATAGTATACGACTGCAACATCTCAAGCATAGGAATCTCTGCGGCACCAAGAGCAATAGAAGGATAAGGAGGTAGCTTAGAGGCAATACCACACTGTTCAGCAAACTCAAGTGTTCTCTTAACACCAATTGTACCCATCAAATGCCAGGCAGCACCATTCAATGATTTTGCCAGGCAATAGGCCATTGTTCCACCACCTGTACTGATTGTCTTGCCACCCAAAGTAAGAGGCCCACCGGGAATATACGTCTGTGGAGTATAGCCGGCATCTGTAACCGCCAATGTATAAAGAAGTGGCTTGAAAGTAGAACCTACTTGCCTCCTAGCCGTTACGTGATCGTATTTAAACCATTTATAGTTAATCCCTCCCACCCAGCACTTCACCTCTCCGGTTCTCGGATCAATAGCGGCAAAAGATGTCTGAAGTAATTGTTTGTGATACTTGATAGAATCAAACGGAGTCATTACTGTATCCATTTCATGGTTTTCATCTCCCCGCCAGCTGAAAATTTTCATCTTTACAGGAGTGTGAAATGTTTTTTTAATCTCTTCTGGAGAAACGCCCTCTTCTTCCAGCGTTTTCCAACGCTCTGTATATTTCATGGCGGATTCAATAATATTATCATGCCCTTTCCATAAATTATTCCCTCTGTATTTAAAATAAGCATCGAGTTTCCTTTGAAGCTGAGGCATGTGCTCCTCTACAGCATACTCGGCATATTTCTGCATTCTGGAATCAATGGTAGTATATATTTTCAATCCATCTCTGAAAATATCATACGGCTCGCCTGTTTTCGGATTCTTATGAGTACTGCACCATTCTTTCAACTTTGTTATTAAGATTGATCTGAAATAAGGCGCTATTCCTACATTCTCATCTATTTTTTTATACTTAGTGACAATTGGCTTTGCCTTTAATACTTCGGCCTGCTCAGGAGTTAAAAACTTTTGTTTGGCTACCACCATCTGATTAATCACAACATTCCTTCTTGCCAAAGCAGCTTTGGGATGGCGCACCGGTTCGTATATAAACCCTTTCAGCATTCCAATTAAAACAGCAGCTTCTTCAATTTTCAAGTCCTTCGGTTCTTTTTGAAAATAAGTGCGGGAAGCATTTCGTATTCCGTAAACATTCCCCCATGGTGCCCTGTTGAGATAAAGAGTAATGATTTCTTCTTTGGTAAAATTCCGCTCCAGTTTTACTGCCACTATCCATTCTTTCAACTTCTGCACACTTCTTACCAAGACATTTCCTCTGCCTTGCTTTAAAATCATTTTGGCCAACTGCTGCGTAATGGTACTTCCTCCACCCTGAGAACCGAGCGTAAAAATAACCCGACCTAATGCCTGAGCATCAATCCCCGAGTGCTCATAAAATCGCTCATCCTCTGTTGCAATCAAGGCATTTATTGCATTGGGAGAAATCTCATGATATTTTATTTCACTTCTGTTTTCGGCATAAAACTTTCCCATCAGCAAACCGTCGGAGCTTATGATCTCGCTGGCCAGATCAGCTTCCGGATTTTCAAGTTCTTTTACAGAAGGCATTTTACCAAATAACCCAAAATTTGCAAGAAGAAAAAGTAATATCAAAAAGCCGAATCCATAGAAAAAAAATCGCCAGAATATTTGAACAGAACGTTTCATAAATTAAAATCAACTTAGGATGAATAATTGGATATTTTAAAACCTCGCGGGATATTGACTATTCAAAAGTTTTTTATAATTGTCTTTATCCTTTTTAGTTTTCAATATCTGAAGGTTTTCATTGGTAATGATTAAAAAAGAATATTTGGACGGCTGCAACCAAGAAATTTCAGTAGCAACCGACTTTCTCAATTTATCATAATAGGCCAATCCCGCAGCTACATTATCAAATGAATTGAATACCAGTAAAGCATTTTCAGCATCCAATTGATCCCTTACAATAGAAAGTGCTGCATAATTTTTTTCTCTGTTGTACCGAATCAATGCATTTTTTGCTTCATTGATATAAACTGCATCCACCTTATTGAGAACCATGACAAGCACATGTGAGTTTGCAGGCTCCCAGGTATAACCGTCCATTACAATTTTAACCGGCGTTTTAATGATTGAATCCTTTATGACAGATTTTATTATAACAGAATCTGTATTTTTTGTAACTACAGGTATGGTTTTAACAGTATCGATTTTCTTCTCCACCACAGGAACTGTTTTAACCGAATCTATTTTTTTTGTCACAACCGGTGCCACCGTCTTAACCGAGTCGATTTTCTTCTCCACCACAGGAATTGTCGCCTTCACAGAATCAACTTTTTTCTCAACCGGCTTTACAGGAGGGACAACAGGAACTACTGGCTTTGTTACTTCCTGGGGTTTATCTTCTGCAATTGACATTTTTCCTTCCTCAGCTCTTGTGACTTGAAGATTAGTTAAATAGCTCTCAATTTCATTTCTTTTTTTAACCACCTCAATCATGGTGGAAGCTTTTTCGCTCATCAGTGTATTTGGATACCCGTTTACAATCGAGGATAGTACTACTATTGCCTGGCTGTCTTTTCTTGCCTTGATGAAGTATATCGATTCTATATAAAGCAATTGAGGTGTCCAGTAGTTTTTGCCATAGGTACTGTCGGCAGATTTTTTTTCAGCTACTGCCTTATCAAAATTTCCTTCGATAAATAAATCGTAAATCATCTGATATTTCCCGGTTGCTTCCGCATCTTTCTTTTTATCATTAACTGCATAATTATTACTCAGCATATCACTGTATTTTGAACCGGGCAGCTGGGTCTCAATTAGTTTTTTGTAATATGCTGCTTTTTGTTTGTCGCCCAGTTTAGTGTAACAATGATAAAGCCCGAGGTAAACATCTCCCTTTTCATCTCCTTCAGGAAATCTGTTTAAATAATCATTGTATGTATCAATGGCCTGAAAGTATTCTTCAACATCATAATCAAAAATCTGACCGAGAAGCACAAGTGCCCGGGCGATTTTTTTATTACTGCTATCCACATTTTCCTTTGTCAGGGGTAATCCAAGTAAAAGCGCGTCATAACTATTTTCTACCGGCTTACCATCTCCTGCCGCAGTGATTATCTGACCGGCGTTAGGATCATCAATATTGATATTGTCATTTACCACAATATTCATCACCGCTCTCCTTCTCCAGTTGTCTTTATTTTCACGTTTCCCCCACTTGGCTTTAAATTCACCAAAGCCTTTTGATTTCATAGAAGCATTGGAAAAATACCAGTCGCCTTTTGATGCCGACTGAAACAGATCAGTGGCCACATTTTTATCAGTACTCGACAATAAAGCTGTTTGTATGAGCTCATCCTCTTCTTTTCCTCCTTTTTCTTTCCGAAGCTTCTTTGACAACTTCTTTAAAAAAACATCGCGCTCAGCTGCCGGCAACAATGCAATCCTTTGAACGCTGTCTTCATGAGATATTATTTTTGCCTGATCCGCCAACTTTCTTAAACTTGATTTCCTGTTTACAATCTGTAGCGAATCTGCAGAGATTGAGGGATCTGCCACATCGATACTATCATAATGATCAGCCGCTTTAATATAGGCCGCTTGTGCATAAGCAATTTTACCTAGTTCAAGATGAGCTTTATTTCTTGCAGGCTGATTTTGATTGTTGTAACTGAGGCTTTTTGTATGATATTCAATAGCAGAGAGTGTGTCTTTTTTGAATAAACTCAGTTGAGCTGCACTGTTGTAAATGATGTCTCTGTATGATTCAAACTTATCTTTACTTGCCATACTGAGTAAGTTGGAGATGCTTCCTGAAAGCTCTTTTTCATCTCCGCTGTTACGAAGCATAGTTGCCTGATTCAGATTGGCATAGATATCCATCAATGGTTCTGTTGTCTTTTTGGATGTCTGTGAAAAATAATCATAGGCCTTATCATATTGTCGTGACATTTCAAACAACTGTCCCAAAAGATATCGTGCTCTTACCTTGTCGGGTTTAGAATCGACATTTGTAATTGCTTTTTCAAGATAAACGGCGGCGCTGTCGTATATGTGCTGTCTGAAAAACCAATAAGCTTTCATTTCATCTATATCATCTTTCAGCCGCTTCGGAAGATTTGGATCAGATTGCAGGAGATTGATCATTCCGGCAGCATCGTTGTATTCCTCCACTTCAATAAAGGTGCGTATAATCCAAACCAACGCATCATTTCGGCTGGGAGGAAGCGTAAATACTTTCTGTAGGAAATTTCTCTTCTCTGAATCGGCAATAGACATCGAACCCGAAAGAGAGCTGCCGCCGCCTATCGTACGATTGTCATCCTCATTTTTTTTACGGGGGAAAAGATTGTAATTGATAAATTGAAAAGTCAACGCCGCGGAATCAAATAATTTTCGATGGAAATAAGACTTGCCTATCAACAAATACAGATTATCCACCCAATCTGTCCTTAAATCATGTAATAAAATCCCACCAGTGCACTTATAAATGACTGAATCCAGTTCAACCGCCTGTGATACTGTATTTTCCAGTGAATATGGATAGAACGATAATAATTTTGTGTAATCATCTTTCTGAGCAAGCTTGGCTCTTTCAATAATAGTATTGAATTTAGCGTTTGCATTGAAATAGTAATTATAATGCGTAACATTATTCTGAATGAATCTTCTGACAAGAGTAAATTTCCTGTCTGCAGTTTTTTCTGAAGGCAAAACTCTCGCTTCATACTGCTTAGGTTTTTCGTCATTTCCAAACAAATTGAAAGTCCATGACGGTTGAGCATGAATGACTGCTGAAAACAGACAAAAAACCACTAAAAGAGGGGAAATGAATTTTATTTTTCCGTTCATCAAAATCAATGGTTAAAAACAGGTCTAAATATCGGCTTTTTTAATCAATCGACAATCAAAATGACATTTATATACATAACTTTAACGTAAACTTGAATATTAATTATTTTCAACTGATTATTAATGCCTTACATACGCTAAAAGTTGTTTTTATCAAAACTATAAACTTGGCAGATATTAGCCGCTCTTTAGTAATTTTATTATACAAATAGCACAAAAATGAATGTAACCAACAGGTTAAAAAGACTGCGCAATCACTACAGGCTGGTCATCATGAATGAAGACTCATTTGAAGAAGTTGTAAAATTTAAACTTACCAGATTAAGTGTTTACATCGCAATGAGTTCATTGTTCATACTTTTAATCAGTCTTACAACCGCATTGATCATCTTCACTCCACTTAAATATTATTTACCCGGCGTTGGTTATGGTAATGCCAAACAAATCAAAGAATACAGAATATTAAAGTTACGTACCGATTCAATGGAAAGAGCACTAATGCATAATCAGGCATATTTAAGCGACATTCAAAAAGTACTGAAAGGGCAGATTGTAAAACTTGACACTAATAAACTTATCTTACCCCACACTGAAAATGCAGAAGATTGATGGAAAACGAAAAGCCCGATAATAAGTTTTTATGGAGATATGCCGGATTGGCTACTCAGCTTATGGTAGGATTGGGTTTATTTGTTTATGGCGGACTAAAATTGGATGAATGGCTGAAATTAAAAATGTCGCTGGCTGTATGGATCTTACCTTTGCTCTTTATAACTTCAGTAATTATCCGAACAATCATAGAAACAGGAAAGAAAAAATAATTTATGCAGGCATCTTTAAAGAAATTTTATCCGATTTTACTTTTGTACTTTTTTATTACAGCCCTGATTTACACTTCATCCGTTTTTTTTGCCGAGCATAATATTGATGCGCGCGTACTATATTTCGGCAATGTTTTTTTTCTGATATTGACATTCATTTCAATGAATATTCAACTCAAAGGCATGCACCATGCCAACCCAAATGTTTTTGTAAGAAGCATCATGGGCAGCATGATGATTAAAATGTTTCTAACTGTGATTGCTGTTTTCATCTATGTCAGTTCCACAGGCAATGATTTCAACAAAAAAGGAATCCTGATTGCCTTGTTTTTTTATCTGATTTATCTGGCTGTAGAAGTCATGACTATACTAAAGCTGAATAAAAGCAAAAATGCCTAAACAAGAAGTTCCGCTTAGACAGCTGCAGGACTATCTGCCTGAAAAAAGTTTTGAAGAAGTATACGCATACCTTCAACAATACAAAGTGCATCTCACAATAACGCGTAAACGCCAAACCATTTTAGGAGATTACAGAAATGCATACAAGGAAAAAACGCATCGCATCAGTGTAAATGGCAATCTCAATCCATTTAGTTTTCTGATTACACTTTTGCATGAACTGGCTCACCTGCTCACCTACGAGCAATATGGCCATAGAGTGCAGGCGCACGGAGCTGAATGGAAAAAAATTTTCGGCAATATTCTTTCTTCATTTGTATCAAAAGATATATTTCCGCCCGACATTGAAAATGCACTGCAGAAAAGTTTGAATAACCCTGCAGCCAGTAGTTGCGGCGATGAACACTTACTTCGCACATTGAGAAAATACGACGAAAAAAAAGAAGGTTTCACCACCGTGGAAGAATTATCAGTCGGAGCGGTGTTTTCCATTAAAGGCGGAAGAGTTTTCAGAAAAGAAGAAAAAATCAGAAAGCGACACAAGTGCACCGAAATTTCCACAGGTAAAACATATTTGTTCAGCGGACTCTATGAAGTGACACTGACAGAAAATATAAGACTATAATTATTTTCTTACCTGTCCGTTTCCCGAAACAATCCATTTATATGCAGTAATTTCTTTAAGCGCCATCGGTCCGCGCGCATGCAATTTCTGCGTGCTGATACCTATTTCAGCACCCATACCAAATTGCGCTCCATCGGTAAATGCGGTTGACACATTGGTATACACTACAGCTGCATCTACTTCATTCGTAAATCGGATCAGTGCCTGGGTATCTTCCGCCACAATGCACTCACTGTGTTTGGAACTGTATTGATAAATATGAGCTATCCCTTCATCGATCGAATCTACCGTCTTAATGGCCATCTTATAATCCAAAAACTCCGTACCGAAATGCTCACCATCTGCGGGCTTCAGCAATTCAGTAGGATAATGATTTAGAATTGAATTAAATGACTGTTCATCTGCGTAAATCATCACATTTTTTTCTGCAAGTTGTTTAACCAGCAATATCAAATCATTCAATCTGCTCTTATGAACAATCAAACAGTCGAGCGCGTTGCAAACGCTTACTCTTCTTGTCTTGGCATTGTATACAATAGCAGCACCTTTTTCCACATCTCCGGATTCATCAAAATAAACATGTACAATACCTGCACCTGTTTCTATAACAGGAACGCGTGCATGCTCTCTTACATAATCTATCAGCTGCTTACTACCTCTTGGAATAATTATATCAATATATGCTGCAGCTTGTAATAACGCCGAAGTAGCTTCTCGAGTGGCGGGCAAAAGCACCAGACTATTTACATCAACATTATTATTCTTAAGCACTTTGTGAATGATTTCAACAATGGCTTTGTTTGAAAACGCTGCATCACTGCCTCCCTTCAACACACTGGCGTTACCGGTTTTAAAGCAGAGAGAAAAAACATCGAAAGTAACATTAGGTCTTGACTCGTAAATAATACCTATAACGCCCAATGGCACCGAGATTTTTGACAGGTGCATTCCGTTGGGCAAGGTTCTTTCTTCGAGAATTTCACCAAGCGGAGACTCCAGCGATGCTACATTTCTTATTTCTGTTGCAATATCTTTTATTCGCTGAGGTGAGAGTAACAAGCGATCATATCTCGGATCCGTCACCGGCATTCTCTCCAAATCCTTTTGGTTTTCGCTCAATAAAAATAACTCACTCTTCTCCGCTTCATCAGCCAGCTTCAGTAATATTTGATTGATTTTTTTTCTGTCTATAGAAGCCAATACCCTACTTGCCTGTTTGGCTGCACGAAAACTTTCACCATATTCCATTACACTGTTCATTTAAATGTGATGTAAAAAAAGATAATCATAATGTATTAAAGGACGATGATTCTTTTTACCTTTAATTTCAATTGCTTTTTCTGCTGAATATTGCGATTTACCCACGCCGAGATACTTCCCTTTCTGGTCGCAGATGCGAATCAAATCACCTTTTTCAAAATCACCCTCTACCTTAACCACTCCAACCGGCAAAAGACTGGTAGGCGTATTGGATGACAATACTTTTCTGGCTCCTTCGTCTATGTAGATGGTTCCTTTGGCAAATCCTTCAGAATGAGCTACCCATTTTTTTATACCTGAAGTTGTTTTTCTGGGAACAAAAACAGTTCCCGTCTTTTTGCCCCTATGTATCTCCGTTAGTATATTATCTTTTTTTCCATTGGCAATATGTACTTCAATACCTAATCCCGCTACCTTGTTGGCCATGCTGCATTTGGTAAGCATTCCTCCTCTGCCGAAATTGGATTTTTCACTGGTGATAAATTTATAAAATTGCTTGTCTCCGTAAGGTATTTTATTTATCACCGTTGAAGATGTATCTCCGGGATTACCATCGTAGATGCCGTCAATATTGGATAAAATAATCAATTTATCCGCGTTTACCATACCGGAAACCAATCCGGCCAATTCATCATTGTCTGTAAACATCAGCTCCGTAACGGAAATCACGTCATTCTCATTCACAACAGGCATTACATTATTTTGCAAAAGTGTATTGATACAATTCTGCAGATTGAGATAATGTTCCCTGTCGCGAAAATCCTCTTTGGTCACAAGCACCTGCGCGCAAAGCATATTCTTTTTGGCAAACAAATCCGCATAAATATTCAACAACTTCACCTGACCTATCGCTGCCAGTACCTGGCGACGACTTACCTCATCTACTTTTGGCGGCAACTGAATCATACTTCTACCAGAGGCAACCGCTCCCGAGGAAACGAGTACTATCTGAATGCCTTGCTTGCGAAGGTCAGACAGTTGTTCCGTCAAATGCCTGATCCGCTGCAAATCAAGACCACCGTCTGTTTTTGCAAGAACATTAGATCCTACTTTAATTACGATACGCTTCATTGAAAATTAGATACTTTGATTTTAAAAGACAGGCACAAAGGTACATTTTAGTGGAAATTTGGGAATGTAAAATATTAAATACAGAATAAAAAATGTAAAAGGTAGATGTTTGGGGTTTGGGGTTACGCTGTGCGTGTTTGGAGTTTGGGGTTTGTGGTTTGGGGTTGTGTAGCGTTAAACCAGCGAAGCGACTTAACCCATTAAACCAGCCGTAGGCGGTTTAAACCATTAAACCCTAATTTCCCAACACATTCAGTTTAAATCCTGTTTTCACCCTAATGGAAGTGCCGGAGTTATTATACATTGACTTACAAATAGCATTTGAACTTATAACGGGATAATTTGGTTTTCCGGTATTGATGCGCACCTCAGTATTCACTCCGGGTATTGTTCCGCAGCTCCAGTTGTATGGATTTTCCCAGGCCGAGCTGATAGCTCCTGTCCAATTATTTACATCACAACTTGCATTAAATGAAGCCAGCCAGATAGTACTGTTCATAATTAAATTGCGATAATCGGGCGTTGTCCCGCCGTTATAGTTATTGAACAATGCATCATTCGAATCTCCTGTACCGTCATCAAACGGTGAACTATCGCCAAATGCTACAACCCTGCCATTACCATATTTTGCATAAGCCACCATTACATTGTTATTGCCGGATGCAGGAGATTTGGAATAGAAAACAGCTTTTATAGTTGGATTGGCTGATGGCGTTAAAGTCATAGTAGTACCTCCGTTCCATTTCAATTTTGTCACATTACCAAAAGAGCCGCGAACGAGACTGTCATTTACAGGCAAAGATGCTACTAAGTTGGATGTACCTGATGTGTCAATAAAATAATCAAAACTAAAACCAAATGGATTGGTATTCCCAGTATTGTTGTTCTGCATTAGGTCATTCCATATATCAGGAGAATCATAGCCGTCAAAATTACGATCCGAACCATCATGATTAGCAATCATAAACAAACTTCCTCCGGCTTTGACAAAATTGAACATAGCAGTCTTTTCAGTAGCAGAAAAAAGTAGATTAGGTTCACAAACAACAAAAACTTTATAGTTGGAAAGATCAAAAGCATTTCCGGTATTTCCAAAACTTATCACTCCGTTGTAAGGAAGTGATTCTACTGCATACCCTTTCCTGACACAATCAATACCCCAATATGATAGAGCACCGCTCCAAAAATTTTCGGAAGTAGCTGCAGTGATAGTATTTTGAAATGGAGTGGCTATATTTTGCGCATTACCCTCCCCGCAAGTTAAACCTGTATTACAAAGAAAGTAACCCCCATTAGGTGGCCAACGTAAATTATAGGAGTCGGCATCAATCACCCAATCAGCATTTCCTGCAGTCTCAGCTTTACTGGCATCAAAAAGAATCTTAACCTGCGCAAAGCATAAATGGAAAGGCCATATTAATACAATGATTAAAATACACTTTTTCATTTCATAGATTAGCATATGAAAATACGAAAATTGTATCTTTAACTTCATTAAAATGAATATAAATGAAAAAAATACTGATGGCTTTTATTGTCTTCTTTGGCAGTATGAGCAGTTTTGCGCAGCAAAAAGGCACATCTCCTCAAAATGAAATAAAATTCAATGTCCCAATGGCAATCTACGGCTTGCCTGAAGTGAATTACGAGAGAATTGTAGAAGATAATATGGGAGTAGGTATTTCTCTTTCCATTGCAGTAGATAAAGCATACAATTACGACACTGACAAAGGGATACCTGAAAGACTTATTTTTTGTCCGTATTACAGACTTTATTTCGGACAAAAGCAAGCGGCAGGATTTTATATAGAAGGCAATATGGCTGTTGCCGGACAGAAGGAGCTCAACGCCCCTGACTTTGCAACAGGCAATAAAATACCTTCAAACAGCACTGTCGGATTTGGCTTTGGCGCTGCAGTGGGAATAAAATTGCTAAGCAAGAACGACTTTACCGGTGATTTTTATGCCGGCTGGGGAAGATTATTTGGAGAAAATATCTACAATGGCTATCCGAGATTGGGAATTTGTATTGGGAAGAGATTTTAGTTGCTATAACTAGATTAATTTAGTTAGACCAATTTGATTGATCTTCCTTCTCTTTCTGGCCAATTTGAAATTTTCTCCCATTTGCTCCAACGTTTGCTGGTGTTTGAAAATAAGAAGTTGCTTTTTTGAATTCAATTTGTTGTTTATTTTCAACAAACAAAGACATTTTGTTTATAATAATCAACATTCTATTAGTTTTTACACTGATATTTCCAGCTCAACTAGCCATTTTTTAAACAATCTCTTTAAGAGATATGTCAAGAGTGATAATAAAATTGAACAGATGTTGGAGGTGAGTAGAGAAATTCGGAAAAAAGAGGTCAAATCGTTTTTGTGCTAAACTTTTTGCTTGACCAAATAAAAAACCCCTTGAATATCAAGGGGTTATTGCGGACCGGACGGGACTCGAATATACTGTAATTAACCAACTCTATTTTTATTTAAAATTACCTCGAAACTCAATACCATTAAGGTTTTAAAAGAAAAGAGAAATAAAGTAAAGAAAAGAAAGAATAAAAAAAAGTGTACCCCACCGTGTACCCCAACAAAGAAATAAATTAACTTCGTATTGTTCAATAATGACAGTATGAAAGTTTCATTTAACAGTAAATTTTACCTTAAACGGCCGGAGGCGGAAACCGAAACCGTAATTTTTGCCCGTATATCTTACAATGGATATAAACTAAAATACTATACAACCGAGAAAATAAACCCTAAATATTGGAATACAAATACCCAAAAGGCAAAACAAAATCGAGAATTTAGAGAACACTTTGAATTTAATCAAAGATTAAGGAATATTGACAAAACCATTTATGACATTTTTCGAAAGTATGTGAATGATTACAACGAACAAATACCCACTCCAAACACGTTTAAAACACTTTTGGATAAACACTTCAAAAAAGAGATTACCGAGATAACAGATAAAAGTTTTATTCAGTTTTTTGAGGAAATTATAAAACAAATGATAATGGGAGGCCGTGTTCAAATTCGCACCGGCAAACCCTATACAAAATCAACCATTCAGATTTACTCCAATACACTTAACCGATTAAAAGATTTCCAAAAGAAATACAAACGAATTATCGACTTTAAAACCATTGACATAGATTTCTATACGGAATTTCTAAAACACCTCACAAAACGGCTAAAATTGGCCAATAACACTATCGGTAAAGATATTAAGACAATCAAAACTATTTTAAATGAGGCAAAGGAAAGAGGCATAGAAATTAACCCTCAATCAATGAGTAAAAAATTCAGTACAATAAATGAGGAAACAGACAGTATTTATCTAACAGAAAAGGAATTGATTGAAATTGAAAAACTGGAATTATCCGGCAATAAAACACTCGATAATGTGAGGGATTTGTTTTTAATAGGTTGCCGTTCGGGTTTAAGGTTTTCAGATTGGAATAAAATAACCTCGAAACAAATTGAAAACGGAATGATTGAAATTAAATTAACAAAGGGCGACAAATGGGTTGCAATACCAATACACAATACCGTCAAAAGAATATTCGAAAAACACAATGGAAATTTACCAAAACGAATAAGTAACCAAAACACAAATGATTATTTAAAGGAAATTGGAAAAAAGATTGAATGTTTAAAAGAGAATACCTCAAAAACCTATACAAAAGGAGGAATGAGAGTTACAACCAATTATGAAAAATGGGAATTAATCACAACCCATACTGCACGGAGGACATTTGCAACACTCGAATATTTGGCCAAAACTCCGACAATTACAATAATGGCAATGACTGGACACAAAACCGAAAAATCATTTTTAAAATACATAAAAGTAACCCCAACTGAACACGCTGATTTATTACATCAAATTTGGACAGAGCGTAATAAATTAAAGGCGGTCTAAATTTTATACTTTTTTCAACTCCATAAAAACTCAATATCCTTTCTCGTTCAAATGGAGATTGCAAAATCTTACTTTTTTTTTATTACTTTTCAACAAATTTCCACAAAGATTTATTTACATAAAACATTGATTTACATAACTCTAATTAAGTTATGACTATTTAGATATTACTCTATACCCCCTCTCTTTACTTTTCTTAAACTAACTATTTCTCACTTTCTGCCATATTATATTAAAGGGGGTTATACAACTTCTCTTTATTATCTAATTAAAAAAAATACAATGAGCAAAGATTTCATTTTATCTCCGTTACCTATGGAGGAACTGAAAACGGAAATTTCGGAGGCCGTTTTAAAACAACTCTCTCCATTAATCAATTCATTAACACCGGCAAAACCGGAAACAGAGTTACTCACTCGAAAAGAGGTCGCTAAAATTTATGGAGTATCACTCCCCACAGTTTTAGAATGGACTAAAACCGGCAAATTAATCGGTTATCGAATTTCCTCACGGGTTAGATATAAACGTTCAGAGGTTGAAAAATCACTATCAAAAATCAAAATCATTTAATAATGCAAAACCTTTTCAATATGCAGTACAAAACAATTTCTTATACTTTAAATTCAATGACGGGATATTATACAAAATCAGATTATCAGCCGGAAAGAATACCATTTATGAGAATGCCCTATGAAATAAGGGTTACAAAAACTCAATCTCAAAATATAAAAACGAATGCAACGGAATTAATTGTAAGTAAGGAAATGACAAAAACAAAAAATTACAAATTCATAACCGGCATTCAAAAAACCAATTTTAAAAACTGGTACATAGGAAATGATTACGAATACATAAAGGGTAAAAAATTAATCAGTTTAATACTATTTCAATTTTGTGAGTTTAATGAGTGTTTAACTGTTTATTATTTCTCACGATACGACAAAGGGAGTAAAGATTTAAGATTGAAATTCGCTCACTCAATTATACCCAATCTAATAAAATAATATCAATTCGCATAAAAATAAACGGAGGGTTACCCCTCCATTTATGTATTCAATATTGCAGTACAATAACAATTTTGCACCCTCACAAATTTACTAAATGTTTGACGGCATAAAAATAAATTATGAAATAAATGATTTTGAACTTTGGAAAAAAACTGTAAACATTGAATTCTATACTCCAATCGATTTACAGACCGGAGAGGTAAAAGAGCGTATACGAAATTTTGGAGGCAATGTTATTTCCTCAATTACTCATAAAGGGAATTTCCAAACTTACTGTATATCAGTAAAGGAAACCCGAAAGAATATTTTAAAGAATAAAAAAACCGTTTCTTATTTCGCTGAAATATCCGGCAGTTTACATAAAAACTATTTTGAGGGAAACAATTATTTACCTTTTAAATGGGATAATCTACAAACTGAACTCTCCAATCTCGAAAACAAATTAAACCTCTCAAACGAGAATTTACAAATTGTCAATTTAGAAATTGGAGTAAACATTCAAACTCCGTTCGAGGTAACTCCTTTTTTAAGGCGAAATTTAATCTCATACAAAGGACAGTCATTTAACGAATACTGGCCGGATAATAGAGGTTTTGTTTTGGGTAAATTTTGCAAACTCTCTCAATACTCTGTAAAGATTTATGATAAAGGAAAACAAAACAATACTCCCGAAAATATAATGAGATTTGAATTGAGGTTTACTAAAATGGCAATACTTAAAAAAAGAGGTATAGAAAATTTAAACTCTTTAAAATGTTTTCATACTTCGAACTCGTTACTTTCTCTTTTACTTAATGCGTGGGATAATGTATTAATATTCGATAGCGTAATAAATTTAAAGGATAAAAGAATTAAACCTAAACACCGGAGATTACTCGATAAAGGTAATAACCCGAGATATTGGGAGGAAATGAAAGAGAAAAACAAAAGAGAGTTTAATTATAAAAGAAACCAATTTAAACACCTCGTAAAAATCTATGGCAATGATTTACACAATCAAATTAAAGAAATGATAAAAACAGAATGGGAAAATCTCACAAATAATTGTACAAATTTACCAAGTGTTAATACTGAAAACGTGTACGAATTTACCGTGAGCCAATACCCAAAACGTGTACAAATTTACAGTTTAGATAAAGGGTAAGAATGTACATAACCCGAAACTATAAATATTGATAACAACAATAATTTACAATATGCCATTTAAAAAAGGACAGAGCGGAAATATTAACGGCCGGTCAAAAGGGAGTAAAAATAAGGTTACTCAATCTCTCCGTGAGAGTATTGTTTCTTTTTTAGAAAACAATTTTGATAATGTTCAAACCGATTTCGAGATATTAACCCCGAGAGATAGGGTTAAATTCTATTTAGATTTACTTCAATATGGGTTACCCAAACTGCAAACGGTACAAATGGAAACCGATTTTGATAATCTCACAGACACGGAATTGAACAGAATTATTGAGGAACTTAAAACTGGATTGAATGAACAGAAAGGATAAAATACAATTACTGCAAAAGATTAAAGAGGGCAAATTATCAGTTAGGGCAATACAACCCCCCAGAGCGTATATTTTCACGGAACTATCAAACCCTAAAAGGTATTTAGATAGTGAGAATAAGGAATACACCGAAAGGGAATATCAGAACTTTTGCAATGAGGTTGAAACGGTAAATAAAGAATTAAAGAGAATAAATGCCGGAGGTGAGCAAAACTCTGTAATAACCATTGTTTACGTAGCAGGAAAAACAATACTCTAAACACCGAGCGTTTATAATAAAATGTACCCCACAATGTACCCCAACAAAAACAAAACCCTCGCAAATATTTGATTTACAAGGGTTTACGCATTCGTAGAGCGGACCGGACGGGACTCGAACCCGCGACCTCTGCCGTGACAGGGCAGCATTCTAACCAACTGAACTACCGATCCTAATATTTTGAGAGTTATTTCCTGATTTCTTCTCGCCTTGTGCAGAGAAAGATCGTTATAAAAGCAATGATTATCAATGGGATAGAAAATCGCTTTCCAAACGGATTGCAAAGATAACAATTTTTATAATTTCAAAACAAATCTTTTATTAAGTATTGCTTATCAGTTAATTTTACAGCCCGTTAGATTTTCATTAATTAAACTTAATTAATATCCATGCCACAGCTAAAAAACAGACAATTTCTTGATTTTGAAAAACCCATCAAGGACTTGTATGATCAAATAGAACAACTGAAAATAACCGAAGAAAAAACCAAGACAGATATGAGCAGTGCTATCGCAGCACTGGAACAAAAAATTGTAGAAACAAAAAAAGACATCACTGATAATCTCACCCCATGGCATAGGGTACAACTTAGCCGCCATCCCGACAGACCTTACACACTCAAATACATTGAGAATATGTGTACGAATTTTGTTGAGTTGCACGGCGACAGAAATGTAAAAGATGATAAAGCCATGGTTGGCGGATTTGCTCAGCTTGATGGCAAAACCGTAATGATTATCGGTCAGCAAAAAGGAAACAATACCAAAACCCGTCAGCTACGCAATTTCGGCATGGCCAATCCGGAAGGATACCGTAAGGCATTGCGACTGATGAAACTGGCGGAGAAATTCAACAAGCCCATCATTACTCTCATAGATACGCCCGGCGCATACCCCGGCATAGAAGCGGAAGAACGCGGACAAGGAGAAGCCATTGCCAGAAATATCTATGAAATGATCAGTCTGAAAGTGCCTGTTATCTGCGTCATCATCGGCGAAGGCGCCAGCGGAGGCGCTCTCGGTATAGGTGTAGGTGATAAAGTAGTGATGATGGAAAATACCTGGTACACCGTTATCTCTCCCGAAAGCTGCAGCAGTATTCTCTGGAGAAGCTGGGATAAAAAAGAAACCGCCGCGGAACAACTTCGTCTAACCGGAACCGATATGCTTAAATTCGGATTAGTGGATGATGTTATCCCTGAACCACTCGGTGGGGCTCATTGGGATTATAATGAAGCAGCCGACATGCTGAAAAAATACCTTTCCCCCATTATAGAATCTCTGGAAAAAATTCCTGCTCAGGAAAGAATCAACAATCGTATTGAAAAATTCGGGAAAATGGGCTTCTGGGAAGAAACTACCGAAGCGCAAAATAGTTAGTAAATCGGTCAGGTGTAAAGAGACAAATAAATATTATGCTAAGAATTGGAGTATTGGGCGCAGGTCATTTAGGTAAATTTCATTTAAATAACTGGAAAGAGATAGAAGGTATTGAATTAACCGGGTTCTACGACCCCGATCCGGAAAATGCTAAAGCTGTTGCAGAAAAATATCAGATTAAAAGTTTTGATTCTCCCGAGCAATTAATGGACGCCATCGATGCAGTGGATATAGTGGCTCCCACTACCAAACATTTTGAGCTGTGCGATATGGCTCTTCGGAAAGGCAAGCATGTTTTTGTAGAAAAACCACTCGCCAATACCATGGACGAGGCTCGAACACTCGTTAAACTTGCCAAAGAATCTAACCTCGTATTTCAGGTTGGGCATGTGGAAAGATTCAATCCCGCGTTTGTTGCACTAAAGGATCATAAGCTCCAGCCAATGTTTATAGAAGTACACCGATTGGCTGAATTCAATCCGCGTGGCACAGACGTAAGTGTGATACTCGATCTGATGATTCACGATATCGACATCATTCTTCATCTGGTGAAAAGTAATGTCAGTTATATTTCTGCCAATGGTGTTGCCGTCATGAGCGATACTCCGGACATCGCTAACGTAAGAATTGAATTTGACAATGGCTGCGTTGCCAATCTAACCAGCAGTCGCATTTCTCTGAAAAAAATGAGAAAAATGCGCCTGTTTCAAAAAGATGCTTACATCGGTATTGATTTTCTGGAAAAAAAAACCGAAGTGATACAAATTGATCAACCCGTTGATAAAAGTGTTTTTTCATTTGATATAGAAACCAATAGCGGTAAAAAGACTATTGCTATAGCAAACCCTTCCGTTAAGGATGTCAATGCCATTAAAGCTGAATTGGAAGCATTCAAATACGCCATTGAGAACAATACTGAACCTCCTGTGACAATTCTAGACGGTTTCAGTGCAATGGAAGTAGCTCATCTAATTCTGGAAAAAATTAATGACAAACAGCATTAATTTGTACTTTGTGTACCAATAATTTTCTTAATTGAAACAGCCCCGACTTCATATCAGCTGGTACATCATCTCCGATGCTATTGTCTGTCTATTTACCTGGTCATGTTTCTATTATCTTCGTACCATCATATACGATTATCCCTTCAGCGTACCTCCGGGATTCTACCTGGGTTTGTTTATCTACGTAACTGGTTGGCTCGGTTTGCATTTTTTAAGCGGCGCCTATGATTCACTTTATCAAAAATCCAGACTCGCTGAATTCATTAAAACATTCTTTGTCAGTCTGATTGGGTGCTTGGTTCTTTTGTTCTTTTTTATTTTAAAAAATCCGCATGAAAACAATAAGAACTATTATTACGAATTCTACAGCTTACTTTTCCCGGTTTTTGTCTGCACCTATCTCGTCCGTTTTGTAATATTGACCTTCACAAAAAAACAACTCAGAAAAGGATCTGTGCATTTCAATGCTATTTTAATTGGACCCGAAAACAAGGCTTCAGCATTTTATAAAGAATTTATTCGCTCACAAGAAAATTCAGGCCATAGAATTACTGCGTTTATCAATACAAATACACACCTGAATTACAACTGGCCTTCATCTGTCAAAATTTATCCCGATTATAATGACATCATCAATGTCATTGAAAAAGAAAAAACAGAAGAAGTAATTATTACAGTTGATAAAACCGACCGAGCCCTTATTTCTCAGCTATTACAAATTTTAAGTGACAAAGAAGTAAACATCAAAATCACTCCGGATACTGTTGATATTATAAGCGGAGCGTTACAAACTAACAATGTGATGGGCGTACCGCTGATTGATGTGCATTCAGGGCAAATGCCTGCATGGCAACAAAATGTGAAAAGAGTAATTGATTTGTTCATAGCTATTCTCGCTGCCGTTTTTTTATCGCCTCTCATTTTATTCACGCTGATTAGAGTCGCATTCTCCTCAAAAGGACCGATATTTTTTACACAGGAAAGAATCGGCTATAAAGGCAGGCCATTTAAAATGTATAAGTTCAGGTCAATGTATCCAGACGCTGAAAAGGATGGCCCTCAGCTAAGTAGTTCCAATGACTCGCGCATTACACCCTGGGGCAAGACAATGAGAAAATGGCGCCTCGATGAATTGCCTCAACTGCTGAATATTATCAAAGGAGAAATGAGTCTGGTTGGTCCAAGACCGGAAAGAAAATTCTATATAGATCAGATAGTTGCCAGACATCCTGAATACAAATATCTTTTTAAAGTAAAACCCGGTCTGACCAGTTGGGGAATGGTGAAATTTGGTTATGCATCCTCTGTAGATGAAATGATTCAGCGTATGCCATATGACCTTTTGTATGTGGAGAATGTATCCCTCGCCCTTGATTTTAAAATAATGATTTACAGTTTGCTGATTATTTTTTCCGGAAAAGGAAAGTAATATCCGGCACAACAGGAAGAGAAGATATTCGTATTTTTGATAAAACAATAACGTATTGAAAAAGCAAGTATTTATACTCTCATTTCTTTTTACCTCCTTTCAATGCATTGCTCAAAAAAATAATTACTGGCAACAAATTGTCAATAATAACATACAAGTACAACTGAACGACAGTGCAAAAACACTGGATGGATTCATCTCAATAGATTATACCAACAATTCCCCCGATACGCTTTATTTTATCTGGTTTCATTTGTGGCCAAATGCATTTAAAAACGATCTTACCGCCTTCAGCGACCAGCAGCTTGAAAATTTCAAAACAGATTTTTATTTTTCTGAAGAAAACAAAAAAGGATACATCAATCGCTTAAATTTTGAAGTAAATAATATTGCTGCAAAAACCGAAGACCATCCATCGCATCAGGATATTATTAAATTGTTGCTCCCTCAACCGCTTGCGCCGGGTACATCATGCAAAATCGAAACGCCGTTTCACGTAAAACTGCCTTATAATTTTTCCAGAGGAGGATATTTCAAAACCGCATTTCATATAACCCAGTGGTACCCGAAGCCGGCGGTGTATGACCGAAACGGATGGAATGAAATACCTTATCTCGACCAGGGCGAATTTTACAGTGAATTCGGAAGCTATGATGTAAACATCACGCTTCCTAAGGATTATATTGTTGCCGCAACAGGAGTGCTGCAATCAGAAAAAACAGCGGACAAAAACAAGACATTGCATTACAGAGAATCAAACATTCATGATTTCGCGTGGTTTGCAGATAAAAATTTTAAAATCAAACACGACACCATTCAACTAAAAGATAAAAACGTTGATGCTTACATTTATTACTATAAAGAAAATGAGGACAAATGGAAGAATGGGCTCAAATACCTGCAATCTGCCATCTCCACAAAAAGCAACTGGCTGGGCGAATACCCTTATTCAATTGTATCTGTCGTTGAAAAGCCCGTAAAGGAAAGCAATGGCATGGAATACCCCACCATTACCCTTATCACCACGCCGGGAAGCGAGAAAGAACTTGACATACTCATCAATCATGAAGTGGGTCATAACTGGTTTTACGGCATACTGGCCAGCAATGAAAGGAAACATCCATGGATGGACGAAGGGATGAATACTTATTACGACAACCGATACCTTCAGTTGAAATACGGGAGCATAGATGCATTAAGTGACAGCATGCCGTCTTTTATGAAAAAAAGATTCCCCGATGATTTTAATGTAACGATTCTCAATACACTGATTGCACAAAAAAAAGACCAGCCCATCAGTACCCGTTCAGAAGACTTCACAGAAGTCAATTACTCTTTAATAGCCTATAATAAGACCGCTCAATGGTTAAGCTTACTGGAAAAGAAAATAAGCACTGAACGATTTGATAAACTGATGCGCAGTTATTACGAAGCATGGAAATTCAAACACCCCTACCCTGAGGATTTCAAGAAAATGACCGATGACATTTCAGGTACCAATAACGAAGAAATATTTTCATTGCTTGATAAAAAAGGCAGTTTGTATCCTAAAGAAAAAAAATCATTCAAATTAATGAGTTTTGGAAGCTTGCGAAACAGCGAAAAGACTAATTATATGTTCATCGCTCCAGCAATCGGTTATAATCACTATGATAAGCTTATGTTAGGCGGAATCATCCACAACTACACTTTAGCACTTAATCGTTTTCAATATTTTTTAGCTCCGCTGTATGCAACCGGCTCTAAAAAGATAAATGGTACAGGAAGAATTTCTTACAGTATATTCCCGGGCGAGTCTGGACAAAAACTGGAGTTTTCATTATCAGGAGCAACTTTCACCGTTGATCAATTTGTTGATTCCGAAGGCAAAAAAAACTATCTCAATTTTACTAAAATTGTTCCCACAGTCAGATATACTTTCTCCAATAATAATCCGAGAAGTGCCGTCACTAAATATCTCCAGTGGAAGACATATCTTATTGCAGAAAAAAGTCTGAACTTTTCTATAGACCCTTTAACCGATGAAGACGTAATCACTTATCCTGTTAGCAACAGATACCTGAATCAACTGCAGCTTGTGCTGGAAGACAACAGAAAATTATACCCTTATAAATCAATTTTTGAAGCTCAGCAAACTGACAGATTTGTAAGATTGAGTGTTACGGGAAATTATTTCTTCAACTATGCCAAAGGTGGCGGCCTTTCAGTAAGAGTTTTTGCCGGCAAATTTATTTATACCGGTGAAAAAACATTGACCTCCCGCTTCGCTACCGACCGGTATCATTTGAATATGAGCGGAGCCAATGGATTTGAGGATTATACTTACAGCAATTACTTTATTGGAAGAAACGAATTTCAGGGAGCGCTGAGCCAACAAATGATGATCCGGGATGGAGGATTTAAAGTGCGGACAGATTTACTCAGTTCCAAAATTGGCAAAACAGACAACTGGCTCGCAGCAGTCAATCTTTCCACTACCATTCCGAAAAATGTAAACCCTTTGGAAATACTTCCTTTCAGCATACCACTGAGGTTGTTTTTAGATGTTGGTACCTACGGAGATGCCTGGCAGGCAAACGCTGTAACCGGCAGATTCCTTTACACCGGAGGGCTTCAACTTTCTTTTCTGGAAAATACAGTGAATGTATACTTCCCGCTGGTGTACAGTAAAGTATATGCCGATTATTTTAATTCAACCATAACTGAAAAGAAATTCCAAAGAAACATCTCATTCAGCATAGACATACAAAATTTCTCATTAAAAAAAATGATTCCTCAAATACCATTTTAAATTGAGCATACAATACCTGCCTCATAATAAAATCATCAAGGAAAAATGGGATTCCTGCATAAAGCTTTCTGCAAACGGATTGATTTATGCCGAGTACGACTATCTCGAAACAATTGCGTCTAAATGGGATGCATTGATACTGAATGATTATGAAGCAGTAATGCCTTTATGCTGGAGAAGAAAACTGGGAATAAAATATCTTTATCAACCTTCATTTTTCCAACAGGGAGGTATATTCTGTAAACAACATTTACCGGAAGATTTGATTGAAGCTTTTATCAAAGAAGCTTCACTGCATTTTAAATTCGCTGAGATCACAATGAATTATCAAAATGTACTGACTTACAATAAAAAAGCATTCTCTTTTTCTCTCAGAAATAACTTTGTCCTTGAACTTAACAAAGGATACAAAAATATCTTCGCCGGCTTTAAACCAACAGTCAGACAAAGAATAAAAAAAGCTGCTCAATCCGGACTACAATATCACTCCTCTCTTGATTATACTGAAACCATTACCCTCTATCGAAAACTATACCAGCAAAGACTTCCTGAGTTCTCAAACAAAGACTATGAGCAATTTCAGAAACTCTGTGCCATATATTTTAAGCAAAAAAGAATTCTAATAAGAAAAGTGACAGATAAGGAAGGTAAAGATTTATTAGCAGCAACGCTTTTACTTAAAGATGAAAAAAGATTGTACAACATCATCTCATGTATTGTACCTAAAGGGAAAGACCTGCTGGCTAATTATTTTATGTATGACAGAATTATTAATGAATTTGCCGGCACTGAATACATTTTTGACTTTGAAGGATCTGACAAACCTGGTATAGCCCATTTCTACAAAAAATTTACCGGGAATAATGAAACTTACCCGTTTGTAAAATTCAATAATCTACCTGCAGCAATAAAACTTATAAAGCCTTAAGTAAGTCTGTATTTTCGTTTCAATTGATTATCAGAGAAATCAACGATTGGAAATTAAATGCGCTGCTAAGAGCAAATCAACCGGATGGGTAATTTTAATATTATTCTCCTCGCCTTCAATGAGATGTATTTTAATACCAAAAGCCTCTGTAACAGAAGCCTCGTCGGTAAAATCATCGCGATACTCCATATTGAAGGCGGCAATCAAATCTCTTGCAAAAAAAACCTGTGGCGTTTGCACCAGCTTCACCAGATTTCTGTCTATAGCTATATTTTCAGCATTCTTTATTAATCGTATGCTGTCCTTTGTATTGATAACCGGAACAGCCGAGCCATGCTCAATCACAGCATCATAGCATTTGCGTATAAGCGCAGGCGTTACCATGCATCGAACGGCATCATGAACAAAAACAACGCTTTGGTTATCTACCAAACCCAAGCCATTTTTTACAGAATGGAAACGAGTATTACCCCCGGTAGTTATTTCAATATTGGCGCCGAAAAAATTATTTTCAACAATCTCTTTGCCTTGATTGATATGATCTTTGGGAAGCACCAAAACAATCTGCATATCAATATATGCATCTAAAAAAGCCTTCAATGTATGGTATAAAACCGGCTTCCCTCCGAGCAACATAAATTGTTTGGGAACAGCAGCATTCATCCTGCTTCCACTTCCTCCAGCCACTATGACTGCATATTTTTTCATACGTTTTTTGTAAACTCTCTATCCTTTATTTTAAAAGCGTTTTACATTCCGACAACAATCTTTCTTTATTGATGGCTGCAGTACCTACCTCCTCGCAAACCAACCCTCCGGCGATATTGGCCATTTCGGCCATTAGTGAAATATTTTTTGATGCAGCATATACCAATGCAGCAACAGCAATTACTGTATCTCCGGCACCGCTTACATCCGCAATAGTCCTGATATGCGTGGGAATAATATTTCCTTCGTTTTCTCCCTGATAAAAAACACCTTTTTCAGATAAAGTAATCAGAGATACTTTATGACTCAATTGCTGAAACAATTGACGATGAATTTCATTAAGATGTTTTATGTCCGACGACTCACTGATGATATTCAAGGCATCTCTTACCTCTCCCAAATTGGGCTTAAACAAATCCACTTCTTTGTATTCGAAAAAGTTTTTTCGCTTCGGATCTACTGCTGTAATGATGTTGTTCGACTTACACAAGCTTATCACTTTATTTATGACGCTCTGTGTAAGTACTCCTTTGTTGTAGTCTTCCAGGATCACAACATGCGGCTTTTCCGACTCAATATAATTTTGAAAAGCCATCAGCAAGCGGAATTCATCTTCTTCGGAAAGAACTTTTGTAATCTCAGCATCCAGTCGCATCATCTGCTGATTACGACTTATGATTCTGATTTTATTGGTAGTGATGCGTTCCTTGCTTTTAATAATGTAGTCTGAGTTGATATCGTTATTAATCAGCAGATCTGTAAGTACTTGCCCATCCTGATCATCGCCAATCACAGAAATAGCATGAACACTAGCCTGTAGCGCTTTCAGATTCAGCGCTACATTACCCGCGCCGCCTATTCTTTCTTCTTTTTTTGAAACGGCAACAATAGGCACCGGTGCTTCGGGAGAAATGCGATCTACCTTCCCCCACCAGTATGTATCAAGCATCACATCTCCAATAACCCCCACTTTAATATCTCCAATGGATTTGAATAAAGCATCAAAATCAACATTATGCATAAATCATCAACTGTTTTTATTGGTTCGAACTGCAATAAAATATAAAGGGATACCTATCAATGTAATGATTAATCCCGGCCATGTAAACTGCGGTTTATATAAAATCAATAACACACAGAAACTGGTACCCATCAAAATATACAATGCAGGCAAAATTGGATAACCGAAGGTCTTATACGGCCTTTCTGCATCCGGTCTTTTTTTCCTCAAAATAAAAACCCCCGCAATTGTCAATATATAAAAAATCACCACAACAAAAGAAACCATATCCAATAAGTCGCCGTATTTACCGCTCAAACACAGTACACAAGCCATTATGCACTGAATCCATAACGCCCATTCGGGAACTACATTTTTATTTAGACTTCCGGCCTTTTTGAAAAATAATTTATCATTGGCCATTGTATAATACACTCTTGCTCCGGCAAGAATCAATCCGTTGTTACAACCAAAAGTTGAGATCATTATCATAATGGCGATGATGATGGTGCCGTAACTTCCAAAGATTGCTTCAGACGCACTCAGTGCTACCCTATTGTCTTTAGCGAATGCCAGGTCATTCAGCGGAACATTAGCCAAATACACCACATTCATTAATACATAGATAAGCGTTACAATCAATGTTCCTGACAATAAACTCAATCCGATATTTTTCTTAGGATTTTTTATTTCACCTGCAATAAAAGTTACATTATTCCATGCATCACTGCTGAATATGGCGCCCACCATAGCGCTGGCGATTGCCCCTAAAGCAATGCCACTAATCAATGGTTCATAACTGATAGTGCCATCTGTACTTTTGGTTAGATGTTTCAGAGACCATGCATCCTGCCAGTTTGCCTGCCACACATCCCATTTGAAAGCAATGAAACCGGCAATAATCAATCCGAAGAGAGAAAGCAATTTGGTAGAAGTAAATAAAGTCTGAATAAACTTACCCGCCTGAATTCCTTTAGTGTTGATGTAAGTAAGAAATGTAATCAATACAATTGCGACTAATTGAGCATAATGTATAGAGAGACCAAATATTTGGAAGGTATTAGCATCCTCCCAGGCCAGCGCCGGAAAGAAATACCCTGCAAAATTTGCGAAACCTACTGCTACGGCAGCGATGGTGCCTGTCTGTATCACAGAGAAAAAACTCCAACCATACAAAAAACCTATCAAAGGATTGTAAGATTCTTTCAGATAAACATATTGTCCGCCTGCTTTGGGAAACATTCCGCTTAATTCACCATAGCTCAATGCGGCAGTGAGCGTCATAAAGCCGGTAAGTATCCATACAGCCAGCAACCAGCCGGCACTGCCAATATCCTTGAGCATGTCTGCACTAACAATAAATATTCCGGAACCAATCATAGATCCTGCAACAATCATGGTTGCATCAAGCAGACCCAGCGTGGGTTTAAATTCATTGGAGTTTTCAGACATTAAATAAATTTTAGTCTATAAATGTAAACAAAAGTCCCGTTAATCAATCAACGGGACAAAAAATATCATTGTAATCAACAAATTATGGTTTGTCAGTTTCTTTCATTTTTTCATTCATACCCTTGATGACATCCTCTGTTATGCTTAATGAACTGTCTTTATGTATAATGTAATCTAAACCACTGCCGGTAGTGAGAATATACGTGTATTTCATTTCTTTGTTATATTCATTCAGGTAACCTTTTAATTCTTTCTGGATATTATCCATCAAGCTGACACTTTTTTCATTTAGCTTTTGTAATTGCGACTGCTTTTTGCCATCAACCTGTTGTTGTTGTGATATCAATGATGCCTGAAATTTCTGAGCCTCCTCCTGAGTAATGGCATTCCCCCTTTTTAAGAAATTATTTTTCTGATTCTCCAGATTACGATAACCATTCTCCCATTCCGTTTCAATTGCGAGTTGCTCCGACTCGAGCTCTTTGCGTTTATTTTTGATGTAAGATACATTTTCGTTTAATGAATCTAAATCCAGATAAGCGATACTAATACCACTACCAGTATTTTTTTTATCGGATACAGATACTGATTCATTTTTTTTATTCCCATTTGATTTGCCGGAAAAATGAAGATAAAAAAGAACGCCTACAGCGATTGTCAGCAAGATATTCAGATAGAGAGGGGTCTTATTCATGTTTTTATTTTTCAGCAAGATAAAACAAATTATTTTTCGATTTAAACAAAGTTCAACAATCTTCAACCACATTCAACCACATTCAACCATCTTCAACCATCTTCAACTATTTTCAACTATTTTCGACTCTTTTACTATCCATTCAACTAAAAGGCCGCCTCAAATTGAGACGGCCTTTCAAAATAGTATCAGCATGAATTACTCTTCCTCATCGAAGTTCATTGCTTCTTTTGCAGTCATTAATAATTCATATTCCTCTTTGCTTCCTACAATCATATTCTCAAACTCACGCAATCCGGTACCTGCAGGTATGTGGTGGCCAGTAATAACGTTTTCTTTGAGACCCAGCATCTCATCCGTCTTACCCTGAATAGCAGCAGAACTCAATACTTTGGTTGTTTCCTGGAATGAAGCTGCAGATATCCAGCTATGCGTACCCAATGAAGCTTTGGTGATACCAAGCAACAACGGTGAAGATGTTGCAGGTTTTACATCACGGTATTCGACTAGTTTTTTATCTGCTCTTCTTAAAATAGAATTTTCTTCTCTGACATCACGAAGCGTTACAATCTGTCCTGGCTTCAGTTTCGCACTCTCTCCCTGCTCTGTTACTACTTTCTTGTCGAAAATATAATCATTCTCAAGGTTGAAGTCCAGTCTGTCTTCAGTATCTCCTTCAAGGAATTTGGTATCACCTGCATCCTCAATCGTTACTTTACGCATCATCTGACGAACGATTACTTCAATATGCTTGTCATTGATTTTTACACCCTGTAAACGATAAACTTCCTGGATTTCATTCACTACATACTCTTGTACTGCAAATGGTCCTTTGATAGCAAGTATATCAGCTGGTGCAATCTGACCGTCACTCAATGCAGCGCCGGCTTTCACGAAGTCACCATCCTGAACCAGGATCTGACGGCTCAAAGGCACAAGGTATTTACGAACAACGCCATCTCTTGCCTCTACGCTGATTTCTCTGTTACCGCGTTTGATTGCTCCAAATGTAACCACACCATCGATTTCGCAAACTACCGCAGGGTTGCTTGGATTTCTTGCTTCAAACAGTTCGGTTACACGTGGCAGACCTCCGGTGATATCTTTCAGTTTGCTTAAAACTCTCGGAATTTTCACCAATACCTGGCCGCTTTTCACATCATCGCCTTCTTCAATAACAATATGAGATCCTACAGGCAAGTTATAAGTTTTCTTTTCTTTACCTTCTACGATAATTGCAGGAAGCTTGGTCTTGTCTTTTGTCTCAATAACCACTTTCTCTCTGTGACCGGTTTGCTCATCAGCCTCATCGCGGTAAGTAACCCCTTCTATAACTGATTCGAATTTAATTTTACCATTGCCTTCCGCAACAATTACGTTGTTAAACGGATCCCATGAGCAGATAACATCCCCTTTAGCAACTTTCTGTCCGTCTTTAACATTAAGAATAGCACCATAAGGAATATTCATCGTATTCAACAGACGATCAGATTTAACATCGACGTTTCTGATTTCACCGGTACGGCCGATAACAACAGACACTTTTTTACCATCATTGTTTTCAGACTGAACAGTACGCAATCCGTCAAATTGCAATGTACCATCAAATTTGGCAAGCAATGAAGACTCAACAGAAGCAGAGCCCGCAACACCACCCACGTGGAAGGTACGAAGTGTAAGCTGTGTACCCGGCTCACCAATTGACTGAGCCGCAATGATACCAACAGCATCTCCGCGTTGAGCAATTGATCCTGAGGCCAGATTTTTACCATAGCATCTCACACATACACCGCGTTTACTTTCACAGGTAAGCACAGAACGAATTTCTACAGTTTCAATACCGGCGTCCTCAATTTTTTTGGCAAGATCAGCACTGATTTCATTACCTCCTTCTACAATTATCGCTTCCGTTACAGGATCAAGCACATCGTGCAGAGAAGTTCTTCCTTCAATTCTGTCACTCAGTGTTTCAATAATATCTTCATTATCTTTTAATGCAGATGTTGCAATGCCACGCAGCGTTCCGCAATCTTCTTCATTGATAACCACATCCTGCGCAACGTCTACCAGCCTACGTGTAAGATAACCCGCATCAGCCGTTTTAAGAGCCGTATCCGCAAGACCTTTACGCGCACCGTGGGTAGAAATAAAATATTCCAATACACTCAGACCATCTTTGAAATTAGACAAAATCGGATTTTCGATGATCTCACTTCCTGATGATCCGGATTTTCTTGGTTTAGCCATCAATCCTCTCAATCCCGCCAGCTGCTTAATCTGTTGCTTACTACCACGGGCACCGGAATCAAGCATCATATAAACAGAGTTAAACCCTTGTTTGTCAGAGGCGAGTTCGCGTATAAGCGTTTCAGTTACTTTCGTATCTACACGACTCCAGATATCAATAATCTGATTGTAACGCTCATTGTTAGTAATCAATCCCATATTGTAACTATCCCAAACTTCAGCTACCTCACCTTGAGCGTTTTCTACTAACTCTTCCTTAACGGCAGGGATAATCAAATCATTAATGTTGAAAGACAATCCACCGCGGAATGCCATACGGTATCCCAGCGTTTTAATGTCATCAAGGAATTTAGCCGTTGCAGGAACGCTTGTCCAGTTGATGATATCTCCAATGATTTCTCTCAGATTCTTTTTAGTAAGCAATGCATTGATGAATCCAACTTCTTTTGGAACAAACTGATTAAAGATAACACGACCTACAGTTGTTTCAATTAATTTGAAAGTAAGTGTGCCATCAGCGTTGCGCCAGTTGGCTTTCACGCGAATGTTGGCGTGTAAATCTATCTGCTTCTCATTGTATGCAATGATAACTTCTTCCGTTGAGTAAAATGCCTTACCCTCTCCTTTTACGATATCATCTCCTACGGTCTTCTTACCTTTTGTAATGTAATACAATCCAAGCACCATGTCCTGAGAAGGAAGCGTGATGGGCGTACCGTTTTGCGGGTTGAGGATGTTGTGTGATGAAAGCATCAACAACTGAGCTTCCAAAATAGCCGCATTGCTCAAAGGAACGTGCACCGCCATCTGGTCACCATCAAAATCCGCGTTGAACGCTGATGTTACCAATGGATGCAACTGAATCGCTTTACCTTCAATTAGTTTGGGCTGGAATGCCTGAATAGACAAACGGTGAAGGGTTGGGGCCCTGTTTAACATTACAGGGTGACCTTTCAAAATATTTTCAAGAATATCCCAGATGATAGCTTCTTTTTTATCTACCAGTTTACGGGCACTCTTAACAGTTTTAACGATACCTCTTTCAATCAGCTTACGGATAATAAATGGCTTGAACAATTCAGCAGCCATATCTTTTGGTAAACCGCACTCATGCATTTTTAATTCAGGACCTACAACGATAACCGAACGACCGGAATAGTCAACACGCTTACCCAAAAGATTCTGACGGAAACGACCTTGTTTACCTTTCAATACATCACTCAAAGATTTCAACGCACGTCCGCCCTCCGCTTTTACCGCATTGGATTTACGACTGTTATCGAACAAAGAATCTATTGACTCTTGTAGCATCCTTTTCTCATTGCGCAGAATCACTTCCGGCGCCTTGATTTCAAGCAAACGCTTCAAACGGTTGTTACGGATGATAACACGACGATACAAATCATTCAAATCAGATGATGCAAAACGTCCTCCATCCAAAGGAACCAATGGTCTCAGTTCTGGTGGAATAACAGGTATATATTGCATTACCATCCACTCCGGACGATTCAGAATTCTTGTATTGGCATCACGGAAACTTTCCACAACGCTCAAACGCTTCAATGCATCTGCCTTACGCTGTTGAGATGTTTCAGTTGCTGCCGCATTACGCAAATCAAAACTTAACTGATCCAGATCCAAACGGGCAAGCATTTCACGTACAGCTTCAGCACCCATTTTTGCTATAAACTTATTGGGATCTTCATCCGGCAACAGTTGATTGTCTTTTGGCAAAGCATCCAAAATATCCAGATATTCCTCTTCAGTAAGAAGATCTGCGTAATTCTGTCCTTTATCTGCTCTGACACCTGACTGTATTACCACAAAACGCTCATAGTAGATGATGGTCTCCAATTTTTTGGAGCTCATTCCTAACAGATAACCGATTTTGTTTGGCAATGATTTAAAATACCAGATATGAACAACAGGAACCACCAATTCAATGTGCCCCATTCTTTCACGACGCACTTTCTTTTCTGTTACTTCCACACCGCATCTGTCGCACACAATACCTTTATAACGGATACGCTTATATTTACCGCAGGCGCACTCGTAATCTTTTACGGGACCAAAAATCTTCTCGCAAAACAAACCGTCTCTTTCAGGTTTGTATGTACGATAGTTGATTGTTTCAGGTTTTAAAACCTGACCGTAACTTCTTTCCAGAATATTATCAGGAGAAGCAAGGCCGATAGTAATTTGAGAAAAAGACGATTTCGGACGATTTTCTTTTTTGAATGCCATATTCTTTTGAAATAATTTTTTGTTTTAAATTTTTTGACAAGACATTAATGCTGTTGCAATTATTTGTTGCTGCAGATAAATGAATTAATCAAATTTCAAATCCAACCCTAATCCTCTCAGTTCATGAACCAATACATTGAAGGACTCCGGAATACCCGCTCTTGGAATATTGTCGCCCTTAACGATGGCTTCATAAGTTTTCGCTCTTCCGATGATATCATCAGATTTGAGTGTAAGCAATTCCTGAAGAATGTTGGACGCACCATATGCTTCGAGTGCCCATACTTCCATCTCCCCGAAACGCTGACCACCAAACTGAGCTTTACCACCCAAAGGTTGTTGCGTAATGAGACTGTATGGCCCGATAGAACGAGCGTGCATTTTATCATCCACCATGTGGTGTAGCTTGATCATATATATGATACCAACAGTAGCTTTCTGATCGAAGCGATCTCCTGTTTCACCATCATACAAAAATGTATGTCCGAATTTAGGAAGACCTGCTTTCTCAATATAATCGGCAATCTCATCCACAGATGCACCGTCAAAAATTGGCGTAGCAAAACGCACTCCTAATTGCTCTCCGGCCCATCCAAGTGCTGTTTCATAAATCTGACCGAGGTTCATACGACTTGGTACACCCAATGGGTTCAGTACAATATCAACCGGCGTTCCATCTTCCAGGAAAGGCATATCTTCCTGACGTACGATTTTCGCAACGATACCTTTGTTACCGTGACGACCCGCCATCTTATCACCCACTTTCAGTTTACGCTTAACAGCGAGATAAACTTTAGCCAGTTTCAATACACCTGTAGGCAACTCATCCCCGATTGAAATATTGAATTTCTCTCTCTTAAAGCGACCTAATTCTTCGTTGTACTTGATGCTGTAGTTGTGCAGCAATGTATTGATCAGGTTATCAGCTTTTTCATCACCGGTCCAGCCAAGAGGATTTACATTTTGGAAATCAATGTTGGAAAGATTTTTCGCATTGAATTTCACTCCCTTACCAATCAACACTTCGCCGAAGTTATTGGTAACACCCTGACTGGCTTTGTCTTTCAGCAAAGACTGTAGTTTGCTTTGCAGTAAATCCATCAAATCAGCCTCATTCTTCTCATGCGTTTTTTCGATTTTCTCCAATTGAGATTTTTCTCTCAATTTGGCATTCTTATCTTTCTTCGCACGCTGGAATAATTTTTTATCAATCACCACACCTTCGGTACCACTTGGAGCTTTCAACGAAGCATCTTTGGCATCACCGGCTTTATCACCGAAGATGGCACGCAAGAGTTTTTCTTCCGGTGTAGGATCGCTCTCTCCTTTTGGAGTGATTTTACCAATGATGATATCTCCTTCCTTGATGTGGGCACCAATTCTGATGATACCATTCTGATCCAGATCTTTGGTAGCTTCTTCACTTACGTTGGGAATATCAGGCGTAAGCTCTTCTTCTCCAAGTTTTGTATCACGTACTTCTGTTTCAAACTCACTGATATGGATAGACGTAAATAAATCTTCTTTTACTACTTTCTCACTGATTACAATCGCATCCTCGAAGTTGTATCCTTTCCATGGCATGAATGCCACTTTCAAATTCCTTCCTAATGCAATCTCACCGCCTTTTGTAGCATATCCTTCAGTAAGAAAATCTCCTTCAGTTACTTTTTGTCCCTTAGATACCGCCGGACGCAAGTTGATGGTTGTCTCCTGGTTGGTGCGGATAAACTTGGTCAGTTTATATATTCTCAGATCATCCTCGAAACTCACCATTTGCTGAATGTCAGATCTTTTATAACGAACATGAATTTCGTTTGCGTCAACGTATTCTACCACTCCATCGCCTTCAGCATGAACCTGAATTCTTGCATCACGTGCCGCCTTGGCTTCCAGACCTGTACCAACGATAGGCACTTCTGGCTTGATCAACGGAACGGCCTGACGTTGCATGTTCGATCCCATCAATGCACGGTTGGCATCATCATGCTCAAGGAACGGAATCAGCGATGCACTCAAACCAACAATCTGGTTAGGTGCAACGTCCATGTATTCCACTTCTTCTTTATCAAGAATAGGAAAATCACCTGTTTGACGTGATTTGATTTTATCATCCACGAAATTTCCTTTGCCGTCAATCTCCACATTCGCCTGTGCAATTTTGGCTGTATCCTCTTCTTCCGCACTGAGGAAGGTGATTTTTTTCAAATCTACTTTTCCGTTGTCCACTTTGCGATAAGGCGTTTCAATAAAGCCCATATCGTTGATTTTTGCGTGAACGCAAAGAGTGGAAATCAGACCAATGTTTGGTCCTTCAGGTGTTTCGATCGTACACAAACGACCATAGTGCGAGTAGTGAACGTCACGCACCTCGAAGCCGGCTCTCTCTCTGCTCAAACCACCGGGTCCGAGCGCAGAAATACGACGTTTGTGTGTTATCTCACTCAAAGGATTTGTCTGATCAAGGAACTGCGACAACTGAGAGGTTCCGAAGAAAGAGTTGATTACGGAAGATAAAGTTCTTGCGTTAATCAGATCAACCGGAGTAAATACCTCATTATCACGAACGTTCATTCTTTCGCGGATGGTACGAGCCATACGGGCAAGACCAACACCAAACTGAGCATACAATTGCTCTCCTACAGTACGAACACGTCTGTTGCTCAGGTGATCGATGTCATCAATCTCACTTTTACCATTGGTTAAAAGAACGAGATATTTAATAATAGAAATGATGTCTTCTTTAGTCAGTACTTTTTTATCCAAAGGATAATTCAAACCAAGACGACGGTTGATTTTATAGCGACCCACTTCTCCTAAATCATAACGCTTGTCGCTGAAAAATAATTTATCAATGATGCCACGGGCTGTTTCATCATCCGGAGCATCCGCACCGCGCAATTGCTTGTAGATGTGCTGAACCGCTTCCAGCTCACTGTTGGAAGTGTCTTTATTTAATGTGTTGTAAATGATAGCATAATCTCCGCTAACTTCTTCCTTCTGAACAAACACGCTCTTCGCCTGCATTTCCAGAATCAAAGAAATATTGTTTTCATCAAGGGTTGTATCTCTTTCAAGTACCACCTCATTACGCTCCAAAGAAACTACCTCGCCGGTATCTTCATCCACAAAATCTTCTACCCAGGTGCGCAATACACGTGCAGCCAGGCGCTTGCCAATATTTTTCTCCAACGTTTTTTTATCAGCTTTGATTTCATCAGCCATTCCAAATAACTCAAGTATGTCTTTATCTGTTTCGTAACCGATAGAACGCAACAATGTAGTTACAGGGAATTTTTTCTTACGATCGATATAAGCAAACATCACATTGTTAATGTCTGTTGCAAACTCCATCCAGGCTCCTTTGAAAGGAATTACTCTGGCAGAGTAAATTTTAGTTCCGTTGGGATGTATGGATTGTCCGAAGAATACACCTGGTGAACGATGCAGCTGACTTACCACTACCCTTTCAGCTCCGTTGATAACGAATGTACCGCGAGGAGTCATGTAAGGGATGTTACCCAAAAACACATCCTGAACGATGGTTTGAAAATCAACGTGCTCTTCATCATTACAACTTAATCTCAATTTCGCTTTCAGCGGAACTGCATACGTCAATCCTCTTTCAATACACTCTTCGATGGTGTAGCGCGGAGGATCTACAAAGTAATCAAGGAATTCCAACACGAAAATATTTCGTGTATCCGTAATCGGGAAGTTTTCTTTGAAAACTCTGAAAAGCCCTTCAACATTACGTTTGTCGGGTGTAGTTTCTAACTGGAAGAAGTCTTTGAATGATTGGATCTGAATACCCAATAAATCAGGTTGCTCTGCCAAAAGTTCAACTTTTCCGAAATTGATACGTTTGGCAGCGGTAGTTTTTGTTGCAGACATATGGTAGTTAAATCTTTAAGTGTAGGTCTTTAAAATAGACAGATTATAGCTTGCGCTACTAACCCCAATTTAAAGGACGGCAAAGTTAGTGAAAATATATCAGAATTCTACCAAGGAATTCTATAATTTTTATGTTTTTGGTAAGATTTTTGTTATACCATAAAAAAACCTCCCGATTGCTCAGGAGGTTCCTTAAAAAATCATATAAATAAATTATGCGATTTCAACTTCAGCGCCTGCTTCAGTTAATTTAGCTTTAATGTCTTCTGCAGTCGCTTTATCAACACCTTCTTTCAATGGTTTTGGAGCGCCGTCTACAAGGTCTTTCGCTTCTTTCAGACCCAATCCTGTAAGTTCTTTAACGATTTTAACTACAGCGAGTTTACCGGCTCCTGCACTTTTCAGAATTACGTTGAATGAAGTTTTTTCTTCAGCAGCAGCGGCACCACCACCATCACCTGCGCTTACTACAACTGCAGCTGCAGCTGGTTCAATACCGTACTCTGTTTTTAAGAATTCAGCTAATTCCTGAACTTCTTTTACTGTTAAGCCTACTAGGCTTTCTGCTAATGATTTTACGTCTGCCATTTTGTTTGAATTTTTCCCGCCTTCATTGTTTTTGACTCCGGCGGAGATTAAAAAAATTGTTTAGTGCCTTTTGTTTACCGTCCGGCCAGGTATTATTTCTGATTTTTTTATTTAAGCTTCAGGAGCCGGAGCTTCTGTTGACGCATCTGCTGCAGGTGCTTCAGGAGCCACAGGCGCCTCAGCAGCAGGAGCCTCTTCTACAGAGGCTTCAGGTGCAGCGGCAACTTCTGCCACAGGTGCAACTGCTTCAGCTTTTGATGCATTATCCTTGTTTTCCAATGCACCCAATACACGCTGGATGGGTGATTGCAACAATCCGATAACTTCTCCGATAAGCTCGTTCTTAGTTTTGATTTGTGTGAGTGCTTTCAGTTGATTGTCTCCTACAAAAACATCTCCATTAATGAACGCAGCTTTCAGAACAGGTCTTTCTTTGTTGGTTTCTTTACGAAAGCCGCTGATGATTAACGCCGGATCTTTAGGATTTTCGCTAAACAACAAAGCTGTTACTTTATGTAAAGAGTCATAAACCCCTGCATATTTTTCTGCATCAATGCTTTCCAAAGCTTTTTTAATCAAAGTGTTTTTAGCCACTTTCATTTCTACCTGCTTGTCAAAGCACACACGACGCAGTTTACCTACCTGGTCAACAGTCAAGCTCTCTGTATCCGTGATGTAGAAATTGTTGTATTGAGAGAATTTGCCTTTAAGCAATTCTATCACTTCATTTTTTTCTTGTTTTGTCATAACAAATATTTTTGTACCGTTTAACCGGAGTGTTCAGATTTAGTTTGAAACAGATTTGGTGTCCACTATGATGCCTGGGCTCATTGAACTGGCCATACTTACCCCTTTAAGGTATGTTCCTTTGGAAGTAGCCGGTTTCAGTTTGATGATTGCGTTGATAAACTCCTGACTGTTTTCAGCAATTTTATCAGGTGAAAAACTTACGCGACCGATAGATGCATGAATGATACCAACTTTGTCCACCTTAAAAGCGATTTTTCCGCCTTTCAGATCATTTACTGCCGCAGCAACATCATTGGTTACAGTACCAGTTTTAGGATTCGGCATAAGATTGCGAGGACCGAGTACTTTACCCAGTTTACCAATTTTAGGCATCACCGCAGGTGTAGCTACGATTACATCGATATCTGTCCAGCCACCTTCAATTTTAGTAATGAATTCATCAAGACCAACATAGTCAGCTCCTGCAGCTTTTGCATCAGCTTCTTTATCGGGCGTGCACAATACAAGCACTTTCTTCGTCTTACCGGTACCGTGAGGTAATGATACTGTTCCGCGAATGGCCTGATCTGCTTTCTTTGGATCTACACCCAAACGAACATGCAGGTCAACTGAACTGTCAAATTTTGTTGTGTTAATTTCTTTTACGAGGGCTGATGCTTCCTTCAGCGTATAAGCTTTATTGGCGTCAACCTTAGCGTTTGCTATTTTTCTTTTTTTAGTAATCATTGTTATAAAAAATTTTATGTCCCAAAAAAGGAACAGGTTGACGATTAGTTATTTTCCCAAGGGGCTTTTCCTTCCACAGTTAATCCCATACTGCGAGCAGTTCCTGCAACCATGCTCATAGCGCTGTTGAGGGTAAATGCATTCAGGTCAGGCATTTTGTCTTTTGCGATTTCTTCAATTTGCGCCCAGGTAACTTTCCCAACTTTTGAACGATTGGGTTCTTTACTTCCGCCTTTTACTTTGGCAGCATCCATCAACTGCACTGCAGCCGGAGGAGTTTTGATGATAAAATCGAAGGATTTGTCAGCATACACTGTAATCAATACAGGTAATACTTTTCCGGGTTTATCCTGGGTTCTCGCATTGAACTGCTTACAGAACTCCATGATGTTAATACCCTTAGAACCGAGTGCCGGGCCGATTGGTGGCGCGGGATTGGCTTGTCCGCCCTTACATTGGAGCTTAACATAGCCGGTGATTTCTTTTGCCATAATGTTGTTTTTTGGTGATAACGTCCCGGTATATTCCGGAACTCCCAAACCTGTTCATATAGAACAATTTCTCAAAAAGAACTAATTGGGGCGGCAAAGCTAGGGAACTTTAGCCATAAAATCAAAAAAAAATCGCTCCAAAATTGAAGCGATTCTTTATTTTAAGCGATTGGAGGCTTTTAGGCGATTTTCTCCACCTGCATATAGTTAAGCTCAACAGGAGTAGCCCTTCCGAATATTTTAACCTGTACTTTGATTTTTTTCTTCTCGTCATTTACCTCTTCAATAACTCCATTGAAATCATTGAAAGGTCCGTCGATGATTTTGATGGTCTCGCCCACAATAAACGGTTCACTCATGGTTACACCGCCTATGTCGCTCATCTCATCCATCTTACCAAGCATCTTGTTTACTTCAACTTTACGCAGGCAAATGATATTTCCCTTAGAGCCTTTACCATCAGTAAGGAAGTGCATCACATTGCTGATGTTGCTAACGTGCTGGATGATATCATCACTAAGCTTGTTGTCGGCCACCTCAATCATGATATAGCCTGGATAGAAGTTGCGTTCGCGCATTACTTTCTTTCCGTTAAGCACTTTGTACACTTTTTCTACAGGGAGAAAAACCTGTTTGATGATTTTATCCCAGCCGTTGCGCACGATATCTTTATCGAGGTACTCTTTTACCTTACGCTCTTTTCCACTCACCACTCTGAGCACATACCATTTGGATTCTTTTTCTACTTTTTCTGTTTTTTCAACAGTGGATATCTCTTGCATAATTACTTGAATAAAGAATAAATAAATTTCATAGAACCGTTGGCTATGAAGTCCATCAATGCCACGATAGCGGTGATGAATAAAGTAGCGCCGAGCACAATAGCGGTCGACTGTTGCAATTGCTCCCATTTAGGCCAGCTCACATTATCTACCAGCTCGTGATAAGATTCTTTTAAAAAAACTGCGATTTTGTTCATAAAAAATATTGTTGTTTGAGAACTAAAAATCTTCCCCCTCTAAACCCCTAAACTCCTAAACGCTTAAACGTTTAAACGTTTATATCGCACGGGCACTAGGATTCGAACCCAGATCAAAGGTTTTGGAGACCCGTATGCTACCGTTGCACCATGCCCGTAGAAAGCTAAAAGCTATCCTGATACAATCAGGACAGCTTTTAGAAATATTATTGCAAAGGTAAAACAAAAGATTATCCTATGCAAGCACTTTGGAAAAAACGGCTTGGAGCCGCTTCATCAAAGCTTATTTTATGATTTCAGTCACCTGACCTGCACCTACCGTACGACCACCTTCACGAATCGCAAACTTCAAACCTTTTTCCATCGCGATAGGCTGGATCAATGTTACATGCAGATTGGTGTTATCACCTGGCATAACCATCTCAGTACCTGCACCCAAAGTAACTTCACCAGTTACGTCTGTAGTACGGAAATAGAACTGAGGACGATATTTATTGAAGAATGGAGTGTGACGTCCGCCTTCTTCTTTGCTCAATACGTAAACTTCACCTTTGAACTCAGTGTGCGGAGTGATAGAACCTGGTTTGCAAAGCACCATTCCACGACGGATTTGAGTTTTCTCAATACCGCGCAACAACAGACCTGCGTTATCTCCAGCTTCACCTTCATCCAATAATTTCTTGAACATTTCCACACCTGTAACGGTAGAAGAAAGTGGTTTTTCCTGCAAACCAACGATTTCGATGGCTTCACCCACTTTAATACGACCTCTTTCGATACGGCCGGTAGCAACTGTACCACGACCGGTGATAGAGAATACGTCTTCCACAGACATCAAGAATGGCAAATCAACCAATCTTGGAGGCAGAGGAATATAGCTGTCTACAGCAGCCATTAATTCATCGATTTTAGCAACCCATTTGTCTTCTCCTGCCAAAGCACCTGTAGCAGAACCCTGGATGATTGGAGTGTTGTCTCCGTCAAATCCATAAGAAGAAAGTAATTCACGGATTTCGATTTCTACCAATTCCAATAATTCTGGATCATCCACCAAATCAACTTTGTTCATGAAAACAACGATTTGAGGTACACCTACCTGACGAGCCAAAAGGATGTGCTCTTTGGTTTGTGGCATTGGACCATCTGTAGCAGCTACCACAAGAATAGCGCCATCCATCTGAGCAGCACCGGTAATCATGTTTTTAACATAATCCGCGTGACCCGGACAATCTACGTGAGCGTAGTGACGATTGGCAGTAGCATATTCTACGTGCGCTGTGTTGATAGTGATACCCCTTTCTTTTTCTTCAGGAGCACCATCGATATCATCGTAATTTTTTTTCTCCGCTAAACCTTTTTTTGACAAAACATCGGTTATAGCGGCTGTAAGTGTCGTTTTTCCATGATCCACGTGACCGATGGTTCCAACGTTAAGATGGGGCTTATCCCTCTTGAATGATTCTTTTGCCATTGTTTAAATTTTAAATTGTTGTTTTGAAATTTTGCGATTCACATTTATTTAAAAGTCTGTGAACCATAGACTTTTTTTTTATTTGGAGAAAAATAAAATCATTCGATTGAATTTTTCCGATAAGTTAGTTTAACATGAAATGATGCCGAGAGTAAAAAACGCACAGAGCGAATGATACCTGATATTTAATTTCATATTCCCTAAGTGAGCCATAGGTGAGAATCGAACTCACGACCCCTTCCCTACCAAGGAAGTGCTCTACCCCTGAGCTACCACGGCTTGCAGAGCAAAACATTTCAAAAAACTTCTGTTTCCAATTTCTACATTCAGAAACGATGAGCGGAAGACCGGGCTCGAACCGGCCACCTATAGCTTGGAAGGCTATCGCTCTACCAAATGAGCTACTTCCGCTTGTTGACGTTTGAAGGTTTGATGTTTGGTAGTTTCAACGTTCAAACAACCATTAAGCCGTTAAACCTCTAAACTTTTAAACCTTTCATTGTGGGCAGTGGTGGATTCGAACCACCGAAGTCGAAGACAGCGGATTTACAGTCCGCCCCATTTGGCCACTCTGGTAACTGCCCGTCAAAAATGAGCCGAAGAAGGGAGTCGAACCCCCGACCTACTGATTACAAATCAGTTGCTCTACCAACTGAGCTACTTCGGCATGCTCATTCGTTTTGAAGGCGCTATAAAATCAGACGAACTGTCTTTTAGCATAACCCTCGAACTTCCAGGTTTATAAAACTTTTAAAGAACTTTAAAACCGGGCTATACAACCACAGCCCTATTTTTTAGGAAGGCAAAGGTAAGAGAAAAAGATTAATAGAAAAAAATTGTAAAAGATTTTTTTCGGCAGAAATTATCCGAAAAAAAAATCCCCTCGTATGAGGGGATTTTTTTTATGCTTTTGAGGACTGTCAAGCCAACATTTTTTCCTTGCGTTTTTTAATCTGGGCAATCACCGCAGATACAGCAGCATCAAAGCTTTCCTCGAATGATTTGCAGCTATGTTTTACAAAAAATTCATGCTTAGGAATGAGTACCTTGATCTCCACAATTTTATCCTTGATGTTGTGTACAATATTATCAAGCTTAAGGTATACATCCACATTTGTGATATTGTCATTAAACTGATTCAGCTTGGAAATTTTCTTCTCTACATGACTGATCAACTTACTGTCTGCTTCAAAATGAACGGTCTGAATATTCAAATTCATAAAAAAATGTTTTAGGTGAAGAATATTTTTTAATTACTAACCTGGAGACATATTCAAGCAAGATAAGCACCGGATTACTTCTTGTAATTTAATCTATAAAACGCATTATTCAAAAAAAAATTATGTAGCCGGAAAGGTTTTTTATTTGAGAAAGATTTCAGGCTTTGGGATGGGCTTTTTTATACACATCTTTCAGCTTTTCAATGGTATTGTGGGTGTAAATCTGTGTGGCAGCGAGACTGCTGTGGCCCAGCAATTCCTTTACTGCATTGAGGTCTGCGCCATTATTAGTCAGATGAGTGGCAAATGTGTGTCGCAATATGTGCGGACTCTTCTTATCTATGGTAGTAACCAGCGACAGGTATTTTTTGACGCAATTGTACACCCATTTAGGATAGAGCTTTTGGCCGGTTTCCCTTACCAGCAAATACTCTCTGTCGGCAGATTTAATTGCATTTACTTTAAATTGTATATACGCTCTCATTAGCTGAACCAGCTCAGCGGATACAGGAATAATTCTTTCTTTGCTTCCCTTTCCCAACACCTTGATGGAACTTTTTGCGAAATCTATCTGGCTTTCTTTCAGTCCCATCAACTCTGCCTGCCTCATACCGGTATGATAAAAAAGTTGCAGTATCAATTTCTCCGTATGTCCGGAGAAATTATCAGGAAATTCCATGTATGTAAAAAGTGTGTCGGTATCCTTTTTCTCCACAAACTGAGGCAGCCGCTTGTTTTGCTTGGGTGAAACAACTGTGCCCATAGGACTCACCTCAATCTCTCCCTGCCTGAGACAGTGCTTAAAAAAGGTTTTTAACGAAGATATTTTTCGGTTGATGGTCTTGGCATTATTCCCCTTCTCCTTTAGTTGGGCAAGCCATGATCTTACAACAGGAGATTTTATTTGTTTTAACTGTAATTCGCCAAACTGGACATACAAATAATCGAAAAATGCAATGAGATCGGTTTCGTATGATATAATTGTATGTTCAGAATACCTTTTTTGAAATTTAAGGTAGTCAAGAAAAGAACGGATATGTTTTTCTGAAGTTTGGCCCATAAAAAAACCGATAACTAAAGTTAATGAATAACTCTGTTATCGGTAAAATATATTGGTGTGTAACCTAATTAATCCAGCTGACCTGTAGCCATTTGTTGCTTATACACCGCTTTAAGTACCTGCGTGCGACGTCTTACAGACGGCTTTGTAAAAGCCTGACGCTCTCTCAATTGGAGAAGCACGCGGCTTTTTTCAAATTTCTTTTTGTACTTCTTTAATGCCTTGTCGATGTTTTCGCAATCTTTTGAATCAATAATTAACATGTTTAATACCTCCTTTGGTGAATAAATACCGCTATTGTTTGCGGGGTGCAAAGATAATAGTTTTATCTAAAATAAAAAATATCTGGACAAAAATACGAAATTTGGGCATGTTTACAGGTATAATAGAACAAACCGGCACCGTTTCTGCGGTTGAAATCAATGGAAGCAATTACACCTTCCATATAAACTCCCCCCTCGCTTCTTCATTAAAGATAGATCAAAGCGTAAGCCACAACGGGGTTTGCATGACGGTTGAGGAAACCCATACCGACAGTTATCGCATTACAGCCATTGAAGAAACGATTCAAAAAACCAATCTTGCTCACTGGAAACCCGGCACAATTGTCAACCTCGAAAGATGTATGCAGATGAATGGCAGACTGGACGGACATATCGTACAAGGCCATGTGGATACAACTGCCGTTTGCAAAAAAATAATAGAGAAAACCGGCAGCTGGGAATTTACTTTTGACATCCATGAAAATTTCGCCGAACTCATCATTGAAAAAGGTTCCATTTGCCTGAACGGTATTAGTCTGACGATATTTAATGTAACGATGAACAGTTTTACCGTAGCCATTATCCCTTATACATTCGAACATACCAATATTAAAACCGTAAAAGAAAATGACATTGTAAATATTGAATTCGACATACTGGGTAAATACATCAGGAGGATGATGTCAATCAAGAAAAATTAATACAATCACGAGGTCTAAAAATCCATAATTCATAACTGTGAAGACTAATCGAAAAAATGAAATTATCCTCTTTTTCATTTGGCTGTTAATTCAGTTTTTCATTTTATTTTTTAACGGAATCATTTCTGGAGGCGAAGCCGAAAAATACATCAATGAAGCTAATCTTATCATCAATCAACAGCCATTAAGCTCGCCCGTATATTTCATGTATTTGATTGAAATACTACTTGTTTTTATAAAAATAAAGTTTTCTCTCTCTTTTGCCTTTATCGTTATCATTCATTTAATCCTCAATGCACTTGCCTTATTCCGTTTTCAACAATTCCTAAAAAAATCTTTTAATTCTGACAAATGGGCGTTCTGGGGGAGCTTGCTGCTTTTACTTTGTATACCTTATCAAACTTACAATAGTTTAATTTATACTGAATCAATCTTTTTTAGTTTAACCATTTTGTTCTCCTGCTTCCTCTTGAGTATTGAACAATTCAAGCTGAAAGAGTTAACAAAAATCACCCTGTTTTTAATCATCCTCTGCCTGACAAGGCCTACGGGCATTTACTTTGTAATGGCAAGTTTCTTGTATGTTTTTTCAAAAACAACAAAAGGCACTCCTGTATATATAAAAACAGCCGCGTTGATCATTATACCCTCTATAATTCTTTTTACATTGAATCTGATGATGAAAAATGGCAAAGGAGTAGATGTATTGCGTCCCTTTATACAAGAACACATTATTTGTGATGTACCAACAATAAAAAATTCAAATCAGATTGCCATACAAAGCAATCCGGGACTTTTGAATCTTTTTGAATACATTTTCAATCGACCGCTTCAATTTATCCGGCTCGGAATTTTAAAGACAGTAGCGTTTTTTGGATTGATTAGACCTTATTATTCTATTCAGCACAATATCTATCTGGGACTTTATTTTTATGGCATTTACGCACTCATTTTACTGGGAATAATAAAACGAAATCTGAAAATCAAGAACGAAAATATATTTTACATTTCATTGAGCGGAATATTCTGGCTTTTCGTAATTTTTTCCTGTGACGAATGGCATAGTCGCTTTTTTCTGACACTAACCCCCTTTCTTATCTTAATGAGTTTGCGCAGTTTGTATGAATTGAAAAATAAAACCTTAGTCTAATCAGATTTTTTTTCCTGCCATTGCCTTGCTGATAGCCTGATCCATTATACGTTCCGCATATGGACGAGAGATGTCATTCAGTTCTTCAATCTTACGCTGAATCAAATTTTTATCTTCCATCGTAATAGCGAGCTGCAATGCCTGCATACCCGCAGCAGTCTGCAATAGCTCATCATTGTAAATAAGCGCTGAATTTTTTTGAAGAAAATTTTCGGTTGTTTTCAAAAGCTGCTCCCCTTCTGTTCTCGCCTCTGCAAGTGCTCTCTGCAAAATATCTTCCTTGGCAAATGTGATGGAATCCATCAGCATTTTTTCAATCTGATCATCAGTAAGTCCGTATTGCGGCTTGACTTCAATACGCTGTTCCACACCGCTTCTCAGTTCTTTAGCCGTTACCGTCAAGATGCCGTCTGCATTTATCAGAAAACCTACTTCTACTTTCGGTAATCCCGCAGGCATGCCCGGGATATTGGTGAGATTGAATTCCGCCAGTTTTCTGTTGTCTTTTACCAAATCCCTTTCACCCTGAAACACACTGATTCTCATCCCCGATTGGCCATCAATCTGAGTAGTGTACTGCCTGGAAGCTTTCGATGGAATTTTTGCATTTCTTGGAATCAACACATCCATCAAGCCACCTGCCGTTTCTATACCCAGACTCAAAGGCGTGATGTCGAGCAATAAAACTTCCTTGTTATTTCCGGCCAGAATATCGGCCTGTATGGCAGCTCCGAGTGCAACAACCTCATCTGGATTCACCGAATCATTTACTTTTCTGTCGAAGTATTCACTGACGCTGTGTTTAACCAAAGGCACACGCGTACTGCCTCCTACCATTACAACATTATCGATTTCAGATTTATTTAGACCGGCATCTTTCAATGCTTTGTTGCAGCAATCTATTGTTTTGCTTACAAGCGGCTCAATAAGTAATTCAAATTCCCCTTTTGTCAATATCAAAGAAAGACCGTTTAGCTCATCTTCATATATATCCGAATCGGACAAATATTTTTTTGCGGCTTCCGCTTTTAGTCTCAATCCCTGTGTGAGAATTTTATTGGCTGATAATTCTTCGAAAGTGATTTTATGTTGTTCAGCCCAGTGTTGCACAATGCATTTATCAAAATCATCCCCGCCAAGATAAGTGTCGCCATTTGTAGAAAGCACTTCAAACACGCCATCAACTATCCTGAGTATGGATATGTCAAATGTACCTCCTCCCAAATCATACACCGCTATGGTTTGAACATCATCCGATTTGCCGACGCCCATCCCGTATGCCAGACTCGCTGCCGTAGGTTCATTTACAATTCTCAGCACATCTATCCCTGCTAATTTGCCGGCATCTCTGGTGGCCTGTCTTTGTGCATCATTGAAATAGGCAGGAACAGTTATAACCGCTTTTGTAACAGGGGTTTTAAGGATATGCTCTGCACGCAATTTCAATTCCTTCAAAATAAATGATGACAATTCAATGGGGGAATAAAAACGGTCATCCACTTTTACCTTAACCAAACTGTCTGTATTATCATCAATAATTTTATAAGAAAATAGTGAAGCATTGCCCAAATCACGGTATGTCTTACCCATCAATCGTTTGGCAGAAAATATAGTACGCTCAGGTGCAGTTTCAAGATAAGCTTTAGCAGCAGATCCAACCACAGGATTGCCGTATTCATCAAAATAAATCACAGAAGGAACCAAAGAACTTTCATCATGCTCCTTCAATACAATCGGCTTTTTTGTTTCAGGATGGATAATAGCCACCAGACTATTGGTTGTACCCAAATCTATACCCACAATAATTTCATCTTTTTGTAAGCTTCCTGTCACAAGATTGATTCCAATTTTTGCCATACTATTCTGTTGAATGATTTACAAAGGTAATTACAAAAAAAGACTGTCGGTTGTTGACAGTCTTTTGATATTTTCTTTATCCGAAAAAATTACCGCATCAGATACATTTTTCCGTACCCTTTGTTGAAGAATTTATCTGTATTATCTCCGTCGGCCTTGTATTTTTCAAGCGACTGCCCATTGTTATTGGTAATCACACGATAAATGTACACACCGTTGGCCAGCTTCTGTCCATACATATCCGTACCATCCCATTTGTACTCGGTAATATTTCTTCCGATGTGTATGGGGCCAAGTTCTTGTTTGGTAATTTCTTTCACCACTTTACCTGTAACGGTAAGAATCTGTATCCGGATATTCTGAGGCACGGTGGCCCCGGTTACCGTAAATACAAATGCGGTGGATGTAGTAAAAGGATTAGGATAGTTGAGCAGGTTTGAAATCATCGCTTTGTTGATGACATTGAAAACCACCTTGTATTCCAGATTTCCTGCCTTGTTGCCTACCACGTCTTTACCGGTAACAATCAGCTCGTACTCCCCATCTTCCGGCAGATAAGGCCTAAAATCGATACTGGCTGCATTCTCTCCCTGAGTTAGATCAGCGGGTATAAAACGCATGGTATCTCCATACTCAAATGTACGTATAGTCTGATCGGGATATCTTAATTGCAAATTCAGAAGAGATTGATCTTTCAACTCAAGGAAATTACTTTCATCCTTGAGTTTGATCAGAATCTGTGGTTTGGAAGCGACGATGTCTTTGTTAAGAATATGGACACCATCAAATGTTACATCCAGTAAAGGATTAAATTTATCCGGCCTGACATAGAAGTCCTTGAACAGTATATTATTAAAATGGAATTGTTCCGGCTGATCATCATCGGGATTGAACTCCACAAACAAACTGTTTTTGCCCGGATATTTTTTTGAATCGATAACGTTGCTGAGTGTCAGCGTATCTCCGGCAACCAGCGCCTTTCCTTTGGGCACATCAATCACATGTGGCACATTGTCCTGGTCGGTTAAAACAAACTTCACTTTAATCAACTGATCAAACGGAGTTTCACTGATATTTTTAAAAGCAATTTTAAAATCGATTGGCTCACCCTGCTCAAGCGTATCTTTTGATTTGAATAATACTGAAGGGGCAACAGCGCCTTCCGGCAAGAGCGTTGCGTTGATTGTCAGGTATTTCAGCTGCGCAGGTGTAACATATTTCAAGTCCTTGTTTGTTACAACAAGTTTTAAAAACGGATACACTGCCGCATCCACAAATGCCAGAGTTGTATCTTTGGCAGGAGCTACAGTAGCTAATAATACACTGCCTCCATCTTTTTTCACACCCCATACCTGCACCTTCGCCGTATCTTCAATGGAAGGGTCTTTTGTTGTGGCATCCCAGTGTAATGAAGTCCATGATTTAACCGGACCATAAACCGGTGATGTTAAACTACCTTCTGATTCACTTGAATTTAGGAAAAATGTCTGATCGATATATGAAGAATCAAATGGGCCAATAATTTGAGTGGGCGTAAAATCGGCATTCCCTTTCTTATAAAAATAAAGAAACGGAAGATTTTTATAAAAACTATCAATCTTAGAGAACCCGATGGATTTAAATTTGTGATAAAGAGATTTTCCCTGGCCAAGAGAAAGTGTATCATCTTTCCATTGATCAATAAAAAACTTTCTGTCGGTCTTTCTTCCCAGATTGGTTAAAGCAACATACTTGCCGTCAGGAATAAGGTCCAGGAAATCCATCGCACTTTTTCTTGAAATAGGATCTGCATAATTAAATTCAAAGAATGCCCTTGATGGATCATCCGGCGTAGAACCGTCAGGACAAACAAAATTGCTGCCGTATTTTCCTTTGTTTGAGGCATCATTTATATTCCGCCACGGGAGCAAGGTCGTTGTATCAAAAACATACACTTGCAAATTATTGTACCCTATTGGATTATAGAAATCAACGCAGCCGTATGTCTCTAGCTGTTCAAAATCAAGATTTATATTGATTCTATCATAATTGAAATAAGGGAATAACCCTGTTCTGATAATCAGACTCCTTGGTCGTTTGTTGAATTCGAATTTTCTTTCTGCATTCAGACTCATTTTATTAAAGTCTGATTTTAAAAACTGATAATAATGGGATTGATTAAACCCGGCTGAACTTTGAGACAGATAAACAAATGAATACCCATTCCATATATAGAGCTGGTTGTTATTAGGCACCATCGCAACCCTCCAGTAATAAACTGTACTGTCTTTGAAAGTAATGTTCGATGGGGCAAACTCAACAATACCACCTACGCCGGATTGATTGTATGTCTTTTTAAAAGCAGAATTAAACAATTCTGTTGTATCCACTTCCATTACATATTGCCTAACTCCACTGACCGGATTGGCAGTAGAGGACACATATTTGATGTTTTGTTTGTTTACTATGGAAAAATTGTAAGGATAAACCGGCCTCAACTCATCTTCAAAAATGTAAAAATCTTTTGTCACCGAATTATTGGTTTCGAATGCCTCATCAAAGCGATTGGTATAGTCAAGTTCAACTATGAGCTTATTGAGCCCCTTGTCAGTTTTGGGAGAAATGGGGACGGTCAGTTTGATTGAATCCGTATTCCGGGTGCTTGGAATTAATTTATCGTAAAGCACTTTAATTTCATCATTGGGTAACTTTCTCTTTACAGACACCCAAATAGAATCACCTACGGCTCTTCCTATATTTTTTATTGCAATATCTACATTGAAGCTATTGTCTGCCACTGTAATGATGTTGGGTGAAATTTTCACCATCGCATCTTCTATGACAAAATCCGGTTTGGCAAAATAATTAATCTTTAATGCAGGGTCTCCGTGAAGATTTATTTCCTCTGCATGGATACGTCTGAAAAAATCAAGATTGGCATTGGGTGCTCCCAGATCCTGCAGTACTTTAAGCATTTGCTGCCCTACGGTACTTCCGTACATCTTTTTGGAAAAACTGTTATATAGTGAAGTGTTATAGAAATTCAGAAAAGGCGGTATGCCGAAATGCGAGGATGCCAGAAACCCAATACTGCCGCGCTGGTTGGCCAACACGTATTTTTCAGAAAGTGTAAGATTGCCGCTCAAACGAAGCGGATCAAAAATGTAGAAATTACCGGCACTGCAACCGCTCACATTGAAAAACGGATATTTGCCGGGATTATTATACAGTTCAGGATTGCTCAGGTTAAATTCAAAAGTATTGGCAGATGAGTGCCCGAAATAACCAACAAAGGCCAGCCCCTCATCAAAAAGTTCTTCAATACGCTGACTGCTGACTTGCTGTACTGCGCCTGTAGAAGTTTTTGTAAAAGTCTCCACATAAGCACCAAATGAAGTATCCGTTACTATGTTCTTGTAGGAATTCATGTAAGAATTAAAAGTAAAATTCTCGCTGTCTTCTTTTCCACCAGCAACATGCATGAAATTTTTCATCCATGCCTGTTCTCCAACAGATGACCTGGGTGTTCTTTGCGCCGACTCATATTGTTTTATTTTTTCAAGATATTGATGAACTTCGGTTCCATTAATGGCAGCAAGCCTTCCAATAGGAACCAGTGGCATTGCGAGTGCGGGAGTAGCTGACAATAAAATGTCTGATGCCGGCCAACCAAAAGTTGTAACAAAGTTCAATTTATCTGAAAGCGGATTAGATTCGTTCTGTCTCTGATCGGTATAAGCTACCCCTCTGCCTATGATGAAAACATTTTCAGGTTTTGGAGAAAAATTAGAACTGGCAAAACGGATAAAATCTCTTACCGCAGATGGATGATGCTTTATGCCAAAACCAAACTGATCCGTCAGTTCGTTTATATCACATACTATTGCTTTATGAGAACCTCCTTCAACAGAGCTTCTGTATTTTTTATAATCATCAACATAGTTCTTACCGCTGCCATCATTGAACAAAGCAGGATGAGAAATAATCAAATAATCACCCTGATTCGAAGCAGTCGAATAGTTAAGGAATTTTTTGTTTTCAAGTGATGTAATGGAAAGCGTTTTATCCTGACTCAACAAAATAAATGCTCTGCTGACGGACGAAGGAGGTAATACAAATTTTACTTTTCCAGACGTGGATGCAATTTCACCAAGATATCTGTTGCCGGTTGTTTTATCATACAGCACAGGTGCTGTTGCACCATGATTGAAATTATCTATAACCAAATAGTTCCCCGAAGGAGAAGCCTCCAGATTAAATTCAAAAAAATCGGTTCCGGAGAAATTAAATGTTGACGGATAGGTTATGCCAATACTTGAAACAACCATGCGGTCAAACTCTACGGAAGAGGTACCATTGACATAAGCCTGTAAATTATTGCTTTGAATCAGAGACAAGGGCAGATTTTCTATATTCAATCTTTTGTAATCAAAATTAGACATGGCTGCCTGTGATGAATATGGAGCAGCAGTTATTTCAGTCTGAAATAATTTTACCCGGATATTTCTTGAATTAGGTGCACAACCGGCTGCATTGATTCTTACTGAAAGACTGTTGGGCGGGCCATCATTAGACACGTTAAGATTTTTGAACTCAGTCAATAAATCGCAGCAGGGATAAATATCATTACTGGACCAACCTTCTCCCGGATCATAAGCGGAAGAATACACATACTCTCCTACCGGCCTGGCTTCCCCTCTGTTTATCTGACTTTTGTAGTAAAAATCAACCGAACGCATAAAATATGCATCAGGAGTTGTATTTGCCGGTGCCGTATTTAATGACTGTGCATATCTCAGATTTCCACCTGAAGGATTGACCGTTAAAAAATAAGCGACCGTATCTGTCTCCAGACTGTATTTATCCGCCAATTGAAAGTCGGGCTTGCGATACAATTGCAAATCGGCTTTTCCGTCGTTGGCCTGTCCTAAAAATTCTATGTAATCATTTGCGCCAAACAAACCGGAACTAACGGAAGTGTATATACGCACCTCTTTCCCATTTCGCCACAATTGAAAATGACTTGAATTAGCAGTGCCTAAACCGGCAGAAGCCAAAACTGATTGCGGAATGCGACACAATATATCATTCGCAATGCGAAATTTGTAATAGGTCTTATTGTAGTCTATCCAGCTGTTGTTCAACTGAGACTTACCATGAAAAGACAACAATAACATCAATGAAGCGAAAACTGTCTTGATGTATATTTTGTTCCTTTTATAATTCATATAATTAGTTTGAAGATTTTTCATTTACAATTACTGTTGTACTGTTCTTTCTTTCCTGATAAAATTATATCTGAGAGAAAAAACATGGGTATATAATGGATTGTTTTGATTTGCCAGATTGGAAAAAGCATAGTCTATGGTCACATTTTTAATTTTAAATCCGGCACCCATGCTTGGCTGATAGATCCATACTTTTTTCTGATTGAGTGTGTCTCCGTCAGATAATGCTTTCTGAAAATTGTTGATACCTAATCTCACAAAAAATACATCTTTTACAGTAGCTTCCAGACCAATGCGGGGGTCTGCGCTTATTGGATTTGAACTGATGACAGTATTTCTTTTTCCATCAAAAGTCAAATCTATATTTGCCTCGGCGAGTAGTTTGACCGACTTGCCCAGTTTAAAATCATATCCTCCTCCCAAAATTATTCTTGGAGAAGTCATCTCTGTTGATCTTACCGGAATTTCATTATTGGTCAGGTACAGCACTTCTTTTTCTCTTTCAGTGAATTTAAATGACCATGCATTGAAAGTAGTTGTCAAATCTCTTGCCACAATTCCCAGCCGCCATTTATCCTTACGCATTTGAACACCGGCGTCTATACCGAACCCCCAGGCAGAAGCAAATTTTCCCACTTTCCTGTAAACAATTTTTGCATTGGCACCATAGCTGATCAGCGTATTTTCTGATTGCTTGTATGTTTGGGCGTAGGAAAAAAGGAAAGCATAATCTGCTGATGAAAACGTCTGAATATTGTTGTAATTGATTGTCCCATCCGGCTCCACCAAAAAGAGGGTATTGGGAATATCATCTACGGCAAATCTCAGTATAGAAAAACCCAGTGTTCTTTTGTTGTTATCCACCGGAATAGCCAATGAAGCGTAATCGTATTTGGCAATACCGGCGAAATAATCTGCGTGCATAATGGAAAGATTCGGATTGTCTTTTACCGAAACCAATCCTGCAGGATTCCAGTAGCCTGCCGTTGCGTCATTTACTGAAGCAATTTGGGCATTACCCATTCCCAATGCCCTCGCACCCGCTCCTATGTTGAGAAATTCGTTGGAATATTTTCTGAACTGAGAAAACAATTCAGCAGGTAAAAAAAGTGCGAGACAAACAATAGCCGCTTGCAGTCGGTTCATATGAAATGGATAAATGATAAATATTGTTGACAGGAAGCGCGAAACCCACTGCTGGCAACCAAGCTTTTAGGTTGTCAAATTTACAACTAAAATATCTTGAAAAACGAATATTTGGAGGGAAAAAGCACGTATTTTAACGGAGGGTTCAACAGAGTTTTCTTTTCAAATTCAGTTGAAACTGCTTATGTTTGGTTTAAATCACTGCGTTGGCAAAAACGTTTAACGTCCAACGTTCAATGTTCATGAGGTCTGCATTTTAACTCGGAACTTTGGACATTGGACGCGGAACGCTGCACTGGCTTATGGTTTAAAGGTTGTATTTGACATTGCCGATTCGCCGAATTGTCAAATCGCCGAATCGTCACATCGGCTTATTCATTATTTTTACATACTTTTTATAGTCATAATAACTTATAATTCATGTCTGATTTTATCAACGAACTGAAATGGAGGGGAATGATTCAGGATATAATGCCCGGAACGGAGGAGCAACTGAAAAAAGAAATTACCACGGCTTATGTTGGATTTGACCCTACGGCCGACAGTCTACATATTGGCAGTTTAGTTCCTATTCTGCTGTTGGTGCATCTTCAGAAAGCCGGACACAAACCCATCGCACTAGTTGGCGGTGCAACCGGTATGGTAGGCGATCCATCTGGCAAAAGCGAAGAAAGAAATCTGCTCTCAGAAGAAGTATTGAACTATAATGTGGCTTGCGTAAAAAAACAACTGGAACAATTTTTGAACTTTGACCCTTCTCTTCCCAATGCCGCTGAATTGGTCAACAATTACGACTGGTTCAAAGGCATCAGCTTCCTTGAATTTATCAGAGATACCGGTAAACACATCACCGTCAATTATATGATGGCGAAAGACAGTGTAAAAAAACGGCTGGAAGGCGAAAGTGGAATGTCATTCACTGAATTTACTTATCAACTGGTGCAGGGATATGATTTTTACTGGTTATACAACAATAAAAACTGTAAACTCCAAATGGGCGGTAGCGACCAGTGGGGAAATATTGTTACAGGTACTGAACTGATTCGCAGAAAATCCGGCGGCGAAGCTTTTGCTTTCACCTGCCCTCTGATAAAAAAATCCGATGGAGGAAAATTCGGAAAAACAGAAAAAGGAAATATTTGGTTGGACCCTCAAAAGACATCTCCCTATCAGTTTTATCAGTTCTGGCTAAACGCATCCGATGAAGATGCTGCCGGATGGATAAAAATCTTTACGTTTATTGGCAGAGAGGAAATTGAACAAATCATTCAACAGCACCAGACTGATCCTTCTCAGCGCCTTTTGCAGAAAAATTTAGCCGAGGCCGTCACCGTTTTTGTTCATGGAAGGGAAGAGTATGAAAAGGCACTTGAAACCACGCAGAAACTTTTCTCCAACCAAAAAGCACCTGCCGAAAGCTTGAGCGTAGAAGATCTTGAATCCATAGAAGGTATTGTAAAATCATCCTATCCGCTCGAAAAAATACAGCAAGGGACTGAAGTTCTGAACTTTTTAACGGAAACAGCCATTTTTGAGAGTAAAGGTGCTGCAAGGAAGATGTTACAGAATGGCGGCATCAGCATCAACAGAACAAAGCTTTCTGATATACAATTGGTGGTTAATTCTGCTCATTTACTGCATGATAAATTCATTCTGGTACAGGTAGGAAAGAAAAATTATTACCTGGTTGTGGCAGAATAGTTCCAAAAAATCTTTTGGAACATCTTTTTACAAGTCTTATTTTTGCAATCCCAAATAATTTTGGGAAAATGATTGGGTTATGGTGTAACGGTAGCACTACAGATTTTGATTCTGTCTGTCTTGGTTCGAATCCAGGTAACCCAACAATAAAAAATGCCACGAAATCGTGGCATTTTTTGCGTTTAGAGGTTTAATTCGCTGACGCTGGTTTAAGGGTTTAGAAATATCCCAAACCCCAAACGCGCGCAGCGCATACACTACTGCATTATCAAATTCGTAGGAAGCAACAACTCTTTCCCCTGAGCAACAGTAAATTTTGCCTTGGGAGAAACGGTGTACTCAATATCCAGATTGCAACGTCCATTTACCTGTGGATCAATTATGACAAAAGTATTTTCCGGCAGCGGATTTGGCGGAGCAGCTCCACATTGCCAGTTGGCATCTGTAGAAAAATTTCCGTCTCCAACAAAACGATATACATTATCTGTCAACCCATCACAATCATCATCCACACCATTGCCACAAATCTCCTGAGTTCCTGTTGTGCATCCTGCCACTTCAGCATATTTGATATTATCCACTACATCATTGTTTTTAAATGTTCTTGTCCAGACTTCCATCCACACTCCCTGATATGCACAAATATTTGGAGGATATGTGTCATCAAAGCCGGTTCCTACGGAGGAATTATTGATGAAAAGCGCCCAGTTGTTGTTCTCCCTCGTCACCTTAACAGTAAATGTACTGTTGGAAAATCCTCTGGAAGCACTGACTATTACTTTGGCAATATTGCCATTGTCTATTCTTCTTAAGCTAATTCTTCCATCTGTATGATTGTAAACTACATAGTATCCTGAAGCAGTAATAGGATCCGGACTTGCATCCGTCATATAAAAGAAGTAAGCATCAAATTGTCCGGATTTAGTACTCTCAGGTTTAAACTGACACTCCCAGGCGTTGCACACTTTTGTAAAAGGAGTTGATATTCTGTTACTGCTATCTGTTGTAAAAAGTCCGTTTGAAGAGTTGTAGTTATTGCCATCAAAGGCACTCGCTACCGTAAATCCTCCATTTATAACGGTCCATACGGCCGCACTGTTTCCCGTTCCACCATCAAAAGTCCCATCTTCAAAGTCATCCAGAATAGTAAATGTCTGCGCTCGGGAAGATAAAAAGAAGGTTGTTGTAATAACAATCATCAAAACTTTAGAGATAATCTTTCTTCCGAAAGAAAAGTTGAAAGAATTTTTCATAATGTATCTTGAAATTAAATTATTAAAGATTAATCTATTGCGAAAATAATGAATTAAAGATATTCTGATTTGGGTTTATTTAATTACCTCTTCAATTACCTTACCCAGACAACCACTTGGCATTTGAATGCTCAGCAAAGCAGCGAGTGTTGGAGCTATATCAGCCATATGTACTTCCCGGTGGGATTTGCCCGGGACTATCCCCCAACCGTACCACAGCAGAGGTATATGAGCATCATAGGGATTCCAAAGTCCATGGGTGGTGCCTGTTTTTTCTCCTTCAAAATAATTGGGCGCCATAATAATCTGAATGTCGCCACTTCTTTTAGGCAAATAACTGTTCTCCACCCTTTTCTTTATATCGGAAGGGATATTAGTTTCTGAAGTTTCAGACAAATCAAACGCATGAAGCACATAATCTTTTTTATTCAACAGGCCCGCAATAAATTCTTTGATATCAGAAAAACTTCCGGATATATTTTCGTCTATGTATAACTGTGAGTTGTCTATTTTTAGGATTGCTTTTTTTATGCCATATCGTGCCTCAACAGAATCATTCAGCTCCTTAACCAAATCTCTAGGATTGATACTTCCTGCGGGAATTCGATGCTCCCGAAGAAATCCGGGAACATGTGATACTCCGTGGTCTGCAGACAGAAATATTAAATAATTACCCTTTCCAATTTGAGCATCCAGGTAGTTTATAAAATCAGACAGCTCTCTGTCAAGTCTGAGATAATTGTCCTGTGCCTCCACAGAATTGGGACCAAACACATGACCGATATAATCAGGAGAAGAAAGACTTACCGCCAGAAAATCAGTTGCGTCATTTTTGCCTAATTTTTCATTTACAATAGATGCCTTGGCAAAATTCAATGTGTACGTATTACCAAAAGGAGTATATCTCAGCGCTTTATATTTTTCATCTTTTATCAAATCCAACCGATGAGGAAATGAATCGGATTTCTCTCCGGGTATCGACCCTTCATAAGTAACATGGTCTTTTGAACTCATGGTGTATTGTTCTATTGGTAACAACGTATTCCATGGCGAAGTGAAATAAACATCAGGTCTTTCTTTCACATTATAATCATTTACCCAAGTAGGCAATGCATTCATATAGTATGTGCTGCTGATCCAACTTCCGACAGACTCATCATACCAGTAAGCTGCATTGGCGCTGTGTCCCGCAGGCAATATAGCACCTCTGTCTTTTAAGGATATGCCAATCACTTTACTTTTAAAGTTGCTGCTCAACCGAAGCTCATCTGTTATAGTACCGGCTAGCATATTCTTCGGACTCATCTTACCTGCGGAAGAATTACTGCCTACAGAACTAACTGAACTATCATCCGTACAATACACATTTTTACCCGATTTCTTATCGTACCAGTTGTTGCCCACTATTCCATGAATGGAGGGAAAACTGCCGGTATAAATACCTGTATGCCCAACAGCAGTATAAGTTGGCAAATGAGTTATCATAGTATTCTCACAACTGAATCCTTCATTCATTAAACGATTGAATCCTCCCCTGCCATACAACTCTTTATAACGGTATAAATAGTCCCAGCGCATTTGATCTATCACCAACCCTACTATCAGTTTTGGTTTTGATGGCGCCGGCTGATTTTTTTTACTGCCGGTTTTTTGCTGAGCAATAGATTCCGTCATGGTTGCTGTGAAAAAAAGCAGTAAAAACAAACACATTATTCTGTTCATATAAAATATTTAAGCAAATATAAAGACGCCCTGTGTTTAACCCCACATTGCATACTGCCAAGTTATGAGTTTTAGCATCAAAACCTTAATTTTGCAAGGTATATTTACCATTAATTAACTGACAAACCTTATATCAATGGACGTTTTTGAAAAATTGGTGAAAGATGGCGGCCCAATCGGCCAGCATATGGACAGAGCTCACGGATATTTTGCTTTCCCTAAACTGGAAGGCGAATTGGGGCCTCGTATGAAATTCAGAGGTAAAGACATGATTGTGTGGAGTCTTAATAATTACCTCGGTTTAGTGAATCATCCTGAAATTAGAAAAGTCGATACAGAAGCGGCGGCCCAATACGGTATGGGGAATCCAATGGGCGCCAGAATGATGAGTGGTAATACAGAAAAACATGAAGCGCTGGAGAAAGTTATCAGTCAGTTCGTCAGCAGAGAAGATACCATGTTGCTCAACTTCGGTTATCAGGGCATCATGAGTTGTATAGACGCATTGGTCAACCGCCGTGATGTAATTGTGTACGATGCAGAATCTCATGCCTGCATAGTAGATGGCGTTCGACTGCACATGGGACATCGCTATGCTTTTAAACACAACGACATTTCTGATTGTGAAAAACAACTACAACGTGCCACAGAATTGGCAAATAAAAATGGCGGCGGTATATTGTTGATTACTGAAGGTGTTTTTGGAATGGATGGAGAGCAAGGTATTTTAAAAGAAATCGTTGCACTTAAAAATAAATACGAGTTCAGAATTTTGATAGATGATGCACACGGCTTTGGTTATATGGGACCTACAGGTGCCGGCGCTGATGAAGCCCAAGGATGCCAGTCGGGAATCGATTTATATTTCAGCACTTTTGTAAAAAGCATGGGCAGCATCGGCGCGTTTATCAGCGGGCCTAAAGCTGTAATCAAATATCTTCGTTACAATACACGTTCTCAGATTTTTGCAAAGAGTCTGCCTCTACTTATTGTAGAAGGTATGCTGAAAAGAATGGAGATGACCATCAATATGCCCGAACTGAGAAAAAAATTGTGGGACAATGTAGAAAGATTGCAGTCCGGTTTAAAAGCAAGAGGTTTTGACATCGGCAACACCAATTCTCCTGTTACACCTATCTATATGAAAGGCGATGTACCTGAAGCTACGCAAATGGTGATGGACCTCAGAGAGAACTATCACATATTCTGCAGTATTGTGGTGTATCCAGTTATTCCAAAAGGAGACATCATTTACAGATTAATTCCTACTGCTGCTCATAGTTTTGAAGACATCGACCTCACGCTGAAAGCTTTTGAAGAAACCAAAAAGAAACTCGATATGGGTGCTTACAAAGCTGCGGAGATTCCGAATATGGCGGAAGTGATTTGATGCCACTTTGTGGCGTTTGGCGTTTGGGGTTTGGGGTTTGACGTTTGGGGTTTGGTGTGCTAAAGCGCTTTTAGGTTCACCGCTTCACAGGATTTCAAGCCACTTTTGATGTTATCAACAACGAGGGTGAAATCTTCACATCTCCACATCTCCACATCTCCACATCTCCACATCTCCACATCTTCACATCTTCACATCTCCACATCTCCACATCTCCACATCTCCACATCTCCACATCTCCACATCTTCACATCTTCACATCTCCACATCTCCACATCTCCTCATTTTCAATACTCTTTAAAACTAAATGTCTGCCCTCCTACTGTCGCCTCAAACATCAATCCACCTTTTGGATGGGTGAATATCAATATGCCATTTGAATATTTTGCACTTGCAGATGCGCCGGAGGCTGCGACTACTGCAGAAACTTGCGCAGAGACTTCGAGTCTGTTTTCTTTAAACTGATCAAGACTTTCTTTGGTTTCAAAAAATATTACCTCACGATATCCTTGAACACCCATCTGAAATCCCACATTCATTTGCGTCAGTCTTGCCGAGCCAATTGCTTTTCCCTGTTTAAATACAGTGCCATTACCTGAGGCGCCTCCCACTCCAAAGCCTGCTTTCCCAACGTTTGGAAATATCGCATACCCATAAGAATGATCAAATAAATTTTTCATACCGGGATCTGTTTGTATAAATGTGGTTTTAGCTTTTTTTGAATCTGCCAATATTCTTTTGTCTTTTCTGCTTGATTGACCGGCAACATCTTGAGTAAATATTGCAGATAGTAAAATGAAAAATGTTGCAAGCTTTGATAATTTAATGCTGTTCATAATTGAATTGTTTTTATTAAATGAATAATAATTTATTCTCGCTGCTGTTGGTGTTATCACCAACATAGGTGAAATCTTCAAATCTCCACATCTCCTCATTTCCAAATCTCCAAATCTCCTCATTTCCACATCTCCTCATTTTCAATGCTCTTTTTCTTTTCTAATAGGAACAACCCGCTTAGGTTCCTGTCTGATAGGTCGTTGCAAATTGGGTTGCTGAGTTTTAGGCGCTTGTCTTATTGGCTGATGAATTTCTGGCCTCTCTATTTTTGGTGGTGGCATTATAGGCTCTTGTCTGACAGGTACCTCTTTCACCGGCTGCCGTATTTCCTGCTTTTCAATTTTTGGAACTTGCTTTACTGGTTGTTGCCTTATCGGTATCTGATTAACAGGTTGCTCTTTCACCGGCTGCTGTACTTCCGGTTTCTCGATTTTTGGAACTTGCTTCACTGGTTGTTGTCTGATCGGTACCTGTTTAATAGGTTGTTCTTTCACCGGCTGCTGTATTTCCTGCTTCTCAATTTTCGGAACTTCCTTCACAGGTTGTTGTTGCCCTCTCCAAGTATTAATTTTTGAGGGCGCAGGTGCAACCCCATCAGTAACTTTCTTCACCTCTGGTCTGAATATTTCCAATCGATTATTTTTTAATTGCTGTGATGGCTGATTCACTTCACGAATAGGTATCGGAGAGAATTTTCTTCCTGATTTGTTTTCGGCTTCAAGTTTAGCAGGACCGGTATTATATGTTGTGTTCCGTGTCCTGTCTTCACGAAAGTTTTGTATCGGTGATGATTTATTAATTAGAGAAAGATACCTGTCAGCGCCAACATAATTCTGATGGATATTGCGTATACCAAAATCCTTTTGTCTTACAAACCTCCAGTGTTGATTTGGAATATATTGATGGTAATTATAACTATTAGCAAATGTGATGCTAATTCCCGGAGCAATAGGTGCCCATCCATAGTAGCCATCCGACCATCTCCATGTTACCCAGGCAGGAGCCCATTCATTCCCCGGAACCCATACCCAACCATAAAAAGGATCATAAAACCAGCGACCGTAGTGAAATGGCGCCCATCCCCACGAGTAGTAAGAGTACCATGACCAGCCATAATCAGTCAATATCCAGTATCCGTTTGTGGCATAAGGCATAAACCCGCGCGACACGCTGGGTGCCCATACATAACCATAATTCGAATTGTTAACCCACGATCCATAAGCACTGAGGTTGTCATAAAAGACCTGAAAGCTCACTCCAAATTGACCCTGAGCATTGGATTTAGTAGGGATAAATAGTATAAATAAATTAAGGCAGCCGAATAAAAATAAGGGTCTCACTTTCCTAAATAATGTCAGAATACTGTTGGAAGATACTTGCGATTGTAATATCGATTTCAAATGATAGAATTGAATTAATTAGCAATGAAAGTAGTTGGTTTCTAATGTAAGAACAATGACATAGCATCTGATATAGATTGACAGATATCAATCATGCCAAATGATTCATTGCTTGTATTACGAATAAGAAGATAACTAAAAAATAGTTGTATGTACAACTATTATTTTTACCTTTGGTTATTAATTAGCGAAAATGGCATCATTAGAACAAGCATTAAAACAAAAGAAATTCGAAAATGAGCATATCAAAGCGAATCTAAATGTTTTGTTTACTGCCAATTGGCTATATAACAGAATATCCGGCGAGTTAAAACCTTTTAATGTAACGCACGAGCAGTTTAACGTATTGAGGATATTAAAAGGCAGTCATCCTAACCCCATGTGTCAGAAAGATATTTTATCCAGAATGATTGCTCCTAATTCAAATGTTACGCTGATTATAAAAAAACTGATTTTTAAGAAACTAATAAAAGTTGTACAATCCGAAGAGGATAAAAGAGAGTATCAAATAAATATCTCTAATTCCGGCATTGAATTAATAAAGGAAATTGATACGAAAATAAAGCAGTCAGGTAAAAAGTTCAATAAACTAAATGCATCTGAAGCAGTCCATTTAAACACTTTACTAGACAAATTAAGAGAAGAGTAAAAATTGTAACCAATTAAAACAACAATATGAACACAAAACTATCTTTCAAGCAAATCATCATTGCAGGAGCAAAAGCAGCAGCTGTAGCAGCTTTAATCAACACTATCCTATTTTTCATTTTTCGCGCAGCGGGATTCATAACGGATTCTATTCTTGTTGAGAATAAAGTACTGACAGTAACTCCCATAATCATTTCAAGTATTGTTCCTTCTCTAATTGGCGCATGTATATTTTTCCTTTTTGAGAAATTCTCCAATAATGGATTTAAAATTTTCAGCATTATTGCTATTGTTTTACTGATTTTATCCTTTGCAAATCCATTCTTTGGCATCCCTAATGTAACCATAGCTTATGGTATTGCTTTAGATATAATGCATGTGACTGTCGCACTGCCATTATTATATTTTTTAAGCAAAGCAAAATAATATTATAGCAATAGATTTAAATCCTACATACTCCGAACCGCCAACAACGTTTCGTTATAAATGCAATGCCGACATATCATAATAGATGTCGGCATTATTTTTTACTTTTACCTATGGCAAAAAGCAATTATGAAAGGATGATTCAAATGGCCGAGAATGTGTTTGATTACAGAACAGATAATAGCCAGCTGAATGTAGATGAAAATGTCATTAGTCATTTACAGGAGATTCATCCGGCAACGATGTCGGAATATAATGAAGGCAACGGCCCTGCAGTATGGATTCTGGTGATCCCAACTACATTGGATGTGATGAACCGATTTCTTAATAAAGAAATTTCAGAAAAAAGATTCGATATAAAACCAACTCCGTACATTGAAGGGATAAGAAATGTGATAAAAGCTGATTATAAAAAATAATTATCCGCACTACTTACCAATGATGGAGTACTACATCTTTGGCATCAGTATGAGGCTGACCCAGATAAGATAAGAATCAAATAATTATTGCAATTTCTTAATTAGACCTTACAATTTCTTTTTGGCAATTATTATACATTCAGGAGAATAAGCCCGATTGTTAGGCAAGTTCAGTCTTTTTAAAAAATTTATTATTTTTTTTGTTATGCTCAATAATAATTTTTTGCCTACAGATCTTTTTTGTTGATCTACCCAAAAATCTATACCACCAATGTAGCCAGCCTCTATTATATCGAAGTTATTTTCAATCAAAACCTTTTCCCATTTTTCTACATCCATACTCGGAACATAATGACGATTCAGATTCTCTCTATCTAAGAGTGAGTGCAGCATCAGCTGTATACTACCTCCGAAATTAGGTGCAGTTATGTATACATACCCTCCCGGCTTCACCAACTTTGCGTGCAAATCAATCATCTCCTCAAAACACTCAAAATGTTCAATAAATCCAGCGGAAAAAACTACGTCATATTTTTTCTCTCTATCTACTTTTAATACATCTGCTTGTTCAAAAGAGCCGATTTTAAAATTATTAGATTTTAACCAATCTCTTAATGAAGGTAAATATCTGCTTTGGTCTATCCCGTTCAACTGATATCCTAATTTTCCGAAATGATAGATAAACCTACCGGGATAAACCCCTATTTCAAAAATCGTTTTAGAGTGTTCAACCTTAGAAGTATTTAAAAATTTATAAATCAGCTTCACTGTTGGATAATCTGTAGGCATAGGAGAAAATTTATATTTCTCATATCCGCTTTCCCAGTAGTCTATATCGGCAAAATTTTTGGGTGTCGATTGCATCCTAAAAGTTAATAATATTTTTTGAATAAATGTTAAAACTAACAACTATTCAGATGACTGCCCAACAAATATTTGTCGATAGCTCCAACTGATTATTGAAACCTTTAAACCAATAACCTGTTGCAATATCAAACACAAAATTCCGCTCACGTGTGATTTTGACTGTACACTTAGGAGGACAATTATCTAACCGAATGTTGATGGATTTACTATGTTTTGTAACGGGAAAGGCAACTAATTATCCTTAACTAATCTGATTCCAATGTAATTGCTGCTATAAATTGGAGGACCACTGAATCTCATGGCACTTCTACAGTCACGCCCTTTGTAAAACCAGGAACCGCCTCTAAATACACGAAATGCTCCATTAGAGGGACCTTTTGGATCTTTCTGTTCAGCATAAGGGTAAACTCCATACCAATCCGAACACCACTCCCACACATTTCCGTGCATATCATGAAGACCCCATTTATTAGGAGCATAGTTTCCAACAATTGTTGTTTTGGATAAACAATTGCCTTTCGGATTATTATAGTACGGAAAGTTTCCATCATAATTTGCACCGGCAGTAGTCAAACTATCCCCAATATTGAAAACTGTAGTTGTTCCTGCTTTGCAAGCATATTCCCATTCAGATTCTGTCGGAAGACGACAACCCATCCAGTCGGCAAAAGCTTTTGCATCATTCCATGTTACATTGATTACAGGTCTCTTGCCTCTCCCCCAAACTTCATCATTAGTTTTTTTTCTTCCTGTTGCATCGCAAAACGCATCATATTGGTCAAACGTTACTTCATATTTACTCATTTTGAATCCGCTCAGAACAACATCATGCAATGACTCATTTTCAAAACGACCTATCTCAGTCAGTGGACTACCCATTTCAAAAGAACCGGAAGGAATATCTACCCAAATAATTTCAGGTTTGTTTTGTGCCTTTAAAAAATTTAAAACACCAAAAAAGAAAAATATTACAGATATAGCCTTCATGTAAAAACGCTTCATTTTAAATATTTAAAACAAAAATAATTGTATTGTGTACTTAAATGCTTACTGAAATAATTAATTAATAATTAGATAATTTTTTCTTAACAAATAGGAAATATACAAGATTCAGTTTTGTAAAGTGAAAAAATAATCAATACAATACATTCATTTTTGACTTCCTAAACAGATGAATATTTTTAAAATTTCAGTCAGCTATTGAAAAGAAAAAAAGACATATTGTCACCGGAAAACTCAACAAGAGATGAAAACAATTCTACACAGAATGAGTGGAAGAATAAGAATGTAGTAATTGATGAAAGTTGTAAAATTGGAGAAAATGTCAATATTGGAAATTTGACAAACTTGAAATCTGATGCAGTTATTGGAGACAATACCATCATAGGACAAAATGTAGTGGTTGCTGAAGGTGTTGTAATTGGGAAAAATTGCGAAATACAAAACAATGTTTGTTTTCACTCAGGAGTAAAATGTGAAGATGATGTATTTATTGGGCATGCTGTAGTTTTTACGAACGTGTATTTCCCTCATCAGCATATTACAGTAAACCAAAAAAGAGCCGAGATGTTTACCCATATTCAGCAGGGAGTAAAAATTGGAGCAAATGTTACCATTGTGTGTGGAGTTGTAATTGGAAAATATGCATTTATCAGTGCCGGCTCTGTTATTTCAAATGATGTAAAACCTTATGCACTAATTACAGGGAATCCGGCAAAACAAACCGGCTGGATGAGTGAGCATGGGAGTAAAATGAACTTCCTTAACAGAACAAGGACATCAATCTGTCCAATTAGCGGACTTACCTATAAGCTTGATCATAATGGAGTGAGAAGAATTAATTAATACTCATTTTTCAATTCTTTAATCCGGCAGTAAATCTGAGTAAAATAGCCCATTTTAGTAATCGCGAATGCAAGACCACGGCAACCGTTGAGAAAGCCACCCATAAAAATAAAACTGCCAATAAAAAAGAAGGGGCCTATCAAAGGCGTTTCGATGAAATAATATTTTAGCTTTTGTTTCCAGGTCCACGTACCTCGAACTGTAAAATCATTTTTTGCTTTTAGATAGCGCACAGCCTCCCAATTAGCATATTCCGCATGTTTATTCCAGTAATGCTGAATTCCCCGATAGTCACGGTGATCTATTGGGGAAAGTATTTTACCTACTTTACCTGCAACAATTGGGTGCTCATGTATTTCCATATCGAGCTTACTCCATCTGTGTTCATCAATTCTTTCATATTCCGCACTACCAACTTTGAAAAGAGCCAGCTTATGAAGAGGATAGCCCCCGATCATTTTTTTATCCATGAAATAGATGCTGTACCTGAGCCAGTATCCATCGAATTCGACATTTTTGGATAAAGCACGAGTTAGTTCATTTTTGAATGCATCAGTAAGATATTCGTCTGCATCAAGAAACAATATCCATTTAGTTGAAGGAGTATGATTTCGAAGATACCAGTTTCTTTTTTTAGGAAAATTTCCATCCCACTTAAAATCAATTACTTCAGCTCCAAATGCAACTGCAATATCAGTAGTATTGTCGCTGCTGTCGGAGTCAATCACCACAATCTTTTCTGCAAAATCCTTTCCAATTGCCTGCAGGCAGAGCGGCAGGTTTTTAGATTCATTCTTCACAGGAATTGCTATCGTTAAATCAAGTGGCATTCTTTTTTTTATTTATTTTAATACTCTTTCTTTTATTGGCTTACAAGGATAGCCTGCACAAACTTTCCATGCCGGCATACTGGAAGAAACAACAGATCTTGCACCAATCACACACCCCTCTCCTATAACAACGCCCGGATGTATAAATACGTCTGCTGCAACCCAGGTATTGTCGCTTATAATTATTGGTCTGGTATACAACGGAAATCCTTTTTTTTGGTAATCATGCGTGCCGGTGCAAAGATGTGAACCTTGCGAAATAACCGCATAAGAGCCAATTTCAATCTTGTCCTGAGAGTATAAAATTACGTCATTTGCAATTCCTGAAAAATCACCGATTGATAAATTCCATGGTGCCCAGATCTTTACTTTGGGATATACATGTACTCCTATTCCAATTTTTGCACCAAACAAACGCAACAAAAAAGAACGCCAGAAATGAAAAGGTCTTGGAGTGAATCTAAAAAGTAAGTTGTATACAATACTCCATAAGAAGCGTAGTAGCCGGTTAGCAAAAGAAAATGAGGGCCCTTTATGCGTATTAATATTTACATTTTTCATATTCAGATTCTACATGCGGGCAAGATTATTCTAAAAAGACCTCTTAGAGACGACTCCAGTTTTTTTGTAAATGAGTTATAGTTGACATTCCAGTGTGCTCCATAGCCAACTGGATTTACATTGAAAGGAAATCTCAGAATAATTCTTTTATCTCTTAATTCCAAAGGCTTTAATATTCGATAATACAAGGTTTCAAAATGAGTGCATTCATTCGGGAGCATTTCAAATCGGCTATTTTTTAATTTTCTTTTATAAAACTCTTTATTGACAATCAACAATGTGGTAATGGTGTATCTTTTTTTCTTTCCCGCAAAAGCATAATCTCTGGAGTCAGAGAGAAATAACGTTGAGTCTTTGGTATGTCTAAGCAGACTGTATAATTTAGGAAAATATAATCTCCCTGTAACTTTTATAAAAAATTTAGTTTGATTAATCAACCTACTTTGTTCAACTGCAATATCAATCATTTCCAGTTCGGAATAGCCATAATGAATACCTGGCGGAATCAATTCCGGAACTATTTGTAAAAATTCAATATTGCGTTTGTACACATTTTCGTTATCTGAAATGGCTTTAAGAGAATCCAGCGGATATCCGGAATTTTCAATTAAAACAATGTTCAATATTTGAGGAGCGTTGTAATTGAGCCAGAACCGCAATGCTGTTTCATAATCTTTTAGCCTTTGGTTTGTATCAGCTCTGAATCTGGGATTATTTAATGCACTTGTTATACCGGGTCTGATACAAGCAGTCATCAGCAAAGTAAAACTCTTGTCTTGAAGATGAAACATTCCCGATCTTATAATTTAAGAGCATCTAACATTTTGATGGCAGCAGATTGAGCAGTAAAATCAGACTCAAAAAGTTTTCTTGAATTTGCAGCCATTTTATTTTTTTCCTCTACAGTTAATTTGAACCACTTGATTAATATATTTTCCACTCCTTCAGTAGTTGATGAAGCAACAATACCTGCACCAGCACGCTGTATATCCTGATAAATATTTATCTGATTACTTATTAAAACAGGCTTACTGCATGCCATTGCTTCTACCACTGCAATTCCAAAATTTTCCTGGTGGCTGGGTAACAAAAATGCCTCGCATGTATGAAGTGCCCCCCATTTTGCGGAGCCGGATAGCATACCCGGAAATAAAACCATATCATTCAATTCTTTTGCTGATTTAACAATATTGAATAATTTTTGGCCATAGGATGATTCTATTCCGGGGCCTGCTATTATTAGCTTCGGAAGCGTTATCGAATTGTTTAATAATCTACGATATGCTTCAACGAGGATATCTACTCCTTTTTTCTCATGTATTCTTCCTAAAAAAAGCAGAAAGGGCCAACAAATTTTTTCGCCAATTTTATCCTCAAAAGCTTTCTTCATAAATTGATTACATGTTGGCGGTAGTTGTATACCATAGCCTATATTAATTTCAGATTGAGGCTGATAATCATTAAATGTTTTTTTTGCCAGCTGCATTTCCGTTTCACAGGTAAATAATAATCCGTCTGCTTCACGCACAACTTTTTTTTCAATGAGATGCCAGTAGATATTATTTCTGAGTGACTTAATTTTTCTTTCCCTTGATTGCTGAAACCATGGATCCAGCATGCCGTGTGGAACCAAATAAACGCGAGGGACATCAAATTGATTTTTTCTTTTCAGTGCACGGATGGCCTTTGCTACCACATAGCTGTGATATAACCATAAACCTCTAACCAATACGATATCATAATTAGGCAAATGATTGAGTAGCCAAGAATAGAGCCTAGGGTGATACTTCCATGGCGACTGCGATTTACCCAGCGCGTAAATTACAAAATTCTCATTTTTCAGATATTCCGATTCGGGATCATCCAGACAAAGTACTTCGCTGTGAATACCGATATCAAATAATGCCGGAAGAATATTCCGTATACCCTGACAGGGGCCTCCGGTTTCAGGATTCATACTGTTGATGATATTCAGGATTTTTACGCTCAGGCAGTAAAGTTTTGCTTTATCTAAAAAAATTATACATCAATTAAAATTGTTGTTGAAATTCCTCCCAGCTAATCAGATTCAAAAATTCATTTCGTCTTTTGTCAAATTCATGCCAATCAGGAACCTTAAATTGACTAGATAGGATTTCAACCCATACTTTGAAATTAGATAGTTGAAAATTCGATAGCGATTAATTTCACTATTCCGATTTTTTATAGCTTGTGGATCATTGGCATTGTCAATATAGGATTCTATCTCAATGATTTTGTTACATTTTTTTTAAACATAATTTATTGTTTCAAATATTTTGAATGTAGAAAAATCAATTCAGTAATCATTTCAATACACAAAAGGTTCTGTTCGAGAAAAATATTTTGCATCTTTTTGAATTGGCTTAACTGGTTTAGCCGGAACGCCAGCATATAAAGTAAAGGCCTCTCCAAATTCTTTGCTGAGTAATGATTTTGCGCCCAGCAAAGAAAAATCGGGAAGAACTGATCCTCCGAGGACAACAACATTGGTGCTTACAAAACAATAATCCCCGATGGATATGGGGTGGCTGTCCTGACGTGACTCGATAATATCAATTGAATGAGTTAAAAATTGCGATTGATATCCTGCTATGGTAGTAAACTTTCCAATTGAAATGGGGCTTGTGCAATCGAGGTGATGATTTTTCGTAACCGCAGCTCCTTCTTTCATTATAAGCATTGATTTTCTTCCAGGCTGGTGTTGAAAATGTCTGGATGGCTTCCCGGAAGTGAACCCGGTAATCCAGTTGCTTCTTCCAATGGACGCATTTTTTTCCATAATTATTTCATCCAAATGGATAGCCGTTGAAAAATGGGCAATCCTTGATCCCTCCTGCATTGTAAGCTTAGCTGGATAAATCCAAGCCAGCCCTATTCTTGCAGTTGAATGTAACTCATAATTAAAAAACAACCTTAGTAACCTTCTTTTTAAAAACCATGGCAAAGGAATAATCAGAAGCTTAATAATTTTATTCATTTTGTCAGCTTTTATTGAAAAAACTCAAATACTCATTAATCATCTGCGAAGTGGAAAAGCGGATTGTATTTTTGTGGCCCTTTTCTATCAATTCAGATCTGAAATTTTCATTACGTAGCTTCCTGTATGCGTTAGAGAATTCAATTGGTTTTTGAGGAGAGGCGTACATCGCCCCATCCCCTCCAACTTCTGGCATAGGCTGTATACTGCTGGCAATTACAGGCGTTCCGCATGACTGAGCTTCTATTACCGGCCAGCCAAATCCTTCAGACCAAGATGGAAAAATAAAAGCATCACAGGAAGCGTACAATGCCAGCAATAGTTCGTGACCCGGATTTATGACAAATTTCACTTTGTCTTTTAATTTGTTTTCGTTAATGTAATCGGATAATTCTTTTTCCGGTTGTTTTCCGGCAAATACAATGCTTCCCTTAAAATCATTTCCTAATTCAAGTAGCATTTTCAGAAGCAACAATCTGTTTTTTCTTGGCAGTCCTGAACCCACATGTAATAAAAATGGCTTTCCAGTATCAATTTTTGTTCTCTTCAACATCATATTAATAAAATCATTGGCGGGTCTGTAGAAAGAGGCATTCAATCCATTGTAAACAACCCGCCAATTGTTTTTAGAATCAGAAGCTGTTGTTCGGAGCGCTGTTAGTTGTTGCAGTGTTGTAGAAGAAACTGCAGCTATATTTTTTGCTTTTAGAAGATTCCTCAGTATCCAGCGCTGAAAAAATACGCCTGTCTTACTCGCAGGACACCATGCATCTTTGTGACCCAAAGCTCCTCTGATGGCCAATACATCATGACAGGTAATAACTGATTTATCTTTAGGTAACCAGAAAAGATATGGAGAATTAGAATGATCAGCAATATGGTAATACACCTGCGAATGGAAAATATATTTTAATCTGATTTTGATTAAAAGAAAGGGTGTAAAAATCCATTTATCAATATATGAAAACCATTTACCGATACCATGTGTGGTTTGATGGTAAAAATTCCCAAAAAAACTAACAGGTCTTATTTTAACAACATGCAATCCTTTTGATTTATACCCTCTCTGTAGCATGTTTGCAAAACGATTCATGCTTTCCTGTCTGTCTTTTCGGTAGTTGGCAATGATAATGATTGTCATTGATGAGAAAATTAATAAGATAGATTTTTTTCATCATTAAATACTTTTATTGCGGCAAGTATTACTCCTCCAAAGAAAACTGAAAATCCAAGTGAAGTGGGCTGCGCCCATTGACCTATTACAAGATAAAAAATAATATTAGGCATCATAAGCCAAGACAAGAATTGACCTGATTTGTAATTCATAATACTGCCTCTTAGAATTTTAAGAGCCAAAATAATTCTGGTAGATATAAATAATAAACCTAAGAACGGTCCCAGCTCACCCAAGATTCTTCCCCATTCACCTTCAGAGATGGTGAAATTAATTTTTCCTGACATCAATTGACTTCCAACATTCGTTCCTGCTCCAATGCCATAGCCCCAAAAAGGAATATCAGTGGTAGAATTCAATGCAGTTCCTAATCCACCTAAGAATCTACCAAATAGAACACCCTGTATCCCGCCTTCAGAATCATTTGCAGCTTCAAATCTCTCTTTGAATACATCTATACCTGTTCCCAAAAATTCAGAGTTCCCGAAAAACATGAACAGCAACAAAGCGAAACACACTAAAATAGTTATTCTAAAAAATGAAAGCCCTGATTGAAATGATGTAGTAAAAAAGAAAAATGTTGTGATGGAGATACTAAACAAAAGGGTTCTGCTGATAGAAAAAGGAATACTTAATAATAAACAAGACAAGGACAAATAAATAATCCATTTGGGTAAGCGGACTTGGTAACTGATTCCCCAATAAATAAAGGCGGCACACATTGTAAAAAATAAAACAAGTCCGTTTGTAAATGAAAAAGTTCCCGGTGGCCTGAAATAACCTTTTGCCCCTACAAATCCCCCGCCCTCTATACTGTCTCCAATAGCCTTATTTATCCATGCCGATTGTGGACTGTAGAATTGAATGATAGTCAGTAAAAGCATAGGGATGCAGAGAAGTATCATCCATCTTGCGATTCGAATGATATCCTCTTTATTGAATAATGATTCAATAACAAACAGCAAAGGAAAATGCAGCAAAGTGACGCGAAGACCATACAATGCGATATAAAGATTTCCGTGACTGACTAAAAGCGCTGAGTAAAGTGCAATAACAGAAATTATTATAGCAATCATCAAATACCCATTCAATCTTAATAACCTTGATTTCCATGAAAGAAAGAGTATATAAATAGCCAGAGGGTCACGGACCAGTAAAAGTGGTCCTGAAAATTCAGGAAGAATCCACCTTCTTATAGCCCCTTCAAAAATCAGTAAAAAAAAGTAGACGCTCAGTGCAATTTTTAAGCTCTTCTGCGATGATGTTAATTCTTTTTTAATTAAAGGTGACAAGCAGTAATAATATAAAGGTTTATTTCAGTTCGGAAATTATTGTTTCAGCTAAAGAACGACCATAAGCCCACCAGGGTCTTTTGGATGCTGTATCAAGTGCCGACCTCCCATTTTCCTCAATTGTATTGGGATTGTCAAGTAAGAATCTGACAGCATCTGTCAGCGACTGAGTATCTGCGGCCTCAATAAGCCATCCATTTTTATTGTGCTGAATAATATCAGGACCGGCTGTGCGGTTGGTGGTTATAACCGGCATACCCTGCGACATTGCTTCCGTAATCACTAAGCCAAATCCTTCAAAAAGAGAAGGAAAGAGCAACACGTCATGACTTCGCATCAGCTTAAGTATTTGATTATTGGGAAGTGATGGTATATATGTATGATTTTTGAGACAATCATTTAGGACATCACAATCATTGGTTGTTTTTTGACCAACAATGGTAAGCGTAACTTCATCAGACAGACTATCAACTACAGAAAATATATCTGCAATCCCCTTACGTTGGGTTAATCCTCCGACATATAATAATTTTAATTTTCGATCAAGCCCATTATAATATTTCCTTGTACCTTCATACACGTTTGGAAATCCATACGGTATGATGTGGATTTTTTTAGAAGAACCCGGATATTTTTCCAGAGTAGATGCAGTGAAAGAACTTGCAACCATAATGGTGTCTGCTAACTCAATTTCTTCGTCTTTACGCCTTAGTTTATCCTCCGAATCTTTGAAAGCCGAAATAGTACAAGCCCATTCCGGCCAGCGTTCTTTCTCCTGATTTAAATATTCCAATGCCGCCCGCCAATAACCTATTGGAAGATCATAAAAATTCTTTAACCCTCTTTGGTGAGCTGCTATGAAAGTTTCTCTCGCTCCATCTTCGTATGCATATACTGCCTTGATTTTTGAAATAGAGCCTTTAAGAAGTTGTTGTGAAATCTTTCTGTCTAATCTTTGAATAATCTTATCAGTTGAGAAGATACCTTTTTCATGTTGAACAAGCGAATGAAAATTCATTTTTAAACACAACAACCGAATGAGTTCATACATTGGCTGAGTAGTGGTATATCTTTGTATTTGATTAGTATATTGTCTTCTTTTAAAATCACCAAGACCCGGTAAAGAAGAAAGACTATCTAAAAAAGAATCCGGGAAAACTGCAACTGTAGTAAAAAAATGAGAGAGCAACTCATAGTGTTGCAAGCCAGCCAATGCGGCTCTGCTATTAGAATTTCCTATGGCATGGCTAAAGCAAATCAACTGAGACCTAGTTTAAATTGAGTAATGACTCCCATTTTGACGTAATAATATCTGATGAATATTTTTCAGCGTACATTTTTATTAATCCCTCTTTATTGATGAGCTTATTCCTGCAATCAGAAGAAAATTGAATAACCGCTTCTTTAAACTCATTGTAAGATGCATTTGATCCAATTAATCTTGTTGATTTGGGATCAATAAATAAATCAGGAATACCTCCTTTATTGGTTGATAACCATGGTAAACCGGCACTCATTACTTCCAGAATACTTACAGGCAGGCCTTCATGATGCCGGGAGAGTAAAATATATCCATCTAAGACAGATACAATTATTTGCAATTCATCTTTGCTATTAAAACTCCCATGGTAAACCAGATTAGGATATTTTTTGAAATATTCGACAGTGTAATGCTGACCTGTACCCCAAAGATGAAAGCAAATCTGTTTACAATCTTCATCTTCACTCAATTTGCAGATCAAATCAACTCCCTTTTCAGGTATGAGTCTGCCGTAATATCCAAAATGTATTTTACTATCCTTATGCTTATTCACGAATTCAGATACATACAGCTTTCTGGAAAAAACAGGGACTGAAATTACAGGCCTTTTTATCTTTTTAGAAATACGTTCTGCATTGATGAACGAACATGCAACCACCTCATCGGCATTTTGCATTGCTTTAATATAAGATTTGGGCCATGTTTTCTGATCAAATTCATCGCCGGAAGTATGATGATGGTGCACAAATTTTTTATACCGGAAGAGTTTACTTACCCAGAATATTGTTTTCCCTTGTCCGTTAGTATATAAAGAATCATAGCTATTAAACATCAATCGGATTGGCAAAAACAAACTTTGTAATACATCAAACCAAGAGTGATTTTGATTAAATAAATACAATTTTGAGCAAGACCTTTTCAGATTTTTAAAATTGCTGTCGTCCAACTTGCACTTAGGGACAATCAAATCAATTGAATGTCCTGCACCTGACATTTTACGACAGAATTCAATTACATGACTTTCAATACCCCCTGTATTAAGCATCTGTGTAGAAAACAAAAGAACTTTCCCCATATCAGACGAGGTCGGATTTTTTGCAGAAAACCCTTTTTATTGAAGGAGTAGCAAAGGGGGTTTTAAGTAAAGTAACAATAGCCATTCTGTAAAAAAACGCAGTTATCACAGCTTTATTTTTTATAAATAAGTGACCGAATGATTTTGGATTTCTAATGATATTGGTTTTATTTTTCACCGATTCAATTGCTATCTGAGTAAGATATTTCTTTTGAGCATTCAATACATTTATGTTTACTGAAGGCTTGATTATTGAATCTGTTTTCAGTATTTTTTCATAAGATAAAATATCGATAAACTGCTTAACTGTATCTAATCGAGGATCATTGGGATTAGGATGTATGAGCATTACATTAGCGCCCATACCTAAACAAGGTAATGCACAATGTATTTTTGTTGTAATGACGAGAGAAGCATCGCAATACCGATTAAGTAAAGCGTCCATATGCTCCTTGCCTATTCGCACATATTCATCAAATGATTTTTCAATGCTTACAGGATCATGAGAAATTCTTATAAGTTTCTTTTGAGTGAGCTTTTCAATTTTATTTACAATTGCATCAGGAACAGGGTGATCTATATTATCTACCAGCAAATAATCCCCTTTATTATCTGTTCTTACAGGCCTTCTTTTTTTAGTCGTAATCGTCAGGCAACCTGAATAATAGGCCGGTATTCCCCAGCCTAAAAACAAATTAAGCGTTTTACGATCTCTGCAACCAATTGGAGAATTGGCTTTTAAATGATTTCTTATTTTATCATCATGCAACATGGCGGAATTGGCAATATGCACTGAAAGATATATTGGATTAATGTTGGGCGGAGGGGGAAATAAAGAGAAATCATGCATAAACCAACCATTGGCCAAAAGCAATCCGGGCAAACTTTCATTCATCAAGGCGAGAGATTCCCGATCAACTGCCTTTGCATCCTCATCCAAAAATTCAGCTGCTGCCATCCCCTGAAGAATATCGCCTATATTATTTCTAATCTTTCCTTCAACAATATAATAATTCAACATTTTTAAAAAAGGTTTACGATTATCATTTTATCTTACGCTCAACAAATCTAAAAATGCGGTAGTAGTTGAAAACAAGCCATTGTGAAATTTGAATTCCCGAAAATCAAAACCAATAGAATCGTTTGGGAAATATAGCTGAGGAAAATATTTATCAACCGTTGACTCTTTTATATTTAAAGGTCTTTCTCCTTTTAACAAAACAGGCAAACCATATTCTAACATACTTAGGGTGGTGCCACTTTTGCCATAGTATTCAAAATCGGCTCTTGAAATACCAAAATCCGCGGCGATAAGATGAGATGCTATCACATCCTCACTTAAAAAACCTGTAATATTTATCAATTCGTCGCCGATGATATTAGCTGCTATTGCTTTAGCATGAGTCAAATTAGATCCACTGTTACCTATAAAAAATAGCTCCATTTTTTTATGAGCAGCATGAGCAAGGCTATTTAGCCAGATAATCTGTTTATTAAATAAGTCTAAATCGTTGGTTATGGTACCGAATACAATAACCCTAAATAAATTTCCTGAATTTCTTTTTAATTCAATTTTGTAATTAAGCTGTGGGATATTTCCAAATATTGGAAGTAAAAAGCTTTGTTTAAAATCAATCGCCTTTTGATAATTTTCTATTGATGTAGTAATAACTGAAAAGTTGAATTTCCTGACCAGATTTCTTATGATTATTTTCTGGAGACGCCCATAGATCTTAGTCTTTAAATCATTTGCTCCTTGGCTACCTGTCCATAATTCATGAAACATGATATGCCATTTCACTCCCGGATTAAGATTCTTCAATAAACTTTTTAACCGTATATGTAAGCCCTTAGGATGGAAAGAAAAAGGAACGTATTGCAAACTGATCCAGTCAGGTTGACACTTCTTTGTAAAGCTTCTGCTATATGTCACTCTCTGATTAAATGTATAATTAGCAGGAATTCTCAAACAATTCAATCTGGTCGTAGTGTCCATAATATGACCTTCATATAAATCGGTTACAAAACGGTCATATATTGATAATAAAAAAACATTGTTGCCCATGCGAACCAGTTCTCCGGCCAGTCTTCTTGTATAATCACCTACTCCGTCTTTTCCCGGCTCAAGTGATCCGCAAATGAAAACAATATTTATTTTAGAAAAATTCAAAAAAGGTTTTTATATAACCAAGCCCAAACTATCAAGACATCTTTTAATTGCAAATCTTGCTGACACTTCAAGTTGAAAAACTTTTTCAGGATCGATTTCAATCGGTTCAATATGAAAATCATTATGCGAATTGGAAATACACATTTCAGGAGTAAGATATTTCGATTTATCAATCCCGATTTCTTCTAAAAGCATTTCATTTTTTTTTGCGTACGCAAAAGGCATTACATTAAGGCCGGCTTTAATCGAAAATATCGTTGCGTGATATCGGGTAGCCAGTATACTGTCCGCTTGCTTAATTTTATTATAAATCCTATAAATGTTTGATGTATAGTCATTGTGTTTAACCGTAAGGCCATCTAGAATAATCTTTGACGCTGCGCCATCCATTGGAGTAAAGGGCAATGTTTCAACAACGAATCCTTGATGCAGCGCATGTTGCACTAAAGAACAAATAAAATCAGCGTAGCCTTTTTGCATTTTTTCCCATGAAGCATACAACTCAGGACGTTCTTTGGAATACTGATTAACCGGAATGATTTTGTTGCCCTGAATTTTTCCGTAGAGGGGCACAATATTGACGATTAATTTATTTCTTTTATCCAGTCTTTTTTTAGAAAATCGCGGCTGATTATTAAAAAGAGAAAAAGCAATATCAGGGTGCCATGTAATATCTTTTCTTTCGGTAATTAATGCTAATTTTTGAGCCTGCGTTTTACTTCTGCAACTTATCCATTTCACCTGTTTTAAAAATGAAACAGAAGTTTCGGAATAATTATCTTCATTAAAGTCTACTCCCAAAAAAGCCACCTTGTCAGCCTGTTTTTTATACCGCGCTGCAATTACTTCTACAAGATTATTATATCCCACAGCACCTCCTCCGATAATTGCATATTTAGCTACAGGCCAATTCCATTTATTCAAATTATAAATTGTTTGGAATCCGGATACTATTCCCCTTGCATCTAATTGCTGTTTAACAGAATGCCCCAACGCAAGATCTCCGGCATTTACTCCATGATAACCACCAATGATAGCCACGTCGGGCTTATGCATCCCCTGATATACTCTCCTTGCAAAGTGAGCTATTTGTTGTTTGGAAAAGGGTGGCATTGGTTTATCGGTTTAGTATATTTTTTAATGAAATAATCTTGAATAAGGCCTATCTCTTACTATCTCCTTAGACCTATCACCGATTTTTCTCGCCGGGACTCCACCAACAATTGTATAGGGCTCTACAGATGTGGCTACAACACTACCCGCTGCAACCACGGCACCTTTGCCAATAACAACATTCCCAAGAATTATAGCTCCAACTCCAATAAAAACATGATCCTCAATAACTATAGATCTGAATCTTGCCATAAAGTGGGGATCGGCAGGATTATGATCACCTGTAACCAATGAAACTTTATCTGAAATTGAAACATTTTCTCCAATAAGGATTTTACCTCTGACATCAATATGGCAATTAGCATTAATGACAGAATTTCTTTTCATTACTAAATGACGTGCTGCCGTAAAATGTGTCCCCATGAAAATACTTGACGTAGGATCTAAATCAAAAGCCATTATGTACTTATAGAAAAAACGCCTGATTGATCTTGAGGGAAGAAAAGCTATTATTCTGTTACAGATATAAATGCGTAATTCAGATAAAAAAGTCTTCAAATTAATTTCAATTTCTTTTGTAAAACCGGCCAATAAAGGACGAAGCAAGCATTGAAAATTTTTTAATGCTCAAATAATTTTTTGAATAAAGTTTAATTTCACCATTTGCATAATTCCAGAAAGCCTTATCTGCAAAAGTTGGTGAATTGCCGAAAAACGAATTGTATAAAAAACTCTTATTCCAAGGTTTATGTCTTCCAACAGCATGCGCCATAGCAACCACACCATAAACAAATCCCATTGCTTCCGGACCTACTTCTGATATTTCTTGCTCGTAAACCATAGCGGTAATGTTTAATGCATCCTGATCAAGGGAACGAAATGGATAAGGCCTAGCATGTGTCATGAAATTCTTGTTCTCCGCATGATACTTTTGTATGCCGATATCTATAAATTTTTGCCATGTGTGTAAAAAAGACAAATGACTCAATAATAAGCCACAAAATCCTCCATTGATGTAAGAATGAATCTGACGATGAACCTCATTACCTTCTTCTTTAGCAATATTCATCCATTTTCTTCTTAGTGGGTGTGTAGGTGGCATATCATTCGTTACTGACTCATGCACTAATGCTACTCCATATTTCATCCAATCTTCGAAATACTCCCAATGTCTGCAAACCACAATATCCGGATCAAAATAGGCTATTGCATCATAATTTGTACATAATCCGGTAGTGAGATCAATTAAAAATTGGGGCTTGTAATTGGTAAAGTGGATATTGGTTTGCAGAAATAAAAAATAAATAGTGCTCCCGTTTGATAATTTAATAAAGGGCGCATCCTTCCAGCCAACAAGATTAGTCGTATGGTACTGTCTGAGCCAAGGTGGCAATGCACCACGATAACCCACAAAAACATCCCCGCTAAATTGATTAGCTACCAGAGAATTTATCAATGCTCCTACCCCGTAATGATAATTCCCTTCATATAAAGTACAAATCGCCGTTTTCAAGAAACTGATTTTGAGGATTTAATTTTGTAAAAACAAAAAATGGTATTCATGAAATATTGAACAGCATTTACAAACACATTCATCATCAAAACACCTTTAAGTGTATTGACATTAAAGAACATAATACCTACTATAACGGCAAACAAGTTGACACCAATAGTAATTAAAGGATGTATAGACCATCCTCTACCGGTAAATAAGGAAAAGGAGAATCCTGCACATATACCCAGCATACTTGCTCCAATGGACAATACGAGTTCCAAATCAAGATGTGAATATGATGGGCCTAGAAGCAGCAGGAAATAATTAGAAAAAAGAAGGAAAATAATTGTTATTAAAATGCCTGCGAGTAACCCAAGTAACTGTATCCTGATGAAGAGAACTGACAGAGATTTACTATTTTCAGCAATTTTTGAAAATTTAGGCGTTATGATACTACCAAAAACTGCCGGAAAAATTGAAAATATCAATGAAAATCTTCCCAAGGCACCCAGACCGGCTACCGATGTATTGGATCCTAGCAATGACATTAACCAAATGGCAATCTGACCCGAAAAACAGTAATAAATTGTTCCGGGAAGTAAGCGACTCACTTGCCTGATCATATTTTGTTTAACCAATGTATTGATATGGTTGGTTGTGGTAAAATATTTTTTATTCTCTCTCCACAATTTGGCATTTCCGTATATACGCGTAAATCCGGTTAACAGGATAATTAACCACGTAAATGGGAATGCAAACAAAAATGGAATGATAATAAGAAATCTGAATAGGGAGACCGTCAGTGAGTTTTTTTGTATTGCAATAACATTTTGATGCAATTTCGGAGCGACTTGTAAAAGATTATCGGATAGTGATGCAAAAAAAGCAGGTATAAGAGCGATGATAATTAAAAAAGTAGTAACAAATGAAGCATGTTGTTTATGAAGTAAAAAATAAAGAAATGGCAAAGCAATAGCCATACTGATTAATGCAAATCGCTTTCTCAAAAAATAAGCAGTGGAAAATATTTCAGCAAAGGCAATCCTATCCTGCCAAACTTTTCCACCCTGCGCCATTAATGAAGAATTAATTCCTCCGTCACTGATTACAGTCATCATACCCAGCATTGTATTGGCAATGGTATACCATGCATATTCTTCAGTTGGGATGAGCCTCACTATCAAGAAACCTGATATCAGCGAAACAGCTTGAATTATAATTTGATAAATAGCTGTTACACCAATTAGTTTTCCATGACGTAGAATATCCAAGTGAATAATTTGAATGAGCGATTGACTTATTTTTCTGCAGATTCCTCATAATACCCATAACCGTAACCATACCCGAAACCATAGCGGTATCCACGTTTGTTGAACTTAACTCCATTAAAAACGATGTACGGTCTTGGCAGCTTTTGTTCTGCTGCAATATTGTCAATAATACTTAATTGAGATTTGAATGTCTTATCATATCGAACAATAAATAAACTGGAGTCAGCAAATTTATTTAATAAAAGCGCATCACTTACCATACCAACAGGAGGTGTATCGATAAGAATATAATCGAATTCGTCTCTGAGTTTATTTATCAATTCAGCAAATCTTGTTGATAAGATCAATTCGCTGGGATTGGGCGGTATCGGACCGCAGACAGTACAAAATAGTCTGGGATGAATACCTGTCTCAGTAATAATGGAATCCCATTGAAGAGAGTCTTTTACCAAATATTCAGTTATGCCCTGCGTGTTCTGGTCTTTTAGTTGGAGATAATTAAAGAATTTGGGTTTGCGCATATCCAGCTCCATCATCAACACTTTTTTTCCTGCAATAGCAAGCGTGAGTCCCAGATTAAGACATACAAAACTCTTTCCTTCACCCGAGGCAGAACTCGTAAGAAGAATGACTTTATTATTAACACCTTCGCCAACAAATTGAAGGTTAGCTCTTATCAAACGAAACATTTCAGAAATAGGACTTCTCGTCTTATCATTAACTACCATTGATTTTTTTTCTTTATCAAAACCCAGTATACCTATAATCGGAACGGAGGTATTGTTTTTGATATCATCCTCGTTTTTGATGGTATTGCTGAAAAATCTTAACATTCCTATTATCAGTATGGGTATCAGTATGCCTGAAAATAATGCCAAAACCCAGATCATATTTGGTTTGGGTTTGAATTTCATTCCGGCTTTTGCCGGCTCCACCACTCTGCTGTTTCCCACTGCTACTGCTAATTTCAGAGCTGTCTCTTCTCTTTTCTGCATGAGATACAGATAGAGATTTTGCTTAACGCTTTGCTGTCTTTGAATTTCAATCAATTGCTTTTCCTGTCTGGGCAAAGAATTCAATCGGCTATTCAAATTCATTTCCCTGCTTCTCAAAGCATTTTTACTAGTAAGTAAATCTCTTTTGATTGAACCAACATTCTCAATAATATTTCCCCGGAGATTAGATAATTGCTCTTCCAATATTCCATTATTTGGATGTCCTGGCCCCAGATTTGCTCTTACTTTTTCTCTGTCGAGCAATAATTGATTGAATGTCTGCAATAAATTATTGAGAGTGAGATTAGTAAGCCCTGAATTGCTCGGAACAAATTCAAATTGCTTGGGATTTTTCTGCAATGTCCCCTGAATACCATTGAGTATTTCTTCCTGAATAGTTATATCGGTAATACTTTTGCTGTATGCATTTGCTTCCTGCATAATGGCATCTCCTTCAGAACTAAGATCAGTAATCTGATTTGCACTTTTAAATCTTTCAACGTTACCATCTACATTGCCCACCTCTTGTGTAATGATATTTAAACGTTCATCAAGGAAATCGATTGTGTTTTTTAAAATTCTATTTTTATCATTAATTTGGTTAATGTCATACACTTTTATCAGTTCGGTTAATATATCTCTGCTTCTTTCAGAATGCTCGTCTTCAATTTTTATTTGAATAATTGAAGAACGTTTGCCAGTTAAACCAATACTTAGTTTGGAGACCAAACGACCAGCTACGGATTCAATGTTGTTTAAATCCAGGTAGATATCATTAATAGATGAGGAAGAAAAATCATTTTTACGAATCAGCGTCAATACCCCTTGTGGCAGCTTGAGCGCACTCCCGAATTTTCCTTTATAAATAATATTATTACAAACTGCCTCATAAGCATTTTGTCCAGCTTTAGCACTCAATAATAATCTGAGCGGTTTAAATGGTTGTTTATTGGGTGCCCATGTTAAAATTTCAACAGGACCATCTTTATATAAGTCAACATCGCGTACATATCCTTTTTTTATTACCCTATATTGGATGCCGAGATTTTTTACTACCTGAGCCATTAGATGGGTAGATTTTAAAATTTCAATCTCATTTTCTATATTTTGCGAAACTGCATTGATACCCAAATCCTCAAATACGGCAGCTTCCGACAGCTGACCGGAATTTTTATCATCTTTAATGAGAATTTTAATGGAAGACTGATATAAAGGTGTAGTGTATTTAAGGTATAAGTAAGCGGAGAATAAGAAAAATACAGTTGCAGCAATGAAGAAAGGCCAATACCTCAGATAGCTGAAAATCAGGTTTCTGAATTGAAGGGGCTTGGTCTCCGCCGCACCCTTCGGGGGCGGGAAGTTTTGATAAGACAAGTTAGTTGAAGTCAATTGAGGTGTTTATTTATCTATTTGAAATTATTTCAAGATCAGTAATACAAGCGAAACAAATGCAATCACTGTACTTATATACCTGCTGGCAGGATCGGGAGCGGCAAGAATTTTTGCACGATGGGGCTGTACATAAACTACATCATTAGGCTGAAGATAGTACCATGGATTTTCAAATAATTTTTCGGATTTAAGATCTATCCTGCCGTACGTTCTTTTGCCATCTTGTTCACGAATGATTAAAATATTATTGCGCTTACTGAAGAGATTAACATCCCTCGCCATACCGAGAGCTTCCAGAATCGTTACTTTCTGACTTGAAATGGTGTAAGTGCCCGGACTATTTACTTCCCCTAAAACCGTAACACGGAAAGATAAAAAACGAACATGCACGGTAAATTCTTTAAGATAATTAGTAGCAGCTATCCGTCTGTATACTTCATCCCTCATCTCCTCTAACGTCATTGAGGCGACATGAATTTTGCCTACAACCGGCATTTCAATATTTCCTTTATTATCCACACGATAACCAAACGGATCAGTTACCATTGAACCTGCTGCTGCTGGCTGATTGGCTCCTTGTTGATTAGACAAGAGATTGAATTTAAATGCCTCCTCTTTATTATAGCTTGAAATAAAAATCTGTACGATGTCGTCTGTTTGCAGTTTCACCTCCTTATTTAATGAGATACTGTCAAATTTTTTATCTGCAGCATTCTTTTCATTGAAATTAACGATATCTCTATAAGACAGACAACTGCTCAATGCAATAATCAAACTGTTAAAAACAATTAAATTAAAAATGAAATTAGATTTACTCTTCATCAAAAAAATATTCGTTAATAAATTTATTTGAATTCTTTTCGTTGTTTTCTGCTTCCTGATGTATATATAAGTGATATACCATACTGAGAGATATTGTAAAACCTCCTGTTGAAGGGCTGTTCATAGCTAAAATTAAAAGATAAGCCTCTTTTGAAATCTATCCCGGCCATTATGAATATTGTCTTGGCGGTTCTGCTGTAAATACCAATTGTTCGGTTTGATTTTCTATGATTAATCCATGAAAACCCGTATATGGTTTCATGGATATCGGTAGTGTCGTTATACTGAGAAGGGCCGCGTAAAAACAGTCCCTCTTTCCAGGAGATATGATCAAATCTGAAACTGTTCTTTTTATTCGCTTTGATTGTAAGATTACTATTCACTGAAGCTCTGTATCTTTTTTTAGTGTCTGAATCATACATGATTCCAAATGTGGGCTTTAGAATATTATTCAAACTGACACCAGTTTCAAATTTTATTTTATCAAGGTTCATATTGAAGACAGCTCCCAAATTTACGTTTACATAATCATCCCTGAATCTTCTGAGCTCTGTTGTACCATTAGGTCTGTAGTATTGAAAAGCTCTTACATCCATTAAAATGGTGTACCCCCCTTTTGTTTCATCAGCAATCCCATTCAAATAACTCACCTGCGCACCCAAGCGTAGTGAATAGATTTTGGGCGTATCCAGAAAAAAAGCTTTTGATAATGAAACAGACGCATAGTTTCCTGACATCATGAAACGAGGAGAACTAGAATGCATGAAATTAAAACCCAAGGCCCAATCCTGGTGCTGACCTAGTTTATGCTCTAAACCTATGTTGTAAATATTATTTGTTGATGCGCCAAAAAAGTTTTTTTTCAGCAAACCATTGCTTAAATGAGCAAAAGAACTTCCAATGCGAATGTCCCCTTTAAAATTTCCTGTATTTGCGGGGTTAAGTACCATTGGCATGTTCGTTATTTGAGATACTCTCGGATCCTGCGAAAAGGTTGGTGTTGAGATAAAAAAAACAGCCAAAAAAAATAAAATTTCTTTTCTCATTATTTAATAATTTAGTTTTTTTCAAAAAATGTATATTGTAATCTAATCAGCATTATCATCTCATTTTTATGTCAAACGAATGGTTTTAAATGCTATAGACAGATCCAGCAGAAAGCTCCAATTCTCAAAATACCAAACGTCGTATTCAACCCTTTTTTCCATTTTATCATCAGTTAACTCGCCCATGAATCCGGGCATCTAGAAAAGGTCCAGCATCAAAAATGAACTTTGCAAAATTGAATTGTATCTGAACATATTAATTATTAGGCTGAATGATTAAATTGTGGATAGCAATTTTTTCTTCATAAACAGATGAGAGAAAATTCCCAATAACTTTATCCCTACTTAAATAAACTGTTGAATAATGTAGCGCATTAGACTTTTTAATTTCCAACATTTTCGGATCCATAGCAAGCTGACAGATTGCCTGAGTCAATGATTCAACATTCCCGGGCCTTATAGCCCATCCCAAATTATTATTGTTAATCAAATCATATAAACAGGTATTTTCACTAGCGGTTACTAAGCAAGTTCCTCCGGAAGCCATTATGGCACTCAACTTACTTGGCATAACCAAATCGGCTGCGCTTTCTTTTTGAAGCACCAGATGAAGCCATGCTGCATTCAGCAGTTGGTTATACTCATATACCGGTAGTAGTGGCCTGAATTCAATATTAGAAAGACCTAATGCGACAGATCTCTTTCTCAAAGTTTCAAAGTATGGACCTGAGCCACAGACAACAAACAAAATATTTTCTAACTGTTTTGCAATTTTGGGTGCGGCGTGAATAATCATTTCTAATCCCTGTTTTTCCCCTACCGCTCCTGAATAAAGAATTATTTGTTTATTCAAAGGAAGGTTATGTCTCCTTAAAAATTTTCTGTCGGGAGGAGCCGGATAGATTTCATGTGTATTAACCCAGTTGGGAAACAAAATCAATTTTTTAATTCTTTTTGATTTATCGGAAATTTTCTTCATCATACCCGCAGATATGGTACTTATAATATCTGATTTTGATAGAATAAATTTTTCAATATTCCCGAGTAACAGAATCAATCTTCTATTCTTAAAAAAACCCAAATGAGAAGCAGCGTCTATCTGAAGATCTTGAATATGATATACCATGGTTGCAGCAGGATGCCAAAATTTATACCAAAGTCCAACCAGGCCGCTCAATAAAGAGGGCGAAACCACAAAAATCAAATCTGCTTTATTTTTTTTAAACAGTAAAAATGTAACGGCCAAAAAGGAAGTCAAGAAAAAACTTAATTCCTGAAAAATTCGTCTTGATTTTTTTTTAGGATTAGGTATATATATAGGACATCTTAGAATTTTTATACCCGAAGTAGATTCCATTTTGTAAAATCTTGAATTATATCCATGTTCACATTTCCACTGCGGATAATAAGGGTATGATGTAATAACTTGTACATCATAGTTTACAGAGCTCAAGTAATCACAGAATTCACCGGTATATTTACCGATACCTGTGATTTCGGGACTAAAATTCATTCCTATGACAATTACTCTGTCCATTTTAACTTTACGGCTTCGCCGTTCCTCACTCACATGAAGATTATATTTTGATCTTGAGTTATTCCTTTGAAATTCATTATGATACATACAAGGTCATTGTTGCCTCAATGTGTCGCATCATAGAATAGCTGAAGGTTTTAAAAAAACAATCAAAATCCTTATGACGCAAAATTAAAATCACATACAAGGCGGTGATGATGAAAGATGAGATTTAAAATAGAGTTAATGATTAGTTAATCAATATTTAACATTGAGAAATGAAGAGATATTAAAAAGCATGAAGTATAAGCAAATCAAAAGGATATTCGCTTGATACTCAAAGAGCCATATTTATCCCCCAATTCATATTCTCCGGTTATTTTTTTCAGGTATTCGTCTGTTGCTTTTTTGCAGCCACCCCAATCATAATAGTCATCAAGAATAATATAACCGCCAAGGGATAAGTTTGGAAAAATCCTTTCCAGACATATTTTTACCGGCTCATACCAATCTACATCTATATGTGCTAATGCTACAGGCTCGTTGATCAGTAAGGTGTCCTGAACCAACCCCTTTATCAATTCAACGTTATTATACACAGGGTCGACACCAAATGCGCTGAAATTATTCAATACTTTATCATATAAATCTTTTTCATACCCGTAGTAGGCGTCGCCTCCTATACCGCCTGATTTTCCGGATGAAATATGTTGATACCTTTCATGCACTTCAACCGGATCTTGATTGGTTGGAGGTGGAATCATTCCAAATACGTCATAGACTTTTAGACTTCTGGTGGGATTTTTAATAAGGGAAATCAGAATAGATGAACCTCCCAAAGCGCACCCTGCTTCCATAAAAATTCCTTTAACGGAGTTATGCTCTAATTGCTTAGATCTTCTGACAATATGAACCAATCGGCTATTTGACAAATAAGTCAGTCTTTTTCTTTTAATTTTTAAAATAATCTTTCGCTCGTCTGATTTTAATTCTTTCAATGAAGAAGCATCATCAAATAGATGATAAAGTCGGCGGAAAATTTTTTTGATTAACTTTTTCATGTGTTTATAAAGCTTTTATATTTTGGTCACATGGTATGCCCTACATTATAATCTTCGATTGGTTTAATTGCTCTTATGGGCATTTCATGTTATGCCCTTAATAATCATTCCCGGTTGGTATAAGCTTGCTCTTATGGGCATTTCATGTGTTTATTTTTATTGTTTCTAGCCACATGTTATGCCCTTAATAATCATTCCCGGTTGGTATGAGCTTGCTCTTATGGGCATTTCATGACCTTTTGATTATGAGCTTATAATAAAAAGGGCCGTTAGAAAACGGCCCTTTTGTTTATCAATAGGATGATTATTTCTGAACAATCATTTTGATTGATTTAGAAGTGTTTCCAACAGTATATTGTACTGTGTATACACCATTTTGCAAATGACTTGCAGCATATCTTGCATTAATAACACCGTTGTTATTTACGGCATTATATTGCGCAACCTGCTTACCTGTCATATCAAATACTCTAACCAAAGCATTTGATCTTGTTGTGATTCCTGTGTTCACAGACAACTGGAAGTTTCCGTCATTAGGATTAGGATACAACTGATCTTTTGCTTCTGTATAAGTAAATGCTCTTGGAGAAACTACGCATTTTGTCAACGCCTGTGATCTTCCACCACCCAGTACACCACAAGCTGTTTTAGCTTTAACCGATATACTACCGCTGGTGAAAAGAGCTCCGATTGAAATTGTTATAAATGAACTGTCAGTATTAGCGCTTACAATGCTCGTATTTTTTGGAAGCGTCCAGCTATAACCAACAGCAGCTGCCTGCGAAATAGAAGGAGAAACAATAACAAAGGAGTACGATTCATTAGTGTTTATACATGGCGTAGGGTTCCCATTAATAAAGGAAGGAGTTGGAGGCAGGTACTGTAAGGTTACAGTTCTTGCCGTACCACGAAATCCGCATGCAGATTGACCTGCTACAGAAAGAGCACCACCTTTGTAAGTCGACAGGTAGTTAATAGTAACAACAGAGCTGTCTGCATTGGCAGATGCCACTGAGGTACCTGCAGGTCTTGTCCAACGGAAAGTTGAAATCGGAGACTGAGCATTGGTAGGAGCCGGAGCTGTAACAGTATAAGTTACAGTAGCGCCTGCACATGGTGCAAAGTTACCGGTGCCGGATGTAAGTGTTGCAACAGCAGCTGTTACATTCGCTGTATTTAAGAAAATTCTTCTTGTTGCACTTTGTGAACAAGCTGTTACAGAACGAACAATCAAAGAATCAGATACAAACCCTTGACTAAATGTTACTACAACCGCAGTATCATTAGGTCCTGCACCATTCACCGATGTGATGGTAGCGTTTGCGCCGTTTTTAAGAGACCATGCATAAGATGTTGCATAAGCTACTTTACGGATCATATATGTTTCTGAAGTTTTACCGCATACAGCCAATTGAGGCAGAACCGATGGGATAAATGACTTCTGAACAGCGCCTGGCAGATTGGCTACTCTTCTGTAAACTGTTAATGCTCTAAGCGCACTGTTGCCACAAGGACTTACAGAGCGAACGGAAATAGAACCGCTAACGAAAGTATTAGCAAATTTTACAAAAACGCTTGAATCACCCTGACCGGATACGATTCTTGCACCGGCAGGAGCAGTCCACTCATAAGAAGAGGCATTGTTCACTCTGTTGATTTTATAATTTACAAGAGCACTTGAATCTGCAGATGGAGCACTGAATGAAGGGCATACATCAGCCGCGCCAGTCATAGCACCTGGAGTTCCTGGAAGTGTTTTTGTAACAGCTAAGGTCCTTACGGCACCAATGGTATAGCAAGATGAATTGGCTTTTACACTGATTGAACCAGTTGTGTAAGCTGAAGTAAATGATACTACAATGCTGTTGGTACCCTGACCGGATACGATAGAAGCACCTGTTGCAGGAACTGTCCATGTATATGTTTCGGCATTGGCTACTGCAGCGGTACTGTAAGTAGCGGTTGATCCGATAGCTGAACAGTTGTTTGTCAATCCAGTGATAGATACAGGTGTACCGGGTTTAATTTTAACGATTGTTTTTGTAACAGCAGCAGAAGTATTACCACAGTCATTTTTACCTACAACTGATATAACACCTGTAACAAAAGTAGAAGTATAAGTTACAGTGATTGTTCTGGTTCCCTGTCCTGAAGTGATAGTAGCTCCTGCAGGTACAGACCAAGTGTAACTTGACGCATTGCTGATAGCAGGAATACTGTAAGTATGTACAACAGAGGTAGAGCAATTAAAAATATTTGCAGTACCGCTCATAATACCAGGAGTATTCACCTCATCACATGGAGCAATCAAACCTGTAAATGCAGCATCTGTGAATGCAGCACCTGTACTCGCTAAAGGTTGAGAACCCGGACGATAGTCAGGCTCATTATAATTATAAGGACTCACTAAAACATTGGCAGTAGTTGATAATGAATCGTTTTTAAATAATCCGGTACCTGAACCGAAAATAGAATCACGAACTGCGGATGCAGTTCCGGGTTCCATAGCAAGGAATGAACCGGCAACCAGATTATTTTTAAATTTGGTTAAGCCTGTTTGTAAATTGGAACGAACTATAGGACCATCAATATGAACCCCGTAAGGAAAATCCATCAAAATACTGTTAAACAATTTCAGCTGAGTTCCGCGTCTGATTCTTGCGGCTCTTCTGAATTTGTAATTGGCTGGCCATGTAGTTAATACAGTTCCTCTAAATGGTCCCACTACAGTAACGTTACTGAACAGACAAGTCGTAGCAGGAGTACTGGTACCTTGACCACCATCTGTATCTGATTCAAAACCTTCTGAAGTTGAACCTGAACTTTGGTCAGAGATTTGTGGATCACGAACACTCAATGCAAACTGAACAGATCCACTGTATCCGAAATCAGTATCAAAATCATCGTCCAGATTTCTGTAAGCAACCAAATGAGCGCAGTTTACTGATCCACCAAACCACTCGAAAGCATCATCATTGGTATAAGAAACCTGAACATAATCCACTACTGTACCACGTCCTACTGCACCTAAGGTAAGTCCATTGATTTCCTGATCTGAAGCAAATACATAACCACCAAACTCAATACGTACGTATTTTATAATACCTGAGTTATCATCATCATTTGGAGCTGCACCACCTCCATACTCTGTATTGGTGGTTGTTTCAATTCCTTCAATATTAGCTGTACCACCGGGCCTATTCAATGTGGCTCTTCCAAGAACTATCAATCCACCCCAATCGCCAATTGCTCTTTGACCTGGCGCCTGGTTTGATGTAAATACAATTGGATTAGAAAGTGTACCTTCTGCATTCAATTTTGCATTTTTAGTAATTATCAAAGCAGACTTGGCCACAGATTTATCACCAAGAATTACTGTACCCGGTTCAATGGTCAGTGTTACGCCGGCAGTAACATAAACAGTACCTGAAATTAGATAGGTATTAGATGCCGTCCAAGTAGTATTGGTTGTGATATTGGAATTTACAGTTACCGTAGCAGATGGATATATTGTACTGTTGGGATCCCAATTGGTCCAACCATCTGTCCACATAACTGCAGGAGAAGGAGCAAAAGCACCTCTGAATGAAACTTCTTTAATAAATGAACGAGAAGTAATAACAATTTTTCTATTATTAAATGCCGCATCCGTGAAATTTACGCCTGACAATGCAGGTGAACCTGCAGCAGGGCGATAATCAGGGTTAGTATAATCATAAGGAGTAACCAATATTCCTGACGTACTTACTAATGAGTCATTACCAAATTTCGTAGAATTAAATACAGAGTCAACTAATGAAGAAGCCATGGTTGACTCAGCAGCTCTGGTACAACCTGCTACAATGTTATCTTTAAACACCGTAGCTCCGGTTGCCAAATTAGCCCTTACTATAGGTCCATCCAGAAACACCCCAACAGGGAAATCCATCAGAATACTATTTAACAATTTCATTTGCGTACCACGTCTGATTCTTGCAGCTCTTTTAAAATCGAAAGTTGCCGCCGGAGAAGGGATAATCGTTCCGCGGAATGGACCAACCACAGTTACGTTACTGAAAACGCAAGTAGTTGCAGGAGTACTGGTTCCTGTTCCTCCATCTGTATCTGATTCAAAACCTTCAGAAGTAGAAGCAGAACTTTGATCAGAGATTTGTGGATCACGAACGCTCAATGCAAATTGAACAGAACCACTATATCCGAAGTCAGTATCAAAATCATCATCCAGGCAGCGATAAGCTACAAGGTGAGAGGCGTTTACTGTACCACCAAACCACTCGAAAGCATCATCATTTATAAATGAACATTGTACATAGTCAATGATGGTATTACGTCCTACAGCACCTAATGTAAGACCATTTATTTCCTGGTCTGTAGCGAAAACGTAGCCGCCATACTCTATACGTACATATTTCAGATTACCGGAATTGTCTTCATTGTCCGGATTAGCACCACCACCATACTCGTTGTCAGTAGCTGCGGTAATACCTTCAATATTGGCAGTCCCGCCCGGGCGGTTCAGAGTAGCTTTACCTAAAATGATTACCCCACCCCAATCACCTACAGCTCTTGAGCCAGCAGCTTGATTAGAGGTAAATACAATAGGATTAGACGAAGTACCTACTGCATTAATTTTTGCTCCTTTCGAAATAACCAAAGAAGAGTTGGCTATCGATTTGTCACCCAGAATAACTGTACCGGGTTGAATGGTGAGCGTAGCACCATTTTTAACATAAATCACTCCCTGAATCAGATAAACGTTGTTACTGGTCCAGGTAGTGTTGGTAGTAATAGCCGAATTGACTGTTACTGTTGAGCTTCCGTAAGTTGTGTTTTGCGGATCCCAGTTTGTCCAGCCGTCCGTCCATGGAGCGGCAGGAGCAGGAGCAAAAGCCCCCCGGTAATTGACCACCTCAAAGAAGGGGTTTTGCGCCTGGATAGCAACGGCTATCATCATTAACGCAAAAAATGATAAAATTTTTTTCATATTATTTACGCCTGTTTTAAATGGCAGTGCAAATATTTATATTCAATGTTACCAAATCGAATAAATATGATTAATTAAAAATTACATTAGTGTTACCAAATTGTAAACTATTCTGAATTTACAGTCAAAAAAAAATCAGCACATCTTTAAAGGATATGCTGATTGAATAGGAAAAGAAACTATGGGGAGATGTTACAACTTATAAGTAAAGCTGAGTGAAATAACTCTTCCAAAATTGGCCAGAGATCTGGTGCCATCAACAGAACGATCATACTTCTTATTCTCATTGTTATCCTCAAAGAAAATAAGTTTTTGCGCAAGAATATCCCTCACATTCAATCTGAATTCCATCTTTTTATTGGGGAAAGATTTAGTCAGCTGAAAGTCAATGACCGTTCTGGCGTTTTCCCAAAGATTGGGCTCAAATAGAAATCCGTCTGCTGTAGCATCACCGTTACTGGCAAGAAATATACGTTGGCCATAGCGATTCACAGAAAGTGTAGATGAAATATTTTTGTCATCGTCCTGATAAGTAAGGCCGCTATTAATTACATAGGGCGACTGTCCTTGCATCACACGGGTACTGTTGTAATAAATATTATTGACATCACTGACATTGAGTCTAACTTTTGATTGAAGCCAGGTGAAGTTTCCAAAGAAAGTAAGTTTGTTCCAAAAAGATTTTGTCGGCATTTGAAGTAGCCCTCCAATCAGGGTTCTGACTTCAAATTCCATTCCCAATAGTTCAGCACCCGGAGTATTTTTATAAGTCAATGTTCTGTCCTGATTGGTAGCTGAAATCAATTCAATGGGATCAGTAAAGTTTTTATAGAATCCTGAAACTGATATCAGCTGTGCTTTACCGGGAAAGAATTCGTATCTGATGTCATAATTCTGTATAGATGCTCTTCTCAATGAGGTATCACCAAAAACTGAATACCTGATTGTGTAATCTCTGAAAAGAAAAGGAGCCAACTCCCTGAATTCAGGCCTGTTCAATGTTGTAGAATAACATAGTCTTAGATTTTGTTTGGTATTCAATGAATAAACAAGATTCATAGATGGCAGCCAATCTACTTTTCGTGTATTTATCCTTACGGGAGTAAACTGATTGAACTCTGCATTTAACTTTTGTGTGAAATCCTCCATTCTGACTCCATAAATCAATCTTAGTTTTTTACCCAGTCGTTGATCTGCCATCACATATCCGGCGATTAATTCAGTAGAGGCATTGTAAATGTCTCGAATTTCAGTAATATCTTTTAGAGCGAATCCGGTTTTACCTCCCCTGAGGTTGCCCATGTTAGTTTTTTGAAAAATGACATCAGGTGTTAATGATAACAAAGATTGATCAAATGTATTTACGTTATAATTAGATATAGCCAGCATTCTGGGATTAAAAAATCTTTCACGGGTTTGATAATTAAATCCTGCTTTAAAATTTGATTGTATTGATTTGAAAAATTTAAAAGTCCTAGACACATCTCCTTTTATATTGTAAACTTTTTCTTTGGTAACTGAGTAGAATGACAAGCCGGCTGTATTATCGTTGTCCACCGGATTAGGATCAAAAAGTTTTGCTAAATATGCAGGAGAACCGGCAACGCTGTCAAATACCATTCTTCTTAATGCGGGAACATCCCGTCTGATATTTGAGAAAGAACCTACCCAGTTGAATTTTATTTTAGATGATGGAAAATAATGTTCTCCGATCAATTGAGTAGATAAAATTCTATTACCGGTAAACCAAAGTGCGTAAGATTTCGTAAATCTGTCTTTTTCATTGATTGCATCATCCTGTCCTTCCCTGGTAGCAACCCTGTCATCTGAATTGATACTGAAAATATTTTTTAAGCTAAGATTATGATTGTTATTAAACTTAACGGCAAAATTTGCAATAGCTCCCAACAATGATTGAGAGGAGAAAGTTTCTTCGGTAAAAATTCGCTGTGGTGCGTTCTCATATTCCGGAGCAAAAAATACCCTGTCTCCAAAATTTCTTGTCTGAGATTTGTTATAAGTGACAGAAAAAATCATACCAAGGAAATCTTTTTCCTTTCTTTGAAAATTCCTGCCTAAAATGTACTGTAAAGATACGTTTGGAGCAGCATCCTTATCAGCCAGACTCCAGTTTTTGGGCTGAAAAGATTTGGCATAAGAGACACGATCTGCTATACTCAGTCCTTTAAATGTTGCAATGTCGGGCATTGACCCTGGCATTGCTCTTGATCTATCTACTCCCATAAAATCCAAAGCTCCCCCTTCATAATATTTTTTATTTTGGAAAGTGGCAATGGTATTTACCCCCATTCCTAAGGAAATCGACTGGAAATTTTCAGACGGAATGCCTTTTGTATTGATAACAATCTGCCCCCCTGCAAATTCAGCGGGCATATCAGGTGTGGAAGTTTTATAAATAATCAGATTATCCAGCATATTGGAAGGAAAAATATCAAAAGCAAATGCTTTTCGGTCACTCTCTGAACTGGGCAATGGCGCACCATTGAGATAAGCTGCATTGTATCTGTCATTGAGGCCTCTTACCACAGCAAATTTATCATCCTGTAAACTGGCTCCGCTCACTCTTTTCAAGATATCACCGGTGTTTCTATCCGGAGTCCTTTTAATAGTTTCAGCTGATATACCATCACTGACGCTGGCGCTGTTTTTTTGAGCCAACAACAAAGAACTTACAGTTTCCTTTGGCTTTAATGAAGATGCTGAACTTTTCACTACCACTTCCCCTTCGGCACTTTTCATCTCCAGTACAACATCCTGAGTAATCACTTCACCGGATTTGAGTTTAATGTTGTTAATTGTTTTTGGAGCATAAGACACATAGGAACATACCAGCGAATATTCACCTGCGGCAAGACCTCCGATTGAAAATCCCCCATTTTGGTCAGTCTGAGTAGTTTTCTTTGTACCACTAATGCTAACGGTGGCCCCTATAAGAACTTCCCCTGTTTTAGCACTTAAAACCTTACCTACTATTTTTGATTGTTGTGCAAAAATTAAATTGATAGAAAATAGAAAAATTATTGCAAGTGCAAGTTTTTTTGTCTGCATTTTGATTTAAATAATTGAAATGCAAAGCAAAATAAAATACCACAAGAGAATTTGAGCCTGGCGTTATTTGTCTGTTACGTTATCATTACGAAATTGTTAACTAATGTATAGGCATCTCCATTGATTCAATTAAAAAACTCTTATACTATGGAATTTGACTGAATATATAATTGAAAATTGAAATAAAAATAAAGAAAATAAAAATTAACTCTACTTCTTTGAATTGTTTAAATTCAGAAATTATATAGAGTTGATTTCATACTTTCGCCAAACAGGTATCTTTAATAAAAAAGATTTATCCCAATAAATAAACCTATAGTTTAAAAGTTTTGAACTTTTATATTTAATTATCACTTGTGAAAAACAGATTCAATTTTAATTCATCCCGTTACAGATTACGTAAAGAAATCAGCCTGTTTGCCGAAACAATTCCTAACGGAGCACTCGTTTTGGATGCAGGCGCCGGAGATCAGCCTTACAGATCCTATTTTTCACATGCCACATACGAATCAGCTGATTTCGAAAAAGTGGATAAGGGCTATGCTTCATCTACTTATGTTTGCGATCTGTCTCAAATACCAACAGAGGACAACCGATTTGATTATATTATTTTCAATCAGGTAATGGAACATCTCCCCGAGCCACAATTGGTGTTGAATGAACTTTTCAGAGTTCTGAAAACAGGTGGAAAAATGTACTACACCGGTCCATTGTTTTATGAAGAGCATGAAATTCCATACGATTTTTACAGATACACTCAATTTGGATTAAAACACCTGTTTGCAAAATCAGGTTTCAAGATTGAAAAATTAGAATGGCTCGAAGGCTACTTTGGGACAGTCGCTTATGAACTCAACGCAATGGCAAAATATCTTCCGTCATCGCCAAAAGATATCTCAAATGGTATTTCAGCTTATCTGTTGGTACCTGTTCTTTTAATTTTGAAATTTTTTTTCAAATTAACTTCTATATTCTTTCATCGTTTGGAGAAGCATCACAAATTCGTAAAAAAGGGATTCCCCAAAAATTACATTTGTGTTTTAATTAAAGATGTGAAAAATTAGGGACGTTTTCCGTCTCGGAAAGAAAATCTGCATACCATTTGCCTGATTGCTTGACTATTCGTTTCTGTGTTTGCCTGTCCACATGAACCAGGCCAAATTTTGGGCGGTATCCTTCGGACCACTCAAAATTATCCATTAGTGTCTATTTGAAATATCACTTTGATGATAAAAAGAAATGAATTAGATTCTAAAAAATTAATTATAGCAAAAATTCTCCGACAAAATCCAAACAATATTTCTTAATCATCTCTCTTACTCTTTCAAATTCACGTTTTATTTCCTCCTCAGTACCGGTTGCTTTCGCAGGATCGGGGAAATTGTAATGAAACTTTTGTGCACGACCCGGAAAAAAAGGACATCTCTCTTTGGCATTATCGCATACCGTGATAACAAAATCGAAATCAATGCCCTGATACTCCAACACATTATTGGATGTATGTGCAGAGATATCTATTCCGTCTTCTTTCATAATGGCAATTGCCTTAGGATTCACACCGTGCGTTTCCACACCTGCACTATATACAACTGCCTTTTCTCCGGCGAAATGATGCAAATAACCGTGAGCTATCTGACTGCGGCAACTATTGCCCGTACATAAAACCAATACTTTTTTCATGTGTTTATTTAGCTTTTATATTTTTGCCACATGTTATGCCCTGAATAATCATTCCCGATTGGTTTGAGCTCGCTCATATGGGCATTTCATGATTATTTTGTTGTAGTTGAATAATATTTGTTTCTCAACCAAAAAGCAACGTTTACAAGAATGATAAGAGCAGGCACTTCCACCAACGGACCTATTACACCAGCAAAAGCCTGTCCGCTGTTGATACCGAATACCCCTATAGCCACTGCAATGGCCAATTCAAAATTATTTCCCGCTGCCGTAAAAGCTATGGAGGTGTTGGTAGAATAATCGGCACCCATTTTTTTTGCGATAAGAAAACTCACAAAAAACATGATGGCAAAATATATCATTAGCGGAATAGCAATTCTAATCACATCAAAAGGTATCTGCACAATCAATTGGCCTTTTAAACTAAACATCACTATAATCGTAAACAACAAAGCAATCAAAGTAATCGGTGAAATGGTTGGAATGAATTTTGTGTTGTACCACTCCTCTCCTTTTGTTTTAATAAGCATGTATCTTGTGAGAAATCCGGCGACAAAAGGAATTCCCAGATAAATGGCAACACTTTCAGCAATCTTACCGATAGTGATATTTACAACAGTACCGCTGATGCCAAAAAAGGGAGGAAGAAGCGTGATAAACACATACGCATAAACGCTGTACAGCAATACCTGAAAAATGCTGTTCAATGCCACCAGGCCTGCAGCGTATTCTCTGCTTCCTTCTGCCAGCTCATTCCATACAATCACCATCGCAATGCATCTGGCCAAACCAATAAGAATAAGCCCAATCATATACTCCGGATAATTGTGTAAGAAAACCACCGCCAGTATAAACATCAAAATCGGACCAATAATCCAGTTTAAAAAAAGAGAGATACTCAATATTTTTACATTACTGAATACTTCTTTTAATTTGTCGTAACGCACTTTTGTAAATGGCGGATACATCATCAAAATCAGTCCTACAGCCAACGGAATATTTGTGGTGCCTTCCGAAAATGAATTGATGAAAGTTGAGGAAGAAGGGAAAAAATATCCTATCGATACCCCTGCCGCCATAGCAAGAAATATCCACAGTGTCAGGTAACGATCTAAAAATCCTAATTTTTTTCTGCAGGGAATTTGTTCGGTTTTGGTTGTTTGCATAAATAATATTTATAAGGAAGAAGATTATCAACAACAATCGTTATTACAGGGAACATGTTTGTCAAATAGCCGGTTTAGCAGCGTCTTGGCTTTTGTCCATTCTTTGTCATCTATACAATAACAAACAGACACCCCTTCGATATCTCCTTTGATGAGGCCGGCAGCTTTGAGTTCTTTCAGGTGCTGTGATACCGTACTTTGCGACAAAGGCAGTTCGTTCACAATATCGCCGCAGATACAAGACTGTTTTTTCAGCAACAGTTCAAGGATGGCAATCCGGGCGGGATGCGACAATGCCTTGGCGTATTTTGCCAACAATATTTCTTTTGAGCTGTATTCAGTTATTTTACTTGCACCCATATTAATCGCAATATTACGATTAATATTTTATAAATCATAAATTAGTCACAACTATTAGTCTAATTCCAACCAGGAATGATAATAAATGCTATAATATTTGTGCTGAATCGTTACGCCGTTCTGAGACCGGGCTCCATTATGACGTATAATAACTTAATTATCACCGCTTGAGAAAACACAAGGCGGGAGTGAAATAAACTCAAACAGTTAAACTATCAAAACCTTCAAACGAAAAATCCCGCCTAAGCGGGATTTTGACTGTACTCGGGATGGGAGTTGAACCCACACTCGCATTGCTGCGAACAGGATTTTAAGTCCTGCGTGTCTACCAGTTCCACCACCCGAGTGACACTTTCTTTAAAACTGAAATATATAGTTGCATAGCAACATATTCCAGCTGATTGTCTAAAAAAAATCCCGCCCTTATTACCGGAACGGGAAATTAATTCTGAGCGGAAGACCGGGCTCGAACCGGCCACCCCGACCTTGGCAAGGTCGTGCTCTACCAAATGAGCTACTTCCGCAAATTGTATAAGAACTGATTTTTTTAGGACTGCAAAAATAAGGATACTTGACCTAAAAAAACAAACTTTTATTTGTATTTCGGATTGTACAACGTATTGTCAGGGACCTTAACTTCCGGTTTCCCTTTGTAGCTGTGTGTATACAAACCATAACATCCGCCCAACACAAAAGCAATCACTACAAAGACCTGGCAATAAAATAAAAAACGAGACGTAGATACCCAGTTGTGTGCAAAATCTTTATGAGTGCTGTCAATGACTTCTTTATATTCTGTTGACATAATACTTTTTTTTTGTAGCGCAAAATTAATGCTTCCTGTTAAAAAATCCTATTTATACCTTACAATTTCTTTAAAAGTCCTGCGCTTTTTTATAAAATACTCCCAAATCAGACAACCATTATACCAGCCACTGAAATGTTTTGAAGGGTTTGCCGGAACAGGTGTGGTTCGCTTTACAAACAACAACCAGTAAACAAACCCAAGATGAGCCTTGGCGATAGCCAACCAGTAATTAGCATTGCCGGAAAACAATCCTTTATATGCAGCAGTGGCATCAAGAAAAAATCGAAAAGGAATCTTCAGACAGGCCGACCAAAATGGAAGATTCTTGGCCATCATTATGTGGTTGTTCCTGAAATTGAGATACACCTTTTTATAGTCCCCCTTCGGCAAGGTGCCCCCTCCAACATGATACACCACCGATAAAGGCTCCACAAAAATTTTATACCCAAACAACTGCATCCTCCAGCACAAATCTATCTCCTCCTGATGAGCAAAGAAATATTCATCTAATCCGCCCATTTCATGGTATACAGAAGCCCGAACAAAAAGTGCTGCACCTGTGCCCCAAAAACATGGTTCGGCATTGTCATATTGCCCATTGTCCTTTTCGCAATATTCAAATACTCTCCCCCTTGAAAAAGGATAACCAAATTTATCTATCCAGCCTCCGCAGGCACCTGCATATTCAAAACTTTCTCTTTCTGCGTATGATAAAATTTTGGGTTGACAAGCAGCAATTTTAAAATCAGACTCCATCAACTTTATGACAGGTTCAATCCAGCCCGGCGTGACTTCCACATCACTGTTGAGAAGCACATAATAATCCGATTTAACTTGCTTCAATGCAGTATTATATCCCTTAGCAAACCCATCATTTTGAGGATTGATGATAATTTCAATTTCAGGATAATTATTTTTCAGAAATGATACGGAGTCGTCTGTTGAAGCATTGTCCGCAACAATCACTCTTTTGTTTGAATAGGTACTGGCCATTACAAAAGGCAGAAATTTTTCTAAAAACCCCCTGCCGTTCCAGTTTAAAATCACTATGGCAACCAATGGATTAGTCATGCAGCTAACTCTTTTTCACTTTTAACTTTAAACTTTTAACTTTAACCTACCCCTAAAACGAATTTCGCAAACTTACGGTTTTTTAACGGTCAATTTGTTACTTTTACTCATGCTTTCTACTTTAACCAACTGGCGTACGATCCTCTCTGCCATTGCCATCATCATTGTATCTGGAACGATTTTTTACTCCAATTATCTCTCAGGAAAAATTGCAGCAGATGAAAGACAAAAAGTAAATGTATGGGCAGAATCTTTAAAAACAAGAAGCACCACAACAGATGAATCGGCATTGAATTTAACCAATCTGATTGCCAGTGAGAATGATGATATTCCTATTATTGAGACTGATGAAAAAAATAATCCTACCGGTAACTATTTTAATATTCCTGCAAATTTGATAAAGGCAGATTCAAATTATTTAAAGAAAAAAGTAGCCGAATTTAAAAAACAACATAAATGCATTAAAGTTGAAATAAATAAATCACCGCTTCTGTTCAATAATTATTACTACGGAGATTCTGAATTGCTGAAAGAAGTAAGATATTATCCTATTGTGCAACTTTTCATAGTCGCATTGTTTATTATCGTAACACTGGTGGCCATCTCTATCAGAAACAAATCTACCCAAAACCAGGTATGGGCAGGTATGGCAAAGGAGACAGCACATCAATTGGGCACTCCTATCACCTCCCTTGAAGGCTGGGTGGAAATGCTTCGCGAATCTCCAGGAAATGAAAGGATTGCTACAGAAATCAATAAGGATGTTGAACGGCTAAAACTGGTAAGCGACCGCTTCGGTAAAATAGGTAGCAAACCCCAGCTGGATAGGGTAAATATCATTCTGCAGATTGAAAATATTGTCAACTATGTGAAGAAAATAGCTCCTAATAAAGTAAACTTTTTAATTACGGATCAAGGCGAAAAAGAAGTCAATGCCATGATCAATGCTCCCCTTTTTGACTGGGTTATTGAAAATCTTTTAAAAAATGCACTGGATGCATTGGATGGACATGGCACCATTACTACAAACATCACAAACAATCCTGCCGATATTTACATTGACATTACAGACACAGGAAAAGGAATCATCAAAAAAAATTTTCAAAATGTTTTCAAACCGGGCTTTACCACAAAAAAGCGCGGTTGGGGGCTAGGCCTATCATTAAGTAAAAGAATTATAGAACAATATCATAAGGGGGAGCTTTTTGTAAAAGCCAGTGAACCCGGGAAGGGAACTACCTTCAGGATTGTCCTTAAAAAATAATAACTCTTCAATGTTGGAGATAAGACCAACAAGGGTTAATTTTGCACTCCTACTTCAAAAATGCGGCGATGGCGAAATTGGTAGACGCACTACTTTGAGGTGGTAGCGCCCGAAAGGGTGTGGGAGTTCGAATCTCCTTTGCCGCACAGTAAAATCCCGCGTTAGCGGGATTTTACGTTTGAATGTTTGACGGTTTAGATGCTTAGGTTTGGTTGTAAAAAATTCTAAACACCTAAACGCCTAAACGACCTAAACCTTTCTTTCGCCGCCGCCTTGTATTTTCACTAGCGGCCGTATAGTATAAAATAAGGCTAATTGATCACCCAAACCAAACAGTTGCCATTCAAAAAAATGCCTTTAGCCGTTAATGTTACCGGAGTTTTTTTTGACACTATACATTCTGCCGTAAATGAATCTCCATTATATCGAATATCGCGAATATGTAAATGCTCCCTGAAATCAACCCGAGCATTTCCATACCATTTATATAATGCTTCTTTAATACTCCAGCATATGGTCAGTACACGGAACTCAGGCAACCTACTTTCAGAAAGTAAAGAATCTTCGTTTTCACTCAAAAACTTATGCTTAATCCGCAAAATTTTTTCCGTAGGAATTTCAATGTCAATACCTACGCGATTGATTTTGCTCACAATAGCCGCAGCATACTCTCCGCAATGTGATATGGAAAAATGAAACAACTCATCTGCCAGATAAGGTTTATTGGTTTCCGCTATCTCAATCAGAGAAAGTGGGAAATCATCAAATAGTTCCGTCAGAATGAGCCGGCCGGCAAGATGTTGCAATCGTTTTTTGGGATGAGATACATTGCGGTTCAATGGTACCCGACTTAAAAAAAAATCTTCCTCCTCCGCTAGATGCCAAACCCCTATTTTTGTGTGCTCGTTGATATTTTGTTGATAAACCAATGGCATTATTCAGCGCTGTTTTAAAAACTACAAAAGAAAAATTTATTTTTACAAAATAACTAATAAGTATCCACAAATGATTTTAAGCGATAAACGAATTTTGGAAGAGATAGAAAAAGGGACCATCAAAATCACTCCCTATAAAAGAGATTGTCTGGGCAGCAACAGCTATGATGTTCACCTCGGACAACACCTGGCCACATATGACCAACACGAACTCGATGCCAAAAAACACAACACCATCAGCCATTTTGATATTCCTGATGAAGGATATGTACTTCAGCCCGACCGTTTTTATCTGGGCGTAACAGAAGAATACACCGAAACGCATGCTCATGTTCCATTTCTGGAAGGAAAATCATCCACCGGCAGACTGGGTATTGATATTCATGCTACCGCTGGCAAAGGCGATGTTGGATTTTGTGGCAACTGGACGCTCGAAATCTCCGTAAAACAACCGGTCAGAGTATACAAAGGCATGCCCATCGGTCAACTTATCTATTTTCCGGTAGAAGGGGAAATTGAAGTGAAATACAACGAAAAGAAAAATGCCAAATACAGCGGACAACCGAACAGACCTGTGGAGAGTATGATGTGGAAGAATACATTTTAATTTGAAGATTTGGAGATTTGAAGATCACTGTTGTCCGGTTAAAACCCAAGTTACACCAATAGCTTCAATATTTACAACTGTTTCATTGATAGCTATGGTGTTTTTATAATTTGAAGCCCCTATGTTTTAAGCAGAGCTAAACAGACTTGGTTGCTGTTGATTTAGCCTTTCA
>CANGYR010000009.1 GCA_947458275.1 Chitinophagaceae bacterium
CGATGTGTTTATTGCAGTAGGACTCCATGTCCCTGTTATATTATTTGTAGAGGAAGCAGGAAGCGCCTGCGCTGTGGCGTTCAGGCAGTACGGGCCGAGTTGTGTAAATGAAGGCACTATCTGATTCGTAACATCTATTTTCAATGTAACAGCACCGCTCACGCATTGTCCCGCATCAGGGGTAAATGTATATGTTGCGGGGCCAGCTGTAGCGGTATTGATTGCAATTGGGTTCCATGTACCTGTGATGCCGTTGGTAGAAGTCGTGGGCAGTGATGGTGCTGTGCTGTTCTGACACAAAGGACCTATCGGTGCAAACGAAGGTGTGATGGCGGTGGTTACCGTGAGTGATCCCGAACCACTTGTACTCACACAACCCGATGTGGTGCTTGTAATCACAACACTGTATGTACCCGCTGTGGTAGTCGTAAAGCTTGGTACATTACCGGGATTGGTCACAGCTCCGGGAACAGTCCATGCGTAGCTGTAACTGTCTGCCGCTCCCGCTGTGGCCGTTATGGTGGCGGTGCTGCCGGGACAAATCTGTGGACTGTTTACAGTCACTGTCGGAAGCGCTACAATACTAACGTTCTGTGTAGCCGTAGCCGTAGCACACTGACCAGGATTGGGCGTAAAAGTATAAGGCGTGTTACCTATTAATGAAGTGTTTATTGTTAAAGGACTCCAAGTTCCTGTGATGCCATTGTCTGAAGTAGCAGGTAATGTTGGTGCTGTGCTGTTGATACATAACGGACTTATCGGTGAGAAGGTCGGAGTAATATTGTTGCTTAGGGTAAGCGTTCCCGAACCGGGGGCGCTCGCGCAGTTCGTTGAAGTATTGGTAATCACCACACTATAGGTACCGGCCGTGGTGGTCGCAAAGCTTTGTACATTGCCGGGTGGCGTCACACCCGCAGGTACTGTCCAGGCATAGTTGTATGTGGCTATCGTTCCTGCAGTGGCCGTTATGGTAGCCGTAAGGCCGGTGCAGATAGTAGGACTATTCACCGTTACCGTGGGAAGGGCGTTTATTGTGATTGTTCCCGATGCACTTGTACTGACACAGTTGGTTGTAGTATTTGTAATCACCACACTGTATTGTCCGGCTGTACTGGTCGTAAAGCTTGGCACATTACCCGGGGCCGTCACTCCCGCAGGCGTCGTCCATGCGTAACTGTAGATAACCCCTGCAGAAGGATTGGGTATGGCGGTTACAGTAGCATTTACGCCGGCACATACTGAGGGGCTGTTTACTGTAACTGTAGGTAGTGCATTTATCGTGACGATGATTTCTTCAAATGGTCTGCAGGTTGGATCCGCAGGAGGATTGGTTAAAATTGCATATACATAATATACGCCTGCGTTAACAGGAAAAACCCCTGCACCCGGAGTGTATATTGCCTTCCCACCTGAAGGGGTGACGCTTGATAAAGTAGTTCCTCCGGTATACATAGCGTTGCCTGTTTGCTTGGAAAGAAAGTATTTATATGTGACGGAGTTAGTGCCGGTAGCAGACGTATTAACGGTAAAAGTTGTTGGTGATACTGAAGTGCAAAAATTTTGATCAGCTGATGCATTGTCAATGGTGATACAACAATTATCATTGACCGTTACACAAATATTTTCTACGCAGGTATTGGTTGCATCTTTTACATCAACACAAAAATTACCGGCGCATAATCCGGTAGCAGTTGCGGTAGTTTGACCCAGTGGATCATTCCATTTGTAAGTATAAGGCGCTACCCCACCTGAAGCCACAACTGTTGCGGTTCCGTTACAACTGTTACTAAATGGAGGAGCGCATGCGGCATTACATGAGTTAATGGTATTGGTGGTTCCATTGAATACCCATGTTGCAGCTCCGTCGGAGTTTCTATACTGAAACTGTCCGTTTGAGGCCACATTTCCAATCCGTGTGATAGGGCCTGAAGCTGACGCGATTTGTCTGGCTGTTTGCAGTGTGCCGCGATACGGGCAGCTAAATGGTACATTGGCATTGTTTATGGTACCCGGTGAAACAGTAAAAGATCCTGTGGCAACAGTACTGTTGATGTTACGGGCTGCATCCATCCAGTAAATAACATCTATTGGAATACCCTGGTCGTCCCAAATACCAATCCAACCTCCATCAAAAATACCTCCTGGCAGATACAAACGATTCCCGACAAGACCATTTACGAGAGTTGAAGGCTGAAGTGTTGCTGCTGTTTGAGGCCCACCAATTGATAAAAAACCAAGAGGTGGAATTGTAGTACCCGGAGGAAAAAATAAAACGGCCGGCTCAAACACTGAACTATTTTCAGTAGAATAATTCCCAATCATATGACAACTCAAGTCGACAGCCTGGCAGGGATTGGGATTGTATAACTCAATCCATTCAGCTCCTACGGTAAGATCAGCTTTTCTAATCAATTGATTACTGCCCGTTGCAGGCTGTATCAATAGCTCATTGATTACAACCTTTTTACCATTGTAAGTACAGGGAGTTGGAATACAATTTGAGTTTGAAGAAGATGATGTATTTAATTGTATGGGACATGCACAGGTATTTACCGTTATGGTAACATTTTTAGTCAATGTGCAATTCACGGTCGTAGTAAAAAAAATATCATCCAATAAGAAGTCATTTCCAGAAGCACTGGTTGTTCGGTCGTAAATTACAATCTCAGCTGCTGAGCTGCTTCCTGAATTCCAATTATAAAAATTTCGAGTAGAAACACAGGTAACAGAAGGTGCAAGAGAAGTGCCGATTTTTATTCCGTTTATGTAAACCTCAATGTTCGCAAAGTTGGAAGCAACAACCGATTGAATGTAATAACTGAATTCATAATCTTTTCCGGGTATTACCGGAACAGTCTGGCTCCACACTTTATCATTGCCTGAGTTGAAAGTAGAACCATCAACCACCATCATATTACTGCTCACACAATTTGCGAAGGTGCTGAACCAACTGGATGGATTGGTTACAATTCCGTATGCCCTTTGAATACCATTGACATTACTGGGATTCAGATATTTGTAATCTGTAGCAAATCCGACATTTCCCAAAGTAAAATCTCCGTTAAAAATAAGATTCCTACTTGATGAAGTCTGAGAAGTTACAGTATAGATAGTTGTTTGAGTCGGACTCACTGTGGGATTGGGAATAGTTGGACTTATCAATGAGACATCAGGAGGGTTTGCAGTCCAGTCGTAATTAATACCATTACTTGCACTTAACTGTGTTGAACTACCTTTACAAATTGTAGAACCGGAACCAGCGCTCAAGAAGTCAATAGGCTCTGTAATTACTAAACTACCAGTAGTTTGCGTTGCATCATTTTGATCGGTTACGGATACAATATAAGTACCCGGAGATAGGCTTGTAAAGATTCCTGTTGAATTTGAGGCAAATGCAGCACCGCTCAATGTGAATTTTTTATATGGCTTAATTCCCCCTACTCCATAAGCAACTATAGCCCCGTCATTGGCACCGGGACAACTGACATTTGAAATAGAATAAGAAATCCCCAATGGCTCCGGAGGCGGCAACAATTCAAAATCATCAAGAGCAAAATCATTGCCGGCTAAACTTCCGTTTAAATCATACATTTCAATTCTTACACAGGCGTTCAAGGGTATAAAAGTATATGTAACTTTTTGCCAGGGGGACCCGGGCAAAGGCGCAGTAGTTGTTCCACTGGAAGGAAATATGGACTGTCCGCCCGTAATATTATTCCATTTAATACGAACATCTGCAACACTCGAACCTGGAATTCCTGCTTTATAGATTGATTTAATCCAATAGCTAAAAGTGTAAGTTAAACCGACTGTTAAACCGCATATTTCACCGTTGTTATTTACAAACCAAAAAAAAGGTTCCGGATTCCCATTATTATTTTTACCATCAACAATCAGCATTTTTCCGGTTCCTGTAGTATGATCTCCCATAGCTACGAAACTGCCATTATTGTAAGGCAAAGGATTTGATCCTACTCCATAATCCCCGGCATTAGTATTCCCCGTAGGAGAAGAAATAAAAGTGTACTGACTGGAAAAACCTATTCCATTCCCTTGTTCAAAATCACCATTGGTGAGAAGATTCTGCGAAATTGAATTCAAACAAAATAAAACAAGAAAAAACAGAAAAAAGATTTTGTAAAAAAAATATCTGCTCCTGAACATCAATCGAATATTTGAAAACAAGAGTGAATGTAAAGAAAAATCACGTAACCGGCAAACCGTTATACTCACATAAAGATTTTCATTCATTTCCACCTCTTCACATTTCCACATCTTCACATTTTCACATCTTCACATTTTCACATCTTCAAATCTTTAGACTCCTCCTCCACAAAACCAACCCCACCACTACCATCGCTATCTGCCCCATAGCCCAAAACATAGTACTGATATCTCGCCCTACCTTTCCTGCAAAATCCATAAAATGATGCTTGTGCAATATGGCAAAACTATAACCCTCATATAAATCATTGTCGTCTATGCGTACCGATAAATTACCTGTGGATGTTTCAACATAATATCTTTCGTTGTTATTAGTGCTAAAACCAATTTTCCATACAGGCAGTCTTTTGTTTACAAATCCATACTCGCCTTCAAATTTGGTAATCAGTTCAGAAGAAGTTATCTGTGATGCAACATTTCCGCTGAATGCAAGCGCAAGTTGTTGTGCGTATAGCTTCTCTCCCTCCGGTAGTAAACTATTGCTGGATGTATTAATGTAAAATACCTTAGGCGCAATTACCTGCTTTCCTTTCATCATATCCCTTCCTTGGCTTGGTTTTTGTTTAGAAGGATTATTATCTTTTGTAAATACCTGCCAGTAATATTCCTTGCCCAATTTTACGACACTAACATTATAAAGTTTTGTTTTTACAATCTCTCCCAAACGAAATACATCTAGAGACAAGCTATCCGCATCTATGCTTAGTGATGTAAAATACTGATATCGCGTATCCGTCTTCAATTTTTCAATGGCATGAAAAGCTCCACTGAAAGCGAACATCAAGGTAAACAAAGAAAAAACAATGGAAGTCCAACGGTGATTTCTCCTTGCTTTCAGCAGATCATTGCCTTTCGGATTTTTCGTTTTGGTAATAAAGAAAATATAAATACCCATTAACGAAGTGGCAATAGTCAGCGCCAGCAACAAAGCCATTAGTATATACTTCGCATTCCCCAATCTATCCATCCAGCTCCAGTTATGAAACACCGAGAATATTTTATCAAAAAATGCTCTCTTGTTATCCACCGCATAGGCAAAGCGATCATTTGTTGTTTCCACATACACCCTGATTCCATCGGCTCTCTCAAATGTTATTTTATAAACGGGTAATAAACGGTTGATTGATTTATATTCATTATTAAATGAATTAACCGGGGTAATACTGCTAATTTTACATGCTGCAATAGATTTTGATATACAGTTTTGAGCTGCAGCACAACAGTCATGCACAGACGAAGTATCGAAGGCGCTTCTCGAATCGACTCCCCTATCATCTTTCTTGGCTTTATTCTCATCCTTTTCGCCATTCAGAAATTGTATGGCAAGATATTGGGCATACAATTCATCTCCATTGACAAGCGGCTTGCCCGATTGAGTACTAAAATATAACGGCGCTATATTTGGCTTTATCTGCACCTGATAAAACCAATTGGTATCAATATGCACGAACCTGAATGAATGTATTTGCTGAATGTTATTTTTCAGTAACGCATCCTTAAGTGAAATGGTTATTTTAGTTTGATCAACAGGAATGGGCTGTAAGATTTGTGTTGCTATCCTCGGCCTTATATTGGTCATAATGGGGTGCATAAAACCGCTTGCAGCCCATAATAATACCGGGATGGCAATAATGAGACTAAGTGTCCGATGAATGGAATAAATATTTTTGCGAAGCATATGTAATGATTAAGTAAACAGGCCTGCCATTTCAATTAGAGACTAACAGACCTGTTGTAGTTGATTTATTTTTTTCCTGAAAAATTATATTGCAGTCCAAACACAATTGTTCTTGGTGCACCCGGATTGAATGTAGCACGATCTGTTACATTATTTCCTCTGGTTACAGTTGTTGCATACAGTTCATTGGCAACATTCATAACATTGCCGTAAACTTCTATACCTTTCCATTGGTAACCAACTCTGACATTCAGTAAATTGTATCCTTCGTATTTAATGGTGTTAATCTGATTTTGATACCACCCAGAAACATATTGCCATTCAAGTGATGTCCTGAAATTTTTCAACCATTTAGGATAATAAGTAAACTCCGTATTCCAACTCCAGCGAGGTGATGTCGGCATCTCAAATCCTTTTAAATTTTGATATACATCTGTTGGTTTATTGCTAATCTGAAAGTCCTCAAAACGATGCAATGCATTTGTTCCTCCCAACCTGAACGAATACTCTTTTGTAGGTTTTGCCGTGATTCCAAATTCTATCCCTCTGTGAAGAGTTTTTCCGGCAGATTGATAATCAAAAGAATTATCAGGCTGACGTATATTTAGCAATTCATTGGTTCCGATCATCTCATACAGACTGATATCTACAAAAATTTTGTTTTTCCAAAATGAAGCCCAACCTCCTATTTCATAGTTGTTGAATATGGCGGGACTTAGATTTGTATAAAACGCTACCGGATTGGTATTGGGTCTTGGCCTGAAAATAGCCGTTAGAGAAGGGGGTGAAAATCCCTGGGAATAGTTGGCATACGCACCAATCGATTTTCCAAAATCATACGTGGCTCCTATTTTAGGCGTAAACCTGCGATAAATGATTTTCCCGGAAGTAGCATTGATGTTGTTTACATAATCCAAATCCATCACATCATAACGACTGCCCAGTGATATGCGTAATTTATTTACAGGCTCAAAATCATATTGGAGATAGGTTGCATAATTTTTTATTTTACCCTTATAATTGGAGATGGGTAAGTCAGGACGCTCTTTGTCTATAGTATATTTTTCAACAAAACTGTTGGTAGGATCTAGCTGAGCATTCAAATCAATTCTGTAAGACCAGTAGTTATTGGTTGATAGATCAACAACAGCACCTGCAATCAATTTTGAACGCAGAAATGTAAACCGCTGACTGTGTTGTGCAATTACGCCATAACTATCAAAATCATTGGAGTTGATCTCTCCCCTCGCTTTTGTGGGATCATTTGTAGCGCTGGGTGTAGGACTCCAGCGGATGGCGTATGAAGGATTTTGTCCGTGCTTATTGTTTCGCTGAAATAAAGTTATAAATGACTTTGAGTTAGCGTTCCAGTCGTGCTCTAAAGTTATCCTGGAGCGATAGGCATCAGACTTACGATAGGTAAAATCCGAAGTACTCACATATTGTCTTTTGTAAAATGCGGTACTGTCCACACTACCCGACATTTGAGAATAGTATTTACCATATACTAAAGTGCCGATTAATCTGGTTTTTTCTGTAAAATTATATTCGAGTCTGGTATTTATTGATGTCTTGTTGTAATCCGAATAAGTCATCCAGGAATTGGTTTGAATGCTGCTGAGTCCCCCAACATAAAAACCGAACTTTTTTATTTTGGCTCCAGCTCCAAACTGAACTCTTCTAAATCCCCAGTTATCGGCCTGAATGCCAATTCTAGCTGTTGGTATCGCCGTGGGTTTTTGTGTAATAAAATTGATGGTACCGCCAACAGCTTCAGGGCCATAAATAGACGAAACAGGACCCTTAACCACCTCAATACTGCTGATGGCAAATTGGTTGACTTCCAGCAATGCATTATGATTAAAAATACCCAAAGGACGAATAGGCACCCCATCTTCCATATAAAGGTAATAAGCACTGGTGCCCATTGGCTGACGTATGGACATACCATGTTGTTCGTTATTATAGCTGGGCATAATAACCCCCGGAGTTTTATTAATGATTTCAAATACCTGACTGGCTTTGGTTTCATCAATTAATTTGGGAGATAATTTAGAAATAGCAACCGGACTTTGCGTTCTTAATCCCGCTTCGCGACTGGCTGTTACAACAACATTTTGCAATTGCTGTGCATCAGGATATAATGCAATAATAATTGAGTTAAAAGCAGAGACAATTTCAGATTTGTATCCGGTAAAACTTACCCTAACGGAATCAGTGGTATCGATGGAAGTTAACACAAACTTACCCTCAGCATTTGAAAGCGTTTTTAAACCGGAACTCAGTAGTTGAATAGTGGCTCCTGCTATTGGCTCTTTGGTCTCGCTATCATATATTTTTCCTTTGATGATTTGCGCTTTTGTAAATGTTGAAATAAAAAACAAGAGAAGGACTAATGAATATATTTTGTTCATATAAAATAAATTGATGGATGTAAAATGCACCTGCAAACAACTAATCTTTCTTCCGAAAGGCAGTTTTGAGTGCCCCTTGGCAATGTTTGGTTTTTGCGGTTGCAAATGCGCGGCGTTTAGGATTAACATCGCGAAGCGCAACTCCAATCCCCAAGCCACAAACTACAAACCTGCCGAAGGCAAAGGTGATGTCTAAAAAAGATAAATCTATGAGAGAGTCATATCCCGGGTGGACGAAGCAATTCAAAAGATACATCCCGGGTGCTTCCGATTATAAGAGGGAAAATATGCTTAGAATTACCGGCTGTGATAAACACATCCGAAATGGAAGTAAAGAAAGATTTTGATGAAATAGGACCATCGTATTTTTGATCGGATTTCCTATCAGGAAGCTGTTGTTCTTTTTTCTGCTCTTCCTTTAATTTTTTCATCATCTGACACTTTCCCTTACAGCGCATCTGAGGCCTTGATTTGTTTACACAATTTTTTACGTAAGTGCCGGTATTGAGGTAGTAATCTGCGAAAATTAAATTCTTACTGAAGCATTGTACAAGTAATGTAAGAAGCAGGAACCCTGCAGCCAAATGATAATATAATCGTCTGAGATTCAAATCAGCGCAAATTTACAATAGATGAAGATAAGTATCAAAAAAAAACAAAACCCCGGAAATTCCGGGGTTTGTAATATGGCTTCGATAAAATTGTAGTTGTAGGTAACTGTTTTCATCAGGACATTGAAGCCATTGGTCTTTTCATTGGATTGGATTTGGATTTGGATAACATAGTTTTCATAGAATACTGTAAAAACGAACTTTGGATATGGATTATTTACAACCTATATACGCTCAACAAGTTCCGTTTATTATGCAATTTTTAACAAATCACAGATATCGAGTATTTAGCATAGAAAACCATACGTAGAAATACGTATTATAGGACTCAAAGTTGCAATTAAATGCACTTAAGCATAAATTTTTTGAAGTCATGGCGGAGCTCCATAACAGATTTTTCAAAGGATAGAACTTCTTTTTCAATTTTGACGTTCTGGTCCACCAGCGTATCGTTCACGTTCCCTGCATTGAATTTTACATCTTTATCGGTCATGAGTTTATTTACATTAATACTGTGCCTTAAATCATCGATATGATTTTGATGAACAATGAACAGATTCTGAAAATGTTCTGCTTCAGGAATTGAATACAATTTTTTGTTCTTTTTCAATAAATCTTCCAATAATTTATTTAGCAGATCCACTTCCTTCTCATAAAAATTTACCAGTTTTAATAATTTCAAATGCTTGCTGCCAATATTGAAAACATGGGTGTAACTCATAAATAGAATGTATTAAATAATAAGTTCTACAAAAATGCATGATACTCTATTTAACTTTTATGATTTCCGTCAATTAAGTTAATGTTTATAAGTCTCCGAACACAAAATGATGTAAATCAAATTTATCTCACATAAATGTCATTAAAATCAATAACTCCCAACTGTACTTTTACACAATGCACGAGCAATGAATTGATATCATCAGGTGCTGATACTTCATTGCATAATGCTTAAAAAATTATTAACTAAAACTATACACTCATGAAAAAGTATTCAATTTTTACACTTATTTTATTGGCAATTGCATCAAGTGCTATGTCACAAGACATAAAGAAAACAGCAAGTATCAATAAACCATTCAACATTTCTCTTACTGCCGGCTTTGCTGCACCTGTAGGAGATTTTTCAACAACAAAAGGCAATGAGCCGGGATTCGCCAAAGTAGGTTATAATTTCAATCTAAATTTTGGCTATAATATTAATAGTAGACTAGGTATTGCCTCCACTGCTTTTTATGCATATTATAAACTAAACAATAAAGCTATTAACGATCTGATTGGCAGTGGCGGACCGACTTCATCTTCTGTAACTTCCGACCATTGGAAATATCATGGAATAGTAGCAGGCCCCATGACTACATTTGAATTAGCTGAAAATGTTTACCTTGATTTGAAATTTATGGCCGGTTTTGCCAATGTAAATTTTCCTGTTTTCAAAGCATCAGGCGAAAGTTCACCTGAAAAATGGAAAGCCGCTTATGCCATGAAAATGGGTGGAAATGTCAGGTATAATTTGAATGATAAGTTTTGCTTTTATTCAAGCTTAGACTATTTCTATACTAGACCTACTTGGAAGTTTACAGAATCAGTTGATGGAGAAACAATCAAATCAAATATAAGCCAAAGGTTGGAAAGCGTCAACATCAATGTGGGAATAGGGTATAATTTTTAAATAAATCTGCTTATGCAATAATTTAACAACAAATTCTCAGCGACCTAAAAAAACACCCTTGAAAACTACAGAATGCTTCAGCAATTGCTGAAGCTTTTCTTTTTATGTTACCTCTTTCTCTGAAAATATTTCCATATTTCAATCCAGAAAACTCCGACAACTGCATACAAAAGAGTATTCACCAACTGAACAAAAGATATTTTTTCCAGCTCAAATAAATTTCTTGCAAATGGCACATTTACAACAAGTGCTATAAACAATAGCGTAACTGCAATAATAATCGGAACAAGTATATTCTTGTACCTGATAGTCTTTAAAATCGATAAATTAAAAGATCTGTTAGTAAGCGTCAGAAAAATATTGCTAAACAAAAGCGTAATAAACACGTGAGTGCGAATCAAACTTTCCGAACGTCCATTAATCATTATAAAATAACCGGCAAGCAGGCAAACTATTGAAATGGCAATCCCCTGAACGATGCTCATCAGCAGCTGTCTGAAAGATAAAAATGTGGTCGTCATTTTTCTGGGAGGTCTTAACATTGTACCTGGTTCAATCGGTTCATTTTCATAAATAATGGAGCAGGTTGGCCCCATAATAAGCTCAAGAAAAATTACATGAATAGGAGAAAAAATATTCGGGTATTTCCAATGTAATAAAAGAGGAGCAACTACAATGAGTATAATAGGAATATGAATAGAAACAATATACTGAATGGCTTTTTTCAAATTGTCATATATTTTTCTTCCAAGAGAAACTGCTTCAGTCATGTGCGACAAATCATCGTCAGTAAGTATCAATGAAGCTGCACTTTTTGCCACCTCTGTCCCTCTTGATCCCATTGAAATGCCAATATGTGCTGCTTTCAAAGCTGGTGCATCATTTACTCCGTCTCCTGTCATGGCCACAATTTCTCCGTTGTCTTTCAACGCTTCAATTACTTTCAGTTTGGCTTCTGGAAACATTCTCGCAAAAACATTGACGGTCTTGACTTTCTCTCGCAATTCAACCGAACTGATTTGTAATATTTCTTTTCCTGTTAAAACGTTCTCATTTTCACTCAATTGAATCTGTTTGGCAATAGCAAGTGCTGTTTCGGCGTAATCTCCGGTAATCATTACCACCCTAATACCTGCTTTTTTAAACGATTGTATTGTTTCGATAATTTTATCTTTGGGTGGATCCTGAAAAGCCACTAACCCCAGAAACTCGAATGTGAATTCCTGCTGGGATACAGGCCAGTTTTTTTCTTTCCAGCTCCCCTTCCCTACTCCCAGCACCCGAAAACCTTTTTTAGCATATTCAACAGATTGCATTTCTATTTGCTTAACGGTTTCGAGAGAAAGATTGCTTTGTGCGATAATTGCTTCAGGCGCTCCCTTTACAGCAATTACTATTTCATTTTCGTTACTGAAAATATGCGTCATCATAGGAGGATTGCCGGATAAGGGATATTCATGTATTTGCTTAAATGTGCTGCGCTTATCAACAGACGAAGACTTTTTATAAAGATCATGAATGGCAATTTCCATCGGATCGAAAGGATTTATTTCACTGCTCCACATGGCGTATTCAATCAAATGCAAAGGCAGTTCGTTCTTAACATTCACTTCAACTGATTTGTTATTTGTAGCATCAAACAAGTATTCAATCTTCATTTTATTTTGCGTGAGCGTACCTGTCTTGTCTGCACAAATAACCGTTGCCGAACCAAGAGTCTCCACATACTGAGGTTGTTTTACAATAATATTATTGCTGAGCAACCTGAATGCTCCCAAAGCTTGAAATGTGCTGAATGCTACAGGAATCTCTTCCGGCAGAATACTCATTGCCAAGGTAAGTCCCTGCAGAAATGATGAAACAATATCTCTGTTTTGATAATAATTGAAAGCAACGACAATCATAAAAGCCACAGCTCCTATCCAAACCATATATTTTACAAAAGAATAAATTTGCTCTTGTAAAGGTGTTTTGACTATTTTAATTTCATGAAGCGATACGCCAATTTTTCCAAAGGCAGTATTGACTCCTACCGCACTTACCTTTACTTCAGCACTTCCTCCGGTAACCAATGTACCTTTATATACCTGATTGATTCCATTGGCAGCTTTACGCACAGTGAAAGATTCTCCGGTAAGTACCGACTCGTTTAATGAAAAATCGTTTGCTGAAACAATTACTCCATCGGCTGCAACGATTTCACCTTCTTCTAGGATCAATAAATCTCCCACAACAACTTCATCAGCAGAGATTTCTTTATCAATTCCATCTCTTCTTACTTTTACTTTGGACGCTGATAATTTATTCAACGCATTGACTGCATTTTTGCTTCTATAATCCTGATAAATTGAGATTCCGGCAACGATAAAAATAGAAATGAGCATTATTATTCCTTCCTTGATACTGCCGGCAAAAAAATAAACCAGGCAGGCGGCGAGTAATAAAATAAACATCGGCTCTTTCACAACATTTTTTATGACTTGCAAAAAAGCATTGCTTTCATTTGCAATCAATGCGTTGGACCCGTTTTTTTCTCTGCTCAAAATAACTTCATTTGCTGAAAGACCATTTTCCATGAAAAAGATTTTATGAGGCGTAAGATCCGGAAGAATTATTTTCCTCCATTTATATGATTATCTTAAAGTTACATTTTTCAACGACTTTAAACAGACATCAAAATAAGACAATCAAGAAGTAAAAAAATTGACAATCATCATATTTCAAAAATCAGATAATTCGGTATACATTTATATAAAATGGATGATTTATTATGAGATATAGTTTTATGCTGCTTCTGGCAATGTTATTCAGCAATAAAATTCAATCGCAGCAAATAAAGATACTTATCACTCAACCGAATCTTTCTCTTAGAGGACTTTCGGTTGTAAATGACAATATACTTTGGATAAGTGGCAGTGCGGGTACTATTGGGAAAAGCAGAGATGGAGGAAATACATGGAAATGGATTACTGTAAAAGGATTTGATAAAAATGAGTTCAGAGATATAGAAGCGTTTGATGAAATGGAAGCCATAGTGATGAGCATTGGAGAACCTGCATACATCCTTCGGACGGTAGATGGCGGTGACAACTGGAGTATCGTATTTAAAGACACAACAAAAGGTATGTTTCTGGATGCCATGGAATTTTGGAATGATCAAAGCGGCATTGTGATTGGTGATCCTGTAAAAAACAGATTTTTTATCGCCCGTACATTTGACGGAGGAAGAACCTGGATGAAGATTCCTTCCAATAACCTGCCTGAAGCAAAAACAGGAGAAGCCTGTTTTGCAGCGAGCGGAACCAATGTGAGGAAATTAAATAGAGAAGAAGCCGTTTTTGTTTCAGGGGGTATGAGCTCTAATCTGTTTATTCGCAACCAAAAAATAAATATCCCCATTTCACAGGGAGCTGAATCCAAAGGAGCCAATTCCATTGCCGTAAAAAATAAAAACACTTTCATCGTTGTGGGTGGCGACTTCAATTACAAAGATACCGTTGAAAAAAATTGTGTCATAACATCAGATGCCGGAAAAACCTGGCAATATCCCGAAATTGCACCTCGTGGATACAGAAGCTGTATAGAATACATACATAAAAAAGAATGGATTACCTGCGGACCTAACGGTGTAGATTATACGAAAAATGACGGAAAAACATTCTACTCCATCAGCAGTGAAGGATTTCATGTATGCAGAAAAGCAAAAAAAGGCAAAGCGGTATTTCTTGCGGGCAGTGACGGGAGGGTCGGAAAATTGGAATGAAAAAGTTGAAGTGGTTGAAGATGTTGAAGAGGTTCAAGATGTTGAAAACCTATTGAACCTTGAACTTATTCAACCTCTTGAACTTTGAACTTATTCAACCTGGTCCTAAACATCTAAACTCCTAAACTACCAAACTGACTAATTGAGGCTCCTAAAATCCACCGGCACAAGCTTACTCACCCCTGCTTCCTGCATCGTTACTCCATAGATAACATCCACCGCACTCATCGTCATTTTGTTGTGGGTAACAATAATGAACTGAGAGTTCTCGCTGAACTGTTTGATCATGTTGGTGAATTTGCCCACGTTGGCATCATCCAATGGTGCATCCACCTCATCGAGGATACAGAATGGCGCAGGCTTAATAAGATAAATGGCGAACAACAGTGCTGTTGCTGTTAGCGTTTTTTCTCCTCCGCTCAACTGTCCAATACTGCTGGGGCGTTTCCCTTTTGGTTTTGCCACAATATCAATACCTGTCTCAGCAATATTATCAGGATCAACCAGGATCATATCTGCAGTATCTTCCTCAGTGAACAACGCTTTAAAAACTTTTTGGAAATTCTCTCTGGTCTTGTTGAAAGTCTCTAAAAACTGATTATTAGCAGTTGCTTCTACTTCCTGAATGGTCTGCATCAGACTATCTTTAGCTGTTACCAGGTCATTTTTTTGTTCTAAAATAAACTCATACCTTTTTTTCATTTCGGTATAAGCTTCGATGGCAGTGGGATTCACCTCTCCCATATTTTCCAGACGCTTTTTCATTCGTTCGTTCTTCTCCTGTAATTCCTCCAAAGGCGTATCTGTTGTTCTGGGCTCATCGATGATTGCATCGAGATCGACTTTAAACTCAACATTCAGCCTTTCTTTCATTCCTGCCAGTTGCAGTTTTAAATCAGTCAAACGGTCTTTGATTTCATTCAACAAATGATCAATGCCTTCTTTTGATTTTTGCTTCAGTCTCAGTGTGCTTTCCTTCTCTGTCAAAGCATTCCGAAGATTATAATATTCCTGATCGGCTTCGTTGAGCTTTTTCTCTTCCGCTTCTTTATTTTGAAGCAACTCCACCATTAATGCCTCTAGAGCACTAAGCTCACCTGCAGTCTTCTCAATATTTCCGATGGCTTCATCCAACTGTATCTTGTTGTTCTCTACCTGATCATTCAGCTCTTTCAATTGATTACTCTTGAAATCAAGTTCTTGTTTCAATGAAACCAACTTACTTTGTTGTCTGGTAAATTGCAGATTGCTGTCGTTAAATGTTTGATTTGAAAGATTGTATTCATTCTCAGCACTTGCATATGTCTGTTCTACCTCCTGGATTTTATTTTGCAATTCTTCCAGTTTCAAATTGAATGCATTCAATTCTTCTCTTGTACCAGCAATTGCCTCCTGATTGGCAGAAAGCTGTTGTTGCAGAGACTCAGACTTCTGACTGGCATTGTTCTCCTGATGATGAAGGTTTTCCAGTTTATTCTGCAATGAAAAAACCTGATTGGTTAGTTGATTGATTGTTTGTTCAGTTTGCTTAATAACATTTTCTTTCAACTGAGTATTGTAGGTAATTACTTCGTTGTGCTTTTCCTGTATATCCGCCTTCAATTTGTTTACCACAATCTCCTGCGCACCAATTTCTTTTACAAGCTTTTCAAGATTTTTGGCACGACCAATTTTCTTTCCTTCAAATAAACCTACGCTTCCTCCAGTTAGTGAGTACTTACCTTTTACATATTTACCGGATTTTTCCAAAATAACTGAACCGTTGCTTTCTTTCAGTGCATCTTCATTTTCAGCAATGAATACATTCCCAAGAAGATGTCCCGCCAGTTTAGCATATTGAGCATCAATCTCTACCACATCCAGCGCCTTAATGGTTCCGGCCGGCTGATGTGCAGAAGAAACTTCTGCAAACTGATCGAGCAAGAAGAAATTGGCTTTGCCTTTTTTGTTTTCATCCAGTAAATGAACAGCTTGTAAACCTTCCTGCAAATTATTTACTACATAATAGTTTAAATATGGCTCGAGCACATTTTCAACGGCAGCTCTGTATTGTTCCTTTACGTATATGATATCTGAAAGCAAAGGAGCTGCATGATTCCAGCCGGAATTCTTATGTAAAAACTTAACGCTTTCAGGATAACCTTCCAGAGAATCAACCAGACTCTTCAATAAATCATGTTCATTTTTTTTGGCGTCCAGTTTACGGTTTTCCTCAGCAAGATTTGAACGCAAGCCCTCCAGTATTTGTTGCGTTTGAAATATCTGCTCTTTGGTTAATTCGTGTTCCTGTTGCAACTGCTCCAAACTCAGTTTTGCCTGAGAAAGTTCAGTTTCTTTTGTTTTCTTTTCCTCTTCCAGTTGCGCGATCTGCAGTTGTCTTTGATTTTTTTCTTCTTCCAGCTGCGTGATAGATCTGTTGATGTTCTGAATAGATGTATCTGCAACTGCTACTTTTTTCTCTGCTTCAAACTGACTGCGCTGGATAGATTGATTTTCTCTTCTTAGCGAATCAATTGCACCTCGTTGGTCGTCAAAAATCTTCCTTTTTTCTTCAACAGTTTCTTTCAGTCCTTTCAAGCTTTCTTCTAATTGCAACAGCTTAATTTCCTCTTCCTTAATCTGCTTATCTGTAAAGCCGATGCTCTCCCCTAATCCTGCAACCTGTCCGCCTGCTTTTTTCAGAAACTCATCCAAGTTTGTCTGACGCTCTTTAAGGTGTTGCAAGCGCTGAGCGGTAAGACTTTTCTCGTTTTCCTTGCTTCTTACCTGATCAAGCATTTCATTGTATGCATGTTGCATTTGCTGCAATGCTTTTTCCTTTTCAATGAAATCCAATTTTTCTTTTTCCAAACCAGCCTCTTCTTTAGCAATGGCAGTTTCCAGCTCAATTCTTTTATCTACTTCTTCCTGTTGCTGCTGGTTCAAATCACGATAAGTGATGTTGAATCCTTCCAATGCCGCTTTGGCAAGTTCAATACTTACCTCTTTGTAATCCTTTTTTATTTCAAAATACTTTTCAGCTTTCTTAGCTTGATTTTCAAGACTCTTCAGCTGATTGTTTATCTCAAACAACAAATCTTCAATACGCGCCAAATCCTGCTCAGCAGCATCCAGTTTTAATTTGGCTTCTTTTTTTCTTGTTTTGTAAATGGTAATACCGGCAGCCTGCTCCAGCATTTTCCTACGGCTGTTTTCTTTGTCTTTGATGATGTCATCTACCATACCCAACTCAATAATCGCATAGCTGTCGGTACTTACGCCCGTATCCATAAAAAGATTATGAATATCCTTCAAACGGCAGGTTACATCATTCAGGCGATACTCACTCTCTCCGCTTTTATAATATTTTCGGCTAATCGTTACCGTGTTAAATTCTGTGGGGAGCAGGTTTTTTGTATTTTCAAAAGTAAGGCTCACTTCAGCCAATCCGCTGGCACTCCTGGTCTTGCTACCGTTAAATACTAGACTTTCTAAGTTTTCACTGCGCAGGTTACTGATTTTATGTTCACCGATTACCCAGCGAATACTATCAATAATATTGCTTTTACCGCAACCATTCGGTCCGATGACTCCGGTTATACCTTCGTCAAAATTCAAAACAGTTTTATCGGCAAAACTTTTAAATCCTTTAATTTCTAGACTCTTTAAACGCACGGTTTCTAATTTTTTAAGGCGACAAACCTACGTGAAAATGATGGAATTTTTAAATAAACTTTTTACTGAAGGACGTTGAACATGTACAAACTTTACATCATCTGTAAAAACGAGTCATTTTAAATAAATGACTGTTTATAAATTTAGTGGTTACTAATCAAATTGAAGATATAGTTATTCACAGATTCTTCACAAAAAAGCCATTAAAATAAATAACACAGAGAGATTAATGACTTATAATTCATTAAATTTATCTTGTGGATACAAATTGTGGATACAAATTAAGCTCCCCTCAACTCAATTTTATGAAATTTCCTTTGGTTAAATTATTTTGCCTTTTGCTCCTGATCATTTCAAGTCATTCAAATGCGCAGCCATTACTTGTGAAGCAAGCCATTGTTTATTCTACTATAAATATCATCGCTCCTGAAGATGAAGACAACCAGGGTCGAGAAGGCGGAGGTTTCAGAAATATGATGGATGGAGAAACTAAATTGACCACCTACAGTAAAAATGAATTGTCCAAAACATTGATTAAATCTGAATTCATGAATTCCTCCATTTACAGAGACAATTCAAACAATCGGTCGACTACCATTATGGAGATCATGGGACAAAAAATGGGATTTTACACCGACGATCAGGAAATTGCCAAAATGCAGAAAATGCGCGACAGTATGGCAAATGTAAGAAAGGAAAATAGAGATTATTCGAATGTTGAAGTGGAAGTTTCTGTCACAACAGAAACAGCAAAAATGAACGGATACAGTTGTAAAAAAACTTTTTTAATAACGAAACGTCCTTTGGGTCGCCAGGATACAGCTATTGTGTGGTATACTCCTGAAATTAAAATGCAATCTTATCTGGCAGGAATGTCGGGCGGTAGTATGGGAATGATGCCGGGATTAGAAAATGCCATAAAAAAAATGGACAAAATAGACGGGTTTGTTACCAGTTACGAAATGAAAATGAACAGAGGAAGGGTAATGAAGATGGAAGTCACCAAAATTGACATCAAAACCCCTGTTGAAGAAAAAGAGTTTCAGCTACCCAAAAACATCGACATTAAACCCATTAGCGAAATGAGGAATCTCTTTGGGGGTATGATGAGAGGAAATAGTCAATAAAATTGTTAAAAAAAAAGCTCTTTATTTAAAATAAACAAATATATTTGTCAACGTTATTTATTATCAATCATTTAAAAGATAAAAATCCAAATTGCAGTTTATGAAAATGAAAAAAACTTCCAGCTTACTATTACTTGGATTGCTTTTCCTTGGTTTTTCTGCGAAATCCCAACTTACAATAAATGGGGCTACTTTCACCATTGAATCAGGTGCCGTAGTGACTGTTCAGGGAGATGTGACCAGCAATGTAGACATTCAGGGTGCCGGAAAAATCCTTTTAAAAGGAACGGCAAATCAAAATGTAAACATGAATGGTTCCGCCATTCCTAATTTGGAAGTTGATAATGCAGCAAATGCTACGTTGACAGGCAATGCGAGAATTGGTGCAAATGGCTCTCTTGCTTTCACCAATGGAAATATTATTCTAGGATCAAACAATTTAACCATTCCGGCAAATGGAAGTATCACAGGCGCTAATTCAAGCAAGTTTGTGGTAACCAACGGGACAGGAAGGCTTACCAGAGCTGCTTTGGGAGGATCTTCAAACACCTTCACCTATCCTGTCGGCTCATCAACTACAAAATACAATCCAATCACATTGGTAAACAGCGGGACTGCTGATGACATTTCTGCAAAATCCTTAGGAAGTGTATTAAATTCAGGTACTACGGGTACTGCCTATGGAAAAGAAGTAGTAAATACTAGCTGGGAAATTACTGAAGCTGTCAATGGCGGAAGCAATCTTGCTGTAACTGCAACATGGAATGCTTCAGATGAATTACCAGGATTCAATAGAAGCAAAACCGGTGTTTCTTATTATATTACCAGTCCATCTACAAATGTTGGCTGGGACCTATTAAACAGCCAAACCTCTGCTGCAATAGGTACAGGTCCTTACACCATATCCAGAAATAACGTCAGCAACCTGGGGGTTTTCGCTGTAGGAAACAGACCTGTTTTGTCTCCTTTACTGATAGCTCCCAAAGTATTCCTTCAGGGACCGTACAATACATCTTTGAACACTATGAATACATCTCTAGCTACTTTGAACCTAATTCCGACTACTGAACCATACAGCACTTTAACCGGCTTTACGCACTCCGGAAGTGGTGGCGGTGAGATTGTTAGCGGTACTTCTTTTTTCAGTAGCAACAGTATAGTAGATTGGGTATTTGTACAATTACATAATGGAACTACCGGAGCGGTAGTTTCCTCCAGATCAGGTTTATTAAAAAATGATGGAACTATCGTAGATACAGATGGTACTCCTCTCAGTATGGCAGGAAATGCTCCAGGAAATTATTTCTTTTCAGTCAGACACAGGAATCATGTTGGAGTAAGAACTGCGGCAGTTCAGGACTTATCTCAAGCCAAAACTACTTTATTCAATTACAATTTTGCTACAGGCATCAGCACTGCATTAGCTCCTGCCCCCCCTCCAAGCGGTACCCCAAATGCTGCAATGACAAATAAATACGGAATCAATACCACAACCACCAATTTTATGTTGTTTGCAGGTAATGCTAACAGCAACAGTGAAGTAAGATATGGAGGTCCTGGAAACGATGCTAATATTTTGCTTAACAACGCTCCTCTTTCAGGAATCAGGGGAGGTACTCCACCTAATGGATATTTTTTAACAGATTTCAATCTCAATGGAAATGTTAGATATTCAGGTCCTAACAATGATGAAAATATTTTGCTTAACATATCTCTGCTTGGAAGCAAATCAGCCATAATCAAACAAGCTACATTCTAATCCTAATTTTAATCTAAATAAATCATGAAAAAAATATTTACCTCTTTCTTGTTTAGTTTACTTTTACTAAACACATCTTTCTCTCAAACCGTTCAGGGAACCATTAAATATATATCTGGTGATGTGATTAAAGTATATGCTAAGCCGACCACTAATATCACTAACCAGCTAGGTAATATAAATATAGTTTTCAGTATCCCTGATCAAGGTGTAAACAATCCTACTGAAGCACAATTAAATGCTGTTGTAGATGTTCCAAATAGTATCATCTCAACCGCGGGAATCACAAATCCCTCTATATCCAACGGCAGAGCTTATTATACATTTTTAATTTTTCAAAATAACCCCACTACCGATGTTTCTGCCAACTGGCAAGCTAATGTTGATAATTCTGTAGTGACTTTCACAATTCCCAATTCCATCAATGTTATTTCCGACCTAAGACTTGAAGACCAATTTTTTAATGGTGGCGGTACCAACGGACAAATGTATTGGTATGTTCAATTCAATGTATTGGGCGATGTAACCGATTATCCAAATCCATTTTATGGAGATGGTGCTGTAAATAATGGCGGATCAGCGTTACAGTTTGTCCCTCTTCAAAATAAACCTTTGTCTGTCTCTAATTCAATTTCTCTGAAAGTAACTAAAAAGATCAATGATGCTTCAATCAACTGGTCTGTATTAAATGAGGGTACAGAGATTAAACATTACGAAGTAGAAAGAAGTTTCAATGGAAATAATTTCAGCAGAATAAACACAACTTTTGCATTGAACGAAGAACAGAATTCTACCTCCTATGAATTTGTAGATAAAAATATAACTGCCTTAAATAACAATGGTAAAGTATTCTACAGAATCAAACAACTTGACAAAAACAACAAATTCAAATTCAGTGAAATTAGACTGGTCAACTTGAATTCCGTTGCTCCTGCTACTATCTTCCCTAATCCGGCTATTGTATCTTCTACCTTAAACTTTGAACTGGCATCAGCTCAAAAAGTAAGCATTACTGTAAGAGATATCAACGGTAAGGTGATTTCAAGATTCCAGCAGGACGCTGCCAAAGGTTTAAATCAGGCAAAAATCAAAGTAAATAACCTCGCTAAAGGTAATTACAACGTAACCATTACCGATGCAGAAAATAACATTCAGACATTACCGCTGATTAAGTTATAATCTCAATCACATAACCTCATTAAAAAAGGATCTGAAATTTCAGATCCTTTTTTAATTGAGTCATGGAGCTAAAAACCTAAACATCTAACCCCCTAAACTTTCTAAACCAGGTTCATTACTGTCCTTGACCCAGCGAATATGCTGCTTTACCGTCGAATGAATACAGATTCTCCGTTTTGATGGTATCTATATTTTCATTGATGGCATTTTGGAGCAATTCGATGATGCCGGCTTTGTTAATTTCAGTACCCTCAGTAGGCTTGAAACGGCATCTCCAGTGATCGGTACAAAATGTTTCTTTGAAACCATCAGGCCATACTTTAATACCTCTGTTGGTAATCATAGACAATTTCACATTGGCTGTCTCAATTTTTTTCACTTTTTCAGCCAATTCATTTGGATCTAATGAACCCCAGTGAACAAACACATCCACTCCCACAAGATCTTTCTTAGCAGCAGGTCTTCTTTTGTATTTAGGAAGATTCAGCGAAGAGTTATTTGCATAAGAAACCGACTTCAAGATGGCTGGTTTATTTCCCAGGTTGGCAATCACCGCCTGAGCAAATTCCTTAGTACCTACTTTTTGTTTGCTTACTCCTTCTTTATAGATATCGTAAGTATGGATTCCCTCTTCAATTGTTTTCAACCAGGCGTTCTGAACTTTCTCCGCCACTTCAGTCTGACCAATGTGGTTAAGCATCATAATAGCTCCCTGCAACAATCCGGAAGGATTGGCCAAATTTTGACCGGCCCTTCTGGGTGCAGAACCGTGGATCGCTTCAAACATAGAACATTCTTCTCCGATATTAGCTGATCCAGCCAAACCTACTGAACCGGTGATTTGCGCAGCTACATCCGATAAAACATCTCCATAAAGATTCGGCATTACAATCACATCAAAAGCTTCAGGTGTATCGGCCATTTTAGCAGCACCTATATCAATGATCCAATGTTCGTTTTCTATTTCAGGGTATTCCTTAGCTATTTCATCAAACACCTGATGAAACAATCCATCAGACTGCTTCATGATGTTGTCTTTGGTGAAACAGGTTACTTTTTTTCTGTTTTGTTGCTTTGCATATTCAAAAGCATAACGGACAATTTTTTCGCAACCCGGTCTGCTAATTAATTTTAAACATTGAACAACCTCATCCGTTTGCTGGTGCTCAATTCCTGCATAAAGGTCCTCTTCGTTTTCCCTTACAATCACGATATCCATAATCGGATGTTTGGTTTTAATGAAAGGATGCAAACTCATGCATGGTCTCACATTAGAGTAAAGGCCTAAAAATTTACGGGTTGTAACATTTAGGCTTTTATACCCGCCGCCTTGTGGAGTGGTGATGGGGGCTTTTAAAAATATTTTATTTCTTCTGATGATATCCCAGGATTCAGCTGCAATCCCAGCGGTATTTCCTGCGAGATACACTTTCTCTCCCACTTCTATTTCATCAATTTCAATTTTGGCTCCAGCAGCCTTAATGATTTCAAGGGTGGCATCCATAATTTCCGGACCAATGCCATCTCCTTTTGCAACGGTAATTTTTGTCATTTTTTAAGTTTTAAAATATTTGATTTTTGCAAAATTGGTACTAAATAACTACAAATAAAAATTTATTCTATCTTTTATATTGTAAAAGATTTTAATAAATAAGGGTAGTGAGAATTAGATGAAACAACAAATAAGATATAAGGAAGTTCGGGAATGTGGATTAATCAATATTCAAGCTATCAAGCTAGTCCACCATTTAAATGGTGGGCTAGCTTGATGACGGGAAAATAATCAACATTTTCCGTGAAAAAACATTAATTCTACCGCTATTTCACCCATAAATGTTAAACCCTTAAACCCTTTTACCGGTCTGCCAATGCGTTTTTCTTTTCATATTCGGCAACTTTCGCAGGATTTTTTTTCACATTATAGATGTCAATCAAATAGCTCAATACGATTTTAAAGTTGGCATTTTGCGCCGGTGTTCTTGAAGGGATTGCTTCATAAAATTTAACGGCCTTGTCTGAATATAAAATACACTCATCCATTTGTTTATTAGCTGTAGCTTTAAAGTCGTTTCTTTTTTTTACATCTTCCGGTTTATTCCCCTTAACCGCATTTGCTGCATTCAGCACATCAGAGGATTTATTGAACAAATGATTTGACATCAGGACAGTAGCGCTGATATCATCTGCTTTTTCAGCAGCAATGGCTTTTTTCAGTGTTTCCGTCAACTTGTCGCTCACTACAGGATCTTTTACTTCAGCGGCATTCCTTCCATAGAGCTTGTTGTACAACTGCACAGAGTAATTATAAACGAGCATGAAGTTGGTCGGATTCTCTGCAATCAATTCTTCATATCTGATATATAACTGAGCAGTATCACCTTTTTTGGACAAAGCTTCTAATTCAACTTGCAACCAAAGATCATTATCGGGATAAATATTCAGCGCTTTGGATTTAATGTTTTTTAGTGCCGTTACATCCGGCTTACTGCTGTAATGACTTACAAGATAAATATATACATCTTTGTAATCCTCACCTGAAATTCCAATGTCAGCAAGTTTTTGATAATTTTCCGCCGCCTCATCTGGCTTGTTTGCCTGTATGGCTGCAGCTGCAGTATTCAGGATAAGATTGGTATCAACAGCATATACCGGATATTGAGTATACTGATAATTTTTTGAGACAATATAATCTTTAAGCACTGCAGATTTTTTAAAATACGTCAAAGCCTCATCAAATGATTTTTGATTAAAGGATTTAATTCCGAGATTACCATATTCAACATATAAATCAAGATAGCTTTCATAATTATTTAATATCATCAAAAGATTCTTCTGATCCAATTCTTGATACTTTTTAAAGGCAACAAAAGCTTCATCTTTTAAAGAAGATGATTCTGAATTTGAGATACCGGCATCTTTTGACAATACATTGTACACCTGCCCCTTTGTAAACCAGCCCTCCGCATCATTGGCTTTTTTGGGATTTTGAAGATATTTGTCAATGGCTGCTTTTGCATCCTTGAAATTGTTTTTACTCAGCATTTCATTGATTTCCTCGATATCCTGTGAAAATCCCACAAAACTTACCAACAGCGCGATTGATACTATAAGTATTTTTTTCATTTATATTAAATTTTGGACGTAAAGGTATTTGATTCCATTAGTATAATCAAAAAAGGCACGAAAGGCTTAATTTTGAGGTTCACCTCACAAAAGATAAATTTACGGCTTGATCAGTCAGGAATCCATACAGGAAATACAGAGTAAAATTGATATCATTGATATCGTTGGCAGTTTTATTAAACTTAAGAAAAGAGGTGCCAATTATTTGGGCAATTGTCCGTTTCACAACGAAAAAACACCCTCTTTTACAGTCTCTCCTTCCAAAGAAATTTACAAATGTTTTGGATGCGGAAAAAGTGGAAATGCCATCGGCTTTGTAATGGATCATGAGAAATACAGTTATGTGGAAACACTCCGCTGGATGGCCGAACGTTACAATATTGATTTGAAAGAAACCGAAACCAGTCCGGAGTTTAAAGCAATTCAACATACGGCGGACAGTCTTTTTATCATCAATAATTATGCAAGGGATTTTTTTACCGACACTTTATTTAATTCAGATGAAGGAAGAGAGATTGCGCTGAGTTATCTCAGGGAAAGAGGATTCAGAGAGGAAATCATTAAGAAGTTTCAACTTGGTTTCAATCCATCAGCGAAAGACGAATTTGCACAATCAGCTTTATCCAGACAATACAATAAAGAACTTTTATTGAAGACGGGATTGGTTGTGAACAGAGACGATAAGTTTATGGACAATTACCGGGGCAGAATCATCTTCCCCATCCACAACCTGAGTGGTAAAATACTTGGGTTTGGAGCGAGAATTATAAAATCGAATGACAGGGCACCCAAATACATCAATACTCCTGAAAACGAAATTTATGTAAAGAGCAAAATACTCTACGGTTCATATTTTGCCAGAACAGCCATAGATAAAGCAAATGAATGCCTGCTGGTAGAAGGTTATACGGATGTAGTGAGTCTGCATCAGGCAGGAATTGAAAATGTAGTTGCCAGTGGCGGTACTTCTCTCACAACAGATCAGTTAAGACTGATAAAGAAATACACAAACAATCTTACCATCATTTATGATGGAGATAATGCGGGCATCAAAGCTGCATTGCGTGGATTAGACCTTGCTGTAGAAGAAGGATTCAATGTCCATTTGGTGCTTATCCCTGATAAAGAAGATCCGGATAGTTTTGTAAATAAAATCGGAGCAGAGTCATTCGCTGCATTTATAAAAAAAGAAAAAAAAGATTTCATTTTATTTCAACTGGAGATTGCGCTAAAAGAAACCGGAAACGATTCCACTAAAAAAGCATCGGTTGTCAATCAGATTGCCGAAACGATTTCCAAAATCAACAAGACTGAAGAGTTTACACGCAGACAGGATTATATCAAGCAGGTGTCTGAAATACTGAAAGTAGAAGAAGCCGGATTCAATGCACTGGTGAATAAGTTGATCAGAGAGAAGTACAGCAAGCAGGAATTGAAAGGTTCTAAAACCGACAATTTCAACGAAGCTTCTTCATTAACCATTCCTCAGGATGAGACGAAACCTGATGAAAGTTTTTCCCTGTTTCAGAAAGACGAACTGCATGAACAGGCAATGGTGAGGAGTTTGATTGAGTTTGGTTTAAAAGAATGGAATGAAGGACAAAAAGTAGCAGAGTATATTTTCAGCCAGATAGATGATACTGATTTGAGTGAGTTGCTTGACAATAAGCTGCTGGTAGATATCATCAATCTATACAGAGAATGGTATTATGCAGGAATAGAACCAACGGACAAAAATTTCCTGTACCATGAGGACAAAAGCATCAATGATATGATTATAAGAATCATGGATGTAAATACAGAAATCAGTCCGAAATGGAAAGAGCATTATGAAGGCCATATTCCAACCCGTGAAGAGCTATACAAAGAAGAGGTATTGTCTACACTCACCTACGTTCAGCTTAGAAAAGTAAAAAGACTGATTGCAGAAAACCAGCAGGAACTGGAAAAAGCAAAAAGCTCAGAAGAGCAAATGATTTGTATAGAAACACATCAGCATCTTAAACAGATTGAGATGGAACTGACTAAAAGAGCAGGTACAGTAATTTATAAATAGCAACTACTTTTATTAGGAAAGCAATAATTCTTCTGATTCCAGCAAAGCAACTTCGGGAACAAGTTTCTTGTTTTTTGCCAGAATAAAATTGGTAGCACACCAAACGCTGTCGAGTTCAACTTTTTCAGTGGATGCGAGTTTATAATCATCGATAATCTCCCAATGGTTATGGCGACAAAGATCGCTGGCAATTTTTGCGGTTGGTTTAGGATAAGCAATCCATAATTTGAAATTACTATTTAGCGCAGGCATGATGTCGTTCAATATATCAGTCAGCTGTTTTTTGCTGAAAGCAAATATCAGTGCAAATTCAACTTTTTTGCTCCTTAATAATGGAGTGACACTTTTGGCAAAACTGATTTTCTGAAATTGTTTTTCTATTGAAGAAGGAAGACCCTGAATTAAAATATTTTTTTCGTCTTTTAACTGAAGTTTTTCGAGAATAGTTTGAATAGCCATAATCAGCAAGAATGTTTTAATGGTAAAAAAATATATTAATCAACCGAATAAAAACAAAAGGAGAAATCATAGCATCATAAGACTGGATAGACAGCTATATGAACATGATACCGCCCGAAAAAAAGGATAAGGAATAGTTTTTCTTATGATCTTGAGAATTTAAGGAGATGACAAAGGTAAGCCAATTTTATATTTCTGTTAAATTTTTTTTACGAAAAACAGCCGATTTGTTTAACTATTTAACCGGTTTGTACAACGAAAGCGCCTCATCCATGTGTTTTTCCAGCTGAGCTATACGGTTAGCATCTGAAGGATGCGTAGCCAAAAACTCGGGTGGTTTAGCTCCTCCTGCCCTTGACATTCTTTGCCAGAATGGAATAGCCTCTTTTGGATTATAACCAGCCATAGCTGAGAACATTATTCCAAAACGATCTGCCTCATATTCATTTTTTCTTGAATTAGGCAAAAGTACTGCCAATTGGGCGGTTGGGGCAAAAACACTGTTGAATATAGTATTTGCCTTTTCCTTGTTTCGGGTAAATATATCGCCGGCAACCTGCAATCCCTGCGCCAGTGCGGCCTGACTCATTCGCTCATTTCCATGATGCGCCAAAGCATGAGTAATTTCGTGTCCAAGTACAACAGCTAGAGCTGCTTCGTTTTGGGTTACCGTCAACAGGCCTGTATACACTACCACTTTACCGCCGGGCATACACCAGGCGTTGACTTCCTTATTGTCAATTAAATTAAATTCCCAGTTATAACCTTGTAATTCTTTGGACAGACCTTTTTTGTTATAATAGTCAGTCACCACCTGAGCAATTCTACCGCCAACTCTTTTAACCATTTCAGCATCTCTGCTTACCTCTTTAGGCACCACTCTATTCTGACTCAAAAACGTGCGGTATTGAGACACTGATTGTTGTTGTAAAACAGACTCAGGGAAAAGTGAAAGCTGGCTTCTTCCTGTAATAGGATTTTGCTTGCAGGAAGTCAACAATATTATTGATATCAGTAATGAGAATAATACTTTCATAGTTACACTCAATAAAAGTTGTAATAAATAATTTGAAAAAAATCTTTTGCTTAACTGGCCTGATGGGATTCTTTTCTTTTATCTCTGTGCTTGAAAATAGGGATACGGTTTTCAACTCCCTTGATGATTCGGCCAATATTTTTTTGATGCGTGATTATGACTAAAAATGCTACAAGCAAAGCAAATACTCTGTAAATCAGCTCCTTTTCATTCCAGATCCATAAAACAGAAACCGGCATCATGATGGCTCCCAAAATAGAACTAAGGGAAACATATCTGGTTAGGTATAAAACCAGGACAAAAACCGAGACGCAGGCAACGGCTACAACGGGCTGAACGGCAATAACCATCCCCAGTAACGTAGCAACACCCTTGCCTCCCTTGAATCCTGCAAAAATTGGGAAAATATGCCCGATGACTGCAGCTAGTCCAAGTCCAATCATGAAATTTGTACGATACAGTTCATTGGTGAGATAAAAAGGAAGAAAATAAAACAGGCCAACGGCAAGCATTCCCTTCAAAATATCCAAAACCATGACTATGAGTCCGAATCTTGCGCCCAACACCCTGAACATATTTGTGGCTCCCATATTTCCGCTGCCATAATCTCTGATATCAATTCCAAAGAATTTATTGCTGATAATTAAAGCTGTAGGTATTGAACCTATAAAATAAGCAAGAATAATGAGTAATGCTTCCTTCATCTATGACTATTGATAGTTAAACAAATATACTAAATTCTTACTAAACCTTAATGCTTATTAATTAATACACAATTGTCAATTAACAGCCTTGATAAGCAACCAGTTATCTCTTTCCAAGACTTCTACGATGCTTAATCCGGTGAATTTTATGGCTTTTTCAATGTCTTGCAGGTCATTTTTCAATATTCCGCTAAACAATACAGTACCGGAATTAGCAAGACAATTTTTGATTGAAGAAAGATTCTCTTTTATGATATTCAAATTGATGTTAGCCAGTAAAATATCTGCTTTTCCCTGAAAAACACAGCTATCCGCTTTAACCAGACTGATTTTACAACAATTATTGGCATTGATATTTTCTGTAGCATTGGAAATACTCCAGTCGTCATGATCAATTCCAATTACCTCTTTCGCTCCTAATTTTTCTGCCAAAATCGCCAGCACTCCTGTACCTGTTCCAAAATCTATGACAGATTTTTCATTAAAATCCACATCGGCCATTTGTTGAATCATGAGGTAAGTGGTGGCATGGTGACCGGTTCCAAAACTCATTTTAGGAGTGATAGCCAAATCAAAAAGAGCAGTTGGATTGGGAGCATGGAAATCTGCTCTTAGGTAAACAAACAGCCGGTTGTCTTTGGGAGAATAAATGGACACTGGCTCAAAGCCACTCTCCCATTCTTGATTCCAATTAACTTCTTTAATGATTGATTTTGAATATTTTAAATTATTCTGTTCAATTAAAATATTAAAATTATTCTCATCAAATTTTTCATTTGAAATAAATGCTTTGAGTAACCTTTCATCTTCTTCAAACCCTTCAAATCCTATGCCCTGCATAAGCGCAACGAGTTGATCGCTGGTCTCTTGCGAAATATTATCGATGGTAATTTGAATGTAATCCATAATATAAAAAACCGCAGACAATTCTTTGAAAGCTGCGGTTTGTTTGTTAGAATGTTTAATAATTAATTATTCTCGGACTGTGGCTTTGCAGGTGCTTCCGGTTTTGGAATCAGTGCTTTTCTGCTCAGTTTGAATTTACCGGTGCGAGGATCTACATCCAATAGTTTAACTTTCACTTTATCACCTTCTTTGAATAACCCGTCCATAGAATCAAGGCGTTTCCAGCTGATTTCACTTATATGAAGCAGTCCTTCTTTTTTTGGTAGGAACTCTACAAAGGCACCAAACTCCTTAATCCCTTTAACCGTACCTTCATAAGTCTGGCCTATTTCAGGAACAGCAACTAAGCCATTTACCCACTCAACGGCCTTATCCAATCCGGTTTTTTCTTTTGAGAAGATGCTAACTTCTCCTTTCTCGTTAACCTCTTCTATATTTATGGTCGTTCCGGTTTCTCTTTGAATTTCCTGAATGACTTTACCACCGGGTCCGATTACTGCACCAATAAATTCTTTATCGATAATCAGTTTAACCATTCGCGGAGCATGAGGTTTAACATCCGGTCTGGGTGCTTCAAAACATTTGTACATAGCATCCAGAATATGCAGACGACCTTTTTTGGCTTGGTTAAGTGCCTGACGCATTACGTCCATACTCAACCCATCTACTTTGATATCCATCTGCACGCCGCAAATACCATTACGCGTACCCGTTACCTTGAAGTCCATATCTCCCAGATGATCTTCATCACCTAAAATATCAGTCAGAATCGCGAACTGATCGCCTTTCGTAATCAATCCCATGGCTACTCCACTCACGTGATGCTTTAAAGGTACCCCCGCATCCATCAGAGCCAATGATCCGGCACAAACAGTTGCCATTGAAGAAGAACCATTACTTTCCAAAATATCACTTACCACTCTGACAGTATAAGGATATTCTGAACCCGGCATCATTTTTTTCAGAGAACGCATGGCAAGATTACCGTGTCCCACTTCTCTTCGGCCAACACCTCTCATCATTTTCACTTCACCGGTACTGAAAGGCGGGAAGTTGTAGTGTAATAAAAATTTGCTGTATTCAGAAGAATGAGCTGACTCCACCAATAATTCATCCAATGGAGTTCCCAATGTAACAGTAGTAAGCGACTGCGTTTCCCCTCTGGTGAAAAGTGAGGAACCATGCGGTGTAGGAAGCAAATCGGTTTCCATGGCCAGCTGGCGAATATCTTCTGTACCTCTTCCGTCCAGTCTTTTGCGGTCATTTAAAATCATATCTCTTACCACATGATACTGAAGCTCTCCGGTGTAATGTCCAATCAGCGACTTGTCTGCATCGGGCAATTCATCACCCAAGTGAGCTACAATTTCTTCATGCAGTGCTTTGAAGGCAGCACTTCTTTCATGCTTAGCAGAAGCTGAAGAGGCAATTGCATACATTTTATCTTTTGCAAAAGATATGATTTTCTGATTCAGCTCTTCGTTTCTGTAAGGTTTAGTGTATTCTCTTTTACCTTTAACACCTACCAGATCTCTGAGTTGCTCCTGTGCTTTCACCTGCACGCGAATGGCATCATGAGCCAGTTCGATTGCTTTTACCAAATCTTCTTCCTGGCACTCATTGCTTTCTCCTTCCACCATCATGATGTTCTTGCTGGTAGCTGCTATAATAAACTCCAAATCACTCTGAGCAAGTTGTTGTCTGGTTGGGTTGATGATAAATTCTCCGTTTATTCTGCCCACACGTACTTCGGAAATGATTTCCTGAATGGGAATATCAGAAACTGCCAGTGCTGCTGAAGCTGCCAGGCAGGCCAATGCATCAGGAAGTACTTCATCATCAGATGAAATAAGACTTACCAGTACCTGAACGTCGCACAGATAATCTTCAGGAAACAAGGGACGTAGCGCCCTGTCTATGAGTCTAGATGTAAGAATTTCATAATCATTCAAACGGGCTTCTCTTTTGAAGAAGGATCCGGGAATGCGGCCTGCAGAAGCGAATTTCTCCTGGTAATCTACCGACAGGGGGAAAAAACTTTGACCTGCTTTAGGTTCTTTATTGGCTACTACGGTAGCGAGTATAATGCAATTTCCTTGCCTAACGGTAACGGCACCATCTGCCTGACGGGCCAGTTTTCCGGTTTCAATCGTCACAGTACGTCCACCGCCTAAATCGAAGGAAACCGCTTTTGGTTCTAAAAAAGACATATAAAAATTATTTTGCCGATACTTTACCGGCGGTTAAAAGAAGCATGTACAAAGAACAATTCCCAACAACGAAAATCGGTTGGGAATAATTCAAATGTTGTGCATGAAATGATTGATTATTTACGCAGACCTAATTTTTCAATAAGGGCTCTGTATCCGGTCAGATCGTGTTTGCTCAAGTAAGTAAGCAAGCGTTTGCGTTTACCTACCATCATCATCAGTCCCCTTTGAGAAGAGAAATCTTTCTTATTCCCTTTAAGGTGTCCGGAAATGTGGTTGATGCGCTCTGTAAGAAGAGCTACCTGCCCTTCGATTGAGCCGGTGTTTGTAGCTTTACCACCATAAGTAGTGAAGATAGTGGCTTTCTTTTCTGTTGTTAAATAAGGCATTTTTAAATTGTTTTTTAAAACACTGTGTTTTAATTTCTTTAATTTTTTCGAGTGCAAAGGTAGTATATTTTTACTAAAATTTTAATAAATTGGCAATTAAACTTATTTCCAAAACCGACACCTTCATGATATAATGAAGGAAATTCCTCATTTTTGCAGAATGAAACCCAGTTTCGCCCTTGTCGGATGCGGAAGAATTGCCCGTCGCCACGCTGAACAAATAATAAAAGTTGGCTATTTGAAGGCCGTATGCGACACAGATGCTGCCAAGGCGGAGCAATTTTCAGCTCAATACGGAGCGAAAGCATATACTTCTCTTACTGAATTACTGAACAATGAAATTGAAGTGGATATCATATCCATTTGTACTCCTAACGGACTTCACGCGGCGCATTCCATACAATCCCTTCAGGCAGGCAAGCATGTATTGTGTGAAAAACCACTAAGCATTTCAGTTGATGACGCCAAAAAGATGATTGATGCCAGCAATCAATTCGGAAGGAGACTTTTTGTAGTCAAACAAAACAGATACAATCCACCTGTTGTAGCCGTAAAAAAACTTCTTGCTGAAAACAGGCTTGGTAAAATTTTATCCTTTCAGATTAATTGTTTCTGGAACAGACCTGAAGAATATTATCGCGATAGCTGGAGAGGTACAAAACAAATGGATGGCGGAACTTTATATACACAATTCAGTCATTTTATCGATTTATTATATTGGCTACTCGGTGATGTAAAATCAGTCAAAGCAACTATAAAGAATCTGCATCATCCTTACATTGAAATTGAAGATTCCGGAACCGTCATTTTTGAAATGAACAATGATGCTATTGGAACAATGAATTACTCCGTAAACAGTTACGCTAAAAACATGGAAGGCTCCATGACCATCCTGGGTGAAAAAGGGTCGGTAAAAATAGGCGGACAATACCTCAATACACTGGAATATCAATGTATAGAGGGAGAACAGATAGACACCAACTTTCAGGGTAACGGCTCCAATGACTATGGTTTTTATCAGGGCAGCATGAGCAATCACGATATTGTTTACACAGAACTTATAGTTGCTTTACAAAATCCTGAACATAATTTTGCCAATGCAATGGACGGATTGAAAACTGTGGAGATTATAGATAAGATTTACCATGCCGGCGGATTAAAATGATTTGATTTTATTTTACACTAAACTATTATTCCTTTTGCCTTCCATCATATTTACAGTTACCAATGATATAGTGTACGACCAGCGAATGTTGCGCATCTGCAATTCGCTGGACAATGCAGGATATGCTGTAACTATTGTCGGCAGAAAACTCAAGCGCTCTGTCAACCTCAGAAATGAATCCTTCAAACAAAAAAGGATTAAGTGTTTTTTTGAAAAAGGAAAATTATTTTACATAGAATTCAACATCCGTTTGTTTTTTTATCTGCTTCGAGAAAAAACAGATGCTATTTGTGCTATCGATTTGGATACCATTGTACCATGCTATCTCATTTCACGATTAAAAAAAGTCAAGCGTATATATGATGCCCATGAACTTTTTTGCGAAATGAAAGAAATTGTTTCGAGACCGCCGATATACAAAATCTGGAAAATAATAGAGAAAATTACTGTTCCAAAATTCAAATACGGGTATACTGTCAACGAACCGATTGCTAAGGAATTTGAGAAAATGTACAATGTCCATTATGAAGTAATCAGAAGCATTGCCGTATATGACGCAACAATGAGGGATGTTGAGAAGGAAAAATTTATTCTTTACCAGGGCGCAGTGAATGAAGGACGTTGTTTTGAAACTCTCATACCTGCCATGCAATGGGTAGATTCAAAACTCATCATTTGCGGGACCGGCAATTTCATGAAACAAGCTAAAGAACTTGTCAAAAAACATCATTTGGAGGAAAAAGTGATATTTAAGAGAATGCTTCCGCCCGATCAGTTACGTTCATATACCCAAAAATCTTATATCGGAATTACCTTATTTGAAAAAGACTCACTGAGTAACTATTACTCTCTAGCGAACAGATTTTTCGACTACATCCAAGCGGCGACGCCTCAGTTATGTGTTGATTATCCTGTATATCAGGAATTAAACAAAATGTACCCGGTGGGTGTTTTAATCAGTGACCTTAGTTCGGAAAGCATAGCGGCCAACCTAAACAAGCTTTTGACCGATGAATCTCTGTGGAAACAAATTCATGAAAGCTGCAAGGTTGCAAGAAAAGAATTGAACTGGCAAAAAGAAGAAGAAAAATTATTGAACTTTTATAAAAATATTTTTGGATAAGCATATACATATCGTCACGCATGATGTTCCCTGGCCGGTTGATTTCGGCGGAATGTTTGATTTATTTTACAAGATAAAAAACCTCCATGAAATTGGCGTGCACGTTCATTTGCATTGCTTCACCAATAAGCGAGCTGAACAAACCATGCTGAACAGGTATTGCGAAACGGTAAACTATTATCCGAGAGATACTTCTTTCAAATCATTCTCATTCAACATCCCTTTCATTGTTAAATCAAGAAGCAGTACTACCCTTTTAGAAAATCTACAAAAAGACAATTACCCTATTCTGCTGGAAGGAATTCACTGTACCTATCTGCTTTATAAAATGAAACTTGAAGGAAGAAAAGTGATGGTCAGATTGCACAATGTAGAATACCTTTACTACAATCAGCTGGCAGTGCATGAGGACAATTTATTCAAGAAACTGTACTATCAATATGAAAGTTTTTTACTAAAAAAATATGAGCGAAGAATCGGGCAGTTGGCTGACATCATTACGCTGAGTAAGAAAGATGCTTCAGATTACACAAATGAATTGAAAGCCAAAAACGTTTTATTCCTACCGGTTTTCTTACAATGGAATGACGTCAATTCTCCTCTTGATTGCGGAACATTTTGTTTATACCAGGGCAATCTTGAAATCAATGAAAATGACAAAGCTGCCACCTGGCTGCTGGAGAATGTTTTCAATACACTGGAAATTCCTTTTGTAATCGCCGGAAAAAATCCGTCAAAAGCATTGCAGAAAAAAGCACATGTAAAACCATACACCTGTATTGTTGTCAATCCTTCAGATTATGAAATGCAGGACATGATCAACAAAGCACAAATCAATATACTTCCCTCATTCAACAAGACCGGCATTAAACTGAAAATTTTGAATGCGCTATACAACGGAAGACACTGCGTAGTAAATTTAAAAGCCATTGACAAATCTGACCTCATGAGGATTTGTCATATTTCAAATGATGCGGAGGAGATGAAAAATAAAATTAATGAGCTGTTCAAGCAGCCATTTACTCAAGATGAAATAAACAGGAGAAAAGAATTATTGAACAATAAATTCAATAATATCAAAAACGCTCATCAACTTATGGAATGGTTACACTAGCATTGTCTATCACCTTCCCGTTTTCCGTTTTTAATGTTCTGGCCGGAAATTTATTGATTACCATATAATCATGCGTTGCCATTACTATGGCAGTATCATAATCTCTGCAAATCTGAAAAAGTAATTGCATAATCTCATCGCTGGTTTCCGGATCAAGATTACCGGTTGGCTCATCTGCCAATATTACTTTGGGTGAATTTAATAAAGCTCTTGCTATATCAACACGCTGCTGTTCTCCTCCGCTCAACTCGAATGGCATTTTAAATCCTTTTGATTTGAGTCCTACCTTATTCAATACTTCAGCAATTTTTTCATCCATCAACCCTTCGTCTTTCCAGCCTGTTGCTTTCATAACAAACTTAAGATTTTCATTCACGTTTCTATCTGTCAGCAACTGAAAATCCTGAAACACCACACCCAGACTTCTGCGCAGAAAAGGAACTGTTTTCCATGTCAGCGTACGCAATTCATGATTGGCCACCCATCCTTCTCCTTCCCTCAATTCCAAATCTCCATAAAGCGTTTTTAGCAAACTACTTTTACCGGTACCGGTCTTTCCCACTAGATAAACGAACTCTCCTTTTTCAATACTTAGATTTACATTGCTTAAAACAAGGTTGTCGCCCTGATAAATATTTACATTACGCAGTTCAATGATTGATCGAGACATATTGAAAATTAATTTTTATATATAACAAAAGTAAAGTTAGATGAATTAATAAACAATTACTTCCTCTTTTAATCTGATTTCCAGTTGCTTTTTAACGTTTTGTTCAACCCGGCCTATAATCTGCGCATCTATACCGAAAGATTTTGCTGTATCAATCATCAGCTGGGCATCATGTTCTGAACAGTAAATTTCAAGCCGGCAGCCCATATTGAACACCTCGTACATCTCACGCATACTGCTGCCACTGTTTTGCTGAATTATTTTAAATATATCCGGCGCAGCAAACAGATTGTCTTTGATAATTTTAAAATCACCCGGCAAATATTTCAGACACTTGGTATGTCCGCCGCCGCTGCAATGAATGAGGCCGTGTATTTTGTCGAAATGATTTTCGAGTAGTAGCTTCATTACCGGAGCGTAGGTTCTTGTGGGGCTAAGCAATAGCTGTCCAATAGATGCATTCGAATCACCTGTAATTTCACTTGGAGGAAGTATATCACTGACTTTATCGGTGAGTCGGTTTTTTCCAATATATACCACCTCTTCATCGAGACCGGGATTGTAGCTTTCACTATAATGACTGGCGTAGTGTTTACTTAAAGCATCATGGCGGGCAGAAGTAAGACCGTTGCTGCCGATGCCGCTGTTGAAAGCTTCTTCATAATTAGCTTTACCGTAGCTTGCCAAACCCACAATCACATCCCCGGGACAAATTCTTTCATTCGTTACAACGCTTTCTTTCTTCCATCTGCAGGTCATGGTGCCATTAACCGCAACAGTTCTTACCACATCTCCCACATCTGCAGTCTCACCGCCCAGATAATGGATATTCACACCAAATGATTTGAGTTCATCAAATAACTGTTGTGTTCCGGTGATGATTTGCTCCAATACTTCGCCGGGAATCAGGTGTTTATTTCTGTCTATTGTAGAATTGAAAACTATATTGTCGTAAATGCCCACACAAATCAAATCATCGAGGTTCATTACTACAGCATCCTGGGCTATTCCTTTCCAGACACTGATATCGCCGGTCTCTTTCCAGTAGAGATAAGCCAGGATACTTTTGGTACCTGCCCCATCGGCGTGCATTACATTTACATAATTGCTGTCGCCGGAAATATAATCCGGATAAATTTTACAGAATGCATTTGGAAATAACCCCTGATTGAGATTTTTGGTGGCTGCGTGTACCTCTTCTTTTTGTGCCGACACGCCTCTTTTGGTATAAAGACTCATAATTATGCTTGAGTTGCAAAACTAAATTGATTTGATAAAATTAATGTGTTAATTATAAATTAGTTTTGCAGCATAAAATTATGGAAATATTTAGGGATATTGATTCATTGCCGGTTTTTTCAAATGCGGTCATTACCATTGGCACTTTTGACGGTGTTCATCTGGGACATCAGCAAATCCTACGTCAGCTTACCGGTGAAGCCCAATCCATTAATGGCACTTCTGTCCTGATAACTTTTTATCCGCATCCCAAGCAGATAGTTGGTTTTGATAAAAAAACGCTCTATACCCTCAATACAGTTGAGGAAAAAGCAACATTGCTTGAACAAGCCGGAATTGAGAAACTGGTAATTGTTCCATTTAATAAAGCATTTTCTGATCAGACAGCAGATGAATACATCGGAAACTTTCTGGTAAAGAACTTTCATCCTCACACCATCATTATCGGATACGACCACCGATTTGGGAAAAACCGTTCGGGTGATTACCAGATGCTGGAAAAATATGCCGAAAAATACCATTATACGGTGAAAGAGATTCCTGAACACATACTCAGGGATGTAACCATCAGCAGTACTGCTATCAGAAAAGCCCTGCTTTCGGGCGATATTGCAACTGCCAATACCCTGCTAGGTTACGATTATTTCTTTTCGGGAAAAGTGGTAGAAGGCAACCAGCTGGGTCGTCAAATCAACTTCCCTACTGCCAATATTGAAACAGAAGATGCAAATAAATTAATACCTGCCAACGGAGTGTATGCGGTGAGATTAAAAATTGCTGACGATGAACCAGCGTACAAAGGGATGATGAACATAGGGATGAGACCGACTGTTGGCGGAGATAAGCATACCATCGAAGTGAATGTTTTTGATTTCAACCGTGATATTTATCAAAAAAATATCACCGTATCAGTTGTTGAAAAAATTAGAGATGAGATTCGTTTTGATAACATTGAAGCATTAAAAGTACAGCTTTCAAAAGACAGCATTGAGGCGAAAAAATTGTTGCTGTAATTTATTTCAACATCATTTTAACCACCATCTCCTTCATTAAAGTCGCGCCGTCAGAGCCACTATCGCCAACACCCAGACTTTTGAGATTATAGTGATTCAGCAGAAGAATGATCCTCTCAACACCCGAGTAGCCATAATTTTTAGCAGCAGCCATCCCCTGTTGTAAAGAAACGGAATTAAAATAAAAAACCGGCTTTAAAGCAGCTTCTGATTTATTGGACATTCCAAACACGCTATAGACCTTACTGAAAAATGCATACAAGGTGGGCAATGCCAGGTGGATGGAAACAGATTTGGGATTGCTTTCAAAATAAGAAATGATTTTTATGGCTTTGGCCAGATCTTTATGCGCAATGGCGGCCTGCAGTTCAAAGACATTGTATTCCTTGCTTATACCCACATATTTCTCAATCACATCTTCATCAATTGTCTTTTCATCTTTCAGGTTTAATGATATCTTTTTGATTTCATTACTTATTCGGCTGAGGTCGTTGCCTAGATGCTCTTCCAGTAATGTTACAGCTTTGTTGTCTATTAAAAATCCCTGCTGTTTGACATGAGTAGCAATCCAGTCGTGTATTTTATCTTCCCTCAATTCCTGAGAATGAAATACCACTGTGTTTTTCTCCAGCAATTTGGAAATGGCCTTTCTTTTATCCGGCCCTTTTCCTTTATAGGCAATTACAAAAATCGTTGATGGAAGTGGCTCCCGGATATAAGGCTCCAGCAGTTCAAATGAATTCATTTGCTGGGCTTCTTTTAATATTACCACCTGTTTTTCAGAAAACATAGGATATCTTCTGCAGGCATTGATTATGGCCGCCCATTCTGCATCTTTTCCATAAAAAACTGACAAATTAAATGAAGCCTCTGATTCTGACAGAATGTGATGTTCAGCATATTCTGTCAATACATCTATGTAATAATCTTCTTCCCCATATATCCAGTATACAGGTTTAAATTCTTTCTTTCTCCACTCCCCTAATATTTTTTCAACACTCATACAAATCAAATGATATGCAATCTATAAAATAAAGTTCAAAGCGGAATTTTTCCGAAGGAATTTGTACAAAGACTTGAAATGTTTTTAGAATAGTGCTTTTACCGAAGCTCTCCCTATATGAATAACATTGGACGCGCCGGGCTTTCTTCCTTCGTATTGCATATTGATTTCCACGTTCCCGGCAATTCTTTTGGTAAAATCAATTGTCCATAAATAATTATTTCCCGGAAGCAACCCATCGAGCAGAATAAATCCAACGGTGGTATTGGCAGCGCCTTTATATGAGTTGAAATTTATTTTGTTGTAAGAAAGCTTCGCATTGATGCTACTGTTTGAAAATACATTGTACTTTATTTCTGCATTCAGGATATTTTGCGTCACTCTTTCCATAGAATCAATCCTGTTTAATTTACGCGTAAACGAATACCCGATTGTAGCTCTGAATGTATTTTGATATTGATAACTGAGATTGGGCTCAATGGTTTGCTGACTTATATTAAAATTCCTATTATCAAATTTCAGGCCGGTAGTAGATAAACTATTGGCAACATCTCTGAAAGAAATATTGGAAAGCAACTTTCTGTTTATATTCCATCTTATCTTACCCAAAATTGTTCTGATATTTCTTGATTCAAAACCGAAAGTCAGCAATGACTTGGAGTCCGATTTACTGTGCGTTGCTTCCAGCCCCCATTTAGTACTCTTCCTATTAAAATAAAGCGTATTTGATAAAAACGAATTCAGCGTAATCAAATTTGTATCCGAGGAAGATTGATAAAAAGGATTAAAAACAACGTTGCCATTGGAAATAATCTTTCGATTTACCTGAAGAGAAGAATTACTTCCAATCCTAGACAGAAACTTACTGATACCGATTGTCTGATTTTTAATAACATTAGCCGGTTGGATATTTATACTGTAGTTAAACTGAAGATAACTTGCTTTTACATATTGATTGCTAGGTGTAAAAATTCTGATATACTTTTTCTGATCCCGAAACAATGCCGTTTCAAATTCATTCAGTTCCTCAATTCCATTGTTATTGTAATCGACCCAGGTATATTCACCCTGTCCAACAGGTACTGCCACGAAAGTAAACTCTCTTCTTTGCTCCTGTCCGCCACCCAGCTCATACAATACATTCCCGTTGATTAACCCCTTCCATTCATTGAATGAATATTCAGACCTTCCCAACAATGTCTTATCTGCTTTGAGTTTACTGAGATTAAATCGAACAATCTCCAGTGTCCTGTAATTGACATTTAACTTCAACTGACGATTGGGATTTTTCAGCAATTCGGTGCTGAGGGAGTAGTTGTAACTCTGGTCAGCTTTTTGCAATGATTTGTTTACCGGCAGCCGATCTACCCTGCTGTAAAATACCGCTCCCCATTTATTCAATATTGAATCATTAGATTTAAGATAAAGTTCATACACATCAAAGCCAAACGAAGACGCCGTCAGTGTATCGCTTTGCTTGTTATTGAACTTATTGTATTCGCCTGTATATTTAACTCCTGCATTTAATGAAGCCAGATGAGTGAATGTTTTTTTAACATCAATATTCGGTCTTAGAAAAAATCCACGCTGAAACTGATTGTCGAAATTGAGCAGACTAAGTCTTGAATTAACTGAAATGCTATTTCCTGAAAAATTTTGTTCGATGAGATGATTGTTGCCGTTGTAATTATCAGAGCGATTGTAATTAACCAACTCATATTTAAAACTGTTTGTTTCATTGCCTGAGAGTCTGAATGATACACGTGTTATCTTTTCATCTGATGGTCCGATATTGAAAGGAAGACTCCAGTCTCTCAAAAATTCAACATTTCTGAGTCGTTCAACAGGCCTGAATCTGCCCTGAACATATTCAAATCCTGCATTTGTCTCTGTCTTCAGTTTTTTGGAGAAAATTGAAAACGTTTTGCTTTCATGCTTAACATTTAATTTGCCTGCAAACCCATTATCATTTGATTTATCTTTTGATGAGAAAAGATTTATATCATAATTACTTACTGCCAATTCGGAGGTAATACTTAATCGCGTATTTGGAAGATAGCTGAACATTGCCGAGACGATTTGCAGTTTTTTAGGCGTTACCAGAAAAGCCACCGGATCCCAGTCTCCACGCTTTAGATTATTTGCATCCGGAGAAATCCATTCATACACTTTGCCATTTGCTCCGCTGATTACCTGTCTGTAATTTCCTTTACCTAATCCAACATAAGTAAAAGATACATTGTACAATACATCCTGCTGACTGGAAGACTGCACAAAAATGGAGTCGCGCTGGTTTACATTGTAAACCGTGTCTATTTTTTTGTATAAAATTCTGCCGGCAACAAAAGTATCTTTAACCGCAGAAGGCACGAAAGCATTTTGAATACTGTCACCAATTGCAGCAAGAACCTGCTTTTGAGCAAAATCGAGTGGCTGGTCTATCACAGAGTTTTTGGCATCCGAATTGGAGAATACTGAAACTGAGGCAACCAATTTTTTTTTGTAGTTGAATTCATTACTGCCGAATATTTGTGCGTTCAGATAATTTCGGTCGGCATATTCAAACTCCACCTGAATCCTTCTGTCTTTATTGATTAGTCGGCGGGGTGTAAAAGTAATTTCGGCGGTGTTGTAATTGATCACATAATCCTGGTCCTCTCCTCTTTGCAGTAATTCTCCATCAATAAAAACCCTTTCCGTTCCGGCCAGAATGACAAAAAACAATTCATTATTGGCGCTCTGGAGTCTGTAAGGACCCTGATTCCCTTCAATCGGAATCAGGATATTTCTGGTGAATTTTCCTTTTGCAACAGATCCGCTGAATAAAAATGAGTTCTTTGAATTTTTATTGACTTCGTTTTCTGTACTGAAATAAACACCTTGCAGTCGTTTATAAAAATTCAGAAAATAATTTTTTTTTGTTCTGATATCAAGATCACCAAAAGATGCCTGCCAGTTTTTCTTTTTGATTTGCATAAAGATGCGGTCAAAATCTCTGAGGTCTCTGGTATTGCCATCCGGCTGAATAGGCACATTGTTGTCTGTTATGGCAGCAGTCAATTCGAGACTGTCACCTATAAATCCGCTCAGTTGCAGATTGAGGGTTGAATTCACGCTAGCATCCTGGTTGTTGCCAAAAGAAATACCTCTCCCGATGCTACCCTCTGTCTGCAGCTCCCCGAAATTAAAAATTGAATTCTGTTGGGCAGCCAGACTGTTTGTTAGTCTTACAGGACTTTTCGTATCCAGAAAATTATACCGCACCTCTTCATAATTCATCCTTCTGGTTACTGCATTAAGCTTAAGCGGGAACACCCTGTATTGTACCAGAACGCTGTCTGCATAAGGCCTTCGAATCCACGTAAGCACAGCACCTGCTTCATCTATTTTATAATAGTTTTGAGGCACATTGTAAACAGTAAAACTATTGGGTACAATACTCAGCGTATCAATCTGTTCCGGAAAGTCTGAAAAGGCGATGATTTTTTTTCTTAGATTGGAAAGCGGGCGGGCATCAAATTGCGCAAAACCATAATTAGCAATGAGCAAGATGATGAGTAATAGGTATAATTTTCTGTACATCAATTGACGGGATGAATAATTGTGTACATAAATTGATTATCGGGCAGCATGGAATCTGTCATTTATCCATACCCAATTTACAATTTTATTTTTCTTCTGAGCTCAGACCGGCTTTGATGTATTCACTATTTAAGCGAGCAATATTGGCTATAGAAATACCTTTGGGGCATTCAGCTTCGCAGGCGTAAGTGTTGGTACAGTTGCCAAATCCTTCTTTATCCATTTGAGCCACCATATTCAGCACACGGTTAGCTCTTTCGGGCTGCCCCTGAGGTAATAAAGAGAGTTGGGAAACTTTGGCACCCACGAACAGCATGGCGCTTCCGTTTTTACAAGTGGCTACACATGCGCCGCAACCGATACACGCTGCCGCCATAAATGCATCGTCTGCATCTTTTTTATCTATAGGGATGGCATTGGCGTCAACGGCATTACCTGTATTTACACTGATGTAACCGCCTGCTTGTATAATTCTGTCAAAAGATGATCTGTCTACCACCAAATCTTTCACTACAGGGAATGCCTGACTGCGCCATGGTTCTACCACAATAGTATCGCCATCTTTGAAGGCGCGCATGTGCAACTGGCAGGTGGTGTTTTGCTGCCAGGGTCCATGAGCCTGACCATTTATGTACATGCTGCACATACCGCAAATACCTTCCCGGCAGTCATGGTCGAAAGCGATTGGCTCTTTGCCCTCCACAATAAGTTGTTCGTTCAAGACATCGAACATTTCGAGAAAGCTCATTTCGGAGGAGATGTTTTTCACCTGATAGGTATCAAAATTTCCTTTTGCCTGGCTGTTTTTCTGACGCCAAACTTTAAGCGTCAGATTCATGTGGTAGTGTTCCATATCTTAATTATTTATAGCTGCGCTGTGTTGGTTTAACAATTTCAAAAGTCAAAGGTTCTTTGTGTAACTCCCAGTAGTCTTCCCCTTTCAGTTCCCATGCGGCTACATAGGCATAGTTTTCATCGTCTCTTTTGGCTTCTCCGTCTTCTGTCTGGCTTTCCTCTCTGAAGTGACCGCCGCAACTTTCGTTTCGGTCCAGCGCGTCGATACACATCAACTTGCCGAGCTCAATGAAATCGGCCACCCTTCCTGCTTTATCAAGCTCAGGATTGAATTCATTGATATCACCAGGGATTCTAACATCACTCCAGAATTCAGCTTTTAACTGTTTCAATTCTTCCAGAGCCTGTTTCAATCCCTGCTCATTTCTGGCCATACCACATTTATCCCAGATAATCTTTCCAAGTCTTTTATGAAAACTCTCCACTGTTTGCTTTCCCTTTATATTAATCAACTTATTCAGGCGATCAGCTACTTCTTTTTCTGCTTCAACAAAAGCCTGATGATCTGTTGATATAGAAGATGTTCTGATTTCATCAGCAAGATAATTTCCCAGCGTATAAGGAATAACGAAATAACCATCAGCCAGGCCTTGCATCAATGCTGATGCTCCTAGTCTGTTGGCTCCGTGGTCGCTGAAATTGGCTTCTCCCAATGCATATAATCCCGGAACGCTAGTTTGCAGTTCATAATCAACCCATAGACCTCCCATGGTATAGTGTACTGCAGGGTAAATGCGCATGGGCATTTCGTATGGATTTTCTCCGGTGATCTTCTCGTACATTTCAAAAAGATTACCGTATTTCTCTTCCACTACTTTCTTACCGAGCGCGTATATCGTTGCATCATCTGTATTCTCCATGCCTGTCTTTCCTGCTTCGGTTCTGCCATAACGCATGATGGAATCTTTGAAATCAAGGTAAACCGCCATTTTGGTAGTCCCTACTCCATATCCTTCGTCGCATCTTTCTTTAGCTGCTCTGGAAGCCACATCTCTTGGCACCAGATTACCGAATGCGGGATATCTTCTTTCCAGATAATAATCTCTTTCTTCTTCGGGGATATCGTTGGGTTTACGATTGTCTCCTTTCTGTTTGGGTACCCATATTCTTCCGTCATTTCTCAGACTCTCACTCATGAGGGTCAGTTTACTTTGATGGTCACCGCTCACCGGAATACAGGTGGGGTGAATCTGAGTGAAACAAGGATTGGCAAAATGCGCTCCTTTCTTGTGGGCCTTCCAGGCAGCGGTGACATTACTTCCCATGGCATTGGTACTCAAGTAGAATACATTACCGTATCCACCTGAACATAACAGTACCGCATGTCCGAAATGTCTTTCAAGTTTACCTGTAATCAAATCCTTTGCAATAATACCTCTTGCCTTGCCGTCTATTTTCACCACCTCAAGCATTTCATGGCGGGAGTACATTTTAACATTGCCCAACGCTACTTGTCTTTCCAATGCACTGTAAGCACCCAGCAATAACTGCTGACCGGTTTGGCCGGCCGCGTAGAATGTTCTTTGCACCTGCGTACCTCCGAAAGAACGGTTGCTCAGCAAACCACCGTACTCTCTTGCAAAAGGAACGCCCTGCGCCACACACTGATCAATGATAGAAGTACTAACTTCTGCCAGACGGTGCACGTTGGCTTCTCTTGCTCTGTAATCTCCACCTTTAACCGTATCGTAAAACAAACGGAATACAGAGTCTCCGTCATTCTGATAATTTTTGGCGGCATTGATTCCCCCTTGAGCGGCGATACTGTGCGCGCGGCGGGGACTATCCTGAAAACAAAATGCTTTTACTTTATATCCCAGCTCTCCCAATGAAGCGGCTGCAGAGGCTCCGGCCAAACCGGTACCTACAATAATCACCTCCAGCTTACGCTTGTTTGCGGGATTAACCAACTTCACATGTCCTTTGTAATCGCTCCACTTTTTATTCATTTCTCCGGGTGGAATCTTAGCATTTAAAGTCATAATTATGTTATTGGTTTTGAAATCTTTTTTAAGTTAATCAGGCAATCCATTTTAAATAGATGGCAACAGGCATCAAAGCAAATAATACGCAAATGATGACAGAATATCCCAAGCCCAGCATCTTGATGATGGGAGTGTATTTTTTATGATTGACACCCAATGTTTGAAATGCACTTTGAAATCCATGATACAAGTGCCAGAACAATGCAACAACCCCTACAAGATATGCAATCACTACCCACTGATTGGCGAATACCAGTTTCATTTCTTCATAAAGATTATGTGGTCTGTCGCCACTGTACAAAGCGACTTTTGTACCAATGAAAAAATGATACAAGTGCATGATTAGGAAAAGTAGTAACAATGTTCCCAATATACCCATTGAACGACTGTACCAGTTGCTGTTTTTAGATGGCTTGTTATAATAATAGCCAACAGGACGAGCTGCATTGTTTTGTTTCCAAAGTAACAATCCCTGGATGATGTGAGTGATCAATCCTACAAACAATCCAATTTCAAGAAAGCGTACAATCCAGTTGTGGCTCATGAAATGTGCAAACTCATTAAATGTTGCTCCGCCATCATTAAGAAATATGCAAGCATTTACACCGGCATGTACAATTAAAAATGTAATCAAAAAAATTCCGGTAAGGCCCATAGTAAACTTTTTGCCTACTGAAGAAATAAAAAATTGTTTCCAGGTCATATATGAAAGTTGAGGGATATAAAAATTTATGCAAAAATAAGGCACGAAGTTTCAAAAAGCTACTTTATTCTAACTTTTTCTTTAGTAAGTAGTTATGAAGCTAAACAAACAGCTTTCTCATCCGATTCTATTGTTGATTTCCGATTCAATCATAGAGAATATCAATTCGGGCTTGAGGGTTCGCCATTGAGGTAATTCGAGCATTTCTACATAGTGTGTTAGCCGCGCTTTTTTGAAATCATATTTGCTTTGTTCGGGCATATTTAAAATTGCAACCCACCCTCTCTCATCTTCCAGTTGTTCTCGCCATTCTTCATAATAACTATCATCGCTGCTGTGAAAATTGAGTACATTTTCAGCAATAAAAATAAATTTATTGATGCCCTTTTTAAAAAGCTGGTCGGTAATATCTCTGCGCAATGTCATGATATCATTTTCAATGGCATCATTCCACTCACCCATTAATTCAATGATGACATACCGTTGTTCATAATCTGCAAACAAAATTTTCATATAAAGTGTCCGGGAACCAAACTCATCCCACTGCGGATGTATATAATAGTTATAAAGGGTTTGCGAATATTCAAACTCGCTGTAGGTACGACCATAGAAAGGAGATTGCGGATCTTCGTCTGCAATATAAAGATGACGCCAGTTATAAAATGGTTCTATGTCTTGCATGATTTAATTAGGCGATTTGACAATTTGACGATTCGACAATTCGATTGTAATTTATAATTAAACAGTTTTCTCCAATTGTCGAATCGTCGAATTGCCGAATTGTCAAATTATAATAGGGAATTTAAAAAAAAGAGGCCATCAAATGACAGCCTCCCCCTTATTAACCCAAATAAGAATTTTATTCAACAACAATTTTCTCGTTGAGTACAGATGATTTTTTAGCATCAAGTACTTTCACGATATATACTCCTTTTGCGGAGTTTGCTCTGAGGTTGACTTTTTCAATTTGATTGGCACCTTTCAAAACATTCACTGCTTTTGAAGTGATAATCCTTCCGGCTAAATCAGACACAACAATGGTATATCTTCCCTCTGGTCTGTTTTCGAAGAGGACATTAAAGGCGGATGTTCTCACCGGATTAGGAAATACTTTAGCATCTGCATCATTTAACTCAATGACAGGAAGCTTAGCAACTGCATTCGCATTTGCAGCAGCGGCTTCTTTTGCGTACAGCAAATTAGCGTTAGCAAAATCAGATGGATTATATTTAATTTCAGAACCTTCCAATTTAACCGATTTCAAATCTTTCATATTCACTTTATAGAATCCATCAAACTGGTTGGCGCTTCCTACGATAACTTCTCCATCATCATTCACTGCGGCTGCGTTGGTAGTGTATCCGGCAGGAAGATTTTTAATTTGTCCTTTATGTGAAGCAATGCGTGTATTGATATCAATTACGAAAACATGGTGATTGGCTGAGATAACATACAATTTACCGTATGCATCTGCAATCATATCTCCACCCCAACTGGTGCATTTGTTATGAATGGATACTCCGCTATTTGCATCTGCGTCAATAATATTCCCAAGGGCCGTCACCACAGGTTTTTTCCCTGTAGTAAAACTGAAGAAGTGATTTCCGTCATTGCTCAATGCGTATCCGATTCCATCGGCAGCAATTACCATGCGGGTGATGTTGGTTGCTTCATCACTGGGATTAACCACTTTGAAAGCTTCAGGTTTTAATGTATAAAATTCCGGCTTATCATTTTTTACATTCAGATTAACCCAACGCAGCTCAGCAATTCTCATCGGAGTAAAAAATAATTTATCCGAACGCTGATCATACGCTGCTGCGGCTACAAAAGTGTTGGTTGGATATTTAGCTGATGAAAATACTTCTGCATCAGAAAATGCAGTCTGATCGAATGACTTTTTAGTATCAACATCGTTGATGACAAATTTTGATTTACTGCGCTCAAAAATTGTTTTGGTCACTTTTCCGGTAGAAAGATCAAGCTGACGAATATTCATCCAGGTAAAATCTTTGTTACCATCGCCTGTAATGGCATAAGTAGGACGACTTTTTTGAGCAGATGCAAATAAAGCACCGGCCATAAGAGCAGTTGTAAGTAAAAATTTGTTGTTCATAATATGGGCATTATTTAATTGATTGTTAGTAACAAATAATGTACGAATTTAATACTTTAAAAATAACGGAACAAGATTTTTTCGGGGATTTTGGGAAATTTTTGTCATTTGTCGAAGACCCCACTAAACTCCTCAACTACTAAACTTCTAAACCCCTAAATTCCATGGTACTCAATCAGCCCCTCCATAGGCGCCTTTAATACCTTGCCCAACTCCAGTTCGTATGCATCGCAAAGACTTTTCAGCACATCCCGGAAGCCGTAGGCTATGCTTCCGGTGAAATGAATGGGATATTTCCAGCTTTCTGTATACTTATATAGATGATTGTAAAAAAAGTCATTGATGCCATCCTCTATGATATTTTCAATCATATAATGTCCGCGATTATCAACCAAAAAGCCAGCAAATCCTGCCAGATACCTGTTGGCCAGCGGCTTTTTGTAAACATCATCCAAAATTTCGGAGCGAGTCAGTTTATATGTCGTATTAAAACGATCCATTAAATCCGGATCGAAAGTATTGTATAGATAATGTCGGAGTACATTTTTTCCAAGATAAGCACCACTGCCCTCATCCCCCAATACGTATCCCAAACCCGGACTATTTTTTACTATTTTTTTCCCATTATAATAACAGGAGTTTGATCCTGTGCCCAGAATACAGGCAATCCCTTTTTCATTGCCGCAAAGAGCCCGGGCCGCACCGGAAAGATCGTGGTCTACATTGATTTTCGCATCGGGAAATACTGATTTGATAGATTTTTTTATCATAGCTACATTGGCCGGATTACTGCAGCCTGTACCATAATAAAAAACCTCCTGGGGTAATTTCTTTTTAAGTTTCGGTAACAGTTCAATCCTCAGAATCTCTGATAACTGAGATGAATTGAGGAAATAAGGACTGATCCCCTGTGTAACGACTTTGATTTTCTTATTCCCATCTAAAAGACACCAGTCTGTTTTGGTGGAGCCACTGTCAGCGATTAATTTGATAGACATCAGATAGCGATTTGAAGTTCAAGTTAAAACATAAGGATGAAAACTAACACTTAACTTTGTAAATAAAATTAACCGGCAAAAAAGAAAATTGTTCAACTGCCCAAAAAACTTATGGAAAAGAAGAAATTACAGATATGGATTCCATTATTGCTGAGTCTTTCAATGGTAGCCGGTATGTTTATAGGTTTCAAATTAAGGGATAGCTTTACGGGCACTTCATTTTTTTTCATTCAAAAACCCAAAGCCATTGAGGAGGTATTAAATCTGATTGAAAAAAATTATGTTGATGACGTAGACATAAACAAGCTGTCTGATACTGCTATACAAGCGATGCTGAGTAAACTTGACCCCCACTCCACTTTTATCTCTGCTGATGAACTGGAAGATGTAAATGCTGAAATAGACGGAAGTTTTTATGGCATAGGCATTGAATTTGATTTGTTTGACGACACATTATATGTTTTGCAAGCGCTTAATGATGGCCCTGCAGAAAAAGCAGGCATTCAGTCGGGCGATAAATTCATCAAGGTAAATGGCATTCCTGTTTCCGGAAAAAAAATGGAAACAGACTCTATAAGAAAAATCATTCGTGGCGAAAGAGGTTCAATGCTAAAAACCGAAATTCTCAGAAATGGAAAAAAAATTGAACTGTCTGTCAAAAGAGACATGATTCCTTTAAACAGTGTGGAAGCTGCATTTATGCTTGACCGTGAGACAGGATACATCCGGCTTGATAAATTTTCTTCCCAAACTTACAGAGAGTTTATGACCGGACTGGATTCATTAAAAAAACTTGGGATGAAAAAACTCATTTTTGACCTGAGAAACAATGGTGGAGGCATATTGGACGAAGCCGTTGAAATAGCAGATGAATTTTTGGATGGAGACAAACTGATTACCTATACTGAAGGGAAACATTCACCTAAGAAAGAATATCGCTGCAGAAGAACAGGACAATTTGAAAAGGGGGCTTTGGTAGTATTGGCTGATGAAACCTCTGCAAGTGCGAGCGAAGTCATATTGGGTGCTTTGCAGGACTGGAAACGAGCCACCATTATAGGGAGAAGAAGTTTCGGAAAAGGACTGGTGCAGGAGCAATACGAACTGAGTAACCGAAGCGCGTTAAGACTTACTGTTGCGCGATATTATACGCCACTTGGCAGGAGTATACAGCGTTCCTATGCTAACGGCGGTAAGGCATATTACGATGAAATAGAAAAGAGAATAAATGGAGGTGAAGACAGCTTGAAAATAATCAATCATAAAGATTCGTCCGGGAAAAAGCTGTTTGTGCATGGAGGTATCATGCCGGATATTTACATAGACGCTGACACCGCGAAATTCAGTAACGCTGTCAACATGCTTTTTTCCAATGGAATCATCCGACAAGCGGCCTTTTTAATTTTCAAAGAAAACCCTGCTATCAAGTCGGCATATAAAACGCCCACAGATTTTATTAATGGATTCATGCTCACTAATCAGCACATGCAGTTGTTGCAACAACTCGCTCAAAAAGATTCTATCAACATAGGCATAATCACCGAAGCGCAAAAAGCTGAAATCGCAAAATACATCAAGGCCAATATAGCCCGTCATCTTTGGTATGATAATGGATACTATGAGGTGTTGAATAAGACGGATAAAGACGTATTAAAAGCATTGGAAGTGTTAAAATAGTTATTCCAAATTTTGACTTTGTTGCAGACGAGAGATATTTCGTTAATTTTGCTTTGTGGTTCGGGGTTTGGTTGCGCTGCGCGCGTTTGGGGTTGGGTTACGCTGCGCGAGTTTGGGGTTTGGGGTTTGGAGTTCAACTACTTTCAACCACATTCAACAATATTCATCTAAACCTCTAAACAACTAAACGTTTAAACATTTTTGGTTTTTGGTTTGTGGTTTGTGGTTTAACCCTTAAACCTTTAAACCTTCAAACGTTTAATCTGGGGCTGACCGGTATTGACAGCATAGTTCTTTGTAAGTGTAAGCATGTAGTGCGTTGGATAATTAGCACTTTAATCTGAATATTCAAACTTCAAATGGCAATACTACGTATGCCATGGCTGCTTAATCGATAGATTAGCATCCATTTGGGCCGCCGAGCAGGTTGATCTGTTACCATGCTCCGCCGCCGACTCAAAACAAACACAGGTTGCTGCAGTTGAATGAAGTGACAGCTGCTTAAGATTATTCTTCTAAGGAAAAGGTTGGTTTGTTGTGCCCCTGCCCTTTCCCGACAAACAATGCATAAATAAACATGTAGAAAGCTTATGACGGATATGTTTGGACCAGGGTTCGATTCCCTGCAGCTCCACTTTTTAACATTTCAAGTACATATCTATTATGATTTTTTGTGCCGGCACTATGTTGATAAATTGAGATTTAAAATATTTTTTGTTTGTCGGATGAAAAACAAAGTGTATAAAAAAATTAAAGGACATAAATATTATTTCCAATTGGCATTTGCCTTGAATCTCTATTGATGCAGATTACACCTGCTGTTTGTATTAGTAGTATTTTTTTTGCATCTCTTGCCTTTTTTGGTAAAACCGATACACCTAATGGAAGCACCGGTTTTTTCTGATATGACATTTTGCTGTCCGGCATCAATTTCTTCCTGCTCCGTCATCCTTGAATCCCATTTCCATTGAGAAATACTGAAACTGCTTTCCAATTTTTTTTCAATTACATCCGGCAACAAAGGGAAAAAATTAATTCCGGTGGCTTTCTCTACTTCATCAATTGAGACAGCATATTTATTTATCGGACCATCTAAATCTTTATTGGGAATCAAAATGCCAATGCCTTTCATCTCATCTTTTTTGTACACCAGCAATACCTTATAAAAATATTCCGGAACAGCTACTTCATTAGGCCCTATTACTGACAACCCTTTGCGCAATACCGGACCGGTAACAACATACAGAGAACTTTCTAATTTGGCATTTCTTCTTACAAACTCTTCAATGTTCTCCCAAATCCCTCTGTTAAATGACGGTACCTGTGGAGACATATTACTGTAATAAAAAGATTCGTTCATTGCCTGTTGCGACCATGACATATCAGCTGCCGGTGCCAGATGTCCGCGGTCATATCCCTTTCCCATATAATCATACCCTTCTGCAGATTTGGTTTTAATTGCCGGATCAGATAAAAAATGATTAGTTCTGCTAATTTTACCATTCAATTCCTGATGTGTAAGCTCATATGCTACCCAAGAGGACTGCTCATAAGTTTCATTGTACGATAAGCAATATGCAAGATGACATACAAACTGCTCATCTTTCTTCAGGTCAGGAATTTCCAGGTTATCAATTCTGACAAATTGCTGTGAGAATCCATCAAAAAGATTAAAACTAAAAACTAAATATAAAAAGAAGAATTTATAATAATTCTTGAATGGTTTCAATAGAAATAATTTTAAAATTATTTGAACATTTGAATTGGAAAGTGAAAATAAAATTAATACTTAAAATAATAATTTTTAAAAAATAAGTTCAGCATCGAAAAAAATCAGATAATATATTATCTTCAAGAAAAAAATATGAGACTTCAAATTATTGTACTGATACTTTTTTGTTTAACCACATTGATGTCATGCAAAAAACAAAATGAACAAGAAACAGGACCTTATCTGATTTTCAAATTCAAATTTGACAGCACACAGGCCAGACTCAATAATTTTGGTCAGCCTGCTGAAATTCAGGCTGGTAATGCCGCACAATGCGGCATCATGAATCAGATGAGCGCCCATTATATTGAACTGACTCCTGGAGCATTAACACAATTGGGCAAAGGAGCAGTGATTTATCATGCTCCTGAAACAACCATCGGAGGTTCTATCGCCATTGATTTTGACAAAGCTGCCAAAGCAGGCAATGACGAGGTTTTCTATAAAATACCCATAAAAAATGTTCCTGCAGGAATTTACGAATGGATACGCATCTCTTTGGCTTATCAAAACGGTGATGTAAAAATCAGAGTTGACACCACTATAAATACTCCTCAAGGCGATATTAATTTTAACGAAGACCTCAATGCAACCCTGGCTTCATTCATTGGTTTCAACAATTACATCAGATCATTCAAAATAAAAAATCAATCATTGTCAGTTAATGGCAACCGCAAGCAGGGATTTTGGGGATTTGAAACCAGCTTCAGCATCAATGGTATTTCTTACCCTGCAAAAGACAGCGGCCAAGCCCCTCCCGGAAGTATAACGGTAGTAAACCCTCTTTTCAACAGCTCTCCCATTCCTCAGGGAAGTTGCGTTGTTACAGCTGCTTTTAAAGACGGAAAAAAATTGACCATCAACGGCAATGAAGCCAATGATATCATCATTGAATGCAGTTTCAGCACCAACAAAAGTATAGAATGGAAAGATAACATTCCAAACGGAAAGTGGGAGCCATTGAAAGGAGAAAAATTAGTAGACATGGGAGTTAGAGGACTCATACCCACCATCTATTAATAATTATAATTTTTAAAAGCGTTTACCGGAGTGATTGTTCCACTAACTCATCCATATTGATGGCGTTGTGTGATTCATCGAAAATGCATTCGCCGTTTTTTATGAGCAGTACTTGTGGAGATTCGTGATGCACCTGATACGTTTCAGTAATTTTATTTGACAATTCCCGAAACGCAATTAAATCAAGGTAATAAAAATTAATGTTGGCAGGTAATTCAGCTCTTTCCAAGCGATTTTTTGCTACTGAACTGATAGAGCATCTGGTGCTGTGCTTGAATATAACCTGAGGAGTATCAGAAGAAATCCTGTTGATTTCAGTTAATTGGTCTTCATTTACCAAAGGAATCCAATTCATCAGCTATGAGTTTGAATAGCTTTTTGCTGGTTTTTTGCCTGCATCGGGCATCCCGTTCTTTTTCTGCTGTAACCGCAACTTGAAAGAATGGAAGTAGCTACACAAAGAAAAAATGCCGCCAATAGGAAACGCTTCATATTTAATCTTTTAGTCATGTGCAAAATTACGATTTTCAAAATTAACCGCAAAATTCACGTTCTTTTTCGATATTGATACAGTTTTGTCAATTTTTAACAAAAACGAATGATTCATACTTACTTTAAATTGTTTCAATTTCTTTTTCTATTGATACCAAATACTCAATTTCAGTTAAAATTAAGTAGGCCGTTTACTGAGTATATTTCATATCTTGCAAATCTGTAATTAAAAACAAAAAATCTTCTCTTAGAACATGCTCCAGCTCCAAAGACCTCTTGCATTTTTAGATCTTGAAACCACAGGTGTTAATCTTTCTACTGACAGAATAGTGGAAATTGCCATTGTAAAAATCAATCCGGATGGTGACAGACACGTAAAAAGGAAACTGATCAACCCTGAAATGCCGATACCAAAAAATTCAAGTGATATTCATGGAATTACAGATGAAATGGTAAAAGACGCCCCTACTTTCAAGCAGGCAGGAAATGAAATCAAGCAGTTTTTAGACCAATGTGATCTCGGAGGGTACAACAGTAATCGATTTGATATTCCTTTATTGATGGAGGAATTTTTAAGAGCCGGAATGGATGTAGACCTGAGCAATCGAAAAATGGTTGACGTACAGCATATTTTTTATACAATGGAACCTCGGTCATTGACTGCCGCCTATAAATTCTATTGCAACAAAGAGCTTGAAAATGCACACAGTGCGGAGGCCGATGTAAATGCCACCATAGATGTGCTTTTTTCTCAGGTTGAACGCTATTCTAAACTAGGCAATTCAATAGACTCTATACTTTCAGTTATCGGCGAAGAAAAAATTGTTGATTATGCCCGCAGGTTTGTTTTTGACGACAAAGGCGTGGAGGTCTTCAACTTTGGGAAATACAAAGGTCGCTCAATCAGCGATGTACTTAAAACAGAGCCGCAATATTACGACTGGATGATGAGAGGCGACTTCCCCTTGCATACTAAACAGAAACTAACGGAGATCCTTAACCGAAGTTTGTTAAAAAATAATTAATCTTAAATAAAATTTCATTTACAAAAAAACAAAATATTTATTTTGACTTTTTAATTTTGAATTTTTACTTGTGCATACTTGAGCAAAATCGTCATCATACCAACCTACAATGAAAAAGAAAACATAGAAGCCATTACGCATGCGGTTATGGCTCTTGACAACGAATTTCATGTACTTGTAATAGATGATGGCTCTCCTGACGGAACTGCAGATATTGTCCGTTCACTCATAAATAAATTTCCCGGTCGTCTGTTTCTGGAAGAAAGAAAAGGAAAACTTGGTTTGGGCACCGCCTATATCCATGGATTTAAATGGAGTCTGAACAAAGGGTATGAATTTATTTTTGAGATGGATGCCGATTTCTCGCATGACCCAAAAGATCTTATCAGATTGCATGAGGCATGCCTGCAAGGAGCGGATGTGGCAGTAGGATCAAGATATGTAAAAGGAGGGAAACTGGAAAACTGGCCTGTCGATAGGATTATACTCTCGAAAGGCGCTTCTCTCTATACCCGCATTATCACCGGCATACCGGTCAGAGACACTACCGCTGGATTTGTATGTTACCGCAGAAAAGTACTGGAGACCATCAATCTGGATAACATCAAATTTATAGGATATGCTTTCCAGATTGAAATGAAATTTATTTCCTGGAAACTTGGTTTCAAGATTGTTGAAGTCCCTATTAAATTCGTTGACAGAAAACTTGGCACCAGCAAAATGAATAAAGGAATCATTGAAGAAGGCGTGCTCGGGGTGTTGAAAATGAAATGGAGGAGTATGTTTTTTTTGTTTGGGGTTTGGGGTTTGGGGTTTGCTGTTGCGTTACGCGCGTTTGGAGTTTGGGGTTTGGAGTTTGGAGTTTGGGGTTAGTTCAGCGCAGCGATTTAAACCGTTATACCAGCCGCAGGCGATTTAAACTCCACGATTTGACTGAAACCCCGGATGATATTGCTGCAACGTTGATCTCAAATAATCTCTGTCAAGATGGGTATAGATTTCTGTAGTGGTGATGCTCTCATGACCCAGCATTTCCTGAACAGCTCTCAAATCGGCGCCACCTTCTACCAGATGTGTAGCGAATGAATGCCTGAACGTATGTGGAGAAACATTCTTTTCAATTCCTGCTTTTTTCACCAATTCTTTCAGCATCAAAAAAATCATCACTCTTGAAAGGGCCTTCCCTCTCCTGTTCAGAAATAAAAAATCTTCCTGTCCTAAAACTATCTTAATTTGATTCCTTACTGTGTTCTTATAGATATTGATGTATTTGATTGCATCAGAACCAATAGGCACCAGTCTTTGCTTATCGCCTTTCCCGATGACTTTAATAAACCCGACATCCAGGTAAAGTGAACTGATTTTTAGATTCACCAGTTCGCTTACCCGAAGTCCGCAACTGTACATAGTCTCGAATATGGCTTTGTTGCGGGTACCTTCAGGAGTGCTCAGGTCAATTGCACCAATGATTTGTTCAATCTCTGAAAAGGCCAGCGTATCCGGCAATAAACGTTTTAGTTTGGGCGCCTCGAGTAAAAATGTAGGATCTTTATCGGTAAGCTGTTCCAGCATACAATATTTATAAAAACTCCTGAGGCCGGATATGATTCTTGCCTGTGAGGTGGCTGTCATTCCCAGTTCATGAATCCACTTGATAAAGTGCTCCAGCTCTTTCAGGTCAATATCGGCGGGCGTTTTACCTTCTTTCTTGTACAACAGGTATTCAGTAAACTTATCCAGATCATGCAGGTAGGCATCTACAGAATTATCAGCCAGAGATTTCTCCAGTTGCAGCCATGCTTTGTACCCTTTTTTATACGCCTCCCACATTTTCAAAATATATTTTTCCGTAAATGATTTACAATATAATTAAACATTAATTTCGCTAAGCATTTTTTTACTAACCATTTTCATTTATGAAGCCAGTTAATTTCGATACTTTCAAAAATAAATTATCTGTTTACCGAAAAACATTCCGCAGTTATCTGACAAGAACAGAAAACAATCCTCCCCGCGGTATCGATAAAATTACACCGGTTATTGAAAAAGAAGTATGGAAAGAAGTAGATTGCCTTACTTGTGCCAATTGCTGTAAAAAAATGACTCCCACATTTACCGATAAAGATCTCAAAAGAATATCTGCACACTTCAAACAAACGCCGGAAGAATTTAAAAAACAATGGCTCAAAAAAGACAGCAATAAAGACTGGGTAAACAAACAAGAGCCCTGTCAGTTCCTCAATCTGAAAGACAACAAATGTTCCATTTATGCCATCAGACCGGAAGATTGTGCAGGATTTCCTCATCTCTCCAAAACAAAATGGCGTGAATACGCGCATGTACACAAACAAAATATCGATTATTGTCCCGCTACCTTTAAGCTCGTAGAAAAAATAATTGAGCGTGTGGGTGATGTAAAATAAATTCACAGATAAACATCTTCAATCAAAAAATATTCTAATTCAGGAGTTAATGTTATTGAAAGAATGTCAAATTGAATCCTTTGCCATTCAGGGTGACGATAGAGGTATATTTCTGCTGCTCCAATCAGGTTTTTTATCTTTTTTACACTTACCGTCTCCTCCGGAAATCCATACTTGTTGGATTGTTTAGTTTTTATTTCTATAAAATGCAAAATATTGTTTTTTGACGCTATAATATCCACTTCCCAGTGCCGGTAACGCCAGTTAAGTTCCAGAATAAGATAACCTCTTTCAGCAAGATATTGACGCGCCAACTCCTCTCCCTTCCTGCCCGTTTTAATATGTTTAGCCATATTTCAAAATAATTCATATTAGTAATCCACAAATGAGGAAAAAAGCATTAAAAATTGATGAAAAAACAAATGTATAATTGCTTATTTTTGCGAAAACTTAATTTAAATGATCAATTATAAGTCCAACATATTCATCGGTGCTGCACTGATAATATTTGCTGCCGTTTTAAAAGCTGTTACTTTTCCTGCAAGTTTCAACCCCATCATCGCCATATCATTGTTCAGCGGCGTTGTTATTTCAGATAAAAAACTGGCATTCCTAATGCCACTTTTAGCTATGTTCGTGTCAGACATCATTTTGGAAGTTTTCAATATCGCTCCAGGCTTCTACGGAATGGGACAAATTGGAAATTACATCTCATTGATGTTGGTTACCGTGTTGGGCTTTGGCATTAAAAAAGTGAATGCAGTTAATGTGGTAGGATTTTCTCTGGCTTCTTCTTTGTTTTTCTTTTTACTTAGTAATACCAATGTATTTTTCTTTGATACCATTGCCTACGAGAAAAGCATCAGCGGTTATATGACTTGTCTCGCTGCAGGTATTCCTTTTATCAAAAACGGATTGATTACTGATTTGTTCTTTTCTGCAGTTCTTTTCGGATCTTATCAGTTGCTTTACAAAGGTCAATCTAAGGAAATTATTTCCGCTTCGTAAACAAAGTTTAAGGAGTTGAATGGTCTAATAGTCTAACGGTTAAACTATCATACTTTGAAACTCTTAGACATTAACCCCTTAGTCAAACTCCCGCTTCGTAGCCGGCATCAACCAGCAAATTGCACCCATCTGCTGCCGTAGTGGCCAACTCATCGCATCGATTGTTGTAGGGATTATCAGCATGCCCTTTGACCCAATTAAGCTTTATCTTAAACTGTTTGGACAGCTCAAAATATTCTTTCCACAAGTCGCTGTTCTTCTTTCCACCTTTGAAATTGCTTCGCATCCAGTTATTCAGCCATCCTTCTTCAATGGCCCTCACCACATATTTGCTGTCTGAATAAATCATCACAGGAATCTTATTATTTTTAACCTCTTTCAGACCTGCAATTACTGCCATCAACTCCATCCTGTTGTTGGTAGTGTGTCTGTACCCTTGAGAAAGTTCCTTTCTGTGATGACCATACATTAAAACAGCGCCGTATCCTCCCGGACCGGGATTGCCCCGAGACGAGCCGTCGGTGTAGATATTTATGGCTCCTTCTGTCATTATACTTGAAAAACGCCGGTTTTGAATTCGGAAATATCAGGATTGTTGTTGGCCGCGGCAATTCCTTCGGAAATGAGTTTCCTTGTCTCTTTCGGATCAATAATTGCGTCTACCCATAAACGTGATGCCGCATAAAACGGAGTGGTCTGACGTGTATAATTAGCGGAAATTTTAGTGAGTATTTCTTTTTCCTGTTCGGGAGTAACCGCCTGGCCTTTAGCCTTCATGGCTCCCACCTGTATCTGCAGCATTGTTTTAGCGGCCTGCTCTCCTCCCATTACGGCAATCTTGGCGGTAGGCCAGGCGTAGATAAATCTCGGATCATAGGCCTTGCCGCACATGGCGTAGTTGCCTGCTCCGTATGAATTTCCTACAACTATCGTAATCTTAGGAACAACAGAATTAGCTACGGCATTCACCAGTTTGGCGCCGTCTTTAATAATACCTGAGTGCTCACTTCTGCTGCCTACCATAAATCCGGTAACATCCTGCAAAAATATAAGCGGTATTTTTTTCTGGTTGCAGTTCATGATAAAACGGGCTGCTTTGTCTGCACTGTCATTGTATATTACTCCGCCCATTTGCATCTCGCCTTTTTTATTTTTTACTACCAAGCGCTGATTGGCAACGATGCCCACGGCCCATCCATCTATTCGTGCATAGCCGCAAACGATGGTCATGCCATAATCGGCTTTAAACTCATCAAAACTTCCGGCATCCACAATGCACTCAATCAGATCGACCATATTGTAGGGCTTGGTATTTCCTTCACTGAGTATGCCGTAAATATCACCCTGACTTTTGGAAGGTTTTTGAGGAGCTATTCGGTTGAAGTTGGCTGTCTCAGGATTGCCCAGTTTGCTGAATATTTTTTTCACCTGATCCAGACACTCCTGCTCAGTTTTAAACTTATAATCTGCAATGCCCGAAATCTCGGTATGTGTGATGGCACCACCCAGTGTTTCCAGATCAATATCTTCTCCGATGGCGGCCTTCACTAAATATGGTCCGGCAAGAAAAATAGACCCCGCTCCTTCCACCATAATGGTTTCATCGCTCATGATGGGCAGATAGGCACCGCCGGCCACGCATGCGCCGGTAACAACTGCGATTTGTGTAATGCCCATGGCGCTCATTTTGGCATTGTTGCGGAATATTCTTCCGAAATGTTCTTTATCTGGAAAAATCTCATCCTGCATCGGAAGATAAACACCTGCACTGTCTACAATATATACGATAGGTAATTTATTTTCCATGGCAATCTCCTGCATACGAAGATTCTTTTTGCCTGTAATGGGAAACCATGCTCCGGCTTTGACTGTTTGGTCGTTGGCCAAAATCACACACTGGCGACCACTGATGTATCCGATGCCGCTGACGGTTCCGCCTGCGGGACAGCCACCATGTTCTTCATACATCTCATATCCTGCAAATGCACCAATTTCCACAAATGGCTTGTCAGCATCCACCAGATAGGCAATGCGCTCACGGGCGGTAAGTTTATTTTTTTCTTTTTGCTTTTGAATGGATTTGGCACCGCCGCCAAGTTCTATCTTCTCCAGTTTCTGGCGAACATTGCTCCAGGCCATTTTCAGCGCATCCTCGTTTTTATTGAAATCGTTGCTCATAGTAATAGTTCGGTTTTGCGACGGCAAATTACGAAGGCTATTTGACAATTCGGCAATTTGACGATTTGGCAATGTGAAGATGTGGAAATTTGAAGATGTGAAAATGTTAAGACCACTTTGGACCTTGGACGTTAGACACACATTATTCGGAATATGATTACCTTTGATTCACAAAATCATTCGGTATAAAATCACTAATATATCTTCTGAGCTTGTACTCTTTTCCGTTAACATGCAAACGAAAGATACTATCTCCGGAATTTCTATCATAAAAAATAAAACCAATTGTGAAGGCGGAATGGTGACGGATTATATAGACATCTATTTTTAATTTTTTTAAAATGAGCAAACAGCCTGTAGTTATAATAGGTTCCTCCGGACATGCCAAGGTAGTCATTGACATCTTTGAAAAACAGGGAACCTGTGAGATTATTAGCTTACTGGGAGAAGAGAAAAATATCGGTTCCGAATGCTTGGGATATAGTGTAACAGGAACAGAGGAGAGCATTCCAAAGATTCTGTCAAAGCATCCTTCCTGCAAGGCATTTGTTGCCATTGGCGACAATCATGTTAGACAAAAAGTTACTGCAAAACTTCTATCCATCTCTCCCACTCTCGAATTTGCCATAGCCATACATCCATCTGCACAGATTGGAAGAAATGTCCACATAGGTAATGGCACCGCCGTGATGGCTGGTGCTATTGTCAACAGCGGCACTACGATAGCTGACGGGTGCATTGTAAATACCAGCGCATCGGTGGATCATGATTGTAATATTGGCGAATACTCCGCCATTCTTCCGGGTGCTACCATTGGCGGCAACGTTATAATTGGAAGTAGTAGCGTAGTGTGTATCGGGGCAGTTGTAAAACAGGGAATTGTTATCGGCAACAATACTGTCATCGGAGCCGGAGCCTTGCTGCTCGAAAATCTTGGTGACAATGTGCTGGCTTATGGTTCACCGGCGAAGGTGGTGAAAAGCAGAGTTTTAGGAGAGAGGTATTTGTAGTTTATAAAGCTTCGCTGGTTTAACGGTTTAAATCGCTGCGCTGGTATAAAGGTTTAAGTCGCTGCGCTGGTATAAGGGTTTAAATCGCTACGCTGGTTTAATGGTCTCCCGCTGTTGGTGTTATCACCAACAGCACTTCTCCATTGTTGGTGTTATTACTAAAAACATTCAGACCTATTTTTACAAAATGATATTTTATACTGAATCATTTTTTTAACTACCAAACTACCTGCGCGTATTATTGAAATAATCATTAATTTTATTTCAGGTTCAAAATATTTCATTCTCATTTTAATATGCTGTCCAAAAAAACACAATACGCGCTAAAAGCACTCGGCTACCTTTCTGCCAAATACGGAGAAGGCCCTGTGCTGATTTCTGAAATATCTACCAAGAAAAAAATCCCCATCAAATTTTTGGAGTCCATACTATTGGAATTAAAACAGGGAGGAATATTAGACAGTAAAAAAGGAAAAGGCGGCGGTTATTTCCTGAGAAATCATCCTAAAAAAACATCACTGGCAACGGCCATAAGAATGGTCGGCGGACCAATCGCCCTCATCCCATGTGTTAGTTTAAACTTCTTCGAAAAATGTGCAGACTGCGATGAAGCCGTTTGCGGTCTCAACAAAGCGATGATTATCACACGCGATGCAACATTGAAAATACTGGAAAAGAAATCGTTGGTTGATTTGATGGACGTGGAGACGTAAGCCACTTCGTGGCGTTTGGGGTTTGGTTGCGCTACGCGCGTTTGGCGTTTGGGGTTCGGGCCATTAAACTGTTAAACCCTTGCACCAGCGTAGCGACTTAAACCTTTATACCAGCGCAGCGATTTAAACCTTTTCCAGCGCCTTCAAAATATCCCCCAGTATATCCTCCACATGCTCCAATCCCACAGAAATGCGTATAAGCCCTGGCGTTATGTTTACAGCCAACCGCTCGGCTTCGGTGAGCTTTGCATGCGTGGTACTGGCAGGGTGAGACGCGATGCTCCTTGTATCCCCTAAGTTCGCAGTCAGAGAAAGCATTTTTAAATTATTCAGAAAAGTTTTCCCTGCTTCCAGTCCGCCTTTTAATTCAAAGCAAACAATACCTCCTCCGTTGACCATCTGTTTTTTAGCAATGGCATGCTGAGGATGGCTTGGAAGAAAAGGATATCTCAACCAATTGATAGCAGGATGCTTCTCCAGCTCCTGTGCAATATGTAATGCATTTTTGGCATGACGCTCCATTCTTACATCCAGCGTCTCCAGACTTTTACTCAATACCCATGCATTGAAAGGAGATAAAGCAGGACCACTGCTTCTGCAAAAAAGATAGATGTCGTGTATCAGCGATTCCTTTCCGCAGATAACACCACCTAAGACCCTGCCCTGACCATCAATCCATTTGGTTGCAGAATGCACAATCAAATCAGCGCCAAATTCTACCGGACGCTGACAAACAGGTGTAGCAAAACAATTGTCGACATTCAAAATCAAATTATGTTTCCTGGAAAGTTTACCTATCCACTCCAGATCAATGATATCAAGTCCCGGATTAGTAGGCGTTTCAAGATAAATCATTTTGGTATTCTCTCTGATGGCGGCTTCCCATTCCTCCGGTTTATCTGCTGAAACATACGTGACATCAATGCCATACTTAGGCAAATATTTTGTCAGCAACGTATGCGTACTTCCAAAAATAGAATTACATGAAAGCAAATGATCGCCTTTTTTCAACAAAGCCATGAAGGAGGCAAACACCGCACTCATACCTGATGCAGTAGCATAACCGGCTTCGGTGCCTTCGAGCGCTACCATTTTGTCGACAAACTCATTTACATTAGGATTGCTAAAACGACTGTAAATATTATCGTCCGTTTCGTCGGCAAAGGCCGCACGCATATCTTCCGCATTGTCAAAACAAAAACTGCTGGTAAGAAACATGGGTGTAGAATGCTCCATTTCTCCCGTGCGGGGAACCTGCGTTCTGATGGCTGCTGTTTGTTGTTTCATCGAATTTTATTTTTATTCCCATGGGTTAAAACCCATGTTTATTCATTTTTCCCATGGGTTGAAACCCATGGCTAACATGTTTCCCGTGATTAATTTCCATTAACCTTTACCTTCCAGGTGAGGACGGTTCCTGATTTGCGTAATGTCTCGGCTACAGAACAATATTTCTGCATCGACAATTCGCAGGCTCTTTCCGCCTTATCTTTATCTATTTCTCCTGAAAGCTCAAAAACTATTGTTACATTTTTCCATAAGGAAGGTTCTTTACCGCCTTGTCTCTCTCCTTCTATCCTCATGGAAAAATCCTTTACTTCCTGACGCTGTTTTTTTAAAATCATCACAATATCAATGCCACTGCAACCGCCCAAGCCCATCAGCAATACTTGCATTGGCCTCACACCAAAATCAACCCCTCCGATTTCCGGATTGGCATCCATGGTGATGCTGTGCCCATTTGAATCTTTGGCCTCAAAACCGAAATCGCCTTTAATCCTTTTAATAGTAATTTCTGCCATTGTAAAAATAATTTTTTACAAATATAATCTCTGTATGGCTTTACTTTGCAATAAATAATTGAATAAAAGGATGCAACTATACCATCACAGGGAACCTTTCGCGCTGGAATCGGGTGATGTATTCAATGAATTAACGATTGCCTACCATACTTACGGAACAATGAATTCCGATGGATCCAATGTTATCTGGATCTGCCATGCCCTTACGGCCAACTCCGATCCTGTGGATTGGTGGCATGGCGTGGTGGGGTCTGACAAAGTAATTGATCCAAAAAGATACTTTATTGTCTGCGCCAATATTCTGGGATCCTGCTACGGAACCACCGGACCTTTGAGTGTGAATCAATCCACGCAAAGGCCCTACTACAATAGCTTCCCATTGGTTACGATCAGAGATATGGTGAATGCGCATATCGTTTTGCGTAAGCACCTCAACATATCACGCATTGCCCTGTTGATGGGCGGCAGCATGGGAGGTTATCAGGTGCTGGAATGGAGTGTGATGGAACCTTCCGTGATTGACAAATTATTCATCCTCGCCACCTCTGCGGCTGAAAGTGCCTGGGGAATGGCTATTCATACCGCACAGCGTCTGGCCATTGAAGCCGACGGCACCTGGGGCATGCCTGATGATAATGCCGGAGCAAAAGGATTGAAAGCTGCCAGAGCCATAGGGATGCTCACCTACAGGAATTATACCATCATGGTGAAAAAACAGACGGATGAAGACAATGAAAAAGTGGATGATTTTAAAGTGAGCGCCTATATTAATCATCAAGGAGATAAACTCGTTTCAAGATTCAATGCATATAGTTATCACACGCTGACCAGGAGTCTGGATTCGCATAATCTTTCCAGGGGAAGAGGAAAAAGCATTGAACAAATACTGGAAAGTATACAACAGCAGACTTTAATCATCGGCATTAGCAGCGATATTCTTTGTCCGGTTATTGAACAGAAATTTTTATCCAAACATATCCCCAACAGTGAATTAATTGAAATAGATTCCAGTTACGGACATGATGGTTTTCTCGTGGAATCGGCCATTATCTCCAGGCATTTATCTGAATGGCTGGGAGATGAATATATACTGGGATATGGGGCTTCGATATAATTAAGAAATCGGAAGCAAATTAAAATTTACCCAAAGCATATAACTCATACCATTCTTCCTGCGTGAGTCTGATATTGGTGGCGGAAGCAGCATTTTTGATGCGGGCTTCGCTGAGTGATCCAATGATAGGCAAGGTGCCTAATTGCAACAACCAGGCCACCGCCACTTCTTCCACATTGGCATTGTATTTAAGACCAATTTCGTGTAAACGATTACGGAGCAGTACTTCACGCGGTGCCGTACCGGTGAGAATACGTCCATCGGCCAAAGGGGCTGATGCGAGTGGCTTGCTGAAACGTTGTTTGATGAAATCCACTCTGCCATCATCAAGCGCAGCGGTATTCAACAAATTGAGTTCGATGTGATTGGTAACGATGGGAACATTTAAAATAGAGGCCAGTTGCTGGTGACGAAATACATTTACATCTGACACACCGATGCTTCTTACTTTACCTTGTTTAACGAGTGTTTTCAATGCTTCCGCGGTGGCTTCAATATTGCTGAGATGATCTACTCCTTCCAGCAGGAATACATCCAGATAATCGGTGCAGAGACGTTCCAGTGATGTATCGACCGACTGAAAAAGATGATCGGGAGAAGAATTGTAATAGGTAAAGCCGGCTGCTGAACGAAGCCGACCGGCTTTACTGAATAAGATTACATCGGACCTTTTTATTTTATTACAGATAAAAAGATTTCCGAAATATTGTTCTATATAACCTTCCCCATAATGATCTGCATGATCGAAAGTATTGATGCCTAAATCAAGACAATAAGTTACTGTTTTTGCCAAATGTTCAGAAGTAGGCAGACCTTCATTTTTCCAGCGCCAGAAACCATAGATGGCTTCTGATACTTTGGGGCCGGAATCACTTAAATAGACTTGTTGCATTGGAAAATAATTATAAATCAAATTAAAGCAAAAAACCAATTCAATTCATTCATTGGAGCACATTTAATTTTAAAGCCCCCATCTGAAACGGGGGCTTTATATTTTCACCAGATGAATTTATACATCAAGATAGGACTTAGAGATTAGGCTGAGGTGTTACTCTCAGGTATGGCTTAATCACTTTGTATCCTTTAGGGAATTTTTTATCAGCATCTTCATTTGAAACAGCCGGAGTGATAATGCAATCTTCACCATAATTCCAGTTGGCCGGTGTGGCAACGCTGTAGTTGGATGTCAGTTGCAGACTGTCGATTACTCTCAATAGTTCATTAAAGTTTCTTCCGGTAGATGCAGGATAAGTGATGATCAGTTTTACTTTTTTATCCGGACCGATAATGAATACTGAACGAACTGTTGCGGTAGCGCTCGCATTAGGATGAATCATATCATACAGTTCACTTACTTTTTTTTCAGGATCTGCAATCAATGGAAAATTAACAGAAGTGTTTTGTGTTTCGTTGATGTCATTGATCCAGCTAAGGTGATCAGGCAATGGATCTACGCTAATAGCAATCATTTTGACATTTCTTTTTTCAAACTCAGGTTTCAGTTTAGAAGCCGCACCCAATTCGGTAGTGCATACCGGAGTATAATCTGCGGGATGGGAAAAAAGTATAGCCCATGAATCTCCGATCCACTCATGAAAATTGATGGTGCCTAGTGTGGTTTCTGCTGTAAAATCGGGAGCCGTATCTCCTAAACGTAATGTTGCCATATTGATATTTTTTAAATGAAGTAATTTAATAATAACAGGTGCAAAGTAAAGAATTTTTATTTAGTCCACCAAACAAATAGACTTATTTTATGTAAAAATTGATGATTCTATAGATATTTAAAAATAATGTAATTAGAGTTCGGTGATTGTTGAAGGTGGTTGAACATTGTTTAGCTGCTGTTGGCGTTATTTCTGACCTCCCCAACCCCTCCAAAGGAGGGGCTGAAGTTTCTCCCCTCTCCTTTGGAGAGGGGCCGGGGGTGAGGTCATCCGCCGCTGTTGGTGTTATCACCAACAGCAACATACTCACCATCAAAATAAAATATATGCCACCGCCAGTGTGATCAATACATTGAACAGCTGTGCAATTAGGAAGGCATACAATGGTTTTTTATTTCCTGCATGAAACAAATCACTCAGTTTTGTCTCCAAACCAATACTGGTAAATGCCAGCGTAAACCACAATGTTTGCAGGTTTTTAAACGTTCCTTTGAATTCTCCAATAACCTGAGGATTGATTACAAATGAAAAGAGTAATGAGACAGCAATAAATCCAAGAACAAATTTTGGAAAGCGCTCCCAAATAATGGAAAGCGAAGGTTTGAGTTGCACTTCATTCACATCTTCCTGTTTTTTGGTATATGACCAGTATATAGATATCACAAATGCCGCAATGCCCAACAATACATTTTGCGAGAACTTCACGATGGTACTGATCTTCAATGCTTCCTCTCCTACCAATGTGCCCGATGCCACTACAGCCCCTGTAGTATCTATAGTACCGCCCAACCATGCTCCCGTTTGAGCCTGAGTCAAGCCAATATATTTTGCGATATATGGCATGCCAATCATCATGGGTATGGCGGTAATTAAAACAAGTGAAATAATGTAAGATAATTTTTTCGAATCGCCTTTGATGGCTCCGGAAGTGGCGATAGCAGCAGAAACGCCGCAAATAGATACTGCACTGGCCAGCATCATTTTCAATTCCTTATCGATGTTAAGCTTGCTGCTGATCCAGTAGGCAAAATACCATACAGACACCACTACAATCAGTGCCTGAATCAAACCGAGGGTTCCGGCTTTGAGTATATCTCCAAAAATCACACCGGTACCTAACAATATCAAACCAATTTTTACATACAGTTCTGTAGATAAAACAGCTTTTAGCCATTCAGGTACTTTGAAAATATTGCTTATAATTAAACCGATTGAAAGACTGATAATCACTGATTCCAGATTCAATGAACGCAGTTCCGCACTTCCTGCCAGAACTGTGGCAAATATTGTCAGTGCATATAAAACCGGAAAACCAAAAATTAAGTACTTAATTGATTTGCCGGTAAATAAAAACCCCAGAATACTAATAAGAAAAACATACATAAACTGCAACAGTAAATGTTGAATATTTTTTGGAGCCAGAATTGATTTGAAGAACTCAATTGAACTGCCCCAGTTGTAAACAGGTGCAGGAATGTTGTAAAAAAACAAAATGATTCCAATGGATAAGAGTCCTAACACTACTACAGTCCAGTCTTCGGTTAGATAATTTTTTCTTAATGACATGATTTGAAAATAAAGTGAGTCAATAAAAATTTCTTTGAAACTCGTTTTACCAAGATTGATTAATCAGATACTGAGCAAGTCCAAAAATTGCACTGATGGCTATCCACAGTATCATACCAATTTTGAACCGGTACAGGGCAATGAAAGAAACAACCGCCCAGCCGAGTGTTATGTAATCAAGAGCGGCCAGTGAAAGCTCTTTTGGGAAAATGACTGCTTTGCCCAGATAAATGGTCAAATTAAGTACAACACCTACCACCGCAGCAGTTACGATAGATAAAATTTCTTTTATTTTTTTATTTTCTTGCGTCCGCTCAATGATGGGTGCCCCTGCAAAAATGAATAGGAAACAGGGAAGAAAAGTATAGAAAGTGGTAGTTAACAAGCCCAAGGTTCCCATTGCAAGAGAACTTCCAAAATGATTGTATCCTGCCATAAAACCGACAAATACCAGAATGATAATCAACGGGCCGGGTGTTGTTTCACCCAATGCCAGTCCGTCTATCATTTGAAGATTGCTAAGCCAATTGAATTTCTCCACACTTACCTGCGCCACATAAGGCAATACGGCATAGGCTCCTCCAAAGGTGACCATGGCTGCCTTAGTGAAGAATACAGATAAACTTTTCCAGAATTCAAAGTCGGATGTGAAATAATAAAAAGCGATAAGAGGTATTGTCCATAGTATGATTGCCGTGAATATTTGCCTCCAGAATCGCAAGGGATTGAATCCGACGTTTTCTGCAATGGTATTTTTATTGATATAAAATTCACTTTCATCTATTTCCTTTTTACTACCCGATTTATTCGTTGAAGAAAAAACAGAGGGTAAAAATTTTCTGCTCAATGCAGCCAGCAATACAGCTCCTACAATAATCAACGGGAAAGGAATGTTGAAAAAGAATATGCAGACGAATGCTGCCAAGGCAATAAAATAATGAAAGAGACTCAACAAAGACTTTTTTGCAATTTTAATAAGTGCCAGTATAACTATTGCAATCACAGCAGGTTTTAATCCGTTGAACAATGCATATATCCAGGGGATGTTGCCAAAAGAAACATATAAAATACTTAACCCGAGTAAAATGAACATAGAAGGCAATACAAACAGTATTCCCGCTGCAAGTCCTCCGCGGGTGCCATGAAGCATCCATCCTATATAAGTAGCGAGTTGTTGTGCTTCAGGACCGGGTAAAACCATACAATAATTGAGCGCATGCAGAAATTTACTGTCACTGATCCATTTCTTTTTCTCAACGAGGTATTCGTGCATGATGGCAATCTGTCCGGCAGGACCGCCAAAGCTTATGAATCCGAGTTTTATCCAGAAGCGTAGTGCTTCTTTGAATGAGGGTTTGTTTGTCATATAGATACATATCGTTCCTACGGAACGAGGTTTTGGTTGATATCTTTTTACAGACATATCGTTCCTACGGAACGAGTCAGCTAATGTCTGTTTTTGTTAGAAACATTTCGTTCCTACAGAACGAGTTATTCGGTTTGTTTTTGTTAGAGATATATCGTTCCTATTGAACGAGACATTAGTTACTCTCTTTTGATAGAAACATTTCGCTCCTATGGAACGAGACTTTAGTTACTCTCTTTTGATAGAAACATATCGTTCCTACAGAACGAGTCAGCTGGTATCTGCTTTTGTTAGAAACATATCGTTCCTATTGAACGAGTTATTCGTTTTGTTTTCTTTGTTAGAGATATTTCGTTCCTACAGAACGAGACTTTAGTTACTCTCTTTTGTTAGAAACATGTCGTTCCCATGGAATGATACTTTAGTTATTAATTTAGTGTATTTATTATGTTTGTTCCGTAGGAACAAAATGTCTATAACCTCAGAATAAAAGAATGAAAGGTGTTCCGTAGGAACACAATGTGATTCTATCCAGCTGTTGGTGTTTTTGTTGAACATGGTTGAAGAGGTTAAAGAGGTTTAAAAGGTTTAAGAGGTTCAAGATGTCAAATTATTGCCACATCTTCACATTTTCACATCTTCACATCTTCACATTTTCACATCTTCACATCTCCAAATCTTCACATTGGCACATCGGCACATCTACTCAATTCCCTATTTCTTCTTTCTCAAATCCAAATTCTGGAAATAAAACAAACGTATCACATGAAAATCTCGATATTTATTTCCTGCGGGTAATTGCTGGAATAAATTCATATAGCCAAGCTGAATATTGTCGTGTTTATTGATCTGATATTTTATGCCGGTGAAAAATCGATTCTGATCGAAATAATTATTGACGATTTCTTTACCCAGGTTAATGTGAATTTCATTGTTGAATACCCATGAAAAAGATTTCGGCACAACCCCTTCTTTTTTAAACGGCACATCATAATAGATGTTATAACGGATACGATGATTGAAATTATATCCCGGAGCAAAATCAGATGAGTCAGCTAATATTTTCCTTTTGAATCTTTGCTCAGTTCGAATCCATTGCATCATTTTTTTCTTTCCATAATTGGTATGCCATTGTATTTGTTGCCATGGACGGTGTTCATAACGTGAAAATGTAGGATGATTTTCAGCTGGAAATTCATTCAGAAATGCATAACCGGCTGTAAGTTTGGTGTGATCTCCGAAATACCTCGTCACTCCTACCCTTATGAATGCCTGTGAAAATTCCTCTACAAATTTTTTTTCTGTTCGCAGATGTGCATCAGCCCATATCCCCCATTTATCAGAAAATCTCGTTTGATTAAAAAAACCAAACCATAATCTATTAATATCAGTCGTTTGTTTTGTCTGCCCAAATGAATTAATAGACAATAAAAAACAGCAAATCAATGTGAGCAATATCTTATTCATACTTTTTTTTTCAAACTACAAATAAACTTGCAGAATTGATTTGATTTTATAAGATAGTCCCCATAAAAGAAATCATATTCAGTGAAATCTTTTATGGGAACTATCAATAATTAAAATTACAATTTGTAACGCAGGGTTATCCCATAAGTAGAGGGATCTCCCAATACTCCTGCAAAATGACCGGCGTTACCCGCTGCTGGTAGCAACTGCTCGAAATAATTTCTGTTAAGCAGGTTTCTTCCCCATGCAAAAACGGAAAAGCCATTTTTACTGCGGAAACCCAATCTTCCGTTTACCAGATAATATGCATCAATGTTCAGGAATTGAGAAGGTGAAGGACTGGAAGAGAAACCGGAACGATAGTAAAGATCGGTTGCTATAAAATACTCCCCTTCTTGTCCAAATAAACTTAAGTTATTGTTGGTAGTTGCTTCACCACCGAAAGAAATAATCCATTTGGAAATTCCGGGGAGAACGCTGCCGGAAATATCCTTGTAGTTGATGGCTGTTGTCGCGTTTGGATTGGTGGGCGTTGGAGCAGGAACAGTTTTTCCTGTTTCTTCCAACGGCAAAGGAGCATTGGTGAATTTAATGTACTTACCATCTGTGTAGGCCAGGTTGGCATAGATAGAAAAGTTTTTGTTGAGTTGAATATTACCATCCAATTCCACACCCCACACTCTTACTTTCTCCGCATTGGCAAGATAGCCTCTTCCTGCACCTAATTCAGGTGATTGTACCTGAGTCTGGTAATCTTTGATGTCAGTATTGTGTATGACCACATTCAGCGTTGAGTTTTTGGTAGGATTTGTTTTGGCACCTAATTCATAGTGACTTACAAATTCCGGTTTGATGGCTCCCAGTTCTGTCATCACACGTCCTTTGTCTGTTGGCAATCCGCCCAAATTAACTCCTACCGGCTTATAGCTCACAGAGTAAGTTGCGAATGTGTTGATGTTTTTTGCCGGTTTGTATGATACTGTTAACTGACCGGAGAAATTGCTTTCCTCCACTTCGTTGGAAAATGCCTGATTGGAGTAAACAAGTCTTTTTATACTGTCTAGTTGCCTTTGGTTGGGCAATCCATCGGTATTCAAACCACCATAAGTTTGTCTGTTGAAGTTAACTTTCTTCTTATCATAGTTGTAGCGAATACCGGGAAGTACATGGAGTTTATCCGTAACAGCCCAGTCCACCTGTCCGAATACGGCGGCTCCTGTTGACTGTAAACGGGAATTTGTTTTGATACCATAACCCTCAAACAAACCGGGTGTTTCCCAAAGTGCCTTACCTGATGCGCTGTTGGAGTTACGGGAAAAACGTGATTGTGCAGAACCGGACTCTTCGATATGAAACGGATCGGTATTCAAATCCTGGCTGATAAAGAATGCTCCAATCACACCGCTCAAGCGGGATGAGAAATTACCCGCATAGCGAATTTCCTGTGTCCATTGTTCGTGCTTGGAAGTAGCCTGAGATTTTGTGAGTACAGGCAATCCCGTAAAGTCGCGGTCATTGGAAGGATCCCAGAGCCAGTAACGCCATGCAGAAGTAGATGTTAATGTGCCATTACCTATTTTAGAATCCAGGTTGACGGAAACACCTCCAAGCTGGTTACCGGATTTCCAAGTAGTGTTGTGATCAATCAATCTGTCAAATGGATTTCTGCTGGGTAATTGATAATTAAGATCTTTGATGATAGAATCAAATTGTCTGTAACCCGGGCGAAGTGTTTTAACAGCCCCTGCAAAAACCTGTGCGTAACCGTTAGGCTTTTGATCGGTAATGTCTCCTATTAAAGTGATTTTAGTTTTTTCACTGGCTTTGTATAACAACTGTACACGTGCACCGATATTGTTTAAGTCATTTACCGGCTGGTTGGTGGCAACGTTGGTTAACAAACCATTGCGTTGTGTTCCGGAGAAAGAAACCCTTGCAGCTAATTTTTTACCTAATGCTCCTGTAACAGATGTCTTGGCCTGAAGAAAACCGAAGTTTCCATAACTGAGTTCAAATGTAGCCCCGGGAGAAAATTTAGGAGCTCTGGTAGTGATGTTAAAAGCACCTGCGGTAGTGTTTTTACCAAACAAAGTACCCTGAGGTCCACGAAGCACCTCAATCTGTTCCACATCAACAAAATCCAGTGCGGTAGCGGCAGGACGAGCATAATACACACCATCCACATAAAAACCAACACCCGGATCTATACCATCATTGGTCAGTCCGAAGGTTGATCCCTGTCCGCGGATGTTCAAAGTAGTATTTCTTGGATTGGATGCGTATAACTGTACAGAAGGAACCAGCTCTTTCAAACGGTTTACGTTGAAAGCTCCTGCCTCATCTACTTTTTTACCGCCAATTACAGAAATGGGGATGGGTACATCCTGTGCAGTCTCCAGTCTTCTTCTGGATGTAATCACCAATTCATTCAGCTGACCATTTTCCAAAAGTACAATATTCAGTATGGGATCTTTCAATTCTTTAACTTGAACTTCTGCAGAAGAAAAACCGGTTGATGTAATTTCCAATGTAAAAGGAAAAGTCATGGAAGTTTTTAAAGTAAATTCTCCTTTGGCATTTGCCAGAGTTATAAAAGAAGTATTCTTGATTTTAACTGTAGCTCCTTCAATCGGAAGCCCTCTTCCGTCGCGAATAACGCCCTTCAGAACTTCCTGGGCATTTGTAGCCTGAAATAAAAGGGCTGACAAAAATAACAGTAACGTTTGTTTCATTTTAATTGATTTAATAATGGTTGATTGTTTTTTATGGTGAATAATTGATGTTGATTTATGATTTGTTTCAACAGAATCTCGATGTAACATAAAGCATGAGTAAATCGACATTAAGTCGCTTATTCCGACTTATTGCAGAAGAGCCTCTAATATTATACCATTTTGGTAGACTAATAATCCATACGAACATATAGCATCAAGTTTTATTTTCTATCTTTTTAGTAGACTAATAATGTAAAAAAAAGTGTGAATTTTTATAAGAAGAAAAATCTGTACAGCGTAATACAACTACAGACGATAACAACAATACCCACTGTAACGAACATTTTTTCTCTGGGCAGTTTTGCTGTCAACATAGCAGAAAAAGGAGCCGTGATGATACCACCAATCAAGAGTCCTGCTACTATATTCCAGTGATGTATGCCGATGGTGAAGATGAATGTAATGGCGCTTGCAACAGTAAGAATGAACTTAGCCATTGTTGAACTGCCTACCACATATCTGGGTGTTCTTCCGTTTTTGATAAATGTACCGGTAACTAAAGGTCCCCAACCTCCCCCTCCGAAAGAATCAATAAATCCGCCAAACAATCCGAGCGTTGTTATATTAACTTTCTTTTTTGTGGCAAATACATCTTTCTTTACAAAAGCATTTCTTAAAATGGTATAGCCCAGATACATAGTATATGCTGCGAGGAAAGGCTTGGTCATTTTTGCATATTTCTCACCTTCACTCAGTAAAGAAAGGGCAATTGCACCAATGATAGCTCCGATAATAGCAGGTATGGCCAATACCTTGACCAATTTTTTGTTTACATTACCCAATTGCCAGTGACTGATGGTTCCGGCTGCACTGGTAAAAGACTCAGCTGAATGAATACTGGCGCTGATAACAGCAGGAGGAATATTCAATATCAATAAAATGGTTGTGCAAATAACACCGTACCCCATGCCCATGGATCCAGCAACAATCTCCGCCAAAAAACCAACCAAGAGCATCCAGTAGAAAAGATAATTGTCCTTGCTGATCAAAGCACTGATCCGTTGGAGTTGTTCAGCGGGCAGCAAAAGATATAATAAAAACAAAACAGTGATGATAGCAACTAACGTAACGGTGTACTTGTTCACTACCTTCTTTCTGCCGGAAGATACCACCTCTTCGGATGATTCGGTCTCATTTGTCTCGATGATTTCCTCTACAGTTGACTGTTCAGATTTTTCAAACATGATGCAAAATAAAGGAAGCTTTTTTATTCCACCAAATTAGTGGACTAATATTTTTTATTTTTTTTCCACCAATGATTTAGTAAGGTCATTCAGCTGATTTACTTTATCCTGGAAGTCGCCTTTTAGGGAATTTCTTATGATTTGCATATTTTGTAGTAATTCATCCAGTTCATCGGGTAGACAATCGTTTAATACCTCTTTCAGCCTTTTAGCCACTGTAGGTGATTTACCGTTGGTAGAAATGGCCACTTTTAGATTCCCTTTCTGAACGACCGAGCCCAGATAAAAATCGCATAGATCGGGCTTATCGGCTGCATTAACCAATACTTTTTTTTCATTAGCCGCTTTCACCACGGAGGAGCTGACCGCTATATCATTTACTGCCGCTATCACCACATCTGCTCCATCTATATCATCAGATTCAAATGGCTTTTCAATGAGTGTTACTGAGGGATATTCTTTTACCAAATCTTTAATTTCATCACTGATAACTGTGGCGACTATACGAATGTTAGTATCGGGAGCATTTTTCAATACTGCACTCAGTTTTTCCATACCCACATAACCTCCACCAACAATTAGCAGAGAAAGTTTTTCCAATTTTAAAAAAACCGGAAACAATCTGTTAGTGTCTTGCATCATAATTTCAATAAACTTAACTGATGAATAAAATTTACCCTGAAAACATTCTGATCTTCTAATGTCTCAGCTGCATTTCTCCATTGATATATTTTAATATACATCAGATTACACTGAAATTGCTTATTAAATTTATATCCCATCGCTGCATATAATCTGTTCTGATCAAAAAACTGGTTATTCCCAATATATTCCGGATTTACCATTAATTCATCTCCGACTCTTACCATCCAACGACTATGGTTAATAAATTTTTCGAAATCTATTTTATATCGCAATCTGAGAGTAAGATCATGTACAGTGCCGTTGTCAGCAGACCGCATTGGAAGAAAACGCTCCTCAAGCCTTAGTCTTTGTATAAAATCAGTACGATTAAATTTTCCCATTCTGGTAATATCCTGCCATGGCCTCCATTCGTTTCTTAGAGTAAATTGAGTGCTATTGTTAACAGGTACTCCAAACCAACAGAATCCAGCTGCAATCTTGTATTTATCATTCAACTTATACGACAACCCGGATCTAAGTGCAAATAAAAACCAGGATCGGGTAATTTCTTTTGACCTAAACTGAGCATCTGAAAGGACCTCCCAACGGTTATTCAAACGCAATATATTTTGATAATTCGCCCAAAGAAGGTTGAATCGATCTACTTTTCTTTGAGAAAATAAAAATAAAGGAAAAGCTATCAGTAGTATAAGAAAAAAAAATCTCATTAATATTCAATTTTGCTAATCCACTCTCTGGCATGTCTGGCCGCATAAGAAATGATAATATCTGCCCCTGCCCTTTTCAATGAAGCCCATACTTCGGTGTGGGCCTGTGCCCTTTCTATAAGATTATTCTGTGCAAGCAATTCAATGCTCTGGTACTCTCCGCTTACATGATACGCAGCCAAAGGAACATCCAGTCCATCCTGATGCAAACGACTGATGATATCCATATAAGTGACCGCCGGTTTTACCATTACAATATCCGCGCCTTCATTGATATCTCTGTAAGTACTTTTGATAACATCGTTGGGATTGAATGGAGATGCCTGATAAGTCTTTCTGTTTTTAAGATGAGGTGTATTTGAAGGAGATGAGCTGCATGCATCTCGAAATGGTCCGTAAAATTGCGAACTGAATTTAGCCGAATAACTCATGATGACTACTTTATCATGTCCGGAATTATTCAATGCCTGGCGAATGGCCGCCACCCTCCCGTCCATCATATCACTAGGTGCCACACAATCTACGCCTGCCTGGGCAAGTGCCGTAGCATATTTGGCCAGTGTTGTCACGGAAGGATCATTCAACACTTCCGTTTCTTCTGCATTCAATATTCCACAATGGCCGTGTGTAGTGTAAGCACAAAGACATAAATCTGCAGCAATCCATGCACTGTCGGCAAATCTTTTCTTAATGGCTCTGACTACTTTGCAGATGAACTCAAAGTCATTAGGGACTTTTTGTTTGAATTTTAAAACAGGAAAAAGAAGAAATTTATTAATCCCTGAAGCCATATCGGCTTCTATTCGTGTGATGATGGAAGTTTCTGTGTCAGTAAAAGATTCGTTCAGACTATCTATAGGCGTTGCTTCTGTAGCACCCTGTCCAATAAACAACGGTTGAATAAACTGTCGTTCATGCAAGGTGAATCCTGCCGCGAGTTCCCGAACGGCAGCAGACATGCGCAAGCGGCGCTGATTTATAGAATACTTTTTGCTCTCCATGCATTGAATACTTTAATCGCAGGAATCACTATAGGTAAAATACCTGCCTCCCTCAACAGCCGGGCTGTTTTACCCGGTAAACAAATATGATGAGCGTTTGTTTTTGCCAAACGACCATAATGCAAAAATTGCTGATAACTTGTCCAGAATACCGCATCCGCAACAGCCAATTCGGCAAGAGCCGCTTCAGGAAGCTGAGGATGTAATTCATACAATCCGGATGCAAGATACCCCTCTTTCTGCCAGTTTAACGCTGAATGGGAATTAGTTAGTATATGTACTGAGGAAGATTTTGTAGATATTAGTGGAGAATTCAAGGTTGACGTGAGATTATTTAAGCCAAGGCCATCTGCACATCCCTCTACCCAACAGCCTGCTTTTGACAAGGCATACCAGGTTTTTGTTCCTGCAGCCCAAACGCGTTTGTTTTTAAGTAATTCCGACACTCCGGATACCTGCAATATTTTATGCGAAGCCACAAAAACAACATCTTCTTTAATTTCAACAGGATTGTCAACATAACTATACCCGAAAAAATCCTTCATGTAATCGGTGGTGGAAAAAATATTCCAGTCTTCATTGATGGCTGAGAAATCGGCATGCCATTCAGAAAATGCTGTGCCGTCTGACTGCTGTCCGGATAAATAAGTAAATCCAACGCTATCCGCCAGATTGATTTTTACCGCACCGAAAGCCTGCGAACAACCATAACCGTGATGTACAGCATATTTTCTTTCGGTGGCTATATCTAGTGTAATCTTTTCATCTGTGAGTTGCTTTAGCAGCGCTACTGCATCTTTGTTGGATGCAACTGTCTCCGCAACAATAGCGCCCTGGCCCGTTGCAGGTGTACACTCAATCAGCGGCAAGATCATTTTCTTTTTATCAGAAAGCAATCGAGTTAATTCATCTTTTGCTTCGGGATGTTTCAATAATCTGTTTAAGCCCGCAACAGCCAATACCACTCCATCAAAATCACCTCCGCTTAGTTGTTGCAATCTGCGTTCCACATTTCCTCTAATAGAAACCGCTTCCACTTTGGCAGAATTACCCGCAACTATTGGCAAAGCTTTTTGCAAAAACTCCATCGCCATCACAGCACGACGCGGAGAAGATGTACCCATACGAATGATTTCTCCGTTAGCAATCTTATCCATTACATCAGCATTAAACAAAGCGACATCCCTGCAATCATCTCTGTCAATGACACCATACAAACTATTGGCAAAAAAATCCGGACTACCCACATCCTTCATTGAATGAACTGCAAAGTCGGCAATACCTTCATGCAGTGCTTCCTGAATGGCTTTGGTGAAAAAATCCTTCCCTTCCAACAGATGCAAAGGCGTAGACAGATTTTTATCTCCTGCAGACTCGCGCACCACAATTTCAAACTGCAATGATGGATCAACAGCCCTCGCCTTCTCTATAAAGAGATTGGCCTGTGCCATTGATAGCCAGGAACCTCTGCATGATATTTTAAATGTTTTGTTCAAATTTATTTTTATTCCATTTTTCAAATTTGCTACCTCCCCCAACCCCTCCGAAGGAGGGAAGTTTATTCGCTATTTAATCGGCACAAATCCACATCTCCAAATTTCCACATCTCCAAATCTTCAAATTTTCACATCTCCAAATTTTCCACATCTTCACATCTCCTAATCATTAATTCATATTTACCCATAACAACCTCCAAAGCTTTTGCCAATTCCTGAATATGTTCTTTTGTATATCTAGTGCCAGCGGTTATGCGCAATGAAGCCATACCCTTAGGTACAGTTGGATAAAATACCGGCTGAATATAAATACCATACGATTCCAATAAATCTTTGGCTACGGATTTACATACATTCTCATCTCCGATGAGTACACGGGTAATATGCGATTGATTCTTATGAAATGGAATTCCTCTGTGTTCAAGCGCCCTGCGAATATCAATCACCGTATCAGAGAATATATCTCTCAATTCATCAGCATTCCTTAGCAGTTCAATACTTTTTTGTGCAGCCGCACAAATGCCAGGCGCTAAAGAAGTAGTGAAAATAAATCCGGAGCCAAAACTCCTGATCGCATCTGTCATCAACGCATCTGCGGCAATATATCCTCCCATCACACCAAAACCTTTAGCCAGCGTGCCGTTGATGATATCAATTTTATTCTGTACTCCTGCAGCCGAGGCTATTCCTGCTCCGCCCTGGCCATACATTCCCACAGCATGAACCTCGTCTATATAAGTGAGCGCATTGAATCTTTTAGCGAGGGCAATTATTTCTGCTACAGGTGCCACATCACCACTGATGGAGTAAACAGACTCGAAAACAATTATTTTCGGAACAGATGAATTGTAAGAAGAAAGCAATTCCTCTAAATGAGACAAATCGTTGTGATTGAAAATTTCCTTTTTACCTCCCGATCCTCGTATGCCTTCAATGATGGAAGCATGATTTTCTTCATCAGAAAAGAAAACCAGCTCCGGGAAAATTTTCCCCAGCGTAGACAAAACAGTTACATTGGCAAGATAGGCCCCGTTGAATAACAACGCCGCTTCTTTTTGATGCAAAGCAGCCAGTGTTTTTTCCAGCTCAACATGGTGAATGGTAGTGCCGGAAATATTTCTTGTGCCTCCACTCCCCACTCCGGAATCTGCCGTCACGCTACATTGTGCCTCAATCACTTCCGGATGCAGCCCCATACTCAGGTAATCATTACTGCACCAGTTCACCGCAGCAGAAAGCACTCCTTTTTCATTTCTATATAAAAAGGAGGGGTATGTTTCCGCCAGTCTTTCCGTCTCCAGAAACTGACGATACCCTCCTGAAAGCTTGAGCGCTTCTAGTTTTTGCTGAATGACAGTATGATAATTGAATGGATGCAACTATGATTAATTTAGGTTACCCAGAATTTCTCTGTTGGTAAAATCTCCGAATGTCTCGCCGGATTTACGCTTTTTAACGTAAGTGCCGAATAAGCTATCCAGTTCCTTCAGTATATTTTCTTCGTTCAAATTTTCTTTGTATTTAGTATTTAATCTCTGTCCTATTCTATCTCCACCAATATGCAGGTTATACAAACCCGGTCCGGTTCCTATCAATGCAATTTCAGCTGCATAAGGTCTGGCGCATCCATTGGGACAACCGGTCATACGCAAGACGATCCCTTCATTTTCCAGTCCGTGTTTAGCCAGAACGGGCTCCGTTAGACTGATTAAAGTAGGCAGATAGCGCTGCGCTTCGGCCAAAGCGAGCGGACAAGTAGGCAGGGCCACACATGCCAGAGAATTTTTTCTGACCGCACCGGCATTTTTCGTGTGCGCGTCTATGTTATGTTCATCCAGAATTTTCTGAACGATTTTTTTATCTTTTTCCTTTACGTCTCCCAGTATCAGATGCTGATTGGCAGTAAACCTGAACAGCACTTTTCCGGTCTCAGCTACTTTAAGCAAACCGGTTTTGAGATTGACTCCATTTTCATCTGTAACACGACCATTTTCAATGAAAACAGTATAATGCCAGTTTCCTTTATCATCTTTTTCCCATCCATATACATCTCTTCTTTCAGTGAATGTAAATGGTCTTGGCGCCTCCAGTTTGAATCCGGCGCGCTTTTCCACCTCTTCTCTGTAGGCATCTGCGCCCATGCGGTCAACGGTATATTTTAATCTGGCAAGTTTTCTGTCGGTACGATTTCCAAAATCACGTTGTACCGTTACAATTTCATAGACTGCTTTTAATAGCTTTTCTTCTGTGTCGGCGAACCCGATGACTGTACCCAAACGAGCGTACGTCTCTGCGTTACCGTGAGTAGTTGACAAACCTCCGCCAATAGCGATATTAAAACCGGCGAGTTTTCCATTTTCAACGATGGCAATCAGTCCGATGTCATTGGTAAAAACATCCGTATCGTTATTGGGTGGTATAGCGATACCTATTTTGAATTTACGAGGAAGGTATCTATCCTGATACAATGGATCAACCTCTGCCTCTTTATCAGTCAGCTTTTCGCCATCAAGCCATATTTCATAGTATGCTTTTGTCTTAGGCATCAGCAGGCGACTGATTTTATCGGCATATACATCCACCGCTTCGTGTATAGAAGTATCCTGAATATAAGCACTGGATGTTACGTTTCTGTTGATATCACCACAAGTAGCAATTGAATCCAATTCAGCCGCATTAAAATCGCTGATCACCGGCTTGATAGATGATTTAAGAATACCGTGCAGTTGTATTGTCTGACGCGTAGTGATTTTAATTACTCCCGTACTGTATCTGTCGGCGATTTCATTCATCTTCACCCATTTATCCGCAGGTAAAAATCCTCCCGGCAATCTCAACCGAATCATATAGGAATACAGACGCTCCAGTTTCTTTTCAGCGCGCTCCTCCCTTCTGTCTCTGTCGTCCTGCTGATACATGCCATGAAATTTTATCACCGCCTGATCATCCTCACGGATAGCACCGGTTTCTTCATCACGCAGACTTTCCTTTATGGTCCCTCTAAGGCCATCACTTTTTACTTTGATGTGCTCAACGGCGGAGAGTTTTGATTTATCTGTAGACATTTTTTGTTTGTGGTTTGTGGTTTGTGGTTTATTGTTTGTTGTTTGTCTGTGGTTTATTGTTTGTGGTTTGTTGTTGGTGGCTTCGGTTATCATCATTTCTCTTAAAGATTTTTGATAATAAATGTTTAGGATTCATTTGAAGCGTAATCCTAACCACAAACCAAAAACTACAAACCCCAAACGACGCGCAGCGTCAATACACATCCTTCTCATACCTTCCCGCCTCTTCCAGTTGATGCAGATATGCTTTCGCTCCTGCTTCATCGAGTTTGCCTTCTTTTGCAATAATTTCCAAAAGCGTTTGCTCTACCTGAACGCTCATCGGGTCTTTGCTGCCGCAGACAAAGAAGTAGGCGCCATCCTGCAACCACTGATACAATTCAGCGGAATATTCCAGCATGCGATGTTGTACATATACTTTTTGTTCTTGGTCTCTGGAGAATGCTACTGACAATTTTGTTAGCAATCCCGTAGAAAGCCATTCCTGAATTTCAGTTTGATACAGAAAGTCTGTGACAAAATGTTGTTCTCCAAAAAACAGCCAGTTTTTTCCTGAGGCTCCTGTTGCGGAGCGTTCGTGTAAAAATGAACGGAAAGCAGCAATGCCGGTACCGGGACCTACCATGATCATCGGCTTACTTTCATCCGGCAATCTGAAACGTCTGTTGGGTTGTATGAAAAACTGTATGGTCTGACCTACAGAGAATTCTGATAAATACGAAGAGCAAAGTCCAAAACGCTCTTGATTGTCTATAATGAACTCATCTTTCAAAACAGTCAGATGTACTTCGTCCGGCTGAGCTGCAGGAGAAGAAGCAATGGTATACAATCTCGGTGCCAATGCATTCAGATTAGGCAAAATAGATTCAAACACAGACGCATCCTTAACAGGATAAATGCGGAGCAGTTCCGACAAATCCATGCGTGTTTTAGGAATGTCATGTCCGGTTGCCTGGGCATATATTCCTACTTGTTTTTCTGTGAGATACAAGAGATTCACTTTGTTGGTAAGCAAATCTCTGATCGTGTATTCAGCATTTTTATAAGTAACGGTCTTGTTGCCATCGGCACCCGACAGTTCAATAATTTGATTGACCAAAACATCCGCATTTTTTGGCACAATACCGGCGGAATCACCGCAAATGTATTGTACACCGGATGCTTCGAGTTCGATGTGCCAGGTTTCTTTGTTTGATCCGCGGTCGTTTAGATTGACTTTACCCACAATGGTTCCCTCATAAATCTGACGACCGGTTTTTTTTGCAGGAGCTGCTGCAGGGGCTGCGACAACTGTCGACGACTGAGCATGCCCATTAGACTTCAATGTTTCCAATGCACGACTTATCCAGGTATTGGCATCTGCTTCAAAATCGACATCACATTTTTGTATGGGCAATAGTTGTTTCGCTCCTCTTAATTTCAACTGCTCATCTACCTCTTCACCTGTTTTGCAGAAAAGCGGATAAGCGGTATCTCCCAAAGCTAAAACACTGTAGTTGAGTACCTCGAGCTTTGCGTCGGTAGCGTGTAAATGATCGTAGAATTTTTTTGCGGCAGCGGGCGGCTCCCCGTCACCATGAGTACTAACAATAACGAATAAATGCTTTTCTTTACCCAAATCATTCAATCGATACTGGTCCATGGAGGCCACTTTTGGTGTAATGCCATTTTCACGGGCCTTGGCAGCAAAGCTCAATGCCAGTTTTTTGGCATTACCGGTTTCAGTACCGTACAGTAAGGTGATTTTATCTACTGCAGTTCCGTTAGATGCCGGAGTAACCGCTGCAGGCTGTGAACCGGCAACAAGCGCATTGAGATACCCATTCATCCAAATCAGCTCTTCTTTTGTAGCGCTGTTCAGCAGTTTTAAAAAATCGTTATGTTTTTGTTCAGGCAACATATGTTGATGTTAAGTTTAATCCAATACAGTAAAATAATCAGCTTTTGTATTTGACAGTTGTTTTGTTGAATACTCTCTGTGCAAAGCCACCGTTTTTCCAATCACCAGCAAGGCGGGCATCGCAACCGGCTCTTTCAGGGCCTCTGTATCCAATGATGTGAAATCAAAAATTTTCACCTCCTGAAAGGGCGTAGTGGCCTGTGAAATAACGGCAATAGATTTCGTTTGATCTATACCGTTATCTTTCAATAAAATGGCTACATCATACAAAGAACTGGCGCTCATATAAAACACCAGGGTATCATCTGTGTGAGCCAACTCCTTCCAGTAATCAATGGGTATATCTACCGTTTCGCATACAGTAAGAAAACGAACCGCTGTAGCATGACCGCGCGCTGTTAGTGGCAAAAAGGCAGACGCCGAAGCTCCTGACGCTGCTGTTATTCCCGGCACCAGTTCAAATGGAATATTATTCGCTTTGAGGGATTGCATCTCATCCAGTACATTGGAAAAAAATGCCACATCCCCACCCTTCAGTCTCACCACTTTCTTTCCTTCCAAAGCATATTTGACAATCAGCTCATTGATAGAAGCCTGAGGTACAGAAGATTTTTTATGGTATTGCTTTCCCACAAATACTATCTCTGTACCCGGCTTAATATATTTATCCAAAATATCCTGACTTACCAGTCTGTCTGTCAACACCACTTCGGCCTCTTGTAAATAGCGTACAGCCTTTACCGTTATGAGCTCGGGATCTCCGCAGCCCGCTCCGGCAATGATGACTGTATGTATGACATTTTGATTAGTAATCATGATACTTATATAAATAACATTTCAGCTCTTGTATTATACTGTCTCTCACCTCACCCCCAACCCCCTCTCCAAAGGAGAAGGGGCTCTGGCAGCCAACAAATTAGTTGATCAAACATTTACGTTAACCAAACTATCTAAAAATTTAAAACAATCCTTCGATAGACAGATATCTTTCTCCTGTATCGTAGTTGTATGTAAGCACTTTAGAACCAGCAGGAATTTCAGCCAGTTTTTTAGCCACTGCCGCCAAAGATGCCCCTGTTGAAATACCGGCAAGGATACCTTCTTCTTTTGCCAGTGCCTGCGCTTTTGCAAAAGCATCGTCTTTACTTACCTGTATGACACCGTCAATTACTTCTTTGTTGTAAATGCCCGGAACAAATCCTGCTCCGATACCTTGGATGGGGTGCGGACTTGGACTACCACCACTCAAAACAGGTGATAATTCAGGCTCTACTGCAAATACTTTCAGATTAGGGAAATGTTGTTTCAACACTTCAGCAACACCGGTAATGTGACCGCCGGTACCCACACCTGTAATCAGATAATCCAATCCATCAGGGAAGTCTTTCAAAATCTCTTGTGCAGATGTAGTACGGTGAATGTCTGTATTTGCGGGATTGTCGAACTGCTGAGGCATCCACGCATTAGGCGTAGTAGACACCAGTTCAGTTGCTTTTTCAATAGCGCCTTTCATACCTTTCTCACGGGGAGTAAGCACAAATTCCGCTCCGTATAAAGCCATTAGTCTGCGACGCTCAATACTCATGCTTTCCGGCATTACCAGAATTAGTTTATATCCTTTAACTGCTGCCACCAAAGCCAGACCGATACCGGTGTTTCCGGAAGTAGGCTCGATGATTACAGTGTCTTTTTTCAGTTTGCCGGATTTTTCAGCATCTTCAATCATTGCTAATGCAATACGGTCTTTGATACTGGCTCCCGGATTGGTTCTTTCCAGTTTGATCCACACTTCGTGTGAGTTGCCAAAAAGTCGATTGATTTTTACATGCGGTGTGTTACCGATTGTTTCTAAGATGTTATTTGCTTTCATGTGTAAAACGTTTTTGGTTTGTGGTTGCGCTTACGCGCGTTTAAAGTTTATTGTTTGGGGTTTGGGGTTGGGGGTTTGGGGTTTATAGTTTTTTGTTTCTTATTTCTTATTTCTTATTTCTTATTTCTTATTTCTTATTCTTTATTTCATATTTCTTATTTCTAAATTATTAAATCACAAAATTCAAAGCGTCCGACAGCGGATTTTTATCTCTGATGGTGACTTCGCTTTTATGGTAAACAATTGAATTGGGCAGTACAGAATGCGTAAGCCATACGTTTCCTCCAATCAGACTATGCTCGCCTACTACCGTATCTCCACCCAATATGGTTGCGCCGGAATAGATGATTACATTGTCTTTAATGGTAGGATGACGCTTGGTTTGCGCCTGGTCTTTACTCACGCTCAATGCTCCTAGTGTAACGCCCTGATATATTTTTACATTGTTGCCAATGATTGATGTCTCGCCGATTACAATGCCTGTACCGTGATCAATAAAAAAAGAATGACCGATGGTAGCACCGGGATGAATATCTATGCCCGTCTTGCTGTGTGCATGCTCAGAAAAAATACGGGGCAGAATTCTTACGCCCTGTTTCCATAAGTGATTGGACAAACGATAAATCGCTGTTGCGTAAAAACCGGGATAGGCTACCAGTACTTCTTCCAGGGAGTAGGCGGCAGGATCAAATTCCATTACCGACGCTGCATCCTTCAGCAATTCAGCATGCAATTGAGGAAGGTCTTTAAAAAAGTTTTGAGTAATCAATTCAGCATTTACTTCGCTGCCTGAAACACCTTTTACCAGTTCGTGCAGTTGATGGTTAAAGCTGCTCATGATTCCGGTCAGGTATGTTTCATCTCTTTTCTCTTTTTCTGCAGGCACAAACAAAAATTCAAAGAAGTCATCAATAAAAGCCTGCGCTCTCCCTTTCTCTGGAAAGTCTGCCTGCACTTTAATGAAGTGACTTTGTAATTGTTGTATGAATGCTTTATCCTGCATGAATAAGTTCTGTTTATTGCAACATGCACGCACCAACGGTAACGTGACTTGTTTCGTCTATTAAAATCGCGCCGCCGTTTACCTTCAATGTATTGTATGCATCATAAGGTAAAGGAGACGCCGTTTTCAATTTCAATCTCACTACATCGTTTAATAATATTTTTTCCGGTGCTGCTTCCTGTTCGAGTGTGTTTACATTCAGGCGATATTCCACTTCTTTCACCACGGCCTTCACCAATCTGCTGTTAAGCTGCAACATATATCTGCTGCCTGTCTGCAGAGGAAGTTGTCCCATCCAGCAGACATCCGCTGTGATTTCATTGGATAAATTCACAGTTTCATTTTGTTGCACCAAAATATCTCCGCGACTGATATCGATATCGTCTTTTAGATGAATGATGGCACCTTGTGGAGCAAATGCTTCCTCAACGTTTTTACCTGACACTTCTATGGCGGTGATTTCCGATTCAAGACCGGAGGGTAAGACTTTAATTTTATCTCCTACCTTATAAATACCACTAACGATTTTTCCTGCATAGCCACGATAGTCGTGCAGTTCGGCTGATTGCGGGCGAATCACATATTGTACAGGGAAACGTGCATTGGTCAAATTCACATCTGCATTCACCTCAATGGTCTCAAGCAAATCCAGCAATGCCGGTCCTTGATACCATGGAAATACTTCGGAGCGTTCCACGATATTATCTCCGTTTAATGCAGAAATAGGAATATACATCACTTCATTCAGTCCGAGTGAAGTGGCCACATTTGCATAATCAGCGGCAATTTTATCATACACTTCTTTGGAATAATCTACCAGATCCATTTTGTTAATGGCAACAACAACATGCTTGATTTGCAACAAAGAAGCGATAAGTGAATGGCGTTTAGTCTGCTCCACCACACCATTGCGCGCATCAACCAAAATAATTATAAGATTTGCGTTTGAAGCACCTGTCACCATGTTGCGGGTGTATTGGATATGCCCGGGCGCATCGGCGATGATGAATTTTCTTTTGGGTGTGGTGAAATATTTATATGCCACATCTATGGTGATACCCTGTTCGCGCTCAGAACGCAGACCGTCCGTCAGCAAAGCAAGGTCAATTTCACCTTCTTCTTTGTTCTTACTTTGTTTTTCCAGCGCCTCCAGCTGATCAATCATAATTGACTTGCTGTCGTACAGCAAACGCCCGATTAGTGTACTCTTCCCGTCATCAACACTTCCTGCAGTTATGAATCGTAGTATGTCCATGTATTGTTTTTTATCTAAATTTTATTTTTAAATTAAACTAACCCCCAAAAAAACAAAGTTTGTGGTTTGTGGTTTGGGGTTTGGGGTTTGGGGTTTTTCTCACATTTCCACATCTTCACATTTCCAAATTTCCACATCTCCAAATTTCCAAATCTCCACATCATCATATCTTCAAATTGGCACATCGGCACATCAGCACATCAAAAGTAACCGGTCTTCTTCCTATCCTCCATCGCTGCCTCACTTACTCTGTCATCTATACGGGTTTCGCCGCGTTCGCTTGTTTTGGTCTTGATGATTTCCGCGATGATGTCGTCAAGCGTTGCAGCTTTAGACTCCACGGCTGCGGTGCAGGTCATGTCACCTACAGTGCGGTATCTCACTTTTTTGACAGAGATTTTGTCTGTTGGATCTATCTGAATGAATTCGGATGTTGCCACCAGTTGTCCCTCCCACTCCAGCACTTCTCTGTCGTGAGCGAAATAAATTTCCGGCAATTCGATATTATGTCTGCGGATATAATTCCATACATCTAATTCTGTCCAGTTGCTTATTGGGAATACGCGAACGTTTTCACCTTTTGCAATGCGTCCGTTGTAAGTATTCCATAGTTCAGGCCTTTGCAGTTTAGGATCCCATTGTCCGAATTCATCTCTTACGGAGAATACTCTTTCCTTGGCTCTGGCTTTTTCCTCATCTCTTCTGGCTCCGCCGATGCAGGCATCAAACTTAAACTCTTCGATGGTATCCAGCAATGTGTATGTCTGCAAAGCATTTCTGCTGGCAAATTTTCCGCGCTGCTCGGTCAATCTTTTTTCGCGGATGGTATCTTCTACTTTTCTGACAATCAGTTTCTCATCAATCTTTGCCGCCAGGTTGTCTCTGAATGTTAATGCTTCGGGGAAATTGTGTCCGGTATCGATATGCACCAGCGGGAAAGGAAATTTACCCGGACGGAAAGCCCTTAGTGCCAGGTGCACGAGGACGATAGAATCCTTTCCTCCGGAAAACAATAAAGCAGGTCTTTCGAACTGACCGGCCACCTCGCGGAATATATGAATGGACTCTGCCTCGAGTGCATCGAGATAGTCCAGACTATACTTGCTGCGGTCGATTTTTGTATTCTCTAAAGTGTTATTCATTGAGCTTTTATTCTAAATTTTTTATTTAATTATATCTTATAACCTATTTATTTTCAGCATGTTCATGTAATCCGCATTCCTTCTTTGATGCATCTTCCCACCACCATCTTCCGGCTCTGAAATCTTCCCCTGGTTTGATGGCGCGGGTACAGGGAGCGCAACCAATACTGACGAAACCTTTGTCATGCAGCGGATTGTATGGGATGTTATGCTCGGCTATAAAGGCCTTGGTTTCATCGGTGGACCAATGTAGTATAGGGTGATATTTGAACAGCTGATTGGCCTCATCCCATTCAATGATGGGGAGCGATTCTCTGTTGGGAGAATGCTCTGCCCTCAGTCCGGTAATCCAAAGTCTCTTGCCATGTAAAGCTCTTTTCAATGGCTCCACCTTACGGATATTACAGCACCCTTTTCTCAAATCGGTTGATTCGTAAAAAGCATTAGGGCCATTGGCAAGCACCCAGTCCTGCAGTAGCTGCTCATTTGGATAGTAAGCAGTGATGGGCAAGTTGTAGCGCTGCAATGTACTGCTCCATACGGAGTAGGTTTCAGGAAAAAGTCTGCCGGTATCGAGTGTGAAAATACTTACGTTGAGTTGTTGTGAAGCGATGAGATGAGTTATGGCCTGATCCTCGTAACTGAAACTGGTGGAGAAGGCAGATGCTCCTTCAAACACACCCACCAGATGCTCCAATGTATCCGAAACAGATAGTCCACCAGTTTGGTGGAGTAAATCTTGGGCGGTCAGTTTTTGGTTATTATCCATTATTTAAAAAATCAGTGTTAGTCTTTGTGATTTTTACCGGCAGGTTGCATCAAACCGGCTAAGGAAATTCAGGATGCAAAATTACTCAAGAATATTGGAAAATTGAAATAAAATGAGGGGAAAATGAGCTGAAATAAAAAACAATTTAAGAATTAATATTATACATATTGAGTTATTCTATAAAAAAGTTTGCAATAATTACATCAGTAAACTGTAGGCATGAAGCCGAATTTAGGGCAACGGGTGCCCATAAGAGCTTTGTTTCTAACATTCAAAAAGTTCCTATACGACAAGGTTACCTCCAATCCTCCCCTGTATTGAGACGCCGTAACCAGTTTGCTGACATTGGCATCATAACTCACCCCAATGATGATTTTATTCAATTCAAGTTGAATGACAGGTATAAATGCATCGTTCCATCTGTAAAACGCACCCGCCCTGATTCCGTTTCTTATATCTGCCTGGGTAAAGAAATCCCAACCATATAAAAGTCCACCCTGAAATGAATTGTGTCCACCCTGTCTGAAATAATCTCCATAAAGAATTAATTCATTAATGTCGCTTGTGGCTATAGCCAATCCTGCATTCAGTGCGAATTTCGGATTGAGCTGAATTTCATTCCCTGAAAAGAAAAGTTTTGGCTTAGTCAGATTAAAGAAACCTAACCCTATATAATAATCGGCTCCGTATGCAAGCTGACTGCTGAAAGATACTCCGGCAGACAGTTCAGGATAAGTAACATTTGTTCTTTCAAATGTTTGTTGGCTTGTTGACAGAATATTAAATGTACCATTGGCGTTTAATGAAAACTGGTCATTTAAAATTAATTTGGTTGGATCAAATTGCTGCTGTACAAATCCTCCCATTATTGCACCTGACAAATAAGTATTATTTTCTTCATTCAGTAATTTATGGTAATTGAATACCGGCAAGAACATTGTTTTACTGAAATTGGAAGTCCCAGCCACATCTTTTGCCAGTTGTAACCCAATTGAAAAATGATCACCTTCAGAAATAAAATCCAAGGGTATTTTGACTTCTGAGCTCAGACTAAAAGTCCGGTATGGTGTGGTTACACTTTGCCATTGATTTCGGTAAGATGAAATCACTCTTATATCTCCTGAATAAATACCCGCCAATGCAGGATTTCTGAGCATCGGCTGTTCATAAAATTGAGAGAAATGTATATCCTGCCCCCCTACCCAATGAAATTGGAGTATTGAAACTGAAAGAAAAAATATTTTAAAAATCAACTTCATAATTATCTGATTAGCGTAACGTTTCCTTTATAAAAATACGGGATACCGTTATCGCAAATGACTTCTGCAGTGTAAACAAATACACCCGGCTCAGCGAGCACACCATTAACTTTTCCATTCCATCCATAGGCCGGTGCGTTGGGAGGAAAATTGCTTCTTTCAAAAACAATCTGCCCCCATCTGTTGAATACCCTGAATGATTTAATTGATCCAATACCTGACCCTCTCACCATAAAAATTGAATTTTCGGCTAGCCCTCCCTGTGGTACAAACGCATTCGGGATGAATACTTGTGTGTTTTCACAGAATACTTTGATGCAGATGGTATCGGAACCCGAACAGCCATAGATGTTAGTGGCTTTTACAGCATAACATGCATTGTTTTTGACCGCTAATTTAGGAGCACCACAAACTGCATCATCACAGCTGATATTGGCACTGGGATTCCACTCAAAAACTTTAATAGGCAATATATTGGCTTCAGCTGCATTTACTATCTGAGGATTCAGATCAAGAATTTGTCCTGTAGGTAATGTTAAAGGAGATTGACCTAAATCAACTATCGGGTATCCTCCAATTCCAATTAAGGTGTCTGTTTTTGAGCTGCAACCTGTTGCAGGAGAAAAGACAGTAATCGTATACACTCCGGCATCCTTAATAATTACACTGTTTATTTGAGCATTGGGAGCGTTAACAGGAAAACCCCTTCCCGGTCCTGTCCAGGTATAATTTAATGTAGGATTGGGATTCTGTCCGGGTAAAAAACTTGTAGCTTGTAAACTCAATGCATCGCCAATACAAAGCGGAGCCCTTGTTGTTATAATTGGTTTTACAGGCGATTGCAAAATATTGACTGAAAAATTTGCCGGAAGTGAAATACAGTTATTTTGAATTGCATAAACGATGTACGTGCCATTATATGATGTATTGGCAGACGGAAAAGAGTAAACAGTATTTCTTGTTGTATCGGGAGTGGAGCCGAATGCAGGTCCTACCCAAACGTAATCAACAGGATCGATTAAATTACTTGTAGCAGATGAAGCTGAAAGATTTAATTCATTTTCACTGCACACAGGAGGATTGTATCCTGCGATAGGTTTTGTCGGAGGATTTGGATCGCTTAAAATAAATACATCAGGAATCTTAGTTGAGGAACATTCATATGCTTCGACACTAATATCAGAATATGTGCCGGCAGTTAAATCAACTTTAACTATACCTGAAGCATCTGAAGTGTCTTTTACTTTATAAATCGTTTGAAATTTATCGTACTGAACAAATACAGGAGTGTTTACAATTGGATTATTATTTAGATCAACAATTGTAAGGGTAATAGAACCTGAAGGAAGTCCGCACTTTGTAGGATTTTTGAATGAACTGGCAATGATTTTTGGAGTAGGGTTTACGATAACAACTATTTTAGATTTTGGACTTTCACAATTCGGATCTGTCTGTGAAACGAAATAATAAATTGTATCCGGATTGTTTGTTGATGGCGTTGGAGCTGAAATCAATTTAATTTGATTCTCATCATACCATATAAGCGTATTACCCGGCAAAGACTCAGCAGTCATTTCAGGAGCTACAGAACCCTGACAGAATCTTAGCGTATCCTGAACTTTTGGCGGCGGTGGTATCGGATTAACAATTGCTGTTAAAGAATAAACCGGACCGCTACATGGACTTGATGTCGGATTAATAGGTGTTACTTCAATAATTAATGTTTCACTAACTGTTCCTGTATTGGTATACGAAATAGAGATATCTTTTTGCGGAGATGCTACAGTTCCTGAAAGTGGCCCATTAATATTATTTGGCAGTGCACCTCCCTTAACAGTCCAATTATAAACAGTATTGGCTACGGTGGACGTAGGTATATAGGTTAATGTTCCTCCCGAACATATTGATGCCGAAATCTTATCAAACTCAAGCTTAGGAGATTCATCTATAGTTACACTTGTTGAAGTGATAAAACCCGGACAAGGAGGTGAAGGCAAAATTGTATAAGTAACTGTGTAGGTACCTGGCTTACTCAAAGATGGATTGATTGCTCCTGTGACAAGATCGATTGACAAATCAGCCGAGGAAGAAAAACTACCCGTGGTTACACCGGTTAAGCTAACAGACTGAGGCGTTGAAATACCACCACAGAAAGGAGAACCTGGAAAATTAATAGTTGCTTTAGGAGCATCATTAACTGTAATTTTAGTACTTGTAGAGAAATTTGCACAACCTCCGATTCCGGTAATCGAATATGTTATTTCATACTCCCCTGCTGTGGAATTAGAAGGTATTATTTTCCCTGTTGTTGCATCTATCGGCAACCCTGAATTGGGAACTATCGAATATACGCCACCGTTATCTCCTGTTAATGTTACATCTATATCCGGATTCGGAGTTAAACTGCTATTATCAACATTACAAACAATAGATGGATTGTAAACAATTGTTGCAGCAGGCGCTTTTGTTATAACGACCGTTGTCTTGGTGATAAAGCCCGGACAAGGTAAAGATGGTGCAATAGTATATGTCACCTCATAAGTACCGGGTTTACTTGATGTTGGCGTTATGGCTCCTGTATTTTTATCTATTGTCAAGCCGGTCGTTGAGGTATACTCTCCTCCTATTGATCCGCTAAACTTAACCTGTGCAGAAGCATCTGACCCACATATCGGGTCATAACCGATAGTTGCAGTTGGTGCTGCAATTACATCAACAGTAGCGGTGGAAGTAAAATCCTTACAACCACCCGTACCGATGAGCGTATAGGTTATTGTATATTTACCCGGTGTTGCTTCCGAGGGAGTGAGCTCTCCAGTGGATGCATCGATTGGCAAACCAGTATTAGGAGATATCGTATATGTACCTCCGGCATCACCTTTTCTCACAACTGGTATAGGTGGATTAGGTGTGGAAGCGTCGTCTTTAACATTACACAAATTAGCCGGAGTGTATGATATCGATGCTTCAGGAGCTTTTGTTATAACGACCGTTGCCTTGGTAGTAAAGCCCGGACAAGGTGAAGATGGTGCGATAGTATACGTCACCTCATAATTACCGGGTGTACTTGATGTAGGTGTTATGGCTCCAGTAATTTTATCTATTGTCAAGCCAGATGTTGAGGTGTACTCTCCCCCTGTTGATCCGCTAAATTTAACCTGCGCAGAAGCATCAGAACCGCAAGCAGGATCATAGTTTATAGTTGCAGTTGGTGCTGCACTTACATCAACAGTAGCAGTGGTAGTAAAATCCTTACAACCGCCCGTACCGGTGAGCGTATAGGTAATTGTATATTTACCGGGTGTTGCTTCCGACGGAGTGAGCTCGCCTGTGGATGCATTGATTGGCAAACCAGCATTAGGTGATATCGTATATGTACCTCCTGCATCTCCCTTTCTCACAACAGGTATAGGCGGATTAGGTGTAGAATTGCCGTCTTTAACATTACACAAATTAGCCGGAGCGTATGATATCGATGCCTCTGGCGCTTTTGTTATAACGACCGTTGCCTTGGTTGTAAAGCCCGGACAAGGTGAAGATGGTACAATGGTATATGTTACCTCATAACTGCCGGGCGTACTCGAAGTTGGCGTGATTGCCCCGGTATTTTTATTTATTGTCAAGCCGGCTGTCGATGTAAACTCACCTCCCACTGAACCTGTCAATTTTACTTGTGCGGATGCATCAGAACCGCAAACAGGGTCATAGCTTATAGTTGCAGTTGGTGCTGCACTTACATCAACAGTAGCTGTGGTAGTAAAATCCTTACAACCGCCCGTACCGGTGAGCGTATAAGTAATGATGTATTTACCCGGTGTTGCTCCCGACGGAGTGAGCTCGCCTGTGGATGCATTGATTGGCAAACCAGCATTAGGTGATATCGTATATGAACCTCCAGCATCTCCCGTTCTCTCAACCGGTATTGGTGGATTAGGAGTTGTTGCACTGTTGGCTACATTACACAAATTAACAAGTTTGTACGATATGGCAGCTTGAGGAGCTTTTGTAATTACAACAGTTGCTTTTGTAGTAAAACCTGGGCAAGGTGAAGATGGTGCAATTGTGTAAGTTACCTCATAACTACCAGGCGTACTCGAAGTTGGCGTGATTGCTCCGGTATTTTTATTTATCGTCAATCCGGCTGTCGATGTATACTCACCTCCTGAAGAACCTGTCAATTTTACTTGTGCGGATGCATCAGAACCGCAAACAGGATCATAACTTATAGTTGCAGTTGGTGCTGCACTTACATCAACAGTAGCGGTGCTAGTAAAATCCTTACAACCGCCTGTACCGGTGAGCGTATAGGTAATTGTATACTTACCTGGTGTTGCTCCCGACGGAGTGAGCTCGCCTGTAGACGCATTGATTGGCAAACCAGTGTTAGGTGATATCGTATATGTACCTCCGGCATCTCCCGTTCTCTCAACCGGTATCGGTGGATTAGGAGTTGTTGCACTGTTTGATACACTGCAAATATTGGGGCGAGTATATGATATTGAGGCTGAAGGTTTTTTTGTAACATTTATGACTATTGATGCTCTGGGACTCTCTCCACATCCTGTAACCTGACTAACATAGTAAGTTGTTGCACCTGTATTTATAGTTGAAGGCGTTGGAGGAGTTGTCAATCCTGTCCCTCCCATTGATGTTGTATACCATAACAAACTGCTTCCGGATGCTGATAACGGGACAGCAGGATCATTCTGACAATAGTTGATTGGAGTTGTTATATTAGGAGCAGTTGCAAGAGCATTTACAGTGACATTAATAGTTGATTTATCACTTGTACATCCATTAACAGTTTGGCTTACATAATAAGTTTGTGAACCTATTGATGAACTGGAAGGCGTTGGAGCAGCAGAAGATCCAGTTCCGCCAATTGTGGTATACCAAAGTAAATTCGAACCTGTTGCAGTCAAAGGTGAAGTAGACTGATTCTGACAAAGAGTCAAATTTGGATTTACAAGCGGCTCTACAGGTACAGGGTTAACAGTAGCAACCAACTCATCCTTACTTGTACAGTTCCCGGATCCAAAAGTATAAGTTAATGTATTCTGACCAAGATTTGCGAGTGAAGGATTGAATGTATTTCCGGATACACCCTGACCAGACCATGTGCCTCCGGAAGGAGTTCCTGTTAGAGCTTGAGCTGACCCATTTTTACAAACACTAAAATCGCTGCCGGCATTCACTGAAGTCGGTTGCTGAATATTTATGCCGGCGTTGGCTGTAGTTTCGCCGCAAGCGTTTGAAACTTTTAATGTAATACTTTTATTTCCTGGACTTGAAAAAGAAATCGTTCCAGGATTTTGTGCTGTCGAATTTGTTGGTGTTCCATCCTGAAACAACCAATCATACTTAGTTATTGTGCTTCCACATGGTATCGCATTCGAAGTGGGCGTGATGTTTTGACCGAGACAAATGCTTGCTGGAACATCACTAATTGAAACCTGTGGCTTACTATTGACTGTAATTACTTTAGGTACAGAAGTGAAGGTGTTGCATTTGTTGGTATAACTTAAAGTAACATTATAAACACCCTGATTGTTAAATTTGATTACGGGATTGAGTGAAGATGAAGAAGTGCCTGATATAAATTCAAAATCATTTGGAGATTCAGGTGTGCAAACAGAATTTGTTTTTGTGATCACCCACTTAATAACCGGCGGCTTACACTGATTTGTAATTGAGGTAGTATTATTTATGATAATTGAATTGTTTGTACATATGACTGCAGGATTTACATCAAAGGTTGGACTTATTGGGCCCTCCACACAGATTTTTTTTAACGTATCGGATATTCCACAAAAATTTCTGACAAAGTTTTCAATGGTGTAAACACCAGGGTTACTAAAATTAACTTGAAGTATATCCGATCCCCATGTAGCAGGATTATTATTTGGAACTGCGTCTCCCAATTTTGTTCCATTTAATAAACTCCACCCCGAAGAAGGTGTAATCTTCCAGTTTACTGGAGAAGTTTTATTACAATTCCCGCTGTTGCTTACATAAACACCTTCTTTGGATGTATTTTGAATATTTACTGAAGTATTTACACATACCGTATCATCAGGTAAAATTTTGAAATCAGATATCGGCTTGTTGCTTATTGCGATAGGCTCTATCGTCAAATCAGAGAACCCGCAAGGATTTTCTGCCTTAATCGTAACGTAATATGTGTTAGGCGTCCTTCCTCCTGATGCACCACAAGAGGCGCTTGTAAATGTATGAGTGTAATTAGGTGGCAAAGAAGTAAATAGCTCCTCAGGTGTTCCATCATTCTTATTTACCTTGTACACAGTACCGGCAGGATTGGTTGTGGATTGTGATGGTATGGAAAATACAAAAGGTGTGCAAACATCAATACTTGCTCCCGGATTATTAAAAGGAACCTGGGGATTAGAACCTCTGTAAACAGTATACTTTTTTTTGGAAACGCAACCATTCTGACCGGTGACTGTAAATATCAAATCATAATAACCAGCTTGATTATAACCATGAGACTGAACTTGATTCACCGGCCATCCTGCACCTGAAGAGGTGAAGTCCGGAGTACCATCACCCCAACTAATGGAATAATTTGTGTTAGTAGCACTTGTAGAAGAAGTATTAGTAACGTTTAAATTACTTGATCCGGTATTGCAAATACTGAATTCTCTGGATGGATTATCAAAATCATTTAAAGCAGGATCAGGACCCTGCTTAACCTGTACAGATTGCGTGGCAGTTTTGGTACAACCGGCAGGACTTTTAGCCGTCAATCTGACTGTAAATGTAGAGGTTCCATTCCCAAATGCAGAGGAATAGGTATTAGTCGGATTTTGACTGGTTGATGTTTTTCCATCACCAAATTCCCAGGAAAATGAGCTTGCCCCGGTTGAAGTATTTGTAAATTGTATAGGCACACTGGAACACTGAGCATTGGGCGAAAACGTAAATGAGGCCTGAGGATTTTCAACAACAACAGTAACCTTATTAGTAGTGCCTTCAGCTACAACTACTGTGTAATCACCCGCCATGGAAGCGCTATAATTTTGTGAAGTTGCGTTGGGAATAACAACGCCATTTCTTTGCCATTTATAAGAGCTGCTGGAAGGAGCCCTCAATACTATACTTGAACCATTGCATATATTCAAAGAACCGTTGTAAGTAATATCTCCGGGAGGAAGCGATGCCAGTACTGAATTATTTATATTGTTAAAATCCAAAAATTCAGCATGTATAAATGATACTGAAAAAAAAGAAAAAAATATGATTAAAATAAATCTCAAAAAAAAATAATTTAAGAATAGTTGTCAACTGGTAACAGATTTTTTTTATCAATAACATTTTCCCATTATGAGTTGATTGAAATCCAAAACCATAGTGAATTACCATGAATCAAAGTGCAAAATTACTTTTTTTTAATAATTATATTTTTTTTATTATTTATCGTGTAATTAAGAGCGTAGGCCGTGTGAATTAGTTAAAAATCTTGATTACTACGTCCCGCAAAAAGTCCTATACCCCCCATCCCCGTTTTCCGATGGGAATTGAAAATCTAATCGAACGGAGTTGTTGGAATACGGAGATTGCACCGCTTTCAATAATAGATGAAAAAATGAAAAATCATTTTGATAGCAAGCCAGATCCAATGCTTTTTCTACCTGATGATTGCGGGGTATGATTTGCGGATTGACTGAACGCATAGTAGTCAGTGCATCATCTATCGATATATTTTGGAGGGCAAGCAATTTCTTTCTGTCGGATAACCAATTCACAAAGAGATCTTTTGTGTAAATATCACTTTCAAATTTGAGATCCCCCTGTATGAATAAAAATGTATTGGTAAAATCAGCTTTGTTTTCTTTCATCCATTGCAACAAACGACTGATCAAATTTTTTTCATTGTTGTCCACTTGCTGAAATCCGATTTTCTTTCCCATCATCTGCCACCATTTTTCTTCGTAAACAGTTTGAAAACTATTTAATACTTCCTGTGCTTTTTTTATCGCTTCTGATTCTGTTTCATCAATCAAAGGCAATAAAGCCGAAGCCAAACAAGCCAGGTTCCAATGTGCAATGGAAGGTTGATTATCATAGGCATATCTTCCTCCGGTATCTATCGAACTGAACACCGTATCCGGATGGTAAGTGTTCATGAAAGCACAAGGGCCGTAATCGAATGTCTCCCCGCAAACCGACATGTTATCCGTATTCATTACACCATGTATGAAACCAACCCTCATCCATTCAACAATCAAATCAATTTGCTTATGCATAACGGCTTCAAGCAAATCAATGGCCATATTCTCAGATGATATCAATGCAGGATAATGTCTATCAACTACATATTTTGTAAAGACCTTTAACTCTTCCACACTCAAAAAATTCCGCACATACTCGAATGTCCCCACTCTGATATGGCTCGATGCCAGTCGCGTCAGCACTGCCCCATCGTGTATTTCTTCACGATAGACTTTTTCACCGGTAGTGATAACCGCCAGACTTCTTGAACTGGGAATATTCAGAGCATGCATTGCTTCACTGATCAAATACTCCCTTAACATAGATCTCAGCGTGGCTCTTCCATCTCCCCTTCTGGAAAAAGGCGTTTGCCCCGCTCCTTTCAACTGTATATCTATTCGTTTATGCTTACCCGTTATATGCTCCCCCAGCAAAATAGCCCTGCCATCTCCCAGCATCGTAAAATGTCCAAACTGATGGCCTGCATAGGCCTGTGAGATAGGTATCGCCCCATCGGGAATTACATTTCCGGAAAATATTTTTGAGATGATGTCAGCATCTTTAACCGTATCAATATTTAATCCAATTTCCTTCGCCAGTTCATTATTAAACAAACAAACTGTTGGATGGCTTACCGGGACGGGATTGGTATTAACGAAAAATTTCTCCGGCAGTGAAGTATAACTATTATCGAAACGGAAACCGAGAGAATGATGCATTTTTTATCAATGATTGTAATGCAAGTTAAATAATTTGAGGATGTGGCAATTGATATTCCTCCACTACGTTGAACAAGATTAAGCGGCAACGGCATCATAAATAATTATCAGTATCATTCATTAAAATAATGATTGATTAACGAGGTAATGATACAGAGTTGAATGATATGAATGCCTATCTTCTAATCACTCTAAATGTACACTTCACCGTTCTGGGAGTCCCTTGGAAATTCATGCTTACCGTAAAGTTACCTTCTACTACACCACCGGATACTGAACTGTAAGCCGTAAGGTTCATCGTTGGACCAGTTGTAAGAATCTGTTCAGAAAAAAGGGTTTGAGAAATAAAAACAAAACAACGGGTTAGCGTCAATCCATTGGCTATTGCTTTATTATGCTCAAAAGTAAAATTAATATTTTTAGAAATGTTTCCAGGATTGTTGGATTTTCCTCCACTAATATTAAACTGATTTGGAGCATTGGCTATGTCAGAATCAACGGGACTTATCTGATCGGGGGGAGACACGATATTATATGGTGTTCCGTCAATCAAAATTTCAATGAATTGAACACTAGAAGTTCCACATGATTGAATTGTTGGCACTATAACAGATCCGCTTGTAGCGGCAACGGTAACAGGTATATTCTGTTGCAATGCATTAAGATCCACTGCAGTAACAGCGTAATTAACCGGTTCATTGCCGCATTTGATGATGGCAATTTCATAGGTGCCGTTGACAACATTGGCTGTGTATAGTTGGCCATTTTCAGCATACACGCTGACAAACCCATTGGTCAAAGGAGCATTGTTGCAATCCTTCACTTCCCCTGAAAGAATTACCCGGTTAGTCGTTGGAGTGTTAACAGGAATTGTTCCTAAACTGCTATTTGATGAGAAAGAACCTATACTAACAGAAGATGATGGCTGATTACAGGGATTCATTACCTGCAGCGTCAATGATTCATTTTTGGGAATTTTCCCGCAGATATTACCTGCTGTATCAGTACGTCCATATCCGGCAGAACCGTTGGAGCGCAAGATGCGCACTCCAACATTATTCAAAGGGTTTCCGGTGATATCATCTACGAGACGTGCACAAAAATCAACTAATGGGAAAGGCGCATCGCAGTTCCAAAATGAAAAATGTGAAACCTTTGCCACATAATTATTCCCTGATTTTGTAGCCGTTCCTTCCTGCACCCATCTGGCTTTTGTTTCATCATAATGCCATAGATCTATTGTAGATGGCGCATCTGCTATCATGGAAGCTGGTACAGGAAAAAGTAAATCAGCTTTTTGACCTGATTTTATTTTTAAATCCTCTCCGGCACCTCCTTTCAATTCTACACCAATCATTCCAAATGTTTGCAATCCTCTTTCTTCACCTCCGGAGGTTATCCCTCTCAAATCGCCCATAACCAAATCCGGAAGATTGGGATCTGAAGGATTAATCCAGGTCATTGACACATTAACATTGCCGGTATATGAATTACCGGATGCATCTGTAATAGCATTGGCGGGAAGAGAAAGTTTGGCGCCATCCGGTAATGTGACCGATCCTCCGTCGGTGCTAGTAATAATTGCATTAACAGATTTTGGCAACAAACGTATACGCAATTGATTAAGTGCTCCCGGAGATGTAATAAAATTTCTGAAGGCCTTGAAATAACCTGTTTTCAGCACGCTTACATATCCATTGTTTTGAGAAATACTAATATTATTGAATCTAAAAGCTCCATAGCGATCTGTTGAAGTGGAGCTACTTCCGCATGTCACTTGAGCTCCTTCTACCGGCAAACCTTTTTGATCTATTACTATCCCTGATACACTTGACTGTACTTTCTTCACATCGTCTGTAACAATATTCGTGTTGGGAATATCATCACGTCGGCATGAGGCCAGAATAATAAGTCCTGCAAATAAATAAAAAAATTTATGGCTTTGGAAAAGTTGTCTCATGGCAATCAAATTAGAAGTGAAAGAAGTGAATATAAAAAATATAGTCAATCTGAAGATATGGAATAATATCAATAAATCATAAAAAAATTAAACTGTTTATTAAAAAGGAATGCGCTCTTCTCAGTGGAAATTTAAGTTTAAATCGCTGCGCTGGTTTATAAACTCGTAAACCTCTAAACCAAGAAGTGTTTGGGGTTTGGGGTTTGGGGTTTGGGGTTTGGTGTTTGGTGTTTGGGGTTACTTCCAAAAAAAACCATTAAATCGTATTTTTTAAGGATATTTGCAAAATTTCCGCAATAAATGGATATCCTAATTAAACAGGCAAAAATTGTATGCCCTGGTTCCGTCCTTAACGGCACAATCAACGATCTGCTTATTTCAAATGGCTTTATTGATAAAATTGCTCCTTCGATTGAGGCCAATAACGTTCAGATTATTCAGGAAAATAATCTTCATATAAGCCTCGGCTGGGCAGATATTTTTTCCAGCTTTTCTGATCCTGGTTATGAACAAAGAGAAACTCTTTCTTCAGGTGCTGCGGCAGCTGCTGCCGGAGGATTTACCGATGTATTGATTGTTCCTAATACCCAACCTGTTCTTTCCACCAAATCGCAGATTGAATACATCAAACAACAATCCAAAGATCTTGCTGTAAATATTCACCCTATCGGTGCCATAACAAAAAACGCCGAGGGAAAGGATCTGGCTGAAATGTATGACATGAACAACAGCGGAGCGATTGCATTTTCAGATGGCAACAAGCCACTGCAGCATGCCGGTGTAATGCTCAAAGCGCTTCAATATGTCCTGGCAATAAATGCTACTGTTATTCAGGTGCCGGGCGATCAGTCTATTGCAGCTCACGGATTGATGCATGAGGGAATTATGAGTACCAGACTCGGACTACCCGGCAAGCCGTCCATCTCCGAAGAACTGATGATTGCAAGAGATATAGAATTGCTGAAATACACCGGATCCAGATTACATATAACGGGAATCAGTACACGAAGAGGTATTGATATGGTTACTGAAGCAAAAGCAGCAGGACTGAACATCAGCTGCTCTGTTACTCCCTATCATCTGAATTTCTGCGATGAAGACCTCGAAGGTTATGATACCAATCTAAAGGTATCTCCTCCCCTGCGCACCAGAGAAGATATGATTGCCCTGAGAGAAGCATTCAACCTGGGATTCATTGATTGTATCGCCTCACACCATACTCCCCAGCATTGGGATGACAAAACCTGCGAATTTGAATATGCTAAAAATGGAATGATCGGATTGGAGACTCTTTTCGGAGCTATCAATGGCATCGTAGACTCATTAGACAATCTCATCTCCCGACTTACCATTGAGCCAAGAAAAATAGCAGGATTATCCAACCCGGAACTAAAAGAAGGAAGCCCCGCTTGTCTCACGTTATTCAATCCTGATAAGAAATATATTTTTGAAGCCACTGATATTCGTTCTAAATCAAAAAATACTGCATTTGTAGGAAAAGAATTAAAAGGCCGGGTTATCGGCATCATAAATAAAAACCAAATAATTATTAATTAAACCAATGAGGCAGATCAACGCTACAAAAAAAGGACTTCTTATTTCCCTCGCAATTATAGTTGTCTCATTACTGCTATTCTATGTTTTCCACTTACCCGAAAATGGCAAAAGCCAGTATGTGATTCTTGTCACATTCATCATTGGAATGCTATGGACCATGGTTGATTTTCATATCAAACAAAAAATCACGCCCAGATTTAAAGATTATTTTTCAGAAGGATTCAAAGCATTTATCGTTGTTACGCTTTTGATGGTCTTATACGCATTTATTTTCTATAGACTTAATCCACAGATTATGGAAAAAGGCATTGAGGAAAATAATATACTGATAGCCAAACAAGGAAGCAGAACGCCCGCTGAAATTATTGAAAACGCGAACAAATTGAGAACTATCTTTATTCCCATGATGCTATTCATAACTACAATGAAATTTCTTATCTTGGGAACTCTTATTACAGTAGTCTCGGCCGGCTTCATGAGCCAAAAACCGATTGCTGCTAAATAAATTTTAATTATGGACATTTCAATTGTAATTCCTTTATTGAATGAGCAAGAATCTCTTCCCGAGCTTACAAGCTGGATAGAGAAAGTAATGCTTTCTCAACATTACAATTATGAAATCATTTTTGTGGACGACGGCTCAACAGACTCTTCCTGGAAGGTTATTGAGGAATTACAATCAAAGAACCCACACATAAAAGGAATCAAATTTCAAAGAAATTACGGCAAAAGCGCGGCGCTGAATGAAGGATTCAGAGCTGCAAACGGAGATGTCGTAATCACAATGGACGCTGACCTGCAGGACAGTCCGGATGAAATACCCGAGCTATTCCGCATGATTAAAGAAGGAAACTATGACATTGTCAGCGGCTGGAAAAAAAAGAGATACGATAATACACTTACAAAAAATATTCCCAGCAAACTATTCAACCTTGCTGCAAGAAAAATGAGCAAAATCAATCTGCATGATTTCAACTGCGGATTGAAAGCTTATAAAAAAAATGTGGTGAAATCCATTGAGGTATATGGTGAAATGCACCGCTATGTTCCTGTACTGGCAAAATGGGCTGGATTCAGAAAAATCGGAGAAAAGGTTGTAACCCACCAGGCGCGCAAATACGGCACCACTAAGTTTGGCATGAGCAGATTTATCAATGGTTTCCTCGATTTGCTTACCATTTTCTTTGTTGGAAAATTCGGCAAGAGACCCATGCATTTTTTCGGACTTTGGGGAACAGTTTCATTTATGATTGGTCTCGCCATTTTCATCTGGCTCAGCATTTCAAAATTCTTTTTTGATGTTACCGGAATGACGCAAAGACCTTTGTTCTTCTTTGCCATACTCGGCATGATTATAGGTACGCAGTTGTTCCTCGCAGGATTTTTGGGCGAATTGATTTCCAGAAACTCTCCAGAAAGAAATAATTACCTGATAGAAAAAAAACTGGGCTTGTAATTTATTAAGTGACGGCATCCCCGAAAAATATCATCATCATCGGTCCCGCTCATCCGCTTAGAGGTGGCTTGGCTTCTTTCAATGAACGATTGGCCAGACAATTCATTACTGAAGGACATCAAACAACCATCTATACCTTCTCACTTCAATACCCAGGATTTCTTTTCCCCGGTACCACGCAATACTCTTCCGAACCGGCACCGGATGATGTAAAAATAAATGCCTGCATCAACTCAGTCAATCCATTTAACTGGATAAAGATTGGCAACCAAATAAAAAACTTACATCCTGATCTGATTGTAGTAAGATACTGGCTGCCCTTTATGGGACCTTGCCTGGGAACCATTCTTAGAAGAGTCAAAAAAAACAGACATACCAAAATCGTATGCATTGCTGACAATATCATTCCTCATGAAAAAAGAATCGGCGACACTGCATTTACAAAATTCTTTATTAAGCCAGTAGATGCTTTCATTACTATGAGTGAGAAGGTATTGAAAGATCTGAAAATATTTACCAATACCAAAACTGCGAGACAAGTAGCACACCCTCTATATGATAATTTTGGAGAACGCATAGACAAAACTGAAGCGAGAAATAAATTGGGTATTGATAAAGACTTATCTATTGTTCTTTTCTTTGGTTTCATAAGAAAATACAAGGGCTTGGATATCTTGTTAGATACTATTAAAATAATTAAAGAACAACATGCCACTATTCCACCAGTGAAATTTCTTATCGCCGGTGAATTTTATGAAGACCGTGCACCCTATGAAAAACAAATAGCTGCTTTGGGTATTGAAGATATGCTGATACTGAAAACTGATTTTATTCCAGACAGTGAGGTTAAATATTATCTCTGTGCGGCAGATATGGTTGTACAACCCTATCGAAATGCCACACAAAGCGGCGTCACTCCACTCGCCTATCACTTTGAAGTACCTATGGTAGTGACCGATGTAGGCGGACTTCCTGCATTGGTACCTGATCATAAAGCCGGTCTGGTAGCCGAACCGAATGCAAAAGATATTGCAGAAAAAATTCAGACTTTTTTCAAATTGGGCACTCAATATTTTGTTCCATTTCTAAAAGAAGAAAAGAAGAAATATGGGTGGGATAGATTGACCGAAACTATATTGAGTTCGGTGTAGATTTTTATCGTTTGGGGTTTGGGGTTTAGATGGTTTAGATGGTATATTCTAATCCATCTAAACCATCTAAACTTTTAAACACCTGTTTTCCTTAAATTGCATCCACTATGATTTACAGAAGCAAAGCCCCCCTTCGAATAGGTCTTGCCGGCGGCGGTACGGATGTCAGTCCCTACTGTGATCTCTATGGCGGTGCGATTTTGAATGCCACTATTTCATTGTATGCGCATGCTAGCATTGAGCCACTCGAAAACAATACCATTATTGTAGAAGCACTCGACAGAAAAGAAATTGAATCTTTTGAGGTGGCTGCAGAACTACCTCTCAATGGTACATTGAATTTACTCAAAGGAGTGTATAACCGCATTCAGAAAGATTTTCCTTTTTCTACAAAAGGATTCAGATTGTCTACATTCGTGGACGCACCCGCAGGATCAGGACTTGGCACCTCCTCTACTTTGGTGGTGGCTATTTTAGGGGCCTTTGTTGAAATGCTTAAACTGCCACTGGGCGATTACGATATTGCTCATCTCGCTTATGAAATAGAACGCAATGATCTTTCACTCGCAGGCGGCAGACAAGATCAATATGCCGCTACATTTGGCGGTGTCAACTTCATGGAGTTTTATGAAAATGATAAAGTAATTGTGAATCCTCTCAGAATAAGATCTCAATACATCAATGAGCTGGAAAATAACCTGGTATTGTATTTCACTGACACTTCCAGAGAAAGTGCTGCCATCATTACCGAACAGGTAAAAAATGTGCAGGCAAAAAATGAGAAGAGCATAGAAGCCATGCACCATTTAAAAGACCAGGCACAAATGATGAAAGAGGCACTATTAAAAGGAAAACTGCCTGCTATCGGAGAAATTCTGGATTATGGATTTCAGCAGAAAAGAATGATGGCGGCCAATATCAGTAACAGCCGAATTGAGGAGATATATGAGGCTGCCAAGGCGGCGGGTGCTTCCGGGGGTAAGATAAGCGGCGCGGGCGGAGGAGGGTTTATGATATTTTATTGTCCAGCCAACTCCTGTTATGTAGTAAAAGAAGCACTGCTCAAATTCGGCGGTGAGGTGAAAAATTATTCTTTCACCAATGAAGGACTCCGAAGCTGGACTGTATAGTAACAGCAATTATTTATCTTTGTTACTTTAATTCAACAGAATGACTGATCAAATAAAAAACATCATACAGGCATCCATAGATGTAAAATCACTTGTCCTCAATAATGAAACACTGATTAAAACAGTGGAGTCCTCCGTATCAATCATTCTAAAGGCATTTCGCAGCGGCAATAAAGTATTGTTTTGCGGAAACGGTGGCAGTGCCGCCGATGCTCAGCATCTCGCTGCCGAGTTCAGTGGCCGCTTCTACACCGACAGAGCAGCACTACCCGCAGAAGCCCTTCATGTAAACACATCCTACCTCACCGCCGTGGCCAATGATTACAGTTACGATGTGGTGTACTCACGTTTGATTCAGGGAATCGGTATTAAAGGTGATGTGCTGGTAGGATTAAGCACTTCGGGAAACAGCACCAATATCATAAAAGCTTTTGAAACCGCAAGTGAAAAAGGAATGACCACCATTGGTTTTACCGGAAGTACAGGAGGAAAGATGAAAGAATGGAGCCATTTTTTATTGAACGTACCATCCAATGACACACCGCGTATTCAGGAAAGTCATATTTTACTGGGACATATCATCTGTCAATTGGTGGAAGAGCAATATTTCGGAACTGCAAAAAAATAACTTCTCCTAAAGAATCAATTTTGAAGCACACTGACCACATCATTATGGGACCAGCATCTGCAGAAACAAATAAAATGGAGTGTATAATATTGGCAGGCGGGTTGGGTACAAGACTAAAATCTGCCGTACCGGATCTTCCGAAATGCATGGCTCCGGTGGCCGGCAAACCCTTTCTTCATTATATCATTGAGATGCTCCTTCAGCAAAATGTCACACGATTTATTTTTTCTCTGGGATACAAACATGAGTACATTGAGGCATACATTCAACAAAACTATCCACATATAGATTACGTTTTTTCTATAGAAGATGAACCACTTGGAACAGGAGGCGCAATAAGATTGGCCTGCACAAAAACCAAACAGGACAATGTTTTGATATTGAATGGTGATACAATGTTCAATATCGATTTACTGAAACTTATGAGTTTTCACATTCAACATGAAGCTGCCTGTACCCTGTCGCTTAAACCTATGCATCAGTTCGACCGATACGGAGTAGTTGAATTAAATAAAGACAGCAACATTAACTCTTTCAAAGAAAAAAAATACTACGAAGAAGGGAATATTAACGGTGGCGTATATGCGCTGAATGTACATAACTTTTTAAAGACTAAATTCAGTGATAAATTTTCCTTCGAAACCGACTACCTGGAAAAATACTACTCATCAGAAAAAATGATGGGACTAATCCAGGACAGTTATTTCATTGATATTGGCATCCCTGAAGATTATGAAAGAGCAGGTAGAGAATTGCCTGATATCGAAATTCACAAACAATAAACATGCTCAATCTTAAAGACATAGACAACACGTGGACTTTGTTTCTTGACAGAGACGGTGTCATCAATCATGAAAAGCACCAGGACTATATCCACACTTGGGATGAGTTTGTATTTTATGAAGGCGTAAAAGAAGCCCTGAGTATTTTTTCAAAAATATTTAATCGCATCATCGTTGTTACCAACCAAAAAGGTGTTGGCAAGGGACTCACTAAACTTGAAGACCTTAATACCATCCACGCCAATATGATTAAAGAATTTGAAAATGTCGGTGGTCGTATTGATGCGGTTTATTTCTGCAGTGATCTGGACGATAACAGTCCGGACAGAAAACCAAATCCCGGTATGGGGAAAAAAGCTATTGAGCGTTTCCCTGAAATAGATCCAAAAAAATCTATCATGATTGGGAATACGCTCAGTGACATGGGCTTCGGACGCAACCTGGGAGTAAATACCGTTTTTCTGACTACCACTCGCCCGGAGGTTGATACCACTGATGCAAGAATAGATATGGTGGCTACTTCATTGATTGATTTTGCAAATCGGTTATAATCATTTCAGATCATACATTTCATCTCCCTCTAGTTTTTGCATTTCATTTAAAATAAGTTGACTAATTTTAAATGACAAATCATCTTCTTCACATACTCTTAAAAATGAACATTAAGAAACTTTTTCTGATTATTGTTTTATTTTCATCTTGCTTTTCCGGGCAATCACAAAGAATTTCTACTGAAAATCTTAAGAGCATTAAATTAATAGAAGACTCACTCAAAACACAACTGATTAAATTAACCGGAAGCGCCGGAATAAAAGAAAGATTTAATGCAGACAGCATTCTTACGAAAATGCTTGTTCGCTCACTAAAAATAAACAACTCTTTTTACCACCCGTTTGATTCACTCAGAGGCGTATCCAGATTGTATGCGCCGGACAGCAGTTTCAGGATATTCACGTGGCAGATATTTGTCAGTGATTACATTACAAGACAACGTGGTGCCATTCAGATGAAAACATCCGACGGTTCTTTAAAACTTTTTCCACTCATCGATAAATCAGATATAACCGACAAAATGGAAGATACTGTTGGAAATAATCTCGGATGGATGGGAGCTGTTTATTACAAGCTTTTACTCAATAAATACCAGAATAAAAATTTTTATACCCTGATTGGTTATGATGCCAATAATATCCGAAGTGCCAAGAAAATCATTGAGGTTTTACATTTTGAAAACAACGAACCTGTTTTCGGCGGACCTTATTTTGTTTGCAATGAATGCGACAACAAAAATCCGTCAAGATATATCATGGAGTATAAGAAGGAGGCATCTGCCAGACTCAACTACGACGAAGAGTTGAGAATGATTGTAATGGAGCATCTTATTTCCGAAAACAATGAACCTCAGAAAAAATGGACATTGATCGGAGACGGAGATTATGATGCCTTTAAATGGGAATCAGGAAAATGGGGTTTTGTAAATAAAATATTCAACATGGTTACTCCCGAGGGGGCACCTCCTATTCCTTCTACAATCAGAGATGAAAAAGGAACTATAGATGAAAATAAGTTGGATTCAAACAAACCATAAGTTGAGTAAGCGTTTATGACGTTGAGAAGTTTCGCCGCTGTTGGTGTTATCACCAACAGCAAATTGCAAAGTCAATCTCATTTCTTGTTGGTGATAACACCAACAAGGGAGGACATCTAAACTACTAAACCACTAAACTATCTGCCTGGCCTTAATCTAGCTTCAGTACTGCTAAAAACGCTTCTTGCGGAACCTCTACATTGCCTATCTGGCGCATACGTTTTTTACCTTCTTTCTGCTTCTCCAGTAATTTACGTTTCCTGCTGATATCACCACCATAACATTTAGCCGTAACGTCCTTACGCATCGCACTGATATTCTCTCTGGCAATAACCTTTGCCCCTATCGCCGCCTGAATGGCAATCTGGAACTGCTGACGGTTTAATAGTTCTTTCAGTTTCTCACAAAGTTTTCTTCCAAAATCCTGCGCTCTGCTGCGATGTATCAATGCACTGAGGGCATCCACTTTTTCACCGTTGAGCAGGATATCCATTCTAACAATATCACTTTCACGGAAACCGATAGGATGATAATCAAAAGAAGCATAACCGCGTGTCTGTGATTTCAATTTATCATAAAAGTCAAAAACAATCTCGGTAAGCGGCATCTCAAAATTCAACTCCACTCTGGTTGGACTAAGATAACTTTGATTGACGAGCATGCCTCTTTTGTTGATGCAAAGCGTCATGATATTCCCGATATAATCCGGCTTGGTAATTATTTGCGCTTTAATAAAAGGCTCTTCAATTCGGTCAGTACTGGTTGGATCCGGCAGTGTTGCAGGATTGTGTACATCTATTTTATCCCCTTTATTGGTATAGGCAATGAAACTTACGTTGGGAACGGTAGTGATGACCGTTTGATTAAACTCTCTTTCCAAACGTTCCTGAATAATTTCCATGTGCAGCAATCCCAAAAAGCCACAACGGAAGCCAAAACCCAATGCCTGTGAAGTCTCCAACTCAAAAGTCAATGAAGCATCATTGAGCTGTAATTTTTCCATACAGTCACGCAACTCCTCAAACTCATCAGTGTTCACAGGAAAGATTCCCGCAAAAACCATGGGCTTTACTTCCTCAAAACCATCGATACGGTTTTGGGTAGGATTCGCAACTGTAGTAAGCGTATCTCCCACTTTCACCTCTTTGGCATTTTTAATGCCTGTGATAATATATCCCACATCCCCGCAATGCACCTCATCTTTTTTCTCCATACCCAATTTCAAAATGCCCACTTCATCTGCCTCATACTCTTTATCGGTACTGAAAAACTTAACCTTGTCTCCTTTTTTAATATGTCCATTGAAAATTCTATAGTAAACTATAATTCCTCTGAAACTATTGAAAACACTGTCAAATATCAACGCCTGTAAGGGCGCCGACTCATCTCCTATTGGCCCAGGAATTCTCTCTACGATGGCTTTTAAAATCTCTTCAATCCCGATACCGGATTTGCCACTCGCTAATAAAATATCCTCTTCTTTACAACCAATCAATTCAATAATCTGATCCTTTACTTCAGGAATCATGGCGCCGTCCATATCAATTTTATTGATGACGGGAATGATTTCAAGATCATTATCGATTGCGAGATACAAATTGCTGATAGTTTGCGCCTGTATGCCCTGCGTAGCATCTACGAGAAGCAATGCGCCTTCACAAGCAGCCAATGCACGACTGACTTCATAACTGAAATCTACGTGACCGGGCGTGTCTATAAGATTTAAAGTATATATCCCATCAGGCTTTGCAGAAGGAACACCTTCGCCCTTATAGGGATAGTTGATTTGAATGGCATGACTTTTTATGGTTATACCCTTCTCACGCTCCAGATCCATGTCATCCAGCACCTGTGCTTGCATATCTCTTTCACTGATGGTATTGGTAGTTTGTAGCAGTCTGTCTGCCAAAGTACTTTTACCGTGATCTATATGCGCGATAATGCAAAAATTACGTATATTCTTCATTGATAAACCCTATAAAAAGAATACAAAATTAATGTATTTAAGCCAATAATTAAGAAGTATTAAAGCTTTTGACAGAACCGAACAGGCCTCCTAACAATGAATGTAATATTTTTAGAAGCAGAGAAATTGAAATTTTTAAAATAATGCTGAAAATTTCGTTGTTGATTTTAAAATCAAAGAGAAAAAATGAATATACTCGTTGTATTAAATTCGATAAAATCGTTCGAACAATTCACCTATTTTTTTCATGCCATATCGTTGTGCAATCTCCCTGTGCAACGCTGTCTTATCAGGTCTGAGGGGATACTGAGTAAATTGATACAAAGTCTCAGCAAGTTTTACAGGATCTTCTTTTGCGACGATGATCCCATCTTTCCCTTCCCTTATCAGTTCACGCATAGGTGAAATATCGCTGACAATAACCGGAACACCACAGGACATCGCCTCAATTACTACACAGCCGAATGTCTCAAATCGAGAATATAAGATTAGTGCATCAGAAGATTGCAAAAAAGGCAAAATTATTTCATGCGGCTGCTCTCCTTCAAAATATATATATTTTTCAAGGCCTGCATTTTTTATTTTATTTTGCCATTCATTGTTAAATGGACCGAAAACATGTAATTCAAAATTGATAAATTTTTCAGTCAGATATTTTATCGCAGTGATAATATCATCAAAATTCTTCTGATAAGATAGTGTGGAAATATGTATGAATTGGAATGTAGTGGCATTATTCACAGAAGAAGAAGGTTTGAAGAAATTATCATCCACCACATTAGGAATAACAGCGTATGACAATTTGGGATAAAATCTCCTAACAGAAGCACCAAGGTAATCACTGACAAACGAACTCTTTTTTATACGGGAAAGAAATTTCTTTAACAGAAACTTACTAAGCAGTCCCCATCTCATTGTTGTTTTAGCTCCCTCTTTCACCAAACCTGTTTGTTGCTCAGAATAAAACAGCGGAACTTTTGACGAATAAGATAAGCGCCATGGAACGTAACAGTTTTTTCCATAAATATGAGTATGCAATGCAGACGGGATACCTCTGAGTTGAAATATCCTTTTAGACATTGAGCCCAATATCTGGCGATACTTAAAAAAAGACATCAGTCTGTTGAGCGGCCTGAACCGTATATTAGAAGTATTATAGTAAATGATTGTTTCACATAAACCTCCGTTTTCAGATCTTACTTCTTCTGTAACTCCGGGTGGCAGCGATATATCTCTTATTGCAACAACTACTTCTATATTTCGAAATGCAGAAGCTGCACGCGCATGCCTTTGAATGAAATCGCCGGAATATGGATCTGTTCGATTAGGATACCAAAGAGGATACCAGATGATATAATCGTTCATCTCATTGTTTTTTAAAAATTAAACTTTTAACAGCAAGAAGATCGGACTTGCGGGGTATCATCATTTGAGCAGGACTCACTTTTTCTCTGATGCAAAAGATAATCAAATAAGTTAATCCGGATGCCCCATAAGAAATGGTTTGTGCCCAGGCCGCTCCTTCAATACCGAAAGTGGGAATAAAAAGCAGATCAAGAAATGAAATTATCATCAGACAGCATACAGAAATACATAAATTGATCCAAAGTTGTTTACTCGCTGAGAAATAGGCAGCAAGCAGAATAGTGTAACAGAATAGAAAAATGCCCAACAGCAAAAATAGAAAAATTCGAAAACTGGCTATGTATTCACTTAGAAAAAAATTGACCAAAATCCATGTGGCAAGCACAAGTAAGGGCGTAAACAAAAGATTGAACAAATTTATACTTCTTATTAAACCCGACAACATCGCTTTTCCGGATGCTTTATTTGCTAACGAAAGTTCATGGTAAATAATAGCAGCGATGATATTGGGAATAACCCAGAGTAGCTGAGCAAAACGAGAGGCCTGTGCATAAAGGCCTACCTGCTCTTTCCCTGATGTGAAATAATTTATCATCCAGTAATCAATACGATAAGCAAGAAATTGCACCACATTGGTAATGAATACAATAAAGGAAAAATTGAAAAGAGATGATAATTCAGAGCGACGCGGGAATGCAAAGTCCGGATATGAAAACATAATGTGAAAAGCAATCATCAAAACAACCCCGTGTACAAGCGGGATAATACAAAAAAGCGGAAGTGCTGCCTGCACGTAATCAGACATTAATAGATATGCTGAAGCCGGGAAAAGAATAGTTAAAAAACCTAACAGGGAAAGTATTTTATTACATTCAGTGGCTTTGCCGGAAGAATAAAAAAATACGATATAACGCTCAGTAAGAATCAGTCCGGTAAAATATGCGGCTTCAAGTGGAAAGAACTTTAACGGCATTTGACTTAAAAGAAGTCGGTTAAAAAAAAGCCATGAGCATATAGAAGCCAATAAAAAAAAAATGAGTTGCTGTGCTGTTACAAGCCATCCGTACCCAAGGGCTCTGGCAGGATTTAATTTTCCGGAAGAACGGTGCCAGTATAGAGAAGCATCATGCCCCATACCTGAAATCAAAATCAGTAAGGCTGCATTTAATGAAAAAAGTGAAATCGTTCCAAAAAGTTCTTTACCTGCCAGACCTGATATGAGAAGACCTGTTAAAAATGAAAAAACCATATAAATCAGGCGGTAAAAAGTCCCTTTAACAATTGTCTGCATGAATTAAGCTTTTAAATTGTTGAAGTACATGCTTATAGTATGTGAATATAGTTTTTTCATTTTTCAAATGGCATCCCGCTCTTTGACGGTCAGGCATCCTCAATTATTTATTTCCTGTCCAGATAATCATGGGAATTAAAAACGCTTATGAGCGTTTAAGACTGTTAATAATGGTATTATATTCAGTTGCGATGAGAGAAGCTCCTCCCACCAAACCACCATCCACATCTTTTTTACCAAAAATCTCTGCTGCATTTGCTGCTTTTACGCTTCCTCCGTATAAAATGGATACCGAATCTGCGATTTCCTGACCGGCATAAGAAGCTATAACAGAACGAATATGCGCATGCATATCTTGTGCCTGATCGCTGGAAGCTGTCTTTCCGGTTCCTATTGCCCAAATGGGTTCGTAGGCAATGATGAAATTTCGCAATTGTTCTTTTTCTAAATGAAAAAGACTTTCCTTTAACTGTAATTCTACATAACTGTTTTGTGTACCCGCTTCTCTGATCGATAAAGGTTCTCCGCAACAGAAAACAGGTTTTATACCATATTCCAATGCAAGATTCACCTTATCTGCAAGAATTTTATTGTCCTCATGATAATATTCTCTCCTTTCACTGTGCCCGATGATAACGTATGCAATATCCATCCCCTTAAGCATTTCAGCACTCACTTCACCTGTATAGGCACCATTTTTCGTGGCAGCACAATTTTGAGCTGCTACAAATACATTCGATTGTAGACTGATTTTATTTTTAATAGGAAGCAAATAAGGAAAAGGTACTGCCAGTAAAACCTGTTGATCGGCGGACAGTGTCATATTCCCTGCAATGAGTTGATCAGCCAGGGCTTCGGCTTGTTCAAGACTAAGATTCATTTTCCAATTGGCAGCTGCAATTTGTTTACGCATCATTGAATGGTTTAAATTTGATTGTATAATTTATGGATAGTGTTGATTTCTTCTTCTGAGATCGACTTGTTTTTCATTTTTTTCCAGTTATCAATATCTCTCAATGCTTTTTCCAACTGATAACGTTCATTGCCCCATGAAAAATCGGGCACATATTTTTCAGGATAAGTGTTCCCGAAAATATTACAGCAAACTCCTACCATCGTTCCTGTATTGAAAGAAGTATTTATAGCAGATTTGCTGTAATCTCCCATCAATAAACCGGCTTTTGTTCCGGCAGATACTGAAGATTCATTATTGGAAGTTTTAAAAAATATTTCAGTGCCATTATTTTTTACATTGCTGTTGGTTGTTCCCGCGCCCAAATTACACCAGGAGCCAATTACACTGTCACCCAGATACCCATCATGTGCTTTATTGCTGTAGTCAAAAAAAACAGCATTCTTTATTTCACCTCCCAATACACAACTTACACCCGTGCTTGTGGCTCCGTAAATCTTTGCCCCCATTTTTACTACACCGGATTCTCCCAGTGCAAAAGGACCGCGAATTAGTGCCCCTTCCATTATAATTGAATTCTTGCCAATATATATAGGACCCGCTTCAGCATTGAGTGAACAATGATGAATCTTCGCACCTTCCTCAATAAAAATATCTTTTGGATTGACAGCTTTAACAGCATCCGGAATTGGCATAGATGTTCTGTTATGTGTAATCAAATCAAAATCTTTTCGAAGCGACCAGTCGTTTAGTTGAAAAATATTCCAGGGATATTCTATGTATTTAACAATATCGCTTTCAGGTAATTCTTTTCCTTCTTTTGCAAAAGATAAAATTTGTTGATAGTTATCAATTGTGGGGATTACATTCGCGGGGACTGACAGGTAATCAGCCGACGGAAGATTGGTTATAATGATGTCCGTATCGCTCAAGAGTAGCTTCCATTTCTCCCTGATGGTTAAAATGCCCGTTTGGATATCAGCGGTATGCCTGGTATTTGTAAAAGGCAGCAACTGCTGTCGCACCCGACTCTCATCTAAAAATACATTCATCAGGTTAAAAATAAGAAATTTAATGCTTTTGACAGATATTGATAAAGATTGAATATAAAAAAAGCCTGCGTATAGTGCAGGCTTATGAAAAAGTTAGATGAATAATTATTTTGCTTTTTTCTCGTAACGCTTTTTGAATTTATCGATACGACCTGCCGTATCCACCAGTACATTTTTACCGGTATAAAACGGATGTGATGTATTGGAAATCTCCAGTTTGATTACAGGATACTCCTGACCATCTTCCCATTGAATGGTTTCAGAACTGTTTGCAGTAGATCTGCTCAGAAAAGTGTAGCCGTTACTCATGTCTTTGAATACTACTTTTCTGTACGTTTTGGGGTGAATTCCTTCTTTCATAATGTATATTTTTTATGTACGGATTTTGCCGTACGGTTTTTTAGAGGTGCAAATATATGTCTTTTTTCGCAATAAGCACATTAAAACATTTACGACTTCATATTTACATATTGCAGTGCTATTCCCAGATCCCAGGTCTTGCTGAGCTGTATAACCTCTTGTAAATCATCTATTTTCTTTCCGGTAATACGGATAATATCATCCATAATGGCCGCCTGAACTTTTAGGCCGCTGTCTTTAATCAGTTTCACGATTTTCTTAGCATCCTCCTGTTTAATGCCATTTCTTACAGGAACTTCTTTTTTGGTGACTTTTCCGCTGACAAAAGGCTCTTTGCTTAAATCATACACTTCAGCTGCCAAACCCTGCTTGATGCTTCGGCTGATTAGTACATCCACAATCTGCTGAATCTTCATTTCACTGTCCGCTTCGAGATTAAGCTTGAATTCTTTTTTATTTAAATCAATTACCACATGCGATCCCTTGAAATCAAAGCGATTGGTTATTTCTTTACTTACTACATTTACTGCGTTATCTAATGTTTGCAAGTCAACTTTACTGACCATATCAAATGAAGCCATATATTTTTATTTTTATTTTTTCCCGGGGTTAAAACCCGGGGCTATTATTGAATTAATATGCCAGATCTTGTTGGTGATAACACCAACAAGGGGAAAGGCGGCAGCGTGAATTTCCACATCAGCATATCTCCACATCTTCAAATTTCCAAATTTTCAAATCTTCACATTTGCCTTCCCCTTCGCATACCCCAGCAAAAATATCCCTGATAAAATCAGCATCATAGCAATAATCTCTGCCTGCGTGGCATTTATACCAAGGAAGTTGTAATTGTTATTTACTCTGATACCTTCAATGCATAATCTTTCAATACCATTGAGCGCAAGATAAATGCCAAACATTACCAAAGGCGTCTTTATAGATTTCCGAATGCCCCACATCACAAAGAAGAATATACTGCAGATAATTGTCTCGTACAGCGGCGTCGGAAAAACGGGCTGAGGCAACACCCTGTTGTGTTCATCTGCTATTTCAGGCATCACAATACCATCCTTGTTCACATTTTGAGGATAGCTGTAAGCAAAAAACCAGGTTGGCAAAAAGGAGACTCCTTTCAACGACTTGTGAGGAACATTTTTTAAATCGGTATATACTCTGTCTGTAACAAACTCATTCCCGGTTGGCGTAGTTACTCTCCCTTCCAGAAAATAGGTTTTGTTATTTAGCAATGCCTTCTCAAAATCGCCGGTTTCTGCCAGTGAAATATTTCCGCTTTCATCACTGACATAAGCGCTGTTAAAAATCCCCCAGTCGCCATCTCCGGAAACCTGACATCCGATTCTTCCAACTGCATAAGCTATCATCAAAGCAGGAGCCGCTGCGTCCACCAAATATTTAAGTTTGATGCCTTTTTTATAAGCATACCAGCAAATGGCAATTGCTGCCACTATAAGTCCGCCGTAAAATGCCAGTCCGCTTTGAGAGAACAGGCGCTCGATTGGATTAGCCCAGAACTCATCCCAGTGTTCCAGATTATCAAAAAGCTTAGCTCCTAAAATGCCAAAAATCAATCCGAGTACAATGATATCTCCCACTCTGTCGTGAGGCCATATTCTGATGATTCTTTTTTCAGGGACTTTGAGTTTTTGTTTGTTTTTATCCCACCATTTAAACCCAGCCATCAACAATGCCAAGATAATGCCCGCTGCAAAATTTCCCTCTGAAGAAAAAATATATTCCTGGGGATTGATGTTTTCCGGTTTTGAAAATAAAAGACCTAAAAACTTATACCCGAAGAAGAATCCTATTAGCGCATTTGTAATTAAATCCAACAAAGAAGCGGGTTTACCTACTTCTATCGTCTCCTCCCTTGGCATTAAGAGTCCCTGTTTTTCTTTCCTTCTAAGTTCCAGAGAAATAATCCATGCCGCAATGAGGAAGCTGATGGCAACCATCAACCCGAAAGTGTTCAGGAATTTCAATGAATGCCATTCTACACCAAACCAATCCTTGAAAACATAATATAAATTAGGATACATGAAGATGATTTAGTTAAAATGAATTTCTACGTCCAAAATCAATTACAATGTGTTTCAAAAGCTCCGATTAAATTATCTGCGATCGTCTGCGCGCTCCTCCCTTCAATGTGGTGCCGTTCTATCATGTGCACCAGCTGACCGTCCTTAAACAGGGCTATCGCCGGAGATGATGGCGGATAAGGCAACAGATACTCTCTTACTTTTCTCACTGCATCCACATCAAATCCCGCAAAAGTGGTAGTGATATAATCAGGCTTTTTGGGACTATTGATCACAGCCATTAAAACTCCTGGTCTGGCAGTTCCTGCACTGCAACCGCACACCGAATTGATCATCACCAATGCGGTTCCTTTTTGAGACATTACCTGTTCTACATCCGCAGGCGTCAATAATTCTTTAAAACCATTTTCTGTTAATTCTTCCTTCATGGGAAGTACAATTTCTGCTGGATACATATGATATAGTTTAAAGGTTTAAGGGTTTAAGAGTTTATTGTTTGTAGTTTGTAGTTTTTGGTTGCGCTTTGCGCGTTTATGGTTTATAGTTTGTAATTTTTGGTTTAGTTCGACTATCAACCACAAACCACAAACCACAAACTCAATACCCAAGAATTTTTAGCATACTCTGCGCCGTCTGCTCTTTAGCATACACCCAATCTACGAGTTTGCCGTTTTTATCATGACCTACAATGATATGCTTAGGCGATGGAATCAGGCAGTGCTTGATTCCGCCGTAACCGCTGATTTGATCCTGATAGGCTCCGGTATGAAAGAACCCTACATAAAGTGGTTCTTCACCATCTACTTTTGGCAAAAACACTTCATTGATATGCTCTTCAGAATCATAATAATCATGACTGTCGCAGGTGATTCCGCCCAGCACAACGCGCTGGTATTCATTGTCCCATTTATTCACTGGCAACATCAAAAATTTCTCTCCTATACCCCAGGTGTCGGGCAATGTAGTTATGAATGAAGAGTCAATCATGTACCAGGTCTCACGGTCATTCTGCATCTTCTGGCCAATCACACTGTAAATATGTGCCATACTCTCCCCCACAGTATAACTGCCGAACTCCGTAAAGATATTAGGCATGGGCACTTTATTTCTCACACAGGCAGCTTTGATGTTGCGTACAATCTCATTAATCATAAACTGATAATTGTACTCAAAGCCGAGAGAATGCTTAATAGGAAATCCGCCGCCGATATTGATGGAATCGAGTTCAGGACAAATTTTCTTGAGTTGACAGTAGAGATTGATTACTTTGTTCAACTCACTCCAGTAGTAAATATCGTCCTTGATTCCTTTATTTAAAAATATGTGCAGCATTTTCAACTGAAAACGATGTTCGTTGCCTTCAATCTTATCTACATAAAATTCAAGAATATCTTTTGCACGTATGCCTAACCGTGAGGTATAAAACGGGAAATTAGGCTCCTCCTCCGCAGCTACACGTATACCGAGATTGAAAGGCACTTTGACCGATTTGACATAAGCCTTCAGTTCATCGGTATTATCCAGGATTGGAATAACATTTTTAAAACCGCTGTTCAATAAACCTGCAATACGCTGAGTATATGGTTTCTGTTTATAACCATTACAAATGATAAAGATATCCTTATGAATTTTCTTCTTCGCGTAAAGTTTTTTGATAATTTCTATATCGTAGGCATAAGAAGTCTCCAGGTGAATATCATTTTTTAATGCCTCCTCCAGTACAAAGGAGAAATGTGAACTTTTGGTGCAGTAACAGTAGTTGTATTTGCCGGTGTATTTGTACTTTTTAAAAGCAGCGGCAAACATGGATTTTGCCTTCTTTATCTGACTGCCGATTTTAGGCAGATAGGTAAGCTTGAGCGGAGTACCATATTTGTTAATCAAGGCCTTAATGTCCAGGTTGTTGTACTGAAGATTCCCACCCACCAATTTGAAGTCTTCCTGAGGAAAATTAAACGTCTGATTAACCAGATCGCCGTATGTATTATTTAGACCGGAAGATTTTGATTCTGACATGATTAGCGCTTGAAAAATTTAGTCTACAAAGTTATTAAGATTTGATAAAGAAAAATAAAAATCCGGGTACAAATATGCACCCGGATTCGCATAAAATATTTCAGAATACCTTATTTTACTGACTGTATCAATTTTTTGAAAGACTCCGGCTCATTCATAGCCAAATCTGCCAGTACTTTACGGTTCAAATCAATTTTCTTTTCGTTGAGTTTATGGATAAACTGGCTGTAAGTCATCCCTTCTTCTCTTACGGCTGCATTGATACGCGCAATCCACAAAGTGCGGTATTCGCGTTTTTTCAATTTACGGCCAACGTAGCTGTACGTTAACCCTTTTTCCATTACGTTTTTCGCAACGGTATAAACATTTTTACGTTTGCCGTAATATCCTTTAGCGGCTTTTAATATTCTTTTGCGGCGAGCCCTGCTGGCTACTGCATTTACTGAACGTGGCATATTTTAATTTTTTTAGTAGTTAACAATTCGGTTCGTGTTTCTGTAAGATTATTTCAATCCCAGCAAACGCTTTACAAAATGCAGGTTAGCATCACTAACGGTACCGTCTATACGCATATTACGTTTGCGTTTGGTAGACTTTTTGGTAAGGATGTGACGTTTGAAAGCTTTTTGGAAAGTGATTTTACCTGAACCGGTAACTTTAAAGCGCTTCTTTGCGCTGCTGTTGGTTTTAACCTTTGGCATTATATAACTTATTTTTAGTTACTCCCTGCCGGCGTTCCGAACTGACGGAAACTTATGGAGCCATGTGGGAAATGTCAGAAAAGAATTTTCTTTTCGGGGTGCAAAGATAGGGTTTTTGGAGGAAAAATACAATTAGAAAATTTGTAAATTAGAAAATTAGAGAATCACTGTTGTCCGGTTAAATTTCTACTACAAATATAAAAAGGAGAACCGAAGTTCTCCAATCATGGTTATTTTTGAGTTACCACACAAAAAAATAGCCCATGAGCAAAAGTACTTTTTTTACCGGACAGCCGATTTTTTGTCAGCTA
>CANGYR010000010.1 GCA_947458275.1 Chitinophagaceae bacterium
TAAACCTCTTAAACCTCTTAAACCTCTTAAACCTCTTAAACCTCTTAAACCTCTTAAACCTCTTAAAAAGAGGTCGACAAAGATAAAAACTAATTAAATAATATCACTTGTTAGTTTTGACGAAATCAGCAAAAAACCCTTAAAATTCGTTACTTTTGCGCCTCTGATAGATATATTAATTGCACTATGAGCCTTAAAGAACAGATTGACAGTAGCAGACTTCCTTCGCACATCGCCATTATCATGGATGGCAACGGTCGTTGGGCTCAGGAAAAAGGAGAAGACCGCCTGTTTGGTCATCTGCACGGGGTGGAAAGCGTCCGGGATGTGGTGGAGGGTGCGGCTGAACTAGGAATTAAGAATCTCACGCTATATGCCTTCAGCACGGAAAACTGGGACAGACCGGAAGATGAAGTATCCGGATTAATGGAGCTGCTGATTGACACCATTAAAAAAGAGGTGCCCACGCTGAATAAAAATAATATAAAGTTGCACGTTATTGGGGCAGTGGATATGCTTCCTTCAGGTGCGCTGGCAGAGCTGAACGAGGCCATGGCTCAGACAGCTTCCAACACCGGATTGAATCTGATAATGGCATTAAGCTACAGCAGCAGATGGGAAATAATCAACGCTGTGAAGCAAATCGCAGGAGATGCAAAAGCAGGTAAAATCGATCCGAATACCATTGATCACCAGGCCTTTCATAGTTATCTGTCAACAGATCGTTTCCCTGATCCGGAACTGATGATTCGGACCAGCGGAGAATACAGGATAAGCAATTTTTTATTGTATCAACTGGCTTACACAGAACTGTATTTTACCTCAACGCTTTGGCCCGATTTCAGAAAAGAAGATTTGTACGATGCTATACTGGATTTTCAAAAAAGAGAAAGAAGATTTGGAAAAACAGGGGAACAGTTGAAGAAATAAGGAAGGGATTAGAAATGAATAGCCTATGGTTTTAACCATGGGAAATAGGAAATATAAAATAAAGAATAAGAAATAAGGAAGTGTTCCGTAGGAACTAAATGTATATATATCTATGCGCAGGTTTCGGATTATAATTTCTCTTTTAATTATTGTGTTTTTCAACAGCTATGTTGCAAAGGCACAGGTGGATACAACTATCACCTCTGTTGATCCTGCTTTGTTGGAAATATTCAACTCAGCTTATCCCAAACCATACAACATAGCATCCATTTCTGTCACCGGAACAAAAGCTTTCGACCCCAATCTGATTATTTCCATTTCAGGACTGGCAGTGGGGGATAAGGTGGTTTTGCCCGGCTCTGATGCATTTGGAAAAGCAATTTCAAAACTCTGGAGACAGAGTCTGGTGGCCAACGTGCAGATATTCATAACGAAACTAGTTGACAATAACATTGATTTGGAAATAGTCATAAAGGAAAGACCCCGACTGATCGATTATAAATTAATCGGAATAAAAAAAGGGGAAAGAGATGATTTAGATCCCAAAATCGGTCTTGCTAAAGACAGGGTACTTACAGAAAATATGAAGTTGAGTGCTGAAGAAGCAATCCGGAAGTTTTATTACGAAAAAGGATTTCGCAATATCACCATAGAAACCAAAGAAGAAGCTATAGATGGACTCAGTAATGGTGTAGGTCTTATATTTAACATTAATAAGGGCAAAAAAGTCAGAATCAATTCAGTCAATTTCTCAGACAATCATGAAGTTGCCGACGCCCCTCTGAAAAAGCAGATGAAGGGAACAAAGGAAATGTCAAAAATCACTTTATTCCCCGATAGACCATACAGACCTTATGGAGATACTACAAAAGAGTTGACTTTCAAAGAGTATATCCATGATTTCGGCTTTCTTTCTCCTATAAAAACAATAAAAATATTAGACCCCTATTTCAGGTTCAAATTTTTTGCCAGTTCTAAGTTTAATGAAACGAAATATGCGGAAGACAAAGAAAAGGTGCTTGAATATTATAATGCACAGGGTTTGAGAGATGCTGTGATTGTGGCGGATACTCAAATGGTTAATCAAAAAGGCAATCTTGATATTGATATAAAAGTCAGCGAAGGTCGCAGGTACTATTTCGGGAACATAACATGGAAAGGTAATACCAAATATCCCGATTCATTGTTGAGTATTTTTCTTGGTATCAATAAAGGAGATATCTATAATCTGGAGTTGTTGAATAAAAGACTGGGGAAACAGATGAGTATGGAAGGCGGAGATATCAGCAGCTTATATCAGGATGATGGGTATTTGTTTTTCAGAATTGATCCTATTGAAACGGCCGTTTATAATGATACCATAGATTATGAAATAAGAATTGCTGAAGGGCCGCAGGCAACTTACGGGAAGATTACGGTTTCGGGAAATGATAAAACCAAAGACTATGTGGTTCTTCGTGAGATGCGTACCATACCGGGACAACGATTTAGCCGGTCAGACATCATTCGTACGCAAAGAGAATTGTCGCAACTGGGTTTTTTCAATCCGGAAAAAATCAATCCTAATGTAATGCCCAATTCAGATAATGGAACGGTTGACATCAACTGGGAAGTAGAAGAAAAATCTTCCGATCAGCTGGAACTCTCTGCAGGTTTTGGCGGTGGAATAGGACTAACGGGAACGCTTGGGGTAACTTTCAATAATTTCTCTTTGAAAAATATTACCAGTAAATCCACCTGGGATCCTCTGCCCTCCGGTGACGGACAGCGACTGAGCTTGAGAGTACAATCCAATGGAAAGGCCTTCAGGTCTTATAATTTTTCTTTCACTGAACCCTGGCTAGGGGGCAAGAAAAGAAATTCTTTTTCTGTTAATTATTACAACACCAAATTTGCCAATACTTTCAGTCCGTTTGGCGGATTTTGCAGGACCTGTGCCGATACTTCTTATTTAAAGACAGTTGGGGTAGGCGTTTCTCTTGGGAAACAACTCAAATGGCCGGATGACTTCTTTAATCTGCTTTTTTCCGTAAACTTCCAGCAGTATAAGCTAAGGAACTATGGTCAGCTTTTTGCCGGTCTTTCAAATGGCACCTCTACGAACATCAGTGCAAAGGTTTCTGTTATCAGAAATTCTGCCGGTCCCAATCCAATTTTCCCTACGAGCGGTTCAAATTTTTTATTCAGTGGACAGTTTACGTTGCCGTATTCACTTATGGGACTGAACAGAAACAGTGCCAATAAGTATGAACTGCCCGAGTTTCACAAATGGAGATTCAATGCCGACTGGTACACGCCAATAGGAAGAGCAAGGGGTGCGGAAAAAAATAGGCAGTTTATTTTAAGAACAGCTGCTAAATTTGGTTTCATTGGCAGATACAATCCAGGACTGGAAATTTCTCCCTTTGAAAGATTTCAGGTGGGTGATGCGGGCTTAAGCAATACACAGGCCTTACTTGGATTTGATATTATTGCGCACAGAGGATTCCCTGTTTACAGCAACTCCAATCCTAAAGTAAATCCGGAGGGAGTAAGTCCTTCACAATACTTCACCATATTCAATAAATATATAGTTGAGTTGAGGTATCCATTTAGCACCAGCGCAGGAAGTACCATTTACGGACTTGCATTTTTTGAGGCGGCAAACGGCTGGTATTCATTTAAAGACTATAACCCTTTTAAGCTGCGCCGCTCCGCAGGAGTTGGTATGCGCTTTTTCCTGCCAATGTTCGGTTTGTTAGGATTTGACTATGGAATAGGTTTGGATAGATATGATCAGTTTTCCGGTATAAAAGGCGCTGCCAAGTTTACCTTTATGCTTGGCCAGGAGCCGGAATAATGTTTCACAAAAGATCTCTCAAAGATAAACATAAGTTATATATGAGAAAGATTATATCAATTATTTTATTATTAACACTGTCGTATAGTGTCTCCAATGCCCAGCGCTACGCAATCATCGACTCCAAATATATTTTGAGTAAAATACCTGATTATAAGGATGCGCAAAAAAAGCTTGACCAATTTAGCGAAATGTGGCAACAGGAAATTGATCAGAAACAGTCGGTTATAGACAAAATGCGTAAAGATTTTGAAGCAGAGCAGGTAATGTTACCCGACAATCTGAAGCAAAAAAGAGAAGATGAAATTTTCAACAAAGAGAAAGATTTGCGAGACTTGCAAAGAAAACGTTTCGGTTTTGAAGGAGATCTTTTTAAAAAAAGAGGGGAGCTAATAAAACCTATTCAGGATAAAGTATACAATGCCATCCAAAAACTGGCAGTAGAGAAACAATATGATTTCATTCTGGATAAAAGTGAAGGAATTACCGTTATATTTGCAGACCCAAAACTCGATAAAAGCGAGGAGATACTGAAAAGTATGGGGATTAAGTAGAAAGTAGAAAGTAAAAAGTTAAAAGTTAAAAGTTAAAAGTTAAAAGTTAAAAGTTAAAAGTATAAAGTAAGCGAAGCAATAACAAAAGATTCGTTCCGTAGGAACGAAATGTCTCAAGTAAAACAACAACAACAAATGACTCGTTCCGTAGGAATGAAATGTCTCTAACAAAAAAAAGTAAAAAAATGAGAAAACTATTTTTTCTGGCAGTAATGATGTTGAGTGCTTTTGTGGGTTCTGCACAAACTAAAATCGGCTATATCAATAGCGACGAGGTGATTGGTGCTATGCCTGAGTTCAATACAGCAAAAAAAGAATTTCAGGAATTTCAGGAATCTTTGGAAAAACAAGGTCAGGAACTGGAAAATGAAGCACAGATAAAAAGTGAGCAGTTTATCAAGGATTCTGCGACGTATTCTCCAACAATGAAAGAAATCAAGCGTGAAGAATTACTTAAACTGATTCAGCGTGTACAAAACTATAACAACGAAGCGCAAGAAAAATTAATGCAGCTGAAACAACAGAAAATTGGACCCATTCAGCAAAAAGCATTACAAACCATTCAAGCGGTTGCTGCTGAAAACAAATACACATATGTAATAGAGCAAAGCACATTACTGGTATATCCTCAGGCAGACAATCTGCTTCCTGCTGTTAAGAAGAAACTGGGAATCAAAGATGCACCTGCAGCGGCTCCTGCAGCTCCGTCAAAAAGACCTTAATTATTTAAAATATATTTTTCAAAGCCATCTCATTATTCGGGATGGCTTTGTTATTTTTGAGCTATCTGATAATAGTGTAGCAATAAAACATACACATGAAGCCTGGTCCTATAGGAGTTTTTGACAGCGGTTACGGTGGTCTTACTGTTTTGAAAGAGATGGCAGCAGTGTTGCCGCAATTTGATTATTTATATCTTGGAGACAATGCGCGCGCTCCCTACGGAACCAAGACCTATGATACCGTTTACGAATACACGCTGCAATGTGTTAAATGGTTTTTTAATCAGGGTTGTTCACTTGTCATACTTGCCTGTAACACAGCCTCTGCAAAAGCACTCAGAACGATTCAGCAGAATGATCTTCCATTGATTGATAAAAATAAAAGAGTATTGGGTGTAATCAGGCCTACTTCTGAAATCATTGGCCATTACAGTCGCACCAAACATGTAGGTGTATTAGGAACCACCGGCACAGTTCAATCCGGCTCTTATGTTATAGAAATCTCCAAATTTTTTCCTGATGTGAAGGTAACTCAGCAGGCCTGTCCGGAATGGGTTTCTTTGGTGGAGGAAAATAAATACAACACTCCGGAAGCGGATGTTTATGTAAAAAAACATATTGACAATATCCTTTCAGAAGATAGCTCCATAGATACTTTATTGCTTGCCTGCACCCATTATCCCTTGCTGATGGATAAGATCAGGCAGTACACCCCTGAATCAACCAATATCATTTCACAGGGAAAAATTGTTGCAGAGAGTCTCAAAGAATACCTGGAGCGCCATCCTTTAATGGATGATGCCTGTAGTAAGACCGGCCAAAAGAATTTTTTTACTACAGGAAATACAAAGGATTTTAACAGTCACGCTACCATATTTTTCGGATCTGAAATCAGGTCGGAAAAACTGGTTTTATAGCAGACGTTGGGGTTAATTGCTGTTTGTCGGCATCAAATCGTCTATTTTCTCTGAAATCCTTTCATATTTTGGGTAGAATGACTTACCTTTGCCCTCCTTTCACAAGAAGCCGGGATGGTGCCCGGCCGGAAGAAAAAAAGAAACATCATTTGTAAAAGGAAAAATTTAATAAAATGCCAGGCAAAAAAAGAACCTACCAACCCCACACTCGTCGCAGAAAATCTGTTCATGGATTTCGTGCACGTATGCAAGATGCCAACGGACGTAAAGTATTGGCAAGCCGCAGGGCCAAAGGACGTCATAAACTGACTGTTTCCGACGAACACGGTTCTAAAAAATAGATTCATTCTCCTCCTGATTAAAGAGAGAGAACACAAATTACATAGCCTTTGCCCTGCAGAGGCTATTTTTGTATCTGTAATTGTTCATCATCACAATTGAATTGAAAACAACGACACGATATTTTTTCAGAAAAGAGGATAAGCTTAAAAGCCGCAAGGTTATTGAAATGCTGTTTTCAAAAGGAAATCATTTTACCGTATTCCCTTTAAAAGTATTTTGGTTGCCAACGAATGAGCAAGCAGTGTTGCAGGCAGGTATTTCTGTAAGTAGCAGAAATTTTAAAAAGGCGGTAGACAGAAATCGAATCAAGCGACTGATTAGAGAAGCATACCGGTTGCAAAAAAATCAACTGCAGGAACAACTTGTCAAAGAAGAAAAACAGCTCTCTTTATTTATTATTTTTATCGGGAAAGACCTTCCCGAATATTCAGCAGTTTTTGACAATACAGGCGCCATCATTAAAAAATTGGGACGCATCATTCATGGAAATCATTAAAAAAATATTTAGTCTGCCGTTTATTCTCCTGATAAAAATATATCAGTGGCTCATCTCACCTTTGCTCGGACCCAAGTGCCGCTTCACGCCCACCTGTTCACAATATGGAATAGAAGCGTTTAAAAAATACGGACCAATTAAGGGATTGTGGTTAACCATTAAAAGGGTGGGGAGATGTCATCCCTGGGGTGGACATGGATATGATCCATTGCCTTGAGGAAGAATAATTTTAGACCTGTTTTTTTATTTCTTCTTTTTCATCAAGCCTTCCGGTGATATCTGCATTGTCAGTTTCCTAAGCCCATATTGGATATGCGTATTGAATACTATTTAGCAGTAGGACACCTATAGGAACCGAAGTTGAATGATATGCCGATTTCAGCAATTACATACTGGTCTTTTTGCTTGCTCCAGCCTCTTTGTCTTCCGGCTACACTGCTCAATGGATTTGCGGGGTCTATTTCTATGGATCTGTCTTGCATATAAAAAGCAGTGGAAGGTCCTGCAGGTCCGTCAGGAAACATATCCGGATTGTTTGCATCTGCAGTGAATTTATTTGGTGCATAGGTAGTGCTTACATCATCCAGATAGTCTGTTGTTGTAAACCTGTGACATATTTCAAAGGAGAGATTAATTTTTGAATTCACGTTGTATTTTACACCTACACCAAAAGGAACGCAAAATGCCATGCTTCCATATTCTTTTCTACCAAGGTAACCGCCGGCTTGTCCCTCCGTACCTAAAGGTCGTAGGTAGATTTTTTCTCCTTGATAGTAGTCATAGGGATCGTAGCTAAACATACCTACCCCTAATGTAACATAGGGTGTAAATAAATACTTGGGATCGTTCGGTACAAACTTGAAAAAATTAAAATCTCCCTGCAGTGCGAATTCAAAAATATTGGAATTAAAACTGAGGTTACGTTTTTTCTGATATTCATTTTTGCTGTAAGTATCGCTGTAAGAAAGCTGGGCAAATCTGCCCGCAACTCTCAAACCAACATAGTTACCGAATTGTTTCCGGAAGAAAACGCCAATGGCGGGCTTGGGTCGCTGAAGTCCAGTTCTTGTATTCAGGTCGCCGAAATAATGAGCGCCTCCTATAGTAATACCAAATTCACCCTGATGAACGTAGCCGTTTTCCTGTGCTTTTGGTTTCTGAACCATCAGGAGAGTAAAAAACAGAATTGATAAAGTACGATTCACTTTTAAATGATTTAAATGTAACGAGTTACAACGTAAAGATATACCACAAGTAATAAATCAAAATAAATCTTCGTAAAATTATTAATTCAAAGGAGAAATACAGGCAAGGGTATGTTAAAAAGTAAAAATATGATTAACGGGATACTCTTTCCATTCTGAGTCCGATGCTCATTACGTGTAAGAGCGGGTCATCACGCATGATGTTTACCAGACAATATTCATATTTGCCGGGTCTTTTAAATCTTCTCGGTATGCCATTGATTAATTTTCGTGCTTCCCAGATATCATTCATCCCGGTACCTTCCCATCCGTTTGCATCATCACCCAGGGTCAATTGCAGTCGCTGAAAGGAGAAGGTGTCTGTTGGAGGTTTTAGCCCTACATTTAACCAGATATTATTGTACTTGTATTGATCGGTATGTCTGACAATGATATACAGATTGTAGTAAGCATTGGTATCAGCAATTACAAAACTTCCTTGAACAGTGTCTTTGCTATGAAACTCGTGTTTATGAAAGACTGTATTTTTTTCATAAACATCTATTTGTTTACATGAAAAAATAAAAAACAACGAAGAGAGAAAAACAACAAGTGCAGTATTTTTATTAAGGAAGGATGTCCACATACTGTAAAATTATAGCATATTGGTGTGAATGACCATAAAAAAAACTATAAAACATTGAGCACTTGTTCTTTTGCTTTTTCCAGTTCATCTTTCATTTTCACTACAGATTTTTGAATGTCTATGTCATAAGCTTTGCTTCCTGTGGTGTTGATTTCCCTTCCGATTTCTTGAAGAATAAAAGATAATTTTTTCCCTTTACCTGTTTCGGGGCTATTTAATATTTCCTTGAAATATTCGCAATGCTGGCGCAATCTTATTTGTTCTTCGTGAATATCAATTTTTTCCATGTAATAGATCAGCTCCTGTTCCATCCGGTTGTGATCAATGTTTTCTTTACCTACATGTTCATTAAGGAGTTTTTCAATCTCCGCTTTAATTTTTATTTTCCTTTTAGGTTCGAGGCCAAGAATAATTTCCTCCTCATTTTGAATATTATTGATTCTGTTGATCAGGTCTTTCTCCAGGGAGGAGCCTTCCTCATCCCGGTGGCTGTTCAGTTCATTAAGCGCTGCGATTAACACATTCCTGAATTCATTGAAATCGTTTTCTTCCAGTATTTCATTACTCGGACTTACCACTTCGGGGAGGCGCAAAAGCGCGCTCAAAACTGAATTGGTATCTATTTGCAACTCGCCGGCAAGCTGGCTGATTTGTTTATAATAGGATTTTATAAGATCGGTATTGATGATCACCGGCTTAGAAGCCCCGTTTTGCTTGATGGTGATGTAGCAGTCCACACTTCCGCGAATCAGATTTTCCTGCAGAATGCTTCTGATATCAAATTCATACGGTTTAAGCAATGGCGGCAGTTTTAACTGCAATTCAAATTGTTTTCCGTTGAGAGACTTTATTTCAACCAGAAAAGTTTTTTCACCAACAGTCATTTCTGATCTTCCAAAACCGGTCATTGATTTAAGCATATGAACATCTTTATGATGCAATGTAATTTATTTTTTGTTCATCAATTCAATCTGTTGCAACCAATTAAAAAAGTGACGAACAATGTTTATAATGATGAAGAATATAGCGCAAGAAAAAAGCCCGACATTTTTCAGTCGAGCTTTAATATATGGATGGGTTAGTAAGTAAGGGATGAAATCCCTACACAATATTAAAAATAATTTCTGCTAACTAAAAAAATATTTTCAATTATTTTATTAACATTTTTATTTTATGTGTGGATAAGGGCGTATGAAAAAATGATATGAGAAAAGAAGTTTTATGTGTATCAGAGAAAATTTATTTAATCAATCGTTCAATCGATTCTCTTTAAATAGTTGATTTCACAATACTTTCAGAGGATTGATTTTTTTATTTCGATTAAGTTCTTTTTAAAAATAGCATCTTATTACACTGATTGATTCATTAAAAAACAGCATCAAAATCAATGTAAAAATTTTTTTTCTTCCCCATGATTTTAGGAGCATAATCAGTACAAACGATAGTACATTTGTTTAAAACTTATCATTATGAAGTTTTCTTCTCCTGTATCTGTTCAGTGGCTTGCTTCATTTATTGATGCACAAATTATCGGAGCTGACAACGTTTTGGCAACCGGCATTAATGAGATACATAAAGTTGAGCAAGGTGATATTGTGTTTGTAGATCATCCTAAATATTACGACAAGTGTTTGCAAAGCGCAGCCGATTTTATCATCATCAATAGTAAGATGGATGCGCCTGAAGGAAAGACATTGCTGGTTTCAGAAAATCCATTTGAGGCTTATTGCAAAATTGTGAAACATTTTCGTTCTTTTGAGCCCGCTACAGAATTAATCAGTAATCAATCTGCCGTTGGTGAGGGCACTTATGTGTATCCCAATGTATTTATCGGACATCATGTAACCATCGGAAAAAACTGCATCATTTATCCTAATGTTACTATCATGGATCATTGTATCATTGGTGATAATGTTATCATTCAGCCGGGTGCTGTGATAGGAAGCAATTCATTTTATTATAACAGTAAAAAAGACCGGGAGGTTTGGTATAAAAAAATGCCTGATTGCGGCAGGGTAATTATTGAAGATGATGTTGAAATTGGTGCGGGTTGTACCATTGACCGTGGCGTGAGTCATGATACCATACTCGGAAAGGGAAGCAAGCTAGACAACATGATTCATATAGGCCATGATACGGTAATCGGGAAGAATTGTCTGATTGCTGCCCAGGTGGGTATTGCGGGTGTAACAACGCTTAAAGATGGAGTAACGCTTTGGGGGCAGGTGGGAGTGAGTAAAACATTGACTATTGGAGAGAATGCAGTTATATTGGCTCAAAGTGGCGTGAGCGGAGACTTAGAGGGGAATAAAATTTATTTTGGTTCACCGGTACAGCCGGCAAGAGAGAAACAAAAAGAACTGGTGTGGGTAAAACGAATTCCTGAATTGTGGGAAAAGGTAATGGGAAAGTAATCTGTTAATGATTTTGAATCATTAGTTTATTACAGGTTTGTGCTATGGTATCACTTAACGCTTCGTAACTGAAATCCGGTAAGAATTTCAATAATTTGCTGTTGTCGAAATAAGCTTTATCCAATGCAGCTGCTGCGGTCTCTTTGGTAATCAAAGGATCTTTTCCGGTTAATTTACTTTTGATATTTTCCAAACGCCAGAGTAAACCGGCCAATAATGGAGTGACTTTCTTATTTGGGCGGGGGAGTTTGAAACCGTCTGCAATATTGAAGAGTATGTCTTTGTAGGATTTGTTATCAGCAGATAAAATAAATCTTTCCGAATAGATGTCTGATTCCATCAGCATTATCATTGCTCTACATACATCTTTAAGACCAACAAATCCTGTTACTCCTTCACTATACCATTTTAAACCATTGTGTACTTTTTTAAACAATGCCGTTGAGCTGCTGTTCCAGTCGCCATCACCAAGAATGACGGAGGGATTCACCACCACGGCCTGCAGGCCTTCTGCCACACCTCTCCACACTTCCATCTCTCCGAGGTATTTGCTTTGTGCATAGAGACTGTTGCCTGTTTCAGGAGTCCAGTACATTTTTTCATTGATGAGTTCTTCCTTTCTTTTTTTCCCCAGAGCCGCTACCGAACTGACGTGGACCATTTTTTTTACGCCGGCATTCAATGAAGCGTTGACAATATTTGCTGTGGCCTCTACATTTAGTTTAAACAGATCATTTCTTTTTCCGGGAGAAAAGCTGACGAGGCCGGCACAATGATATACTTCTGTGATACCCTGCAGGGCATTTTCCAGCGCCGTGGTGTCAAGTAAATCACATTGCAGTATACTCAGATTCTTATGATGAATGTTTTGTAAGGGAGTTTTATTGTAAAGGGCAATTACTGTAAAGTTTTTTTTCAGTAATTGATTGACGAGCTCTTTTCCTAAAAGTCCGGCAGATCCTGTTACCAGTATAGTGCGTTGGTTTGCTTCGTTGGTTGTTGATTCTGTCATTAAAAAAAATAAAAACTGCTTTACGAATTCTCTTCTTTTATTATGACTAGTCCCTTAGGAACGATATGTGCCTAGAAAAATCAAAAGTCAAATAATGAATGCTATGCTCCGGTAAATTGTTTTAAGAATCTCACATCGTTTTCGCTAAAGAGACGAAGGTCTTTAACCTGGTAATTCAGCATGGTGATTCTTTCTATGCCCATTCCAAAAGCAAAGCCCGTGTATTTATTGCTGTCGATGCCGCAGTTTTCAAGCACCTTAGGGTGAACCATGCCGCAGCCGAGAATTTCTACCCATCCGGTTTTTTTACAAACATTACATCCTTTGCCTTCGCAGATTAGACAACTGATATCCATTTCCGCACTGGGTTCCGTAAAAGGGAAATAGGATGGCCTGAATCTTACTTTTACATTTTCACCAAACATTTCCTTCACGAAAAAATACAGCGTCTGTTTTAGGTCGGCAAAAGAAACATTTTCTGCAATGTATAATCCTTCCACCTGATGGAAGAAGCAATGGGCTCTGGCGCTGATAGTTTCATTGCGATAAACTCTTCCCGGACAGATGATGCGGAGCGGTAAAACTCCTTTTGCCATTTCTCTTATCTGTACACTGCTGGTATGTGTGCGCAAAAGCCAGTCGGGATTTTGGCTGATATAAAAAGTGTCCTGCATGTCTCTCGCCGGATGGTTTTCCGGAAGATTCAATGCAGTGAAATTATGCCAGTCGTCTTCAATTTCCGGACCTTCTGCAACAGAAAAGCCGAGTCGTTGAAATATCGAAATGATTTTATTGTGAACGATGCTGATAGGATGACGTGCACCTAAAGGCAGTGCATCTCCCGGTAAAGAGGTGTCAATATTGCTGACAGATTTATTTGAAGGTCCGCCGACAGATTGCGCTAGATTTTCATAAAAACTCTCCGTAAAGATTTTAAATTCGTTGAGTAACTGTCCCGCTTCTTTTTTTTGTTCTGCCGGAACATTTTTCATTTCGCCCATGATGATCTTTACCAGTCCTTTTGATCCAAGGTATTTGATGCGAAATGCTTCCAGGTCATCGGGCGATTTAACTTCAAACGCTTTGATGTCCTCTTTGTATTTTTCTATCTGAGTCAGTAACTGATTCATGCGGCAAAGGTAATATTCTAATTTTAATGATTGTTTTGTTTAGAATAAAATATTATCTCAGTGACATTATCAATAATTTTTTTAATAACTTTAATAAAAATTTTATCATATGGCACTATTTAAATCTGGCAATCCTGCATTGAGTGAGAAAAAATTCAGAGATACTGTAATCAATCATTCTGTTGACAGCGCAAATGCGATGACAGTAAGAGGAACGTTGAATAAATTTGGCTTTCTGTTTTTGATGGTAATGGGTACTTCCTATTATTCATGGAAAGAGTTCAGCGAAGGAGGCAATGTTACGCCGCTTATACTCACCGGAGCCATTGGCGGACTGGTTGTTGCGATTATACTGGCATTTAAGAGAGAATGGTCGCCCTATCTGGCACCATTATACGCTTTGCTGGAAGGGTTGTTTCTCGGAGCTGTTTCTGCGATGTACAATAACGCTTTCGCTGAGTATGCTCCCAATATTGTGGCCAATGCAGTTGGCTTGACTTTTGGTGTGGGTATTTCAATGTACTTTCTATATAGCTATCGCATTATCAAAGCCACAGAAAAATTCAAATCAGTTATTATTACAGCCACTATGGGTATTGGTATATTTTATCTGATTGTTTTTGTGATGAGCTTGTTTGGATTCAATAATATGAGCTTTTTGCATGAGGGCAGCACTTTTGGAATTATTTTCTCTCTTGTGGTTGTGGTTATTGCAGCACTGAATTTGATCTTAGATTTTGACATGATTGAAACCGGCGCTACTATGGGAGCGCCTAAATATATGGAATGGTATGGCGCATTCGGATTAATGGTCACTATCATCTGGCTGTATATTGAGATACTGAGATTGTTGGGAAAGATTAGTAGCAGAGACTGAGTAGCGTTTAGCAGTTTAGGTGGTTTAGGGGTTTAGATGGAGGGTTGAAGGTGGTTAAAGATTGTTGAAGGTTGTTGAGGGGATTTTACTTTTACATTCCTTATTTAATATTCAATATTTTACATTTCAACCTGTTATTTTTTTATACACTTCATCCCAAAGTTCAATTCTTTTTTGCAGGCACTCGATGGAGGCTTCGGTGGCTTCTCTCCAGTATTGTTCGTCTGTGCAACATAAATTTGATACCATTTCCAAAGCAAGATGGCTGTGATGATCACCGTCAATCTCAATATGCCTTTCAAGATAATATTTGAATTTGGAAATGCTTTCCGGGAACTTGATATTAATGTCGTTGATAATGGAATGAAACATACCGGGAATCAGATCTTCTCTGCCGAAAGTGAATATAGCGGCTTGAATGTGCGCCTTTCCGGAATGGATGATGCGAAAAGTAAAGTCAACGAAGTTTTTCACTGATTCCGGAGATTTTGCAGCATCATAAGCAACAGAGAGTGTTCCTGTTTTTTTCAATTCCTCAATAAATGTATCGATTGCTGTTGAGTTGGCCTTTGACTGCTTCATGGCCTCAACATATATTTCAAAATGGCTTTTTCTGTTGCCCTCTTCATCAACGTCCGATTCTTCTCCCACTACTATTTCATTTATGAGAAAACGTGTTGTGGCATCACCTTTTGGAAACCAGGGCAGAGAAGTGCAGGTGAGATTATTTTGAAGTGCTTTTAACAATGACATGAAATCCCAAACGGCATAAACGTGGTGCTCCATGAAAATCTGCAGATCTTCGGGTGTTTTGATTGCTGCATATACCCGATGGTTTACAATTGCCTCTCTGTAAGGACGGATTTGTTCCCGTAAGTGTTGTATGTGGCTGTTCATGTAGAAAAATATTACTTCGTGTTATTAAACAAAGTTATTTTAAATAAGTTTAGGAGGAAAGTTGAAAGTAGTTGAAGGTCGTTGAAGGTTGTTGAAGGGATTTCACTTTTACATTCCTTATTCGATATTCAATATTCTTCATTCTTTCAGGATATTCTACATTAAAATATTGAATGTAAAATGTATAACACCCAATATTGAAGTTTTTTTACTTCTACATTTCTTATTGGATATTCAATATTTTACATTTTTAAGTTGTAAACAGTAAAGTCTTTTCAAAGTTTTTCTTTAGTTACCTTTGTCCTAATGGACAAGTCGAACTTTGTAGATCAGATTAAAATATTTTGTCGCAGTGGGCATGGTGGTGCCGGAAGTAAACATTTTTTACGTAATAAACTCACGGCTTTCGGCGGGCCGGATGGCGGAGATGGGGGACGCGGCGCTCATATTATATTAAAAGGAAACTCGCAGTTATGGACACTACTGCATCTCAGGTATTTTAAAAATATTTTAGCTGAAAACGGCGAGAATGGAAGTGGGAGTCATTCCACAGGAAGAAATGGAAAGGATATTATCATTGAAGTGCCGCTGGGAACTATTGCAAAAGATGAAGAAACCGGAAAACTGGAGGCGGAGATTTTGGAAGATGGCCAGGAGATTATTTTAATGAGAGGCGGTCGCGGTGGATTGGGCAACAGCCATTTTAAAACTGCTACCAATCAAGCGCCCGAGTATGCTCAACCCGGAGAAGAAGGCCAGGAGGGAATTAAAGTGCTTGAATTAAAAGTGCTGGCAGATGTGGGTTTGGTAGGATTTCCCAATGCGGGTAAGTCTACCTTACTGTCAAGTATAACCGCCGCTAAAGCTAAAATTGCTGATTATGCTTTTACTACTTTAGTACCTCAGCTTGGTATGGTTGAATACCGTGATTCCAGAAGTTTTTGCATGGCAGATTTGCCCGGAATTATTGAAGGCGCTGCAGAAGGAAAAGGGCTTGGTCATCGCTTTCTTCGACATATAGAAAGAAACTCGGCATTGCTCTTCCTTATTCCTGCCGATAGTAAAGATCATCGCAATGAGTTTGAGATTTTGAAATCCGAACTGGAAAAATACAATCCTGAAATGTTGCAGAAAGATTTTGTGATTGCCATCAGTAAATCAGACATGCTGGATGATGAATTGAAAGAAGCCATTGCTAAAGAATTACCCAAAAATATTCCTCATGTTTTTATAAGTTCCGTAACCGGATATAATCTACAACCATTGAAAGACTTGTTGTGGAATACGCTGAATGTTGTACGTCCGTGACGCGCTCATATAAGCTGGTATCATTATGTTGTTATATTGTCTGAGAACCTTCAGGATTTTCTAAACGCCTAATCCTCTCAACATCTAAACTTTTTATTTATATTCGTTACCTATTTCGCATACATTGAGGTAATGCAGAGAAAACTTTTATATTTTATCAATCCGATATCAGGAACTGCCAACAAAGGCAGACTGGTTCAAACGATTTCTCAAAAGACCACTCAGCAAAAACTATCTTACCAAATCCTCTATACCACAAAAGAAGGAGACTATTCATTTTTACCGAATAAAATAAAGGATGAAAATATTACCGATGTAATTATTTGCGGTGGCGATGGCACTATTAAAACCATCGCTTCTTTTTTATTACAATCAGATGTAAATATTGGCATTCTTCCTGTAGGCTCCGGCAATGGACTGGCCCATGGTTCAGGAATTGGTGGGAATATCAACAAAGCACTTGAAATAATCTTTGAAGGAAAAACCAAGCACATCGATGGTTTTTATGTCAACAACAATTTTGGCTGCATGCTTGCAGGATTGGGCTTTGACGCGGCTGTGGCGCTTGAGTTTGCCGGCCGAAAAAGAAGAGGCCTATTGCCATACGTAAAAATATCACTGCACAGATTTTTTACGTCTACAACATTTCCTTTTGAAATTAGTTTCAAAGATATCTCTATCAAGACAGATGCATTATTTATCAGTTTTGCCAACAGCAATCAATTTGGCAGCAGGATAAAAATAGCGCCAAGAGCCACTTTAAGCGACGGACTGCTTGATGTAGTGGTTGTAACGAAAAAAAATAGAATCATCACAGCATTGTCTATACTCCGACAAATTATTTTCGGAAAAATTCAGGCGAGTGAAGATGTTGTCGCAAAGAAAAAAAACATCTATTACTTTCATGCAGACAAAATAACCATTCAGAATCCTTTCATGGCACCAATGCATATTGACGGAGAGCCTTGTGAATCAAGTGAAACGATAGAAGTAAAAATATTGCCGCGGGCCATCAGGCTTTTATGCCCTTGAGGTTCTTCTCAAAACAAACAGCAATCCACACAGAAACATCACCAGTATCATCGCAACAAACTGGTGTGCCACTCCAAGAAATATGAACAGGTTATTGCTGTTGGCAGCATTCATTCCGGAGGAGCTCATGAGTGTTGAAATGCCGAGCAGTACTTGTAATGAAATAAGTAAAAGAAATCCTATTCTCAGTTTATTGAACAGCGATATATCAGCATATTTTTTTGCAGAGATGAAAAAAATCAGTGTGAGGCCAAAAAGTAAATAGGCAATTCCTCTATGAAAGAAATGTGTGGTATAAACGATATCATTAAAATTCACCGGGAGATTGATGAAAGGCCAGGAGCTTGCAGATGATGCCGCTTTCAATCCGGCCATAAAACCTCCGAAAATCAATTGACCAAATACGGATAAGAGTAATATGCGCAATAGGCCGGCAATCTTATTGTCATATATTTTTTGCTGAAAGGAAGGAAGCAGGCTCAATGCAAACCAAAGTGTATAAAACAGCAGGATGAGTGCCGCGATGAAATGGGTAGTCAATTCAACATGTCCGACAAAATATTTTTCGGGTACCAGACCGCTTTTCACCATAATCCATCCAATAGCGCCCTGAATGCCGCCTAAAAAAAATAAAACAATCATTGGCAGCACCATTGATTTGTTCATTTTCTTTCTTACGATGAAGTAGGTAAAGCCTATGGCAAAGACCAGTCCGATCAATCTTGCCCAAAAACGATGCGCCCATTCCCAGAAGAAAATGAATTTGAAATCCGATAAGGTATAATGCTGATGGAAGTATTTGAACTGGTCGATGTTTTTGTATTTATCAAACTCTGCCTGCCAGGTGGCTTCGCTTAAGGGTGGCAGCATACCCGTAATAGGTTTCCACTCCGTGATGGAAAGACCTGATTCAGTCAGGCGGGTGATGCCGCCTAGGACTACCTGTATCACAATCATTCCCACACCAATCAGCAGCCAGATAGCTACTTGTCGGTTGTTTTTTATCAGTGCTGTCTCATTCATCGGTTGCAAAGGTAATGCAGTACAATTTCTTATTGTGCAATGAATAATCTTTATCGAAGATTTGCTGATATTTGTTGTACACTTACCATGCTCGCTGCTTATTTTAATCCCGATAAACTGGAAGCCGGTCTCGATGAAGCCGGCAGAGGCTGCTATGCCGGTCCGGTATTTGCGGCGGCTGTTATACTTCCAAAGGATTTTCATCATCCGTTGTTAAACGACAGCAAGCAGTTGTCGGAGCATCAGCGTGAAATGCTGAGGCCAATCATTGAAAAAGAAAGTATCGCTTTTTCAGTGCAGATGGTCGACCATACAGAGATAGATAGTATCAATATCCTTCAGGCCTCTTATAAAGCCATGCATCTTTGTCTGGATAAACTGAAAAAGAAACCGGAATTGTTGCTGATAGACGGCAATCGATTCAAAGCATATAAAAAGATACCGCATCATTGTATTGTAAAAGGTGATGGCAAGTATGCTTCCATTGCGGCAGCGAGTATTTTGGCCAAAACTCACCGTGACGCATACATGCTTTCTTTACATGAGCAGTTTCCTCAGTATGGCTGGTATAAAAACAAAGGATATGGTACCGCGCTGCATCGCAAGGCGATTGAAGTTCATGGATTGAGTCCGTTTCACAGAAGGAGTTTTAATATTTTGCCGAAGCAGTTGGGGTTGTTTGGACACCAAGTAAATAAGAAAATTTAAAATGTGCCGATGTGACAATGTGCTGATTGATGCTACATACTGTTTGAGAAGCGGTGTTTGATTTGCCGCCGCCTCGTGTTTTCACGAGCGGCGTAAACAGTTGAGTGGTTTAGCCATCAAGAATTGCGACAGTATGGTCCTTTCCTCCTTGTTGGCGGCAACACCAAGAGCGGCGATGAATATCCAATATCGATTAAGAAATAAAAAATGTGATTTTAAAGGTAAAAAAGCATTCCGTTTCGGGAAAAACCTCAAATCAAATCATACAATACGGGACTATTTTGCCGGATGAATAGTTGTAAACTATCCGAAACTTTTAAGTTACCTTTGTATGAATAAAATAAGAGAGGTTGTTGCATATAAACATTATTTCGAGGAATTACTAAAAAAACAACCTGTTAAAATACAGGATAAAATATTCAAGATTATTGAAGCAATTGAAACGCTTGAAAGGATACCTTCTAATTATTTAAAATTGATTGAGGGTACAAAGGGTTTGTACGAAGCAAGGATAAGATTAGGATCAAATATCTGGAGAGTGTTTTGCTTTTTTGAAAAAGACCGGGTAGTGATTTTATTGAACGGGTTTAGCAAAAAAACACAGAAAACTCCCAAGAAAGAAATTGATAAGGCGATAAGCCTAATGCGCGAATATTATCAATCAATTAAAGCACATCAATAAATCTGATTATATAAATAGCTTAATATGTCTGTTAAAAAAACAAATATCAAAAGTTGGAAAAAAATTAAGGACGATGTGTATGGTAAGAAAGGTACGGTGCGTCGCGATGAGCTTGATCGCGCCTTTGAGAGTTTTAAAATTGGATTACTTTTGAGAAAAGCGAGGGAAGAAAAGCAATTAACACAAGATCAGCTGGGACTGCTTATTCATAAAAAGCGAACTTATATTTCACGAATTGAAAACAACAGCAGCAATCTTACCCTGAAAACGCTTTTTGAAATTGTAGAAAAAGGACTTGGCGGAAGGGTAAAAATTACCCTTGAGTGGAAATAAATAGACCAGGTAGAAAATAGTGGTTTAGTCGTTTGGATGGTTTATGTTTTTTGAGGACAATGATGTATCTAAACTCCTAAATTTCTCAACGATCTAAAGGCTATCGTCACCGCCTCGTGTTTTCACGAGCGGCTTAAACAACTCACGTTTAAAACCTTTCCCACGGTTAAAACCGTGGGCTATTCATATATGTAAATCTTGTAGTTGATAACACCAATCGGTAAAATTCGATTGGTGCTGAATTCTTTAGATATTAATCTGTTAGATCAATTAATTATTGTGCCGGAAGAAAAATATTTGAGTCAGAGTGAGATGGGGTTGATTTAGGTGGCGCGGTTTTTAAAAAAATATTCATAATTACATAATGAAACTGCTTTTTTGGGTCTTGTTTCAAATTAGCTTATAAATCTTTTTTTGATATCTTGTAACGCTTCAATAAGTGATTTGAATCATTATGATTTATGCTAGTTTGAGACAAGAAAATTTGTCAATTTTTAAAATTAAAAATTAAGGAATTTTATGACACTTTTGCGATGGGTTTTTATGGTTCCAAAATTCAAGCAAAAGGCTCTGGATGTTTGGATTAGTAAGGAAATATTCAATCGCCTCCTTAGTTCTTTTGTTAATTTGGTTGCCTCCTTTACAGTCATAAATTGTACCGTCAAAAAACATTCGGCAATCAATATTTTCACTTGGCTTTTTTAAATGAAAATGCGGTTTATGTTCTATCAAATGGTCATTAGAGTGAATATGAAACTGAAAACCGAATCTTGATTTCCATTCTTTCACCTGCTCAAATCCCATCCACAATCGGCCATTTTTTAACCCTTCTATTTTGTTTCCTTTAGATAATTGAAATATAATTTCATCTAAAGATTGATTCAATTTGTTTTCTATTTCAATGCTATTCACTTTTTCTTCTTCGGTTTCTCTTTTGTAAACAAATCTGCCGTATATTTTTCGTATATTTCAAATAAAAATTCCATTCTGTTGGCTTCACTAGTAAATGGTTGAGATCTATATGCTAAGTCTACTACTTTATCAAGTTCGTTATGAGCTTTTGCTAATGCTGGTGGCATTGTCAAAGGGTCGTAAAGGTCGGCAAGTGAACTGTTAGGAAATTGCTGTCTTGCTTCTAATACCTGTTGTGCTGCTGTTTCAATGGCTTTTACTTGTTTCTCGTTTGGATTGTCTGGCCAAGGATAGTTGTTGTAAACAATATCTTTTGAATAGCGATAATCACTTTTTAAACGACCACAAATGTTTTTTACCCAAACAATGTGCATAGCAGACATTAAAACGCCAAAATGAAATAACTCTGCATTTGGCATTATTAAATTTCCATTTGTTGAAATCGTATTTTTATCAATAAAACCCATTGGTATATAATTTCTTCTTTCAGATGAAACTACTGGTATTACAAGACATTTTTCAGGATTGTTTGTTTCTCGAAAACGTGTAGGAGCAAGGTTTTGCATTCCTTTATCTGTACTTTTTAATCTATCTTCTCTTACACGATTTACACGCTCCATTACCAAAGGCATTTTTCGTAATTCATCGGGTGGACAATCAACCAACCAAAGACAATATCGCTTTCTGTTATTAATAAATTCGTCTGCACCAATTAACAGTTTAATCCATTTTTTTGCATTGGGTTCATTCGTAATTAAAAAATCTAAATCTTCCTCTTCTACGATAAGTCCTTCGCTTTTGGCATAATAATTTCCTTTGATAATATTAGGAACATTACAAATTGGTTTTGTTTTTTTCTCTACTAATATATTTTTTGCATCAACTAAGTAAGCATTAATATTTTTTGCTTTTATTTCGTGGGCTTCGCCTTTAATATCTTCATACTCAAAAATGCTCTTGTTGGCGGTGTCGTAGTTGGCGAAGCCAACTATTACACAATAAACTGCTGCATTTCCTTTGGCTTCATTATTCCATTTGAATGTTCGGTGTGCAAAGTGGATTTTGATATTATATTTATTTTGCAATAAGCCCCAAAGAAGATTTGTTTGTTCGCCTTGCACAATAGAGTTGGTAGAAACAAAAGCCACTTTAATTTTTGTTTCTTGAATGTATTTCGCTGCTTTGATATACCAACCTGTTACATAGTCAAGTGTTCCACCGCCTGCTGCGTTATCGAATTCTCTTACAATTTGGTCACGCTGATTTTGCTTCATAATATTAGAACCAATGAAAGGCGGATTACCAATGATAAAAGAAAGTTCGCTTTTAGAAACTACATTTTTCCAATCGGTTTCTAAAGCATCTGCGTGAACAATGTTTGCTGATTTTTTTAATGGTAAACGAGCAAAATATTGTCCAAACTCACTACTCACCATCATATTCATTTGGTGGTCAATGAGCCACATTGCTACTTCGGCAATTCGTGCAGGAAATTCTTCGTATTCTATTCCGCTAAATTGGTCAACGTTTATCCAAAGAATTTGGCTGACGTCCAAGAATGTCTTTCCCGATTTGTTGAGTGCTTTCAATACTTCAAATTCTAACAATCGCAATTCTCGGTAAGTGATAACCAAGAAGTTTCCGCAACCGCAAGCAGGGTCAAGAAATTTGAGTGTGCTAAGTTTTTTATGAAATTCAGGAAGTTTGTTTTTATTGTCTTTGATACTTTCAAATTCTTTCCAAAGGTCGTCTAAGAAAAGTGGTTTGATAAGTTTTAAAATGTTGGTTTCGCTTGTATAATGTGCTCCTAAGTTTCTGCGTTCTTTCGGGTTCATTACACTTTGAAACATAGAGCCAAAAATAGCAGGCGAAATTTTGCTCCAATCTATATAACAACAATTTAATAAAGCTTGCCGCATTTTTGTATCGAAACTTGCCGTAGGCAGGATTTCTTCAAACAATTTTCCGTTTACGTAGGGAAATTCGGCCAATTGTTCGTCAAGATTTTTAAATCGATTTTCTTTGGGTGTATTCAGCACCTGAAAAAGTTCTTGCAATCTTGCTGCAAGGTCACTTCCATCTTCATTGGTTCGTTGTTCTATATAGTCTTGGAATTGTTGCTTATTGAAAATGGTGGTATCTTCTGCAAACAAGCAGAACAAAATTCGAACCAAGTAAACTTCTAAGGAATGACCGGTATAGCCAATTTCCTCAAGTCTGTCGTGAAGCTTACCCATTAATTCGGCAGCTTTTATGTTTGCCGGATCTTGCTCTTTGTAAACCTTTTTTTGATAACCCGAGATAAACCCAAACAGATTTACATGGTTAACAAAGTCTGAAAGGGTAAATTCATATGTTTTCTGCTCTTCAGTATCATATAATCTAAAAATGAAAAAGTCAGAGACTAAAATATACTTGGGTAATTCATGTTGTTGTAGACCATGCACATATTCTTTGGCTTGAGTGAAGGCTTTGTCAAGATTTTTACCTTTACTTTTCATCTCAACTAAAATAACTCCTTTCCAAAGTAAATCTATGTAGCCATCTGCTTCATTTAGCTTTTTTACTTTATGCTCAAAAGTTCCAATCTTTTTTCTTGGAACTCCAAACACCTCAAAAAAAGCATCTAAAAAAGATTTAGCGTCTGCTTCTTCGTTTGAAGTGTCTGCCCATTCTTTTGAGAATTTTAATGCTCGGTCTTTTATTTCGTTCCAACTAAGTGTCATTTCTAAACTGTCAAATGGGGTTACTTTATTTATTTAACTCAGCCGTTTTATTGTTGTCGTGTCGTTCTCTACGCTTGTAGGTGACAATCATATCCTTGCAACTCTCACCACTTTCATTTTGCCCATCCGCAGGTTTAGATTGCATAGGAGAGGGATAATATGATTTGAGTTTCGGATTATTTTCGACGAAGATATATTCGCCTTTACAAATATATCATTTCCCGAGATCAATAAAAACTATTGATGCATGGCTTTAGCGAGAAAAGCTTTTTTCTTTTATTCAAATTTGAGCAGATTCTAATTTCCCATAAAGCCGCTTGTGAAAACACAAGGCGGCGGCGAGTAAGAGTTTAGGATGTTGAGAAGTTTAGTCGCTTAGAAAAACCTTTAAACGCTTAAACCTTTAAACTTTCAACTCTCCCTCCCCCTGCCTAATAATCTCCCACTCATCACCTGTACAGTCCACAATCGTCGAGGGTATCATGCCACCGATGCCGCCGTCAATGACGAGATCCACTTTTTCTTTAAAAATATCGTAAATAATCTCCGGATCGGTAAACTCTTCCACGTTGCCATCAGGTAAGGAGGCGCTTAGAATGGGGTGGCCAAGTGATGCCAGAATATCCTGACAAATTTTATTGTCGGGGATACGCAGGCCAATGGTTGATTTTTTTGATTGTAAAATTTTAGGCACTTGCTTGCTGGCGGGTAAAATAAATGTAAATGGTCCGGGTAAATGACTTTTCAATACCCTAAACAGCGGGGTGCCGATACTCTTGGTATAGTCGCTCAGGTGGCTGAGGTCTTTACAGATGAAGGATAGTTGCGCTTTGGAGGGTTCAATTCCTTTTATCCGGCATATTTTTTCAATTGCCTTTGGTTGTGAAATATCGCAGCCTAGTCCGTAAATAGTATCGGTGGGATATACGATTACCCCGCCGTTTTTCAGGCACTCTACTACCTGTTGTATAAGTCTTGACTGCGGATTCTGTGGGTGAATTTTTAATAACATACACTACAAAATAATACAATTTGAGCCGAAGAATATCAAATCAGCAATTAATGCGCTACTTTTGCTCGATTTTTATTTTTTATCTATTAAAAAAAAATTATGTCTCTGATTACCGTAGGCACCATGGCCTTTGATGCAATAGAAACTCCTTTCGGCAAAGTTGATAAAATTATTGGCGGTTCCGCTACGTATGTTGCTTATGCTGCCAGCAATTTCATACAACCAGTTCAGCAGATTTCTATCATAGGCAATGATTTTCCTGAAGAGGAAATTGCCGAACTGAAAAAAAGAGGCGTGCAAATGGATGGTGTGGAAGTGGTAAAAGATAAAAAATCATTTTTCTGGAGTGGAAGATATCATCTTGATATGAATTCCCGCGATACTTTGGTGACCGATCTGAATGTTCTGGAAGATTTCAATCCGATTGTTCCCGACAGTTATCAGGGAAGCGAGTTTCTGATGCTCGGAAATGTAATGCCTAAATTGCAGTTGAGTGTGATCAATCAGTTGAAAAAACGTCCGAAACTGATTGTAATGGATACGATGAATTTCTGGATGGACATTGCTTTGGATGATTTGAAAGAAGTCATCAGTAAAGTGGATGTATTGCTTGTCAATGACAGCGAAGCAAGACAATTGAGCGGTGAGTTTTCTCTGGTAAAAGCGGCAAGAAAAATTTTGGCAATGGGCCCTGCGTATTTGATAATTAAAAAAGGGGAGCATGGTGCTCTCTTGTTCCATAAAAACCATGTGTTCTTCGCGCCTGCGTTACCGTTAGAAGATGTGTTTGATCCTACCGGAGCGGGAGATACATTTGCCGGAGGATTTATCGGACATTTAGCAAAAACGAAAGATATCAGCTTCGATAATATGAAAACAGCCATTATTGTTGGAAGTGCTTTGGCAAGTTTTTGTGTAGAGAAATTCGGTCCAAATCGAATGAGAGAAATCAGCAAAAAAGATATCGATGATCGCATTGCCGAATTCGTTCAGCTTGTCAATTTTGATATTGATTTAGTGTAATAGAAATTTTCTATGATTGAAATTATTTTACTTTATTTTCTTTGTAAACATATTGGTCAGCTTGCGCTCAGCAAAGGACTTAAGCCATTAACCTGGAAAATATATACCATTCTCGCGTGGATTGCTGCAGAGTTTTTGGGCCTCATACTCGGAGTCATTTTGTTCGGAGTCAATTTAGAATCATTGAAAAACACCAGTGAATTGAGCAAACTGATGTTGTTTGCACTGGTATGTGCTTTCGGGGGATATTTATTCATTCGTAAAATACTGGAAAACCGTCCCAATCGTCAGTCTTCAGAATAATTACTCTCTCCTTGCCAGCACAACCGTCTGTTTGTATTTTTTTACTTTTCCCTGAAGATTGAATATTTCTGTGTAAACGATATAAATGCCCTGAGATAATGCCCGGTAGTTATCGTTCAGCCCATCCCATTTATAAAATCCTTTTATACCACACAATGTATTTTTCTGCAGATGTCTGACCGCTCTTCCTACTGCGTCATAAATAATGATATTCGCTACATATCCGGGGTTATCAAACAAATAATTTATTATAAGATAGTCATCTTGCCCGTCATTATCCGGACTGAATATTTCCGGATACACTTTGATGGCATTGTCATCAACTATTTGATTTTTATATTGAGAATTTTGATATCCCGGTGTTCCATATCCCGCAAAATCTGCTGCACTGTGCCAGTTTTCTTCATTTTGAGTAGGGGTATTAAAATCTATCCTTTCAAGCGAGATACCTTCTGTGTTGTTCAGTAATTTAAAATGCCAGTCATCTTTGTAAAATAGTTTGTCGATGATAAAGCCCTGCTCATTCAGCAAAAGAATTCTTCCTTCATCATCGCTCATGGAGGGCATATCATTTATTGAGAATAATGCTGCTGGATTTTTAATCAGATAGTTGCGTTGAACAGATGTCGGATCTTCAGTGAATACGGCGTATTCTCCCGGAAACAGCAACCGATCTTCTTGTTGCAGAGCAGTAATCTGTGTGATTTCCCCAACAGTATTGATTCCGCAGAGATATATTTTTTTCAGATTCAGCGGTTTCTTGCTTCTGTTGTATAACTCTATGTAATCGGATCCATCGCTTTTTGGATTGAATAGTATTTCGTTGATTATAATATGCAGACTGTCTGCCTGTTCTTCCAGCGCTACATTTATATGGCTGTCAGATGAAATTGTATTTCCCGAACAATCGCTGATTCCGTTAAGAGAAATGCTATATATTTTCCCTTTCGATAAAGGGGTATTTAATTCCAAATATACTTTGTTAAACAGCGGAGGAACAACATCAATGCGTAATGGTTTTCCAATATTGTCACTAATATTATATTTGTTGATGTTTGAAGCCGACAGACTATCAATCGTTTCATTGAAATGAATTAGAATATGCAAGCTGTCTTCTGCAAAAGCATGTATAATTTTTGGTGAGATTGTATCCGGATTTAAACCATTGATGCTGTTGATATATCCGGGAGTACCTCCAATATCTTCAACTGAAGCGGACCAGTTGTCTGCTCCCGAACACGCGTTGTTTGTATCAATCATTTCCAGCGACCAGCCGCCGTTTTGTTTCAATGCATTGTTGTACCAGGCATCCGAATAATTTACTGCATGAATCATTTTTCCAACCGGAGAAAGCAGATAAATCAAATCGCCGGAATTGTTTAATGAAGGGAAATTAGTTACCGGAATCACGTTACCGTAAGCAGACATTGAAGAAGCGGCAGTGCTGCTACAGAGGAGTACAAATTCATCGGGTTTTAAAATATAATCTTTTATTGGAGCGCTTGATGAAGCCGGCTTCGCTAGTTTCCAATCTCTCAAATTGATAGTAAAATTGCTGTTGTTTTTTATTTCAATCCATTCTGTGTTGGGCAATTTCACCACGGGGTCGGGGTCTGCCATGATTTCAGTGATTATAAGGTCAAAAGCAACCGCTTCGTATCTGACAAATGTTTTTGTAATTGCGTTTAATACATTTCCGGATAAATCTTTGATGCCATTAACCGTCATTGCAATTGATGTTCTTGCTGGAAATGATTCATTGTATTTTAAATGAACGAGTCTGCTGTTCAATGAATCAAGCAATGCGCTTGCCGGCATAAACAGCGAATGGTCAGCCGAATAATTACTTGTTACTTCTGCGGATTCTTTTTCAACAGGTTCATTGAAGAGTATGTCCAGCGATTTGTCTCCAGTAGTCTGTACTGAAATAATTTCAGGAGCTGTTGTATCCGGCATCAGTTCCTTTATTTCTATGTTATCAAAAAAATGTTTTCCGAAAAAAGAAGCAGTGCTTTGCTTTACGAGTATTCCAACATATTCGGAGGATTGATAAGTGGTATCTATCGTCATCCCTTCAAGTATTTCTTCATTTTGATTGATTTTTCTGAAAAGTTGCCAGCGATTGTTTTTGTCTCTTTTCACCGAGATGGTGATGTTTGAATTGCTGCTGTTCAATATGCCATCTTTACCATCAATAATTTTTACTGATATCTGCCTGTCTTTTCTGTACAAAGAAATTTCATCGCTGCTGTTTCCCAGCCGAACAAAGTATCCTGTATTATCAGATTGTTTCAGGTTTTCCAATGACGAGATGAGGTATATGTCTGCATAATTTACCGACGAGGGATTGAAATTCAGTTGAACAGTAAACTTCCATTCAGTGATATTTGCTTTCTTGTTTTCCACGGATAAATAAAAAATATCGTTTGGCATTGTAGAGTTGCTTTGTAATTGTTTTTCGGCATTAATTTTCCAGGCGGACGTATCGCCTTTCCATTGGGGGTTAAGGGTATAGTTGCCGTCATCAAATCTTTCATTTAACTGTGCCATGGTATGTATGCTGCACAGTAGCAGTATCGGAATTACTATTTTCATAATAGTTTCAGCGTATTATTCAGTGATTTTTGATAAAAATAAATTCGGGTGCATACATAAAGGCCAAAACAGCATTCCGATACAGATTTACCCAATTACAAACGCTTACTATATTTTTTAATATTTGTCTTGTTTAATCCTTTAAAATCTCACAGAATCGGGCATTAAACAGTTTCTCAAACCAAAATGAAAGCGTACTTTTGCAGTCTCAAAAATTATATCTATGAAATGCCCATAAGAGTCAGCTCGTACCAATCGGGAATGATTATTCAGGGCATAACATGTGACCAAAATATAAAAACTAAATAAACACATGAAAGTTGCAGTCGTAGGTGCTACCGGACTGGTAGGCACAAAAATGTTGCAGGTGCTGGCAGAAAGAAACTTTCCGGTTACGGAGTTGTTGCCGGTGGCCTCTGAAAAATCAATTGGAAAAGAAATCGAGTTTAAGGGGAAAGCATACAAAGTGGTGGGCATGCAGGCTGCCATTGATGCCAAGCCGGCGGTGGCCATATTTTCTGCGGGCGGAAGCACCTCTTTGGAGTGGGCGCCCAAATTTGCCGAAGCTGGTATCACTGTGATTGATAATTCCAGTGCCTGGAGAATGGATCCTTCCAAAAAGCTGGTTGTTCCTGAAGTAAATGCACATGTGCTTACACCATCAGATAAAATCATTGCCAACCCAAACTGCTCTACCATTCAAATGGTAGTGGTGCTGAAGCCTTTGCATGATAAATACAAAATCAAGAGGGTGGTGGTTAGCACTTATCAGAGCGTTACCGGTACCGGTGTAAAAGCAGTTGCTCAATTAATGAATGAAAGAAAAGGTGTAGAAGGAGAGATGGCTTACAAATATCCGATTGATCTGAATGTAATTCCACATATTGATGTGTTTCTAGATAATGGTTATACCAAAGAAGAAATGAAGATGACCAACGAGACAAAGAAAATTATGGAAGATGACTCTATTCAGCTTACAGCCACCTGCGTGCGTATCCCCACAATGGGAGGCCACAGTGAATCTGTAAACATTGAATTTGAGAAAGACTTCGATTTGCAGGAGGTGAAAAATATCATTGCTTCAGCGCCGGGTGTGGTGTTGAAAGATGATGTTGCCAATTTCATTTATCCCATGCCGTTGACAGCTCACGATAAGGACGATACTTTTGTTGGCCGTATCAGGAGAGATGAAACGCAAGCAAACACACTTAATTGCTGGATTGTGAGTGATAACCTTCGTAAGGGTGCAGCAACAAATGCGGTGCAGATTACGGAGTATTTGGCAGAAAAAAAGTTTATATAAACTTTTTTTGTTTGTGGTTTATGGTTTGTGGTTTGGGGTTACCGCTTCGCGGGGTTTGTGGTTCGGAGTTTTTCTAAACTTCTAAACGTCTAAACCAACAAACAAGAATTTCTCATAGAAACTGTGATGTTAATAAAAGCAAACAGAGCTAAATAAAATATAAAAAAATGAATTGGTTGAATACAATAATTAAACATCGTCTATGGATTGGCGTTGTATTGCTTGCGCTGGCTATTTTCATGAATATTGAACTTGGATTCTGGCCATCATTCATTCCTTATCTTGTGGCACTGATATTAATGGTTGGACATTTTCTGTTTGGACCTATGCGTCTCATTCAGACGGCCATGGAACAGGGAGATATGGAGGAAGCAAAAAAAATTGTAGAGGGAATTAAATTTCCCGGGTTATTGATAAAGCCCATCAGGTCTGTGTATTATACCATCAAGGGAAATCTTGCCATGGTTGATCAGGACTATGATAGCGCAGAGAAATTGATGAAAAAAAGTCTCTCCCTCGGCGGCGGTTCGCTTACTCAACAGGCGGAAGGTCCCAACAAATTACAGTTGGGAATGCTGAGTATGCAAAAAGGAGATATGAAACAAGCGGAGGCTTATATCCGCCAGGCTATTCGCGCCGGCTTACCCGATAATGAAAATAATGCAGCTGCTTATCTGCAACTATGCTCTATCATGATGAACAAAAGAGAATACCGCGCCGCAAAAGAATACTTCAGAAAGGCAAAAGGCTTCAAGCCTACTACACCTCAGATTGTAGATCAAATCAAACAGATAGAGAAGTATATTACGAGGATGCCGGGGTAGTTACCGTTTGGTGGTTTAGAAGTTTAGGGGTTTATGGGAGTGGTTGAATATAGTTGAACGTTGTTGAAAACTGTTGAACCAGGCAGACTAGTTTTAAATCTTGGAAACTTTTTAAACAATTCCTCAGCAAGAAAAAAATTTGAGATATTCATTTTTAATTAATAAAAACTTTTCTGAAATGAAGTTATTCAAACAGTTTTTATTACTCAGTTTATCAATGATAATGCTGTCATCCTGTGCCAAGATATTTTATAGTCCCGACGCTAAACAACTTGCTGCTAAGCAAAAAATCATAGCAATCGTTCCTCCAAAGGTTTCCATACCGGCCAATAAAAAAGTAGAGGCGGAAGCATTGAAAGAACAGCAAAGGACGGAGTCGTTAAATTTTCAGAATGAAATGTATTCATGGATGCTGAGAAGAAAAATGCAGGGAAAATTCTCTCAGGAAATTCAGGAAATTGAAACAACCAACGCCAAATTAAAGAAAGCCGGATATCCTGAAACACCTTTAACCAATGCTGAAATCTGTGGTGTATTAGGAGTAGATGGAATTATGACTTCCAATTATAGTCTGTCAAAACCTATGTCAGACGGAGCTGCTGTTGCGGTGGGATTGCTGGTGGGAGTATGGGGTGCCACCAATCAGGTAAATGTTTCTGTCAGTATCACTGATTGTAATAAGCAAAAGCTTATCTGGAATTATGACCATACCTTTTCAGGAAGTGTAGGAAGTACTTCCGCAAGATTGGTTGATGGATTGATGAGAAGGGCCAGTAAAAAAATTCCGTATAAAAATTAGTAGTCTTTCACTTCTTTAAGGATCTCACCCGCTGCTTTTCATCCATATTTTTTTGCAAAACAGGATTGTATTGAATTTCTGCAGTTGTTGAATTTGTTTTGCCCTAAGCGATTGGATTTACTTCGAATAAATCCTTGAGTTCAACTTTTAATGTTTCACAAAGCCGAAGGAGTGATATTATAGAGGTATTGATTTCTCCTCTTTCAATTCTGCCGAGTTGCCGATACTCCATTTCTGTTTCATTGGCCAGGTTTTCCATAGAATAGCCCTTTTCTTTTCGGATTTTGCGCAGATTACCGCCTACTTTTTTAAGATAACTATCGTATGGTTTTTCTTTCACATCACGAAACTGAGATTAAAGCAAAAAATAAATTAGGTCACATAAGACCTATTATATATGTTTGTACCGAAATAATTGATTAAACAATAATATTTGAATAACTAATTCGGTAAAATTCAATAAAAATTAAGGGTACACAGGCTCTCCTGAGATTTTTTAAGGAAATGCCTGAAAGATGGAAACTCAACCATACCCGCTCCAGATTAATTTGGGCGGGTTTTTTTATTGAAAGCAAAAATTCAAAAGTAAAAAGGTATATTTAATTGTTCAACTATCAAACTTTTAAACTGTTGGACTATCAAACCTTTACATCCTCAATCCAATGCCCTGTTTATAAACGCTACCAACGGAACCGTTTCTTTAAACGCTTTGCTGATAGTTTTAATGAAGTTTTTTTCGCTGAGTTCCTGATTGGGTAAAGATTTTCTGACTACAAAACTTTTCATCTTCAGATAATGAATAGCAGGATTATCTTCTGCATATCCTTTGGGAGGTCTTGTCAGCATATTTGAGGTATCCAATCCATCCAGAAATGTTTTTTTGAAGGTTGTTTTGTTAACGATAGATTTCCATTCCCCCCAGCTATAATCAATTTCTTGTCTGATTTTATTTAGCAATTCGGCTTCCGGCATCCATACTCCTGATGCAAGAAAGCTTTGTCCTGGTTCTATATGCAGGTAGTATCCGGCACCGCCACCATTCTTTCCACGCTGATTGAAGTAGGCACCAAAATTTGTTTTGTAAGGAGCTTTGTTTTTACTGAAACGTACATCCCGGTTAATTCGAAAAATACATTTCTTTCCTTGCAACGTTGCAATGGAAGGATCGAAAGAGGAAATTTCTTTTATAAGTGCATCAACAAACTCAATATACTCTGCTCTGAGTGTTTCATATTCTTTTCGATGCGCATCAAACCATGTTTTATCGTTGTTCTTCTGTAAACGGCTTAAAAATTTTATCAATGAAGGATTAATCATAATAGTATAATAGTTCAGTTAAAAAAATAGGAACCGGATGATTCCGATTCCTATTATATATAAATCAAGCAAGCTTACTTCACTTTGCTCCAGTTCTCACCGCTTTTGATGCGGTACAAAGTCATTTCGCTTACACCGTATTTTTCAGCGAGTTGTTTGTACGTAAGTTTTCTTTTTGGGTTCTTGATAGCGTCTTTAATGGCTTTCACTTGTGTGGCTTTGAGTTTCAATCCCTCTGTACGACTGGCCTGTCTTTTTTTGTAAGCAATCTTCAGCGGACTTCCTTGCTGGTGCTGACCAACTTCTTCCAACGTTGCCCACTTCAGATTTTTATAAGTGTTATCATTTTTTTTATGATTAACGTGAACTACAAATTTATGTTTCGGAGATTTTTTGTTGCAAAATAATTTTGCCACTTCCCGGTGAATATAAATAGTGCCGTTTCCATTTTCTACATGAAGATTTAACGTTCGGTATCCGGATGTGAGCGAGCCATTCAACAACTTACCATCTTCGGTAATTGATTCATCATAACTTGCTGCGCGACCATGATTGGAGACAGCATATTTTTTTCTTAAATTTTTGAAACCTGCGAATTGCATTTGCTTCCAAACTTCTCCCGGAATTTTTTTAATCATCGTAGTTTGATTTTTATGGTTATTAAATCTCACCGCCCAAACAATCGGGTTAAAATGTTTGAACTACTATAAATATAACCAAAATAATTACTATCCGGGCAATATTTTTAAAAAATCGGCTTCGTCGATGATTTTTATGGAGGGGATCTTTTTTGCTTTTTCGAGTTTGCTGCCGGCATCCTCGCCAGTAACCAGGTAATTTAGTTTGCTACTCACCCCGCTTAAGATTTTGCCGCCGTTCCTTTCCACGCGCTCCTCCGCCTCAGATCTTTTCAGTAGGGAAAGCGTGCCGGTGAATAAGAAAGTCTGCCCGCTGAGTTTACCCTCCACTATAGCCGGAGCGGTGTTATGTAGCTGAACGCCAAGCTTTTCAAGCTTTTTCAGCATTTCTATATTGTCTTGATTCCGGAAAAAATCATAGATACTCGCCGCTACTTTTACACCCACATCCTCCAGCTCCAGGAGTTGTTCATTGGTAAAATCCGCAAAATCATACACACTCTTTACTTTTTGCGCCAGCGTTTTGGCGGTGGTTTCGCCCACATATCGGATACCCAGTGCATATATCAGCCGATGCAGCGGCTGCTCTTTGCTTTTTTCGATGGCCTGTTGCAGGTTGGCAATCGATTTTTCACCAAACCCTTCCAGGTTCTTGAGTTTGCTGTAATCTATCTCATACACCGACGGAATATCGGCGATGATTCCCATTTCAAAAAACTTACGGAGATTGGCTTCACCCAGACTTCGGATGTCCATCGCGTCTTTGCTGACGAAATGAATGATGCGTTCCACCACTTGCGCTTTGCAGCCAATGTTGGTGCAGCGCCAGACAGCTTCTTCTTCCGGTTTGAATAATGTATGATGGCAAACGGGACAATCTTCCGGAAAATGAATATTTTTTTCATCACCGGTACGCAAATCGGTCAGCGATTTCACTATTTGAGGAATCACATCCCCGCTGCGTTCAATCAGTATCTGATCACCGAGCTTCAAATCTTTTTCTTTGATGTAATCTTGATTGTGAATGGAGATGCTGCTCACGGTAACGCCGCCCACATGCACCGGCTGTATTTTAGCCACAGGTGTTACCGCGCCGGTGCGGCCCACCTGGTATTCTACAGCCAATAATTTGCTGGTAGCCTGTCTTGCTTTGAATTTGAATGCGATAGCCCAGCGCGGATGATGAGATGTCATGCCCAGCTTTTCCTGTAGCTCAAGATTGTTGACTTTTATCACCATGCCGTCTATTTCATAAGGAAGATCATCTCTTTGTTTTTCAAAATCCATCACTACTTTAATCACTTCGTTGATGCCTTTGACTACTTTCATTTCTTTTGTGGGGCTTCTGAAACCTATATCCCACAATAGTTTCAGCATATCTGAGTGAGTATGTATCTCTTCCGGATGGTCTTTTTTTGTTGAGGTGATGAAACTCACGTGGTATAAAAATCCTTCGAGATTTCTTTTGTTGACGATGGCCGGGTCTTTCATGCGTAAGGATCCTGCTGCGGCATTCCGGGGGTTTGCCAGCGGGGGAAGGCCTTCCTCCATCAAACCATCATTGTATTTTTTAAAATTCGTTTTGTTCATCAGTATCTCACCGCGTATTTCAATCTGTTTGATATGATTTTTTTCAAAAGCAGCTGACAAAGGAATGGATTTGATTTGTCTGATGTTAGGGGTAATATCATCACCCGTTTCTCCGTCACCACGGGTAACGCCGCGAATCAGCAGGTCGTTTTCATATACCAATGAAATGCTTGCTCCGTCAAACTTTGGTTCGATGGAGTATTCAATTTCATTGAGTCCGGACAGCTCTTTGGCTTTTCGGTCCCAGTCAATCAAATCTGCTTCATCGTATGAGTTTTCGAGTGAAAGCATCGGCACCAAATGCTGTGTTTTCGGAAAATCTTTTATTAGTCCGCTTCCCACTCTCTGTGTAGGAGAATCTTTGGTGATGGCATCCGGATGTTCTTTCTCAAATTTCTCCAGGAGTTTATACAATGAATCGTATTCGTAGTCGCTGATCAGTGGATCATTTTCTATATAGTAGCGGTGTTCATGAAAACGGAGAATGTCTCTGATTTGCTCAATATTATTAGTTGTAATGGGCTGTTTTTTAATAAGCCAATCCTGTGTTTCTTGCTGCAGGGTTTTGATGTCTTCCTTGTTATACATAACGTATTCAAAGTTAATAAATACAGCGTTATCGGTAAGATTGAATTGGAATAATTCACTAATAAAATTTTAAGATAAATCCATTAATATCCAAATTGTTGATATTTATTAAATGAAAAGGATTTACTTTATCTTTAATGATTGTTATCAGTTATTAAATAACATACTCAATGTCATATTTTGATAATCGTCTGAAAGCACCTAAAATAAATACCCTCCCGGGAAAAGTTACAGATTATTCAGAAGTGGACATTCTGGTTCAAAAAGGAAATGTATTGCATTTATTATTGCTCTTGTTGCTTTTTGTTTATTGTATTGTATTTGCGATTATAAATTATGTACTGGGCCATTCCACTGAAGTCATTTTAACATTGGTACCCTTGCCATTTGTAATATTGTCTTATATATTATACAAGAAAGGATATTCTGTTCTTTCCAAATTTATTAATCTTTTTCAGATTACTACGGTGGTAGGCATGTTAAGTATGGTTTCTACACCTGTAACAGGGGTACTTGCTTTCTATATTCCGGTATTGTTGGGCGCTCAACTTACTTTTCATGGCAAAGAAAGAAAGTATGCGCACATACTAACGGTATATGCTTTGATTGCACTTGTTTTTTTTCTGACTACGGATATTAAAATAGGAGATCAGCCAATTCTAAAGTTAAATAATCCTCAAGATCTTGTAAGATTACATACCGAGTGGTTCTTTAATTTCTTTGGAGCTGCACTTGCCACCACTTTTGAAATTATTTTCATCTTGTCTGTCAGCAACAAAATACAGCAAGATCTCTTTGATAAATCTGATCTGGTAAACAAAAAAAATACGGAGCTAAACAGCGCTTTACAGACAAATATTGAAAGCAGTGAACTTATTTCCCGGCAACTGGATTTGATAAAAAAATCTGAACAGGAGTTGACCAAGCTTTCTCTGATTGCAACCAAGACCAATACAGGCGTCATTATTACAGATGCACATGGAAGAGTGGAATGGGTTAACGATGCCTTTACTAAAATATCCGGGCATACTATGGAAGATGCTAAAGGAAAAAAACCAAAAGAATTTCTTCAGGCAAAAGATCTCAATCATCCATCACAGCAAATTTTACATGATAAATTATCGAGAAAAGAGTTCGTGGAAGTAATTATTCCTAACCTCAAGAAAAATGGCGAGGTATTTATCAATCAGCTGGAGGTAAATCCTGTATTTGATGAAAAAGGAGCCTTAATCAATTTTGTTTCCTTGCAAAGAGATGTCACAGCTGAAAAAGAACAGCAAAATGAAATTCTACGAATAAATAAAAGATTTGACCATATTACTACACATTCCGGCATTGGTATTTGGGTATGGGAAATTGCTACCAATAAGGTAATTTGGAATGATATTTTGATTGGATTGTACGGAGCGGTTAGAAGCGAAGTGGAGAATGACCTGTATCTCTTCTGGAGAGATTCTGTCCATACTGAAGACAGAGAACAGGTTTTTGCGAATATAGAAAAACTTGTTTCAGGTGAGCTTTCAATAGTAAATGATGAAATGCGGATCATAAGAAAAGACAATGGAGAACTACGTTATTTAAAATCTCTGACATTTGCTGAAAGAGATGAGAAAGGAAATCTAATTCAACTATTGGGCAGTGCAATTGATGTTACAGAACAGCGCTTGTTACAGAATTCCTTAAGTCAAAAAAATGAAGAGTTGTTAAAAGCTAACGGAGAGCTGGATAAGTTTGTTTACTCTGTATCGCATGATTTACGCTCTCCTTTGCTGTCTATAAAAGGGTTGTTGTCTTTGGTGGTTGCTATGCCTGAACTGGATGCCAAGGTCTCTGAATATCTTGGAATGGCACAAAAAAGTGTTGGCCGTCTGGATGAAACGATTGCGGAGATCTTGGAATATTCTCGCAATTCAAGATTGAATCTGAATTTTGAAACGTTTGATGTGAAAGAAATGGTACTGCAGATTTTTGAATCGCATAAATTTATTGTGGAAGAAGGATTTGATTTTAAAATTGATATTTCGGGCGACAGCAATATTCATTCTGATAGGGCACGGATGCATACTTTGTTCCGCAATTTGATTGGCAATGCGGTAAAATACAGAAGACCCGGTGAGGACAATCAGTATGTGCAGTTTAGTTTGAAACGAATTAATGGAAAGATAATAATGAGTGTAAAAGACAATGGCGAGGGCATTCCTGAATATGTGAAGCCAAAAGTATTTGAAATGTTTTATCGTGGAAGTACTACCGGAGCAGGAACCGGTCTCGGATTGTATATATGCAAGCAGATTGTAGAAAAGCTTGATGGCAACCTTGATCTGGAGTCTGAGGAGAAAAAAGGAGCGTCTTTCAAAGTCATAGTACCCGACAGTTCAATAACTAAATAAATTTCACGAATAATTTGAAAAAAATGGTCTAATTTTGCCCCAAATGTCAAAATTATGAAGAAAGTAATTTTTTTTGCATGTATTTTATTGGCTGTATTGTCTTCTTGCAACAGATTTGTAAGTCCTTCTGAAGCAGCATCTCGCCCCCAGAAATGCGGCAGGTCTGTAAACTAAAATTAGAATAATCAAGCTTCCTAATAGTTAAGCAGTGTTTCCATTGTCTTTTCCAATCTTGAGTAGGCCATAAAATTCTTTTCCAGTTCAATGTTGAATGGAATGGGTGAATCGAGACTGGCACATCTCATAACCGGTGCATCAAGTAAATGAAAACAGTTTTCATTAATCCAGGCAGAAATTTCTCCTCCAATACCACCAATAAGCGTATCCTCATGCAATATCAGCACTCTCCCGGTCCGGCTTACCGCTTCGCGTATGGCATCGTAATCGAGCGGCAGCAAAGTTCTTAAATCAAGGATGCCGACAGACAGATCCGGATGTTTTTTTGCATATTCCAGCGCCCAGTGCACTCCGGCACCATAGGTTATGATAGAAACATCTTCTCCTTTGCTTACATGTCGCGCTTTTCCGATTTCAATTTCATAGTAGGCATCCGGAACTTGTTCGCTGATGCTTCTGTACAATCCTTTATGTTCAAAGAATATCACAGGGTTGGGGTCATTGATAGCAGCGATGAGCAATCCTTTTGCATCTGTAGGGGTGGAGGGATAAACCACTTTTAAACCGGGTGTATGAACAAACCACGCTTCGTTGCTTTGGCTGTGAAACGGACCGGCACCCACACCGCCTCCGGTTGGCATGCGGATGACCACATCTGCATTTTGTCCCCAGCGGTAATTGATCTTGGCCAGATTATTTATGATTTGATTAAATCCAACCGTAACAAAATCGGCAAACTGCATCTCCATCATTGACTTATATCCTTTCAAACTCAAGCCCAGTGCTGTTCCCACAATGGCACTCTCACAGAGAGGCGTATTTCTGATTCTGTCTTTTCCGAATTTATCAACAAATCCTTCCGTTACTTTAAATGCGCCTCCGTATTCTGCAATGTCTTGTCCCATTAGTACAAAATCAGGATGCTTTTCCAAAGATTGTTCCAGTGCATCACTGATGGCATTGATGAATTTCTTTTCTGAGGTTACATCCATCTGCGTTTGTCCGTTGCTGTTATCAATCAGCATTTCGGGAGATGAATGGCGGGTTGCATATACATCAGACAATTCTTCCTGTGTGTTGGCGACCAACTTTTCGGATATCATTCCTTTTCTGATCTCTTCATCTATATGATGCTTGATCTCGCCACGAATAGAAACTATTTCCTCGGCGGAAAGAATATTTTCCTCTACCAGCCACGACTCATAGTTTTTGATGGGGTCTTTCTTTTCCCATTCGTCAAACAAATTTTTCGGAACATATTTTACACCGCTTGCTTCTTCATGTCCTCTCATGCGGAAGGTCATGCATTCAATCAGATAGGGTTTCTGTTGCTCGATACAATATTCTCTGACGCCTTTGATGGTGTCATAAACTGTAAGTAAGTTGTTTCCGTCAATCTGAATTCCTTCAATTCCATATCCTGCAGCCTTTTCAACCAAACTTTTACAGCGATATTGTTCATTGGTGGGGGTACTTAATCCGTAGCCGTTGTTTTCGATGATGAAGATGACCGGTAAGTCCCAGACCGCGGCGGTGTTCAGTGCTTCATGGAAATCTCCTTCGCTGGTACCGCCATCGCCGGTAAAGGCAATAGACACCTTTTTTTCATTTTTTAATTTGTGTGCAAGTGCCACGCCATCTGCAATAGCGAGCTGAGGACCGAGATGAGAGATCATCCCGCAGATATGATGTTCCTTAGTGCCAAAATGAAAACTTCTTTCTCTTCCTTTGCTGTAGCCGTCTTTGTCGCCCTGCCATTGTTTGAAGAGTTTGATAAGCGGCATTTTTCTCGTGGTGAATACACCCAGATTTCTGTGCAGGGGCATAATCCACTCGTCATTGTCCAGTGCCAGTGTGGCTCCAACAGAGATGGCTTCCTGGCCAATTCCGCTGAACCATTTGGAGATTTTTCCTTGGCGCAGCAACACCAGCATTTTTTCTTCAATCATACGCGGCAATACAATTGCCCGGTAAAATTCTACAAGCTGCTCGTTGGTTAGTTCTCTTCTAAAAAATTCCATGCGCGAATTTCCCGAATATTGTTGAAATGTGCAAATATGACAATCCGATCTCTCCACTTATCAAATCTTGTTGGTGATAACACCAACAAGGGGGAAGTATTTTGAACCGGTCGCAAATTGCGACCAGTTCAATTTTTCCTCAACCCTCAACCCTTAAACCTTTAAACCCTTTTTAGTACACCACCAGCTCATAAAACTTCTCTGGCACCAGATATTTATTGGCAAGCTCCATCAATTCATCAGGAGTGATATTTTTTATCTCATTTACTGAATCGTAGAAATAATTTTCTTCCAGATTGTTTAGGATGATATTTTTCCAGCGAGCCATAATATGGAAAGGGCCGTCTAAATCGCCGAGGATGCCGCCAATCATATAATTTCTTACCAAAAGCAATTCTTCGTCGCTTACTTTTTCTTCTCTGAGGATTTTCATTTCCTTGTACACCTCTTCAATAGTTGCCTCGCACACATCTTTTCCCGCCTCGGTGCTGATAAACCAGGCGCTTTGTTGTATATGATTTTGGAGATAACTATAGATGCCGTAAGTATAGCCTTTGTCTTCCCGAATATTACTCATCAGTCTCGCTCCGAAAAAGCCGCCAAATAATGTGTTGAGTACCGCAACTTTTTTAAAATCGGGGTGATGTCTGTTGGGAAATGGTGCCGCAATGCGAATAGCTCCCTGCACTGCATTCGCTTCGTTTTCAATGCGATATTTTTTTTCTGTTGCAGGTGTGGCATTGATTTCAGGGGTTTCCAGTTGCTCGTTATTTGCTTTTAATTTTCCAAAACGCTCATTCAGTTGATGTTTCAGATTTGCAGGCAAATTGCCGGAAACAAAAATGATGCATTTGCCATTCAGGTAGTAATCATTGTAAAACTGAATACAATCTTTAGCAGATAGATTATCCAGATCAGAAGGGTTTGTATAAACACCATAAGGGTGGCTGTCTCCGTATAAATAACTGTCTATTAATCTTGATGCAACAAACTCTGCTTTCTTCAAATTTACAAGCAACCGTTGTTTTGAGTTTTGCTGATAAATCTCCAATTCGGAGGAAGGGAAGATGGAATCTGTAAGCATGTCTTCTATTACCGGGAGTAATTTGTCTACATGTTTGGATAAGCTGTGTAATGATACTACGGAAGTCTCATTATAACAAGTCCTGTTACAGAAAGCCCCATAATACTCAAAAGCTTCGTTCAGTTGAAATGCGTTTCGTGCATTGGTGCCATTTTTTAAAAGGAAATTAGTTGCAGCTGCTACTCCTTTTTTTTGTTCAAAAGAATTTCCTGCGTAAAACACCCATTCAATCTGCACAACTTCCTGTGCGCCGGCATTGATCGAATAAACGGAAATGCCGTTATCCAGTTTATAATGATCATAAGGTTTGAGAGACAATTTATAATCAACTGCATCTTTAATCGGCGGAGCTATTTTTCTGTTCATCAGTGTTAGTTGTTGCTTAAATAATACATAGTGCTGCAATTGTTTTCATCGAAAATTATGCGACTTTGTTCTTTAATCTGTTCTGCTGTTACGGCATGGTATCTCGAGAGTTCCGTATTCATCAGATTGGCATCTCCAAGCAATTCGTACATAGCAATGCTGGCGGCGCGGTTGGTGAGACTCATATCCTCAAATGCCATGGCGCTTTCGGTTTTATTTTTAACTTTTTCCAGCTCGGCTTCGGTTATGCCTTCCCGTTGTAATTTTTCCAACTCTTCATTTATGGCAACTTCAGCCTCTTTGATGTCAACCCCTTTCACGAGCTTTCCCTCAATGGTCATCAATCCTGCATCTGTACTGCCAAAATGATAGCAGTCGATATTGCTGAAAAGTTTTTTCTCTTTTACCAAAGACTGAAACAGTCGTGAGGAGCCTCCGCCGCTTAAAATATCCGAAATTAAATCCGCCGCATAATAGCGGTCGTCTGTTCTCGAATAGATATGCCAGCATTTATATAAAGCATCAAGCGGGACATCAGATTTTACTTCCAATTTGCGGGGTGCTGTTTGTTTGGGTTCCTCAGGCAGATTTCTGACATATTTATTTCCTGAAGGGATTGGACCAAACCATTTTTCCGCCAGTGTTTTAATATTTGCAGTCTCCACATTTCCTGCGACCACCAATACGGCGTTGACGGGGGTATAATGTTTAAAGAAAAAATCTTTCACATCCTCCAGTGTGGCATCTTCAACATGTTTTAAGCTTGCGCCAATGGTCATCCATTGATAAGGGTGCGTGGTATAGGCAAGTGTGCGCATTTTATGCCAAACATCTCCGTAAGGTTTGTTGATGTAGTGCTCTTTGAATTCTTCACAAACTACTTTGCGTTGCACCTCCAGACTTTTTTTGCTAAAAGCCAGACTCAACATACGATCGCTTTCCAGCCAGAAGGCCGTTTCAATATTTTCGGCAGGAAGCTGACAATAATAATTGGTTAGGTCATTGGTGGTGAAGGCGTTGTTTTCTCCTCCGGCCACTTGCAGCGGCTCATCATATGACGGAATGTTTTTGCTGCCGCCAAACATGAGATGTTCAAACAAATGCGCAAAACCTGTTTTTTCCGGATTTTCATCCTTTGCACCCACATCATAAATAACATTCACCACCGCCATGGGGGTGCTTTTATCCTGGTGGACCAATACACGCAGTCCGTTGTCTAAAGTAAATCGTTCAAACGTAATCATGGTGCAAATTTACGCGGTGAAGACTGAAAATACATTTTAGTTTGGTTTAAATTACAACCTATTGACCTTAATTTTGTTGACCTTAGTAAGGAAATCATTTTTATTAAGTAATACAGACAAATGAACACAAAAGAATTACTGGAAAAAGCCCTGAGATTTGAGTTTTTGTCAGTGGAAGAGGGGGTGTATTTATTTGAAAACGCCTCTCTGAATGAGCTGATGTACGTAGGAAATGAGTTGCGCAAGAAGCAGGTACCACACGGAAAAGTCACATGGCAGATAGACAGAAACGTGAATACCACGAATGTGTGCATTGCCAACTGTAAGTTTTGCAATTTTTACCGTATACCCGGACATGCCGAAGCATATATTACTGATATAGAGACATATAAAAAAAAGATAGAAGAAACCATCAAATACGGAGGGGATCAGTTGTTGTTGCAAGGCGGTCATCACCCTGAACTGGGTTTAAGTTTTTATGTCAACTTATTTAAAGAACTTAAATCGCTTTATCCCAACATCAAGCTGCATACATTAGGACCGCCGGAAATTGCGCATATTACCAAGTTGGAAAAGAGCACTCATCGTGAGGTACTAATGGCGTTGAAAGAAGCCGGCATGGACAGTCTTCCGGGAGCGGGCGCCGAAATACTAACGGACAGGGTTAGACGATTAATAAGCAAAGGAAAATGCGGCGCGCAGGAATGGCTGGATATCATGCATGAAGCACATAAACTGAATATAACCACTTCAGGCACTATGATGTTTGGACATGTGGAGACTATCACCGAGCGCTTTGAACATCTGGTAAAAATCAGAGAGGTACAAAGTCGCAAACCTGAAGATGCCAAGGGCTTTCTGGCCTTCATTCCATGGACATTCCAGGATGTAGATACGCTTCTGGCTAAAATCAGAGGTGTTCAAAATCTTACTACCTCGGAAGAATATATCAGAATGATATCCCTGAGCAGAATCATGTTGCCTAATGTAAAAAACATACAGGCCAGCTGGCTTACCGTGGGGAAAAACATTGCGCAGATTTGTCTTCATGCCGGCGCTAATGATTTTGGTAGCATTATGATAGAGGAGAATGTAGTCAGCGCAGCCGGAGCACCACACCGATTTACCGCAAAGTCTATACAGGAATCCATCAGAGATGCGGGCTTTGAGCCGCAATTACGCAATCAGCAATACGAATGGAGAGAAATGCCGGAAATGGAGGAGCAGATGATAGATTATTAGTTGCGTTATTTCACCTTCAACCATCTTCAACCATCTTCAACAACCTTCAACCCCTTCAACCCCTTCAACCTCTTCAACCTCTTCAAGAACTTATGCCTTACACCAAATCCATCAATCGCTTCAGATACGTAGCGCTCGCTGAGGGAATCTCATATCTTATATTGTTAGGCATCGCTATGCCATTGAAATATTTTGCGGATATGCCTAAGGCCGTTAGTGTTGTAGGAATGCTGCATGGCGTTTTATTTGTAGCCTTTGTTTTATCAGCTTTTGATGTAATGGGATTAATGAAGAAATCTTTTTTGTGGTTGGTCAAGGCCATGATTGTATCATTTATTCCTTTTGGTACTTTCTGGCTGGATAAGCAGTTGAAGAATGATATTTCCTAGGTTAAGATGTAAACAGAGTCAATAAATCATTTAGAAATACTAATCCTTCACACAACGAACAGAGAAGCCACATTGTTTATCGTAATAATATCTCGATACGCTTCCTGATTCAAAATTCAAATGCCAGCAAAAAGTCTGCCAGCCGGTATTGGCGAGTGTAGAACTCCACCAATAGCCACCTGCGCCGGTAAGATTTTGGTTTGATGTGGTTGTTTGGGTAAAAAAGTCTCCGCTGCTATTACGTGCACCACCGGGAAGACCTGAGAAGCCACTTATATTTGTTGCATCAGTATTTGGACTAGCCCATAAACTTAGACCTGTGCTTTTCATCTTCCCTCCGGCAACAGATGATCCGCCTAAACAAGTCATCAATGCCTCCCATTCTGAGTCACTTGGTATATGCCAACCCTCAGGAGCTAAGCCTCTCGGATCAGATATTGCATGCCAGTTGTATAACTTTCCATAAACAGTACCCTTAGCAGGGTCATTATTATAATAACACCAGGCCCCAACTTGAGTATTTTGCCATTCAGCAGGATTGGTTACTTGAGGTATTGCGTCTCCATTTCGATAGGTAGTGACATCCAGGTTCTTTGTCATCCAGGACTGAGTACAAGTCTTAGGACAAGCTTTAACCGCGTTTCCGGTAAGGGTCAAGCAGGTGTCAAAAGCTGCAGGAACGTTTGTCCAGTTTTTTAAAAAAAGATAATCGTTTTGAATTTTTCCAATTGTGCCAACAACATTTACGAATTTGAGTAATGGTTTTAGTTTTTCCAAAAACCCTCCTTGCAGGTCGGAAACACCCAAACACTCAGAGGATGTTTTTATTAAATCAATTGTTGATAAAATAATTTGCAATGCAAATGATGAGATAGTTTCCATTGAACCATTGGTTATACTCAATAAAGAGGTGTATGAGGTTGTCTGATCGGCAACAAACGCTCTGGTAGACTTTAAACATTCATTTTTCAGATGTATATAAGGAATCATCTTAGTCAATAATCCAAGATTCTCTATTACTACATTTGTCAAATTTAATTTGAATGCTTCCTTGGCCTCGTCGTCATTTATTCCCTCAAAAGGTTTGCCGGTTCTTACCCTAAACTCATACTGACCATCTTCTGACATGGTATAACTTTTTTCAATAGGGTTCATTGCCGGATCGAAATATGCGTTAACCAACTCGGGCACTGAACTGGCATACCAAGTCAGCTTATCTAATGAAAAGCCGCCAACTTTTTTTCCGTCTTTATAAACACCTATATATTGTGCTATAGCCCAACCGGGATTCTGAAAATTAATCGTTTTGCCAGCGGTCATAATATCTACATTATAAGGCCTTGCTAATGGCCTCGCTGCAACAGCATCAAAAAATGTGGCAATAGAATTTATAAAATCGGCATTGGTTTCGTCAAACAATGGCTTGTTTTGATTGAAACCTTCCTCAAATTTTGCAACAAGCGCCGGAAATTCAGCACTATTCTCGATTTTATTGATTAAATCAATTTTACCTTGCTTGGACAAACTTCCCACAATAGGAAGTTTCATAATTATTGCAAGAACAGTACTACGTGAATTGATTGTATAGTCTGTTTGACCATCGTACATTAATCCCAATAATCTATCCTTACCCGTTTGATCTGAAACAAATGCAATCTCAAAATCCTTAATGACTTTATCAAGTGCATAGGAATTTTCCGGGGTAAGTGAAGATGCTGAAAATCCTGTATTAACTGTCCATCCCGCAACAGATTGTTGCGAACCCGCCGGTAGTTGAACACTGCCTACAACTTTTTCAAAAGTAAAATTTGTGCCGGGCTGAGTTGGCTCTACATTTGATTTTTTACATGAGCTCATTAAAAAAACAAAGCCCACAAACATCAGCAGAATTTTTTTCATGTTATTAATTTGTAATTGTAATATACAGGTTAAAATCAATCACAACATATATGTTTTACCATCATTAGATTATGAATCGTGTTGTTAATGAGAAAATCTGATGCCCCGCAGTTATTACGAAATCACAACACTTCCCATTCCTTCACAAATTGCACTCCAGCTGGATCTCCTTCTCCCGGAAATGCCGGATGAAATAATTTGTCTTCACCTTCTACCCAGGGACCTGTTTTATTTTCAAAGACAATAAAATAATCTGAAGTACATACTACAGTATGCCATACCCCGGCGGGAATCCAAACCATGGTTTTTTCTTCAGCGTTGAGCTCGATGACTCTTTCCACTTTGCCTTCAGGAGAGAACAAAATGATTTTTCCTGTTCCTTCGATGGCTATGAATGATTCTCCTTTTTTTATTATTTCATTATTATGTTTTTCTATCCAATGAACGTGCGGTGCGGCGTAGGTGCCTTTTGAAAATACGTTGATCATGCTGTGCAACTCTTCAGCATGAGAAGAATGCAACATTTGCAGTGTACGCCTGCGTACATTATTAATTGCTTCGGCTTTGAGCTTTATAAGTTCAGATTTGTTTCTTACTACTACGGCTTCGGGGCCGGGTTTTTGTTTATGATTTGACATGGAATAAAAATAGGCATAAACTCGCAAAAAAATAGCCCACGGATTATCCATGGGCTATCTCATTAAATTCTTCACATTTTCAAATTTCCACATCTCCAAATTCCCTCATCGTACTCTATTTCGCAACACTATAACGCTCTGCAATTTTATTCCAGTTGATTACATTCCAAAAGGAAGTAAGATAATCAGCACGGCGGTTTTGATATTTCAGATAGTAAGCATGCTCCCATACATCTACACCAAGAACAGGTGTTCCTTTTACATCAGCCACATCCATCAATGGATTGTCCTGGTTAGGAGTAGAGCTGATTTCAAGTTTGCCGTCTTTTACCAGCAACCAGGCCCATCCGCTTCCGAAGCGAGTCATACCAGCCTGACTGAATTTTTCTTTGAACGCATCAAAAGATCCGAACGCTGCATGGATAGCATCTGCCAAATCTCCTGTGGGGGCACCGCCTGCATTGGGTGCCATACTTTCCCAGAAGAAGGTATGGTTCCAGTGACCGCCACCATTGTTTCTAACGGCAACGCTTATACTACCTGCATGTTTTACTAAATCTTCCAGCGATTTGTTTTCGTGCTCTGTACCGGCAATGGCTTTATTCAGATTGTCAACGTATGCCTGGTGGTGTTTGCCATGATGTATCTGCATGGTCTGCGTATCGATATGTGGCTCAAGCGCTTCGTGCGCATAAGGTAAAGGTGCTAATGTAAATGACATAGTTAATTGTTTTTTTGCAAATTTAGGGCAAAGGGAGGAAATTGGTGAATTAGGAAATTTGGAGATGTGGAGATTTTTAGGGGTTCTTTTTACAATCTTCAACCACCTTCAACCACCTTCAACCATCTTCAACCACATTCAACCATCTTCAACGGATCTCTACCTCCTCAATTTCACAAAAAACGTTTTCATCAGCTGACTGCATTCTTCTTCCAGAACACCTCCGATGATCTCGGTTTTAGGATGGAAAGGGTTATTGGTTCCGGTGCTTTTTCGGTAGGAGTTTTTATCATCGTAGGCGCCAAAAACAATGCGTCCGATTTTACTCCAGTACAATGCCCCGCTGCACATCAGACAGGGCTCCAAAGTCACATAGAGCGTGGCTTCCGGAAGATATTTGCTGCCCAGAAACTGAAATGCCGTAGTCAGTGCCATGATTTCCGCATGTGCGGTGCAATCATTCAGCAGCTCCACTTGATTGTGTGCCTTTGCAATGATTTTATCCTGCATCACCACAATAGCACCCACTGGAACTTCTTCCTTGTCAAAGGCTTTTTGCGCTTCGGTGAGTGCCATTTGCATATATTCTATATCGCTCTTCAATTGTTTGCTAACTTTATTCAAAATTACACCAATGAGTTCTGTTAATGAATTAAATCTGTTGAGAGATTATTACAATACTGGCGCCACGAGATCGTATGAATTTAGAAGAACAATATTGCAACAACTTAAATCTGTTATTCTTTCTCATGAAGAACAGATTTATGAAGCGTTGAAAAAAGATTTGAATAAATCCAAAGAGGAGTCATGGGCTTCTGAAATAGGAATGGTCATAACCGAGATTGACTATACATTGAATCATTTAAAAAAATGGATGCAGCCTCAGAAAGTAAAGACCAATCTGGTAAATTTTCCTTCTTCCAGCCGAATGATTCCCGAGCCGATGGGAGTGGTGCTGATTATAAGTCCCTGGAATTATCCTTTGATGTTGCTGTTAAAACCACTGGTGGGCGCCATTGCGGCAGGAAATTGCGCAGTATTGAAATCATCTGAACATGCACCGGCAACCACTCAGCTCTTGAAAAAAATGATGGATGCATTTGACAAAAAATTTATTTTATTTACCGAAGGCGATGGAGCGCAAATCGTTCCCGAGCTGATGAACAATTTTGTTTTTGATTATGTGTTTTTTACCGGTGGCCCCGCAGTGGGTAAAGCTGTCTATCAACTGGCAGCAAAGAACCTGGTGCCGGTAACGCTGGAGCTCGGAGGAAAAAGTCCCTGTGTTGTGATGTCTGATGCAGATATTAAGGTAGCCGCTCGCAGAATCGTTCTTGCGAAGTTTATGAATGCCGGTCAGATTTGTATTGCACCCGATTATATTTTAGTACATCATTCAGTTAAAGTAAAACTGATAACTGCACTGAAAGAAACAATCCATCAGTTTTATACAGATCGTTCTGAGGATGCATATGAATATGGAAGAATTATCAATGCAAGACAATTCGACCGAATCGTTCAATATCTTGCTGACGGGAAAATAATACATGGCGGCAAACACGACAGGGAGAAACTGTTTATCGAACCTACATTATTGGATGAAGTGCATGCAGAAAGCAGACTGATGAAAGAAGAAATTTTTGGTCCCCTGTTGCCGGTCATTGGTTTTGAAAAGGAAGAAGAAGCGCTTAAAATAATCTCTCAAAACCCGAACCCTTTGGCATTTTACTTGTTTACTAATAATGAACAATCGGAGTCTTATTGGATGGAGAAAGTATCATTTGGCGGGGGCTGTATCAATAATGCAGTATGGCACATCACTAATCAGCATCTTTCGTTTGGAGGAAGGGGACAAAGCGGTTTCGGGCGCTATCAGGGGAAACAAAGTTTTGACACATTCAGTCACCATAAGTCAGTTTTGAAAACGCCCAATTGGTTCGATCCTTCATTCAAATATCCTCCGTTCAAAGGTAAACTGAAGTTTTTGAAGAAGTTTATTTAATAATGAGATGAATAATACAAAGTCATCCGAAAGAAATAAAAAAATAATGAAGGGAATTATAATTACATTGGTTGTTATGGCTGCTACGGCTGTTTATGTGTTGGTCTCCAACAGACATTCCAAAAACATGACGGTGAAGCAAAAAATCCTCAGGGCTTTTTATCCCTTGGTTATGACTGCAGGAAAATCTTCTTCGGGAATTTTGACAAACAAAGAAAAAATTAAAGCCCCCGTTTCTATTTATTCCTTGAAGATTGAATTGATTGAAGGAGATACATTCTCTCTGGAATCCGCGAGAGGGAAAAAATTATTGATAGTGAATACCGCCTCCGACTGCGGATATACTGCGCAGTATGAATCGCTTCAAAAACTGTATCATCTGAAAAAAGACAGCTTACTGATTATTGGATTTCCGTCCAATGATTTCAAAAATCAGGAAAAGGGAAGCAATGAGCAGATTGCTGAATTTTGTAAAAAGAACTATGGCGTGAGTTTTCCGATAGCAAAGAAAGGAGTGGTGTCAAAAATCAACGGGCAGGAGGAAATTTATAAATGGCTCACTGATAAAAATTCAAATGGCTGGAATGAAAAATCGCCTGACTGGAATTTTTCCAAATACCTGATTGATGAAGAAGGCAACTTAATACAATACTTCCCACCTGCCGTGAATCCATTAGAGATAGAATGGTGAAATTAATGTATGAGTTTTAAAAAGTTATTGAACTCCCCTAAACCATCTAAACTCCTAAACTACTAAACGCTAATGCTGTTTTGAGTTAAGAGAAAAAAACTACAATGGGCATTTCTCATGATAATTCACGATCTCGATTGGAATGTGCGGAAACTGATAATCTTTGTAGTGCTCGCTGATCTGATCAAGCACTTCGTTTATGCCTTCGGGTGAGGTTAAGGTAACAAGTTTATATCTGAATTCTTTTATGCCGGGTAAACCCTTGAGATAATTGGTATAATGTCTGCGCATTTCATTGATTCCTACAATCGGGCCTTTCCACTCAACAGATTTGTGTAAATGTTTTTTGCAGACTGCTATACGTTCTTCCAATGTAGGGGCGGGGAGTATAGTCTTGTCTTTCAGATATGCTTTTATTTCTCTGAAAATCCAGGGATAGCCGATTGCAGCGCGACCAATCATAATCCCGTCTATGCCATAACGATTTTTATACTCCAATGCTTTTTGAGGACTGTCAATATCTCCATTGCCGAAGATGGGCATTTGAATGCGCGGATTGTTTTTTACTTTTCCAATCAGCGTCCAATCGGCCTCGCCTTTATACAACTGACATCTGGTTCTGCCGTGAATGGATAGCGCCTTGACGCCCACATCCTGTAATCTTTCTGCAACCTCTTCAATATTTTTTGTCTGATCATCCCAGCCAAGTCTGGTTTTAACTGTCACCGGGAGATTAGTACTTTTTACAACGGATTCAGTCAGACGAATCATCAAGTCTATATCTTTCAACACACCCGCGCCCGCACCTTTGCTCACTACTTTTTTAACCGGGCAACCGAAATTGATGTCTACCAGATCCGGGTTGACTGTTTCGCAGATTCTGGCACTCATAGCCATTGCCTCTTCATCGCCACCAAATATCTGAATACCAAATGGTCTTTCTTCCTCGCTGAAATCCAGTTTTTGTTTGCTTTTGATGGCATCTCTGATCAGCCCTTCGCTGCTGATGAATTCGCTGAACATCAAATCGGCACCATTGTCTTTACATACGGCACGGAAAGGCGGATCGCTCACATCTTCCATGGGTGCAAGGAGTAAAGGGAACTCTGGCAAATTGATATTACCGATTTGAGGCATAGGTTTTTGTATATTGCAAACAAAATTACAATTAATAAATCTCGTATGCAATACAAAAGCAATAAAGGATACACCGGCTTCGGACAATTGGGTATGATTTTTTTGTTTGTCGGTATCGGATTGATCTTGTTGAGTGTAGTTCAGATTGTCATAGGCTTTCAATTTCTTCCTTCAGGAACTACTATTGAAACAATGGGCGATGATCTCGTGAAAGCGCTACAAGATCCCAAAAATGTCAATCTCGCGCGCATAGTTCAAGCGCTTGGAACATTATTCATTATGTTTTTGCCGTCATTTCTTTATTCATGGAGATGTAATGGAAAAAGTCCGCTTTGGCTGGGATTCAGTAAGCATATAAACATCTTTCAGATAGCCCTTGGCTTTTTGATTATGTTCGCTGCCAATATTGCGGCAATGCCTTTGGAAGATCTTACCCGCAAGATTTTAGTGCACTTACCCTCGTTAGATAAACTGGCGCACCAGCTGGAAAACTCATACAACGAACAGATAGTGGGATTAACCAATCTAAAGAGCTGGCCGGAGTTTTTTATTGCCGTGGTTATCATGGCTTTTTTACCTGCCCTATTTGAAGAAGTTTTTTTCAGAGGAGCTTTACAGCAAATTTTTGTCAAATGGTGGAATATGCCTTTGCTTGCCATTATCTTCACCTCTCTATTATTCAGCCTGATACATATGTCGGTCTACCTGTTTCTCAGTAGAGCGGTTTTGGGATTTGCATTGGGATGGATGTTTTATAAGACAAAAAATATTTGGGTAAATATCATAGGACATTTTATAAACAATTTCATTGCAGTCTGTCAGATGTTCTGGCTGTCTATGCACAACAAAAAAGTGGATCCAACTTCTATGGATCCCGATGTTAGCTGGTGGGGCAGTTTAATTGCTTTGGCGGTATTGTATTTTTTCTTCCATTTCCTTAATCGTCATTCAGAAGAAAACAGGATGAAGATTTATACCAAAGAGCAGGCGCTGATGGTGAATGAACCGGAAGGGGAGCCGTTGGTGTAGACCTCCCCCAGCCCCTCCGAAGGAGGGGAGGTAAGAAGAAATAATAAATAAGAAAGTATAAATAAGGAATAAGGAAGTGGAATGTAAAATATCGAATATCCAATGTATAATGTAAAAGTAGTACAACAGCAGAGCAGTCCCGTAGGAACGACAGGTCTCTAACAAAAGATATCATCCGCTTACTCGTCCCGTAGGGAAGATACGTATCTTCAATGATGAATAGCCCATGGTTAAAACCATGGGAAAAATGGATACTCCTTGATTTTAACCATGGGAATATTGCTCAAATTTTTTTATTTCCCTAAAAAACGCTACATTTGCATTGCAAAAATTTAATATGTCAATTAGTACTATACATCATCACCATCATGCTTTCGCCCAGGCGAGGGGATAGTGATTTATTGTATTAGCTAAATATAATATTCCAAGACCCGCCTGAGTGAATCGGACGGGTTTTTTGTTTTATTCATTTCGGTTCATTCAGGCACAAAAACAACATTATGAGTTTGAAAATTGCCATTCAGAAAAGCGGAAGACTCAGCGAGAAATCGCTCGGCTTGCTGGCAGAATGCGGTATTAAAATCAATAACGGCGATAGAAAGCTGAAGGCAGAAGCCAAAAACTTTCCGGTAGAAGTATTGTTTCTGAGAGACGACGATATTCCGCAATATGTGGAACAAGGCGTGGCGGACATCGGCATTCTCGGTGAAAATGAAGTATGGGAAAAAGACAAGAAAGTCAGCGTTGTCAGAAAACTGGGTTTTGCTTCATGTAAACTTTCATTGGCTATTCCCAAAGATGAAAAATATACGGGACTCAATTATTTCGAAGGAAAGAAAATTGCTACCAGCTATCCTAAAATTCTGGAGAAGTTTTTTAAAGAAAAAAAGATCAATGTTATCATTGAAGAAATCGGTGGCAGTGTGGAGATAGCTACAGGAATTGGTTTGGCTGATGCCATCTTCGATATCGTTAGTTCAGGAAGTACCTTGCTGATGAACGGACTCAAAGAAGTGGAGGTCGTAACTAAAAGCGAAGCGGTGCTCATCTCAGGGGAGTCATTGCCTAAAGAAAAACAAGATATCCTGGAAAAGTTGCTTTTCAGAATGGAGGCAACCAAAAAAGCATCTGAAAATAAATACATTTTACTCAATGCGCCGAATCACTCAATTGAAGCCATTAAAAAATTATTACCGGGCATGAAAGCACCCACCATTTTGCCATTGGCAGATGAAGGATGGAGCAGCATTCACTCCGTAATCGGTGAAGATGATTTCTGGGAAGTGATTGATCAATTAAAAAAACACGGCGCGCAGGGAATATTGGTAGTGCCTATTGAAAAAATGATTCTTTAAAATTAACGAACGAGGAATATTTAATAAATGCAACAGTTTAATAATCCCATAATCGAAACTTGGTCTGAATTGGCTCAAAGGCCGGTAATCGATTTGTCAAAACTCAATAAAATCGTTGAAAAAGTTTTTGATGAGGTAAAGAATAATGGAGATAAAGCGGTAAAAAAATATACGCTTGAATTTGATAAGGTGGAGACGGACGATTTGAGAGTAAGTAAACAACAAATCAACGAATCTGAAAGGTCAATCTCAAAGAGTTTGATTAAAGCGATCAGACAGGCAAAGAGTAATATTGAAAAATTTCACGCAGCACAAAAAGAAAAAGTAAAACGCATTGAGACCACCAAAGGAATTCAATGTTGGAGAGAGAGTCGTGCTATTGAGAAAGTAGGCATCTACATTCCGGGCGGCAGCGCTCCCCTGTTTTCAACGGTTCTCATGCTCGGCATTCCCGCCAAAATTGCTGGGTGTAAAGAGATTGTTTTATGCACACCTCCTGATAAAAACGGCGATATCAATCCGGCTATTTTATTTGCTGCTAAATGTGTAGGAATTCAATCTGTTTTTAAAGTAGGCGGCATTCAAGCCATTGGGGCTATGACATTCGGTACGAATACCATTTCTAAAGTGGATAAAATATTCGGTCCGGGCAATCAGTATGTTACCGCTGCTAAACAGCTGTCTCAACAATACGGCGTTGCCATCGATATGCCGGCTGGCCCGAGTGAAGTGTTGGTGATTGCAGACAAAACCGCTGTGCCTGAATTTGTTGCGGCTGATTTATTGTCGCAGGCCGAACATGGTGCAGACAGTCAGGTGATTTTACTTTCTGATAACAAGGAATTTATTACCAAGACAATGAAAGCAGTTGATGATCAACTGGAAGCTTTACCAAGAAAAGAAATTGCAAAAAAAGCGCTGGACAACAGCAAAGCAATTTTATTGAAGAATATCAATGAGTGTATTGCATTCAGTAATTTGTACGCACCAGAGCATTTGATTCTTGCGGTTAAAAATGAAACTAAAATAGGCGATAAAATAATCAATGCCGGTTCTGTGTTTCTTGGCAATTACAGTTGCGAAAGTGCCGGTGATTATGCCAGCGGTACCAATCATACTTTGCCTACTAACGGTTACGCACGTAACTATAGTGGCGTATCGCTTGACAGTTTCATTAAAAAAATAACTTTTCAAAAAATATCAAAGCAGGGGATTAAAAATCTTGGTCCTGCCATAGAATTGATGGCGGAAGCAGAGCAATTGAATGCGCACAAAAATGCAGTCAGCATTCGTCTGGCCACTGTCAACAAAACGAAGAAGCGTAAAGTTGCTACTTCATCATCAAAATAACTGAACATGCAATCGTTTGATTTATATAAATATGTTCGTCCGAATATTGTTTCGCTAAAACCTTATTCCAGCGCAAGAGACGAGTTTAAAGGGAAAGAAGGCATTTTTCTGGATGCCAATGAAAATCCCATCGGAGCACTCAACAGGTATCCGGATCCTTATCAGGTTGAATTGAAAGCGGCTTTGAGTAAGATAAAAAATGTTGCACCTGAAAATATTTTTATCGGCAACGGAAGTGATGAAGTGATTGACCTTGTGTATAGAATTTTTTGTGATATTGATAAAGATGTAGTTATTACTTGTCCGCCTACCTATGGCATGTATGAAGTGTCGGCCAACATCAATAATATTCCCATTATCAATATTCCGCTGACAAATGATTTCGAATTGGATGTAGATAAAATTCTTTCAACCAAAGCAAAAATCGTTTTTGTCTGCTCGCCCAACAATCCCACCGCCAATAGTTTAAAAAACATTGAATACATCATTCAAAAATTTGACGGTATTGTTTTTGTAGACGAGGCCTATATTGATTTCAGCGAGCAACGATCATTGCTGGAAAAAATCAACGAATACCCCAATCTGATTGTATCACAGACATTCAGTAAAGCATGGGGCATGGCAGCAGTAAGAGTAGGAACGGCCTATGCAAGCAAAGAGATTATTGGTTTGTATAATAAGGTTAAACCGCCGTATAATGTTAGTCTGCTCAATCAGCAAGCCGTCATTGATGCGATGAAAAATATAGAATTATTTGAAAAAAATACAGCACTCATTCTCTCACAAAGAGAATGGCTGCACAAGGAATTATCGTCACTTGGTATCGTGAAGAAAATATATCCTTCCGATGCTAATTTTTTGTTGGTAGAGGTCACGGATGCTGATTTTATTTATAATACACTGGCAAACAAAAAAATTGTCACACGCAACAGAAACAGCGTAGTGAAAAATTGTATTCGGATAACAGTCGGTACCCCCGATGAGAATATTGAATTGATTAATGCAATGAAAAAAATATAACATAATCAAAATGAAAAAGCTTTTATTCATCGATAGAGACGGTACGCTGATTATAGAGCCACCGGTTGATTTTCAGGTTGATAGTCTGGATAAACTTGAATTCTATCCTGAAGTATTTCAGTACCTGTCGCGCATTGTAAAGGAACTCGATTATGAATTGATTATGGTAACCAATCAGGATGGATTGGGGACAGATTCTTTTCCGGAGGATACATTCTGGCCTGCACAGAATAAAGTCATCAAAGCATTTGAGAATGAAGGAATTAAATTTTCTGAAATATTGATTGATCGTTCTTTTGCACATGAGAACATGCCCACGCGCAAGCCGGGAACAGGGTTGCTTACGCACTATCTGAAAGGGAATTATGACTTGGCGAATTCCTATGTTATAGGCGACAGAAAAACGGATGTAGAATTGGCCAACAATATAGGATGTAAATCTATTTTTATTGCTGCTGAAAACCATCCTGAGTCGGCACTAACTACAACGAAATGGAGTGATATCTATACCTTCCTTTCTTCTCAACCCAGAAAGGCAAAAGTGCAGCGCAATACTTCCGAGACAAAAATCAGTATTGAATTGAATCTGGATGGTGCCGGTAAAAGTCAGATTTCAACGGGACTTGGATTTTTTGATCATATGCTGGAGCAGATTGCCAAACACGGCAATATGGATTTGAACATTCATGTTGATGGCGATCTCCACATAGATGAGCATCACACTATTGAAGATGTGGCCATCAGTTTAGGAGAAGCGTTTCTCAAAGCCCTCGGCACAAAAAAAGGCATTGAGCGTTACGGCTTCTTATTACCCATGGATGATTGTCTGGCTCAGGTAGCTATTGATTTTGGCGGAAGACCCTGGTTGGTATGGGAGGTGGATTTTAAAAGAGAAAAAATTGGTGAAATGCCCACGGAGATGTTTATGCATTTCTTCAAATCATTCAGCGACAATGCAAAATGCAATCTGAATATCAAAGCTGAAGGAGATAATGAACACCATAAGATAGAAGCTATTTTCAAAGCATTCACCAAAGCCATCAGAATGGCGGTGTCAAAAACCGGAAATTTTAGCATCCCCAGTACGAAAGGAGTATTATGATAGTGATTATTAAATACAATGCGGGCAATATTGAATCTGTAAAAAATGCTGTAGAGCGTTTGGGATTTGAATGTGTGGTGTCGGACAATAAAGAAGAGATATTGAAAGCGGATAAAATTATTTTTCCCGGTGTGGGTGAAGCGGGCTCTGCGATGAAATATCTCAGAGAAAGAAAAATGGATGAACTCATTCTTTCCCTAAAGCAGCCGGTATTGGGTATTTGTCTGGGACAGCAACTGATGTGTAAACATTCAGAAGAAGGAGATACAGCTTGTCTCGGTATTTTTGATGCAAGCGTGAAAAAATTCCCCCCGCTGGATACCGTTCCCCACATGGGTTGGAATAACCTTCACGCTCTGAAGTCTCCATTGTTTACCGGCATCGGCGAAAACGACGATGTATATTTTGTACACAGTTATTATGCGGAACAGACTAAGGAAACGATAGCGCTTTGTGATTATATACTTCCTTTTAGTGCGGCAATGCAAAAAGATAATTTCTATGCCACACAGTTTCATCCGGAAAAATCTGCCGGCGTGGGAGAAAAAATATTGTTGAATTTTTTAAATATTAATAGATGAGGATTATTCCTGCGATAGATATCATCAATGGAAAGTGTGTGCGGCTCACCAAGGGAGACTATGCCACTCAAAAAATTTATAATGAAAATCCTTTAGAGGTAGCTAAGGAATTTGAAGATAACGGTATCGAATACCTGCATTTGGTGGATTTGGACGGCGCGAAATCTTCGCATATAGTCAATCATAAAGTTTTGTATGCTATTTCAACTGCAACGAAACTGAAAATTGATTTTGGTGGCGGATTGAAATCAAATGAAGATGTACGCATTGCATTTGAAAATGGCGCATCGCAAATTACAGGCGGAAGCATTGCTGTTAAAAATCCGACTCTGTTTAAGGAATGGATAGCAAAATATGGAGCAGAAAAAATTATTTTGGGTGCCGATGCCAACAACAGGAAAATAGCCACTTCCGGCTGGCTGGAAAGCTCAGAGAAAGACGTGGTGGATTTCATTGCCGGATATCATACCGAAGGCATTGAATATGTGGTGTGTACTGATATCTCTAAAGATGGCATGTTGGGCGGAGCTGCAAATGAATTATACGAAGAGATTTTATCGAAAGTAAAAATCAAGCTTATTGCCAGTGGAGGAGTTTCCTGCATGAATGATTTACATTCGCTGAAACAAATCGGCTGCGATGGAGCTATCGTTGGTAAGGCAATCTATGAAGGGAAAATTAGTTTAAAAGAGTTGAGTACATTATGTTGAAAAAACGCATCATACCTTGTCTGGATATAAAAGACGGCAGAACCGTAAAGGGAGTGAACTTTATTGATATCCGTGATGCCGGTGATCCGATTGAGTTGGCGAAGCGATATATAGATGAAGGCGCTGATGAGCTGGTATTTTTGGATATTACCGCCACTATTGAAAAAAGAAAAACACTGGCGGAGTTGGTGAAAAGAATTGCACGTGAGATAAACATTCCTTTTACCGTTGGCGGCGGCATCAATTCATTGGAAGATGCTAAAGCTGTTATTCATGCGGGTGCAGATAAAGTGAGTATCAATTCTTCCGCAGTTAAAAATCCTTCGTTGATTACCGAGATTGCCAATGAGTTTGGCGCTCAATGTGTGGTAGTGGCGATAGATGTAAAAAATGAAACCGATGGCTGGAAAGTATATGTGAGTGGAGGAAAAATACCTACGGGGATTGATGCTGTTGAATGGGCGGTGCAGGCTGAAGAGCGGGGAGCGGGAGAGATATTACTGACATCAATGAATAACGATGGAACAAAATCGGGCTTTGCCATTGAAATAACAGATGCAATCAGCAAAGCGGTGAACATACCGGTTATTGCTTCAGGCGGTGCAGGAGAGAAAGTTCATTTTAAAGAGGTGTTTGAACAAACAAAAGCTTCGGCCGCACTGGCAGCCAGTATTTTTCATTTTGGTGAAATTCCAATTCCGGAATTAAAAATATATTTACAACAAGAAAATATCCCCATACGATGAGTATAGATTTTAATAAAGTAAACGGACTGGTACCTGTCATCATTCAGGACAACCAAACATTGCAGGTGCTGATGCTCGGTTATATGAATGAAGAGGCATTGAATAAAACCAGGCAGGAAGGAAAAGTTACTTTTTTCAGCAGAAGTAAAAATCGTTTGTGGACCAAAGGAGAGTCCTCAGGAAATTTTCTTTCAGTAGATGACATCAAAGAGGATTGTGACAATGACACAATTTTAATTAAAGCTACACCGGCAGGCCCTACCTGTCATGCCGGAACAGTTTCTTGTTTTAATGAAGATACGAGCAAAGGTTTTTTATATCAATTAGAAAAAACCATTGCGCAAAGAATTGACAGTAATGATGAAGATTCTTATACCAATAAGTTATATAAAAGAGGTATCAATAAAGTAGCGCAAAAAGTGGGAGAGGAAGCCGTTGAGTTGGTGATTGAGTCGAAAGACAATAACGAGGAGTTGTTTAAAAATGAGGCGGCAGATTTATTGTATCATTTACTGATATTATTGAAAGCAAAAAAGATTCAATTGCAGGATATTGAAGCTGTATTAAAATCAAGAATAAAAAAATAATAAATTGGCATTCAATACTTCTGTCTTTAAAACACGTGCGCTTACTGCGCTGGTATTCGTTGGAGTTATGTCCGCCGGATTGTTTACCAATGGTTACGCATTCATTGCTTTGTTTACAATCGTTATGTTTGGCTGCATATATGAACTGTATAAATTAATCATTAAAATTGAAAAGATTAGTGACCGCACTTTTTTGCCGTTGTCTGTTTTATATATAATATTTCCTGTCTTCTTATTGATTGATTTGGGGTTAAATGGAAATGTTTATATACATAAAGGCGCAGATCATTTTTCTCCTGCTGATTATTCGCCATTGTTTCCCTGCGCCATTATTTTTTCTATCTGGATAAATGATACCATGGCTTATATCGTTGGTTCGTTGATTGGCAAGACACCGCTTTCTTCTGTTTCGCCGAAAAAAACATGGGAGGGAACCATAGGCGGTGTGCTATTGAGTGTTGTTGTCATTGGTCTTGCCGGAAGATATTTACCTATTGCGCAGGCGCTCTCCTCAATCCATTGGTTCGCTATTGCTGCGATAGCAGCTGTTTTCGGCACATTGGGAGATTTATTTGAGAGCAAACTAAAAAGACTGGCCGATGTGAAAGACAGCGGCAGCTTCATGCCGGGGCATGGCGGATTTCTCGACAGATTTGATTCTTTGTTGATTGCCGTTCCATTTGTATGGATGTATATTCAATTAATTTGCTGATATCACACCATGTATTACAACACAATTGTACATTTGCGTTCTAAAATTTAAATATGACTATTCACAAAGAAGGATATAAGACGATTACCCTCATAGGAATCATTGTAGCATTCATCAACCTGCTTTCCTGGAAATTTTTATGTGAAAATTATTGTTGGCTTACATGGTCTATCCTTGTAATATCAATAGGATTCTTTCTTTTTATTGTTTCATTTTTTCGGATACCATCCCGCAAACTAACCATTGATGATACATTAATCATTGCCCCGGCAGATGGAAAGGTGGTGGTGATAGAGGAAACCATTGACAATGAATATTTCAAATCCAAAAGATTGCAGGTCTCTATTTTTATGAGTCCGGCCAATGTACACGTAAACAGAAACCCCATCAATGGAGAGGTGGTGTACAATCAATACCATAAAGGTAAATACCTGGTGGCCTGGGACCCGAAATCCTCTACAGAAAACGAGCGCCATTCTGTTGTACTTAAAAGGGGAGAAAAGGAGATTTTAGTTAAACAGATAGCTGGTGCGTTGGCAAAGCGAATAGTTAACTATCTCGCTGTGGGTCAAAGCGTTAAGCAAGGCGAAGAGCTCGGGTTTATTAAATTTGGCAGCAGGGTGGATCTTTTATTGCCGGTAGGCACAAAGCTAAATGTTCAACTGAATGAGCATGTAAAGGGTGGCGTTACAGTAATTGGCACGCTTTAATTTATTCCGGAAAACATTGTGTATCATTTTTAAATTTTGTACATTTACTTTCTAAAATTTATTAAAATGAAAAAATTATTTTTATTGGCAACAGCCGCTTTCCTTGTAACAGGAGTTGCTATGGCAGGAAATGATAAAGGCAAAAAGAAAAAATGCTGCAAAACTTCAAAAGCTTGCTGCAAAAAGTCTGAATCAAAATCTTGCAGTAAAGACAGCAAAACTGCTGAAGTAAGTGCAGATAAAAAAGCAGAAGCTGGTCAATAGTCTTTGTCAGATTAAAACTTTAACCCTCCCGTCGGAGGGTTTTTTTATGCCCTACAATATTCTTTCTAACTGGCTGAGATGAGTGATTGTATAAGTGGGACTCAGTCTAGGCACCTCGTTGATGTGATTTACAAATACATTATCCATTCCGGCATTGATGGCTCCCTGAATATCTGCATCAAGATTATCGCCAATCATTATAGATTCATTTGTTGTAGCATTTGCCTTTTGTAAAGCATATTCAAAAATCTCTTTTTCCGGCTTTACGCTATTGCTGGCTTCAGATGTAATCACTTCTTTGAAAAAATGGTTCATGCCGGAGTTTCTCAATTTGTTCCACTGCGTTTTTTCAAAACCATTTGTGATGAGATGCAGCGAATAGTCTTTTTCTTTTAGATAGTTGAGTATCTCAATAGCGTGAGGAAACAGATCTGTTTTTGTTGGCAATATCTCCAGAAATCGTACGCTCATTCCTTTTGCCAGTTTTTCATCTCCCACCTTGAACTCCAGCAGCGTACGCCACATTCTTTTCCATTTCAGTTCTTCCACCGTAATAAAACCTTTCTGATAGCGCTCCCAGAGAATTTTATTGTGATAAAGATATTTGGTATGAAACTCATCGAAATCAACCGAAACAAAATTCTTCAATTCAAACTCTGTATATAAATCGGATAAGGTATGTTTGGCATTTGTATCAAAATCCCACAAAGTGTGATCCAGATCAAAAAAAATATGATTGTATCTACGCATGATCAATTCAAAATTTAGGCAAACGATGATTACTGCCGATTGGATATCTGAAATGGTCCAATGCAATTGTCCCAATCAGCTATCACATCGGCATTATACCAGAAAATCATGAACTAATTTGTAATTCAAATTGGTATAACTTTACATTAAAGAGCAAATTTACTAATTATAGCAATCTAAAATTTTTTCTATGAACGTTGTGATTACAGGAGCAAGCAGAGGAATGGGAAAAGCTATTGCGATGAAATTTGCAAAAGATGCCCATACTCTTTTTTTGTGTGCGAGAACAAAAGAAACGCTGGAAAAAACCGCTGCGGAAATAAAAACCACCTTTCCTTCATCAACCATACACACTTTCGTTGCTGATTTGTCTGTAAAAGAAGAGGTAACTGCTTTTGGAAAATTTTGTTTGCAACACGGCACTCCCGATATTGTAATCAATAATGCGGGCTATTATTTGCCGGGCAATTGTATAGATGAGGCGGAGGGTACTTTGGATTCAATGCTGCAGACAAACTTATATAGCGCCTATTATTTAACGAGAGTATTGGTTCCTGAAATGATTGCTAAAAAAAGCGGACATATTTTCAACATGTGCTCTATCGCTTCTCATAAAGCATACAAAGGCGGTGGCGGTTACAGCATCAGTAAGTTTGCCCTGAATGGTTTCAGTCAGAATCTCAGGCAGGAACTATTGCCTTATGGTATCAAAGTGACGGCTGTTTTTCCGGGAGCGGTAATGACAGACACCTGGGGGGATTTTGATAATTCATCTAATAGAATCATGGAAGTGAGTGACATTGCTGATATGGTATATGCTGCAACCAAATTGTCTAAGGCAGCAGTTGTAGAAGAAATTGTTTTACGTCCGCAGTTGGGAGATTTATAAAATCATCTTAGCAGGTAAATTTATAACCTGCTCCTCTGACAGAATGAAAGTAAATGGGATTTCTGCTGTCTTCTTCAAAATACTTTCTGAAGTTCAAAATAAAATTATCTATAGTACGTGTAGTAGGATAAACATTATAGCCCCAAACTGTTTGTAATATTTTTTCTCTTGTAACTACTTCATTTTTATTTTCTACTAATAGTTTGAGCAGCATCCCTTCTCTTTTGGTAAGTGTAATTTTATCTCCTTTTTTATTTACGCATTCTAGTCCTTTAAAATCAATTTTATTTTTTCCAAAAGCGAAAATTTCGGGGAGTGAAGTTTTTATTGCAAGTTGTTTTTCTTTTCTGATAAGTTTTTCTACCCGAAGCAATAGCTCTTCCAGGTTAAAGGGTTTGGTGAGGTAGTCATCCGCTCCTTTTTTCAATCCCATCACTCTATCGGCACTACTGTTTTTTGCACTTAAAATTAAAATTGGAATGGCATTGTTTTGTAGCCTTATTGTCTCGCAAACAGTGATGCCGTCTATTTCGGGAAGCATCACATCCAGAATAATCAAATCAAAATGTTCTTGTCTGATTTTATTCAATGCATCAGCGCCATCATAACTACTGGTCACTTCGTATCCTTCCAGTTCAAGATTGAGCTTTAGTGCTTCTTGAAGATTTTCTTCATCTTCTACAAGCAATATGGATACTTTTTTAGAAGGCATTACGGTTTACACTTTTTGCTTTAATTCTATAACAAATATGGAGCCTTTTGGTTGATTGTCTTTGATGCTTATTTTTCCTTCATGTGCTTTAATAATTCTTTCGGTGAGGTATAAACCCAATCCGGTTCCTTTTGCTTTGATATTTGTTTCGCTTCCGGAACGATAGAATTTCTCAAAGACTTTATTTTTTTCATCGGCATTAATTCCACTTCCTTCATCGCCAACACTAATGATAGCTGTATTGTTATGTGAATGTAACGATGTGAATATTTTTCCTTCTTTTGGCGAATATTTTATGGCATTGTCGAGCAGATTATTCATCACAATCTCTAGCAGCATAGTATCTGCATGCACATAAATATCATCAGCAATTTCATTTACAAATATTCTATTGGGATATCTCTTAATGAAATCAGATACGCATGTGTCGACTAACTCGCTGAGCAATATTGATTCTTTGGTTATTTTATACCCACCTGCATCAAACTGAGAAGATAGAAGTAAATTATTGCATAGTGCATTCATTCGGTTGGTTTCATGCACTGTGTTGTTGATAAGTCGCATTTGTTGTTCCTCATCAAGCTTTCTTTTTTGCAATGTCTCTAAATTAAGCTTGGTGACGGCAATGGGTGTTTTCAATTCATGCGTAACAGCCATCATGAAATGTTGTTGTTGTTTGCTGATTTTTAATTGTTTGTTTACAGCTCTGTAAAGAAAAATTGCTCCGGCTACGATGAGTAATAAAAAAATGGCACCCTCGCCAATATATTGTTTGCTTTTTCTGTCTTTTTCAATCAGGATTTTATTGTATTGCATTTCAAAATCTGCGCGGTCTTTTTGAAGGCGATCAATTTTAAAATTAGACATCTGGTTATTTTGTTGCGTGAGTGCAATAAACCACCATATAAGTGCCGCAAGAATGTATGCCAGAAAAAACCAGTAGATGGCAAAAATCAGTTTTATCCTGTTTGATTTATTAGGCATAAAGATTTAAATCCGGAAACATTAGTTTCTTTTATCCAACCCCCAGCTTAGTTTATTTCTGAGTGTTTGAAGAAAATTATTTTCATTCATTCGCAGAAGGTTGATGGAGAATTCTTCTTTTTTTACTGCTATCTGCACCTCTTTAGTAATAGTTTCTCTTCTGCTGTCAAGCGTACAAAGGAATCCATCTGTTCTCCCTTCCAGTTCAAAGGAAATAATATTATTATCGGGCACCACAATTGGTCTTACATTGAGATTGTGAGGAGCTACGGGGGTTATGACAAAATTGCTGCTTTCGGGAAAAACTACCGGTCCGCTGCAACTCAATGAGTATCCTGTTGATCCTGTAGGAGTCGCTACAATCAAGCCGTCTGCCCAATAGGTATTTAAAAACTCTCCGTTTAAATAAGTATGAATTTTAATCATCGGAGAGCTGTCTTTTTTATGAATGGAAAATTCATTCAATGCATAGGGTGTTTCTCCGAATAAGGGAATATTGGAATCCAGATGAATGAGTGATCTTTTATCCAATACATATTTTCTGTTTACAATGGCATCAATTGCACTGTCTATTTCATCTTTTCCTATATTGGCCAAAAACCCTAGTCTTCCATAATTGATGCCTAAGATTGGTATGCCTGAGTCTTTTACCAGTGTAACCGTATCGAGCATTGTACCATCTCCGCCCAGGCTGATAAGGCAATCAATTTCGGGGTCTAAAGTGTCGCCCAGACTGAAAGTAGAATATTTTCCCTCGATATTTATTGCAGAATAAAACAGGTTAAAAAAATCCTGGAATATGATTGGCTCTGCGCCTACACTTATTAAATGTTCCAGAAGTTGACCGATATCCTTCAACTGAGCATTTTCTAACCCGCGACTGTAAATAGCTATTTTCATCTGAGTATTTAAATTTTACACTTTTGATAAATGCAATACCCTAAATTCGATAATTTTTATTTCTCAGATGATACTATAAGTATCTCAATTTCGGGCAAGGAACTACAATGTAGTTCTGAATTGTAAAAATAACCCCTTTTTGCCTAATTGGTTGAAACTATATTCCATACTCATATTAAAATCATAAAGACTTAAAATATCTAATCCGGCTCCACCGGAATATAGAAAAATATTGTTTAATCTGCTAATGAATTCCTTTTTCGCATAATTGTATCCGAAATCCGAATAGGTTTTTGCATAAAGTGAGAAGGGAATATTAGGAATGGCATGAAAATGAAAAGGGACTGGAATTTTAAATGAAAAAATCTTTTTGCTAAAAGTCAGCTTTGTCACCCCCGAAGCCACTCCATCAATCACATAGTTTTCCAGTCCTCTGAGAAAGTAGCCTCCATAACCCATAGCTTTTTGATTGATATAGGGCTGATTAAAAGGAGCTTTTATTTTAGAAAAAACCTGCCAGCTGAAAAAATAACTCTTTCCTAGTTCATGGAACCTTCGGAATGCTATATCCACAGTAAGTGCATTTTCTTTTCCTTCAATCCCCAAACCTCTTTTAGTAATAAACACTGAATATATTTTTCCCCTAAGGGGATAATTGATATTGTTTACATTTATGTATTGAAAACCATAACTCAAATCAAAATAAGAAGTAAAGGACTTCTCTGAACTGAAATAATTGGGATTGTATTTAGAGTTTACAACACTGTCATTGACTTTGGCATAGTGATATTGCAGCGAAAAAATATGTTTTTTATAAAACCCTCTACGGATTCTGTAAAGTCCTGATATACTGTAAGACTCTCTTGAATAATCAGATTTTTTGAATTGCAGCAGTTTGTTGTTATAGCTAGTTTTGTAAGGGAATTCTTTATTTTGAGTATAACTGATACCAACTGCAAAACCTTCATTTGCATTTTTACCTATATACGGATTCGAATATTCCAAATAAATATTTCTGTTGTATCCATTGAGCAGATTTAATTTTAAATTATCTGCTCTTCCACTCACATTGATATGTGTGAATCGTATTCCGTAGTTTATTCTTCCCAAATCAGCGTTGTAATCATTCCACCATTCGTTGAATGTCCTGTCTGTCAATGTGAAAATGGGATTAGGGTAAACGAACCATCTCTCTTTTAGTTTTACATACAGCGTCAAGCGGGAAGGATTAATAAGCGAAGGTTCTATTTCTATTTCAGAAAAAAGGTTCGTGTTGTAAATCAGCATCCTCGAATCTTCCAGCAATTGACGAATATTTCCTGCTATTATCGAATCGCCTTTTTTTATTTTGAGCTCTCTTAAAATAATATAATTTTTTGTTTTTTTATTTCCGGAAATAACGATTGAATCTACATACAACTTGCTTGAGGAATCAGCTGCTATAATGTTGTTTACTTCATCATAGAATCCGGGATAAGTTGCACGGGTTTCTTGTGACAAACATTTGCCAGAAGTAAAGAGTATCAAAAAGACAAGAATTTGTTTTTTGAATTGAAACATAAAATGTTGTCCGGTAAAAAGGAAGAGAACCGGCGTATCTTACAAAAGTATTAAAATACCTGAACTATATGTTCAAATAGTTCATCAGGTTTTTATAATTGTCTTCTATATCATTAGAGAAGGTATCAGCTCCGAAGTGGTGTTTTACCTGGTATTCGTAACGGATGAATGAGGCAATTACTGCAGAAATTTCTCGGTTGTTGATATGTAGTGTAACGGTAAGGGTGCCAGTGGAGGGTTCTGTCATGGTATTCAGATGCAGAACCGTACAATCGTTGCTTTCCACAATCCGACTGATTTCAGAAATAGAGAACTGAGATCTTTCCATTTCAAGGACAATGATTCCTCCGATTTCATTTGCTCCGGCAAAACTGCCAATCACCTTGAGTAAGTCAGGTACGGTGACAACACCCACAAAGCCGTTGATTTTATTTATGACCGGAACTACACTGGTATCATATTGATTGCATATCCCGATAGCATTTAAAAAATGAAGATCATCTGATACAAAAATATGAGTCAGGTTTTCCTGTATCAATTCAATGGTAATTTTTTCTTCTTCAACATCCATAAGGTCTTCTTCGCTGATTAAACCAAGGAATTTATTTTCACTGACTACAGGTAAATGCGTCAGCTTAAAATCGTTGATTAGCTGACGAGCCTTTCCTACAGAATCCTGTAACTGCAGGCGAGGAATATTATTATTAATTAATTCAGCTATGAGCATGATTTCAGTTATTGGAATTGCTTTAGTTAACGCTGTAAAGGTGCAGCATGTTGTGTACTTAAAGAAAAATAAACTGTTAAATAGTGTTTATGAAGAACTTTTTAATCGGGACAGAAAACCTTCAAGAATCTGATTGAATTCATGAGGAACTTCCATCATTGGCGCGTGACCACATTTGTCTACGAAATGAAGTTCACTGTTGGGCATCAGTTTTTTAAACTCTTCGCCAACGAATGGAGGAGTGATGGTATCGTTGTTTCCCCATATCAGGCATGTGGGCTTGGTAATCTGACTTAGCTCATTTCCAAGATTGTTACGAATAGCACTTTTCGCCAATGCAATAATCTTAATCACCTTCAGTCTGTTATTGGTAATTTCAAAAACCTCCTCCACTAATTCGTCTGTTGCAAGCGCAGGGTCATAAAAAGTGAGCGAAGTTTTATGGCGGATATATTCTTTGTCTCCTCTTTTGGGATAAGTATCACCCATACCATTTTCAAAAAGACCGGAACTTCCTGTAAGAATCAATGACTTGATTTTTTCAGGTTTTTTTAAAACATGCACCAAAGCCACATGGCCACCCAACGAATTGCCCATCAGGTGTATATCATTATATTTACGATGGTCTATGAATTTGGTGACAAATTTTTGAAGTCCGCCTACGGAGGTGTGCAACAAGTCAAGGTCCAATAAAGGAAGTTGCGGAACAACCACTTTAAAATTATGCCTGAAATGTTCAATCAGCGCATTGAAATTGCTCAGCCCGCCAAATAATCCGTGTAATAATATCAGGGGCTCACCTTGTCCTTCTTCTATGAATTTATATTTTCCGTCTTGTTTTAATTCAAATGCCATGCGATCAATCAAATATTTAATAAATCTAAATAAACCTTAATGCAACTATTTCGCTAAAATTACTATAAATAAAATAAATGATTAAAATATTAACTCACCTCACCGAAAATTTTTTAAGAACAGGCTTTCAGATCAGACAAATATATTCCTAAAAATTGGAATTACCTTCTCCAGCAAATTCAGCAATTTGAATGACTTAGGATATATATATAAAAAAGTTTTTGACTCAGATAGTGCTTCAATTCCAAATACATTCACATTGTACAGATAAATCAGCATTACGGTGAACATCAATGTGTAAAGAACCATATATAAAATTCCTCCCGCGCTAGCGTTAAAGAAACCAGGAGCTTCTGCTTCTGTACTCTTCAGAATAATTAATCCGAGGATTCTGACAATTATAGCAAAGACCAAAAATATGATTATAAATGAAATAAAGGACAACCAATTGCCGTTGAGGGATTTTTGTAAATGAAGGATTTTGGAAATCCATAATGATACTTTGATAGCAGATAACATTCCTACCCATAGGGACAGGAATAAAAATAATGCTCTTATAAAGCCACGCTTTAACCCCTTGTAAAGGCCAAAAAGAACAAAAAGCACATAAATGATGTCTATATACATAATAAAATATTGACAAAAGAAATTTTTGATGTAATCACGATAATAATTCTTTTACTAGTGCACTTATCGTTTTACCATCCGCTTTGCCGGCAAGTTGTTTGGAGGCAACTCCCATTACTTTACCCATTTCAGCAGCAGTTTTTGCTCCCGTTTCTGCAATAATTGCCGATACAGCTTCTTTGATTTCTGCTTCTGTCATTTGTTTTGGAAGAAATTTTTCAATCACCGCGATTTCTTCTTTTTCTTTTTCTGCCAAATCCTGTCTGCCTTGCTTTTCGAAAATATCGAGAGAATCTTTTCTTTGTTTCATCATTTTCTGTAAAAACTTCAATTCTGTAGCTTCGTCAATTTCACCATTCGCACCGGGCTCGGTTTTTGCTTTGATGATTTCTGCTTTAATAGCGCGCAAGCCTCTTAATACTGATTCGTTTTTAGATTTCATGGCATCTTTCATATCAGCCATAATTCTTTGTTCCAGTGACATAGATATTTTTTTTATTGAACAGAAATTGTGTTAATAAAGTTATTGAGTTATTTGCTGGTCTCTGAATTTTTTATAAAATCCTTTTGCAAATTCTTTCATTTCCGAACTGAGTTCTCCCTGGTTGGTGGCACGCTGAAAAGTATCTGCCATGGCCATCATCATCTGATAAAAAAAATCTCCCATTTCATCCACCATCATATCTTTTGTCCAGAGATCTATTCTCATGGCAGTTTTATCTGCTCCGTCCCAAAATGCCAGACACATGGCTTTGGATTTTTGTTTCATATCGGCGGTGCTGTCTGACGCTTGCCAGTTTATTTGCTCCGGAATTTTGTTGGGGTCTAGAATAACATCTATCGTAATAGTGGATTTGTGCATAGAATTTCATTTTTGCAAATTTAATGCCTTTATATCAGCTCTTTTGCTCTTTTTGCCAATTCTACCGCCGATTTTTGCCAGGTAAGTCCGGAAGAAAGCTCTTTTCCTCTGGCTATCAGATTGTTTCTTATAGATTCATCTTTATATAAGAGTATCAAATTCTCAGCAATTGCTTCAACATTCTCCTTGGCATAAAGAACAGTATTGCCGAAAGAAGATCTGTAAAATTCATCATCTGTTAATATCACCGGAGTTTCCCCGGCAAGGCAATTCGTCACCCGAGAATCTATAGATGTTTTTTCAGGAAAAAAAACAGCGGCATATGAAGCTGCGCAAACTACTTCAAAATTATCCAATTCTGCAGCATTCATATAAATTACATCCTCTCTGTATTTATAATTATTCAGCATTTCCAAAAATCCCTTCTGCTTTTTCATGTCTGTGGTTATCATCATTTTCATGGATGATTTCTGCCATTTCTTGAAAAGAGAAAATGCCTGCAAAGTTTTTTTTATCGTATCAAGATTTGCGGATAATCCATCAAAATAAAAATATTCCGCCCCGTTTGCATATTGGGTTTTAATTTTTTCTTTTTCTTCAAATTCAAGAGGTAAAATTCCGGAATCTATCCCCGGATTGATTACAGCCAGTTTGTCTTTTGACAACAGAAAGGTTTTTTCTATTATTTCGCTAAAATGATGATTTGGACAAAGGATGAGATCGGCAAGAAGAATATTTTTTTTTAGACTTTTTAATTCAGATATATTATTGATCCATAAAATTTTTTTTGCCTTAATTTTTTTTTCGGGAAATGTTCTGTCACTAAAAAAAACATCGGCGTCAAAACCGGAAATGATTTTAGGCAGCTTGTACATATTCCAGTAAAGGCGATAGACTATCTGTTTGTTTGAAGGACTTGCCGACAAAAACTTGATATTTTCTGTTTTTTCGCGAGGGGATATAAAATCTTTATCCGTGATAAAAAGAATTTGAACAGACGCATCATTTTTTGCCAAAGCAGTCAAGCATTGATAAATGAAATTATTTTTCAGCTCATCAATATGATTGTACGACGAAATCTGCGCGGCAATATTCATCTGCTATAGAGGAAGTTTAAAAAATAATTAGTCCAGCACTTTTAGTTTCACTGTTTCAATTCTTGTTTCGCTTACGTGCAGGATATCAAATTCAATATTGCCTATGATGATACGATCTTTTTGTTTGGGAATGGCTTCGTTATTTTGAATGATATATCCTGAAAGCGTCTCTGCGCCATCATCTCCGGCAAATTCAAGTTTGTATTTTTCGGTGATGTAATCCAGTTCAATCCGGCCGCTGAATATGTATTCGTTTTTGGCCAGTTGTTTGTCGACAAAAGTCTCGGCCACATCATATTCGTCTTCTATTTCTCCAAAAATCTCTTCGAGTAAATCCTCCATGGTCACAATGCCCGCCGTTCCCCCGAATTCATCAATTACCCATGCAATACTTTTTCTTTCCTTGCTGAATTTGTTCATCAGATCAATGGCGTTCATGGTTTCGGGCACCGCCGGAATTGGATGTAGCACCTCTTTGATGTTGGCCGGATTTTTAAACAGATCCAGATGATGAACATAGCCAATGATATTGTCTATGTTTTTTTCAAAGACAACAATTTTGCTTAGTTTGGTTTCTTCAAATTTTGCTTTTGCTGTTTCGATGGAGGAGTTGCTTTCTATACCTTCAATTTCTTTTCTCGGAATCAGACATTCTCTGATTTTTGTTTCGCCGATTGAAAGAGCATTTTCAAAAAGTTCTTTGTTGATTTCAGAGGCCTCCTCTTCGTCGGCATGTTTGTTCTGCTGAATGAAATGTTCCAGTTCTATTTTGCTGAAAGCTTCCTTTTTCTTGCTGAGTTTTATGTTGAATATGTATTTCAACAGCCATTCCGCCATGCTCACAAATAGGCCGGCTGTATATGACAACATCCGATAAATAAATCCTGCAACATAACTCACCATGTTCATTCCCAAAATACTATTGCTTCTGACTTTAAAAAAAGCCTTGCTCATAAATATCACAAAGAGTATGATGGTGGTGGAGAGAACAGTTTCTACAAGTAACCGGATAATATTTACATAGTTGGTGGCAGAGGCGGGAAGTTTTGCTTCAATCCACTTCCAAACAGGATAGAGCATATCACCAATAAGTAATCCATAGATGACTAAAATAAGTGTGAAGGCAACTATTACGGTGCTGATAAATTTTGTGGGTACTTCGGAAAATTTACCCCAGGTTTTACCGCTGATGGTTCCCTTCTTTTTGCTTAATTCAATAGAAAGTTTATTGGCCGACATAAAAGCAATCTGTATGCCCGACAAAAAGCCAATCAGTGCAACAGAAATAAGTATGGCTATGAGTGAAATCCAATCCATGAGATAAAATTAGTTATGAAAACCTAAAAAAGGAATAAATCTTTTAGAGAAAAATTAGAGGGTTGTTGAAGATGGTTGAAGATTGTTGAAGTTGGTTGAAGGAAACCGCCGCTGTTGGTGTTATCACCAACAGCAATTGATTGTTCTGCAATTTTGTTGGTGATAACACCAACAAAGGGAGAATCATCCATCCTCCTTCAACTATCTTCAACAATCTTCAACCCCTTCAACTTATTAAAAACTCCCTAACCAGCTCTGTCGCTCTCTCACAGGCATTATCCAGATTGTCGTTGAGAATAACCTTGTCAAACTGATCCTTGAAGGATATTTCGTAGGAGGCCTTATTGATTCTTGCCTGCAACGATTCTTCATTTTCCGTGCCTCGACCGAGCAGCCTGGCTTTAAGTTCATCAATGGAAGGCGGTTCAATAAAAATACTCAGCGTGTTTTCGGGGTATTGTTTTTGTACATGTATTGCACCTTTTACATCAATGTCCAGTACAGGAACTTTTTGTAAAGACCAGATTCTTTTCAACTCTGATTTTAAAGTGCCGTAATATTTGCCTTCGTAAACCATTTCCCATTCGGCAAATTCTTTTTGCTGGATTTTTTGCTTAAACTCCTCAACATCGATAAAATAATAATCCACGCCGTCTTTTTCAGAATTTCTTGGCTGTCGGGTTGCGGCAGATACAGAAAACTCCAGTACAGGAAGCTGGTTCATTAAGTAACGGGTAATGGAAGTCTTTCCCGCTCCGGAGGGTGCTGTGATGATTAATATTTTTTGATGTGTTGTATGCAATATTTTTTGGTTTGGGGTTTTGGGTTTTGGGTTTGGGGTTGCCACTTCGCGGCGTTTGGGGTTAACTGGTTCTTTTGATGTCGGCACCCAATGCGATTAAGCGCTCGTCAATGAACTGATATCCCCTGTCTATTTGCTCTATGTTTTGAATTTTGCTTTTTCCTTCCGCGCTAAGTGCTGCAATCAGCAAAGCCACGCCCGCTCTGATATCCGGAGAGCTCATGGTAATGCCTCTTAGTTTTTTCTCTCTTTCCATTCCTACTACTACCGCTCTGTGTGGGTCGCATAAAATTACCTGTGCGCCCATCTCAATCAGTTTATCTACAAAAAACAACCTGCTTTCAAACATTTTCTGATGAATGAGCACACTGCCTTTGGCTTGAATAGCAGTAACCAGAATAATACTGAGCAAATCGGGAGTCAGACCGGGCCAGGGATGATCATAAATGGTGAGGATGCCTCCGTCGAGATAGGTTTGTATTTCATAAATATCCTGAGAAGGAACATGTATATCATCTCCAACGATATTCATTTTAATGCCCAACTGCTGAAATCTTTCAGGGATAACGCCCAGCTCACTTACGCCTGCATTTTTAATGGTGATATCGCCTTTTGTCATTGCAGCGAGACCAATAAAACTTCCCACTTCAATCATATCGGGCAACATGGCATGTTCAGTTCCTTTCAGTTCGCTTACACCTTGTATGGTCAGCATATTGCTTCCTATACCTTTAATGCGCGCGCCCATTTTGTTGAGCATTTTACACAACTGCTGGATATAAGGCTCGCAGGCGGCATTGTAGATGGTTGTTGTACCATTCGCCAATACTGCAGCCATCAGAATATTTGCCGTGCCGGTCACACTTGGTTCATCCAGTAACATAAAACAACCATTCAGCTCTTTTGCTTCGAGGGTAAAATAATTGCTATCGTCGTTATAGAGATAGTTCGCACCAAGTTTTTGAAAACCTATGATATGAGTGTCGAGTTTTCTTCTTCCGATTTTATCGCCACCGGGCTTGGGCAGAAAAGCTTTTTTAAAACGTGCCAGTAGCGGCCCTGCCAGCATAACCGAACCTCTTAATCTGCCGCTTTTTTTATGGAATGCATCGCTGGAAAGATAATCAACGTCAACATCATCCGCTTTGAAGACACAACTGTGCCGATTGATGCGATTCACTTTTACATTCATTTCCTGCAGCAGTTCAATCAGCAGGTTTACATCGATGATATCGGGAATATTGTTGATGGCAACTTCTTCTTTGGTCAGAAGTACTGCGCTGAGAATTTGCAGGGCTTCATTTTTTGCACCCTGAGGAATGATTATACCGGATAATTTATTACCGCCCCTTACTTCGAAAATACTCATATTAGCATTTTATTTCTCTTGCGGAGCAAAGTTGGTCTAAATTAGTTGAAATTGCAAAAGTAAAATTGAGGTAACCGACTTCTGTTAGAAAGAAGCAACAATCTTAGTAACGTTTCTTGAAATTCTTGTTTCTGCCGTTTCTGTTGTCACGGTTATCCCTGCCGCCAGCATTTCCACGGTTATCTCTGCCGCCACGGTTGTCTCTGCCGCCGTATGACTGTCTGTACTGGCCTCTTCCTCCGGTACTGTAATCATCGCGATCAGGACGGTTATCGGTTCTGTGTTTGACGAAAGGCCTGTTATTGAATTCAAGCTCTCCCTGTGTGATGGAACTCAATTCGTTTTGTATGGTATCATCATGCACCAGTTCCTTGTGCCAGTTGCTGTAAGTAAGTTTCATGTAGTAAGCAATGGCATTGGCGAAGCCCTGTTTTTTTTCAGGGTTCTCTTCTTTCAAAGCCTTGTCAATTACCACTTCAATATTTTTACCCAGGTGGTTGAATTTGGGATATTTTTTTGGATAGCGGAGTGTCTCGGGTTTTGCTTTGAGCGTTTCTCTGGTGGGAATAGGATAAGGGCTATCTACATCCAAAGTAAAATCACTAATTAAAAAAAGATGATCCCAAAGTTTGTGCCTGAAATCTTCCACATTTTTGAGATGCGGATTAAGAAAGCCCATCAGTTCAATCACAGCATAGGCATTTTTCTGCCTGGTTTCTTTATCCTCGATTGTCAATGTATGTTCAATCATTTTCTGAATATGTCTGCCATATTCTTTCATGATTAAATGATTTCTAGTGGTGTTGTACTCCATATTCTCCAAATTGTCCATAAAGTAAAGTTAAGCAGTAATTGCGGGGTAAACAAGAGTTGGACAAACTATTAACGCGCCAGGTTTATAGTGAATGTTTCCGGCTTTTTTCAACAGATTTCCTAATCAGCAAAAAGGCAATAAAAGCGCCCAGCGTGTCTGCTCCCCAGTCTAGCAGGTCGAAATCTCTGCTGGGAACGTATAGCTGTATGCATTCGGTAATGAATCCCCAGATGGAAATCAGACAGGTTATTAAAATAAAAATCCGGACTTTTTTGTGATGCGCCAAATCGCTTTTGTAAAAAGGAAGAATGAATAGCCAGCCCATCACTCCAAACATAATTGCGTGTATCAATTTATCCGGATGCAGTTTATATATCCAGGGATCTAATCCGGTAACATCTCCACCCGGCAAACAAATAAGCACCAAGACGATAAAGAACCAGATGATTGCCGGTACAAATTTTATAAGAGGTATTTGTTTCAATAAAAATCGTTGAGATGAATTATCCCACCAAATCTTTATAAGCTGCAGCAGACATCAATTGATCTGTGTCAGCGGGGTTGGTGACAGTCATTTTTATCATCCAGCCTTGTCCATACGGGTCACTGTTGACTAATTCTGGATTGGATTCCAGTGCGGGATTGATTTCAGTGATGGTTCCTGCAACGGGCAGGTATAAATCACTGACGGTTTTTACGGCCTCCACCGTTCCGAATATTTCTTCGGCAGCGAGGGCTTTTCCTTTGGTGTTGATGTCTATGAAAACGATATCGCCAAGTTCTCTCTGAGCGAAATCAGTGATGCCGATTGTAGCGGTATTACCTTCTACTAAAATCCATTCGTGGTCTTTGGTGTATTTTAAGTTCTCGGGAAAATTCATTTTTAATAAAATTATCGTTATAAAAGTTGACGCAATTTAGTTGAAATATTCAAACCGCATTGGATTAATTGACAATTTCAATTTTCATTTTAATGTCATTGATGGGTCTGTTGTTTTGGTCTGTGCTCACAACAGCAATTTTATCTATCACTTCGAGTCCGGTTTCCACCTCTCCGAAAACGGTATAGTTCATATCCAGAAAAGGGGTACCACCGATGGTTTTGTAAATATTGCGTTGCTCAGCCGTGTAGGGAATTCCTCTGTTTTGTTGGATGGCATTGAGATCCTGATCGGTTGATTTCTTTCCCTGTACGATATAAAACTGACAGGCGCTGCTGGCTTTTTGCGGGTTGCCATCTCTTGCAGCCGCCAGAACGCCTTTTTTATGAATGAGCCCTTTGTTGAATTCTGCCGGAATGCGCTCCATATCCATACCGCCGGTTCCCAGAAACTGACCAGGTTGTGCATTTTTACTTAAAGGATCACCACCCTGAATCATGAATTCATTGATCACGCGGTGGAAAAGTAGGTCGTCATAGAAATTCTGACTTACCAGCTTGATGAAATTATCGCGATGGAGCGGAGTGGCATCGTATAATCTGATTACAATGGTTCCTTCACTTGTTGTTATCTTCACTTTTTTTGTACCCTCGGTGGATGCCGCTTCGGCAACCGGAGTTTTTTGGCAGGTGGCCTGCAATAACATTACACTGAAGAATAGAATAGTGGATAAATACTTAAAATGGTTCATGTTAAATGAAATTTTGTGATTGAAAGTATAATAAAACATGGTCTTTTAAAAAATTTTCCTGCTCAATCATATTGAATTCCGGCAAAGCTTTCAGTTGTGTGAAATGCGGCCAGCCTTCCTCGTCATTTCCGTCGTAAACATAATACCCGCTTGCCGAAAGTATGGTGCAAATAGCAATATGCATCAGATCCTGCTTTTGTTCTTTACTGAATTCCTGCGGACCTTGTCCCAATTCCTGCACACCAATCAGCATGAGCACGCCGTTCATGTCGGGCTTGATGCCAAACTGTTCTTTCAGCTTGATGCGCAACTTAAGCCATCTTATTTGCAAATCTTCCTCTGCGTGTTGCATACTGCAAAAGTAAGTAATAAGCAATTCCCGATTATCTTTGCGTTTGATTCAAAGCATAAAAAAAATTGACATGTTACAGATAAACAACATCAGGCAAAATCCTGAGTGGGTAAAAGAGAGACTTGCGGTGCGTAATTTTAAAGACATTGAGTTGGTGGACAGGATATTGCAAACCGATGAAGAACTGAGGAAAATAAAAGTAGCTGCTGAAAGTCTGCAGGCTTCGGTGAATGTGGCTTCCAAAGAAATCGGAGCATTGATGGCAAAGGGAGAAAAGGAAACGGCAGAAAGCAAAAAGCAGGAAGTGGCAGCGTTAAAAGCCGAGCTCGCGGAGAAATCTGCATCTCTTACAACGCTTGAAAATGAATTCAATAAAAATATACTGTTATTGCCCAACCTGCCACATAGTGCTGTTCCTGCGGGGAAATCGGCTGAAGACAATGAGGTGGTCAGAGAGGGAGGGGTAAAGCCAACATTATCCTCTGCTGCGAAGCCGCATTGGGATTTAATCAAACAATACGATTTGATTGATTTTGAAACGGGCGCCAAGATAGCGGGTAGCGGTTTCCCATTATATAAAGGCAAGGGTGCCAAATTGCAGCGGTCGCTGATTCAGTTTTTTCTGGATTACAACACAGCTGCAGGATATGTTGAATATATGCCGCCACTGATGGTGAATGAGGCCACGGCTTATGGAACCGGACAGTTGCCAGACAAGGAGGGGCAGATGTACCATATTACCGCAGATGCATTGTATTTGATACCAACGGCGGAAGTGCCTGTTACCAATATATTCAGCAATGAGATATTGAAAGAAACTGATTTGCCGGTGAAGATGACGGCCTACACACCTTGTTTCAGAAGAGAGGCAGGGAGTTTTGGCAGCGATGTAAGAGGATTGAACCGGGTGCATCAGTTTGACAAGGTGGAGATCATCCAGCTGGTTCGTCCGAACGAAAGTTATAATGTACTTGAAGATATGGTGAATCATGTGGAGAAGTTGCTGAATCTTTTAGAACTGCCATACCGTATACTTCGTCTATGCGGTGGCGATATGGGCTTTACTTCGGCATTGACATATGACTTTGAAGTGTACAGTGCTGCCCAGCAGAAATGGCTGGAAGTAAGCTCGGTGAGTAATTTTGAGACTTTCCAGACCAACAGAATGAAAATCAGATACAAGGACGAAACCGGCAAATCTCAGTTGCTGCACTCTTTGAACGGCTCTTCCTTGGCGCTTCCCAGAATTGTAGCTGCATTACTGGAGAACAACCAGACCGACGGAGGGATTAATTTACCGAAGGCGTTGCATGGGTATTTTGGAGCGGAGGGAATTTGAAAATGTGAAAATTTGGAAATGAGTCAATGTGCCGATATGCCAATTTGAAGATGTACTAACCACAAACCAAAAACCACAGACCCCAAACGCGCGAAGCGCAACCCAAACCACAAACATCTTGAAGTGGCATTAAATCGCCAAGGCCTTTATTTTTTTATTCATCACATAAAACCAAAGCGGCGGTACCAAGGACAGAATCATACTGCCGGGATAGCCGGTGGGTAATTGAGGTGCATCGTCGTGATGGCGGAGAACTTGGTATTTTCTGCTGGCGAGATAGTGGTGATCGCTGTGGCGGCTCAGTTCAAACAGCATTACTCTTCCGATGGGATGATTGCTGTTCCAGCTGTGATGCGGCATGGCCCTTTCATAATTTCCCGAAGCAGATTTTTTGCGGGTAAGTCCGTAGTGCTCGATGTAATTGACAGTTTCCAAAAGTAAGATGCCGATTAATGCGGCAGCGAGGAAGCAAAGAGTGATAAATTTCCCAAAGAAAAGATATATAGCGGCAACGAGTAGCAGCTGCCAGATATGGGCTTGTATCATTTCATTGTGAAAACCGAAAACAGAAACATTTTTCTTTCTACAATCATCATTGGCAATTTTCCAGGCGGATAAATAAGAATAGAAAATCGTTCTGAAATAGAAGGTGTACACAGGTTCGTTCAGTCGCGCACTGCTGGGATCTTCATGCGTGGCTACATTTTTATGATGACCTTTATTGTGCTCAATAAAAAAGTGAATGTACAGAGAAGTGGCCAAAAGATTTTTTGCTAAAAACTGCTCAAAGCGATTGTTGCGATGGCCGAGCTCATGAGCCACATTGATGCCGAAGGTGCCACAGAGCAAACCCATGCTGAAAATCCTTCCGGCAATATCCAGCGTGTTTAAATTTTCCTGTTGTAAAGAAAAAAGAAAAAACACCAATGCAGCATATTGCAAAGGCACAATCATGTAAAGCATATAATCATACCAGTTGCTTTTTTTAGAAATCTCCTCTTCAGCAGCCGACATGTTTCTTTTATCCGGACGGATGACTAATTCAAGCAAAGGAATCAATACCCAGGCGTACAGCAAGGGTAGCCAAACTATCCATCCTGTAAATTGAAAAGATGCCCATGCTGTAAGATAGAAGGTTATGGGAGAAAGGTATTTGAATGTTTTGATGCTCATAACTCAAATGAAAAACTAAGTTACGATATTCAAAATATACTGGTATCAAATTTTATAAGAAGGGATTTAAAGTACCGAAAATATTTTGTTGTCTGTTTATACCTCACCCCAAGTACCTCATACTAAAGACAGAGGGAAGGAAGTAAGGCACAGCCCAAACTACCTCCTCTCTTTTGTAGTGGCGCTTAAAATCCGATTTATCAGGCTTTTTTAATAACTCCTAATACTTCCCCGGGCGTCATTACGGGCAGTATACTTTTTTTATAATCTTTCGTATTTCTGGTTATAATACATTCAATTTTACTGTTTGATAAGGCCGAAAAATATTGTATCGCATCTTCAAAATCTGTAAAATCAGAACGAAAAGATTTAATCACCATCTCTTTTGAATTATCCAGCATTTCTGACCAGCTATTTAACGCTTCCAGCATTTTAAGACATTCTTTATGGGAATATTGCTGCCGCATGATGTAATAGATATTGTTATAAGAAAGCGCACTCACAAATATTTTTACTTTACTCTTTAACGACAAATTGAAAAGCATCGCGGCGTCTTCCGAAAATGGTTTCCGGTCAGCCAAAAAATCGATTATAATATTGGTATCTAAAAAAATGGCTTTCATGTATTAATATAGTTTTTAAATTTTTGTCACATGGTATAGCCTTTATTATCATTCTCGGTTGGTATTGAAAAATTTATTATAGCTATTTCATAGTTGGATTTAATGAATTTGTCGGTTTTGTTTTTCTAAACTATTTATACGCTTGCTTTTTTGAAAGTGCTTTTGCTAACTCTTTTTTATAATCAAAATTTTGAGGCAATTTGAGCTTGCCTTTTAATTGTAATATAGCCGGAGATACCGATTCTTCTTTTTCAATACCGGCGGATATGGATTTCAGGTAATTTTCAACTAAATGAGAAAGACTTTTTCCTTTAGACTGAGCATATACTTTGGCTGAGCGAATAATAACCTCATCAATGGTCAGTGTTAATTTGGTAATCATAAAACACGTGTATTTATAAAATAAAGATACGTGTAATTTTTTTAAATAAAAATCAAATCGCATAAAATTTCTCTGTTGATACTTCGGCAAGTACTTATTTATTTTCTAATTAATAAAGAGATTATACTCGTCAAAATTTTGTATTTTTCTTTTTGAAAATGCGGGAAGAGGAATGGGGTTTAACGGTTTAAAAGTTTAAGGGTTTAATAGTTGGACCGTCTTTTTGAATAAGTGTATAGTTCTTAAAAAGGCGACTATTAAAAGCTGCCTTATCATTATGCAATATTGAATCTTATTTAATGCCGTGCATCATTTTTTTCAGACGTGTTACCAGCGCAAAAAGCAGCAGCGATGCGATTCCAGATAGCACAACGAATACCATGAAGAATTCAAAAAGATTGTGGATGGTAAAACCGGTGAAAGCTGGAACAATCATTCCGTTAAGAGCAATTTTTTACCTGACTTTAAAATTAGATTAACACCTTGCGAAAGTTCAAGGCTTTTAATCTGGACATCCGAATTGATATTGATGGTGGGCGTTCCGCCTGAAAAATTTTGGATGAAAACATCTTTTGTAGCATCCGGAACAGCATTCTGACTCCAATTGCCCGCATTTTCCCAGGCAGTGCTTACAGCACCGGTCCAGCTGTTAGGTACAGAAATCATTTTTTCTGTCTGGCACCGGTCGCTCATTTTCCAAATTAGTTTAATCGTGGTGAAAGCAGATGGAATATTAAAAGAGAAACTACCATCCTGCAGGATAGAACCCTGTGTGTATGGTGTGTTATTGGAATCCCGGGCTTCGATAAAAAAATTGTATCCGGGTCCGAAGCGGCAAAGATAATCTGAGCTGACTTTTCCGGTTAAACGGTGCAATTGCGCTGTGTTCGGGCTGATGTTGACAGAATCAATGGACAAATCGCATGGCATAAAGTATTTGGGAGAAAAAATATTGCAGGTACTGTTTTCAATGTTTGCATTTGGAATCGCAAGGTAATCGCCGTTGAGTAGCTGAAACTGAACCGTATCGCCCGGTTTCAGGCCATTGAGCTGGTTATCGGTGTAAGTGGTATTAGGGGAATAATTGCTCCCAATAGAAAATACGTTTCGCGTAATATCTCTCACACCATTGATAATCCGGTAGGTCTCAGGAAAGCTTGAGCAAAAAGTCCCCGTAATTTTTGCAGATGCATTTCCAAAATCATTGTCGCAGGGGTTTGTATTGAAGCTAAGCTGCTGAAAGGCAATATCACACCCTGGCGTAAGAATTTGGGGTGAACCGGTTTTTCCACAAATGAGCTTGGTAGGTACAAACTGACCGTTGACAACACTACGCTCATACTGATCAATCTTAAATTGGTAGAGCCCTGGCTGCAGCCGGGGGATATTTAAAGATGAAGCGCCAAATCCAACGGTTGATGATGAATAGATTATTTCACCCCCCAGGTTTTCCACTTCAATTATAAATTGGTCGTTTGTAAAGTTGGTAGGGAGGTTCCCGATAAAAATGGATCCATCGGCAGATCCCGAACAGGTTACATCAGTTTTGGTAACCGTTACCGGAAAGATCAGGCAGGTTTGGCTTTTTGACAGAATGGGAGAAAGCAGGAACAAAAAAGAAATGGCAGTGATAATTTTTCTCATGGCAGTAAGAATTTTTCACGAAGATGAAGATGGCAGCAAAGATAATTTAGAAAAAGTGTAAATATCTCCCCGAAACAATTATTTATAAAAAAATCGTCATTCAATTTTCTCCTTTTCCAACATAATCATCCGGTTTTGGAATGGGGTTTAACGGTTTAAAAGTTTAAGGGTTTAATAGTTGAGCCGTTTTTTTGAAAGTATGTGTATAGTTACTAAAAAAGGCGACCATTTGGCCGCCTTTTAATATCTGTAAGCGTTAATTACTGAATACCGTGCATCATTTTCTTTAAGCGTGGTACGAGCATAAACAATAAAGCCGATGCGATTCCACAGAGAACAACGAATACCATGAAGAATTCAAAAAGGTTATGAATAGTGAATCCTGCGAAGGTGGGATAATGATTACTGATTTTGTTGTCGACAAGGAATTTAATTTGATCTGCTGTAGGAACAACCGTCTTGTCTAAAATAGCTTTCAAATCTATTCCCGCATCAGAAGCAGCTTTGAACTGCTCGCCCGTAGCAGGCAGTATGGAACCCAGCGTACCCGCAAGGGCATATCCTGATGCGCTTGACAGGAAGAATACCCCAAACAATAATGAAGCAAATCTTTTCGGCGCCAGTTTACCTACAAGAGATAACCCTATCGGAGAGAGACAAAGCTCGGCGAACGTCTGAATCAGATAAAGCAACACGAGCCAGTGTACAGCAAGCAATCCTGAATTACCCAAATCTTTTACATTATGGGCAATGATGAAATAACTTAAAGCTATCAGTAAGAGCCCCAGTGCTTGTTTGGCCGGAGAGACAGGTTCTTTGCCTTTGGCTCTGAGTTTATCCCAAAGCATACTGAACGGAACTGCAAACATCACCACAAATACTCCGTTGAATATTTGTACCATAGATGGCGGCATATTCCATCCGAAGAAATTTCTGTCGGTTTGGTAATCGGCAATGAAAGTCAGCGAAGAGCCGGCTTGTTCAAATGCCGCCCAGAAGAAAATCAAAAAGAAAGAAACGATGTAAATAACGAGAATGCGATCTCTTTCAATTTTAGTCAATGACTTGTCTGAAAGAATCAATCCGGCAAGGGTAATACCAGAAGCATAAATGATGGAGTAGATATAGTTTTGACCAAAAACCACATTGAAAATCAAACCAAGCACAATGAATGCAGCCACTGCCAATCCTAAAGAAAGACCTGAGAAATTAGTAGATTGAGCTTCTCCTTCTTCATAATCTTCTGCGCTGTGGCCGGAAGGCAGACCGCCGATAGGTTTTCCGTCGGGAGTAACTACATATTTATTTTTAAGAAACACAAAAGTTAATGTACCAAGCAACATGGCAATTGCCGCAGCAAGGAAACCCCATTTAAAAGCAAACACATCGCGTATACCGGAGGTGTCTGTCACGTCACCTAAAATGGGACAAATAAGCTGTCCCAGGAAGGCGCCAACATTGATACCCATGTAAAAAATGGTGAAGGCAGTATCCAGTTTATTCTTTTCGGATTTTGGATAAAGGCTGCCCACCATACTGGAAATATTGGGCTTAAAGAAGCCATTACCTAGAATAATGACGCCAAGCGCTACATACAAAATCGTTTTTGCCAATTCAAGGTTGCCGGAAAAAACGGTGGCGCTTGTAAAAAGCAGCAACTGACCAATTCCCATCAAAGTTCCTCCCAACAATATACAGTTGCGGTTGCCAAGGAATCTATCTGAAACAAATCCGCCGAGCATAGGAGTGAGGTAGCAAAGACCTAAAAATCCGCCATAGATAATGGAGGAATCTTCTTTGCTTATCATTAGCGCATTTACAATAAATAAGGTGAGCAGTGTTCTCATGCCGTAGAAGTTGAAACGCTCCCACATTTCAGTTCCAAATAATACCCATAACCCCTTTGGGTGCTTTTTTTGTTGATTGATTGATTCTGTCATATTGATTTTTTTAAGCCAGCAATTAATTAAGATTTGCCAAAATACACAAATTATACTTACATCGTTCAATTTAACCTTTCTTTATTCTTTATAAATTCAACAACAAAAGTGAAAACATATTTGAATTGGAAGCGATTCAAAAGCTTTTGATGATTAATTTCGCGCCATAAATATTTTTCCAATGAACATTCTGATTATAGGTTCGGGCGGTCGTGAACATACTTTTGCCTGGAAGATCAGCCAAAGCCCTTTGTGCGAGCATCTTTATATCGCTCCTGGAAACGGTGGCACGTCGGCATGCGGCACCAATCTACCAATAAGCGGCACGGATTTTGACTCATTAAAAAAAGCTGTTCTCGATAAAAAAATTGATTTGATTGTAGTTGGCCCCGAAGATCCATTGGTAAAAGGTATTGTGAATTATTTTCAGTCCGATTCCGCTACACAACATGTATTGATTGTGGGACCTGCCCAAGAGGCGGCACAGCTGGAAGGGAGCAAGTCTTTTGCCAAAGCATTCATGAAAAAATACGGCATTCCAACTGCTTCCTATGCTGAATTTACGGTTTCGAATTTTGAAGAGGGATTGGAATATATCAAAGCACATAGTCTGCCCATAGTATTGAAGGCCGACGGGCTCGCTGCCGGAAAGGGCGTTTTGATTTGCAATAGTCATGATGAGGCGTTGAGGGAGTTTGAGCTGATGATCAGACAATCGAAATTCGGCACCGCCGGTAACAAAGTGGTGATTGAGTCTTTCCTGGAAGGCATTGAAGCCAGTGTGTTTGTGCTTACGGATGGTAAAAGCTATTTGTTGCTTCCGGAAGCCAAGGATTACAAACGAATCGGCGAAGGCGACCAGGGCTTGAATACCGGCGGAATGGGCGCTTTGAGTCCTGTTCCTTTTTTTGATGATGCACTGAGAAGCAAAATCATCAGCCGGATTGTGGAACCAACGGTTGCCGGATTAAAAAGCGAAAATTATAATTACAAGGGTTTTGTCTTCATAGGACTGATGATCAACCAAGGCGAGCCTTTTGTAATAGAATACAACTGCCGTATGGGCGACCCGGAAACGGAGGTGGTGATACCCAGAATTAAAAGCGACTTGCTTCCAATATTGATTGCAACAGCTAAAGCCGAATTGCATGCTGTTTCTTTGGATACTCATACCCAAACAGCCGCTACGGTGGTTGCAGTCAGTGGCGGTTATCCGGGAGAATACGCTACGGGGAAAGTTATTAAAGGACTTGATTTGCCTTCAGGTGAGCACAGCGTAGTATTTCACGCGGGGACTAAACAAGACGGAGATGAGATGCTGACAAGTGGCGGCAGGGTACTTGCCATTACTTCATTCGGGAACGATATAGAAGAGGCAACAGAACGATCGTATCATTTGCTGGGCAAATTGCATTATGAAGGGATGTTTTTCAGAAAAGACATAGGGTATGAGTTTAAATAAAAATGAAGAAAAATGCAATATAACGTAAACGTATAAACGAAGTTATAGCACTAAAGAAATTTACTAAATTAATTAGCAATTATCCGGTTTGATTCGAAGAGACTTACATTTATGCAGAAATTGTTTGAAAATATATTTTTTCCCATTGTAAAATCCCAATAAATTACGGCAACTTTGCTTAATTACCTTTTTAAAAGACTGTTGATATAGAATATGGGCATTTTTAATTTTTTTACACAAGAGATTGCTATTGACTTGGGAACAGCAAACACTCTTATTATCCATAACGATGAGGTGGTGGTAAATGAACCATCCATTGTGGCACTGGACAGAAACAATCCGAAGAATTTATTGGCTGTTGGTAAGAAGGCTTTGATGATGCATGAAAAAACGCATGAAAGTATTCGTACGGTTCGTCCGCTTCGTGATGGTGTAATTGCCGATTTCAATGCTGCCGAGCTGATGATCAGAGAACTGATAAAACTGGTTTATCCTAAAAAGCCATTGTTCGCTCCGAGCTGGCGCATGATGATTTGCATTCCCAGTAGCATTACCGAGGTAGAGAAAAGAGCGGTTCGAGACAGTGCTGAACAAGCCGGTGCAAAAGAAGTATATCTTATCCACGAACCTATGGCAGCAGCGCTTGGTATTGGTATTGATGTGGAGGAGCCCGTAGGAAATATGATTATTGATATTGGCGGTGGTACCACAGGTATTACCGTGATTGCGCTTGCCGGTATTGTTTGCGACCAGAGTATTCGTATTGCCGGAGATGAATTTACTGCTGATATCATGGAGGCATTGCGCCGTTATCATAGTTTGCTGATTGGTGAACGCACGGCCGAGCAGATTAAAATTCAGATTGGTGCAGCGATGAAAGATCTCGACAATCCGCCGGATGATATTCCCGTTAACGGAAGAGATTTGGTGACAGGTATACCCAAACAGGTAATGGTCAGCTATCAGGAAGTAGCGGAAGCGCTTGATAAAAGTATTTTCAAAATAGAAGAAGCTATTTTGAAAGCGCTTGAAACTACACCTCCCGAACTTGCTGCAGATATCTACCGCAGAGGTCTGTATATAACAGGTGGTGGGTCATTGCTGAGAGGTCTGGATAAAAGACTGGCCAACAAAATCAAACTACCGGTTCATATTGCAGACGATCCTCTGAAGAGCGTTGTAAGAGGGACAGGTATAGCACTTAAAAATTACGACAGATTTCCTTTCGTGATGAGATAATTCATTGCAGAAATCTTTCCTCATCAAATATTGTATAATTTTTTACCAATTATTCCTTGTAGCAGGTGCTAAATATTTTTCTTTTTATTCGCCGGCACTTTAATATTTTGCTTTTCCTGTTTTTGCAGGTGTTGAGCATCTACTTTATTGTCAGCTACAGCAAATACCATCAGGCCGCTTTTGGGAATACAACCAATAATGTTACCGGAAAAATAAATGACAGATACAGCAGGGTGCAACAATATTTTTATCTGCGCAAAACAAATGATTCTCTGATAAAAGCAAATGAGGTTCTTTACAACAAACTAAAAGAAAACTTTTCTCTGCCCGATACCGGATATAAATTTATTGCAGATACCATAAAACTGGATTCGCTGCAAAAAATCAGGAAGTATAAATATCTTTCTGCTAAAGTAATTTCGAATTCGATTTCCGCTCAAAGTAATTACATTGTTTTGTCCAGAGGAAAACTTGGCCAGCTCCGCACGGGTATGGGGGTGGTTGATCCCAATGGTTCTGCTGTTGGAATCATTACCGAAGTAAATGATAATTATGCCGTGGTGATGAGCTTATTGCATAAAGACAGCCACATCAGCGGTAAGTTGCAGAAGGGAGGAGAGGCGGGTACGCTTAACTGGGATGGAAAAGAGCCCAACATCATCAATCTGACCAATATCTCAAAGAGCGCCAAAGTGAGTAAAGGCGATGCTATTATTACCAGCGGATACAGCACGAGTTTTCCTAAAGGGTTGTCCCTGGGCATAGTGGAGGAGGTAAGCCGTGAGACAAGTTCTAATTTGTTTCGGATTAAGTTTCGTACTACGGCAAACTTTTATAATCTTCAGTATGTGTATGTTATTGACAACGCAGACCAGCAGGGAGTGGAGGATATTTTAAGCCGAATAAAAAAAGAACCCTAATGAAATAACATGAGCAGTTTTTTAAAATATATCATTCGGTTTGCACTGTTAATTTTCCTGCAGGTATATGTGCTGGACAGAATTCATTTACACCAGATGGTGACGCCCTATCTTTATTTTCTTTTTATTCTCTGGCTTCCATTTAAAATCAGCCGTCCTCTTTTAATGATATTAGCATTTTTGCTTGGGTTTTCTCTTGACAGTTTCAGGCATCACCCGGGATTTCATGCGGCCGCCTGTGTGCTGATGGCTTATTTGCGCCCTTTTCTGATTAATCTTATGATACCTCAGGAAGGAGCGGAGACGAATTATGAGGAGCCTTCATTCAGAAGTATGGGCGGCGCGCTGCCTTATCTCGTTTACTCAGGGTTGCTAATTCTCATTCACAACGCCTGGTTATTTGCACTAGAGGCCTGGCAGTTTAGCAATTTCTGGTACTTTTTCTTCAAAACTATTTTGACTACCATCATCAGCTTATTGCTCATGGTGGTGGTGGAGTTGCTTTTTTCCAGAAAACAGAAATTCAGAACCAATACAGTTTAGTAATTTTGCATGGCTGATATTTTTCAAAACAATACATTGTAAATCAAAAAATAAGTGTCTGTATTTAATCAATCAAGAAAGGAAGTTATTCGGTTGATTTTTATTGCCTTGTTTGTCATCATCATACTTCGTTTATTCACTTTACAAGTCATTTCTTCCAAATATAAAACCCTCGCAGAAGATCAGGGTACTTTCAGAAAAGTGGTTTATCCCGATAGGGGAATCGTATTTGACCGGAATAAAAATGCTATTCTTCAAAATGTGAATATTTACGATCTGATGGTTACTCCCAATAAATTAAAGGGAATAGATACCGCTGCGTTGTGCAAAATTCTTCAAATCGATTCGGCGCAGTTTCAAAAAAGAATTGTGGAGCTGATCATTAAAAATGGAAGATCGAGGGCATCTATTTTTGAGCCTTTGCTCAGTGATGAAAAAATGGCGTTACTGAATGAGTCCATGTTTAAGTTTACTCCCGCATTCTATATGCAGGAGCGTTCCGTAAGAGCGTATCCTTATGATGCGGCAGCAAATGTTCTTGGCTATACGGCAGAAGTGGATACTAATTTTTTGAAGAAGCATCCGGATGAAGGATATGTAGCGGGAGATTTTGCCGGCATGACCGGATTGGAACGCAGTTATGAAAAAGTATTGATGGGGCAACGCGGTATTGAATACTGGAAGAGAGACAATAAAAACCGATTGACTGAAAAGCTCGAGAAAGGGCAATATGATACTGCGGCTATTGCCGGGAAAAATTTATATACCTCACTGGATATAGAATTGCAGGAGCTGGGAGAGAAGCTGATGCAAAACAAACTGGGTTCTATTGTTGCGGTTGATCCCCGAACTGGCGGGATACTTGCCATGGTCAGTGCACCTACTTATCAACCGAATTATCTCACCGGTAGCGAGAGGAGAAAACATTTCTCCGAATTGTTTTTAAACCCAGCATTGCCTCTGCTCAACAGAACAGTGAGTGCTACGTATTCACCGGGTTCTACCTTCAAAACATTGCAGGCTTTGATTGGATTGCATGAGGGAGTCATCACTACCGACACCCGTTTTTCCTGCTCCGGAGCTTTCTATGGTTGTGGAAGCGGTAAGCCTATGCGCTGCCTTGATTTCGGGACCTTTGATTTGAGAAGCGCTATTACAATATCTGACAACACTTATTTTGCCAATGTAATGCAAAGGGTTATCAACAACCCGAAGTTTCCTTCTATTGACAGCGCTTTGTCGCATTGGGATAATTACATGTATTCGTTCGGGTTAGGTCGCAGACTCGGTGTGGATGTTCCTTCTGAAAAAACCGGCAATATTCCTACACCAAAGTATTTCAATAAAGTATATGGTGCAGGTAGATGGAATTTCTGTTCTTTTCGTTCGGTGAGCATCGGTCAGGGTGAAGTAGATGTAACGCCACTGCAGGTAGCCAACGAGATGGCATATATAGCCAACAAGGGCTGGTACTATATACCTCATGTGGTAGATTCTATTGAAGACGGTGACCGTTATGGTATGCTGGATAAATACAATAAGCGGGTTGTTCCGCCTGCCATACCCGACAGCATTTTTGAGGCGGTACATGATGGCATGCAGGGGGTGGTAGATAAAGGTACCGGTGTGGGTGCCAAAGTGAATGATGTTGTAATCTGCGGAAAGACCGGTACAGTGGAAAACTATTACCGCGGCGTTAAACAGCAGAATCACTCGTTCTTTTGCGGCTTCGCTCCCAGAGTGAACCCTAAAATAGCTATCATGTGTGTAGTGGAAAACAGCGGCCGTTTTGGTGGAACCTATGCGGCACCGATAGTAGGTTTGATGATAGAAAAATATCTTAAAGACTCAATCACTGATAAGGGAAGACTTGCCAGAGTGGAGCAGCTGTCTAAATTGAATTTGATGCCGCCAAGGATATTTGCTGAATTAAGAAGACAAGATTCCATGAGGCATTCGAAAGACTCTGCTTATCTTGTAGCAAAAGGGTATATCAAAATTGTAAAAGATACCCTTGGCATGGATGATGATATTGTAGACAAAGAAGAATTCGGTAAATTAAAAGATAAAAAATCAGAAGATAAAAAGCCGTTAAGAGATAGTGTCAGAAAAGTTGAAGCAATTAAGCCGGAAGAAAAAAAGATTAAATCCGCTGCAGATTCTTCAAAAGGCCGGTAATATTTCTCAGTAATAATTTTTTATGTATCAAAATAAAGCAGTTGTATTAAAGGGGAGAGACTGGGTGACGGTATGGCTGTATGCAATCATCGCCCTGATAGGACTGCTATGCATTATTTCCGTTGAGCTTAAAGCCAATGATGATTTTTTTAAATCGTTGTGGGCATTTAAAAAAAATTACAGCAAACAATTTTTTTACCTGCTAATCTGTGCAGTCATTGCTACATTCATTTTGTTGATGGACAGTAAATTTTTTACTGCAACACCCAATCTATTATACGTTCTGGGTATTTTATTAATGATTTCCACTTTTGTCATTGGTAAAACAGTCAACGGCTCCAAAAGCTGGATACCACTGGGTTTTATGAATTTACAGCCGGTGGAAACCTGTAAAATATTCACGTCACTTGCATTGGCAAAATATCTTTCCCGCCCCGAAACGAATTTCAGCAAATCGAGGTCTCAATTAATTGCATCAGCGATTTGTTTTCTTCCAATTGTTTTTTCCATTTTGCAGAACGAAACAGGTCTGGCACTTGTATATTTTTGTTTTTTACTTCCTATGTACAGAGAGGGATTCCCACCGGCGTATCTGGTTATTGGTGCTTCAATGGGCATATTGCTGGTTGCCGCATTGCTTATTCCTACTTATCCTTTGCTAATTACAATTTCAGTTATTTCTCTTTATGCTTTATATACGCTGAAAAGAAGGATAAAGCGTAATAAATCTCTGTTATACATTGTACTTGCCTCCTGGGTATTTAGCGCAATTTTTATTGGATTGGCAGTTCCGTTTATGTTCAAGCATGTATTTCAGAAATACCAGGCCGACAGGATTTTTAGTATGGTAGGAAGAGACAATCCCTATACAGCCACTCAACCGGAAGAGAATCCCAATACAGCGCAGTTATCAGTGAAGAAGCCGAAAGCAGACACCGAAAATTATAATGTCAAACAATCTAAAATAGCCATTGGTTCCGGAGGATTTTTTGGCAAGGGATTTTTAAAAGGTACACAAACACAGGGAGATTTCGTACCTGAGCAACACACCGATTTTATTTTTACTTCTTTGGGAGAAAATTTTGGTTTCGTGGGCTGTACCATTCTCATGTTGCTTTATCTGACACTTTTACTCAGAATCATAATGATAGCGGAACGACAGCGCTCTACTTTCAGCCGCGTGTATGCCTACTCGGTAGCTGCCATTTTGTTTTTTCACATTGCCATTAATATTTGCATGACCATCGGCCTCGCTCCGGTAATCGGCATTACACTGCCGCTGATGAGCTATGGAGGTTCTTCATTACTTACGTTTACAATACTAATATTCATTCTCGTAAGACTGGATGCAGACAGACAAATGGTTTTGAGATAAATTTCCGAACGGCAAACATTTAATGCACTCTGTTGTTTTACAGACACTACAATTATGAAGATTATACCACTCAGCGAAGGAAGCTTTACCATTGACCATACCAAAGCTTTCGTCCCTTTTGATAAAGCCAAAGATGAGTTGCAGCAGCGACCTACAGGAAGTTTGCTGGTGGAAATACAGCCCTTTGTTGTAATTACTGAAAAAGACATCATTCTGATTGATACAGGACTCGGTTTTTCAAATACCAACGGCGTATTACAGATTCATCAAAATCTTATTGACAACGATATAGATCCGCTGAGTATTACAAAAGTCTTGCTGAGTCATTTACACAAAGACCATGCGGGAGCTATCAGAAAATATGATTCGGTGTTACAACAATCATTTTTGAGTTTTCCTAATGCAATGTATTATGTCAATCGTGAGGAACTGCAATTTGCATTGGAGAATAAAACAGCATCCTATGTGCCTGAAACGTTTGAACTGCTTAAAGATTCTGATAAACTTGTTTTGCTGGAAAGAGAGGGAGTTATTGACGGATACATTTCTTATCAAATGACTTCGGCACATTCTCCCTATCACATTGTTTTTTGGATAAAAGAAAATGCACAAACTGTTTTTTTCGGAGGAGATGATGCGCCACAGTTGCAGCAAATGAAAAGCAGGTTTGTGGCTAAATATGATTACGACGGAAAAAAAACGATGCAACTCAGATCAGCATGGTGGGAAAAAGGCAAAGAAGAAAAATGGACTTTTTTATTTTATCACGATATACAATCTCCCACAATAAGCTTCTAAAAAAGAGGCCTGCCCTGAAAAGAGCTGGCCGTTGCTAACCTATGAAAAACACCTAAGGCAAAAATATGGCAAAAAGCAACACGAAAAAATGGACGCTGCATTTTTCTAAAATCTTAACATTGGTTAAAAAGGAGATTTATTTAGGCACAATAAATTCTTGTGCTATATTTGATAATCTGCCAATAAAAAATAATCATTTTTAAAAATATGAATAGAGAAATAACCGGTTGGTTTAGCCCCGCTTTAGGAAAGGAAATGCCGATTGTTACTTACGGCCATTATGGTTTTGCATTATTACTGGTTCCAACGGCTGCAGCGGATTACTTGGAATATGAGCGTTTTCAGTTAATAGATGCGCTTGCTCCCTATATTAATGCCGGAAAATTGAAAGTTTTTTCCATCAACAGCATCAACAATGAAAGCTGGTTGAATAATAATATGGCGGGCGAGCACAAAGCCATTCGTCACAATCAGTTCAATGAATATGTCCATAATGAAGTCGTGCCTTTTGTGAAAAATAGCACCTCATGGGATACCCCGTTGATTATCAGTGGCGCGTCCTTCGGGGCATTGCATAGTATGAATCTTTTTTTGAAAAGACCAGATCTGATTAATGGCGTCATTTCAATGAGCGGTGTGTATGATCTCTCTGAATATTCAAAAGGATTTTTTGATGAACAGGTTTATTTCAATTCGCCGGTGCATTACGTTCCCAATCTGAATGATGAATGGTATCTGGACAATATCCGAAGGAGTAGACATATTCATATTCTCACCGGTTCAGGCGATTATGAAGACCCCGAAGGTTCAAGAAAATTCTCTTCTATTCTGAACAGCAAGCATATTCATCATGATCTGGATGTATGGGGGCATGAATGGAAACACGACTGGCCAACATGGAGGGCAATGTTGCCGGCGTATATCAGCAGTAAATTTTAGTATAGCTAATTATTTCACTTCCTATCTTTCAGCCATTTGTTTTACTTTTAACTGATGCAGAAAAAATTATTTTTACTGGATGCGATGGCTTTGATATTCAGGGCATATTATGCACTGATTCGTTCTCCTCGGATTACCAGTAAAGGCAGAAATACCAACTCACAATTTGGTTTTACCAACACCCTGATTGATCTCATCAACAATCAAAAGCCCACGCATATGGCCGTGTGTTTCGACTCGAAGGGACCCACCGAACGCCATACCGATTTTACCGAATATAAAGCCAACAGGCAAGAGGCGCCGGAAGATATTCTTTCCGCGATTCCCGACATCAAAAAAATCGTGGAAGCATTTAATATTCCGGTGGTTGAAATGAATGGATTTGAAGCTGATGATATTATCGGCACACTGGCCAAACAAGCGGAAAAAGAAGGATATGAAGTGTATATGGTTACGCCCGATAAAGATTTTGGGCAGCTGGTTACCGAAAAAATAAAAATCTACAAACCGCCTTATCAGGGTGGAAGCTTTGAAGTAATGGGTCCGCAAGAGGTTTGTAACAAGTGGGGTATTGAAAATGTAGACCAGGTAATTGATATTCTCGGTCTGATGGGAGATGCGGTGGACAACATTCCCGGTATTGCCGGAGTAGGCGAAAAGACGGCTTCAAAATTGCTAAAAGAATATGGCAGTGTTGAAAACCTGTTGCAGCATGCCGATGATATCAAAGGTGCATTGGGTGAAAAAATCCGCAACGGCAAAGAGATGGCTGTGTTGAGTAAAAAACTCGCTACCATCATCACCAACGTGCCGGTAACTTTTCATGAAGGTGATTTTTCTTTGGGGGCTTACAATAAAGATGCATTGATTGATATTTTCACCGAACTGGAATTCAAAACCCTGGGCAAGAGAATTCTTGGCGAGGAAATTCCTTCTGTATCTGAAGCGGTGAATCCGGTGAAAGCCGGAGGTCAAATGGATTTGTTCGGAAATAATGTTCCGGCAACAGAAGAAAAAAATGAAACTATTGAATCCGAAAATCAGGTACCCGTCTCCGTTATAGATAAAAATATTCACAACACGCCACATGTATATCATCTGACTGAAACAGATTCTGATATAGATGCTTTATTGTCTTTATTGCAAAAAGAAAAAGAAATCTGTTTTGATACGGAGACCACCCATGTGGATGCCAATCTTGCTGAGTTGGTGGGGATGAGTTTTTGTATAAAGCCCGGAGAGGCCTATTATGTTCCTTGTCCCGCAGAAAAACCCGACTGCAAAAAGCTGCTACAAAGATTTGCTCTTTTGTTCAATGATGCCGATAAAACATGGATAGGTCAGAATCTTAAATATGACATGCTAGTGATGAAATGGTATGATATTGAGTTGAAGGGGAAAATATTTGATACCATGCTGGCTCATTATGTGATAGAACCGGAAGGAAAAAGAAGCATGGATGTATTAAGTGCCAAATACCTGGGTTATGAACCCATCCACATAGAAGAACTGATTGGTAAAAAAGGTAAGAATCAGGGCAATATGCGCGATGTGAGTACAGATAAAATTGTTGAGTATGCAGGAGAAGATGCTGACATCACGCTTCAATTGAAAAATGTTTTTCTTCCGAGAATTTCTTCCAGTCAGGTAGAAAAAGTTTTTTATGAAGTGGAAAACCCGCTCGTCAGAGTGCTTACTGCCATGGAGTTTGAGGGCATTAAAGTGGACATTGATTTTCTGCATAGTTATTCTAAAGAGCTGGATACAGAAGCGCGAAAAGCGGAGGAGCTGGTCTATGAACAAGCGGGAGTGAGATTCAATCTGGCATCACCCAAACAATTGGGAGAGGTGTTGTTTGAAAAACTGAAATTGGATCCGAAAGCAAAAAAAACGAAGACGGGGCAGTACGCTACTGGAGAGGATGTGTTGGCCAAGCTCGCCCACCAGCATAAAATTTGCGATGATATTTTATCTTTCCGCGAACTAGCGAAATTAAAATCTACTTATGTGGATGCCTTGCCTTCTTTGATCAATCCCAAAACAGGCCGTGTGCATACCAGTTATGCGCAGGCGGTAGCGGTAACGGGAAGGTTAAGCAGCAACAATCCGAATTTGCAGAACATTCCTATTCGTACAAACAGAGGAAGAGAAATTCGTAAAGCCTTCATTCCGCGCAACGAAGAATATGTATTGGTATCGGCCGATTACTCTCAGATTGAATTAAGAATTGTGGCAGCCATTAGTGGCGATAAGAATATGTGTGAGGCGTTCAGGACGGGCAAAGACATTCACACTGCCACGGCGGCGAAGGTTTTCAATGTCGCCGAATCTGATGTTACCAAAGAAATGCGCTATAAAGCCAAGAGTGTTAATTTCGGAATCATCTACGGTCAGGGAGCATTTGGTCTGGCTGAAAATCTCGGCATTTCAAGAGGCGAGGCAAAAGAAATTATTGACAACTACAAAAAAGAATTTCCGGATATTCAGCGATACATGGATGATACCATTAAATTTGCTAAAGATAACGGTTATGTACAGACGCTGATGGGCCGTAAGAGATGGCTGAAAGATATAACCTCTGCCAACTTTACTGTAAGAGGTTTTGCGGAGCGAAATGCCATCAATTCACCCATTCAGGGTACGGCTGCTGATATGATTAAGCTGGCAATGATAAAAATTAATGAGGCGTTCAACAAGTATCAGTTCAAATCAAAAATGATCTTGCAGGTACATGATGAGTTGGTTTTTGATGTACTTAAAACCGAACTGGATGCGGTGAAGCCCGTCATCCTGGAATGCATGCAACATGCGCTGTCTCTGCCAAATGGTGTTCCTGCGGATGCGGAGTTGGGATTTGGGGAGAACTGGCTGGAAGCACACTAATCGCCGAAGGCGATGTTGAAGGGGTTGAAGAGGTTGAAGAAGTTGAAGAGGTTCAAAAAGTTCAAAAGGTTGAACATGTTGAACCCTCATGAAATTTCACCGCAGAGAAAAGAGAACGCAGAGTTTACGCAGAGGCACCAACCCCAAACCATAAACCATAAACCAAAAACATGTCTCTCCTTATCTACATCTACGATGCCTACTGCGGCTGGTGTTACGGCTTTAGTCCGGTGATTTCCAAAATTGCCGAGGAGTTTAAAGACCGGTTGCAATTTGAGGTACTGAGCGGAGGAATGATCCTTCCCGATAAGCCGGTGCATATCGGAGCCATGGCCGGATACATTGCCCAGGCATATAAAACGGTAGAGGAAAAAACCGGGGTGGAGTTTGGAAAAGAGTATCTCTGGCATATTTTTAATCCTGAGGAGAGTGACTGGTATCCCCATTCAGAAAAACCGGCTATTGCCCTTTGTATTCTAAAACAATTACGTCCTGAAAATGTTATCGAAATTGCCTCAGATATACAACAGGCACTGCATTTTGAGGGGCGGGACTTGACGGATGACGAAGCCTACAGGCATTTACTGGAGAAATATGACATCGAATCCGGGGATTTTTATGAGAAATTGAAATCGGAGGAATACAGACAGATGGCTTATGATGAGTTTTCTTTGGTGCAGCAATTTCAGGTCAGAGGCTTTCCGGCGGTATACATGCAGACACAAGAGGGGAAGTTTTATCAACTGGCAGAAGGTTATACAGACTTTCAAACAGTTTTCAATGCAATAATTCCATTCATTAAATAGGTTTGATTCAAAAATCATAATTTTGAATAAAAATCAAGCAAAATAAAATACATATCATGAAGCATTTTTTTACCAAAAATTTGAGCTTACTGTTGTTTTTCAGCTTTTTCATTTCGACTTCTTTTTCTCAGGGGTCAGGAGGTATTTATGAAAGTTTTTTGATTCTGAACAGGGGAGCCGGAAACGAATTCTTTGATCTTGATGCGAACACAGGCAATCCTGATTTTACCGGGTCTATCGGAACATTCAATTCCGGACAAACATTGAGTTTGAAGGGGTTTGAACAAAAAGTATTCAAATGCGGTACACTCAACATCACTTCGGGGGCTGTTTTATATACAATCTACCCAAGCGGCGGAACTCCCGGAACATTTATCGGAGTGTCTTTTACTTCTGCTTTCAATATTTCAGGAGCAGGTGATGGTTGTCAAAACCAGCAATGGCAGACAAATAATGCCAATATCAATCTATTAAGTGGGTTGTGTGATGGTGATTATGTATTGGAAGTATTCACAACTGCAGCTTTTGAAGATGGCAGTAATTTAGGTACAATTTTTTCCAATAATGGCGGAGCAAACTATAAAGCAACTTTTACGGTAAAAAATGATAATCTCTCTGATATTTATGAAAGCTATTTGATTTTAAACACTTACGGACAAGGCAATCAGTTTTATGATCTGAAAGCAAATACTGACAACCCTAACTTTGATGGTGCCAATTTAGGAGAATATTGCAATTCAGGAACGCTCGTTCTTTCCGGAGCGGAGAACAAAGTTTTTAAATGTGGTACCAATGACATCACTGATGGCAAACTGTATTACAGAATATATCCCTCAGGTGGTACCGGTGGCAGCTTCAGTGAAATTGATTTGCCTTATGATTCTCCACTGGACGCAGCTCCCGGATGTGTCAACCAGAAATGGCAAAAAAGTGACGCAGCTGTGAATCTACTAGCCGATCTTATACCCGGAGATTATGTACTTGAGGTATATACGCAAGCATCTTACACATATGCCGGTGCTGCTTGCGGAGGCATTCACTATGCCAACAACTCACCGAATAATTATAAAGCTACATTCAAAGTATGTTCGCCAAAATCATCTGCTTTCAATGAGAGCTATGTCATCATTAATAAAGGTTCATTCAATGAATTTTATGACCTGCAGTCTACCACATTGAATCCAGATTTTGAAGGAGCTGATTTGGGAACTTTCAATGGCTCACAGACATTTAAATTGAACGGTGCTGAAAACAAAACTACCGAGTGTACTCCGGATGATATACTGGATGGCAAATTGTATTATCGTATTTATCCTGAAGGAAGCACACCTTCTTCTTTCAATTTGCCCGTGAATCTTCCTGTGGTTTCTGAGTCGCTGACTAACTGTAATGAACAGACATGGAGAGAAGTGGCTGCTGACATAGATTTGCTGGTTGATTTGTGTGATGGAAAATATGTGCTGGAAGTATATACCTCATCTGACTATACAGATAATACAGGATCTAAAACTTATAATTTTGATAATGGAGGAAAGAATTATAAAGCCACCTTTACTGTAAAAAATGATGATCAGTCAGGTATTTTTGAAAGCTATATCATTTTGGATACCGCAAATACCGGCAATAAATTTTATGACTTGCAAGCGCCGTCCGCTTCAACTAATTCTGATTTTGATGGGTTAGATTTGGGAGACTTCTGCGATGGTAAAACATTGAACCTTTCAGGTGCTCAGAACAAGACTTTCAAATGTGGTATCAATGATATTTTGAATGGCGCTCTATATTATAGAATTTATCCTTCTACATCCTCGCCAACAGGTTCTTTTACTAAACTTAATCTAGGGTTTTCTTCAGAAAACACATCACCTGAAAATTCCGCCTGTCTCGATCAGGTTTGGGAAACATCTGATGCAACCGTTGATTTGCTTGCGGGATTAGACCCGGGAGCTTACACGTTGGAAGTATATACTCAGGCGGATTATAATTATGGAATCTGTTCTTCTGTTCACTACACAAACAATTCTACCGCCAATTACAAGGCATCGTTCTCTGTTTGTATTGCCAGCCTGCCTGTTACCTATTCCAAATTCAACGGAATAAGAAGAGGTCGTGATGTGGAGCTTAGCTGGAAAACGGCCACTGAAATCAATACTGCAAGATTTGAGGTGGAAAGAAAAACAAACGGCCGCTTCGAAAAAATAGGAACGGTCAGTGCTACAGGGAATGCTATTGGCGGCAGTTATAATTTTACTGATGTAAATAATCAATTTAAAGGCATATCTCAATACAGAATTAAATCTGTTGCTAAGAACAATGAATCCAAGTACAGCAAAGTCGTTGCACTCAACTATCAAGCTTCTGGTCTGCAGATAATAAATGTGGTGCCTACGCTGGTTGAAAAATCAAACGTGGTTATGAACGTTAGTTCAGATAAGTCAATGAAAATTGAATTGCAGCTGACCGATATTTCAGGTAAGCAAATGCAAAGAACTTCTCATCAATTGATGGCAGGAAGCAATCAACTCAGCATTGATGCATCCCGACTGGCCCCAGGTACTTACTTTGTAACAGCTTATTCAAGCGAAGGCAAATCAAGTGTACACCGTTTTGTGAAAAGATAGAATTTATCAGTAATTAATATTAACAGGAGCAATCATTTTGGTTGCTCCTGTTTTATTGATGAGGAGATTTGAAGATGTGAAGATGAGGAGATGTGGAGATGTGGAGATGCGAAAATTTAGAGATGAGTCAACCCTAAACCCCTAACCCCAAACTCTTAACGCCGTGGCTTAATGACCTCTTGGCATCATTTCTGATTCAGCTTCCGTCGTCTTTTTAGGTGTGCCAAAATTTCTCAGACTATAAGTGAAGGTGAGCATGAAGTATTGCTGTATAATATTATTGCGCGAATCTTCAATAAAGGTGTTGGTTACATTTCTTGAAATATTTTGATTCTGTCTTAATATATCAAACACCGACAATTTTAATTCACCGGTTTTCTTTTTAAAGAATTTTTTTCCTGCCGACGCACTCCACAAATTAAATGTCTGGTCCAGATTGCCTGATAAACCTTTAAAAATCTGATTCGTGATATCAGTTTGAATAAACCATCCTTCTTTATTCGCCAACCTGATTGAACCGCTGGTAACGTGATTGATGAATTTATTCTTTGCAGTACTGCCACCGGTTGTTTTAGCATCATTCAGATTACCTGTATAAGACAAGGTATAATCAATATACTCATTGATATTACTTGATATCACAACGCCTCCGTTGAATTGGTAATTGTTTGTAGTAGTGGCAATTGAATTAACCAATCCGGGCAGTTTAGTATATACCAATCCCAAATTAACATTGACAGTAGATTTTATAAATTTCACCGGCTGGCTATAGGTAAAATATGTCCGCAATAATCTGTAACCGTCAAGATTGACCGGCTTGATTAATTGTGTTCCTTTTCTCAAAATAACATCTTTCTGTATCAAAGAATCTTTCGCAGCTATATAGCTTGCGTTTGAAATAAAATCCATCGCAGTTTGAAAAAATAATCCTGTAAATACACTTCTGTTTGTTTTGGTATTTGTATGCATAAAGCGACCGCCCATGTATTGCGTAAAGGATTGATTGAGTTCGGGGTTGCCGCCAATTACCCTCAATGGATTTGTCAGATTGTAGACATCCTGCAGTTGAGCAACAGTAGGGAACATTGTACTTGTTCTGTAAAATATTCTGAAAGAACTGTATTTGGAAATTTTCTTTCTCCAGAATCCATTAGGTAAAAAATTGTAAAAGGTCTGTCTGAAATTTCCTGCAATGGGAAATATTCTGTCGCTTTTTAAAATGGTTTGTTGAAAATTGTTACCGATGGCAAATTGTTCGTCTTTGTTTTTTGTGAAACGATAAGTGATGCCACCATTGTTTGTCTGAATGGTATTATCAAAAGTATTGGAAAGGTTACTTTCAAATATGGAATAATTCAAGCCGTCAAACAAATAAGTTTTTTGATCGGAATTGTTTTTTTGTACAGAGGGATTGTATTCCAATTGCAATTGTCCTTTTTTTCCAATCGGTTCATTGTAAGTAATATTTCCCCCGATGGTTTGTCCGTTGGTGAGATTGCTGCTGAACTGCTGTTGCAATGAATCAGGTGAAACAGCCATGCCGAAAGCATCATAAAAGCGGAAGATACCATCAATATTATTGCTGCCATCGTTTTTATTGAAGGCGACATTAAATCCGAGAGAGAGCATTCTTCCTTTTTTTCTGAAAGAATGTCTGTACATGAGGTTGTTGCGAATAGAATATCCCTTTTTATCATTAACTGTATTGGAAGCAGCATTGTAAATTGAATCCAGAATATTTTTATAACTATTAATGCCGGTAAAGCCCGTTGAATTATTGTTTTGAAAACTCATACTTGGAATTACAAAGAAGATATTGTTTGAATCCATTTTGTATTCAATTCTCGCATTGATTCGGTGATTAAAATTTTTGATGAGACTGTTGCTGTTTTGTGCAGACAACTGATTTTGTTCAAACAACTGTATTTTGGTGAATGAAATATTATCGGTGTTTGTCCCGTTAAAAAAATAGCTGCCTGTTACCGTTATTTTTTTCCCCCATTTATCTCCATAATTGATACCGGCAGAATTGGTGGTGGCAATTCCATTCGTCTGTCCGATGGTAAAACTTTCCGACTGCTGATTTCCGGGACCTCTGAATCCGGCAGGAGGGCCAGACATTCTATTATTGCCGGATGAACCTGTCACACCCAATAAATCTTGTGATCCAAAATTTTGCTGGTTGATATTGTTGAAATTCCCAACAATGGAAATTCTTCTGTCATTATTAAAAAAGCTCGCATTACCTCCAGCAGCATATCGTTTGTCTGTTCCATATCCGGCATAAATTCTCCCGAACTGAGAATTTTTAATCCCGTTTTTGGTTATTACGTTGATGGCTTTTTGCGAGTTGCCGTCGTCTATCCCTGTCAGCTGAGCCTGATCGCTCAGTCTGTCAAACACCTGAATTTTGTCAACAACTTCTGCCGGGATGTTTCTAAGAGCAGAGGTGGCATCGTCTCCAAAAAAATCTTTTCCGTCGATGGTGACTTTTTTTACTTGCTCACCTTGTGCAGTAACCGAACCGGATTTATCTACTGTAATGCCTGGCATTTTTTTCAACAGATCTTCTGTGGTGGCATCCACATTTACTTTGTATTGATTGGCACTGTACTGAGCGGTATCTTCTTTTTGGGTTACGGAAGGAGCTTTCGCCACTATAGTTACTTCACTTAAATCTTTTTCCTGTTTGGCAAGTGCTATATTTCCAATGTTTTTTTCATTGTTGTTATATTCAACAGGTAGAAGTATTTGTTTATAACCAACCGAACTGATTAAAATCAGGTAATTTCCTTTGTTGACGGAAGAGAAATCAAATCGCCCTTTTTCATCTGTAACCATTTTCTTAATAAGGGTAGTGTCTGATTGTAAAAGAGAAACGGTTGCACCTTGTAAAAGTTTTTGGTCAGACTGACTGATAACTGTTCCGGAGATTTTATTTTGTTGTGCTTTGGAGTAAACAAACAAAAATGTGAATATGATTACGGCGAGTAGTTTTTTTTGCATTTTGAGGCAGGTGTTTAGTAATAGCTGTTCAATTTATAGAATAACTGTGTAATATTTAATGATTATTTACTGATTTCTATTCAGAGTTTTTGATTTTATCAATTATATTGCATCCTCAAAAACAGCAGATATGGAATATAATAAGTTAGTGGCCGTAACCGGGCTTGGTGGTTTATTTGAATTAATTTCTTCCAAAGCAGATGGCGGTATCGTCAGATCTTTAGAGGACAAAAGTACCAAATTTGTAAGCAACAGATTGCACAGTTTTTCTCATCTGGAAAGCATTGAGATATATACTACCGGAAATAATGTGAATTTGGTGGAGATTTTGGAAGCCATTAAAAACAGCAAAGAGAAAGCGCCCGATGCTAAAGCGGACAATAAAGCCATTAAAAGCTATTTTGAAAAAGTATATCCTGAAATGGATTTCGAGAGAGTGTATGTCAGCGATATGAAGAAAATGATTAAGTGGTACGAAATCATTACTAAAAATAATATTGAGATTAAACTTTCTTCTGAAACAACAGAAGAGCCTGCTGCTGAGGCGGTTACCGAAAAGAAAGCCAAGTCTTCAGCTAAGGCAGCACCTGCAAAAGCAGCAGCCGTTAAAAATGCACCTGCCAAGAAAATCAATACGCCAAGGAAAATGGCATAATTCTATTCAACATAATTTCTTACATTTAAATTCCGCCACCGGCGGATTTTTACTATGAACTATACAGCAGATATTAAAAAAGCAGCCAGAAAATTTGTACCTGAAAATTTTCAGATGACCGACTGGGCAACATTAGAGCCTTATTTTACAGATTTGCTTGAAAGAGATATCTCTTCAAAAGAAAATCTGATTTCCTTTTTAAATGACCAAAGCGAACTGGAAGCCGTGGTAAGTGAAGATGCTTGCTGGAGGCAAATCAAAATGACCTGCGATACACAAAACAAGCCGCTGGAAGAATCTTTCAATTATTTCTGTATGGAAATACAGCCCAAGATTCAACCTTTTGCTGATGCACTCAATAAAAAATTGCTGGCTTCTCCCGCACTGTCCGAATTAGACAACGAAAAATATTTTACTTACTTAAGAAATGTAAAAAAGAGCATTGAATTGTTCAGAGAAGAGAATATTCCTTTGCAGGCGGAGATTGCGGTATTGCAACAGCAATACGGACAAATTACCGGAGCGATGACGGTGGAAGTAGATGGAAAAGAATATACACTGCAACAGGCGGGCAAATTTCTGGAGCATCACGACAGAAATCTGAGAGAGAAAGTCTATTTTAAAATTCAGGATAGAAGATTAAAAGATAAAGCAGCGTTGGATGAGTTGTATGATAAATTGATTGCGCTGAGAAACAAGGAAGCCATCAATGCCGGCTACGAAAACTATCGTGATTACAGATTTAAGGAGCTGGGAAGATTTGACTATTCTAAAGAAGATTGCTTTGCTTTTCATGAAGCAGTAAAATTGCATGTGTTGCCACTGGTAAATGAAATCTATAAAAGAAAAAAAGAGCATTTAACTCTTGATACACTCAGGCCATGGGATTTGGAAGCAGAGCCGGAAGGCACCACTCCATTGCATCCTTTTACAACAGGAAATGACCTTCTGCAAAAATCCATCGACTGTTTTCATAAACTGAATCCTTTCTTCAGTGATTGCTTGTCTAAAATGCAGCAGTTGAACCACCTCGACCTGGAAAGCAGACAGGGCAAAGCTCCCGGAGGATATAACTGTCCGCTGGCTGAAAGTGGCGCTCCTTTTATTTTTATGAATGCAGCCGGTCAAATGCATGATGTGACTACTATGGTGCATGAAGGCGGGCATGCGATTCATTCTTTTCTGGCGCATCATCTGGAGCTCAATGGATTTAAAGAATATCCGATGGAGATTGCCGAAGTGGCCAGTATGTCAATGGAATTGTTCAGTATGGATTATTGGGATAGTTTTTTCAATGACCCTGTTGAATTGCAGAGAGCTAAAGTGCATCAGCTGGAAAGGGTGATTACCATTTTCCCATGGATTGCGATAATAGATAAATTTCAACACTGGATTTATGAGCACCCCAATCATACCCATGAACAGCGAACAGGCGTTTGGGTGAGCATACTGGCAGAGTTTAAAGACGGTGTGATTGATTACAGCGGATTGGAGACTTTCAGAAGCAACGCATGGCAAAGACAGCTGCATTTGTTTGAAGTGCCATTTTATTATATTGAATACGGCATTGCACAGTTAGGCGCTATTGGTATGTGGATGCAGTATAAGAAAGACAAAGAAGCGGCAATTAAAAATTATTGTGAGGCATTGAAATTAGGCGGTACTAAAACGTTGCCAGAATTATATAAAACTGCAGGGCTTGAATTTGATTTCTCTCCTTCAAAAATTAAAGTGCTGATGGATTTTGTAAAAGGGGAGATGGATAAATTATAAAAATGATTTTTACAACTTTAGCTTACTTTACAATCATCACAGAATCCTTTCACCACCATGGCTGATTGAAGTGGTTTGAAGCCATTGGGAAGTTTTACATGCGGTACGGTAACATCATCCAGACAAATGGTTTTATTGCAACTATTGCAAAGAAAATGAACATGCTCATCGTGATGATGACCGGCTTCACAGCTGTCTTTGCAAAGTCCATACAATATTGAGTTGTCAGTTGTAGGAATCTGATGAATGATTCCTTTCTCCACAAAAGTTTGCAATGTTCTGTAAACCGTTACCCTGTCGAATGCTGCAGATGTTTTTTTCTCTATGTCGGAATGGGAGAGTGCACCATCGCTCAACAGAAAGAGCTCCAGGATTTGCTTCCTGCTCTCAGTGATACTGAGCCCGTTTTTTTTCAATAAATCTGAACTGTGTAGCATTTCGATTCAGTTTAATTAGGGGGTATTGCTGAACCCATTTAAAAATCTGGCATGGTCAATTTTCTCTTTCATCAGTTCCGGAATGTCTTTGAGGAGCTTTTGAATATCTTCTTCTATCAGACCGTCATAAATACCCCTTACTCTTCCGGCTTTGTCTACCAGTGCAAAAAACTGCGTGTGTATGAACTGATTTTCTATCACCTGAGTGCTGTCTGCCTTACCATCATCAATTTTATAACCCTGTCGTGCCAGTTGATATAATTGTTCTTTTTTACCTGTAAGAAATTGCCAGTTTTTATTATCAACAGCTTTCAAAAAAATGGTGCTGTCATACATTATTTTGTAAGAACCATCTTCTTTTTTTACTAAAGTACCATTAATCATTTTTGCTTCATAAGCTTTAAGCAAAGCAATGCTATCTACTTCCGGCATGCAGGTATGAGATAAAATCATGAACTCGCGTTCGTCTTTAAATGCATCGTATACTCTTCTCATATTGGCATTCATTTTGGGACAAATGCCTTTGCAGGTGGTGAAGAAATATTCGGCCACATATACTTTTCCTTCCGTGTTTTTTGGGGTGATGGTATCGCCGTTATGATTGATGAATGCAAAAGGGGGAATGTTTGCGTTGATCACCGCAAGTGGCGCTTTGTTGAAAGGCCCGTCTTTGTAAATAGCAAAATAGAACCCTGTGAGCAGGATTACAAAAAAAGCCAGATAGATCCAGGGTTTCTTATTTTTCATCGGGAAATTTACTAAAACATGCAACAATATTGCAAATATAAACTAACTTCGCCGATTCATGAATATCAAATTAAACTGGGACGGCGTTGGGATTCTGACATCTGTTATTTGTGCCATTCATTGCGGGTTATTGCCCATTGTGTTGCCTGTTTTACCCTTATTTGGAGTGAATATTGTGCACAATCTTTTTTTTGAATGGGGCATGATTGTTTTGGCATTTTTGGTAGGGGCGTATTCCTTGGTACACGGATTTTTTAAACACCATCGTTCATTTTTGCCGCTTTCACTTTTTTTAGGAGGATTTGTTTTTCTGGTAGCTAAACAATTTTTCAAAAGTCAGGAATTTCTTTTTCTGGCATTTGCAGTACCGCTGATCATTTCCGCCCACTATATCAACTTCAAATATTGCCACAGGAACAAGTGCAGTTCTCCGCATCATAAGCATTAATAATGTTGAAATGTTGAGGGGTTTATGAGCACAAAGCTCCAAGTTTGCCGGACGCAAAACTTGTGTTAGGTGAAGTACTTATTTAATAAACTCATTGTCTATAGCAACTTTCCATTCCTGTTGTATGTTATATGGATTTATTGAGAATTCACCTGCGATGTTCTTTTCTATATGTTTACCATCAATATCAAATTCTATTCTGATATAGCCATTTTTATGTGGTTTTGTACTTGGCCTTATTACGTATTCAATTTTTTCTCCTTTGTTAAATTTATTTACTTTAAGAGTGTCTGAATTTTCAAAAATAGTTCCTGTACCATAAATTAAAATATTACTTGGAATGAATTCCGATTGATTAATAACATTCACGGTAATTTTTGTTCTAACATATCCGCTTATTTTCATGTAAAAAAGTCCAATTGGAATAAACCCTATTATTAAAAGAATTGCTATCACAATCATCTTTTTTTGACCACTTTCTATTTGATTGTTAAAAAGTCCATCAATTAATGATATCACACTTACAGCCCAAAGTGCAATTCCTAACAACATTAATGGCCAAGTTAAAATACTCAGACCTTGTAATGGCGAGATTACGGATAAGAATATAACCGTAATGATTATTAGCGAAATTATTACCAGTCTTATTGAAAGTTTAAATTTTCTCATGATTTATATTTCAATATTTCACTTAACGGTTTCGGGCTTTGCGTTCGGGCGGGTTTCGGAGCACAAAACTGTAAGCCTGCACTGAGCTTAAATAGAACCACAAAGCTCCAAGTTTGCACATCACCCCGCCTGACGCAAAGCCCGTGTTAGCAGTAGGCTTTTTTAGTTTAAGTTTCTATATTCCATTGGTGTTTTACCGGTCTTTTGTTTAAAAAGTTTATTAAAGTATTGTGGGTATTCAAAACCTAAATTAAATGCAATTTCGCTAA
>CANGYR010000011.1 GCA_947458275.1 Chitinophagaceae bacterium
AAAGTGTGGAAGAAGTCATTGAACAGGTTGCAGAATGAATAGTATAAAAAATTAGGGGGCAGTAAAACCGCCCCACTAAACTGGCTGACTTAACGTCGCCTAAAGTGTAAATTTAATTAAAAAATTATTGGTTTTTAACACAGAATCTCTGCGGTGTTGAAAAAAATCAAATCTAAAGGGTTGGATATAAGTCTCAACAAATACATCAGTGATACAGGATTTTGCAGCCGCAGGGAGGCCGATAAATACATTGATGAATGTCGGGTAACCATCAACGGAAAAGATGCGCAAAAGGGGAACAGAGTACAGGAAGGCGATGATGTTCGCATAGATGGTGAGCCGCTGAAAAAAAAGAAGGCCACTGTTTATATCATGCTAAACAAGCCCAAGGGAATTACCTGCACTACAGACACGAAGGATAAAACCAATATCATTGATTTTGTCAACTACAAGACAAGAATCTTTCCTATCGGCAGACTTGATAAACTTTCTGACGGATTGATTTTTCTTACCAACGACGGAGATATTGTCAATAAAATACTGCGGGCCGGCAATGGTCATGATAAGGAGTATGTGGTTACGGTGGATAAGCCCATCGAAGCGGAGTTTATCAATAAGATGCGCAATGGTGTGAGGATACTGGGTACTACTACCAATAAATGTTTTGTAAAACAGGAGGGCGAAAAAAGATTCCGGATCATTCTTACACAAGGGCTCAACAGACAAATCAGGCGGATGTGTGAAGTGCTGGGTTATCGCGTTGTTACGCTTACCAGAATACGCATTATGAATATTACCCTCAGCGGACTTGCTCCCGGCAAATGGCGTTTATTTAATCCTGCAGAGATCAGCGCACTTGGCGAGCTCCTGAAATACAGCAGTAAAACTGCAGATGGTGATGGTATGGGAGAGTGATTTATAGATTATCTTTGCGCAGTTTATGAAGTATATCAACGAAATCAACAAGAGAAAGACATTTGCGATTATCTCTCACCCCGATGCGGGAAAGACAACACTTACGGAAAAATTTCTGTTATTCGGCGGAGCCATTCAAACGGCCGGCGCAGTAAAGAGCAATAAAATAAAAAAGCATGCCACCAGTGACTTTATGGAAATTGAGCGGCAGCGTGGTATCAGTGTGGCTACCAGTGTGATGACTTTCGAATACCGCGATTTTTTAATCAACCTTTTGGATACCCCCGGTCACAAAGACTTTGCTGAAGATACCTATCGCACACTAACGGCAGTGGATAGTGTAGTATTGGTGGTGGATAGCGTGAATGGAGTAGAGGAGCAAACCCGTCGCCTAATGGAAGTCATCTCTATGAGAAAAACACCTGTCATTGTCTTTATCAATAAAATGGACCGCGACGGTAAAAACCGGTTTGATTTGCTGGAAGAAATAGAGAATGAATTGAAAATACAATTGCATCCCATGACTATACCCATCAATAGTGGGAAGGATTTTAAAGGGGTGTATGATTTACATGAAAAAAGTCTGGTGCTCTTCACCGCAGGTACCAAAGCCAATGATGAAGATGTTATCAAAATAGATAACTTGAATGACGCTGTGTTGGATAAAGCCATTGGCGAAAAAGATGCAAATGTTTTGAGAGAAGATGTTGAACTGATTGACGGCGTATATGGTTCACTGAATGAAGAAGATTATTTATCAGGTCAAACTGCTCCGGTATTTTTTGGCAGTGCCGTTAATAATTTCGGAGTAAAAGAAATGCTCGACACTTTTGTGCGCATTGCACCAACACCCAGAGAGCGCCATACAACTTCGCGTGATGTGAATCCGGCAGAAGATAAATTCAGTGGGTTTATTTTTAAAATCCATGCCAACCTTGATCCCAAACACCGCGACAGGATTGCTTTTCTCAGGGTCTGCAGTGGAAGGTTTGCCAGAAATACTTATTACAAACATGTACGCATGGAGAAGGATGTTCGTTTCAGCAATCCTTACAGTTTTTTGGCGCGTCAGAAAGATGTGATTGAAGAAGCCTATCCCGGCGATGTGGTGGGTTTGTTTGATACGGGAAATTTTAAAATAGGAGACACACTTACCGAAGGAGAAAAATTTTATTTCACCGGAATACCGAGTTTTTCACCGGAGATATTTAAAGAGGTAGTGAATAAAGATCCGATGAAGACAAAACAACTAGAAAAAGGATTGATGCAATTGACGGATGAAGGTGTTGCGCAGTTATTCACTCAGTTTGGCGGCAACAAAAAAATCATCGGTTGTGTAGGTGAACTTCAATTCGAAGTAATTCAATACAGGTTATTGCAAGAGTACGGAGCTTCTGTACAGATGAACAGTCTCCCTTTTTATAAAGCCTGCTGGCTTACTTCCGATGATCCGAAAAAATTAGAAGACTTTATCAAATACAAACAAGCCAATATTGCGGAAGATAAAGACGGACATATTGTTTACCTCGCTCAGAGTGAGTGGTTTTTAAATACGGAAAGAAACAATAATCCTGATATACAGTTTAATTTTACGAGTGAGATATTGAAGGTTTAAGTCGCCTGCGGCTGGTTTAAGTCGCTGCGCTGGTTTAAATCGCCTATGGCTGGTATAAGTCGCTGCGCTGGTTTAATGGTTTAAAAGTTTGGATGTTGCAGCCGCCTCGTGTTTTCACGAGCGGCGATTGTTTTTTTAAATTCAATATTCTAAACCTCTAATCGCCTCAACGTTCTAAACGCATTTATTTACCTCCCCCCGTCCCCCTCTCCCAAGTGAGAGGGGGTGGAGAGAAGCTGCCGCCTTGTGTTTTCACGAGCGGCGTTAATGGTTAAGCCAATGAAATAAAAAATCGACATGTTTTTCTTGGAAGTCAACGTTTTATCAAATAAATCTCATATTTTTAACGCTTAATAATAAAGAATTATATTAAGTCTTTGTAATGCCCACTCTTTCCAAATCGCGTTTCCTTTCCGGTTCTCAATGCGAGAAGAAATTATTCTTTGACATATTTCGCAAAGAATTAAAACCGCCCATCACCGAACAGCAGCAGGCTTTGTTCAATACCGGTCACCAGATAGGCTCATTGGCACAACAGTTATTCCCGGGAGGAAGAGATGCGGCTCAGGGCATCAATAAGGAATGGTCTGTTGCCATCAAAAGAACTAAAGATTGGCTTGCAGCGGGAGTGCCCACCATTTATGAAGCAACCTTCTCTGTTACGGGTGGTTTCGCGGCGTTGGATATTCTTCATCATCATAATGGAGAACGACATGCCATAGAAGTAAAAAGCAGTGGTTCCATCAAGGATTATTACATAACAGATGCATCCTATCAGTACTATGTTATGAAAGCGGCCGGTTATGCACCCGACAAGTTCTTCTTAATGCTTCTGAATAGTAACTATATCAAAAACGGACATATTGACCTTTCGCAACTCTTTATCCTGGAGGATATTACTCAAAAGGTTATTGACAACCAAGAACAGGTTGCACTGAAAAGTATGGAATTGCTACAAATGTTGAGTGATGAAATAGAACCGCAAAAAGAGATTGGAAAACATTGTTCTTCTCCTTTTCAATGTGATTACATCAATCACTGCTGGGCACATTTGCCGGGCGCCTCTGTTTTTGAGTTGAAAAACGCGAGGGGTAAAGAATGGGAATTATATGATCAGGGTATTCATTCTTTGTCTGAAGTGCCGGATGATTTTCGACTGAGTAAAATGCAGGAAATTCAGGTGAAAGGGGTGAAGTACAACGAAACGCATGTTGATCCGGAGCAGCTTAAAGGCTTTTTAGATAAATTAACCGGTCCGTTATATTTTTTTGATTTTGAAACCATCAGGGCGGCTGTTCCTTTACTCGATGGCTCTTCTCCTTTCCAACAGGTGCCTTTTCAGTATTCACTTCATCAAACGGATCTTGAAGGGGATATTGTGAAAACCCGTTCTTTTCTGGCTGATCCATCTGATTTTTCCAGCCATGCAGTGAACGATCCACGATGGATGCTAATACAGCAATTGAAACAGGATATAGGACCGGATGGAACAATCCTTGCCTATTATGCAGGTTTTGAGATGAAAGTTCTTTTAGATCTGGCTAAGGTTTTTGAATCGGAGCGTACTTTCATTGAGTCATTGGTGAACCGCTTTGTTGATTTGCTGGTGCCTTTTCAGAAAGGATGGTATTATTTGCCGGAAATGGGAGGCAGCGCTTCTATTAAATCCGTATTGCCTGCCATAGCACCCGAATTTTCATACAAAGATTTACCGATCAACAATGGAGGACTTGCTAGTGATATCTTTTATTTTATGACAAAAGGGGGGCATACAGACAAGGTTGCTGAAATCAGAAAAAACCTCTTGCTATATTGCGAAAGAGATACAGAAGGGATGGTAGTGATTTACAGACATTTAAGAAAAATAATAAAAACATAGATATGAAACTACGGGAACTAACAAAAGAGGTTAAAACCCAAATTGAAACATTCACTTATGAGGGAATTGATGAAGCTATTAAATTGGCCGAGGAACATGGTACTGTCGAATTTTTTGATAAGCTTTTAGGTGAACTTCAGTTACGTTGTGAGAGATATAATCAAAATCATGTATGTACTGAAGCCAAGTTTTTTAATCGTGGCTTGCAGGTAAAAGCGCAACATTTTGCTTACAGGGCTTTGATAGGTCTTGTAAATATAGCTTGTAAGGGGAGTAAAGCCTATGAGTTTAGAAACAACACGAAAGAAATAGTATTATACGGTCACATTTGGGAAGGCGGCATAACATTTGGTGGAAACATTGACCTTAAATACATCTCAAATTTTAATTCTCTCACAGAGATTCATATATCTGACGTTGGTTCTATTTCTAATCTTGATTTAATTAACAATTTTAAAAATTTGAAGAAGCTTTTGATAGAGGGTATAACGGGCGATTGGCCTATTCCTTTTTCATTAAGAAATATGCCATTTATTTCAAATAAGCTTTTAATCTCTCCAATTAAATTAGAATTACCGCTCCTAGAAGAACTCGAACTTCGCCAAATCGAAGATATTGATGATTTACGCTTTTTAGCCGGGTCAAATAATTTAAGAAAAATTGTCATCATTAATTGCAAAATAAATGCACTGGCAGGTATTCCAACTTCGATTGAAAAATTACGCTATGATGATATTAAAATGCAGCAACCAATTAAAAACTCCGAATTTGAACACTTTAGGAATCTCAAAAAGTTAAATTATCTAGAGATTAGTTCATTAAATTCAGATTTTTCTTTTTTAGAAGATTTAACTGAATTGGTAGAATTAAATATCAACTGTAAAGCTGAAAAAATTATTATTCCGGATTTAAGTAAACAAAATAAATTAAGAGATATACGCATTCCGGAACCTACTGAAAATCTTGATTTTTTAAATAAAAATCAATCAATTGAAATGGTTTCTATTAATAACACTAAAATAACAAATATTAAAGGACTTGGAAGTTGTAATAAAATTAAAGTTATCACTATTGATCATTGTTCCAAGCTAACCAATTTATCAGGGTTGGAAAATTGTAAAGAACTAGATATAAAGCTCAACAACGTTGGAATAGAAAATTTAGATGCACTTAATAAGTGTATTAGACTTAGCAAGTTTGGGACAAGGATCATTGAAGATTTTGACAAATCTAGTTTTTCTTCAACTGAAGTGGAAACATTTTCAGACGGAACAAACGATTTAGATTACGTGATTCGTAAAAACACATTGTATATCTCAGGATGTAACAATCTGACAGTTATCTCCGGAATAAAAAATGCAACAAACCTAATGGGATTATCCATTACCAATTGTAACAAATTAAAAAAAATTGAGGGAATTGAGTCGTTAAAAAATATCTACGAAATTGATTTCAGCAATTGCACTGAGTTGGAAGATATTTCCATCATCAAAAATTTCCCTTTACTTAGGCGGTTAAATATCACAGGATGTAAGAATTTGAAGGTGAAAAATAAACAATGGATTTTCGAATCGCTAAATGAGGTTGAAGAATATAAATCTACATTATAGTCATGAGTCAAGAGAAAACAGGAAATACAACCCTTCGTTATTCTGATGAGGAGTTGAATGAATTTAAAATACTGTTTCAGCAAAATCTGGAAGCAGCTGAAGTAGAGTTGATTCGCCTGAATCTGTTGATTGAAGGGAAAAATAAACAAGATTTGGAAGAAAAGTATAGAGATATGGAAATTGATCAGTTGATTTTTTTTATAAAGCGACATCAGGAGCTGATAGGTCATCTTAAAAAATCACTGAAACGCATTGATGATAAAACTTTTGGTGTATGTAGGGTGACCGGACAACTGATTGAAAAAGAGATGTTGTTGGCGTTGCCGCATGGAAATAAAAATTAAGAATAAAAATTTAATACCATCAACATTTTTAACAATTAAAATGATAAATCATGGCACGATTAAGAAAAATTGAAACAGTTAAAGACACATTTTATTATGAGGTAACGTTGACTGATGAACAGTTAGCGCTTTATAAAGAAAACCCGGAATCTTTTTGGGAAAAGTATGCCGAAGAATTATCTGACAAATGGGAGGCGACAGGTGATGAGCCGGGCTCACCCTCCAATGATTATGAACTGGTGGAGGAATAGGGTAAAAGAATATTTATTAGAATAAATTAGACTTTTAAATTTAAAAGAAAATGAAATGAATGAAACGATTAATAAACTTCAAAAATCACCGCTGTTCAATCTCTCATTAAGCTCTAAAGAACTATTTCATAGTAATTTTTTGTACTGGGTCGGCAAAAATTATAAAAAAGAGTTTGGGGAACTCTTTTCAAAATACTTAATTGAAGTGCCTGCGGAAAAGAGTGTGGAAGTAAAAAGAGAAAAAGATCACATTGACTTAAGATTATATTACACAAATGGTCAAGAGATACTCATTGAAAACAAGGTTAAAAGTATTCCGTATTACGGACAACTAGAAAAGTACTCTGAAAAACATTGCACCAATAAAAATTATATTTTACTTTCTTTAACTCAGCCTTCGTTCTTTGAAAATAATAATTCAATAAAGATAAATGAATCTTTATGGCACTATCTAAGTTATTCAGATCTACAAGTTATGTTGAATTTATTATCGTTAAGCATTACAGATGAATATCATCAAAAAATAATAGACGACTATTGTATATTTATAAGTGGACTAATTGAATTAAATGAATATTGCGATATTAAAGAAGGAGATTTATTTGATTTTCATTCAATTAAAACAAACAAATTATATCAAGACCTTATCGATTTACGTTTGCATGATTTTTACTTAAAAAAGAAATATGAATTATTATCCTATCAAGTATTTTTGAAAATTAAAGAACGTGGAATTGATGTCATAGATTTCAGTACACCTTTAGACTGGTCTAAACCTAAATCTATCACCTTGGGTCATGGTATGACACGCAGCCAGGGTTTAATGGACTTAAAATATTTAATCTGCCCAAATATTTCACTAGGAATTCAAATACAAGGCGAACATTACAGAATGGTTGTTGAAGATAGGTCAGGAACCAATACTGAAAATATTGCAAAGGCGCTTGATGGTACATACTGGTTTAATTTTTCCAAATCCTTCCCTGATATGAAAGTATATCCTGACAAGGTAAAGGGATTTAATGAATTTGGAAAAACATTTATTTACAAATCAATAAAGCTTGGTACTAATATAAAAGTTGATGATATTATTAAAATTGTTTTGAGCGATGTTGAAAGCATAAATTTAAATTATAATCAAATTTTAGATATTTTTAATAAAATCGTAACCAAATAATCTTATTCCATGATCCTCCAAATCAGAACCCAAGGCAATTTTGAAGAACTCCTGAAACAAGGAAACTCCCCGGCATGGGTGATTGCTTAAATTAGATTAACAATTTAAATTCATATTTTTCCATGAGCTATAGTAGCATTATTGATGTTCCTAAAAAAGCTTCCGAATCCGATTTGTTTGGAATAGATAAGTACAAAAACGGACTTATTAAATTTATCAGAAATTCAGATACACCCTTGACAATTGCCATTCAGGGTGAGTGGGGCAGTGGTAAAACTTCATTGCTCAATTCATTGCAGGAAGTATTGTGCGGAGAATATGGAAGTGCCGAAGATATTAAAAATCACCAGCACGATTTTTATGGGATATGGATTAATACGTGGCAATATTCTTTGATGAGAAGCCAGGAGGAAACACTGATTTCCATTGTCTCAGGTATCAGCAATAAGATACTGGAAATAATCAATAGTCGCCATAAATCGGGCGCTGAAAAACTGGGAAAAAGTATTTTGAATTTCGGATCCAGAATTTTTAAGAGTACCGCTGCTTTTGCTGCAGAAAAAGTAATTGGCGAAGGTGCAGCTTCAGTGGTGGAGAATGTACTGGAAAAAGAAAATTCCAATCAAACCATTAAGTCATTACGAGATGATTTACAGGAATCCATCAATGCTTGTTTAGAAAATGACGCTAAATTAAAAGCATCCAAAAAGGGTTTTATCTTCTTTATAGATGACTTGGATAGGGTGGATCCTCCAGTGGCTGTTCAAATACTGGAATTATTGAAAAATATTTTTGATCTGCATAATTGCATTTTTATTTTAGCAATTGATTATGATGTAGTGGTAAAAGGTTTGAAGCCTAAGTTTGGGGAATTGACAGAAAAGAACGAACGGGAGTTTCGTTCGTTTTTTGACAAAATCATTCAGATGCCTTTCTCCATGCCGGTAACTACTTATGTTATTGATAAGTTTTTAGTGGAGAATCTGATCCGCATCGGATATATTAATGAACCGCAAGGAAAGCAGGCTGAATTAGCAGAGAAATTCAGTATGATTTGCAATCTGAGTGTGGGCACCAATCCGCGCTCTTTAAAGCGACTGATGAATACCATCTCTCTGATTACTATTATTAATAATGAGATGGATGATGCCGCGGCTGAATCGAAAGAGTCGGATTATCTTTTAATCAATTTTGGTCTGATTTGTATACAGATTGCCTATCCACAGATTTATAAATGTCTGAGTCTGGAGGGTGATTTCAAAAAATGGAATGAAGCATTTGCCACAAAGCTTAAATTGAGGGTATTGGCGCCACATGAGATTGAGAAATTGAATAAGTCGGAAGAGTTTGATGAAGAATGGGAGCAAATTGTTTTCAGAATATGTGAAAAGGATACTTATTTATCCAACAGAGCCAGCCAGATTTCTCAATTGCTTAATCTGATTGCTTCCTGCATCAAAGACGGATCTAATTTAGGAGAAGTCATTGAAGAGGTAATGGAATTGTCGGCTGTAACGGATGTACAGGCATTTGATAAACCGAAACAAGCCGTAAACAGAGGCCCGGTATTAAAAGACTTCGCTGCTAAAATACTGCCACTGTTAAAAACTAAATTGCCTGCTCCTTTTCCTACAGTAAGACAACAGAGTAAAAAGGTACAATCCAATCTGTATATTGCTTACAGTAAACCATCTGAGGGATGGAAAGATTGGGTAGGATTTACAATAATGAATCAAAAAGAGAGTTTGTCTTTGATGATGTGGGTACATCCCTGGTTGTTAGCTGTTAAATCCAAACAGATGCGTCAGGATCTTAAAGAATCAGCTTGTTTGGAAAAATTTGAACTGATAGCCAAGAAGTTTGATGATTTAATGGTTCAATATCCGTCATTTACGATGAGTTATCCCGGTATCACTTCTTCGGGTATCGCTAAAGACAAATGGCATGTGCCACATCTTACTTTTCATTTTCCGTTTACAGCACCCAGTGAGATATTGGAAGAAAAAAATATTATAGAGATAGCCAACTTTACAACAGAGGTAATGAAATTGTATGCAGAGTTGTTGCCACTTGCAGATGAGCACAACGCAAAATTCGGAGTGAATACCAAGTTGACACAGTAATAATGCTTCAACAAAAAATCCGGCCATTGACCGGATTTTTTAATAGTATGACTGATTTATTTTTTAGATTTTAACTTCTGCGGTGGATGGGCTGATTGGCTTCACCGGCTTCGCAACCTCAATCTTTTTCTCAGGTGCAACTGTATGTCCGTGAGTTGCTTTATCACCTGCAAGGGTAGGAGCAATTACCAATGATACAATGCTCATTAATTTGATTAAGATGTTCATAGATGGACCTGATGTATCTTTAAATGGATCACCCACAGTATCTCCTGTAACAGAAGCTTTGTGTGGTTCAGATTTTTTATAATAAATCTCTCCGTTAATTTCTACGCCTTTCTCAAAAGATTTTTTAGCATTGTCCCATGCACCACCGGCATTGTTCTGGAACATTCCCATTAAAACGCCCGTTACTGTTGCACCGGCAAGAAAACCGCCCAATGCTTCAGCACCCAGTCCCGGCATAAATCCGATGATCAATGGAGATACGATAGCAATAGCTCCCGGCAACATCATTTTTTTAATAGATGCCTGTGTAGAGATAGCTACGCATTTATCATATTCAGGTTTACCTTTTCCTTCCATAATACCTGGTATTTCTCTGAACTGGCGGCGAACTTCTTCTACCATTGACATTGCGGCTTCACCTACTGCACGAATGGCAAGTGAAGAGAAGATGAATGGAATCATTCCACCAACAAATAAACAAGCCAATACATTCGCTTTGTAGATATCAATACCGGTAATGCCTGCAACACCAACAAATGCAGCAAATAATGCCAATGCAGTTAATGCAGCAGAAGCGATGGCAAATCCTTTACCTGATGCAGCAGTAGTATTACCCACTGCATCCAATACGTCTGTTTTTTCACGAACATCAGCAGGCAGCTCACTCATTTCAGCAATACCTCCTGCATTATCAGCTATTGGTCCGAATGCATCAATAGCCAATTGCATAGCAGTTGTAGCCATCATACCTGCAGCGGCTATCGCAACACCATATAAACCGGCACACTCATAAGAGCCCCAGATACCGCCTGCAAGAACAAGAATCGGTAAGAAAGTAGATTCCATTCCAATAGCCAGACCACCAATTACGTTTGTAGCGTGACCGGTAGAAGACTGACGAATGATACTCAACACCGGGCGTTTACCCATTGCCGTATAGTATTCAGTAATGATACTCATTAAAGCTCCCACAGCCAAACCTACCGCTATCGCACCCATCACACCCCATTTGGTAAATTGAACACCACGAAGCTCCATTGTTTCGGGTAATAACCAATTCACTAAAAAGCCTGCAACAATTGCAGTAAGGATCATAGATCCCCAGTTGCCCATGTTCAATGCTTTCTGAACAGAAGATGTATTGATACCTGCATTGTCGCTGATTCTTACAAATAATGTACCTACTATAGAGAATAAAATTCCAACTCCAGCAATTAGCATGGGAAGTATAATAGGAGAGAAGCCATTTAAAGTATCTGTTCCGCCAACGATGGTGGTTTGTTGTCCTAATACGATGGTAGCCAAAACTGTTGCTACATAAGAACCAAACAAATCCGCGCCCATACCCGCAACGTCACCTACGTTATCACCCACGTTATCGGCAATAGTTGCCGGATTGCGTGGATCATCTTCAGGAATACCTGCTTCTACTTTACCTACGAGATCAGCACCTACATCGGCAGCTTTGGTATAGATACCGCCACCTACACGGGCAAATAGAGCGATAGACTCAGCACCCAGAGAAAAACCGGTCAAAACCTCAATGGTTTTAACCATTTCGTGAGAATCTATGGCAGCGTCCGGAGCAAAGAAATGTTTTAAAATAATATACAAGCCACCCAAACCGAGGACAGCAAGTCCGGCTACTCCCACGCCCATAACAGCGCCTCCTGTGAAGGATACATTCAGTGCTTTACTCAGACTGGTACGTGCCGCCTGTGCAGTACGAACATTGGCTTTGGTAGCCGCTCTCATACCGATATAACCGGCAGTAGCACTCAACACAGCGCCAATTACAAACGCTACAGCAATGCTCCAGTGAGAGTTGGGGTTGGCATTAGCCATTACCGCCAAAAGAATTCCTACAATGACTACAAAATAGCCCAATACTTTCCATTCAGCTTTCAGAAAAGCCATGGCACCTTCAGCAATATAATTACTGATTTCTTTCATCCGTGGTGTGCCAGCGTCTTGCTTAGCTACCCATGAATATTTCAAAAACGTGTAAAGTAAACCTATGATGCCCATAACAGGGACTGCAAAAATTAATTTTTCCATAATGATATATAACAGTTTTTTGGTCGGCAAAAATAGGGTAAATCGGGCAAAATTGTATGATTCAGTACATTAACTTGTTGAATAATAATGCATATAGTACAAAATGTGTATGTATCTAAGAACTGTAAGCGGTAAAAAGCATCTTATCGTTGAAAATCGTAGAATATTTTAACCTGATTATTCTGATTCATATCGGTTTCAATGTTATAGGCCTTTCTTTTATTGCCATCAATGATTTCCAGTATGGATGTATTCGGAATGATGGAGCCGAGATTGTCTGCAACGAAAACGATGTTGTTTGGTCCCGGATCGAGGGTAACAGTTAAAAACTGAGGTTTCTTTTTTACAGGGAATCCTTTTGCAATCCATTTGCCATTGATGTTGATGGAGATACTGTCTCCGTCTTCAACTGCATCATCCCACAAAGCGAGCGTAATGTCCCGGGAGGTAGTAATGATATCTCCCAATTTGGTTGAAGTCCTCTGCAGTTTTGTCTCAGAAATATAAGATTTATCAAATCCGGGGTGATTGGAGTTTTTGCTGAATTTATTGTTGTTATCAAAATTCTTTTCTTTTTCAGGGTCGTATCTGTACAATACTTTCAGCACAATAAATGTGGCAGCGATATTTTCTTTGTTGTTGAAATCAAGTCGTTTTTGTTGGTTGCCAAAATCAAGATTGATGGATGCAGAGGAGGGAGGAGTTTTCCCATAATCTTCTGAAAAGAATGAAATGATGTTTACTCCTGTATCCAATATAAAATCCTCCGGATCTCTGTTTTTTTTGGAATCTATTTGATCAAGTATGGGGGAGCCATTTAATGTTATAGTAACTATATCATTGTCTTTATTGTTGTCAAATCTTATAACTCCGTCTTTCGTGGCAACTTCAATGGTGTCAATGATGCCAAAGTAAGCAGAAGATAGACCGGGCTGAACAATGTTCTTTACTGTATTGTCATTCCATGCGGATGCCGATACTTTTTTTAATGTTATCTCAGATTCTTTGAGGAAAGAACTTAATTGAGAAGCGGTTCCTTTTTGAGTGGAAGGATAGCTTTTTGGATCCGGCATCTCTATCCCGTATTTTTTCGCAGGCACTCTGTTCAGCTTCAGCTGATGATTACCTTTTAGATCTTTACTGAATTCAAAATCTCCATTAAGATACACCGTCCAGGTGCCGATAGAAAAAGGGATTTCAGTAATTGGATGTTTCGTTTTGCTGACCGAAAGTCGTCTTCCGCTTTTTTTAACCAGTAATAATTCATAAGAAGAAGAAAACTCATTGCATTGCAGAGAAAGCTTGGCGGGATAAAGCAGGTTTCTTTCCGGAAGGCCAATGTCAAGTGTAATATTTATTTCAGGCAAATTATTTTCCGAATACTTCATGCCCCAACTGCCGGAATACATATCCTGAGCAAATAATCCCGTGCCGTAAAAAAACAACAACAACAAAAAAATTAGTATGTATCTGTTTTTTTTGTTCATTGGAATGTGGATATGAGTTGTATATTGATCTTTCAATAAAGTTACTCAAATAATTCCAATTTATTTTTTGGTCTTCGGGAATCCAGCCACTCGAAGCCTTTCAGTTCTTTTTTGTCAGAAGGTATTTGTTTGATGGGATACATAGTTCCACTGACATCGTTTAGAAATTTGACTTTATCCAAAGCATTGTCAACGAAGTAAATATCTATGCGATCACTTTTGCTGTAATTCATCCCTACATAGGCGCTGTCGTCATCCTGAGGATAAAAAATACTTTCAGCAGGACTTCCCTTTATATAGGCATGGTCAAAGTTGCCTTTTATGAAATACCCCTGCAAAATCCTGCCCGCAACCTGGTTGAAAAATCCTTCTTTGGTTTTGTTAATGACAATGGCGTTGTTAAAAACCTGTAATTCTTTTGCTTTCTGATGCGCTGTAAAAAGTAGCATTGTGTCTCCCTTAATTTGAGAATTATTGTTCCAGCAAACAGGTTGCTGCAGCAATTTAAATGTAGAGTCTTCAGTGGAATAGTGAAGACTGTCGCAAACAGCCTGCAGAGAATCGTTGAAAATTTTTACATGATGAAATCCGATAAAATAGCTGATGCTGTCTGTTTTGGCAGTTTTAATATTTGCCTTTTTAATACTCTTCAGTGTATCGTTTTTCAGAGAATCTTGATGGCTGCTCTTGATAGTTTTTCCAGAAAACAACGTGTCTGCCGAAATGTAGGTACTGTCGTTATCGCTGTATAAAATCATTACCGGTTTTCGTGTAGCCAGAAAGGTGCTGTTTTTTTTATCTATCAGTATTTGATTTCCGAGGACGATCACTTTATTGGAGCTGTCAACAAATTTTCCGTTGCCTTCAATTTGAATGACATTGCTTTTTTCATTAATGGCTACTTTGTTTCCGCTGATGAATCTTGTACTATCTTTAAAAACAGGTTTCTCAAAAAACAAGGCCTCGCCGGTTTCAAGATTGTAGGTGCCTGATTTTGTATCAATAATGCCGTTGTTACTTACAATATGGGTAGGAGAGATGAAGTAGGCGCTTTTGAACTCGGTATTGTAGCGGAGGCTATCGGCGTTCATTTTATATTTAGGGTCATTCAGTTTGACATTATTCCTGAATATAACATCCTTTGTATCTGAGTAATAAACGGCATCTTCGCTGGTAAGGGTTGTTTTACTGTTGATGACTTTTCCACCGCCCTTATAACTGGCTATCCCGCTTTTGATATCGTAGATCAAATCCTCCGTAAAAAGCTGTGCTTTGCCATCGGTCAACTTAACCTTTTTTTTGAGATATGCCACTTGTTCATTGCCAATGTATTTCAGGTATTGTGCATAGGTATTCACGGTATCAGCATCATTGATATGTACATTCCCGAATACTTCAGCTATGCCAAGTCTTTTATTCAACACAATGCTGTCACCTTTTAAAATCGTATTACCCTGTTTTATATGAGCATTGCCGGCAAGTGTTTCTAAAATGGTACTGTCATTGATGGTTAATTGCCGCAGACTTCTTGCGCTTACAATTTGAATGATTTTAGTATTTTTTGAAGAGTCAGATACTGGTTGTAAAGTAGATTGAGCATTCAGCCGATAAACGCAGCATGTCAGAATGATTAATGTTATTATGCTGAGTTTCTTTTTCAATTCTGATGAGTTAGCTTGAGTAAATTAAAGTACAGATTTTATTGAAAGCCGTTTTCTCACTTTACGAATTATTTTGGCACATAAGGTGAATTGCTGGTGTCTGCCAAAGGAGCCATCAGTGGCTGCTCCGAATTTTTTCTGCTGAATACAGATACGTTGATATATCGTTTGGGATGTAATCTGATATCGTCCAGCAATAGATTTACTTTGTTGCCGGTAGAGGAAATGTTTTTGTAAAGTGAAGGGTCGTTAATGAGCAAGCCCAGCGAACCATCCTTGCTGTTTAATTTGTTGATTGTCTGTTTTAGCTCTTCTACTGTATGGTCTATATTGGATAAAATTTTCTGCAAATCTACCTGAGATAGCTTTGAAGTTGTTTTGTCCAGATTTCCTATTACGCTATTTATTTTTTCGTTGTTGTTGGAAAGATTGCCGGTAAATGAATTTACATTGTCAAGCGTCTTGGAAAGGGATCCTGATTGTTTGTCGAGCATCTGTTGCAGCGCAAGACTGGAAGCCAATAAAGATTGAGAAATTGCGTCCAGATTGTTGATGGTATTGCCAAGATTATTTTTTGCTCTTGGATCAATAATGCTGTTCACGTTTTGCATTAATGAGTTGAGCGTTGATACGGCTTCTTTTACTTCATAAAGAACTGGATCAACCTTTTTCATTACATCCTCCATGAAACCATTTTTATCTTCAGTAAGCAAGGAGTCGTTGTTTTTGAGGAAGTTTTTATCATCGCCAAGTTTGATATCAATTTTTGTTACGGCAAGAGGATTAGGGATTATAAGTGCAATTGAATTTTTTGGAATGTTGATGTCTTTATCAATGGAAATGCTTACCGTCATTTCTTTCATATTCTTATCATGGATGATCTCTTTTACTATGCCCACTTGCATTCCATTGATTACAACCGGATTGGAGGAATTCAATCCCTGTATGTTTGTATATTTCGCAAAAAGAGTTGTCTTTTTACTGAAAACTTTATTTCCTTTAAGAAAATTAAATCCAAGTATAAAAAGTCCTATTACAACGATAGCGATGCCTCCGACTTTTGCTTCATTTGAAATTTTCACAGTTGAGAAATGTTTGCCTCTCTATTGATTAATTATCAGAGAGTGATAAAATATTAAATTGGTTTATTTGGATGTCTGATTGTTAACAGGATTTTCAATCTGCGACTTATATTTGATTACAGCCTTTGTAATCGATTCTGCAAGTTCCTGCTGTCCTTCTTCACTGTTCAGATATCTTTCGTCCTCAGGATTATTTATGAATCCGGTTTCTACCAGAATTGCCGGCATGTTGGTGGCTTGTAATACCCAAATTCCTTTCTGACGCTGGCTGACTCCCAATGAGGGCCTTCCTGTTTTCTCCACTTCCTCGTTTACAAGCGTTGCCAGCCGATCGCTTTTTTCCTGGTAACGTTTTGCGTAAATCTGAGCGATGGTTCTTCCTTCGGGTGTATTGAAATCAAAAGCATTGTAGCTTGAATCGGCACCTGCTTCAATTTCATATTCTGCTTCTGTCTGACCTTCCTGATCCATAATGGCTTTCAGTTTGTCACTAGTCTTGTGCGCCGCAAATATCCATACACTGGTACCGCTTCTGGTTAATGGCATCTTGTAGTATTCGTACACTGGCTCTTCGACAGTATAGGGAGTGCTTTTTTTCTTTTTCTTTTTGCCTTTTCCGGTGTAAGTGACTTTGTATCTTGTTACAGTTCTTGTCCCTGTCAGCCTTCTGCCTGTATTCAGCGGGCCGGAATCTGCGTGAATACAAATAAATAAATCTCCTTTATTCTGATTGGCAATAACAGCTTTTTCATTAGGACTCTGGTAAATATCTGTTGTTCTCGTTGGAATGGTATTCAATCCTGGGAGCTGTTTTTTTAACTCGGCTACCAGTTTCATGGCAATGGCAAGGGTAACATCCTTTTCCTTCGAACGCAATGAATTTTCATATTGTCCGCATGCGCCCGCGTCATTGCCGCCATGACCTGCATCAACAATGATTGTCTTCAGTTTTTTAGGTTGTTGTGCAGAAATTTTATGAATGTCGGTAAAAAAGAATGTTACGAAAAATAGCGGTATAATTCTTATGCTGCCTTGCATTTTACTCGATAGTTTTTTACAAAAAGACATTATGAATATATTTGAATTCAAAGCTAATTGTGCTAATATAGTTATTTTTGCTCCTCAAGCTATGAACCATTCTTTCAAAGGTACGGCAAAAAATATTTTCAATTGGCTTACAGCCATATTACTTATTGCGGCACCCTTGATTCTCAATGCAAAAGGTAAACATAGAGATAATTTTTGCAAATTTTTAACTGCCGATAGTATTCCTCTCCCTTCATTGAGCGGGAAAGTTGACAGTGGCGGTCTCAATTCTGACACAGTCAAATTACAAAAGCGATTGAATTCCGACACAACAATAAAAGTAACCGCTGATACTTTTAGTTACAGGATTTCAAAAGACACATTGGATGCTCCGGTGCATTACCGTGCGGCAGATTCCATGGTGATCGACATTCCCGGAAAAAAAATCTTGTTATATGGCAAAGAGTCAAACGTGCGCTATATTGATAACGAACTTACGGCCCCTCATATTGAATACAATCAAACAAAAAATTTAGTTTCCGCGCATCTTGAAATAGACAGCGCAGGCAAGGTGTCGGCATTCCCCACCTTTAATCAGTCTGATTTCAAGACAATCAGCGACAGTATTTCTTTCAATATGAAATCAGGAAAGGGGATGACTAAGGGAACGTACACCCAACAAGGAGAGATGTTTGTCTATGGCGAGCGTATTAAAAAAATAGACAATGATGTTTTCTATGCCCAAAAAGGAAGATTCACTACCTGTAACCTGGATACGCCGCATTTTGCTTTTGTAAGCAGTAAAATAAAATTTATCAATAAGAAAATGGCCTTTACAGGTCCCGTTCATCCGGAAATCGAAGGAGTGCCATTGCCGGTGGTATTGCCTTTTGGTATTTATCCTCTTTCTCAGGGGAGACATTCGGGATTGATGGCTCCGAGTTTCACTGCCAACAATCAGCTGGGTTTGGCATTGGAAGGGTTGGGTTATTATAAAATTTTGAATGAGAACTGGGATGTGGTATTGAGAGGTACACTATATTCTTATGGCGGATGGATGGCGAATGTAAGTCCACGTTATTTTAAAAAATACAGATATCAGGGAAGTTTTTCATTAGATGTGCAAAAATTTAAAAACGGCTTTAAAGGAGATCCGGATTATTCCTCTACGCAAACATATAACATCAGATGGTCGCACAGCGCAGATACTAAATCCAGGCCGGGCGTAACTTTTAATGCCAACGTAAATGCAGGGAGTAGCAAGTTTAATGCCCTGGTTCCCAACAGCCCAGACAGAAATTTTACCAACCAGCTCAACTCTTCCATTGCTTATTCAAAAGTTTGGAAGGACAAGCCTTTCAATCTGGCTATCAGCGCCAATCACAATCAGAACACCACGCTGCGTCAGATTAATATCAATCTGCCCGACATCTCATTCAATGTAAATACACAATATCCTTTCAGAAGAAAAGAAGTGGTAGGGAATACCAAATGGTACGAAAATATTGGGATTGCGCTCAATACCAATACAAGGAGTTTGTCTACCTTTTATGACACTTCCGCCAATATCACACAGCAACTGGCCGACAATTTCAAATGGGGGGCTTCACACAATGTACCTATAACACTTTCGCTGCCTGCACTGGGTTCTTTCCAGATTTCGCCTTCCATGAGTTATCAGGAAAAATGGTATCAGGAAAAATTCATTCGCAGCTGGAATGGCGTGACTAATAAAATAGACACTACCATCAAAAATGGATTTTATACCGCCAGGGAAATGAGTTTTGGTGTTGGAATGACGACGAGGGTGTTTGGTATGTTTGGTTTTGGTAAAAACAGTAAAGTGCAGGCGATACGCCATGAGATCAGGCCTAGTATTTCGGCCAACTACAGACCGGATATGAACAGGAAAAATTTTTACTCAACACAAACGGATGCGCAGGGTACAAAAGGACGTTTTAATTTTTATGAGAGAAGTATATTCGGTTCTTTTAATGAAGGGAGATTCGGTGGTTTGAGTTTTGGTCTGGATAATATCGTGCAGATGAAAGTGAAAAATGCAAAAGATACCGGTGACGCATCCACGAAGAAAATATCTTTAATAGACGGATTGAGCATCAACGGCAGTTATAATTTTTTAGCCGATTCATTTCGTTTCAGTCCATTAACGCTAGCTGCCAGAACCAATTTGTTTGATAAGATAAATATTACCGCAAATGCTCAATTTGATCCATATCAGACAAATGCGCAGGGCAGAAGAATCAATGAGCTGGTGTGGATGAAAAAGCCCTTGTCTCTCGGAAACCTTACCGGAGGTGGCATATCTCTTCAAAGCAGATTCTCCGGAGGCAATCCTAAGCAGCAGACAAACAATAACGCCAATACAAACGGGAATAACAGAAATCCCAATGGGATGCCTATGGATGAGTATCAGCAGGAAGCAGCTTATATGTCTAATAATCCCGGTGAATTTGCGGATTTTTCTATACCATGGGATTTGAACTTTGCTTATTCTTTGCGTTTTGCCAGGATTCCCGATTTTGCCAACCCCGGAAAATTTATAAATAATTTCAATCAGGATATTAATTTCAATGGATCACTAAATCTTTCTCCTAAATGGAAAGTGGGAATGACGGGTTCTTATAATGTTACCCAGAAACAGCTGGGTGTTCTGACTTTGAATATGTCACGCGATTTACATTGCTGGCAGATGTCTATTGTGGTTTCACCTGTGGGAAGATATAAGTTCTTTACGATCAATATTAGTCCTAAGTCAAATATGCTGAGAGATATTAAGGTGAATCGTACGCGCTATTTCTTTGATCTTTAGTATTAATAATCGTTTGGGGTTTGGATTGCGCTCCGCGCGTTTGGGGTTTTTGGTTTGATTTCAAGAATGTAACCGTTAAACCATTTACCCTTGTTGGTGTTATCACCAACAAGTTTTACTAATAAGTTTGTCTTGAAACACTCATCTGAATAGCTGTTGGTGATAACACCAACAGCGGGGAAAACCTTTAAACCGTTAAACCCTCCATCATCAACTCAAATACCTTCTCATTCAATTCCTTTACAGACAGCCCATCCGGTGATACAGGAGGCAGGAATGTCATGCTCAATTTTGTTGGATAGAGATAAAAGGAGCTATGGATCGGCATTGCTTCTTTCGTGCCTTTTAAAATACAGGGGATGATGCGATTGCCGGTTTCTTTGGAAAGTTTGAAAGCGCCGTCATAGAATTTTTTCAATGGCAAATCGGTTCGGTTTCGTGTGCCCTCAGGGTAAATGCACATATGCATGCCTGTTAGTAAAACTTTTTTCATTAAGTCAAAACTTTTTCTTCTGCTGCTTTCATTTTTTCTGTCTACCAGAATGGCCCCTTTTTTATAAAACCAGCCGAATACAGGAATTTTCGCAAATGATGATTTGGCAATGGTTTTGTTAGCGCCTGGCACAAAAGGGCAGGAGAGCGGGATATCCAGCATAGTATTGTGATTGAACACAACAATGTACGTTTCATCTTTACTGAAATTAGAAAGACCTGATATTTTCAAAGGACATCCGATTAAAAACAACCATATGCGCATCCATACTTTTGATACGGCAATAAAATAGTCTTGTCCCTTTTTTTTATCATTAAAAAGATGAGACAGCATAGATGGAAGAATGATGATGAAGAAAGTAATCAGGAAAGTTAATAATCCCCATACTGCCCATATTCTTGCGAAAATGTTTTTGAATAAATTCATTTTTGTTTCTCTTTGGTTCTTCTGTGATTTATGATTCCGCTTCCGGTAGTTTCCAGTCAATTGGATTTTTTCCGCATTTCATGAGAAGTTCATTGGTTCTTGAAAAATGTTTGCAATCAAAAAATCCTTTGTCTGCCGAAAAAGGAGAGGGGTGTGCTGCTTTCAGAATAAAATGTTTGGTGGCATCTATCAGTGTTATTTTCTCCTGTGCAAATTTGCCCCATAAAATAAAAACAACATTTTCTTTTTCATCTGATATTTTTTCAATGACTGCATCGGTAAAATCAGCCCAGCCAAATTTGGAATGGCTCATCGGTTCGCCGGCTCTCACTGTAAGAGAAGCATTTAATAATAATACGCCCTGCTCTGCCCATTTGGTAAGATTGCCATTATCTTTAGGCATTTTGATGCCAATATCTGCTTCTATTTCTTTAAATATATTTTTTAATGAAGGCGGCAGCTTTATGCCCGTTTGAACAGAGAAGCTCAATCCATGTGCCTGATTCGGACCATGATATGGGTCTTGGCCCAGTATCACAACAGATACTTTATCAAAGGGTGTAGTATTAAATGCATTAAAAATTAATGAACCCTGGGGATAAATAGCCTTGCCTAATTTTTTTTCTGTTTTCAGAAAAGTTATTATCTGATTAAAGTACTGCTTATTAAAACAATCTTTTAAAATGGCTTTCCAAGAGGGATGAATCTGTACATTCATATTTACTTTTGTATGAATATTATTTATTCAAAGATAAAATTTCTTAAGTCAATTTATTCCATAACAGTTAAAGCCTCAATGAAAAGGGTAGCTTTTTTTAGTTAAAGAATTTTTATTGAAAAAAACCTTAATTTTATTCTTTTTTAAAAATGTATTTTCCTTAAATATTTCTAAATAAAACTATAATCAATGAAAAAAGCTTTAATTGCTTTAATGTTTTTATTAAGCATAAAAACACAAGCCCAGGTAGGTATTGGCACCCCAACTCCCGATGCTTCAGCGCAATTGGATGTAAGTTCAACCTCCAAAGGATTTTTACCTCCAAGGATGACCTTTGCACAGAGAGGTTCAATAACAAATCCATCTGCAGGCTTAATTATATGGTGTACTGACTGTGGTACAAAGGGTGAAATGCAGGTATACGACGGAACTATCTGGAAGGGGGTTGGCCTGGTTACTGCTACTGAACCTCCGACTCCTCCTGTCACTTCAGCTATAGTAATCAGCCAGGTATATGGAGGGGGTAGTAATGCCGGCGCTACATACAATGTAGATTACGTAGAATTGTTCAATAAATCTACAACGACACAAAGTCTATCCGGTTTGTCTATACAATATGCAAGTACAACAGGGACTTCATGGAATCTTGGTGCGTTATCAACAACAGCCTCTATCCCTCCCGGAGGTTATTTTTTGATTCAGATGGGAGCTACCGGAGCTACAGGATTGCCTTTACCAACTCCTGATGCATCGTTCAATATTTCAATGGCCGCAGCAGGTGGAAAAGTTGCGTTGGTGAATGTAACGACAGGACTGACAGGTTCTTGTCCATCAACCAATATATTGGATTTTGTAGGATATGGCAGTACCACAAACTGTTTTGAGGGTACCGGTCCAACTCTTTCGCCCAGTGCCATAACTGCCATATTTAGAAACAATAACGGATGTTCAGATACAGGCAATAACTTGGCAGACTTTACTTTAGCGCTTCCTGCGCCAAGAAACAGTTCAACTCCCGCATTTGTTTGTCCTTAATTAATTCCTTATAAAATTATATATCAAACCGCCCTGATTGGGGCGGTTTTTCTTTTTTATACAAACCCACTAAACCATCTACACTGTTAAACCTAAATAAAAAGTCCCGCTACATTAGCAGGACTTTCTTGTGATCCGGATTGGATTCGAACCAATGACCCTCAGCTTAGAAGGCTGATGCTCTATCCAGCTGAGCTACCGGACCTTGACATTTTAGAAGCGCAAATATAATATTTTTTTCGATTTTCCTATGATTTTTATCCTGTTTTAGATTTACAAGCTGTTAATTATCATATTATTGTATCATATTTAAGTCATCAAAATTGCTTTTGATTTGTATCTGAATTGAGTATATATTTGTATGATAAGAAATTGTTAACATTTTCTCTTGCTTACGAGAAAAATCTTAAAACCAAAATCAGTGTTTATGAAACAAAAATTTATTTGTTCACTTTTTTTATTGACAATGGCTTTTGGGGCCTTTGCTCAAAAGAACAAAAACTCCTTATCTAAAAGAAGTTTGTTTGGAGTGCATTTTAACGCATTGGACGTTAAATCTCCTCAAGACTGGAGAAATAATGGAGGTCCAAAGTATTTTTCGAAATTTAAGGATCTTGATCTTGGATTTTCTCTTTCTTATTGGAAATTGATCACACCTTTGATTGATTTCTCCACTAAAGGTACTGTGCTGTTTCATGATTATTCAGGAATTGACAGAGGGACATATTCTTCAGACTTCAATCAATTAGGTTTAGAAATTGAGCCTTCACTGAATTTCAAAGCTTTCAAAGATGATGCTTTAATTAATCCATTTCTTACTGCAGGTTTGGGTGCAGGTCTTTATGGTAATAAATGGGGTTTTTACACACCTGCCGGTCTAGGAATACAAGCTAATTTCAGCAACACAACTTATTTAATGTTGCAAGCTCAATATCGTTTTACCTTGACCAAATCTGTAATGAAAGACAATCTCTTTTATTCTCTTGGTATAGCTCAAAAAATGGGCAAAGAAACACCGAAAGTAGTGCCTCCACCACCACCACCAGTTGTTCTGGATCGTGATGGCGACGGTGTTCCTGATGCAAATGATAAATGTCCGGATGTTAAAGGATTGGCTTCACTCGCAGGTTGTCCTGATTCAGATGGAGACGGAATCGCAGATGGAGATGATAAATGTCCTAAAGTGGCCGGTATTGCCAAATATTCCGGATGCCCAATTCCAGATACAGATGGAGACGCAATTAATGATGAGCAAGATAAATGTCCAAATGAAAAAGGACTGGCTCGTTATCAAGGATGCCCAATTCCTGATAGAGATAAAGATGGTGTAAATGATGAATTGGATAAATGTCCAGATGTAGCAGGAACAGTTGCAAATGACGGATGTCCTGAAATTGATAAAGCTGTAATTGAAAAAATTAACTTCAGTGCTAAAAACATTCAGTACGCTTCCGGAAGTTACAAGTTGCTCGCTTCTTCATACAAGGCGCTTGATGTTGTTGCAGAACTCCTGAAAAAAGACGATAAGTTATTGATTAGTATCGATGGACATACTGATAATACAGGTAAAGCTGATGCAAATAAATCGCTTTCTCAAAATCGTGCAAACGAAGTTAAAAAATATCTGATTAGCAAAGGCATTGCTGAAAGCCGTCTTACTTCTTCGGGTTATGGCCAGGATAAACCAATTGGTGATAACAAAACAGCTGCAGGAAGAGCTGTTAACAGAAGAACAGAGTTGAGCGTTAGAAATCACTAATACTAATTTTAATAAAAAAAACTGCCGCCTTATTTTCAGGCGGCAGTTTTTTTTTATTCATTCCTGATCCAAAGAATTAAATATTTAGCAAAATGATTAAGTCAATCGTTGGATAAAATGTTATAATTTCATTTAAATTCGCATACTAAATAAATTAAAAAAATATGAACGAGGTAAAACTTTCTACAGGGGAAATACATACATCAAAAGGTATCATCAAATTTGAATTGTATGATGATGCCACACCTATTACGGTAGATAATTTTAAAAAACTAATCAGCAAAGGGTATTATGATGGCATCACTTTTCATCGGGTGATTCAGGATTTTGTGATACAGGGTGGCTGTCCCAACGGATCGGGCACAGGTGGCCCGGGTTATTCTATTCCCTGCGAAACCAAAGCGGCGAAGCAGTATCACGACAGAGGTGTTTTTTCCATGGCTCACCGCGGACCAAACACAGGAGGTTCACAATTTTTCATTTGCCACAGTCGCAACAACACGGCTCATCTAGATGGCATGCATACCTGTTTCGGTAAGGTAACGGAAGGGGTAGAAGTGATAGACGCCATAAAAGCCGGTGATGTGATGGAAAAGGTTATACTGCATTCATAAATACGTTTAACTTTTTACTTTTTAATTTGATACAATGCTCAATCGATTTTTAAGCCTTTGTCTCTTATCAGTATTTTTTTTATTTACAACAACTGAAGCTCAGACAATCTTGAATAAAGTAAATAAAGTTGTAAATTCCGGTGCCGGCACACAACAGGGGAATAAAAAAGCTACCGATGTGATTCAGGTAATAGCCGGCAACAAGGGTGCTGGCTTGTCAAACGATGAAATAATCGGAGGGCTGAAAGAAGCACTTTCATTGGGTTCAACTGCCAGCACCAAAAAGCTGGGAAGTATGGATGGCTTTTTTAAAGATGCTGCACTGAAAATTTTAATGCCTCAGGAGGCAAAAGATGTTGAAAAAACACTGAGAGGATTTGGAATGGGTAGTTTGGTAGATAAGGCGGTACTTTCTATGAACCGCGCAGCGGAAGATGCAGCTTCAGGCGTTGGAGATATTTTTATTGGTGCCATAAAGGGAATGACAATCTCCGATGGTTTGAAAATCTTGAGAGGAGGAGATTACGCCGCAACTGATTATTTGAAACAAAATACAAGCGCTCAGTTATCCGAAAAAATGCGCCCGGTTATTGAAGGTTCTCTTAAGAAATACGATGTTACCAATTATTGGAAACAAGTATTTACAGCATACAACAGATTATCTCCGAAAAGAGTTGATACTGATTTAGTAAATTATGTATCATCCAAAACAATGGACGGAATCTTTTATTCAATAGGACAGGAGGAACAAAAAATTCGCAAAGACCCTGCCGCTCAGGTAACGGGTCTTCTTAAAAAAGTATTTGGAGGAAAATAATTTACATGACAAATTCCATCGCTGATTTTCAGAGAATATTTTTTATTGGTGTAGCCGGTACGGGTATGAGCGCTATAGCCCAGTATTTGAGCGGCATCGGCAAGTCTGTCAGTGGAAGCGATAGGTATTTTTTGCCCGGTAAGTACAATGACACAAGGGAGAAGCTTGAAGCGGCCGGTGTGCAATGTTTTGAACAGGATGGTACAGGCATTACGCCGGAAACCTCGCTGGTAGTTGTATCTACTGCCATAGAAGATACCGTCTATGAAGTTCAAAAAGCAAAATCATTATCCATTCCCATTTTAAAAAGAAGCGAGCTGCTGGCGATGATTGCGAGAAGCAAGAAGACGATTGCAGTAGGGGGTACATCAGGAAAGAGTACTACCAGTGCCATGCTTTTCGACATCATGGAAAAAGCCGGCATGTCACCAAGCATTATAAGTGGTGCCGGTTTGGTAAGCATCATCAGAGAAAATAAAATCGGCAATGCAAAAGTGGGAAGTGGTGATTGGCTAATCATTGAAGCCGATGAGAGTGATGGTTCTATTGTTCAGTACACACCTGAAATAGGCTTGCTGCTGAATGTCGACAAAGACCATCAGGAGATGGATGAATTGATGGAAATTTTTTCTGTCTTCAAAAAAAACACAAAAGATATTTTTATAGTCAATCAATGCAATGCACTTGCGAAGCAACTTTCTGCAGACTTGCAATATGATTTTTCTTCCAATTCAGAAATTAGTGCTGGATTCAATGCCGGAAATTTTCATCAGCAGGGCATGGAGATTTCTTTCACCATCAATGATTATCCATATACGCTCAATACAGTCGGCAGGCACAATATGGAGAATGCACTTGCCGCCGTGTCGGTAGCGATTCAGCTTGGTATCAGTCACGAAATAGCATCATCTGCTTTGGCTGAATATGAGGGTATTTATAGAAGACATCAACTGCTTGGTGTGAAGAATGGTGTTTATGTGATTGATGACTATGCCCATAATCCTGTTAAATGCGCTGCGTCTATAGAGGCTTGTCAGTATATAGCTCCCAAAGTAATTGCCTGGTTTCAGCCTCACGGTTACGGACCCACGAGATTTTTGAAAAATGATTTCGTTCATGAATTCTGCAAATCGCTTCGCCCTCAGGATGAAATTTGGATGAGTGAAATATTTTATGCCGGTGGGACTGCAGTAAAAGACATTTCATCTGCCGATCTTATCAGTGAAATCAAAGCCAATGGCAAGAGTGCTTTTTTTGTTGAAAACAGGGGCCATCTTCTTGAAGCAATCAGGCCTCATTTAACCGACAATTGCGTTCTGCTGCTGATGGGCGCCCGCGATCCCGGTCTGGAAAATTTCTGTAAATCTGTTTGGGAAGGGTTGTCAAAATGACCTCACCCCCGACCCCTCTCCAAAGGAGAGGAGAAAGCATCTGTCTTTGGATGTGCTCCCTTGTTGGTGTTTACCCCTTGTTGGTGTTATCACCAACGAGAAAAGGGGTTCAGTAATTTTTCTATAGTATTGTTGTTGGTGATAACAGTAAAAACGGAGCGAAAAATTATTCAGTAATAACTCTTTAGCAGATTCCCCCTTGTTGGTGTTATCACCAACGAGAAAAGTGATTCAGTTATTTTTCTATAGTATTGTTGATGTTGATAATGCCAACAACGGAGGGAGAAAAAGCTTTAGTAATAACTCTTTAGCAGATTAAAATCGTCTATCCCTCTTTCATAAAATTTAGCAGATGAGTAATGATATTCTTCAGGGAAGCTACACATTTTAGCTTTCACGGGGTTGAAGTGAATATAGCTCATTTTTTGTATGAATCTTTTTTCATTTATTAGATCAACAGATAAAGGATTTCGTTCCCAAATCTGATACTTTCTATCTTTCGCATCTACTTTTAATTCACTCAACATGTTGTTATTGCTTTTTAATAAATTAAATTTTATCTGTTGAGCAGTAAACTTCATGAAACTATGTTGAATTTTATGAGGATTATAAGGAGGTAAAATTTGCCAAATTAAGTGAATGTGATTGTTCATTATGACAAAACTGAATAAATCAATTTTTCTTTTTTCAACTAAGTATTTAAGGCTTTGTACGATTATATTCTTGTTGGTATCACAAAACAGAATTGGATTCCAGTTTAGTATTGTTGCTGTAAAAAATTGAGGCCAATGTATTGCATATTTTTCCATTTTGTTTGTTTATGCAAAAGGAATAATAATTTTAAAATACTCATTGATGAATAAACATTATTATAGGGATAAAATTCACGTTGGTTGTTGGTGATAACACCAACAATGGTGGAGTGATAAAATTCTCGATGCTTGTTGGAGATAACGCCTCGATAGTTGTTTGTGATAACACCAACAACGGTGGAGTGATAAAATTCACGTTGATTGTTGGTGATAACGCCTCGATAGTTGTTGGTGATAACACCAACAACGGGGGAATGGTGGAATGATAAAATTCAGGTTGATTATTGGTGATAACGCCTCGATAGTTGTTGGTGATAACACCAACAACGGTGGAGTGATAAAATTCACGTTGATTGTTGGTGATAACGCCTCGATAGTTGTTGGTGATAACACCAACAACGGGGAAAACCCCAAACCCCAAACGTTTCCTCATGGTTTATATTCCAGATACAATACCGCATTTTCTTCCAGGCTGGCACTAGAGCGGAGCTCGTATCTTTTAGATCCTGCATTTACAATGATGATGGCCGTATTGGGCGGAATGGAACCAAGATTTTCGGCAAACATGGTGATTTCATGCCGACTTGTATTTTCATCCAGTTTCAATTTTATTTTTAGCGGCTCCTCTGAAAGTCTTTGTTTGCTTTTGATTAATCTTCCGTTGTAGAATATGCTCACAGTATCATTGTCAACAATTCCATTGTCGTATACAGTTAATTCAATTTCAGGTTCATTGATTTCAAGTCTGCTGATTTCATTTTTTTTCCGTTCCTTCATTTTGTTCGTCAGCTCCTCCTCATTATTCGGATTATCCTCTTTCACCACAGGGGGAGTAATAACGTCATCAGGTTTTTTATCTGTCTCATTGTTTTTATCCGGTGATTCTTTTTCTGTATTTTTTTTCTTTTTTTCCTTTTTGTCAGTGTCTTTTTTCTCCGGAGTCTTTACAACAGGAGGTTTTTGTTTTTTAGGCATCTCGAAACAAGTTGGTCTGTTTCCGGATAACTCCAATGGTTCATTTGAAACTTTTCTGACTGTAAATAAATTACTGTAAACGATGTTGCGGGGTTCTTCCATAAACAATTCAGTAGTTACGCCACCTCTTAGAACATTGGCATTACCCGTTTCGGATTTCCAGAGCTTTAATGTCATCAAGACATGGTTGCCGGAGTTTTCAATAAATGAAGTTCCGGTGATGATCCAGGTTTTATTTCTTTTATTGTACAGGCCTTTGAAATATACTTTACACTTGCTGCTTCTGTCGTTCATAACTACATCTGATGTATAGCCGCATAAATCTTTTCCATCCTGTATGATACTAATGCGCAAAAATTCATCGGCCATAATACCTTCCCAGGTACCGGTTATATTTTGAGAAAATAATGAGGAAGTTTTTAATAAAAACAAAACACTAACAACGATTAGTTTTTTCATTTGAAAATCATGCTTGATTATTTTTTTCATTCTAAAGTATTGTTTGATTTAATGACATCCGAATTTATCAAAAAAACCTTTTTCAACAATTCAATCAATTATAAATAATTGTTATAATGCCCCGGTTTGTCAATTTTTATTTTTGCTTCGGGAAATAAAAAGAATGTCGTATTTTTAACAATTACCTCAAATTAAGAATTGCAATAATTATGAAAAATTCACTTTACCTAACCTGCATTTTCGCACTGATTATTTTCTCTTCCTGCAAGAAAGATTATATAGAAACTACTCCTGCACCTCCGCCACCAATTGTTGTGCCGCCTGTTGCACCTCCAACTGAAGCTACAGACAGTACTTTGCTGATGGGGAATCCAAGCAGTGCAACTGATAATCAGGCTGATTTCGGAAATTATTTGATGAAGGAAGGATATTATTCCGTTTCATATAATAGAGACCGTGGTATCGCCAATTGGGTGAGCTGGCATGTGGTGTATTCTGATTTTGGATCTTTCGCCAGACAAAATGATTTCAGGGCCAATCAGGCGGTACCCGATGGCTGGTATAAGGTAGAAAGTTTCAGTTACAGTGCTTCGGGTTTTGACAGGGGACATATTTGTCCGTCTTCCGACCGCACATCTTCACTTGAAGCCAATTCTGCTACATTTTTGATGACTAATATTATTCCTCAGGCACCCAAAAATAATCAGGGTCCCTGGGCTGCCCTTGAAACTTACTGCAGAAATCTTGTACAGGGTGGCAATGAACTTTATATAATTTCAGGTGCCTATGGCGAGGGAGGAACGGGAGACAATGGCGCTGCTACTACCATTGATAACGGAAAAGTTACAGTTCCTGCCAATTTATGGAAAGTAATTGTAGTGCTTACTGATGGGGGAGATGATCTGAAAAGGGTAAAAAACAACACTAGGGTAATCAGCGTAATTATGCCTAATGTGAATCCAGTTAATCCCACTAATCCCGAGTGGCGTTCTTTCAGAACTTCTGTAGATGATATTGAATCTCAAACAGGTTATGATATACTTTCTAAAGTTACCAAATCCGTTCAGGATGTGATTGAAGCGAAAGTAGATAATCTCTGATTAACATCTTTTCAATAAAATTTTCCGGGCCTGATTCATTCAGGCCTTTTTTTTAAAAAAAATCTTTCACACAATACGTAGATTGAAAACTACGTTTTACGAATGAATAAATTTAATACTCTCCATAGTATTTGCTTTCAATGCTATTACGCATAGATAAATAGTTTTATACAGATTGGCCAGAATGGTAATTTTATTATAGGCACAGTCAAAACTACCCTGCTTTCATTTAGGCATACTATTCCTACTTTTTTAGCGTTTTATTAATATCCTATTAATAGGTTTTTGTTTGCTGGCCGAAATCCGATGAAACCAATGAAAAAACCTCTATCCTTCTTCATTTTATTGTTGAGTTTATACTCCAACGCGCAAAGGATTGGTGCTGTCAACTCAAATTCGAAAAATAATTCCGGAAGCTTTCAGTCAAAATATAATAAAGCAGCTGTTGACATTTGGGATGAGGTTGAAAATTATGTCAACGGATTTGCAAGAGTGTTGAAATCTGATAAATTTTCTTTGATCAATACATCTGGAAATCTGATTGCGAAAGTTGAATTTGACGGAGCAAGAAATTTTTCCCATCATCTGGCAGCAGTAGAAAAAAACGGACAGTGGGGTTTTATCAATGAGCAGGGTATAAATGTTATTCCTTTTCAATTTGAGATAGCATATGATTTTAAATCAGACGTGACTGCGGTATTCTCAAACAAAAAATGGATGATAATTGACCAAGCCGGTAAAATTATCAATACACCGGATATAGATGTCTGTTATGGATTTAAGAATGGAACTGCTCAGATAGAAAAGTCAGGCAGAAAAGGAGTGATGTTTGAAAATGGGACGATCACATTCTCAGGTAGTGAATCTGCGCCTAAAAAACTTTCTCAAAGAATTGCAAATAACCCAACCAACAACGCAATCGGTTCATGTCCTAACAATCTTGATTTTGAAAATGGAAACTTTACCGGATGGAGATGCTTTGTAGGATCTGTCGATACAATAGGAACAACCAATATAGTTAAAGTAAATCCGTCCGCACCTCTTGCCAATCGTCATAGAATAATCTCCAGATCAAATCCTTCTGTTATTGATCCATTTGGATTGTTTCCAATTAACCCTCCCGATGGCAGTAATTTTGCCGTTAAGCTGGGTAATACCAATATAGGCGCACAGGCGGAGAGAATAAGATACACTATCCGCGTTCCATTGAACGACAGCAATTTTTCCATTAAATATGATTATGCTGTGGTGTTTCAGGATCCCGGTCATACTGCGTGGTCGCAACCAAGATTTGTGGCGCGTTTGTTTGACTCTGCCGCCAATAAATATGTTGACTGTGCTTCATTTGAATATATCTCAACCTCAAATCTTCCTGGTTTCGCGCTATCAAAGGTAGACAGTTCAGTAATTTATAAACCGTGGTCAAGCGTATTTATTAGCATGAGGGCTTTTGCAGGCAAAACTATGGTTCTTGAGTTTACTACAGCAGACTGTGTGCGTAGAGGACATTGGGGGTATGCTTATGTGGATGTTCAGTCTATTTGCGGAGAAGCAGTTCAAATGCAATATGATTGTAACTATCCCAACGAAACCATCCTTGATGCTCCTCCTGGATTTGAGATTTACAAATGGTGGAATAAAGATTTCACTCGCTTGTTGGCTCAAGGTCAGCATGCGGTATTGAATCCCGGCCCACCCGCCAATTCAACCATCTGGGTAGAAATGATTCCTTATAACAATTATGGCTGTACCGACACTATGCCAGTTAGGATTTACGGAAGTTTTACTCCTTCATTTAAAGTGTCGGAAAAAAATGTTGTTTGCGCTCCACGCAACATCAGTTTTTACAACAATAATACCCCCTCCGTATCAGCAGTATGGGAATTTGGTGACGGCACCACTGCAACCGGCGATACAGTAAATCATACCTTTTTATCTGCAGGAACTTATGTAGTAACGCTAACGGTTACACTACCGAGTGGCTGCATAGGAAAAGTAATTGATACAATAAGGATTACCTCACCAACGGTAGCGGTGAATTATGCTGCAGGAAATTTTTGCAATAATCAAACAGTGAATTTTGAAGCGATTGGAAATAATGTTGATAGTTTGGTATGGAATTTTGGCGATGGTAATATCATCACTACCAGTCAGTTGGTTACGAATTATTCCTATAATACTGCCGGTACTTTTGTTCCTTCAGTAAAAGTGTATATAAAAGGTGGATGTGAATTGAATCCTCCGTTGCCTGATACCATCAGGATTGAAAAAGTGAATGCAGAATTTAATTCATTTGTATCTGCTAATTGTACAGCAACTTCTGTTTTATTTAAAGACAGTTCTTATTCTAATTTCGGCATAACAGGTTATACTTGGGATTTTGGAGATCAAACAGGTGCAGCCGGTGCTTCGGTTAATCATGTATATACAAGTACAGGCAACTATTCGGTTAGGTTAATCGCAGTCGGAAAATACGGTTGTAGTGATACGGTAATTTATCCTGTAGCAATACGCTTGTTGACTATACCTAATATCTCTATCAATGCAACTGCTCAATCATGCGAAAAATCAGCAGTCAACTTTACTTCAACCATTCAATCGGCTGACAGCATCGCTTCTGTGTTGTGGATTTCCTCCGATGGCAAATCAGGAATTGGTTCGCAGTTCAGTAATATTTTTAATCAGTCAGGCAATTATACAGTTCGGTCAATTGTAAATACAATCTATGGTTGTGCTGATACGGCAAATCATGCGATTACTATTAACGCAATTCCTCAATTTGCAACTACCGGAAATCAGGAAGTTTGTGCCGGTCAGAAAACGAATCAAATCAATCTGACAAGCAATATCGCCAATACAGTTTTCTCCTGGCAGAATGATAATACATCTGTTGGTTTGCCTGCATCGGGAAATGGCAATATTCCATCATTCACAACAACAAATCAGAGCAGCAATGTTATGGCTGCTAATGTGAAAATTTCTGCATCTGCCAATGGATGTAGCGCACCCACTCAGGAGTTGAGTATTAATGTAAAACCATTACCTGTAATCAATAAGCCAACTGATCAGACTTTATGTAATAAGGATAATACAACCCCAATTGTTTTTTCTGGTAATGCCAATGATATCACTTACAACTGGAGTAACAATACAACTTCAATAGGACTGACGGCTTCCGGTTCAGGAAATATTGCTTCTTTTGTCGCAGCAAATGTTTCAAATGTTTTATTAATTGCGAATATTACTGTAACTCCAACAAGAAATGGTTGTGCCGGCGCTCCGGTGAATTTCAATATCTCTGTTAAGCCAACTCCATCAGTAATATCAGTACCTGATCAGTCTGTTTGCAGTGGCAGTAATATCAATGCAATTGCCTTTGGAGGAAACACAACAGGTGCAATTTATTCCTGGTCAAATGATCAGATAGCAACAGGTCTTGCCGCAAGCGGAACAGGTAATATTGCTGCATTTACTGCGACAAACATTTCCAATCAGCCGGCAGTATCAAATATAACAGTTACTCCTACACTAAATGGTTGTGCAGGGGCTGATATGAAATTTGCTATCACTGTAAATCCTTTGCCTGATGCTATCCGGTTGAATGATATCGTTGTATGTAATGGAGCAGTTATCCCGGCAGTTGATATGACTTTGACTTTAAACAGGATTCCTTCAACAGTAATCAACTGGACAAATACACTTTCATCTATTGGTTTGTCAGCAAGTGGCACAGGAAATATTCCATCATTCACTGCGGTTAACAATACAAACAATTCAGTTAATGCTGACATTAAAGTAACAGCATCTGCATATGGCTGTTCCAATGCGCCGATCACCTACAAAATTTCAGTTAAGCCAACTCCATCAGTAACATCAGTACCTGATCAGTCTGTTTGCAGTGGCAGTAATATCAATGCAATTTCCTTTGGAGGAAACACATTAGGTGCAACTTATTCCTGGACAAATGATCAGATAGCAACAGGTCTTGCTTCTAGTGGAACAGGAAATATTGCTGCATTTACTGCGACAAATACTTCCAATCAGCCGGCTGTATCAAATATAACAGTTACTCCTACACTAAATGGATGTGGAGGAGCTGATATGAAATTTGTTATCACTGTAAATCCTTTGCCTGATGCTATCCGGTTGAATGATCAGGCCTCATGCAGTAAAGAAATTCTTCCCGCAATTGATTTGACAGGTGGTGCAAACAGATTACCTTCCGGGACTTTCAACTGGGTGAATAATACACCAGCCATTGGATTGCCTGCAAGCGGAAAAGATATCATTCCTTCTTTTACTACAGTCAATAGTACTGATAAAGTAGTTAACGCGATTGTAACTGTCACACCTTCTTCATACGGTTGTGCCGGTGCTCCGGTAAGCTATAGAATAGCAGTGAACCCAGTTCCTGTTGTTTCAGCAGTATCGAATCAGACTGTCTGCAATGGAGCCAATACTAATGTTATTCAGTTTACTTCTGGAACAAACAGTGTAGTATATGACTGGACAAATGATCAGTCTTCAATAGGATTGGCAGCTGCCGGGACAGGTAATATACCTTCATTTAAAGCTTTGAATAATTCAGCTACAGTATTGTTGGCCAACATCAGCGTTACACCTAAGTTGAATGGATGTATAGGTGATGCAAAAAGATTCAATATTGTGGTAAATCCATCTCCGGTTATTTCACAACCTGCTGATGTGACTGTTTGTAATAGTCAAAGAATCAACGGCATCAATTTAAGTTCAAATATCGCCGGATCTACTTTTAGATGGAGTAATTCAAATCCAGTCATCGGATTGTCTAACAGTGGTACTGGTAATATTCCATCATTTACTGCAGTTAACTCCGGTGGCCAGTCTTTGACTTCAATCATTACCATAACGGGAACGGCTAACGGCTGTAACAGTGAAGAAAGAAAAATGCAGATTACAGTTGCACCATCCCTGACCATTGCTCCGATGCAGGATAAAGCTGTTTGCAGTGGCGGTACGGTTGAGTCGGTTGCTATTAACGGTTCCATCAGCGGAGTGACATATCAGTGGACTAATACCAGGCCAATGATTGGACTGCCTGCATCGGGTACAGGAAATATTCCTGCATTCGTTGCGAAGAACAACGCTGAAGGTCCATTGGATGCAGTGATTCAGGTAACAGCTAATAATTTCGGCAATTGCCCCTCGGCTTCGAGAACATTCAGAATATCTGTTAATCCTTTGCCTTCCGTAAACGCAGGATCAGATAAAACAGTTTGCAAAGGAAGCAGCACCAACATAACTGCCTCCGGAGCTGTTCAATACAGCTGGAGCCCCTCAGCCGGATTGAGCTGTACGGAGTGCCCGAATCCGGTTGCAACAGTACAATCTCAAACAGCCTATGCTGTGGAAGGAAAAAATGCTTACGGTTGTAAAGCCATTGACTCCGTTATGCTTAAAGTTATCGAGCCCTTTGATATGATTGTTTCTCCCGATGATACAATTTGCTCAGGAGGTTCAGTTCAGTTAAGAGCAATGAAAGCATCTAAATACGAATGGTCGCCTGCAACAGGATTGAGTGCAACAGACATCGCAACGCCGGTGGCGAATCCAACAGCAAGTACAACTTATCGCGTGATTGGGTATGATGAGAATAATTGTTTTACCGACACTGCTTATGTGTATGTTACAGTTGGACCCAATCCTACAGTTGAAATCGGTCCCAATCTGAGTGTAGCTACCGGCAGTACAGTAAATTTCCAACCTACTTATACCAACGGACCCATTGCCAGATGGAACTGGAATCAGGACAGAAGTCTGAGTTGTACAAATTGTCCCAATCCAACTGCAAGGGTAGAGAACAATACAACCTATACGCTTTCGGTAGAAAATATATACGGTTGCAGAACAGCTGATACGGTGTTGGTAACTGTTTTCTGCAAAAGTGCTCAGTTCTTCCTTCCAAATGCGTTTACACCTGATGGAGATGGATTGAATGATAAGCTGATGATCAGAGGAGCGGGTATTACGGTGAAGTCATTCAGAATTTTTAATCGCTGGGGTAATCTGGTATTTGAAAAAACAAATTTTATGGCCAACGATCCTAATTATGCCTGGGATGGCATGGTGAGGGGAGTGCCTGTGAATCCGGATGTGTATGTGTACACAGCAGAAGTGACTTGTGATAACGGTACCGTGTACATGTTTAAAGGAAATACTACCGTACTTAAATAATTAAATAGACGTTTGTCTGATAATTCAAAACCTGACCTATGAAAACACTATTATTTAAAAAACTGACTTTTTCTGTGTTGTTGCTTTTCTGCATGAATGGCATTCAGGCACAGGATATTAATTTCTCGCAGTTTTACGACTTGCCCATTTTGAGAAATCCTGCACTCGCAGGTATTTTCACCGGAGACATCAGGGTTACATCTGCCTATAGAAATCAGTGGCAGAGCGTTACCGTTCCTTACCGCACTATGGCGCTGGGTATTGAATATAAAAGAAGTGTTTTCTCCAACGGCGATTTTATTACCATTGGTGCACAGCTTACAAATGATGTGGCGGGCGATTCCAGGTTCAGTAGAATTCAGGCACTTCCGGTTATCAATTATCATAAATCACTCAGTGCAGAAAAAAGTACTTATCTCTCTGCGGGTTTTATGGCCGGTCCGGTGATGCAGTCTTTCGATCCAACCAAACTGAGATTTGATGATCAGTATGTAGGTACGGAATATAATGCGTCTAACCCTACCCGTCAGACATTCAACAATTCCAGATTGAATTACTTTGATCCTGCAGTGGGGTTGTGTTTCAGTACTGAAACAGAAAACGGAGGCAATTTTTATGTCAGTGCAGGTCTTTTTCATTTCACTAAACAAAGAGTATCTTTTCTTCAAAAAAACGATTTTAGGATGTTGCCTAAATATGTAATCAATGCGGGCTATACATACATGATGGATGAAATCAACAGAATGGTTTTGTATGCGGATTTTTTCCAGCAGGGGGGAGCTGCCCAGGCACAAGGCGGCGCGATGGTGATGCATGATTTGCAGGAAAGAGAAGACGGTGAAAAGATGAGTATCAGCGGTGGACTTTTCTACAGATTGAATGATGCGGTTATTCCTGTTGTTAAACTGAACTACTACAACATGAGCGTTGGTGTTACCTACGATGTGAATGTCAGCAAACTGGTGCCGGCATCACAATACAGAGGAGGATTTGAAATGACACTTTCGTATAAAGGTCTGACAAGAAGTGCACACGATGACCCTGCTTATGATCAGATCAGATGTCCGAAGTTTTTTTAGTAAGATTTATAAACAGAGGAGTCTTCCTCCGTCAACCGGCAAATTAATTCCGTTGATGTATCCTGCTACCGGACTGCATAAAAATGCTACGGCAGCACCAAATTCTTCCGGTTGCCCGATGCGTCCTACCGGGATCTCCGCCACCAGCTCTTTCATTACTTCATCTTCCGATTTACCCGTATCGGCCGATTTTTTCTTTATTACATAATCAGCTCTTACGGTTTGAGTGAACCCGGGTAATACATTATTTACCGTAATGCCATATGGCCCCAGCTCCGTAGCCAGCGTCTTGCTCCAGTTGGCCACCGCTGCTCTGATGGTATTGCTTACCCCCAATCCCAATAATGGCTGCTTCACTGACGTGGAGATGATATTGATGATTCTGCCAAAGCCCGCAGCTTTCATTCCGGGAACCAATGCCTGCGTTAAAATATGGTTGCATATCAGGTGATTGTTGAATGCAGTTACAAACTGATCTGTGTCGGCATTTAAAATGGAACCTCCTGCAGGACCGCCGGTGTTGTTTACCAGAATGTGAGCTATGTTGCCTTTTTTCACATACTCATTGATGGCATTCTCAACCTGTTTGCTATCTGTGAAGTCTGCCTTAAGGTAACTGTGTTGTTGCCCATTTGATTTGTCGAGTGTGGCAACGGCTTCAATTAATTTTTCTTCATTTCTTGCCATGAGCACCACATTGGCGCCTAATAATGCGAGTTCCACCGCAGAGGCATATCCCAGTCCCTGGGTGCTTCCGCAGACGATGGCCGTTTTGCCTGATAAATTGAGGTTCATATTCTTTACTTATTTTTTAAATCCTGTTTGTATTTTAAGTTCTTCCACAACATTATAAATAATCGGACAAATGCTGTAGTGAATGAGTGTGCTGAACAACCGTTGCGTAAAATGGGGCTTGTGCAAGTGAGGAAAATCTCTGCATTCCGAAAATCTGTTTGCGTAAATGCTGCAGGATTTGTTTTCCAGAAAATGACAGGGAATCGTATTCATGATCATTTGTCCGCCCGCACTTACCTCAACATATTGTTCTTTAAAATTTGCCGATGACAAATTTATGCAATCTGCCGCTTTGTCGGCCTCTTCGTCTGTAATGTGAATCATCAGATTCTTGCAACAGGCCCCGCATGTCGTACAGTCAATTTCTTTTTCCACCCGCGCATTGATTTTGTGTACCAGGCCATCAATGGTGACAAGATCCCTGTTTTTCAAAAATGTCCGGAAAGCATCATTTTCATCTGTCTTTTTTTCGGCATTCAGCGCAATGGTCTCTTTATTGATTTCTATGTTGATGTGAATAGTTTTATGTTGATATAATCCGTCAAAGTTAAAGGTAATGTTTTACCTTTTTTCATTCATCCCCAATTCAATATCAACCCGTTATATAATTGATTTCAAAATATTTACGCACATAATAAGCAACTTTGTGGATAAGTCAATCAGCCTATTTACCGAGCCATTAAATTAAATTCGCGGACGGGAAATCCTGATGTTTCCCCTTTTTTATTATATGTAAAGATTGACAATGTTTATCAGTTTATATAAATTAACCTCTAAACCGTTAAACCCTTAAACCTTTAAACCTTAAGAATGGCTGAAAAAGAAATATTCGATTACACCGAAGACAGTATCAAGAGTCTCGACTGGCGGGAGCATATCCGTCTAAGGCCTGGTATGTATATCGGAAAACTCGGTGATGGCAGCAGTGCCGATGATGGGGTATATGTTTTAATAAAGGAGGTGATCGACAACTGTATTGATGAGCATACGATGGGCTATGGTAAGCATGTGGAGGTTACAATTGAAGGCAAAACCATTACGGTCAGAGATTATGGTCGTGGTATTCCTTTGGGTAAACTGGTTGATGTAGTCAGCAAAATCAATACCGGTGCCAAATATGACAGCAAGGCATTTCAAAAAAGCGTGGGGCTGAATGGGGTGGGTACCAAAGCCGTGAATGCACTCAGTAATTATTTTAAGGTAACTGCATTTCGCGAAGGGAAGGAAAAGACGGCCGAGTTTGAAAAAGGGGTATTGATAAAAGAACATAAGGAAACAGCTACCAAACAGGAGAATGGTACTGAAGTGATATTCATTCCGGATGATACAGTTTTCAAAAACTTTCATTTCGTACAGGAATATCTTGATAATCAGTTCTGGAATTATTGTTACCTGAACGCCGGACTGATCCTCAACCTCAACGGAAAAAAATATGTGAGTAAAAATGGCCTGCTCGATTTGTTGCAGCGCAAGACAAACGAGGATGAAATTCGTTATCCTATCATCCATCTGAAAGGGGAGGATATCGAAGTGGCCATCACGCATGAAAATGGTTACGGAGAAGAGTATTACAGTTTTGTAAACGGACAATTCACTACACAGGGCGGAACGCATCTTGCTGCATTTCGTGAGGGCTTTGTAAAAACAGTGCGCGATTTTTTCAAGAAAGATTATGATGCGGCCGACATACGGGGAAGTATTTGCGCAGCCGTATCAGTAAGGGTGCAGGAGCCGGTATTTGAGAGCCAGACAAAAACCAAGCTGGGTTCTCATACGGTATATGAGAATGGCCCTACGATGAAGAATTTTGTAGGAGATTTTCTATTGAAGGAACTCGATAATTATCTCCACCGCAATCCTTCTGCAGCCGATGCATTGAAAAAACGCATTGAGCAGAACGAACGCGAAAGAAAAGAACTGGCAGGTATAAAAAAACTGGCCAATGAAAGAGCTAAGAAAGCTAATCTGCACAACAAGAAATTGAGGGATTGTAAGTTTCACTATAATGATGAGCCTACAGGAAAAGACAAAGAGGCCATTGTAGAAAAACAAAAAGAAAGTACCATTTTTATTACCGAGGGAGACAGTGCCAGTGGTTCTATCACCAAGGCAAGAAGTGTGAATACACAAGCCGTATTCAGTTTGAGAGGTAAGCCATTGAACTGTTACGGGCTTACCAAAAAAGTGGTGTATGAAAATGAAGAGTTTAATTTATTGCAACACGCATTGAATATTGAAGAGGGGTATGAAGGGTTGAGATACAATAATATTGTAATCGCCACCGATGCGGATGTGGACGGTATGCACATTCGGTTGTTGCTGATGACTTTCTTCCTTCAGTTTTTTCCCGATCTGGTGAAGAATGGCCATGTGTATATTTTAGAGACGCCTTTGTTCAGGGTTAGAAATAAGCAGGAGACGATTTATTGCTATGACGAAACGGAAAAGCAAGCGGCGATGAAAAAGCTGGGAGCTAAACCTGAAATCACTCGCTTTAAAGGGTTGGGAGAAATCAGTCCGGATGAATTTGCGCGCTTCATTGGGGTGGATATGAAGTTGCAACCGGTAATCATGGAACAGGGAGAACACATCCAAAATTTGCTGGAGTATTATATGGGAAAAAACACACCACAGCGGCAGGATTTTATTATTGAGAATTTGAAGGTGGAGGTGGATTTGGTAGAATCAAGTTCGTAGTTTGTGGTTTGTGCTTTGGTGTTTTTTTACCGCAGAGCCGCAGAGGACGCAAAGTTTACGCAGAGATGAAACACAAACATACGAAGCATAACCACAAACCACAAACAACAAACCACAAACTCTATATTAAGTAAATAAATTTCAAAACAACCTATATCATAAATTAGTATAAATATGGTTCACATAGTTTTCAGCACCGCAGATGCGGCCGTATTGCAATCGGCGATAGAGCTGGATGAAACGCTGCAGGGGCAGGTAGTAGTAATTAAAGATGATTATTCTGTAGGGCCGATTGATAATATTTACGTTGGCGAAGGAATAGATAAACGCAAGGAATGGTGGAACAGCGTTTTGGCCGGAGGCGATTTTGAAAAGAAAAAAGAATCGGAGGAGTTTGATGATTATAAATCGGCAGCAGAGTTGGTCGGTACGATGCGTCGCGACGAGAATGAAGTAATCTGGATTTGGGCGGCACAAAACAAAGTGGATGTAAGCGGCTATTACTGGCTCTTGCATTATATGAAAGAGTTTCAGGGGAGGGTGCATATACTTTATTTGAACAACCTTCCATTTATCAATGAGAAAGGAAATATTTTTTATCCTGTTTGGTTGAATGAAATTCCTGCGAAAGAATTTTTGAAGGCAAAAAAACTGGCCAGAGAAATTACTTTGAGTGAGTTTGAAGTGGATCCTGACGAATGGACCAAATTGTGTTCGGAAGAAAAAGGAGTGAGAATACTGGAAGGAGGGAAGAAGCTGGTGCAGCATGATTATTCTTTTTACGATAATGACCTGAAGCGCTATGTGACAAATGACTGGCAGAAAGGTTCTAAGATCATCAATAATTATCTTTCAAAAGCAAAGCATACTACCGGTGAAGCATACCTGCTGTGGAGATTGAAAGAGTTGATTGCAGCAGATTCTTTCGAAGTGCAGGGCAAAGTGGCGAATATGAAAGATTTTGAAATCAAATGGAAATCCGCAGGAGCATAAAGTTTGAATTATGGCTAAAAAAATAAAAGAAGAATATACGCATAGCGACAGTGGTGTCAGCGGCCAGTATAAAACCTGGTTCCTGGATTATGCCAGTTATGTGATTTTGGAAAGGGCAGTTCCCGCTGTGGAAGACGGATTGAAGCCGGTGCAGCGACGCATCCTTCATGCGATGAAGGAAATGGATGACGGCCGTTTCAATAAAGTGGCGAATATCATCGGACAAAGCATGCAGTACCATCCTCATGGTGATGCCAGTATTGGCGATGCGATTGTAAATCTGGGGCAGAAAGATTTATTGATTGAAACCCAGGGTAACTGGGGCGATGTAAGAACCGGCGATGATGCTGCCGCTCCCAGGTATATTGAAGCCCGCTTGAGCAAGTTTGCGCTGGAGGTGGCTTTCAATGCCAAGACTACCAACTGGCAGTTGAGCTACGATGGAAGAAAAAACGAACCGGTTACTTTACCTATGAAGTTTCCGCTATTGCTGGCACAAGGGGCGGAAGGTATTGCGGTGGGTTTGGCAACAAAAATTCTTCCGCATAATTTCTGTGAACTGATAGATGCCTCCATTAAATATCTTAAAGGAAGAAAGTTTCAGATACTGCCTGATTTTCAGACCGGAGGCACCATGGATGCAGAAAATTACAATGAGGGAAAGCGCGGCGGTAAAATCAGAGTGCGGGCAGCAATTGAAGAGCAGGATAAAAAAACGCTGGTAATTAAAAGTGTTCCATTTGGTGTAACAACCACGCAGTTGATGGAGAGCATTGTAAAAGCGAATGACCAGGGTAAGATAAAAATAAAGAAAGTAATGGACCACACTGCGGCAGATGTGGAAATCATCATCGAGCTGGCAGCAGGTATCTCGCCCGATATAACCATAGATGCGCTATATGCCTTTACCGACTGTGAAGTCAGTATTTCTCCAAATGCCTGTGTGATTGTAGATAAGAAACCCCAATTTTTAAGTGTATCCGATTTGTTGAAAATTGCCACGGATAACACGAAGGAACTTTTAAAGCAGGAACTGGAAATAAAGCTGGCTGAACTCCAGGAAAAATGGCATTATACTTCTCTGGAAAAAATATTCTTCGAAGAAAAGATTTACAAAGAACTTGAAAAGAAACATGAAACCTGGGAGAAAGTAATTGCAGCAATTGACAAAGCCTTTGTTCCTTTTAAAAAACAACTGAAAAGAGATGTTACTACGGAGGATATTCTTAAACTAACGGAAAAGCCTGTACGAAGAATATATAAACTGGATATTGATGACCTCATAGATCAAATCAAAAAACTGGAGGCGGAAATCAAGCAGGTAAAAAATGATCTGGCCAATCTGGTTGATTTTACGGTTGCCTACTATGAAAATCTGCTGAAGAAATACGGCAAGGGCAGAGAAAGGAAAACAGAAATCAAACAGTTTGATACCATTCAGGCGAAATCAGTGGCTATTGCCAATATTAAGCTATATGCAAATTTTGCCGATGGATTTATTGGTACTTCATTGAAGAAAGATGAATTCATCACCGAATGCAGCGACCTCGACGATATCATCGCCTTTACAAAGGGCGGTATTATGAAAGTAGTGAAGGTATCGGATAAAGCATTTATCGGAAAGGATATTCTTCATGTGGCTATATTTCAGAAGAATGATGAGCGCACCACCTACAACATGATATATCTGGATGGTAAGACAGGAGTGAGTTATGCCAAACGTTTCAATGTAACCGGCGTTACGCGTGACAAAGAATATGACCTGACCAAAGGCAGTGAGCGAAGCAAGGTGCATTATTTTTCTGCCAATGCCAATGGTGAAGCGGAGGTGGTGAAAATCATGCTCAGTCCGAATTGCTCAGCCCGAATCAAAGAGCTGGATTTTTATTTTGAAGAAATGGAAATCAAGGGCCGAAGCAGCATGGGCAATCAGGTGACCAAATATCCTATCCGAACAATTAAGTTTAAAGATGCAGGTAAATCAACTTTAAGTGCCAAGAAATTGTGGTTTGACAGTAAGTTCGGCAGGCTGAATACAGAGGAGAAGGGTGAGTACCTCGGAATGTTTGATGCAGAGGACAGGATACTTGTTATATATAATGATGGCAATTATGAAATCACCGATCAGGAATTATTGCAGCGTTTTGATCCGGAGAAAGTAGTATTGATAGAAAAGTACGACGCTGAAAATATCATTTCTGCAATCTATTTAGATAGTGAGAAACTGCAGTACAATGTCAAGCGTTTCAAAATTGAGACTACCACCTTGCATACCAAGTTTTATTTCATCAAAGAAGGGAAAGACAATCGCCTGGAGATGGTCACCACGGCCAAAGAACCTTTATTGATAGTCCAGACCGGTCGAGGTCAGCAGGTCAGCAAAGCCAAATTTAAAATCGATAAACTGGTGGAGGTCATGGGCTGGAAAGCTGTAGGCGCCAAGCTAGTGGATTTCTCCAAGTCGGTAGAGATGAACTGGGAACTTAAAGAAAAAAGCAGCGGACAGACTGAGTTGTTTTGATTTTTGATTATTTCACCGCAGAGCCGCAAAGATCGCAGAGTTTTCGCAGAGTTTTCGCAGAGGAATTATCTCAGCGTTACCTCTGCGTTCTTATTTCTCCGCGGTGAACAAACATTAAGGGGTTTAAGTCGCTTCGCTGGTTTAAGGGTTTAAATCGCTGACGCTGGTATAAGGGTTAACTCCAAACCTCAAACGCGCGTAGCGCACCCAAACGCTGCCTTCGGCAGCTAATTAGTATAACTGTATCGTAAACACCCTTCCATTAATCGTAAGCGTAGCGGTGTCATCTCCGTTGAAGACGATGGTTCCGTTGTAAGTCTTGGTAACGCCATTGCTGATTTTTAGCGTGGCGGAAACGGTGCCGGTGCCTCCTACAATTTTTTCGTTTGTTTTATTGATATTAACGTTGTTGTATGTATGATTAACCGTACTTTCAAAAGTATATTTATTTCTGATTTTTGATGTGCGGGTTCCATTTCTGGATACTGTTCCATTCAGAATCAGCGGTTGTGCAGGATCGGGACTAAATCCGGTAAGCGTCCAGTTACGGGTACCGGTGCTGTTGCCGCTCATTTTTGGCCCGTCAAAAGAACCGGTAATGTTGCCTGTCCAGACCAGTGATGTTGGTTTTTGATCAGCATCGCAGTTTAATGTTACAGTCCAGTTGTGTGTATGTGATGCAGTGAAGGCACCGTTGGTAAATGTTCTTTGGAAAGTGGAATCTTTTGTCTCGCCGCATTCCAGCCATCTTTTTCCGAGTATAAAAATTTTGATTTTGGCTAAACGGACAGCTTCTCCGAAATCATCAGCCGATCCACCAACAGGGCGCGCCATGGTAGTGGCTATTACATCGGCGGCATCTTCTTCTGTAATATCGTTTGATTGGTCTTTTTTACAACTACTCAGCGAAACGGCCAGCAAGGCGGCTGCAGAGAGCAGGAAACTTGATTTGAATGATACGATTTTCATAATATTTTTTTTAAAGTTAGTTAAAAACGAATACATAGACCGGGGAATTGTGGAAAGGTTTAAAACGCCTGCGGCTGGTTTAAAACGCTACGCTGGTTTAAAGGTTTAAGTCGCTTTGCTGGTTTAAAGGTTTAAAACGCTGACGCTGGTTTAAATCGCTTTGCTGGTTTAAAGGTTTAAAAGCTGACGCTGGTATATGGGTTAACCCCAAACCCCAAACGCGCGAAGCGAACCCAAACCCCAAACGCGCTTAGCGCAACCAAACGCGCTTAGCGCAACCAAACGCGCTCAGCGCCTAACTAACCAATATCCCCTGCAGCATTTCCTTCGTCAGCGGTTTGCTTAGGAAATCTTTCACCATCTCATATTGTTTAGCTCTTTCCAGATCGCGGTGGTCGAGGGTGGAGGAGAGCATGTATATTTTGGTATGGGCAAATGGCTTGCTTTCATCTTTCCCGAGAATTTCCAGTAATTCAAACCCATCGATGTTGGGCATACGAATGTCAACAAACATGACATCCGGATAAACAATGGTCTCACGGTTTTCGGAAATGTAGGAGAGCAGTTCCTCTCCGGATCGGAATGCCTTCACTTGTATATGCTTGTCCGTATGATTGATGACGGCTGTGTTCAGGTAGTTGAAAATCTCATCGTCGTCAACAAGAAAAATCTGCATTATTATTTATGTTAGATGGTAATTATAACGTTTGTTCCTTCATTAAGTGTTGAAGCAATACATAATGCTTCGGTCTAATTTATTGTTTATGTCTATGTAAATATACAAACCTAATCCGGTTACTATTTATAATTCGATAATTCGACGATTCGGCAATTAGTAACATATTCAACAACTTCTTCAACCTCTTCAACCTCTTCAACCTCTTCAACCTCTTCAACCTCTTCAACCTTTTGAACCTTTTGAACCTTTTGAACCTCCTAAATCAGCAATATCTCCCTATTTTTGTGAACACATACAAACAGTTGAAACCGCATGTCGCAGCAAGTTGATTTCGTTTTATTGATTGATGATGACGAGTCCACCAACTTTTTCCATAAGCTGATGGTGGAGGAGTCGGCTGTAACAAAAAATATTTTGGTGGCGCAGACGGGAAATGAGGGTATCAGATTATTGAAAGAAGCATTGACAAACCCGGATGTAAATAGGGGGCTGGTTTTTATAGACATCAATATGCCCGGTATGGATGGCTGGATGGTAGTGGAGGAGATTGAAAAACTTGGCCCAGACTTGCTCTCTAAAATCAGTATACAAATGGTTTCCGCCTCCGAGAATCCCAAAGATTTTGAAAGAATAAAAAATACTCCATCTATAAAAGGGCACCTGCCGAAGCCGTTGAGTGTGGATGCAATTAGGAAATTAGGAAATTTGGAGATGTGAAAATGAGGAGATATGAAAATGAGGAGATTTGAAGATGTATACCAACACCAAACTCCAAACCTCAAACCACGGACCCCAAACGGTGCGCAACACCAACTATTGTTAAACCTACAGAAAAAAAGCAGTTCATGTCCGTTATTTTCCCCTTGTTAATTTCATATCGAAATTGATTTTTGTCGGATAAAATACCCAATAATCATCCCGAAATAGTTTCTATATAACGAAACATTATTTAACATTTGTAAATGTGTTGTGAATGATTACGTTTTTTGAAGTCATCTTTTTAGATGAAGCCTTTGAATTTTTCACCGCTGTTGGTGTTATCACCAACAGCAAAAGGTTGGATTTGCTCCGTAATGCTTGTTGGTGATAACACCAACAAGGGGAATAAAAAAAACCAGGGTAGAAACCCCGGTTCGTTTTTAATCCGTACCCTATGAAAACTTTTACGAAAGTAAGGGGAGTATTGCAAAATGTCAAAAAATTTTTCCACATCGGCGAATTATCCGCTGTTGGTGCTATAAACAACAGCCATTCAGTGAAATATTCTAGATTCTCGTTGGTGATAACACCAAGAAGGGGTTGAACCTACATTCTCGTTGGTGATAACGCCAAAAAGGGGGAAATCTCCACATTTTCTCACTTTCACATCTCCAAATCTTCACATCTTCACATCTCCACATCTCCACATCTCCTCATCTCCTCATCTCCTCATCTCCTCATCTCCTCATCTCCTCATCTCCTCATCTCCACATTTTCACATTGCCGAATCGTCGAATTGCCGAATTACCCAATTGGTTTTTGCTTTTTCCAAAAAAAAAGTTTAATTTTACTCAAATTCAGCAAGGATGAGAAAGTCTTCTAAATATCAGATTTATATCGTTTGCATTTTATTTATTTGCTTGATATCTCCTTTTATGCTATTTGCTCAGGGTGATGCAGGTTGCGACCCGTTGGATCCTGCTTGTCCTATTGACGGAGGTGTTTCTTTACTGATTGCCGCCGGAATCGGACTCGGCGCCAGAAAAGCTTACACTCAGCACAAAAAAAACAGCTGATTTTACCAAATCTTACTACTTCTTGCCTTAAGAAAGGTCTTCCAAAACTGACAATTTTGTTTATTTTTTAATGGAAAAAATTTGCCATTTTTTAAACATGATGATGGTCATAAAAAACACGCTTATTGGCTGATTTAAAATTGTTTGTGTCGTTTTTTTTAACGAACTTCGTATAGTGTTTAAAGTATAATGTGAAGTATTTGTTAATGTTTATGTATTCTCTTCTAACCCAATATACAAGACTCAGAGGCAGATTCCTGCCCGCTTTGATGATTTCTGTCATTTTTGTGGCAGTTTTTACATCCTGTACACCAATAAAAAATACCTATTATTTCAAGAATCTCACCAAAGACACGGTCTTTAAAAGTCAGCCTGTTCCCGACATTGAAGCTAAAATCCAGAAAAATGATGTATTGAGCATCAGCGTAAGCAGTCTGAGCAGTGAGCTTGACGGCAAATTCAACGAAGCCGCCATTACGCCTGTTGCCTTTGTAGGCGGACAAGGAGGTGCGGGCGCAAGCGGCAAAGGTTTTCTGGTAGGGGAAGATGGTAAAATTCTCATGCATTATCTGGGTAGTGTAAAAGTGGAGGGTCTTACGCGTAAACAATTGAAGAAAAAATTGCAAGAGGAATTGTTGCCCTACATGAAAGAACCTATCGTTACGGTGGAGTTCCTGAATAAAAAAGTAATCATCATGGGTGAGGTAGGCGGCCCGAAGATTGTACCCATCACCGAAGAAAAAATGTCCTTACTGGAATTGCTGATTGCCAATGGTGACATCACCGAGAAAGGGGATAAATCCAAGGTGATGATCATCCGTGATACGGGAACCGACAAACAGGTGAAATTGGTGGATATGGAAGACCACGGCATTTTTGCCTCTCCCTGGTTTTATTTGAAACCCAATGACATTGTTTACGTAGCGGCAGAAAAAGAACAACAAAAATTTGACAACAGGATGAAAAAAATGCAAACTTTCCAAATGTATTTCACATTTGTAAGTTTTGCTACTTCTTTGATTTTTTTGTTCACCAATTTATTTAGAACGCTTTAATGAGTGAAGAGCAAAATATAAACGAAGCCAATAAGCCCTCGGTCAATATCCTGTCCCAATTGGTGTACAGGTATATTCCTTTTTGGCCTATCTTCCTGCTCTGCGTGAGCGTAGCCGTGGTAATTGCCTACCTCAAACTCCGCTCTGAAACAAAAATTTATGTAGCCAATTCCAAAATACTCATTAAAGACCAGCGGGGCGCTGAGTATAAGATCATTGAGAAGATGGATGTATTGAGTGATAAGAAGACGGTTGAAAATGAAATTCTGGTATTGAAATCCTCCAGCATCATCAAGGAGGTGGTAAAGGAGCTGGACATTTATGCCAATGTGTACAATGAGGGGAAATTTGTGAAAGAGGAATTGTATGGAGATAACTCGCCTTTGCTGTTCATTGCTATGAATGAAGACAGCATTCAGCCGGGGGGTAAACATTTTTTTGATATTGACTGGAACAAGAGACGTGTTAAGATTGATGGACAATACATACCCTTTGAAGGTATTTACAACAATAACGGTACCGCCTACCGGTTGAAAATTAACAACAAGTACAATGCCAATGTGGTAGGCAAAAAATATTTTGTGGTCTTTAATACAGTGGAATCTGCCGCCGGAGGTATTATCGGCAGCTTGAAAGCCAGCCCTCAATCATACAGTTCTACGGTACTTGAACTGAAACTGGAAACACCTACGCCACCCAAAGGGGTAGACATTCTTAACAAGCTGGCAGAAATATACAACAGAGAAAATATTGAGGGAAAGAATGAAATGGCCTCCCGTACCATTAAATTCATTGAGGATCGTCTGAATACAGTTACGGCTCAGTTGGATAGTGTGGAGAATGAAATACAGGATTATAAGTCAAAAAATGATGTGTTGGATTTGACGGCCCAATCCAGTAATTATTTGGGTACTGTTACGGATTTAGACAAGCAAAATAGTAAGCTTGACCTTAAAATGGAAATGCTGAATGAGTTGCAACGTTATGTCTATAGTAAGGGCAAAAAGCCAGGAATTGTTCCTCCTACTGCATTCGTTGATGACGGGGTATTATCAGGATTGATAACTCAGTTGTACACTGCTGAATACGAGTTGGATAAAATCAAAGCCACTGCCGGCAACAAAAGCCAGCAGGTTGTACTGGCAGAGGATAAAATATTCCGCTTGAAGAAAGATATTCAGGAGAGCATCAACAACATTCGCAGCAGTTATATTCTGCAAAGAGTCAACAACGAATCACTGATAGCCAAGAATAAGAGTTTGTATATTTCCGTACCTGAAAAGGAAAGGGGATTGTTGGAGATCAGTCGCCAACAGGCCATCAAAAATGAGATTTATACTTTCCTGTTGAAAAAAAGGGAGGAGACCGCCATTTCTGCAGCTTCCACCGGGGCAGACATGAGGGTACTGGAGAAAGCAAGTTTTTTCGGACCCGTTCGTCCTATTGCCAATAATTTCTATTGGACAGCTTTTGTGATTGGATTGGTGGTGTTTGTGTTCCTGATACAATCTTATGAGCGTTTCAACAACACAATCATGTTTCGCAATGAGATTGAAAAAAGAACGACCGTGCCTGTAGTGAGTGAGATTGTGCAAAATACATCCAAAGATGATTTTGTGATCAAAGAAGGCAAGCGTACCATCATTGCCGAGCAATTCAGGGCATTGCGTACCAACCTCAGCTTCATGGGTTTCAATGAACAAAACAATACATTGTTGATTACCTCCAGCATACCCGGAGAGGGGAAAAGTTACCTAGCCATGAACCTGGCCATCAGTATAACGCTCACGGGTAAACGCGTGGCATTGCTTGAGATGGACTTACGTAAGCCTCGACTAAGTAAAAAATTTGAAGTAAAAAGAGAGCCGGGTATTTCAAACTATCTGGTAAACAAAGCATCTATTGATGAAATAATCAAGGAGACATCTTATCCCGGCTTGTTCCTGGTTTCTGCAGGACCTATTCCACCCAATCCCTCTGAGTTGATCATCAAGCCGGAGTTTGGCAATATGATGCGGGAGATTAAGTCACGCTTCGACTATGTGATTGTGGATACTGCACCCATCAGTCCGGTTACGGATGCGCAGTTGATCAACAAGCATGTGGATGTCACCATCTTCATGGTGCGTCACAACTATACACACCAAAGCTTTATGGGCTTGATTGAGGGTTTGAAAAAAGAGAAGAAATTTAACAACATGTGCATCGTTTTTAATGGTATCAAACCCAGAGGAGTTTCTGTGTACGGCTATGGATTAGGGGGGTATGGTAATGGATATGGATATGGTTACGGATATGGGTATGGTTACGGTTACGGTTACTCGAACTCTTACGGAAATGTGTATGAGAGTTATTATACTAAAGACGGTGGTGTACAGCCCGGGTATAAAAACCTCTGGAATATTGTGGGTACGGTAAAAAAGCTGTTTAAAAAAGCATAAATCTTAAACAGTGACATAAGAATTTTTAATTGACCTGTGACTGAGGAATAGCGAAGCTTTGTCTAATAGTGAAGAATATACAAAATGGTTTGTTGTGTACACTAGGCCCCGCTGGGAGAAAAAAGTGTCACGAGAACTGGAGGAGAGAGGCATCACACATTATTGCCCGCTGAACAAAGTGCATAAACAATGGAGCGATCGTAAAAAAATCGTTTATGAGCCCTTGTTCAGGGGTTATGTATTTGTCCAACTTGATGATGCACATAAATGGGATGTGAAAGAAGTAGATGGTATTCTCAATTTCGTCTACTGGCTCGGCAAACCCGCTGTAGTAAAAGACGCCGATATTGAAACCATCAAAAAATTCCTCCAGGAGTTTTCAGACATTGAAGTCACCGAACAAAAACTGGACATCAATTCTAAAGTGATTATCAAGCAAGGTCTGATGATGAACTACAAAGGCATCATCCTCGAACTCCTTGGAAATCGTGCACGTGTTCGTATTGATAGTATGGGGGTGAGTTTGAGTGCGACTTTTGACAAGAAGAATTTGATAAAAGTTTGACCTCACCCCCAAACACTTTCACCGCTGAGAAATAAGAACGCAGAGAATACGCAGAGTTTATTTCCTCTCTGCGAAAACTCTGTTAACTCTGGTTCTCTGCGGTAAAAATCATTGTTTAGCTCAATAGTACATCTACTGCTAAACCAGCGTAGCGAATCAAACCAGCCAATGGCGTTAACACCAAACACCAAACCCCAAACCCCAAACGCGCTCCGCGCAAATGTGTAGAATAGCCGGCATATTAAATAAATCCCTCCCCATTGGCGAAATTACGTCCCGGGTCGAAGAGATGTGTGAACTGCTGAAGAACGGCGGTCCCGATGATGGGGGCATTTACACAGCAGCAGAGGAACATTTGGTTTTGGGCAACAGAAGACTGGCATTGCTGGATTTGAGTGCCGATGGGCATATGCCTATGCAATACAGACAGCGCTATTATATTACTTTCAATGGTGAGGTATATAATTTCAAAACTTTGAGGGCTGAACTGGAGCAACATGGTCATCAGTTCAAAAGTAATACCGATACGGAAGTGGTACTTGCAGCTTTTGCCCAATGGAACTGGCAGGCCTTTCCCCGACTGAAAGGCATGTATGCTTTTGCATTATGGGATGATGTAGAAAAGGAATTGTTTTTGGTAAGAGATCCGGCGGGGATAAAGCCGTTGTATTATGCTTTGGAAGACAATGCGCTGACCTTTGCCTCCGAGGTGAGGGCCTTTGCACCCAATAAAGAATTGCAGGAGTCCAATCCCAACTGGCCGGTGTATTTCATGGCTTATGGACATCTGCCGGAGCCGATGACTACCTTAAAAAAAGTAAAGCCCCTGCACAAGGGATGTTTTCTCAAATACGATTATAAAAAATCATCGCAGAGCGTTCAGTCGTTTTCGCATTACAGCTACAGCGAGCAAATAACGGATGCAGCCGAGGCAACGAAGCTGGTAAAACAATCCATTGAAGATGCTACAGAAAGACATCTGCTGGCCGATGCGCCTATAGGGGTGTTTTTAAGTGGGGGAGTGGATTCAAGTATCATGGCGGTGACAGCCTCAAAATTTAAGCAGTCGCAACTGAATACGCTTTCTCTTTATTTTAATGAAAAGCAATTTTCAGAAAAACCTTATCAGGATGCATTGATTGAAAAGTTGCAATGCAACCACCATCAGTTTTTACTGGAAGAAAAAGATTTTAATGAGAAGTTGCCGCAAATACTCGACAGCATGGATATGCCGAGTTGCGATGGCATCAATACCTGGTTTATCTGCCAACATGCCAAAGACCGCGGATTAAAAGCGGTATTGTCCGGCTTGGGCGGTGATGAATTGTTTGGTGGATATCCTTCCTTCAACAGAATGAATCGCTCTTTATTGTTGCAGCAATTGCCCGACATGATAACGTCTATGGGTAAACGCAGTAAATCAAAAGTACTCAACAGAGCATCCTATCTCCGTATGGACGGCATTAAGGGTTTGTATTTGTTTCTGAGAGGACATTTCAATCCTACTGAAATTGCCTATCAATTAGGCGGATATGAAAAAGATATCTGGAAAACATTGGATGAGCAGCCGGGCGTAACCAATATCAGTCATTTAGATGTAAAAAATCAGGCCAGCTGGATGGAGTTTCATCTATATATGCAGAATCAACTGCTCCGCGATTCTGATGTGATGAGCATGCACCATGGCGTAGAGATAAGAGTGCCTTTTCTGGACGATCATAATATCCGATTGGCATTCCGCATCAGTCCGGAAATAAAATATCATGGACCAAGAGTAAAACAATTTTTGGTGAATGCATTCAATAGTGAACTGCCCCAACAAATCTGGGACAGACCAAAAATGGGTTTCAGTTTCCCCTTCGCCGAATGGCTTACCAAAAGCAGCTACGTGAAAGAGGTGATGACCGATAATACCGGTGAGTTGTCTAAAAAAAATTACACCGAGTTCGTCAAAGGCAATATGCATTGGTCGCATTTGATGTCGTTGTTGATGGTTAGAAAACGCAGTTTTGTGGGTGTTTAATTGGAATTGAGATTTTTTAGACTGCGTTTGTTTGGGGTTTGGATTGCGCTACGCGCGTTTGGGGTTTGGTGTTAGGAGTTCGCCCCTTTGGTAAATAGTTATAATGTATAACTTTTTAATCCATCCTAATCGATTCCTTTACCGCTGAGAAAGAAGAGCGCAAAGATTACGCAGAGAAAATCTCCTCTGCGAAAACTTAGCGATCTCTGCGGCTCTGCGGTGAAAAATCTTTAAAATTTGAAATAAAAAATAAGGAAACAGGTTTAAAAATTAAATGTATTGCGATAATCATGTTTGTAGTTTGTGATTTATGGTTAGTAGTTAACCCCAAACCCCAAACGCGCGCAGCGCAATCCAAACCCCAAACAATCTGAATACTAATGTCAAATTTAATTTCTAATCTCTCCCCCCATCTATTCTGGGATGTGGATTTTGCAAAGTTGGATGCAGACAAGCATTACAGATTGATTATTGAACGCATCATTGAGAGAGGGACATTCAATCAGTTCAGACAGATGGAAAAATACTACGGAAAAGAAAAGCTGATTGATGCCATCAAAAACATCAATACCATGAGTGAAAAAGATATGAATTTTGTAAGTATTTATTTTAATATACCCTTTGAATTGATGAAATGCTATATAAAGACGCTGCGCTAGTTTATGGTTTGGGGTTTGTGGTTTGGTGTTGCGTTGTAGTTTAACCCTGATGCCCAAAATCCAAACTCAAAACGCCACACAGTGTCACAATGTTGAAGTCTCAGTAGCACAAAAGTGACATCAAGGTACCCTCCGAAAACGGGCTGTCTTCGTTTTCGGTCCCCTTTTTGGGTCACTTTTTGGGGAAGCAAAAAGGGACAAAAAGTTAATATAAGGATTGATTTAAAATAATGAATAACTTAATCCATAATCTCTCCCCCCATCTATTCTGGGATGTGGATACAAATGATGTAGATGCTGATAAAAACAAATCATTTATTATCAAAAGAGTACTGGAATATGGATTTTTAGAGGATTGGCAATTGATAAATAAATTTTACAACAGGGATCAAATTATTGAAACGGCAATAGGTTTACGTGAATTAGAGCCCAAAGCTTTTGCATTTATGGTTCATTTTTCAGGAAAGCCGAAAGATCAATTCAGATGTTACACTACAACACAGTCGAAGGTAAAACACTGGAACTTTTAAAATCCTTAATGGATTTTGAGTTGTTCAGTAATCTACGATTGGTTGGAGGGACTTCCCTGGCATTGCAATTAGGACACAGGATATCCGTAGATATTGATTTGTTTGGTGAATTTAAAATGGATTCCGCGGAACTACAGAGTTACTTACCGGAATTCGGTGAATGTAAAGTCATCAAAACATCTAAAAACATCAATATTTTTCTGATTAATGGCATTAAGGTTGACTTTGTTAATTACTCGTATCCCTGGATTGGAAATTTAATCAGTGAACAAAACATAAGAATGGCAGATAAGATGGATATCGCTGCTATGAAACTTGCAGCCATATCCGGAAGAGGAACAAAAAAAGATTATTACGACCTATACGAATTATTAAAACATTACACGCTGGCTGAAATGATTGGCTTTTATGAACAAAAATATGCTGACGGATCAGTATTCCTCGTTTTAAAAAGTCTATTGTATTTTGATGATGCCGATGCGGATGTGATGCCTGTTGTATTCAATAAAGTTCCTTGGGAGAAAGTCAAAAAGAGAATAGTGGATGCGTTTGATGGAATGGGTTAATATGTTTGTGGTTTGTGGTTTTTGGTTAGTAGTTAACCACAAACCACAAACCAAAAACCACAAACCAAAAACCACAAACCACAAACATTTATATCATTAACCATACTAACTAAAATTTGTCTAAATTAATAATCCATACCACCCCAATCAATCTTAAAAAAGAAAGAATACAACGCCATAGGGAAAAAACTCCCGAACAACGTTTATCCGACCTTTTAAAATTGAATAAATTAGTATTAAAGCTATCCGGTAGGAAGTTCTTACGCGCACCGCAAGGGAAGGGGATTGTGATATATAAAAAATCATGCTAACAAAATCCCAAATCATATCACAAATTGCTTCTGTTCAGGCTGAACTAAAAGAAAGATTTGAATTGGAACATCTGTATTTATATGGAAGTTATGCTTTAGAAAAACAAAACGAGGAGAGTGATATTGATTTGATGTATGTAATGCAAACAAATGCAAAGATGACATTGGGAAGATTAGAAAAGTTAGAAGATAAGCTGAAAGCGTTATTGCAAGTTCCGAAAATTGAGATGGTGAATCAGAAATATATGAATCCCGTCATTGCCAATCAAATTGAATCGTATGTCGTCTGTCTCTTCTAACAACAACGTTTTATACATTCTGACAATTCTGGAATGCTCGGAAAAGATAAAGATTTATGCAGACAGCTTCGATACCACAAATGATTTTTTTACAGGAACGGATCAAATGCCCTTCAATGCTTGTTGTCATCTTTTGTTGGCAATAGGTGAAGAATCAAAAAAAATAAGCGAAGGTCTAAAAGATAATTTTTCATTTGTTGAATGGGATCGCATAGCTGGTATTAGAAACAGAATTGCACACGATTACAGAGGTATAGATGCAGAAATTGTATTTCATATTATAAAGAATGAGTTGTCGGTATTAAATGAAGTAATGATCAAAATGCTTATCTCAACAGGGACTACACGAGCTGAAATAGAGAAATATATTCAATCAGATTACTACAAACATCTCAAATATCTACCTGAAAGATTTTAAAACCTCACCCCCGACCCCTCTCCAAAGGAGAGGGGAGAATAGCCCCTCCTTTGGAGGGGTTGGGGAGGTCAGAAAAATCGGCGTTTATAGTTTGTAGTTTATAGTTTATGGTTTATGGTTAACCCCGAACCCCAAACCCCAAATCCCACAAAGTGGTAACCCCAAACCAAAAACACCACGAAGTGACATGGGAATCAAAAAGGGACAAAGAAAATCGTAATAATAAAACAACTTTTCGACTATAATATAAAAATCAGCAAAATATGAATCTTTTTATATTACGATTGAAAAATTTGACAAACAAGAGAAATTCTGGTTTTCAACTTAGTGGCAGCAACTATAGAAAAAGTCTTAAATTCAAGGATAAATCTATATTATGTCAACAGTAAAATACGGTGAATTAACCAAAATTGGTCTGGATGTGTTTGGAAACAAGAACAAGCTAAAGTTATGGTTAAATACACCCAACTATGCATTAGGAGCCTTGAAGCCTGTAGAGCTACTCAATGATCCTAATGGAAAAGAACTGGTGTTGAATGAACTGACAAGGATAAATTACGGGATTTTTATTTAGATGAAGTTACTTGCACTACGTGAAGTTTATTGTTTTAAGTTTCTGGTTTGGTGTTGCGTTGTAGTTTGATCCTGATGCCCAAAATCCAGGTGCCAACAGTGTCATAATGCTGAAGTCTCAGTAGCACAAAAGTGACATCAAGGTACCCTCCGAAAACGGGCTGTCTTCGTTTTCGGTCCCCTTTTTGTCCCGAATGCTTTCGGGATTTTTGGGGAAGCAAAAAGGGACAAGAGATTAAATTAATTGAAAAGGAAGCTCCGATTTCCAAACTATCACTTTCTAAAAAATTAAATCTATTTTTTTCAGAATGACTCTAAAAGAACCCATTTTAACTGACATAAAACATAATATTCAGCAATTCATTCCTGAATCCAAAGTGTTGTTATTCGGCTCAAGAGCCAAGTCGGGATTTGAAAACGGGAACGATGTTGATTTGCTTATCATAAGCCCCAATGAATTTTCGCCCAGAGAAAAAATGGATATTGAAAGAAAAATAACTCAAAGATTGGTCAATATGTTTCATCTGCCATTTGATATTCTGGTATATGGAAAAAGTGATTTTGAGAAGAAGAAAAATGAGAAAAGTCTGGTTGTTTATCACGCTGTTAAAGAAGGAGTAGAGATATAGTGTCTGCTGATAGAGAGATATTAAAACAATGGATTGATAGAGCAGAAAATGATTTAATTGCTGCTGAAATTCTTTTCAATTCAAATCCTTTAATTCTGGATATCGCTTGTTTTCATTGTCAACAGTCAATAGAAAAATTTCTTAAAGCTTTTTTGGTTTATAATCAAAAGGAGTTTCTGCTTACTCACAACCTTGAATATTTAATATCTCTTTGCGCCGAGATTGATTCGGATTTTATAAATCATGATTTAAATAATTTAAGCTTGTATGCGGTAAGAACCAGATATCCGCATGATCATTTGGCACCTGAAAAAGAAGAGGTCATGGATTATTTGAAATTATGTAATGTTATCAAGGGGTTAGTTTTATCAAAAATTTAAATTTACGCCTTGCGAATCCATATTTCAACGTCCTGGGTTTAACGTTTAAAACGAATAACCCATCAAAGCCCCAATGTTGAAGTCTCAGTAGTACAAAAGATACATCAAGGTGCCCTCCGAAAACGGGCTGTCTTCGTTTTCGGTCCCCTTTTTGGGTCACTTTTTGGGGAAGCAAAAAGGGACAAAAGAAATGAAAAATAACAAAATCCTCCTTCTAACCCTAAAAACCTTCTCCGCCACCGGCGGTATCGAAAAAGTGTGCAAGGTAGCGGGCAAGGCACTGTATGAACAGACGCTGACGGGGCCGGTGAGCTTTCAGATACATTCCATGTACGACAAGCAGTCGGATGCGGATGATAATAAATATTTTCCGGGAGAGCACTTCAGGGGATTTGGGGTGAACAAAATTAAATTTATCTATCAATCGGTGAGAGAAGGATGCAGGAGTAATACAGTGATATTGAGTCACGCGAATTTATTATTGGTGGGATGGCTGATTAAACTGTTCTCTCCCAAGACAAAACTCATGCTGTTTGCACATGGCATAGAGATATGGGATAAATTGGGTAGTTTAAAAACCAGCATGCTAAAATCATGTGATTCGGTGCTGTCGGTGAGCAATTATACCTCACAAAGAGTACAGCAAACGCATGGGATTGCTGCTGAGAAATGCAAGGTGCTGAACAACAGCCTGGATCCCTATTTACCCATCGTGAGTGAGGCGGACAGGCAACAACTGGCAGAGACGCTCAGAAAACACTACGGCTATTCGAAAGACGATAAAATTATTTTTACGCTCACGAGATTGTCATCTAAAGAAAGATATAAAGGATACGACAAAGTTCTGGAAGCATTGGAGGGGGTAGTGAAAAAATATCCTACTGTACAATACTTGATTGCCGGTAAATATGATGAAATAGAAAAAGAAAGTCTGCTGGCACAGGCAAAGGCATTGGGTATGGAAAAACATTTGAAAATAGCCGGATTTATTCCCGATGATTCTTTAACGGATCATTTTTCAATGTCTGATTTATATGTGATGCCAAGTAGGAAAGAGGGATTTGGAATTGTATTTGTAGAGGCCATGTATTATGGTGTGCCGGTGATTGCCGGAAATCAGGACGGATCGGAGGATGCATTGCTTAATGGTAAATTAGGATTATTGGTTAACCCAATGGATGTTGCAGAAATAGAAAATTCAATTTTGAATATTTTAGATAACAAAGAAGACAATAAACCAAACAGGAATATAATGTTTGAACATTTTGGATATGAACAGTATAAATGGAAATTTCAAACTGAGATAAATTGATGAGTTTTATCAAAATATATTTTAATTAGACTAAATTATACTACATAATTAAAAATTTCAATAAATTGATAGCTTTAAACCTTCGTAAATCAGCTATAAAAATTAATTAAGTATTTTATGAGTCATAAAATAATAATTTTTGGTTCTTCTGGTCATGCAAGAAGTATTGCAGTGGTACTTGAACAGCTAAATTATGAAATAGTAGGTTTTGTAGACTCGTTTTTACCTAAAGAAACTAAAGTATTAAATTACAAAACAATAGGGGATGAAAGCAGCTTAAGAAACTCTTTAAAAGCTTATGGAACCAATAAAATAGTTATTGGAATTGGAGATATTTATAACAGGCAGAAAGTAGTCGAAAAAATAAAATCAATTAATTCTGAAGTAATTTTTCCGTGTATCATTTCTCCTGCATCTACAGTGACAAATTATACCTCAATTGGTCAAGGTTCAGTAGTATTCTGTAATTCTTTTGTAAATGTTGAATGTGTGATAGGTGATTTTTGTGTTATAAATTCATCAAGCATAATAGAACATAATACAACCATTGGGAATTATTGCAACATTTCACCGGGTGTTAACATCGGCGGTAATGTAAATATTGAACATAATACTTTTGTTGGATCTTCTGCAACAATAATTCAAAAAAGAAGAATTGGCAGTAATAGTGTAATCGGAGCAGGAGCGATTGTTACAAAAGATATTCCAAGTAATGTTTTGGCAGTTGGAATGCCGGCAATAATAAAGAAACAGAATTATTTTAATAAAAATATATTTAGTTAAAGAGTAAACCAGTAGATATTTCAACTATAATTCTTGATAACTTTTATTGATTAAATTATAAGCTTTAATTAAAATGAATTTTGGCTTTCAAATGAGAATTTTGGCTAAAACTTTAAATAGTAACTACTTAAAGTTTTTTCTAATAGTTATAATAATTTTATATCCAATTATTTTCATTTGGCAATGTGGAGACTTGACCGATACAGGATTTTTCGCTTTAAACTATCAATTTTTTTTTCAAAATCTAAAATTAGGTCAAACGAGTAGTCTATCTTTTTTTACAGATTTTATAGGTGGCTTATATTTTAAGTTATTTCCCAGTTTAGGAATAATAGGTCTTAAGTTACTTTTTTTATTATTTTTTTATTTATCAATTTTTTTTACGTTTCTAATATTACATAAACTTACAAAAAAAAAGCACCTATTGTTGATTGGGGTTTTAGTCGCTGTTTCATTTTCTTTAAGGTGTAGTGAAATGATTTTTAGCCGTGATATTGCCTCTTGGTTATTTTTGCTTATTTCAAGTTACTTCATGATTATTGGCTTTGAAAAAATACATTCAATATTCATGCTTATCTCAGGATTCTTTTTTTTTATAGCTTGCTTATCTAGATTTCCTAATATTACATTCTTTTTTTTATTATTATTAGTTTTTTCATATCTTTTTATAATTAAAAAAAATAAAACAGGTATAGCTGATTACAAATTTTTATTTTATTACTTTGTCTTTGTTATTGGTTTTTTTTTAGCATTCACATTTTTTTGGTTTGTTCTTATTTATTTTGAACTTACAAATGTTTTTCTATCAGATTTATCAACAATATTTTTTGGAAGTGAGTCAAGTTATTCTAGTCGTATATTACTTAAAAACTACCTAAATGATTTTTTTTCATTCTTTCCACAACTTATAGTTATAACAACCTTTATAATTTCTTCATCTTTTATTTTCAAATACTCAAAACAATTTAAAAAGCCAATTATTTTCATAGCATATGTTATAATATTATTATTTATTTACATTCTTAAAGATAAATTTTTTTTTTCATATCATTCAACCATTAAGTACTTAGTCCCTGCATTTTGTTTTTTTCCATTATTTTTCTGCTTATGGGATAAGGACAAATTCAGTGTTTACGTTTTAGTATTATTAGCTATTTCAATTACACAAGTCGCTGGTAGTAATACTGGCTTTTTTTTAAAATTTGGTTATTGTGGTTTTATTTTAATCCCGTTATCTTTAATTATAATTTCTGAAAAAAAAATATTTTTAAATAATAATTTCTTATTGAACACTAATTTGATTATTTCTTTAGGGGCGGCTTATATTTTTCTGTTTAGTTTAGTAACAAAAATTGGGTTTATTTATGGTGTTGATTCGGGCTTATCTTGCAGATTGAGGGCTATATATCCCATTGAAAATAAACTTATGAAAGGCATTTATACAACAAAAACAAATGCTTTACATATAAAAAATCTTGTAAATTCTATTGAAAATAATAATAAAAGAAAGAAGTCAATCTTTATTTTTGGTCATCAACCAATATTTTATTACTTAACAAAAAATCAACCTGCTGTTAAAAAATTTTGGCTCGTAAATGACTTCGTTAGTATGGATGAGCTTTTTTTTTCTATTAGTAAATCAATTCAAAAAAGTGGTGAATTTCCCCTAATTGTTGATACAAAACAAAAGATAATGGGAGATGATGGGGAAAGTGAGCTTAAAAAATTTCTGTTGATCAACCAGTATAAAAAAGTTGAAGATAATTTTGATTATAGCATTTGGATTGTAAGTAGTAATTAATTATTGTAGATGTATTTTAATTTATAAAGCCAATGAGTGAATCAGTAGATATATCAGTTATTATTCCTGTTTATTTTAATGAAGGAAGTATCAAATCAACATACCATGTATTGAAAGAAAAGATTCTATTTTATTTTCCCCAATTAACATTTGAGATAATATTCATTGATGATGGCTCCAGAGATAATTCTTATACCGAAATGTGCGAGATAAAAAAAAATGATGACAATGTTACTATTATTCAATTTACTCGAAATTTTGGTCAAGTTTCTGCATTTTATGCAGGATATCAGTTCTCAAAAGGTAAAGGGGTAATTAATTTAGCCGCAGATCTACAAGAGCCCCCAGAATTGATTATATCAATAATTAATAGTTTTATCAATAAAGAGGCAATGATAATTGCCGGCAAAAGAATTGATAGAGCCGAAAGCTATTATAGAAAAAAAACGTCTCAATTTTTTTATTTTTTTATGAAAAAATTGAGTTTTTCTAATATGCCAAATGGAGGATTCGATATTGTCATGCTGGATCAAAAAGTCAAAGAATTTATTCTGGCTTCAAAAGAAAGCAATCCATTTTGGCAGGGTCAAATATTATGGTCAGGATATAGTGTTAAATTTATCCCATACAACAGACAAAAAAGAGAAATAGGTAAATCGAGGTGGACCTTCTCAAAAAAAATAAAGTACTTGCTGGATGGCATATTGAATTATTCGTATGCTCCGCTAAGATTTTTTTCAATAATAGGCATAATTAGTTTCGTTTTAGGGGTAATCTATTCCATTATAATTGTTATATCATATTTCATAGGGGACTCTCCGTTTAAGGGCTGGGCTCCAATAATGATTATAATTCTTTTGTTTTCAGGGTTACAATTAATGGTAACAGGATTAATTGGTGAATATTTATGGAGAGTATTTGAGCAAACCAAAAATAGGCCGAAATATATAATAAAAGAAAAAATATAATTTATTCAATTGGGATTAATGGTCTTACTATTTTGTAAATCAGCCTATTTCATTTAATGGAAAAAAATAATCAAGAACACTGGGACTTAGTCATCAAGCCAAAAACCAAATGGTTTGATTTAAATCTGAGGGAACTCATACGTTACAGAGATTTGTTATGGCTTTGGGTGAGGCGGGAATATGTCGGCGTGTATAAGCAAACGCTACTCGGGCCGGCCTGGCATTTTCTTTCTCCCATACTTTCGACGTTCATTTATATGTTGATATTTGGTAGGATTGCCAGAATGTCAACAGATAATGTGCCTATGTTTCTTTTTTATAATGCAGGTATTGCAATTTGGAATTACTTTAATGGATGCTTTACAAGTTCCTCCGGTGCATTTTTGAGCAATGCAAATATTTTTGGTAAAGTTTATTTTCCTCGTTTGATCATGCCCATGGCAAGTATCATTTCCACACTAATAAAATTTGGTATTCAGTTGTTATTTTTTCTTGTTATGTATTTCTATTACATTGGTTTCAAAGAATACAGACCGGAAGTTGGATGGGGGTTATTTTATGTGCCTATATCCTTATTTCTTTTAGGAGGGATTGGGTTTGGTTTCGGCATCATTGTTTCCTCCATCACAACCAAATACCGTGATCTGAATCAATTGGTTGGTATTGGTATGCAGTTGCTGATGTATGCAACACCTGTAATTTATAGTTTTACTACATTGGCTCCTGAAATCAAAACCTACCTCGAATGGAATCCCCTCGTGGCTCCGGTAGAATGTTTTAAATACGCCTTTTTTGGAGTAGGTGAATTCAGTTGGATAAAATTAACCTATAGTTTCGGCTGGATGTTGGTGTTGATTTTTATTGGGATTGTGCAGTTTAATAAGGCGGAGAAGAATTTTATGGACACGGTGTAATACGTTGAAGGGGTTGAAGGGGTTGAAGGAGTTGAAGAGGTTGAAGAGGTTGAAGAGGTGAAGTAAACTTAAACACCTTCAACTCTTCCCTCAGGAAGAGAAACAGGATTTCCTCAGCGAATTTATTTTGAACGAAAGTGAGCATATTTGATTTCTTATTTCCAAAAAAGTATTTTCATCCAGATAATTCAAATCAAGTGTTGTATAAAAATGATTCAATAATTCAAGGGTGCTGGAATATGCTATTTGATAAAAATGTGCCTGGTCCTTATGAGAAGACCTTCCGGTACCTTCAGATAAATTTGAGCTTATGCTGGAAGCGGCTCTGCGCATTTGGCTTACTAGTCCGAATTGTTCATGCTTGGGGAAATCAGCGGTTATCGAATAGACAGTTTTAACCAGAACTCTGGATTCTTTCCAGCAGATAAGATTTTCAAAAGCAAATGTGTAGTTATAATTCATAATTTGCAAGAAAAAATAAATTGAGGAATTTGAAATGTTTAAAACAACAAGATTTAATGTTTTTTTTCCTTAAATCTTCAACCCATTAAACTCCTTCAACATCTTCAACCCCTTCAACCCCTTCAACATAACATGGATACAGTCATAAAAGTAGAAAGTATATCCAAACAATACCGCCTCGGCCAGGTAGGTACCGGATCATTGAAAGATGATTTTAAGAGATGGAGGTATAGGTTGATGGGCAAGGAAGATCCATTTTTGAAGGTGGGAGAGGTTAATGACCGTACTAAAAAAGCATCAACATCAGATTATGTATGGGCTTTAAGAAATATCAATTTTGAAGTACAAAGAGGGGATGTATTAGGGATCATAGGAAGAAATGGTGCGGGTAAGAGTACGTTGTTGAAAATACTCAGCCGCACTACGGCACCAACAACTGGTTCGCTGAAAATGAAAGGTAGGATTGCCAGTTTACTGGAGGTTGGAACGGGCTTTCATCCTGAGTTGAGTGGCAGAGAGAATATATTTCTTAACGGAGCAATTATGGGTTTGAGAAAATATGAAATCAAAAATAAGCTCGATGAGATTATTGATTTCTCTGGTGTGGAGAGGTATTTGGATACACCCGTCAAGCGTTATAGTAGTGGCATGTATGTGCGTCTGGCATTTGCGGTGGCAGCTCATTTGGAACCCGAAATTCTGATTGTGGATGAAGTTTTGGCTGTAGGTGATGCAGAGTTTCAAAAAAAATGCATGGGCAAAATGAAAGATGTGGGAGGGGAAGGAAGGACAGTGATATTTGTGAGTCATAATATGGCGGCTGTAAAAACACTATGTAATAACTCAATTCTCATGAATCATGGTACCATATCAATGATTGATCAAACTGATAAGGTTATAGCAAGATATCTGACTGGTGACTCCGGTAACAAACATTCGAAAATATTCAAAGTGAAAAACGAAATATTTGATCTTACTGAAATCAATATATACAATCAGGATAAAACTGATTCTAACGAATTAGAGGAAAAAAGTCCGATAGTTTTAAATACTAAATTGTTTTTTCATTCAGAACTTGGACATAAGTATCATCTCACTTATCATCTTAATAATGAATTGGGAGAAGAGCTTTTTTCTTTTGGTACCGATACAAATGAGACGCCATTACAACTAGGATTGAACAGTCTTAATTGTTATTTTCCGGCTGATTTTTTTCAGTCAGGGCAGTACTTTTTAAGTCTTTTTATTGTAAAAGACAGAAGAGAGGCCATTTATTTTGAGAAGGATATTATGTCATTTACTGTTGTTGATTCTACCCGTCAACTGGGGACTTACATGGGGCGGGAGCCCGGATATATTAAGCCCAAATTTTCCTGGAAAAATAATAATTTATAATGATACCTGTAACAAAATGTTTTATTCCTCCAATTGAGGAATATATGTCCTATATAAAAAGGACTTTTGATAATGTTTGGCTTACAAATCGTGGTGAGTTAGTCCATGAACTCGAACAGAGACTTAAGGAATATCTCTCTGTTGATAATATCATCATTATGAGTAATGGAACTATTCCTTTGCAGATAGCTTTAAAATTGTTGGGTAAAGGAGGAGAAATTATTACCACACCTTTCAGTTATGTCGCTACTACCTCTGCTATTTTATGGGAGAATTGTACTCCTGTATTTGTTGATATTGATCAGAACTACTTAACCATAGATGAGAATAAAATAGAAGGTGCGATTACTGATAAAACTACTTGTATTCTTGCTACACATGTGTACGGGAATCCCTGTAATTTAGAAGTGATAGATAGAATTGCAAAAAAATACAACCTGAGTGTTATCTACGATGCTGCTCATTGTTTTGGTGTCAAGTATAATGGCGAATCAATTTTTAATTATGGCAACATAAGTACTTGCAGTTTTCATGCAACAAAACTTTTTCATTCCGGAGAAGGGGGAGCACTTTTTTGTAATGACAGTAATTTATTTCACAAATCATTTTATTCTCACAATTTCGGACATGATGGACCATTGGATTTTCATGGATTAGGTATCAATGGTAAAATCAGCGAATTACATGCTTCTATGGGTCTTACGGTTTTGAATCATATTGATGAAATTATTGGGAATAGAAGACAAGTAGTGGAATTTTATGATAATCATCTTAAATTCAATTATTACAGAAAAGTTACAATTCGCGAAAAAACTGAATGGAATTATAGTTATTATCCTTTGGTTTTTGATTCTGAAATACTTCTTCTAAGAGCACAAGATTTACTCAATCAAAACAATATAATACCCCGGAGATATTTTTATCCTTCTTTAAATAGACTGCCTTTTCTAAGCCAACAATTCGAATGCCCTGTTTCTGAAGAAATTAGTAAAAAAGTTTTATGCTTACCACTGTATAAAGGAATCTCTACACAAGATCTCAAGTTGATAACTGACATTCTTAACTCAATTTGATATTATGAAACTTGCGATAATGCAGCCATATCTTTTCCCCTATATCGGTTATTTCCAGTTGATTAATTCAGTTGATAAATTTGTTTTTTATGATGATGTATCATTTATAAAACAAGGTTGGATAAATAGGAATAATATACTATTAGATGGTAAAAAGTATATGTTTTCATTGCCGGTAAAAAATATTAGTTCTTTTTGTACAATAAACAATACGATTGTATCTGATTTACCATTTAAATGGAATTTCAAATTGATATCCACAATTCAACAATCTTACAAAAAGGCTCCTTATTTTAATATGGCATTCCCCCAAATTGAAAATATTTTAAAGGATTCAATAGGTAGGCCTATATCTGATGTTTCAAAAGATAGCATTAAAATGGTATTAGATTATCTGGGATTAAATAAAGTTATAATTGAAACCTCGGCTATTTATAACAATAATCATCTAAAATCTGAAGAAAGAGTAATTGATATTTGTATAAAGGAAAATGCAAGCGAATATATAAATCCAATAGGGGGATCAGATTTATATTTTGAGAAAAACTTTAAAAGAAATAATATAAATCTAAAGTTTCTTAAGTCTAACGAAATTATTTATCATCAACTGAATCAAGAATTTGTACACTCGCTATCTATCATTGATATAATAATGTTTAATGATGTTGAAATGATAAATAATGAATTACTTTCTGCTTTTTCATTGTCAAGTAATAGCTATGATTGAATTTTCAATACCAACATTGATGATAAGTAAGGATATACCATGTGATCAAATATAAAAGCTAAATAGGCACATGAAAAATGAAATTCTTGAAATATTAATAAATAGCAACAAAAAGCTGAATGGCATTTTAGTTGAAACCGATATCATTCAATACGTAGATAAAATTATAAAGCATGCAAATGTTTTAACTTATTTTATTGAAGGGGAGTTGGCAGGATTTATTGCTTATTATTGTAATGATAAAAATAAGTATAAAGCTTTTCTTACTATGCTCTGTGTGGCAAATGGCTTCGAAGGAAAAGGTATTGGAAAATTTTTACTTCAAACTTCTTTATTAAATGTTCGAGAATTAGGATTTAAGACGTATTCATTGGAAGTAAATAAAAATAATTTAACTGCAATTAATTTATATACTAATTATGGGTTCGTGATTGTTGAAACAAAAGACAAGACATTTATCATGAAGAAAGATGTTTCCGATGTTAGTTAGTGTAATTATGCTTACATATAATCATGAAAAATTCATATCTAAAGCAATAGAGGGAGTTCTAGCGCAAAAGACAAATTTTCTTTTTGAACTAATTATAGCCAATGATCATTCAACTGATAGAACAGAGGAGATTATAAAAAAATACAGAAATAATAATAGAGAAACCGTTAAAGGATATTTTAATCACAAGAATATAGGTCCTAAAAAAAATTTTATAAAAGCTTATGAAGTTACAAAGGGTAAATATGTGGCGATGTGCGAGGGAGATGACTTTTGGACTGACCCCAATAAACTTCAAAAACAAGTTGATTTTTTGGAGAATAATTCAGAATATTCTATATGCTTTCATAATGTAGAAATACTTGATGACAGAGGGGCTAAAGTTGAAAGAGACAGATTGTTTGATAAGGAAAAGAGAGATTATCATAAAAATGAATTGCTATTCGGGAAGTATCTTCCTACACCGTCGTTATTATTCAGGAGATATGATCTTTCAAATTATTACTCGATATTCAGTAAGGTTTTTAACGGAGATACTCTTTTGCTTTCAATTTTAACTCAATTAGGTGCGGCAAAGTATATTGATGAGATAAGTCCATCAGTGATTATTAAACATAACAACGGGATATGGTCTAGCAAGCAAGATCTTGAAAAATGGGAGAATAATTTGAATACATATTTCCAAATTTATAAAATATTAAATCCTAAATTAAAAGAGGAGTATTTTATTTTTTTTAAAAAATCATACGGCTTTGCAATTCATAAGTCCATAACTGATAACAATAAAAGATACAAATTAAAATTTTTATTAAAATATATATTATTTTTATTGCGAAATAAAAAGTTTGGTCCATCTCTCTTTTTAATTAGAAATTTCAACAATAAAGAAATTATTAATTACTTTATTATATAAATATATTTAGATGAGTGAATTAGGTTTCAAAGTTTCTGTTATTATACCTGTATTTAATGCGGAGGGTTTTATTAGAAGAACTGTTAATTCGGTAATTAATTTAAATGATGTTGGAGAAATATTAATCATTGATGATGGGTCAACAGATAATTCAAGTGTCATTTGTACTGAAATTGCAAATGAGGTCGAGATGGCAAGATTTTTTCAACATAACGATAAAAAAAATCATGGTATAGCGGCAACCAGAAATCTCGGTATTAAGTTATCAAATTGTGAATATATATCTTTTTTAGACGCGGATGATCTTTATCTACCTAATCGTTTTAAGGAAGATAAATTAATATTTGAAAATAACTCAGATGCAGAAGTAGTTTACGGTTGTTGTGAAAATATTTTTTTGACTGAAAAAGGTGAAAATGAATACAAAACGAGGCATGTATATCGCCCAAATAATCGATACACAATAGACAAAAGAGTATCTAGTAAGGAGCTGTTTCATACATTGCTCTTTGGTGAACATGGTCAAATACATACAAGTGCAATTACAATTAAAAAATCAGCCTTTACAAAGACGGGGATGTTTAATACAAAATTATATTTTACTGATGATACTGATATGTGGTTTAAACTTTCTCTCAAGACCATTATGCTAGCAGGGAGTATCGCAGAGCCCATCTCACTGAGATCAATGCACGATAATAATATTACAAATGACAAAGCGAATAGAGAAAAGTATACCGTAAAAATGTATTATTCTTTTTTTAAATGGGCTCTAAATCAAAAATTATCGTTTTCTTGTTTGCATAATATTTTTATGGTTTTGAAATGGAAATCTAAAGGATATAATTATAATGACAATGTTTTTTTTTGGTTTTATTTTACAGTCAATCCATTCATTATGTTTAATATTTTCTTTTGGAAAAAACTTCATTTATTATATTTTGTTAGAAATAAGTAATATAAACGGTTAAATTATTTTCGCTAAATGAAGTTCAAAATAGACAAATTTTATTTTGCATTAAGTCTAGTTACTCTTACAGGAGGAGTCTTGAGACTTATCAATATAAATTATGCATCACTCTGGGCCGATGAATTGTACAGCATGCTGTCTGTTCATCCAGACAATTCCTGGTATGGTGTTTTATATTTGCAAAAAGCATTTCAACCTCCCGGATACTATATTGTTTTATGGATTTGGACAAAGATTTTTTTATTTAATGATTTTTATGCTAGATTACTTTCAGTAATCATGGGGTGTGTTGCGATCTTTTTAAGCGGTTTGTTAGGAAAAATTATAAAAAATGATAGGCTTGGTATAATTATTTCCCTAATTGTAGCATTTAATCCGGTTCAAATATGGAATTCATTAGAAGTTAGATTTTACATTTTTACTTATGTATTTACTGTTTTATCACTTATATTTTATCTGTTTATAATTAGAAAAAGATATAGTAGCCATTGGGTTTTAGTAACAAAATCAATAATTGACGCAGCTTTAATATATTTCCACCATTTTGGTATTCTCTTGATTATCTCCCAATTTTTAAATGATATTTTTTTATTTTACAGAAATAAAGAGAAAAAAATATTTTTCACGAAAATATTTGGCTATGTAATTTCTGCATTACTTTATTTGCCCTGGGTAATATGGGGGTTGACCGAAGGATTAGCTATCAAGAGTTACTGGTTTAAAGACATAAGTATTTATAATTACCTAACCTACAATTTTGGATATTATCATTGGTTTCATTTTGTTTTGTTTGCTATGATAATTTTTACTGCAATCAAAAATTACAGGGATAATATAGTGATGCTTTTATTACTAATTTGTTTTTGCACTCTAACATTCCCACTTTTCTATTCCTATTATCGAATACCAATTTTAGTTCCAAGATATTCTATGGTAATGGCACCCGCACTCTATCTTTTAGTAGGTTTTGCGGTGTATGATTTGGCCATGCGGCTTTCTAAATGGAACCGTAAACTTTACATTTTCTTTCTTGTTAACTGCCTTTTTATTTTTACTTATCGTGGAATCAATATTACTTTTTTTGATAAAAGCTATTTGTCAAAACAGCCTTGGAGAGAAATGGTTAATTGGTTAAAATCACAAGCAGATTACAATGAAACCCCTGTTTTTTCTCGGGGAGCCTATGTGTATAAAAAATTTACAGTAGATTACTATTTTGGTAATTCAAAAAAAGCTGAGCATATAGATGATTTAAAAGGGAGTAAATATAATAAAATGTATTTAGTAAGTGTTGGGAATGATGGGCCATGGAAAATTACTGACTCGAGTAAATATAAAATTAAAAAATATTACAATATGGAATCAATTCAGTTTAAAGAGGGTAATTCTGTTTCGAGTGAGATAATCATCTGTAAAAAGAAAGATTCTGGTTTATAGTTTAATTTCCGGAATAATGTTTATTAATTATGATTATGTTTAAAGTTTCAGTAATCATTCCAGTATTTAATGCTGAAAAATATATTACAAGAGCGATAAATTCTGCGTCAGTTCTCGAAGAAGTAGGGGAAGTTATAGTTATTGATGATGGATCTATAGATAATTCCTATATAATTTGTAAAGAATTATCAAAGGAAAATAAGAAAATTAAACTTTTACAACATCAGGATAAAGGAAATCATGGGCCTGCTGCTACCAGAAATCTTGGGATATTAGCAGCCGAATTTGATTACATTGCTTTTTTAGATTCTGACGACTATTATCTGCCCAACCGATTTCAATTTGATAAGGAGGTGTTTTTAAAGAATAATAATGCCGATGGAGTATATGGTATACTAACTAATATTTTTGAAAATGAATATTCAGAGAAGGTTTATTTTAATAATCATTCAGAAATCCTAGATTATTCTTCAATTACTCCTGTAGAGCCACATAAACTTTACAGAGCTCTACTTTTTTACGGGTATATAAGATTTTATACCCCAGCTATAACCATCAAAAGAAATATTTTAATCAGAGAGGGCATGTTTAATGAACACCTAAGATGGTCTGAGGATACCGAGTTATGGATTAAGCTATCACTTAAAGCAACTTTACTTGCCGGGAACCTTCAAACGCCAATTTGCATTAGGTGGGTGCACGGTAACAATAGCGTTCATCAAACAGATAAAGCGAAACATTATAAAATTAAGATGTACCATTCATTATTAAAGTGGTCTTTGGCTGAAAATTTTCCTTTTGCTGTAGTTAATGATATTTTCAATGCTTATAAAAGCTACCTGTTTCAAAACTTTCCTTTAAAAAATGAAAAGCAGGTTTTTTGGCGTTTGATTAAATCAAATATTGATTTTATTTTCAAGAGCTTTTTCTGGAGAAAATTAAAATTAGTATACACTAATTAGACGTTTTATTTATATTTCGACATGGGTATTACTCAAGATTTTAAAGTTTCAGTAATCATTCCTGTTTTCAATGCAGAAAGATATGTTGAAGAGGCAGTGAACTCCGCCATAAATCTTTCTGAAACCGGTGAGGTATTACTAATTGATGATGGATCGAAAGATAACTCATTAACAATCTGCAAAGAATTAGCTGATAGGTTTAAAGGTAGAGTTCATGTTTTACGCCATGATAACGCTATCAACAAAGGCCCGGCCGCATCAAGAAATTTTGGCATTAAAAATGCCTCTTTCCCATATATTGCTTTTTTAGATGCGGATGATTATTATCTTCCCAATCGATTTGAGTATGAAAAAAATATTTTTTTGGAAAAACCCTTTGTAGACGGGGTTTACGGTTGTAACCAAGCTGTTTTTGAAAATGATAGAGTTAAATCTAGTTTTTTAAGCAGATATGAAAGTGACAGAATGACTCTCAATGAAAAACTAACTGGAGAGAAATTGTTTAATGCTTTATTATTTGGAGGTTTTGGTAGGTTTCATACCAGTGCCATTACACTAAAAAAGAATGTTTTTTTTAATGTTGATTTTTTTAATGAAAAATTGCGAATTGCAGAAGATACTGAATTATGGCTGAAGCTTTCATTAAAATCAAATTTAGTTGCTGGTAATATTTATGATTCTATATCAATTAGACGCGTTCATGGCTCCAATAGTATTCATCAAATTGACAAGGTAGATAGATATATTAGAGAAATGTCTCAGTCTTTATTTGATTGGGCATTAAGACAATCAATTCCTTTTAGAATTAAAAATTCTTGTTTTATTGCCTTGTATCAAAGCAATTTGAGAACTAAATTTGATGTAAAAAAATTATTCTGGGATCAATTTAGCCGAAATAAATCAATGATTTTTAAATCTTTTTTTTACAAGAAATTTCATCAATTGTATTTTCTGTGATTGATATATTCTATCCAATATTTTAACTTTTCCATAAGAGTTATACGGATAAGTTAAAATATTTATTTGACATTTATTATGTTAATTTCTATAATAGTTCCATTGTATAATTCCGGTCCATTTATATTAAATTTTATTAATGGAATTGCGAATCAAATTTTTAGTGATTATGAGATCGTATTCATTGATGGAAATTCATCAGATGAATCATTTTCCTTAGTAAAAAAGAATGAGACTATATTTAAAAATATTAAAGTTGTATCAGAGGCTGACAAAGGTATTTTCGATGCCATGAACAAAGGTGTTCGGCTTGCAAAAGGAGAGTGGCTTTACTTCATGGGTGCTGATGATATGTTTTTTGATAATCAAGTTTTGCTTGAAATTTCTAAATATTTAAATTACGATCACGACATAGTATACGGTGATTCTCTTTGGGTGCCTGATAGGGTAAAGGAGGAAGGGGAATGGACGCTTGAAAAAATTTTATTTCAAAGTATAAACCACCAAAGAATTTTTTACAGAAGAAGCCTATTTAACGATGAAGTTAAATACAATATAAAATATAAAATTGCTGCAGATCATGCATTAAACATTAAATTGTTTTGTGATGCACAAATCCGGAAATCTTATGTACCTATTATGATTGCTAAATATCACTCGGGTGGGTTTAGTAGCAATAAGTTTGATGTTCATTTTTGGGAAGATTGGGACTCGACCTTTTATGCAAATTTTAAAAATCAGCTTCCTAAAAAGATAATTTACAGCAGTCTTGGAATTTATAGTCGATATCTTATTGATAAGAGGGAGTATCTTAAAACAACAAAAGTTTTATTTAAGGTAATTAAAAATACATTGAATTTTGGTTTAGTCCTTTTAATGACTAAATACTGGTTCAGTAAAATATTTACTAATGGATAAAGCTGACATAGCGATAGTCATTGCTGCATTTAATAGACCTCACTCTTTAAAACGGTTATTAAATTCGCTGGAAATATCTGATTATTCCGGCTTTATTAATATTACATTATACCTTAGTATTGATTACTCGGACAATCACGATTGTTTTCATATTGCTAGCTCCTTTAATTGGATTTATGGAAAAAAAAATATTTTAACACACAAAGTAAACCTTGGTCTAAGAAAACATATCCTTTCTTGTGGAGACTTAGTAAAACATCATGATGCAATTATTGTGTTGGAAGACGATTTGTTTGTTTCCCCCCAATATTATCAATATTCTCAGGCTGCGTATAATTTTTTTAAAAATGACGACCGAATAGCCGGGATATCTTTGTATAATTATAGATACAATGAATTCGCAAGATGCAGCTTTGAGCCTATAACGGATGGTTTTGATAATTATTTCATGCAAGTTCCGTCCTCTTGGGGGCAAATGTGGCTAAAGTCTCATTGGAATTCCTTTACAGAATATCTCAAAGTTGAGAGTTTTGAAAATGAAGCTGATCTGTTTCTTCCTGACACAGTTTTTGACTGGGAAATAAATAGGTCATGGAAGCGTAGTTTTTATAAATATATGGTTATAAACGAAAAGTATTTCGTCTATCCCAGATACAGCTTGTCCTCAAATTTTGGTGACAGTGGAACGAATGTTTTTTTTAATTATGACGTTTTTCAAAGTAATATTTTGATTAATAAGATAGATTATAAATTTTCTGATTTAGTATTTTCATTATCCGTTTACGATTCTTTTTTTGAACTGGATGAAAAAACTTTTAACAGAATAACAAACAGGAATGAATCTGTCAGCTTTGATTTATATGGGTTGAAGCCATTGAATAAAGTTAAAACTGAATTTCTTTTTTCCATTAAAGAATGTAATGATTACTCAAAGAAGTTTGATTTTCGATTATATCCTTACGAAAATAATATCATACTCAATTTATTAGCAGCTCCATCTCAGGAAGTCATTATCAATTACGCTCCAAAAAATCAGTTCAAAAAAAGTGTTGGTTTTGACAGAATTAAAATTGAATTGAAAAGATTATTTGCTGATGAAAACCCATATATTAAATTGGGTAAGGATGAAGTATATAAAACCACATCTTATCGGATAGGCCATGCTATCCTTTATCCGATTAGATGGTATAGGCGTCTTTTTTATAAAAAGAAACTCCATTAGGCATAGAGAATGAAGGTAGCTATTCTAACAAGACCTGATTACAAAAGTCCTCGAATTTTGGCTGAAACTTTATCTGCTCAACTAAGTTCAATTCAGATTGATTCAAAAGTTTTTTTTGGCATTGATACTTTAACTCGATTAGTCTCTTATAAAAATTCAGGACTTTCACTACATTTTTGGTTCAGCGAAAAAATTAAATTTTATTTTAAAGATGTTAAGTTAATTAAAGAACTTCTTGAGTTTGATTGTATAGTGATATGTGAGTGCACTCCCAATGGATTCTGGAAAAATCTCTATAATGTTGAGCGGTTGAAAAAAATAATCAAGAAACCGGTCCTATTTTATGAAGTTTATTATCTAGAGAATGCTCCAACGATTGTTGAACAGCTATCGAAAACGAATAATCCTGGTATAGAAAGATATGATTGGCATTTTGCAGTGTCAAAAACAACGGAGATTTTTACTGAACCTAAAGCACCATGGTCTGCTATTGGTTTATATTCAAAAATTTGGGGAATTTCCCCAACTCCTAAAAATGAATTATTGGCTATTGTTGATTTTCTTCAGCCCGGTTACGAAAAATATAGAGAACAACAAATTGATGCATTAAAAAGAGCAGGAATCCCTTTCATCTCTCTGGAGAGAAGATACAGTATTAAAGAAATCAGAGAAATTTATCAATCCGCATCAATTTTTTTTCTTCAATTTCCTGAAGCGTTTGGCCTGCCAATTGTAGAATGCTTATGTGCAGGTGTGCAAATTTTTACACCGGATTCAGGCTGGCCAATGGCATTCAGATTAAATAAAGATGCAGAGATAAATGGTCCCGGATTGCTGACGGAATGTTTTACAGTCTATAATCAGGATAGTTTATACGAATTATTGCAGGAATTTAAAAAAAACTTTCACAATGAAAATACTCCAAAGGTTGTGTTTGAAAATTTTATAGCTAACTATCCACACTATTACTACGGAGATTGCAAGGAACTTAGAGACGCATTTGCCTCAATCAAACTTAATTTTTAAATAAAATTTTAATTCATCTAATTGGTGAATCCTCTCATAAAAAATTTCTATTAATCCATTTATGAAAAATATCGGCATCATAATTCCTTATTCTTTTTATCCTCCCATGGGCGGAGGTTCACTTCGTTGCTACTATGTTGTTAAGGAAATGTCAAAATATCACAATCTAGTATTATTTATTTCCGAACAGGAAAATATGTCTGAATTTATACCATGGATTCAGTCATTGAAAAATGTTCGCTATGTACTGATTCCAAATTCTTCTATTCAAAAGCGAACAATTTTAAATAAAATCAAAGACAGAATAAAATCAGGTATTCATACTCGTCGTTTTTTTGAACCCGCTAATCAGTTTTTTCTTGATGGATTCGGGTTTATTCAAGCTGAAATCAAGAGACAACAATTTGATATTTTTATTTGTGAAAATCTTGAAATGCTGATGTTATTTAACAGATTACTAAAAAAATATCAAATTCCTATTGTTTATGAGGCACATAATGTGGACAGTGATTTATGGTTGCAAATGCATTTGAAAACAGGCAATAAAGATTTTTTGGATTACAGCAAATCTGCTCACTCGACTGAAAAGAATTTAAATAAAATTTCTGACTTGGTAGTAACTGTTACGCAAGATGATAAAATCAGATTAGCTAATTTAAATTCTCCAAATTATGTAAATATTGAAGTGGTCGAGTCCGGTGTTGATACTGATTTGAAATATCCTGTTGTAAAAAAATCTAGTGAGATATTACAGATATTATTTTGTGGCAGTTTGGAATATGAACCCAATTACGAGGGATTAGTTTGGTTTTATAAAGATGTTCTTCCTTTATTAAGAATTTCAAAAATTGCTTTTAAAGTTACGGTCATTGGTAAATTAGTTAATTCCGATAGATATAATTTTCTAAAAGGAGCTACTGACATTGATTTTATTGGAACAGTAGATTCTGTAAATAAATATTACCATAATGCAGACGTTAGTATAGTTCCACTATTAAGCGGCAGTGGTATCCGGCTTAAAATCACTGAATCCCTGAGTTTTGGAGTGCCGGTTGTCTCAACCCCTCTTGGTGCAGAGGGAATAAAAGAAAATCATTCAATTTTGCTTGCGGATACAGCGAAAGAATTTGTTGATGCTTTGATCTATTTATATAGTCTTGGTAACGAAAGGGAACAATTGGGAAAGGATGGAAGAGAAATGGTCTTGAAATACTATGATTGGAAGTCATTGATGTCTAAATTTAATAATCACATTTTGAATGTTATAAAAATTCGTTCTTAAAAAAAGAGTTTTTGGGGTACGTTAAAATTTAATATGTCATTCAATTCAAGCATAAATAATCCTTTGGTCAGTGTTTTAATGACTGCTTACAACCGTGAGAATTACATCGCTGAAGCAATAGAGAGTGTATTGGCATCAACATACACGAATTTTGAATTAATTATCGTTGATGATGGTTCTGTAGATAATACCGTCCATATTGCGAGAAACTATGAGCAATCGGATTCACGTATTAAGGTATTTGTGAATGAAAATAATCTGGGTGATTACCCTAATAGGAATAGAGCTGCTTCTTATGCAGTAGGAGAGTATTTAAAATATCTTGATGCTGATGATACGATCTATAGGCATGGACTTGAGGTAATGGTTAATTATATGATAAAATATCCTGAAGCTGCGTTTGCTCTGTCTTTACATTTAATAGACGATATAAAACCATATCCTTTTTTAATTAATTCAGTAGATATTATTAGAAGCGAATATATGTACAGAAGCTATCTCTCAGCTGGTCCATCTGCCTCAATAATTAAAAAAGACGCCTTCGAAGCAGTTGGCGGATTTAGTGGTAAACAATATGTTGGTGATACCGAATTATGGCTCAAACTCGCATCCAAATATTCTATTGTAGTCATGAATCCCTCTTTAATTTGGTACAGGTCTCATCCGGATCAACAAATTAAAAGTGAGTATAAAAAACCTCAAATTTTAATTGACAGACTGAAAATTAGTATTGAATATCTTCTGCTTAATAAAAATTATTTTTCGGAATCTGAATTTACATACGCAATAAAAAAAAGAAAACAGCATTTTTCTAGGATGGTTTTTTCTATATTAATAAGACGAAGGAATTTAAATAAGTTTATTTATTTACTAAAAAATAGCGGATTAAATCTGTCAGATTGGCTTTCTGGTTTTCGAGGATACTATAAATAGCCTTTTAAATTGTTTTTTATTCAACCTGTCTCATTATTTTTAATTTTTTAAAATGTCAATTGCTCTTTGTATACCTGCTTACAATGCTTCCTGGTGTCTTCCGAAATTACTTAAATCAGCACTTGATCAGGAATTTCCATTTAATGAAATATTAGTATATAATGATGCGAGTAATGATGATACTACTTTGATAGCTGAGGAATTTGGGGCAATAGTTGTTGAAGGTAAAGTAAATGTAGGCTGTTCATCAGGAAAAAATAAGTTAGCTGAAATTTCAAAAAGTGACTGGTTGCATTTTCACGATGCTGATGATGATCTTCTTCCAAATTTCACATCAGTTTGTCAAAAGTGGATTAATATGGATCTGTCACCGGATATTGTTTTAATGCATTTCCATTACATAGACAAGCAAAGTGGACATCTTTTAGGAAAACCTGAATATGATTCAAATGAAATTTTAAAAGACACTATAAAATTTACTATTACTAATAAAATTGTGAATTTTGCTCTCATAAAAAAAGAATCTTTCTTACGAATAGGTGGGTTTGATACTGACCCTGAGGTATTATATAACGAAGACAGAGCTTTTTATACTCGAGCATCAATTAATGGATTGACATTTGCATATGAAAATGAATTAACCTGTATAAATTATTTTTATGGAAAAGGTATGTCATCCTCCAATAAAGCAAAGGTATCTAAAGCCCAGTATGCTGTTTTAAATAAGGTGTATAAATCTGTAGGTGAAAAATATAATGTTGAATTGTCAGAACAATTTTTGAACAACGCAACATATGCGGCGACTGCTAATGATTGGGGTACAATGATTAAATCAATAAGATTTGCGAAAAATATATATCCACAACAAGTTCCTGTTGGATCAGTTTTTTTTCAGAAAATTTATAGACTGAATTCCTATTTTGCATTTTTTTTAAGAGAGTTGATAATTAGATTCTTTACATCTAAGAGACGAAAATGATAGTTTCTTTTTGTATTAATATATTCTCTCATTTAATTTAATGATATCTTTCATAACTTTTACATAAGTTTTATTTTTTGTCAATATTTTGAATAATTCTAAATGATAAAAACAGGCCCATTAGTTTCTGTAATAATTTCTGCATATAATGCAGAAAAATATATCAAAGAAACACTGACATCAGTTCTGTGTCAGACTTATTCAAATATTGAAATAATTGTTGTAAACGATGGATCAACCGATAACACCTTTGAAATTGCAAGCAGATTTTCTGAAAAGTGTGTTAAGGTCATCACGCAAGAGAATAAAGGACAAGATGCTGCCTTAAATAATGGGTACAGGCATTCAAACGGTAGTTACATAAAATTTATGGATTCGGACGATTTGATCAATCCTGAAATGATAGAGAAACAGATTAAAACGCTTAACGGTTCTGATGATTACATTGCATATGGCGAATGGTCCAGATTTTATAATGATGACATCAAATCCGCAAATTTTAAAAAGCTTGACAACTGGCGGGATATGTCTTCGATTGATTTTTTAACTTCTCAAAAAATTGGTCCAATGTTGCAGTGTGGGATCATGCTTGTGCCGAGAAAATTAATCGAAAAGTCAGGACTGTGGGATGAAAGATTGATTTTGTTCAATGATACTGAATTTTATACTAGATTGCTTGTTAATTCAAAAGGAATAAAATTTTCAGAAGGAGCTCGTTTGTACTATCGGTCAGGTTTGCAAACGAGTATTTCGGTTCAAAAAAGCCGAAAGTTTTTTGAATCTACTTTTTTAGCTACTAATCTAATGGCTGATCATCTGCTTCCTTATGAAAATTCCAACAGAACCAGAGCTTTGTTGGCTAATATTTATTTCAATCAGTATTTTGAAATGTATCCAAGATTTACTGATTTGGCAAAACAGCATTGGATTAAAATAAAAGAACTAGGTGGGCAAACTGTTTTACCCACCGGGGGAAATGTTTTCATTTTTCTCAAAAAGATATTCGGTTGGAAATTGGCTAAACGTATTCAGTTGTTTTTTTACAGTCTTGGGTATAAACCCAAACCTTTTTTTCATAAATTGGCAAGAATTATTTAATGGCATGTTCAATTTTGTTTCTTACTACTTTGAATTTGGCTAGTAATCCAAGACTGGTCAAAGAAATTGAATTGGCAATATCATCTAACTTTTCTGTAACAGTAATATGTTTTGAATTTGACAATTGGAGTAAGAAAAATAATGATGTACTAATAAACAGACTCAGTCTTGTTGAATTTATAACAATCCCTGCAGGTAGAAAACCATTATATTCCTGGTTGATAAATACTTTAAAAGAGACTTTATTCAGGGTGATTAGTTATTTTATGTCATTGCCAGTTCATCAGTTATCTCAGGCTGTTTCAAGAAGATCAGACATGTTGATTCATGCTTTAAATAAGGCAGAACTTAGTCACATAAACTTAGTCGTTGGTCATAATACAGGGGCTATTTATCCCACATTGTTTGCAGCAAAAAAAATAAATGCTAAAGTTGGTTTTGATGTTGAGGATTATCACCCGGGTGAAGGGAATAATAAAAAATTAAAAAGTCTCACACTTCAATTAATGAGAAAAACATTGCCTTTTTTTGATTATTTATCATACGGATCTGAATCCATTTATAAAGAGTGTACAAGTAAAATAGTTGGATTAGATAAGCCTACTAATTTAATCATCAATAATGTTTTTTCAAATAAAGAATTCTTACTTGAGAATTCAATAATAGATGACAAGCTGCAGTTGGTTTGGTTTTCACAAAATATTGATAAAAACAGAGGCCTTGAAAAAATTATACCTATTGTAGACAAGTTAAGCGATTTTATTAATTTAACGCTTTTTGGAAATGCAAATAGTAATTTTAAAGATTTATTTTCTAATTACAAAGGGGTGATTTGGGCAGGTTCAATTACTCAAAATAATTTACATCAACAATTATCCAGATTTGATATAGGATTAGCATTAGAGCCGGGAAAAGATCTTAATAATGAACTAGCTCTTTCGAATAAATTGTGTGCATATCTTCAGGCAGGTTTGTTTGTTGTTGCAACAGATACCATAGAGCAAAGACGTTTTATAAATGATTATATTGATGGCGGGTTGTTAATAAAAAAAGATTTTAGTGATGCGGAATTGATGTTTACCAGCATAATTGAAAAAAAAGATGAACTCCGTTCAAAACGTTTTCAAAGATATAAAATCAATCAAAAAATTTCATGGGAAAATGAAAGTGTTAAACTTTTAGAAATTTGGTGTAATTGAAAAAAATTCTGATCATATACCCTCATTTTCCTCCTTCTAATCTCGCAGGTGTACACAGGCCAAGACTATTTGCCCAACATCTTAAATCATTCGGTTGGGAGCCTGTTATATTGACCGTAGATGAAAAATATTATGAAGAGGGACTAGACTGGAATTTACATAAATTACTTCCAGATGATTTACGAATAGTAAAGGTTAGTGCATATCAAATTACTAAACCCAGGTTGATTGGTGATATTGGGTTAAGGGCTTTTTTTCAATTAAGAAGAAAAGCACTCAGTCTTCTCAAAACTGAACATTTTGATTTTATTTATATACCAATCCCCTCATTTTATGTAGCTCTTATCGGACCTTATTTATACAAAAAGACTGGGGTGAAATACGGTATAGATTATATTGATCCATGGGTGCATATTTTCCCTGGTTCTGAAAAAATATTTTCCCGTCATTGGTTTACGACTCAATTGGCAAAATGGCTGGAACCAAAAGCTGTTAAGTACGCCTCATTGATAACAGGTGTGGCTGAAGGCTATTATAAAGGGGTAATTCAAAGAAATCCTCATTTAAAAAAGACCTGCATATTTGGTGCCATGCCTTATGGCGGGGAGATTGAAGATCATCAAAAAGTCAAAGAACTCAATATTCAACCTTATTTGTTTAAGAAAAATAATAAAATTCAATTGGTCTACGCAGGCGCTATGTTGCCCAAAGCGTATCGACCATTAGAGGCAATATTTCAAAGTATTCAAAAAAATATTTCATCATTTGAAAATGTTGAATTCCATTTTGTCGGTACTGGTAAATTGGCTAATGATCCAAATAGTTTCAATATAAAACCATTAGCAGTAAAATACGGATTATGGCAGAAAGTTATTTTTGAGTATCCCAAACGGATACCCTATCTGGATGTATTAGTGCATCTGAATATCGCTGATGGGGTATTTATTCTAGGCAGCACCGAACCTCATTACACGCCATCCAAATCTTATCAGTCGGTACTAAGTGAAAAATATATTTTGGCTGTTTTGCACGAGTTAAGTTCAGCCGTAGAGCTTATCAAGAAATCCAAAGCCGGTATCGTACTATCATTCAATGGCATAGATGGTTTGGAATTTATCCAGGATGAATTTTTAAATCATTTTGAACGCTGGAACAATACACGTTATAATTATAGTAGTCAAAATATCGACATGAGCTACTTCCGCGAATTTAGTGCTCAATCAGTGACTCAAAATTTAACTCAAAACCTAAATGTTGCTCTGGCAGACACAGCTCTATAATATATCTAATTAGAAAAAAATAAAGATGCTACAAACTGAAAAATTATTAAGTTATTATCGCTCTTTGCCATGGTTTCGTGGGAAATTGAGAATCGGAAAACTGGTTTTCAAAAGATGGGTTGATTTAGACAACGAGATTTTTTTTAAAGCTCATTATAATGTAAAATATAAAATTCCAAACACGAAAGAAAATGTCGGGCTTGAGTTATTGATAAATGGAATCTATGAAAAAGAAATCATTGATTTTTTACTAAAAAATATAAAAAGTAATTGTGTTTTTTTTGACGTTGGGGCAAATATTGGTGCAATAGGATTACCTATATTGAAGCAAAGAAAATCTATTCAATACATCGCATTTGAAGCATCGCCGTGGGTTGCTGATTATTTAAAATACAATTTACAGCAAAACGATATTAAAAATTACGAAGTAATAAATCGAATCGTGCATCATAACAACAATGAAAAGTTGAGGTTTTATCAATCAGAATTGTATGGCAAGAGTTCTTTAGCTCCTACCTATACACATAAATTTATAGAAATAAATTCAATTACATTGGACAACTATTGCATAGAGAGAGGGATTCAAAGTATAGATTGGCTTAAAGTTGATGTTCAGGGTTTCGAGTTGGATGTATTCAAAGGAGCGCAAAGAATGCTTGGTGGGAAAAAAGTAAAAAATATCTTGTTTGAATACGAGCCATGGGCTGAAGATCAGGCTAAAATAGCCATAGGGGAGGCGCAAAGATATATATCTGGGTTTGGATATCAGCTTTTTGACATCCATGGCAAGAATTGGAGCAATTCAAACAATACTGATACCATGATTTGGGCAAAGGCTTTTGTATAATTCAAATTTAATGAATGAAAAAGCTGGCCATCATAACTACACATCCTATTCAGTACAATGCACCTTTGTTTAGGTTACTAGCCCAAAGGGGGAAGATAAGTATTAAAGTATTTTATACCTGGGGGGAGACGGTTTTAAAAAACAAATATGATCCAGGGTTTGGTAAAGTGATTGAATGGGATATTCCACTATTGGATGGATACAAGTATCAATTTATTGAAAATACTTCAAAAAAGCCAGGTTCACATCACTTTAATGGAATAACTAACCCAACACTAATTAGGGAGATAGAGAATTGGGAAGCAGACGCTTTACTTGTTTATGGTTGGAGTTTTAGAAGTCATTTAAAATGTCTGAGATATTTTCATAAAAAAATACCGGTTTATTTCAGGGGAGATTCCACTTTATTGGATGAAAAGGATTTTGGAATCAAATTATTGTTGAAGAAGTGCTTTCTGAAATGGATTTACAGACATGTGGACATGGCATTATATGCGGGACAAAACAATAAAGCTTATTTTCAAACATACGGACTTAAAAATGAACAATTGGTCTTTGCTCCACATGCGATAGCAAATGAAAGATTCTGTCAAGCCGTCAAAATCGACTTTAGAAAACAACATGGAATAGTTGATTCAGAAACGGTATTTTTATTTGCGGGAAAGTTGGAGCTAAAAAAAAATCCTGGATTACTATTGGAGGCATATTCTGCATTGAATCAACCTCAAACAAGATTGGTTATCGTAGGCAACGGACATTTGGAAGACGAGTTGAAAACTAAACATAGCTCTTTAGGTCAATCTCTCAAAGATCGGATTATTTTTATGGACTTTCAGAATCAGTCAGTTATACCTGACATTTATAAAATGGCAGATGTTGTTGCATTGCCTTCTCAAGGCCCGGGTGAAACATGGGGATTGGCTATCAATGAAGCTATGGCTTCAGGCAGAGCCGTATTGGTGAGCAATAAATGCGGTTGTGCAAAAGATTTGGCGATCGATGGGTTGACTGGATATAGTTTTGAATCAGGTAATACTACAGAACTTGTTTCCAAAATGAAAAAAATGCTAGATAAAAATCTAATCCAAAAAATGGGTATAGAGTCTAAATTATTGATAGCAAGTTGGTCTTTTGAGAAGGTTGCAGAAGCTATTGAGTCTTTATTAATTCAAGGTACTGTAAAATCGGTTTAAATTGAAAACACTCTCACCCCAGGGATTCAGTTGGCCTTTTTATATTGTAGTAGCAATTGCAATCAGAATCATTTTTTTAGACATTAGTGCTTATTCTTATTTCGCAGTGATTTTTTCCCTCTACCAGTTCCTGCTCTTATTTACGAGTGTTGGACAAATCATCCCCACTCGTTATTTGTTGGGTTCATTTATGTGCGTGCAGTTTTTTTTGGGACCCACATTTGCCTATAATGGACTCGATGAATATGCATTTATTAACTATAAAATGAAAATACCCGAAGAGCAGTATTTTGCTTATGCCATACCGGCAGTACTACTTTTCGTCTTAGGTTTACACCTCAATCCGGGGAATAGCAAAGGAGAAATCCCCAATCAAAAGAAAATAGCTGAATTTGTAAAAAACAATCCTTCATTGGGTTATCAATTCATAGGAGTTGGCTTTTTATCCGGGTTTGTTGCAAATTATTTTGGATCGGAACTGGCTTTTGTTTTTTATCTCTTGGCTGCCTTTAAATTTGTTGGTTTATACTTATTGATTTATGGCGATAAAAAAATAAAGCCGTTACCAATGGCTTTAGTAATTGGTTCAATCATAGTATCATCTTTGACTTCCGGAATGTTTCATGATTTGTTGACCTGGATTGTTTATACGTCGGCTGTTTTTGGAATAAAGTATAAGTTTAAAACAGGATTAAAATTAGCTGGTGTAGCTGCATTTATATTCATGGCTGCGACTATCCAGGTTTTGAAGGGAGATTTCAGAAAAGAATTGGGTAACAGCGATGGAGCATCAGGTGCAGAAACTTTTGGAAAGGTATTTAAACAAAGAGATGAAAAGGAAGGAGGGGTCTTGAATTTTGAAAATTTGGCTGAATCTAATGTACGTATCAATCAGGGATTCATCATTACTAATATCATGAGCACAGTACCTGATAAAGTTGAATTTTCCAATGGGGAAGAGTTATACACCATTTTGGAAGCAGCTTTTTTACCAAGAATAATTGCTCCAAATAAATTAAATGCGGGGGATAGGTCAATTTTTATTAAATACTCAGGTTTGGCTGTTAGAGAAGGAACTTCAATGGGACTGAGTTCACTTGGCGATGCATATATCAATTTCGGAGTTTTTGGTGGTTGCATTTTTATGTTTGTCTTGGGTTTTTTGTACAGCCAGGTCTTAAATTATTTTCATAAACAATCTTTTAATTATCCGATATTGATTTTGTTTGTTCCATTGATTTTTTACTATCCCATACGCCCTGATTGTGAGCTTCAAACTATTCTTGGGCATCTGGTAAAAGGGTGTTTTCTTGTTTATTGTATAATTTCGATATGGAATTCCACATTCAAATCTTATAGACCGGCAACAGTATAATTTTACAATGAATCGCTTAATTGCCAGTAAATTATTCCTAACCTACCTAATAAAATTTTTACTAATTTTTGTTTGTATTTATTTCGGACTACAAATATGGATTGGTCTCTCTATACCAGGAGGCACATACAGTAACTTTGTAGATGGATATTTGGATTTCTTTCATTTTTTAAGAATTTCTTTACTAAGGGGTGCAGAAGTAGTTGCGAATCTTTTTGGATACACAACTAATGAAGAGCCAGGTTATTTGATTCGAGTGGTAAATGGGAGAGGGGTTATTATTTCATACAGCTGTGCAGGTATTGCAGTCATGAGTTTTTGGGCGGCTTTCGTTTTAGCCAATAGTCTTTCATTCAAAAAAAAAATATTTTGGCTTATAAGTGGCATTTTAATCATTTGGATTATCAATGTTTTGAGAATAGGCCTCTTTCTGGTAGCATTGAATAAAAAATGGCCAATGCCGCTTGGTATAGACCATCACACTTGGTTTAATATTGCTGCTTATGGAGCTATATTAACTATGATGTATTTTCTGGATAAAAAGACGAGTCGGCAAAGTTGAAGGGGTTGAAGTTGGTTGAAGAAGTTGAAGTGTAGAACTCCGAACCCCAAACCCCAAACGGTGCGAAGCACCAACCAAACACCAAACACACTCGTAAGTGTCAAAAAAAAAGATTCTCATTCTGATAGACTGGTTCTACCCCGGTTTCAAAGCAGGAGGCCCCATACAATCATGTGTGAATATGGTCAAAGCATTGAAAGATGATTATGATATTTTTGTAATGACTACGGACACCGATCATGGTGAAAATCGACCTTATGAGGGTATTCCAACCAACCAATGGATAATAAATGCCGAGTTTGGGACTCAGTTATATTATGCAAAAAGAAAACAGTTATCATTCACAGAGGTTTCAGAACAGATTAAAAAGATTCAACCGGACTTTCTATACCTGAATCAATTATTTTCAGCCAAATTTGTATTGTATCCTTTATTATTAAAACTGTTCAATATAATATCCTGTAAGGTAATATTGAATCCCAGAGGAACGCTATATCAAAGTGCTCTATCGCATAAAAAATACAAGAAAATCCCATTTTTGTTTTTTTTTCGCTTGTCTCGTATAAATAAAAAAATACTTTTTCATGCCACCAATAAAAGAGAAAAAGTTGCAGTTGAAACTAATTTCCCGAATAGCACGGTTCTTATAGCAGATAATCTACCCAATTTTCAACAGGATTCATTTCAATCTATTCCGAAATCACCCGGGATTTTGAAATGTATATTTGTTGCTAGAATTGTCGCGATTAAAAACTTATTATTTGCTCTGAAAGCTTTGGAGAAAATTAATGCTCAAATCACGTTTAATTTAATTGGACCTAAGGAGGATGAAGAGTATTGGAATAGATGCGAACAAAAAATAAAAGAGTTGAATGATAACATTGTTGTTAACTATTTAGGAGCACTTTCAAATCATGAAATCAATAGACATGTGCATGAAAGTCATCTTTTCATTTTGCCTACATTAGGTGAAAA
>CANGYR010000012.1 GCA_947458275.1 Chitinophagaceae bacterium
ATCTGCACAAGAGCATTACCATACAGCTGGAATGGTCAGACGATTACAGCTGCTGGCACATACACAGCAACACTAACCAGCACATCAAAATGCGATAGCATCGCTACATTGAATCTGACAGTAAATCCTGTTATAACCGGTTCTGAAGATGTAACGATCTGCACAACAGCATTACCATACAGCTGGAATGGTCAGACGATTACTGCTGCGGGTACATATACGGCAACACTTACAAATGCTGCGAATTGCGATAGCATCGCTACGCTGAACCTTTCAATAAATACTACATCAACTAGCATTACCGATGTTACTTTATGTATCAGTCAGCTTCCTTACGTTTGGAATGGAAATAATTATACATCCAGCGGCACGTATAACATTAATCTTACTAATGCTGCAGGGTGCGATAGTATTGCTACGCTTAATCTTTCAGTTGGCCCTCTCCCCAACGCAGGTACCGACGGAAGTCTCACTATCTGCGAATCAAACATCAACGCCATCAACTTATTTAATATCATCAATGGAGAAGATCCCGGCGGTATATGGACAAGAACATCGGGCTCAGGTGGAAAACTTGACCCTTCATCCGGACTCTTCGTCCCTGAAGCGGGAGTAACTACGAGTACGTTTAATTACACCGTGGCAGGCAAGGCACCATGTAACGATGCCTCCAGTGTGGCAACCGTGTTTGTAAATGCAGAACCTAATGCAGGAACAACCGTCAGTCCTAAAGTTTGCGCCGGCGGAACTATAACATTTACTATTACGGGTGATAATAATGCTGAGGTAATATACAACCTCAACGGATTGGCTAATACATCTACTATTCTTAGCGGAGGAAATTCAAATATTAGTGTGCCCAACGTTACAGTTAAACAAACACTAAATCTCATAAGCATCAAAAAAGGCGAGTGTATCGTTCCTTTGAATACCTCATCTGAAGTAGATGTGGTGCCAACTCCTCCTGCACCTGATGTCATCAGTCCGGTTAATTACTGCGTAAATCAAAAAGCAACTGCATTGCTCGCTTCCGGCGACTATACATTGGTTTGGTATAATGTTCCTATTGGTGGCACGGGTTATTCAACAACGCCTATACCTCCAACAGATCTTGCCACTACTATACATTATTATGTAAGTCAAACCAATGGAATATGTGAAAGTCCAAGATCGGATATAACGGTAAAGATTAACCGAAATCCCGTTCTTGGAAGAGATATCAGCATTAAGTTATGTTTTGGCGATAGTACCAGTCTGTCTGATCTGTTTGAGACAGACGGACTCACTACTTATTGGTACACCAATGGCGGTCCTGTTCAAAATCCTGACGTTGTCAAATTACCGGGCAACTATAATCTTATTGCAACCAACTTAAGCGGTTGTAAAGATACGGCTGTGGTAAAAGTTAATGTACTCTCTGAAGTAATTGCCAATGCAGGAGAAGATGCGGTAGCCGAATACAACATGCCATATCAACTCGACGGAAGTTTATCCAGAGGAGGTTCTCTACAATGGTCTCCGGGATTCCCTACATTGAATAATGCATATATAGCTAATCCAACAGCTACACTATTGGAAAATACACAGTTTATACTCCGGGTATCCAATGAACTGGGCTGTCAGGATCTTGATACGGTAAATATCAAAGTATTGAGAGGACCTACTTTCTACATACCTAATGCATTTACGCCTGATGGCGACGGTGTCAATGATGTGTATCGTCCTACGGCAGTTGGTATAGACAAACTCCGCTACTTCCGTATTTACAACCGCTACGGAACTATGTTATTCGAAACAAGCCAGATAGGTAAAGGATGGGATGGAACATACAAAGGCGTTAAACAAAATGCCGGAAACTATGTCTGGATTCTGGAAGGTACCGACAGGTTTGGCGAGACCAAAGTACTGAAGGGCAATGCCATACTAATCAGATAATGATTCTGCAGGATTATTCTGTCCGTTAAATAAATTTCATCTCCTTTGATTTTTGTAAGTTTGGTGAATGAAATGTTCACTTGCTTCAGTTTATTTCTTCGCAGTATTATTTTTTCTGTTACCCGTATTTGGTTTTACGCAGGAATTAACTATTGAGGTTAAACATATTGTAGGCAAGGATTCTCTGATATTGAATTCTACCCGATGCACCAATTCAAAAGGGCAGGAGTTCTTTGTTGGTAAACTAAAATATTACATAAGTAATATTGTGTTGACAGATATTTCAGGAAATAAATTGTATGCAGATACCAGTTTTTTGATTGATGAATCAAAGCCTGAATCAAAAAAAATTTTTCTCAATAACATTACTGTAAATAATTATCAATCTGTTGAATTCATTGTTGGTGTAGACAGCCTCCACAATTGTTCCGGTGCACAGTCCGGCAGCTTGGATCCACTGAACGGCATGTTCTGGACCTGGAACAGCGGATACATTTTTTTTAAACTGGAAGGAAAATCATCCTACTCCAATCTTCCCGATAATTTAATTGAATATCACATAGGCGGCTATAAGGAACCTCACAATAGCATCAGAAAAATCAAACTTTCTCTTGATTCAAAACCAACCAAAGAGATTTTCATCAACACAGATATAGGTAAATTGTTTTCGTCAGAAGCAGGAATTGAATTCTCTGAAACACCTTCCATCACAACTACCCCTAAAGCTTATCTGCTTGCCGATCAGTTCTATCGAATGTTTACGGTAATGAAACAGGAATAGTATTTATACGTTTATTAGTGTAGGAGTTTAGAGGTTTAGGATTATTTCATCCCTTTCCCCCTTGTTGGTGTTATCACCAACAAGAAAAAGTACTACCCTCAAATTGCTGTTGGTGATAACACCAACAGCGGCGAATTTCATCCCTATTGGTAACAACACCAACAGCCTTGAAAACTCACTTCCTTATTTCTTATTTGTTATTTTATAATTCATATTCCAAAAGGATTGTCCCCCGCCTTATTGGTGATTACACCACAGTGATGAACTTCTTCAACTTCTTTAACCTTTTCAACCTCTTGAACCTCTTCAACCCCTTCAACAATCTTCAACTAAGTGTTAACACTTACGCTCCCTAAGTGCATTGCCCTAAATATCTACTTGATTTTCGACAATCTTATATACTGGCATCTACTTTTTTAACTTTGTCTATTCTACTTTTTTCTTAATATATACCAAATATCACTCATATGCAAAGCAGTCAATTTTATTACCAGAATGGTGAATGGAAGAATTTACCATCCTCCGAAAAAGACCGCTTGTCCGCTAATGTGGTATTGGTTTTTGGAGACAGGATTCTTTTAGATGATGATAAGCTGATTAAAGACATTCAGTCAAAATTCCCCTCATCAAGAATTATCACTTGCTCAACTGCAGGCGAGATAAAACAAAATCACTTTCAGGAGTCCGGTGCGGTTTGTGTGTCCATTCAGTTTGAAAAAACCAATGTGGATTTCGTTACAAAAAATATTGACGCATATAAAAACAGTACTGATTTAGGAAAAGCATTGGCAGCATCCCTCCGTCAGGATGATTTAAAATACATTCTCGTGATTTCTGATGGCAATCTTATAAATGGCGACGATTTAATTTCAGGCATACAGGAAGTAATTGATCCTTCCGTGTTGATATCGGGCGGTCTTGCAGGTGATGCAGACAGGTTTAAGAAAACACTGGTTGGTCTTGACAATAATATCAAAGAAGGCAATGTAGTGCTGATGGGCTTGTACGGCAATCATATTACTGTTGGTACCGGAACTCAGGGAGGTTGGGATGTGTACGGTCCGGAAAGAACCATCACTAAATCAGAAAAAAATATTCTGTATGAAATTGATGGTGAGAATGCACTTGATTTGTACAAAAAATATTTAGGAAAATATGCAGAGGGTTTACCATCATCCGCATTGCTGTTTCCTATTTCTGTAAGAAAAAAAGAAGAGAAAACATTTCTAGTAAGGACTATTTTGTCTATTGACGAAAAAAACAAACAAATGGTTTTTGCCGGAAATATTCCGGAAGGAGCTGAAGTGCGTTTTATGCGTTCCAATTTTGACCGACTCATCAACGCTGCTTCTGATGCAGGTACTCAGGCGGTGTCTCTGATGAAAAACAAACCGGTTGATTTAGCCATACTGGTAAGTTGTGTCGGCAGAAAAATTGTACTCGGCGATAGAGTAGAAGAGGAAATAGAAGCTGTTGCCGAATCAATGTTACCTAATACCACGATAACAGGATTTTTTTCTTACGGTGAAATAGCTCCCAACAAAGATGAAAATAACACCAAATTGCATAATCAAACGATGACTGTTACAACTTTTGCTGAGTCGCTCTAAACCCTATGTATCACAAATATCTGGAAAGGCAAATTAAAAAGTATCTCGGTGAAATCGGGCATACTGACGAAAAGATGGAAAGCTTCCTGAAGGCCGTCAGTGATTCCTATGCCAACTATGAACGGGACAGAGAACTTAGTGAACACGCCTTTTCGATCAACGAGCTGGAGTACCAGGCCATCAACAGGCAATTGAAAGAAATGACGGCGGAGCTGGAAACAAAAGTAGCAGAAAGAACCAAAGAGCTGGCAGACCTTGCTCTCTTCCCGCTTGAAAATCCCAATCCGGTTTTTCGCACAACCATCAACGGAGAAATTATTTTTAGAAATCCTGTTTCTAAAAATATCAGAGAGATTTTTTTTAATGGAAAATTATATACGACTGAAGAGTTCTTTTTGATGATATCAAAACATATAAGTACTTCAGGTACTTTTGACATCGTTTCAGGCAACAAAGAATATATTTTAAACTTTAAAAGAGGAGAAGGCCAGACCTATATCAATTTTTATGGTACTGAGGTAACAGAAAAAAATATTCTCAGAAGAAAATCCCAGGAAAATTTTCAGCGCCTGAATGATTTCCTTGAATCCACTGAAGATGCCTATTATATCATTCATTCTAAAAACAAGGAAAAGGATCTCATCACCTCCAAATGGAGTACCATTTTTGGATTCGATTCATTTGATTGCAATGATATCCTTGCTGAAAGAAAAAAATGCATCAAAGAAGCCTCATTAAAAACATATAATGCTGTTTTCAACAAATTGAAGTCCGGCGAAAAGCATTCTTTTCAATACAATGTTGTGAATCGGGAAACCGGACAGGAATTCTGGCTTTCCGAATCGGTATCAAAATACACAGATAAGGAAACAAAAGAGACAATTATCAGCGGAAGAATTTCGGATATCACCAGAGAACGCCTTTATGCTATTCAGATCCAGGAAAGTGAAGAGCGTTTTCGTAATCTGGTGGAAGCCATCCCCGTAATGGTTTGGGTTTCCAATGAAAATAATATTGTTACCTACAGCAACAAGGCGTTTAAAAATTTGATGGGTTTTGGTCTGGAAGATATCAAGGGCCCCGAAGATTATGCTCGTTTTGTTCATCCGGAAGACAAAGAAATTGCTGTGAGAGAATGGCGAAACAATGTTTCCCGCAAGAAACCGATTCTTGCAGAATATCGGGTGAAAGATGCCAAAGGAATCTATCGCAATGTGATGGAGAAAGCCGTCCCCAGATTTTACGCAGATGGCAGTTATGCTGGATTTATAGGTGCATATTTCGATTTGACAGAGGAAAAATCAGCACAGCAAAGTCTGGTGGTCGAAAAAGAAAAACTGGAACTATTGACCCAAAATTCTCCTGATATTATTATACTGGCAGATCAGAACGGTGTTATTGAATACGTTTCTCCCTCTACTACCCGTTTGCTGGAGTATGATGAACTGAGACTGATTAATTCAAATGTTTCAGATTTTATTTGCAAAACCTGTTATTCCAGTCTTAAATCAACCTCATGGCTTGTGAATGCAAAAAGCAAGACAAAGAAGTTTGAATACACCATGTTGTCTAAAAGCGGAAAAAAAATATGGGTGGAATCTGTTTTATCTCTGGTAAAAAATCCTGTAGATAAATCTGTTAAAATTCTGATGCACAACAGGGATATCTCATCCTTTAAGCAGGCAGAGCAGGCACTTAAAGAAAGCGAACTTAAATACCGCAGTTTATTTGAAAATATGCAGCTGGGAGTGATGGAGGTTGATTTGAATGACAGAATCCTTTGGGTAAATCATTCATTTGAAAAAATGGCAGGGTATAAGTTCAATGAGATAAAAGGGAAACTCGCACACAAATTATTCCTGAAAAAAGAAATTTCTGAGAAGTTGCTCTCTGAGGTTCAAAAAGAGAGAAAACAGAAAAAAGAGTCAATCTATGAGATAGAGATGCTGAAAAAAAACGGTCAGTTGGCCAACGTGGTTATCAGCGGCTCTCCTGTGATAGATATCAATGGCAATGTTCGTGGTTCGGTGGGTATTCACTGGGATGTGACTGAAATTCGTAAGATGGAAAGAATGCTGGAAGAAGAGAAGGTAATCAGACAGAAGGAGGTGATGAAAGCAACATTAAATGCAGAGGAAAGACAAAGAGAGGTGTTGGGCAATGAACTGCATGATGGCGTAGGACAGATACTGACGTATACAACATTGTTCCTTCAAATGGCAGCCAGTTCGAATAACTTAGACCCTGCGCTTTTTGGCAAAGCCCAAACCAAAGTGGCGGAGGCAATGAATGAGGTGAGAAGAATCTCCCGTAGTCTAGTGCCGCCCGCATTACTTGATCTGGGTTTGAGAGAAGCGATTGTTGAACTAATCAACCAATACACTGAATTCAGTAATATTAAATTTGACATAAAATGTAAGTCGGATGATTTGATTGATTTGGATTTTGATGCCAAACGAACGATTTACAGAATTATTCAGGAAATGGTTAACAATTCCATAAAACATGCACAGGCGGATGTAATAAAAATTGAAATCAAACGAAATAAGAGTAAATTAGCAATTACATGCAAAGACAATGGTCTCGGATTTAATGTAGAAAAAGTGAAGAAAGGAGTGGGGTTAAAAAGTATTACCAATAGGGCTTATTTTTATGGTGGTAATACCAAAATAGATTCGGCATTAAAAAAAGGGACAATTTTTACGGTGGAACTTCCGTTAAAAAATATTGTTTAAGTTAAAAGTAAAACCAATTACTCATTCCGTAGGAACGATATATCTCTAAAAAAATATAAATCATCATAACTCATGGATAAAAAAATTTCAATAATGATTCTCGACGACCATAGTCTGGTTGCCGAAATGTGGTCTGAACTCATCAACTCTGATCCGAGATTTACCGTTCTGGGTATATGCAATGATACCACAGATGACTCCATTCAGCAGATTAAAACAAAAAGACCGGATGTGGTCATTCTGGATATCAATATACCACCTATTTCGGGCATTGATGCCACCAAAATAATTAAGAAAGAATCGCCGGGAACAAGAATTATCGGTGTTTCTATGCACAACCAGCCCTCATTTGCAAAAAGAATGCTGAAGAATGGTGCTACAGGATACGTTACCAAGAGTTCCAATAAAAACGAGATGTTTGATGCCATTACTGCTGTCGTGAAAGGAACCATTTTTGTTTGCAAGGAAATTCAGGAAAATCTTTCCAAACAAATTCTGGTGGATGATGAACTGCCCGATATTAGTAAGTTGTCAGAAAGAGAAATAGATGTCTTGAAATTGATCAAAGAAGGACTTTCGTCAAAAGAAATAGCCGCTAAAATATTCTTATCCTACAGAACTGTGGAGGTGCATCGCTCCAATATTTTGAAGAAATTAAATCTTAAGAATACGGCTTCATTACTGAAGTTTATTCATAATTCTTCGCTGGATATATAGGGGAAGGTTGAAGATTGTTTAACTTTGTTGAACCTTGTTGAAAATTGTTGATAGAGACTGTTTCTTTCGCCACTGTTGGTGTTATCACCAACAGCAATTTGATTGTCCTGCTTTTTCTTGAATTTTCTCTGCGCAACTCCGCGCTCTTATTTCTCTGCGGTGAAAAATACAAACAATAGATGATTGCCGGCCAATGCTTGTTGGTGATAACAGCAACAGTGGCGAAAGAGTATGCCTCTTCCACTATCTTCAACCATCTTCAACCATCTTCAACCTCATTAAGTAATAGTACTTACCCCATTTCCGTCGAAACACCAAAAGTCTGAAATCCGCTTCCACATTGCTTGTAATAGAAAATCCACTGCACTATTTTTATATACAGAAATCGCTATCCAATATCCTTCGTCCAACAATCCTAATAAAGACCGTTAACCTATCCTTGAAAAAAATTTGGCTTCCATATCCTCTGGAAACATTCAGATAAACTATAAACAGAAGCCATATAAAAAAACAGGCCGTTCTAAAGAACAGCCTGTTTTTATTTTAAGCAATAATAAGATTACTATTTTCCTATACTCTTCTCCACTTCCGCAATGGCGTTTACGGTTTTAATCACCGAATCCGGAGTGACAGAAATACTGTCAATTCCCAGTTCTACCAGAAACTGCGCAAAGTCGGGGAAATCAGAAGGCCCTTGTCCGCAAATTCCTACTTTTACTTTATTGGCTTTCGCTGTAGTAATCAGTAGCTTGAGCATTTTCTTAACGGCGGGGTTTCTCTCGTCATATAAATGAGCCACCAGGGAGGAGTCTCTGTCTAAGCCAAGGGTAAGCTGTGTCAAATCATTGCTACCGATAGAGAAACCGTCAATGTGTTGTGCAAATTCTTCTGCCAGCATAATATTAGAAGGTATCTCGGCCATCAGAAACAGTTCAAGCTTGTTTTCTCCTCTTTGCAGGCCGAATTCTTTCATTACAGCCGTCACCTTATGCAACTCTTCCACTGTTCTGCAAAACGGTACCATGACCACGACATTGGTGAGACCCATTTCATCTCTCACTTTTTTGATGGCCCTGCATTCGAGTCCGAAGGCGGGTTTGTAAATATCAGAGTAATATCTCGACGCACCGCGCCATCCAATCATTGGATTTTCTTCATGCGGTTCATAATATTTACCTCCAAGCAAGTTGTAGTATTCATTGCTCTTGAAATCAGAGAAACGAACAATCACTTTATTAGGATAAAATGAAGCGGCTATTTTAGCAATACCATTCGAAAGTTTTTCAATGAAGAACTCTTCCTCATTTTCATAACCGATGATTTTTTTCTCAATCTCTTCTGTAAGCGCTGCATCATTCAAATTTCTGTGATTGAGCAAAGCCAAAGGATGCACTTGTATGTAATTGTTAATGATAAACTCTTCTCTTGCCAAACCTACACCTTTATTGGGCAAATGTGAAAATTGAAATGCAAGTCCCGGGGAAGCCACATTCAGCATGATGTCCGTCTTCACTTTTGGCAAATTGGAAAGATCATATTCCGATTTGGTGTAAGTGATTTCTCCTTTATAAATATAGCCGTCATCTCCTTCAGCACAAGATGCAGTAATCAGTTCTCCTTCTTTAACCAGATCGGTGATGTTGCCACAACCTACTATGGCCGGTACGCCCAGCTCTCTCGCTACGATAGCAGCGTGACAGGTTCTGCCTCCTTTATTGGTAATGATGGCAGATGCTTTTTTCATAATGGGCTCCCAATCAGGATCTGTCATATCAGTTACTAAAACCGAACCGGCAACAAACTCATGTCCTTCACTTACCCTTTTGTCTAATGAATAAAGAATCGTTGCTTTTCCCGATCCGATTTTATCTCCTACCGCAATGCCTTTGGAAATGAGCTTTTCATGTCTCTTCTCATCCGCAATTTTATATTCGGTAATTTTATTGTGGTCTTTTTGTGAATGTATGGTCTCCGGTCTGGCTTGTACAATAAACAATTCTTTTGTCAGTCCGTCAATAGCCCATTCCACATCCATCGGCGTCCATTTGTCTTTAATCTTGCTGTAGTAGTCTTCAATGATGGCAATCCATTTAGCCAGCTTGATGATGGTTTCATCTTTCAGACAAAATCTTCTTCTGAATTTATTTTCTGTAGGAATGATTTTTACCCTTTCATCACCGCCTTCACCGTAAATCATCATCTTGTCTTTATTCCCCATTTTCTTTTCAATGATGGCATTGAACCCTTCTTTTACCAGTGGCTTGAATACGATGTATTCATCCGGAGAAACAGCTCCCTGTACAATCATCTCTCCCAATCCGAAAGAGGCATTGATTACCACTGCATCCTTAAATCCGCTCTCGGTATCAATAGAAAAACCAACTCCCGAAGCACCCAAATCACTTCTTACCATTTTCTGAATACAAACGGAGAGTGCTACCTGAAAATGATCATAACCAAAACTCTGGCGATAGCTGATGGCTCTGTCTGTAAACAATGATGCAAAGCAGTTTCTCACACAGTCCATTAATGTGGCAGGACCTCTTACGTTTAGAAAAGTTTCCTGCTGTCCGGCAAATGAAGCATCTGGCAAATCTTCGGCTGTCGCGGAACTTCTTACGGCAACGTCTGTAAATTCCTGGTCGTAAATAGCAGAAAGTTTTTTGTAGGATTCAATCACTTCCTCGCTCATTTCTTTTGAAAATCTTCCATTGAGGATCAGCTGGCGCACCTGCATGCCCCCTCTTCTGAGTGATTCAATGTTGTCGTAGTCAATGGCGTTGACAATTTCTTTGATGTTTTTATCCAGATCGTTGAAACGGATAAATTCGTAGTAGGCATCAACGGTGATAACAAATCCTCCGGGGACTTGGACTCCTAATGAGGTAAGGTTCTGAATCATTTCCCCCAGTGAGGCGTTCTTGCCTCCAACCAAAGGAATACTGTTGATACCCACGCTTTCGAGTGGTAAAGTATAGTTCATAATGCAATCGTTTCCGCAAAATAAAGCATACTATTTTTCAAAACCAATTATTTTATGAGTTAATATATCTTTTAAATCTTTATCATGTATTGTGCCCTTTATCATCATAGACATTTGGTTTGTCTCGTATCGCACAGCTATTCCCCAATATTAATCTGTATTTTTTAAACAGTAAATAAAAAAATATTAAATATCACTTAATTTTATATATGATGGGTGTCACAGTTTTTTACTGATATATATCAGTCATATATTTCATTCTTTTTTAAACTTATCAGTTAGTTTTATGACCAATTTAAAAATCCGAAATAAATAACAATTGAATTCTTCATTATTTACAAATGAATCAAAGTAAAAATATTCCAAATCATACTTTGAGTCGCTTTGATGTGTTTTTCGAGCATGCGTCAATGGGTATTGTAATTGTTAACAGCAAAGGGGAAATCATTTCAGCAAATCCTTTTTTACTAAAACTTTTTGAATACACTGAGACTGAACTTATAGGGAAAAAAATTGAGGTGTTGATTCCCTCGCGTTTTAGGCATAATCACGAAAAACATCGGGATGGCTATGTTGAGCAGCCCAAAAACAGACCAATGGGAATTGGCTTTGATTTATTTGGCGTAAAAAAAGACGGCATCGAGTTTCCTGTTGAAGTCAGCCTGAGTTATTATGAGAAAAAAAATGAAAAATTTGCCATTGGTTTCATCAGCGATATTTCCAAAAGAAAAAAAGATGAAGAAGAGATATTGAAGATCAATAATGAGTTGAAAAAAACTGCTAAAAAGAAATCTGATGAACTGGCACAAACTTTAATCGAGCTGGAAGACTCTAATGAAAAGCAGGAAATTTCCATTGCATATCAAAAGGCCATCTTGGATAATGCCGGTGTGATGCTGTTCGTGATGAATATCAAGGGCGTTATTCAATTCTTTAATCCGGAAGCTGAAAAGATTACAGGGTATAATGCGGAAGAAGTAGTAGGTAAATTAACGCCGGATATTTTTCATGCTCGGGAAGATTTAGATTTATGCAAAAATGAGTTGCGTATAGAATTTGGCATTGATGTGAAAAATGACGCTGATGCAATCATGCAGAAAGCCAAGAAAAATCATCTTCGGGAAAAGGAATGCCGATACGTGAAAAAAGACGGTTCAGTTTTTCCGGTTTCATTAACGATAACCGTTATCTATGAAAAAAAGAATAAGATCAATGGATATTTAGGTGTTGCCATTGATATTTCCCATCAAAAGAAGGCGGAAGTGGATTTGATGGAGGCGTTGAAAAAAGAAAAGAAACTTAACGAGTTGAAGTCGCGCTTTGTATCTATGGCTTCGCACGAGTTTCGTACGCCGCTGAGTACGATTCTGTCATCTGCTTATCTTATAGAAAAATATACCAAAACAGATCAACAGGGAAAAAGAGAAAGCCATCTTCATCGCATCATTTCCTCTGTCAATCTGCTTACAGATATTCTGAATGATTTTCTGAGTGTAGGAAAAATAGAAGAAGGAAAAATACCTCTTCGCTTGGTTGATTTTAATATCAAGGAGATTATTAAATCTGTAATAGAGGATATGTCTATCAGCATGAAAAATGGGCAGCAATTTGAATACGATCATTTAGGTAAAGAGAAGGTTTTACTTGATCAGGTTTTATTAAAACACATTGCACTAAATCTTTTTTCTAATGCCATAAAATTTTCTCCTGAAGATGTAAACATTAAAGTGGAAACTGAAGTGAATAAAGATGAAATCAGATTTTCCGTAACTGATCGCGGCATAGGAATCTCTGAGGAAGATCAGGAACATTTGATGGAACGCTTTTTCAGAGGTTCCAATGCAGCAAACATTCAGGGTACCGGGTTGGGTTTGTATATAGTGTCGAAATATGCTCAACGGATGAATGGAAAGATAGAGTGTGTCAGCAGCTTGTATAAAGGCACCACATTTAATGTAATTTTTAAACCGATAAACATACCATTATGAAGACTTTGCTACTTATTGAAGACAATGATGAAATCAGAGAAAACACCGCAGAAATTCTTGAACTTTCCATGTACAGGGTATTTACGGCGCCCAATGGAAAAGAGGGTATTGAACTTGCTATTGAAAAGAAACCCGATTTAATTATATGTGATATTATGATGCCGGTGCTCGACGGATACGGTGTATTACATGCCATTCAAAAATATGAGGAACTTAAAAATATTCCTTTCATTTTTCTGACCGCCAAAGCAGAAAGAGCTGATTTCAGAAAGGGGATGGAGCAGGGAGCAGATGATTACATTACCAAACCATTTGAAGGAACCGAATTGCTCAACGCAATAGACAGCAGACTAAAAAAGAATGACGTTCTTAAAAAAGTATTACAACCCGGAATAGAAGGATTGAATCAGCTGGCATTAGAAGCGTCCAATCCCAATGCACTTCAGTCGCTGATTGAGCATCGCAGCACGAATGTTTATAAGAAAAAACAGGTGATTTACACTGAAGGCAATCATCCCATTCATTTGTATTATGTATTAAGAGGTAAGGTAAAAACATATAAATCCAATGATGATGGAAAGGATTTAGTCACCGACTTGTATTCAGCAGGTGATTTTCTGGGATATATTTCCTTATTGCAGGAAAATGTTTACAGAGAAACTGCAGAGGCAATTGATGAATGTGAAATTGCCATGATTCCTAAAAAAGAATTTGAAGAATACCTTAATAATAACAGAGACATCTCTAAAAAATTTATCAGCTTGCTTGCTAAAAATGTTTCTGACAAGGAAAATCATTTATTGAGTTTGGCTTACAACTCACTGAGAAAGAAAGTTGCCGACGCATTGGTCACCCTCAAAAAGAAATATGAAAATCCTACACTGGATAAATTCAGCATAGACATCAGCAGGGAAAATCTCGCTACAATTGCCGGCACTGCCACAGAGTCGCTGATCAGAACATTGAGCGATTTTAAAAGCGAAAAAATCATCGACATCAAAGACGGGCATATCACCATTGTAAATCCTAAAAAACTGGAAGGAATGGTGAATTAAACAGACTTTCAATCCGTAACTATTACAAACTTAAAAACCCCGGAAACTTCCGGGGTTTTTTATCTTGGGGGGTTCAGAATTATTTTATTCAGAGTTCAATTAATTCTTTCTTTAATGAAATTACAGGACTTCCCCGTTTGCTAAATCAATCGAGCAAAAAGGTTTTGAAAAATCTGTTTAATTACGTGCAATGACTACGTACTAATACTTAGCGAGGGGATTATTTCATCTTTTTTCGGAGAAAAAAGTATTGAATTCAAACTTGAGTTTATTGAATTTTTGTTCGAAAAGTTCCATTTCTTTACGGAGTTTCTTGTGGCTTTTCATGATCTCTTTAATGGTGGCGTTTTCTTCGAAAACTTCCCTTCTAAGCCAGTTTTCCTGACTGGCCACATCGTTTCTTAACAGCGCTATGTTGCTGTCTTCTATCAACAATATGTTGTGATAATGCTCAATGTCGTCCAATAATTCATTGGTGGCTTCCTCTTTGATGATTTGCGCCAGTCTGTTCTTGAGGTAAACGTTTTCGTTTTGAATATTTTCCAATAATCTTCTCCAGGTTTCAAATTCAAACCAATACTGTTTTATGCTAAATTCGTTCATATCCAATTACACAAATAAATAATTTTTTAAAAAAGTGTCCATGGATAAGTATTTTAACGGCTAAATAAATAGTTCAAAGGCAAATTTACAATATGATTTTGTTTCTTTCTTGAACAATATCAGTTATTTAAATGATTTTCGTCAGTCTGTTCAGGATTAATCAAAGTACCCTGACCATTTCTTTTACAGCGAGGGTACTTTGTTAACTTTATCTCAGTACATTTTTTGAAAACTATTTTACTGCAATGTGTTTAGCAGGATGCTTTTTAGCTTCTTCTTTTTTGGGTAATACCAATGAAAGTATCCCATCGTGATAAGTAGCCTGAATATTTTCCTTGGTCACTTCTTCCGGTAAAGAGAAGCTGCGACTGAAAGAAGAATAGTTATACTCTTTACGGGTGTACCTTTCATCTTTTTCTTCTCTGGATTCTTCTTTTTCATTACTGATGGTGAGCATATTGCCGTCGATGGCAATATTAAAGTCGTCTTTTTTCATTCCCGGAACCGCTATCGATAATTTATAATCATCTTTTGATTCGATAATATTAACGGCAGGCACTGTCAGCATTCGATTCCATACATTACTTCCGGATTCAAACCATTCATTCCAGGGTTTAAAAAAATCATCAAAAATTGCGGGCAATGTACCGCCATTTCTGGTAAGTGCTTTTGTAGACATGTCAATCTCTTTTTAGTTGTAAGTGAATTTATTTACTCACCGAAACTACTTTAACAAGCCTTCAATTACTATAATGTTTATCAACCCAAATAATGAATGAAGTCAGTAAAATTGGTAGGAGGGGATTAGCTTTCTTTTTCGCTCAATTCCAGCCAGCGCATTTCTTTTTCATCAAGTTCTTTGATTACAATTCCGATTCTGTTGGCGGCTGCTTCGAGTGCTTCGAAAGATAAATCGGTACTCATTTTTTCCTCCAGTTCTTTTTTTTCTTTCTGTAGTGCAGGCAAATCTTTCTCTAAAGTTTCCAATTCAAATTTTTCCTTGAAAGATAATTTTTTGGAAATTGTTGTTTTTTCTATTGGAGCCGATGCTGATTTACTCTCTGTAGCCTCCGGTCCAGCTTTCATAATTTGCTGCGGATTTTTTTCCAGTAATCCTTTGGCTGCGGCTTCTCTGTATTGAGAATAGTTTCCCGGAAAATCTCGGATAACTCCATCGCCTTCAAAGGCAAACAAATGTTCTACCATTCTGTCCATGAAATAACGATCATGACTTACAATTAAAATGCAACCGGGATACTCCAGCAAAAACTCTTCCAATGTTCTCAATGTTTGTAAATCCAGGTCATTGGTGGGTTCATCCAACACCAGAAAGTTGGGATTCACAAAAAGCACGCTCATCAGATGGAGTCTTCTTTTTTCACCGCCGCTCAACTTGCTCAGCATGGTATATTGCTGTTCGCCGGTGAAACCAAATTTTTCCATAAACTGGCTGGCAGAAATTTTGGAGCCGTCTGCCAGAGGGAAAAATTCTGCCATTGATTTTACATACTCAATGGCGCGCTTGTCTTCTTTGTATTGCAAACCATCCTGGCTAAAATTTCCGAAGACTACCGTATCGCCGTGATTTATTTTTCCGCTGTCCGGCTTTTCGAGCTGTAAGGCAATTTTTAGAAAAGTTGATTTACCTACACCGTTTTTTCCCACAACCCCAATCCGTTCACCTCTTTTGAAGGTGTAATCAAAACCCTTCATAATGGCTAGCTCGCCGAAACTTTTGTACACTTTTTTCATTTCCAGAATCTTTCCTCCGAGTCTGGTCATTTTTACCTGCAGACTTACTTCTTCAATTTCTTTTTTCTGTTTCACTCTTTCTTCCACCTCTGCAAAGGCATCCTGTCGGCTTTTGCTCTTGGTGGTTCTGGCTTTGGGCTGCTTGCGCATCCACTCCAATTCTTTTCTGAAAATATTTTTATCCTTTAGAAGTTCACTTTGCTGTACTTCCAGCCGAAGACTTTTCTGCTCCAGGAAATAATCGTAATTGCCTTTGTACACATAAACTTTCTCTTCGTCTATTTCAATGATTTCGTTGCAAACTGCATCAAGAAAATAGCGGTCATGCGTTACCAGGAGTAGCGTGATTTTGCGCGCACCCAGGTATTCTTCCAGCCATTCAATCATAGATACATCCAAATGGTTGGTAGGTTCATCAAGGATAAGCAAACAGCGTCCTTCGTGCAATTCAGCTTCAATCAGGGCTTGCGCCAATGCCACACGTTTTTTTTGTCCGCCGCTGAGGTTGCCTACTTTTTCATTGAGCTGATGTAAATTGAGTGTTCCCAGAATCTGCTTAAGATCGCTTTCAAATGTCCATGCATTGAGATCATCGAGTTGGCTCATCAGTTCACCCAGCTTTTCATGATCATCGGAACCCTCTTCCAAAAACTTTTCATAAGCTTTTACTGCTTTAATCACCGGATTGTCCAGTCTCAGCACATTGTCCCAAATCGTTTTTTCCGGATCAAAATCATTGTCCTGTTGCAACATAACTGTTTTGATGTCTTTATGAATCCAAACAGTTCCGTTGTCTGCCGTATCAAGGCCCGCGATGATTTTCATCAGGGTACTTTTGCCAGATCCGTTCCTTGCAACCAGGGCAATTTTATCGCCCTCTTCAATATTGATGGTAATATTTTTAAACAGCGTTCTTATTCCAAAAGACTTGCTTATGTTTTCTATGGAGGCGTAATGCATGGGCGCAAAGATAGTTTAGTGGCACACGTTAGTAAAAAAGATAAACATAATACAAAATCTTTAAGTATAAAAATTTGATTGTCTATACAATTTTAGCTGTTTAAATCATTTTCACTGGACTATAGTTCACAAAATGCAGTAACTTTGTGCATGATTTGCTTCAGTTGGGAGCCAAACGGTCGGCATATTATTAAAATTAAATTTAATATAAATAAAATTATCGGTTCTTCTATAATTACATGTATTGCATCCAATACATTATCTGACTTTATGCAACATCAAAATGTTAATGTTTTAATCAATAATGCACTTGAACAATTATGAAAATCTCCAGGATAGTTTATAGCATCATTTTAATTTTCTTAATTAAGACAAATGGATTTGCACAGGTTTCCATTCTTGAGACGGCTGATATGACTAATGTTAAAGTAGAGGCAATCAGTGACGATCAGTTGAATGCCATGCTTGCAAAGGCCAGGCAGTCAAATGCCAGTGAAGAAGATGTGTATGAAATCTTTCGGCAGAAAGGTTTGCCGGACGAAGAAATCAATAAATTAAAAATTCGTATTTCGGGATTAAACAACTTCAAAAATAACAATACTCAGCCTGATAAGAAGTCAAAAGAAAAAAATGAATCAGCGCGCTCTTATGACAAAGATGCCAATAAGCTTCTGATGCAGGAGAACAACAGGGATCTTACCATATTTGGCGCAGAATTATTTGCTCAAAACAGTTTGGTTTTTGAGCCTAATCTTCGAATCCCAACCCCCACTTCCTACATACTTGGTCCGGATGATGAAGTAATCCTGAATATATTTGGGTTAAGCGAAAAAAAATATAATCTGGATGTAAATGAGGAAGGAGAAGTTTATATTCCTAATGTTGGTCCTATGTTTGTAAGTGGCCTTTCCATTGAACAGGCTACCCAAAAAATAAAAACAAAATTGGCATCTACCATTTACCGTGCACTGAATTCGGGTCAGACCAAAATGCAGTTGTCGCTTGGAAAAATTAGGAGCATTCGTGTTACAGTCATCGGACAAGCACAGAAGCCCGGAACATATACAGTTTCTTCTCTTACTACTTTATATAATATCCTGTATCTCTGTGGTGGCCCTGGTTCGAAAGGAAGTTACAGAGCTATTGAGATTATCAGAGGCAATCAGGTGAAAAGAGTAGCTGATTTGTATTCATTTTTGACAAAAGGAGATCAGAAAGACAACGTTTTATTGCAAGAGGGTGATGTGATAAGAATTCCTTATTATAAAAACAGGGTAAAAGTTTCAGGCAATGTAAAAAGAGAAGGAAAGTATGAAATGGCTGAGAATGAAAATTTGGAAACACTTCTTGATTATGCCGGTGGTTTTGATGAAAGGGCGTTTAAATCATCAATAACGGTTATCAGATTGACTGATACAGGAAAAAACATCATTGATGTTAAAAATGGTCAGTTTTCAAAATTTACTGCAGCAGCAGGAGATGAGTATTTCATCAGAAAGAACAGAGATAATTTTAAAAACAAAGTTTCTGTTTCCGGTTCCGTTTCAAGACCAGGAACATACGAACTTACTGAAGGGCTTACTTTACAATCATTGATTGAAAAATCAGGAGGTCTTACAGAAGATGCATACAGTAAAAATGCATCTATTTTCAGAACAGAAAAAAACAGGGTGCCAACCATTTTTACAGTGAGCATCGACTCCGTTTTAAATTACAATCAGAGTGTATTATTACAAAATGAAGATTCAGTTTCCATACACTCCATATTTGACTTCAGAGACAGCATGTATGTTCAAGTGGAAGGATTTGTGCGAAAGCCCATGGCGATTAAATGGAGAGAAAACATGAGTCTGAAAGATGTGATACTTGCTACCGGCGGGATCACTGAATTCGGTGACTCTGCCAATATAGAAATATCTCGTCGTGCCAAACAAACGAATGTAAATGCGTTGAACAAAATTGAGGCCGAATCCAAAATTGCGGGTATTTCAAGTGATGTGATATTGGAACCCTTTGATCTAATTGTAGTAAAAGGGATAGCCGGTTACATAAGCCAGCGTAGTGTAATGGTTATGGGAGATGTAAATGTTCCCGGAAGATATATTTTGCAAACCAGCGGAGACCGCATATCTGACATCATAAAAAGATTCAAGGGTTTTAAAGCTTCTGCAGACAGCAGTGTTATTACCATCAGGAGGTCAATTAAATCCAATTTATCTTTAAAGGAAAGAGAGGAAATATTTCAACGATTGCTGAATATTGACAGTGATAGTTTGATTGCCAATCAGAAACTGCGAAATGAAATTTATAAAAGTTACGAGTTGATTAGCGTAAACATCAGTAAAATTTTGTCTAATACTTCTTCTTCAGAAAATTTGATTTTAGAGGATGGCGATGTATTGACTATTGATAAAAACTCTAATCTGGTTAAAATATCCGGAGATGTGTATTATCCAACTATAGTTCCTTTTAAAGAAGGAAAGCGCGCCAAGTATTACATTAAGCAAGCCGGCAACTATACTCAATCGGGAAGAAAGTCTGGCACCATTGTCATATATCCGGATGGTAAAGCGAAAGGGGTCAAATCTTTTTTATTTTTCAAAAGATATCCAAGAGTAACAACAAGGTCTGAAGTATTTGTTCCACAGAAAAATAGAAGTAATCGCCAAAGAATAAGTGGAGGAGAATTGGCGGTGATATTATCTGCATTGGGAATTTTAGCGAATGTTTTCACCTCTGTTATAAAATAATATTCATACATGCCTATTCGTTGCAATACGACTGAATTATTGCTAAATAAAAATATACTTGATTCCGCAGAACAAGTTTATTGCAACATCATCCGACATTTAAAAAATATCAGTGTGTTTTTCATGTTGTTAATTCACTATAATTAATCAATTCGTTTATTTATCTCCCAAATAGATTAATTATTTTCGAATCCTATATTATGTCATTATATCAGTTTAGAAATTTTTTGGTTAATAAGTTTTTCAATAAGATTAATAAGAACACTTATTGGTTAATTGCTTATTTTGTTGCAACATCATTAAGTCAACTTTTTTTATATTCATTTATTAACTACCGAATTGGAAAAATTTACCTCGGACTATGGGCTTTGGTGGTAGCAGCTACATCAATTGGCCAAATAAGTGGCTTTGGGTTTAGCAACGGGTTGGTGAGATATTTACCTGATCTGCTCATTACAAAAGAATACAATAAGATTCAAAAAATATTTGGAACTGTTAATTTCTCAAATTTTTTTCTTTCTTTACCATTCTTAATTATTCTATATTTTCCTATAAAAGCTTATGCGTCTAATTTGTTAAACCAAGATTTATTTCAAACCTTCAATAAATTAATCGCATGGTATTTGCCTGCTATATTTTTAAATAATATTTTTTCAACTTATTCTTGTCTTTTTGATGGCTTTCAAAAATTTTATTTAAGGTGTATTATTCAAATATCCGGATGGGTAATATTTACAATTCTTTTGATTGTGTTTTTTCCTCATTGGGGTTTAGAAAGTGCTGGAATGGCTTCTTTTTTTCAATCAATATGGCAATGTACACTAGCTTTTTTTATCACATCAAAGTATAAATTAATAAAAAATGGATTTCATTTGTGCTTTGATAAGGAGTCATTCAAATTAGTGTCAAATTTTGGATCTAAATCTTTCTTAATAAGTATACTGGTTGTAATTTTCGATCCGATTATCAAATTTTTTTTAACTCAAAAAGTTGGTTTATCCGGAGTAGCCAATTACGAACTTGTAAGTAAAATAACCATTCAAGCCAGAAACTTGCTTTCAAGTATTAATTTACCGATTATTCCAAAAATAGTTGAAGCCAGGTCTGTTGGAGGTGTAAATGATTATTTTTTAAAAGTTAGTTATCGAAATCTTTACATTTCAATTGGCATCAGCATCTTGATGTTCATTTTTTCCCCTCTTGCACTACAGATAATTTTGCATGAATTTGATCCCAGATTAATGGTTTTATTGTCAATAGTAAATATTGGATATGTTTGCAGTACAATAACTACGGTTCATTACTATTCTTGTATGGGATTGGATAAGATGAGCAATTTAGTAATTGTACATTTTTTATATGCATCAATAGCATGCATGCTTTTTTTATTTTTAAACTACTTTAATGTCAATCAAATAGTATATTTCATAATACCAAGCATTTGTATTTTTATTGGATCCCTTTACAATTCATTTGTGTTGAAAAAAATTAATGGTGCATTTAATTGGCTTTTTTCTGGTGTTTTTTTGTTCTTTTTGTTTGAATCAGGCGTATTGATTTTTTATCCATTAACATCCATGATTCAAACAGTAACTATAACACTTTGCTTTTTATTTTTATTTATATTTATTTTCTCCAATCGAATAAAAAGTTTAATTTTCAACAGACTGTAATTTTGGAGAATTTTAATAATAAATGGAGATTTTAATAAGCTTAAGAAATTATATTAATTTCTTAATCCTATAATTTTGTTTCATTTAGTAACTTCATGTTTTTTATTATATGCATACAATACTTTTAACCGGCGGAGCCGGATTTATAGGGTCTCATCTGACCAGATTATTTGTAACCAAATATCCTGAGTACAAAATTGTCAATCTCGACAATCTTACCTATGCCGGGAATCTTGAGAATCTGAAAGACATCGAGCATAGTCCCAATTATGAGTTTGTAAAAGGTGATATTTCGGATTTGGACATGCTGACATCCCTTTTTGATAAATATAATTTTACCGCTGTATTGCACTGCGCCGCTGAGAGCCATGTTGACCGTTCTATAACAGATCCGCTTGCATTTGTGAAAACCAATGTTGTGGGTACGGTTTCTTTGTTACAGGCAGCAAAAGAACACTGGAAAGGCAATATGGAAGGGAAAATATTTTACCATATCTCTACGGATGAAGTGTACGGTTCGCTTGGTGAAGAAGGATTTTTCTACGAATACACTTCTTATGACCCACGCAGTCCTTACTCCGCATCTAAAGCATCCTCCGATCATTTTGTAAGGGCTTATCATCATACCTACAAAATGCCGGTTAAGATTTCCAATTGTTCCAATAATTACGGACCTTATCATTTCCCGGAAAAACTGATACCGCTTTGTATTCACAATATCATCAACAATAAACCATTGCCTATTTACGGCAAAGGAGAGAATGTGCGCGACTGGCTTTTTGTAGAGGATCATGCAAGAGCTATTGATATTATTTTTCATAATGGAAACATTGGCGAGACGTACAATATCGGCGGACACAACGAATGGACCAATATCGATTTGATCAGAGAATTGTGCAAGCAGATGGATACCAAACTGGGAAGACCGGAAGGCACCTCCGCACAATTGATCACTTTCGTGAAAGACAGAGCCGGTCATGATTTACGCTATGCCATTGACGCTACCAAATTGAAAAACGACCTGGGCTGGATGCCCTCACTTCAATTCGAAGAAGGTCTGTCCAAAACGATTGACTGGTACCTGAATAATAGTGAGTGGCTGAATAGGGTGACTAGCGGGCAGTATCAGGAATATTATTCGGGGATGTATGACAAATAACGTTTAGAGGTTTAGGAATTTAGGGGTTTAGGTTGATAATTTAGAGAGTGTTTTCTCTCATCCAATCGTGAATAAAATGTTTTTAGGACGAGGATTATACATTTTTCCTTGGAGTTAGCATTCATAGTTTTAACTCATTATGCATGTATATTCTTTTGAAAAGTTGGAAAGCTGGAAGCTTGCACGTGAATTGGCTGTATGGGTTTATAAATCAACGGTTAAGTTTCCTAATGAAGAAAAGTACGGATTGGTAAGCCAGATGAGAAGGTCAGCTGTATCAATCGCTTCAAATATTGCAGAAGGAACATCCAGGTTTTCAACAAAAGAACAGATTCAGTTTTATTCAATTGCTTATGGGAGTGCCATTGAATTATTGAATCAAATGATAATCTCGTATGATTTACAGTATCTGAACGAAGATTCCCTGGCAGAAGCAAGAGAAAAAATCTCAAAACTTACAATGTTATTATCCAAATTAAAGATATACTTGCAAAATAAATTAACTAATAAAAGTATCTAAACACCTAAACTACTCTAAACCTTCTAAACTATATTAATGAAAGGCATCATCCTCGCAGGCGGCTCCGGAACAAGATTGTATCCGATTACTATGGGTATCAGCAAACAACTCATGCCGATATATGACAAGCCGATGATTTATTATCCGCTAAGCACACTGATGCTGGCGGGGATAAAAGACATTCTCATCATCACCACACCGGAAGACCAGGAACAGTTTAAAAGATTACTGGGCGATGGCAGTCAGTGGGGTTGCACCATTGTTTATGAAAAACAGGAAACGCCCAATGGACTTGCCCAGGCATTTGTGATAGGGGAGAAATTTATTGGTAATGACAACGTGGCATTGGTGTTGGGAGACAATATTTTCTATGGAAGCGGCTTCAGCAGTTTATTGCAATCGGCCGTGGATCCGGATGGCGCAGTTATTTTCGCTTATCCGGTAGTGGATCCTGAAAGATATGGGGTGGTTGAATTTGACAGCGATTACCATGCCATCAGCATAGAAGAAAAGCCCGTCAATCCGAAAAGTAATTTTGCGGTCCCGGGTTTGTATTTCTATAACAATGAGGTGGTGGCCATCGCCAAAAGTATTCCTCCGAGTCCAAGAGGCGAATATGAAATAACTGATGTGAACAAAGTGTACATGCAAAACAAAAAATTAAAAGTGGTTACACTCAACAGAGGTTTTGCATGGCTTGATACCGGAACATTTGATTCGCTGAATGATGCCAGCGAATATGTAAGAGTAATTGAAAAACGTCAGGGATTGAAAGTTGGTTGTCCGGAAGAGATTGCCTGGAGAATGGGATTCATTACCACGGCTCAATTGGAGAAACTCGCTGCGGGCTTGCATAAAAGTGGTTATGGAGCATATCTGAACAGGGTTTCAAAATAAACTGCTCATGCATTTTTACGCACATCCTACTGCTGTTATCGATGAAGGTTGTTCTGTTGGTGATGGAACAAAAATCTGGCATTTCACACATGTGATGTCGGGTGCAGTAATAGGAAAGGATTGCGTTTTAGGTCAGAATGTATTTGTTGATAATAAAGTAATGCTAGGCAACAATGTGCACATTCAAAATAATGTCAGCGTTTACGAAGGAGTGATTTGTGAAGACGATGTTTTTTTAGGACCCAGTGTAGTACTCACCAATGTGATCAATCCCCGCAGTGCATTAAGCAGAAAAGATCAATTCAAAACTACTCTCATCAAAAGAGGAGCTACGGTTGGTGCAAACGCCACTATAGTCTGTGGAAATCAAATAGGAGAATATGCGTTTATCGGAGCGGGTGCGGTAATAACAAAAGATGTGCTGCCCTATGCTTTGATAACAGGTAACCCGGGTAGGCAAACCGGTTGGATCAGTGAAAACGGCCATCGGTTAACGTTTGATGAAAATCAACAAGCTGTTTGTTCCGAAAGCGGGCAGGAATATTTTCTTGAAAATGACCGCGTTAAAAGAATCAGGTAATTTTAATTTAAGCAGTAGCCGTTCCCGTCTCCTCTCTTACTGAAGGAATCAATAAATTGTACAGTGCATTTTTAACAGGATTCAGCAATAATTTGATTCTGGAAGAAAAAAGCTGTTCATTCATTTTTTTCATGACAACCTCAGGCTTCATTTTATAGTTCCCTTTAATGGCATCTGCCACAGGCCATAGAATGAAATTTAATTTTCTGAATTTATCCGTTTTTTGATGAATCATAGTCAATGTCATTTCTGAGCAAATGAAAATAAAATAGGCAGCAGCACCTAAAAGTTTGCTTTGATATTTTGTCTGGAATACCTTCAGTTTGTTTCTCAGATGATAATACATTTTCCAGGAGGTTTTATAATCCCAGTCTTCTTTTTGCGAGTAGTTAACCGGCACCATATATAAAATACTTTGAGTGGCGGTTTTAGCCGGTATCTTAAATTGTTTTACAATGCGGTAAAAATATTCGGTTCCATCTCCGCAGATAAATAATTCTTTTTTAGGTAAACCTACTTTCTCAACAATCGAACGATGAATTAGAGTGCCGTTGAACGGGTGGCTTATACCATAAATAACATCTTCTTTTATTTCATTAATCTGTTGATACTGATTTGTTTTAAAAACAAGTGTTTTTCTGTCGTGTATATTGATTACAGAGGAATTGACCAAAGCGGGCTGAGGATTTTTCTCTTTCATCATTTTTTCCAGCGCATCTTCTTTTAAAACCCCTTTGTCATTCATGCACCATATCCAGTTATACCCTTTGTTGTATGCATCCTCAATGCCGGTATGGAAACCTCCGGCTGTTCCTGAATTTTCCTGATTTATGTGAAGAAGGTCAATCTGCTTGTCCAGCCACACAGATGTAAAATCTGCGCTCCCATTGTTTACTACCAAAATCGCATCCGGTTTTTGCGTTTGACTTCTTAAAGATTCGATACATTTTTTGAGAGATATATGGCTGTTGTGGGTTACAACTACTGCAATTATTTTTTCCATAGGGTTAGTTTTAAAATCAAATATTATTGGGTTGTAGTAAAACGGAGCCAAACCGGTCTTATTGCTTCATTTGGCTGAAAAAATTAATAATTTGTGGGTTTTGCGTGATAAAAGAATACATCCACGTAAAAACACGATGTATATTTACCTTTTTTTAATGAGTTTGGGTTTTTAATTTTTGTTAAGGGCTAAAAGTATACTATAGGGTATATTAATTTATCAAAACATCAATGATTTCCATCATCAAGATGTTTTTATTATATTACAAATTTTATAAAGAATGTATGGTTTTGATTTACAAATCGTAACTTTGCGTTCGTTCGTCATAAAAACAATTCATAAATTATTTTAATATTTAAATTGTTTTTTCAGAATGAAAAATTGACAATTCAAATTATTTTAATTCCCGGTTAAAATTTTCCGGGTGAGGATAAAAAAATCAGGCATGAAGGTATTGATTACAGGGGGTGCTGGATACATTGGATCCGTCTTAGTGCGCCAATTGTTGAATAAAAACTATAAAGTCAGGGTGTATGATTCACTTAAATTTGGAGGTGAAGCTTTATATGACGTTATGATGCATCCTGATTTTGAGTTTGTACATGGTGATATTCGTGACATTGAGAAATTGCAGGAGGCGTTAAAAGGTGTTGATGCCGTTGTTCATTTGGCTGCAATCGTTGGCGATCCTGCATGTAAAATATATAGTGAAGAAGCTACTGAGACAAACTGGACAGCAAGTGTGGGGCTTTTTGAAGCTGCAGAAAAATCCGGGTTGAAAAGATTTGTTTTTGCAAGTACCTGCAGTAATTATGGCAAAATGCCAGATCCCAATTCTTTCGTTTCTGAGACATCTGAACTAAGACCTGTTTCTTTATATGCCGAATTGAAGGTAAAGTTTGAAAAGTTTCTTTTGGAGGAGCGAAGAGACTCCAATATCTGCAGTACAGCTCTGCGTTTCAGTACGGTATATGGTTTTTCTCCCCGCATTCGTTTTGATTTAACGGTCAATGAATTCACCCGTAATGCAACCATACACGGAGAGCAGGAAATATGGGGTGCTCAGTTCTGGCGTCCATACTGCCATGTAGAGGATTTGGCAAGATCTGTGGTGTTAGTATTAGAAAGTCCTGAGGAAAAAGTTCGCGCAAATGTATATAATGTTGGAACCACTGAGGAGAATTATAACAAAGGCATGATTATTAATGAAGTTTGCAAGGTGGTCCCTGATGTGAAAGTAAATTATATTGAAATGAATGAAGATCCCAGAGACTACAGGGTCAATTTCGATAAAATAAAAAATGAACTCGGATATACAATAACCAAAACAGTTCCGGATGGTGTAAAGGAAATCTACAACCTGCTCAAAACTGGAATCGTAACCGATGCTTTCTCTCAAAAATTCAGAAATACTTAATCAGCTTCACTCAGTCCGTTGTTGATATTTTATTCTGTATTCTTCCAATAAATGCGGAATATTTAATACCTTACGCATCTTTTAGTGCAGCCTTGTCAAAATTGAATTTGCAGGTTTGCGTTAGTGCAGTAAATGATTTAAAATGGTTTTATTGAGTGGCCCGAATATGGGCGGAAATATTTGGAAGTACGTTAAAGATTGTTTGGATACCGGTTGGGTGAGCAGCGTTGGGGCTTATGTTGATCAGTTTGAGAAAATGACTGCGGAGTTTGCCGGAACCAAATATGCAGTTGCCACCAGCAGCGGAACTACCGCTTTACATATTGCTTTATTACTCGCCGGAGTGGATCGGAATGATTATGTGATCACTCCCAACATAACCTTTGTTGCCACTTGTAATTCAATCCGATATACAGGTGCTGATCCTCTGCTGATTGATGCCGAAGAATTTACCTGGCAGATGGATTTGGATTTATTGGAAGCGTTTTTAATCAATGAAACTGAACAGAAAAATGGCGCTTGCTATCTTAAAAAGAATGGCAGAAGAATTCCCGTTATTATGCCGGTACATGTGCTGGGAAATATCTGCGATATGGATCGCCTAATTAAACTGGCACAGCAACACAATCTGATTGTAATTGAAGACAGTACCGAAGCTTTGGGAAGTTATTATAAAGGAAAACATGCCGGTAGTTTTGGACTAATGGGTACATTCAGCTATAATGGAAATAAAATAATCACCACTGGTGGTGGTGGTATGATTGTAACGGATGATGAGCAACTTGCTAAAAAAGCCAAACATCTCACTACCCAGGCGAAAAGTGATTCCTTTGAGTACATACATGATGAAATCGGCTACAATTACAGATTGGTAAATGTGGCTGCAGCAATGGGAGTGGCACAGATGGAACAACTGCCTGAATTTATTGAGAGAAAAAAAGAAATCATTTCATATTATAAGAACGAGCTCTCAGGCGTTGGCGATATCAGTTTTCAGGATGTGAAGCCGGAAGTAAATCCCAACTGGTGGATGCCTACATTAAAAACGAATCACCAAAGAGAAATCCTCAAAGCCCTGAATGATAATAAAATGCAAAGCCGCCCGTTTTGGGTGCCAATGAATCAGTTGAGGATGTTTAAAGATGATTTGTATTATCATACAAACGACCGCTCGGATTATATTTACAAGCACTGTCTCAGCATCCCCTGCAGTACTAATATTACCGATGATCAATTAAAGGGTGTAGTGGAAAAAATCAAATCGGCGTTTTAATGCCCAATTATAACTGCTGATTAAAAGATTTCTCAGTCAAAACATATAATAATCCATTAAATTGCAGTTCGTGTGTTAATTTAGCCTTTTTATTTTTATCACATGCGTAGCTTTTAGTATCATTCCTTTTTGGAAATGATTTTAATTTCAACGGCTATTTTTTATATCCAGAAGCGGGTTTCTTATGTACCGAATTGTAAAAAGAATATTTGATTTGTTCATTTCTTTACTGGCCTTGATTGTTCTGTCTCCAATATTGATAATCTCCATTATATTCCTAGCGCTTACAGGGGAGAGGGAAATTTTTTATTTGCAAAAAAGAGTTGGGTATAAAAGCAAGCCGTTTTTTATCTGGAAATTTGCCACCATGCTTAAGAATAGTCCTAATATTGGCACCGGAGAAATCACTTTGCGCAAGGACCCCAGAGTAACAAACGTAGGGATGATTTTAAGAAAGACCAAAATCAATGAATTGCCACAGATTATTAATGTGCTAAAGGGTGAAATGAGTATCGTTGGGCCAAGGCCACTCATGGAGGTAAGTTATAACTTGTATGAGCCCGAAATCGGACAAAAGATTTATACATCTTCACCGGGCATCACCGGTATAAGTTCCCTTATTTTCAGAGATGAAGAAAAAATTGTCTCTCAATCTGCCAATCCGAGAGAAGTATACGTTAAAATTTTTCCTTATAAAGCTAGCCTAGAGCTTTGGTACAAGGAAAATGCTTCTTTATATGTTGATTGTATGATCATTTTTCTCACCGCATATTCGCTGTTCTTCCCCGGAAATACAATGGTGTACAAATTATTTAAAACATTGCCTCAACGCCCTGATTTTTTTGCTTAGCAGTCACTATTTCTCAAAGTGCTAAACAATTTCCATTCTTTCTTGTAATAGTAGTATATCAGCTCAAGATGAACTCATTTACTATCAAAGACCTCGAGAATCTGTCAGGAATCAAGGCCCATACTTTGCGTATTTGGGAACATCGGTATAATTTCCTTAAGCCAAGCAGGTCATTTACCAATATTCGTTATTACTCCAACGAAGAGCTGAAAAAAATCCTGAACATATCACTGCTTAACAAATATGGTTTCAAAGTTTCTCATATTGACAAAATGAGTGAGGATGAAATCGGCAAGAAAATTCTATCTCTTACTCAAGCGGAAGCCCAGCAGGAGCGGATTATCAATGAGCTTATCAAGCAGATGATTGAGTTGGATATCGTTGGTTTTGAAAGAACAATCTCAAGCCACATAGCAACAAAAGGGATAGAGAAAACGATTACTCAGATTATTTTCAGCTATCTGGAAAAAATAGGGGTGCTTTGGCAGACCAATCACATTAATCCTGCGCAGGAACACCTGGTTTCCAATATTATCAGACAGAAACTTATTCTGGGAATAGAAGGGGTACAGACGCCTCTTAAAGTGAATAAATCCATACTTCTTTTTTTACCCGAAGCTGAATACCATGAGCTGGGAATTTTGTTTATGTATTATTTATTGAAAAGCAGGGGTGTAGATGTAATATACTTGGGGTCAAACGCACCTTTGTCAGACGTTGCCTATGTAGTTAAGGTAAAAAAGCCCGATTATGTTTATACCCATATAACGCGTCCTGCCAGCAATTTCAATTTTGATAAGTTTCTTTCCAATGTCAATAAAAGCTTCAACGATATTCCATTCATTATATCGGGACTCCTCACCCAGACATACGAAAAAAAGATCCAGCCCCCTGTTACATTTAAAAAGTCCTTTTCAGAAGTAATGAAGTTTATTTCTGATATGTAGAATCTTTTTTTAAAAAAATTAAACAAATTTTATTGCATTCAGACTTGTTTTGTTTAACTTTATGCCCTATAAAGATAAACAACAAACGTATGAATACGCCTGAATTCGACCAACTCGTAATTAACAACGTAGATTTTCTGAAACCGTTTGCTTTCACCTTAACGCGTGACAATGAAACAGCTAAAGATCTTACACAGGAAACTATTTTCAAGGCGCTGGCCAACAGAGAAAAATATCATGTAGGTACCAACATCAAGGCATGGATGTACACTATCATGCGCAATATTTTTATAAATAACTACAGAAGAAAATCCAGACAAAATGTAATTTTCGATAACACGCCCAACGATTTTCTGCTTGATCATAATCAATCGGCTGTTTCCAATGCTGCAGAAACAAATCTTAATCTGAAAGAAATTCAAACGGCTATTCATAATCTTCCCGATATCTTTAAACATCCATTCATCCTTTATTTCGAAGGGTACAAATACAACGAAATTGCTGAGTATTTAAAAGAGCCGCTAGGCACTATCAAAAGTCGCATTCACTTTGCCCGTAAATTATTAAAAGAAGAACTCTCCAGATATTAATACAGCGTTTATTTAAATCTGATTATCTTACACCGGTGAAAAAAGCAATTGTAATTGGCAGTGGCTTTGCAGGTATGTCTGCAGCAACTTTTCTGGCAAAAGAAGGATGGGAGGTAGATGTTTTGGAAAAGCATGCTGTTCCGGGTGGCAGAGCGAGAGTATTTAAAGAAAAGGGTTTTACTTTCGACATGGGCCCAAGCTGGTATTGGATGCCCGATGTATTTGATCGCTACTTTGAATGTTTTGGAAAAAAAGTTTCCGATTATTATCGATTAATCAGACTTGATCCTTCCTATCGTGTGTACTATAACGACGGCCCGATGGATGTGCCTGCGGACTATGAGGCATTAAAAAAACTTTTTGAAAGCATAGAGCCGGGAAGCAGCATTAAACTCGATGCTTTTTTAAAAGAAGCAGCTTACAAGTATCAGGTGGGCATTCACAAACTTGTTCATAAGCCGGGAAGAAGTGTTACAGAATTTCTTGACATGGATCTGGCAAAAGGGTTGTTCAGACTGGATGTATTTACCTCCATGAAATCGCATGTACGTAAATATTTTTCTAATCCCCGGCTGGTTCAACTGATGGAATTTCCGGTTCTTTTTTTAGGGGCCTTGCCTTCTGAAATTCCTGCGCTGTATAGTCTAATGAATTATGCCGATATTAAATTGGGTACCTGGTATCCACACGGCGGCATGTTCAATATTGCCGATGCGATGTATAAACTTGCTACAGAACTGGGAGTGAAATTTCATTTCAACTGCGATGCTGAGAAGCTGATTCCGCACAATAAAAAAATAAAAAAAATTATCGCAACAGAAACTTTGGACGGCAAACAAATCAAAAAAGAATTTGAAGCAGATGTTTTTGTAGGCGGAGCGGATTATCATTTTATCGAAACACAATTATTACCGGAAAGCCATCAATCTTACTCAGCCGAATACTGGGACAAGCGAGTTATGGCGCCCTCCTGTTTGTTGTATTATGTAGGGCTGAATAAAAAATTAACCGGCATCACGCATCATTCTTTGTTTTTTGATGTCGACTTTGATTTGCACGGCAAGGAGATTTATTCAAACCCGCAATGGCCTACAGAGCCATTGTTTTATGTCAGCGCGCCTTCACAAACTGATAACACGGTAGCGCCAGAAGGCTGTGAAAATCTTTTCTTTCTGATTCCTGTTGCGGCGGGATTGAATGACGATAATCATGAGCTCAGAGAGCAATATTTTCGTAAAATTGTTGACCGGTATGAGAAAATCACAGGTAATTATATCTCAGAATCCATTATCTTTAAAAAGTCATATGCGGTTGCTGATTTTAAGAGAGATTACAATGCTTTCAAGGGAAATGCTTACGGGTTGGCCAATACACTCTGGCAGACGTCCATACTCAAACCTTCGTTGAAAAGTAAAAAAGCAGACAATCTCTATTATACCGGTCAGCTAACTGTACCCGGACCCGGGGTTCCTCCGTCTTTAATCAGCGGAGAAGTGGTGTCAAAAGAAATTATAAAGGCCTTTAAATAACATCAGTATGATGCAACTTTTTCATAGCGTAAGTACGGAGTGCAGTAAAATCACTACCCAACAATACAGCACTTCATTCAGTACCGCTATTCGTTTGCTGCACAAGGATTTGCGTACTCCTATTTATCATATTTATGGCTTTGTTCGTTTTGCAGATGAAATTGTAGATACCTTCCACGACTATGACAAATCAACTTTGCTGGATGAATTCATCAAAGAAACCTACCTCTCCTTTGAAAGAGGCATCAGCATGAACCCTATTCTAAATAGTTTTCAGGCCGTAGTAAATAAATACAACATAGACACAGAACTTGTTGATGCTTTTTTCGCGAGCATGAAATCTGATCTGAGTAAAAACACATACGATGACAAAGGGTATCGTGATTATATATACGGAAGTGCTGAGGTGGTTGGACTGATGTGTCTCTATGTTTTCTGCGAAGGAGACAGGAAAATGTATGAGGAGCTGAAACCTTATGCACAAGCATTGGGTGCTGCATTTCAGAAAGTGAATTTTCTTCGTGATGTAAAAGCCGATTCTGAAAATCTTAAAAGAGTGTATTTTCCGGGAGTAGATTTCACGAATTTTACTTATTCCTCTAAACTTCAAATAGAAGAAGACATACAGAAAGATTTTACCAAAGCATATGAAGGCATTTTAAAACTTCCTGTAAAGGCCAGGTTTGGTGTTTACGTCGCTTACAAATATTATTTGTCTTTATTCAAAAAAATAAAACGCGCCCAGCCCGCTATTTTACTGGAAGACAGAATAAGGATACCTAATTATTCGAAAGCTTTTATTGTGATGCGTGCCGGCTTGCGCAGCCAACTGAATATTTTATAAAATAAATCTTATCCTTTGCATACAGAAGTTATACTGGTAAATGAAAATGATGAAGCACTGGGCTCCATGGAAAAAATGGAAGCACATCAAAAGGGATTGCTGCACCGGGCTTTCAGCATTTTCATTTTCAATAAAAAAGGAGAGCTGTTGCTGCAACAAAGGGCATCGGGAAAATATCACAGTGCAGAACTTTGGACAAATACCTGTTGCAGCCATCCTGCTCCCGGTGAAGATATTCTGACCGCCGCACACAGAAGACTGAAAGAAGAGATGGGCTTTGACACAGAACTTGATTTTGCCTTTAACTTTATTTATAAAACTGATTTTGACAATGGGTTGATAGAGCATGAGCTCGACCATGTTTTCATCGGAAACTATGAGGGAGCTATTGTGCCTAATAAAGAGGAGGTCAAAGATTACTGTTTTATGAAAATACCATCCATTCTGGAAAGCATGCAGCAGCGACCAATGAAATATACTTCTTGGTTTAAAATTGCACTGCCCAAACTTGCCACTGAACTCGCCTTAACTCAAGCTTAATGAGTCTTACAAAAAAGCAGCCCAAAGCAATTGTTATCGGAGCCGGGGTAGCCGGATTGTCTGTTGCTACCAGACTTGCAGTGCAGGGTTATCTTGTAGAAGTTCATGAGGCAAATGATTATCCCGGAGGTAAATTAACCAAATTTGAAAAAAACGGCTATCAATTTGATGCCGGTCCTTCTCTTTTTACGCAGCCACAAAATGTTGAAGAGCTTTTTCTGTATGCCGGAGAAAAAACAAGAGATTTTTTTTCCTATGAAAAAGTGCCTGTTGCCTGCAATTATTTTTTTGAAAATAAAAAAAACATAACCGCCTATACCGACAAGGATCAATTTGCAGATGAACTTCATGAAAAACTGGGAGAAGACAAATCGACTATCCATTGTTACTTGAGTGAATCAGAAAAATTGTATGAAGATGTAGGAAAAATATTTCTCAATCACTCATTGCATAAAGCCGGCACATGGTTGCATCGCAGAGTGTTGAAAGCGCTTAAAACGGTAAGGTGGTCGTATTTGAACGGAACGTTACACAGCCATAATAAAAATAGTTTCACTGCTCCTGAAACTGTACAGATATTTAACCGGTTTGCCACTTACAACGGCAGCAATCCATACAAAGCTCCGGGGATGCTGAGTTTGATTCCGCATCTGGAGCAAAATGAGGGTACTTTTTATCCGCATGGCGGCATGATCAGTATTACCAATGCATTGTATAACCTGGCCCTGAAGAAGGGAGTGGTGTTTCATTTTGGCAGCAAGGTAGAAAAGATTGAGTATGACAGTAGGGAAGTTAAAGGCATAAAGGCGGGCGGTCGTTTTATCGAAGCCGAGGTGGTAGTAAGCAATGCCGATATTTATTTTACTTATAAAAACTTACTCGGTCAGCCACAAAAAGCTCAAAAGCTTTTAAAGCAGGAGAGAAGCAGCAGCGCTATGATTTTTTATTGGGGCATAGGTACATCTTTTAAGCAGTTAGGTCTGCACAATATTTTATTCAGCAAAAATTATCAGGAAGAGTTTGAGTGTCTGTTTAATAAAAAAACAATGTCATCTGACCCTACTGTATATATCAACATCACCGGAAAAATCGACAAGTCGCATGCTCCTCAGGAAAAAGAGAACTGGTTTGTGATGGTGAATGCTCCGGCTAATTACGGACAAGACTGGAATTCGTTTGTACAAGCTACAAGAGAAGCTACAATAAAAAAAATCAATCGCATACTTGATACAGATATTACGGAGCTGATAGAAGCAGAGGAAATATTGGATCCTGTTGGTATTGAAAATAAAACAGGAAGTTTTATGGGCTCTTTGTATGGCACAAGCTCCAATTCTAAACTGGCGGCATTTCTTCGTCAGGCAAATTTTTCTTCTTCGCTGAAAGGGCTTTATTTTTGCGGAGGCACGGTGCATCCCGGCGGAGGCATTCCGCTTTGCATGAAAAGTGCTTACATAACTGCTGAGTTGATAAAAAATGATTACAACATTGATTAAACTTTCAAAATAAACCCATTGTCTTTGCATAATCAACCATTTTTTTCTTTTTTTGGGTTATCAAAAATTCAAACAGCTACTTTTATTGCCTTGCTGTTTCATATAATTGGATTTGTAGGTATTATGTTCTTTAACAACCCGTTTTTTGTTAAAACCACCTCCATCAATTTGTTGTTGATGTTTATACTTTTATTATATACCCAAACTGATAAAAACAAATCCTTTTATATTTTAATTGCTATCTGCTTTATTGTTGGTATTGTCGTTGAGCTAATCGGCACCAAAACCGGATTGTTATTTGGCAATTATTCTTATGGAAATGTTTTAGGGCCATCTGTTTCAGGAGTTCCTTTGATAATAGGCGTCAATTGGTTTATAGTAATTTTTTGTTGTGGCATAACAATGACTACTTTATTGAATAAGCTTTCGAGTAGGTTAATCTCTGCTGAACTGTCTGATTCTCCCAAAATAAAGGTTGCATCTCTCGTATTTGACGGTGCATCTCTGGCAGTGTTTTTTGACTGGCTGATGGAGCCGGTTGCCGTTAAATTGGGGTATTGGAAATGGGCTGGAAACGGGGAGATACCTTTATATAACTATGTTTGCTGGTTTGCCGTAAGTATTGGACTGTTATTCTTGTTTAATCGCCTGAGATTTGACAAGCGAAACAAATTCGCAGTACATTTGTTACTTATTCAGGTGATGTTTTTTTTACTTTTAAGAACATTTTTATGAGCTGGTTCATTTTTGCCGGTATTACTTTACTCACTTTCTTCATTATGGAAGGAATAACATGGCTTACGCATCGGTATGTCATGCATGGGTTTTTATGGGTATTGCATGAAGACCACCATCGTCCGGGACCTGGATTTTTTGAAAAAAATGATGCATTCTTTTTAATTTTTGCCATTCCCAGCTGGCTATGTATCATGTTGGGATTGCAACACCAGTATTATTGGGTAGCCGCAATAGGTTTTGGCATTGCATTATACGGGTTTGCTTATTTTGTAGTGCACGAAGTCATCATTCATCAGAGATTTAAATGGTTTACCAAATCTGACAATACCTATATAAGAACCATTCGTTGGGCGCATAAAATGCATCACAAACATCTCGGAAAAGAAGATGGAGAGAGTTTCGGGATGTTGTTTGTTGCTAAAAAATATTTCAATAAAGTCAGAGAAGATAAAAGAATACAATCCGGTAAATAGTTAATCAACTTCCTTTTATTTGAACACCCATTATACATATTTTCTTATACTCCTGTGTTCACTTGCCGGACCACTGTTGCTTAGTTTTGATAAGAAAGTTGCTTTTTATAAGAAGTGGAAATTTTTATTTCCTTCAATGATATTGCCGGCAGTTTTTTATATCATCTGGGATATTTGGTTTACAGAAACAGGTATCTGGAGCTTTAATGAGAAATATATTACCGGAATAAAATTGTATAATCTTCCGATAGAGGAGGTGTTGTTCTTTTTTATAGTGCCTTATTGTTCTGTATTTATTTATGAGTGCATTCATTGTTATTTTCCGAATCTGAAACAAAACAATTTATTTGAAAAAATCTTTCAGGCCACGGGTATTTTGCTTTTTATAGCTGCGATGATTTTTTGCAGCAGGTATTACACATTCATTACTTTTTCGTTAAACAGTATTGTTATTTTATTGTTTTTCATGTTTCGCAGGTTTATTGCTGAAGTCAATATCACTACATTCATTATTTCATATCTGATTACGCTTATTCCTTTTTTAATTGTAAACGGCTTCCTTACTGCATTGCCCGTGGTTGAATACAACGATAATCAAAACATGGGTTTTCGGATTTATACCATTCCTTTTGAAGATATTTTTTACGGTATGCTGCTGATTTTTTTAAATGTATGCGGATTTGAATACCGAAGAAATAAACTTAGGTAATCGGATTTTTCACCCAACTTCTCTTCTTTTCAGTCGTTTCGTATGTGTAAGAACGTTAGATAATTTAATCTGTGTAGTATGTGCCTTTAAAATTACACGATTATTAATTTGCCCAACCTTGTTATAAACTAAATGTTAAATTCGTGTTCGTATAAATCAATGCTTTCTTAAATATTTTTTTAAAAGTATTGATTTATGAATCCGACCACTACCCAAACAAACTATCAAGGGGATTTTACTGATTGTAAATTACCCCCCCCCATATGTATATATGTTAGTAGTTAATTGCTGGGTTTTACAATAAAATTCAAACAACAATGAGTATATATGCATAGAGATTTATTGACACAACTAAACTGGGGTGCTGTTGAAATTAATCTTAACGCCACCATTCAGTGGGTGAATCCTTGTTTCGAAAAAATGACGGGCTTTTCTCTAAGAGAACTTAAAGGTAAAAATGCTGTCAAAATGTTTCTTAATTCTACTGTTGAGAAACAACAAGCTAGCTATCAACTCAAGGCCAGGAAAAAAAATGAAAATACTGTATTCGAGGCCAGAATTAGAAAAAAAGACGGGAATTTGATAGACCTTGTCATAAATGGTACGCCTGTGACTAACAAAGGAATCGTTTCAGGATCAATTGCATTGTGCTGGGACATAACCAATATAAAAAATGCTCATCGTAAAACTGAACAAAGCATTCTTGAAATCCGAAAAGATTTTATTAGGGAAAATATGCTTATGCAGGAAAAGCAAAGAGCATCATTTAGCCGACAATTACATGACGGAGTAGGACAAACGCTTGCGTATACAAGTTTATTTTTGCAAAAGTCGGCAATTAATGACAAGCATGATCAGAGTTTATATATAAAGGCACAGGGTAAAGTTTCGGAGGCATTAAATGAGGTAAGAAGCATTTCAAGAAGTCTTATGCCGCATTCATTAAACGAACTTGGACTTAAAGAGGCCATCATTGAATTACTAAATCAATATAGCGACATTAAAAAAACCTTTTTTGTGCTGTCGTGCAATACAGAAAACTTTAAAAATATTGAATTTAATGCGCAGCGTAATATTTATCGAATACTAGAGGAGCTTACTAAAAATGCATCGAAACATTCCAAAGCATCTAATGTTCATGTTAAATTCACAAGAACAAAAGCAAGTTTAAAATTTACATTTAAGGATAATGGAGTAGGCCTGAAGAATAAAAAAATCAATAAAGGCTTAGGTTTGAAAAATATCAGAAATATGGTAGAGCTTTATGACGGCAAGTTAGAAATTGAAACAGATATAAATAAAGGCAGCTGCTTCGCCATAAATCTGCCGTTAGAAAAACTGGTGGAGTTAACATAAAATAGGAGCGTTGTGATTTTCAACGCTCCTATTCAATCTGTTTTCCAGGTTATTAATCTTAAGCTGCGTTCAGCTTTCCATTCCAAACCTTCTTGCCCTGAATTTTTCTTACTAAATACATGATTCCTACAAAAAGGAAGAATAGCGGTCCGGTAAATCCGAATAAAGCAACAAATTTGGTTCCGTAAAATCTTTCCATAGGCCTTCTTAATCTTTCTGAAATAATGTACATGCTAGGTACCATTATCAGTGTGAGGAAGAAAGCGAAAATCAATCCATAAATAATGGTCCAGCTAAGTGGCCCCCAGAAAACTACACTATCTCCTCCGAAAAATATATGCGGGTTCAGATGTTGGAAGAAGGAAACGAAGTCAATATTGAAACCTACGGCAAGTGGCAGCAGTCCCAGCATGGTAGCAACTGCTGTAAGCATAACTGGAATAATTCTCACTTTCCCTGCCTGAATGGCCGCTTCTCTTGTTTTCATTCCTCTGCCTCTGAGTTCATCAGTAAATTCAATCAACAGAATACCGTTTTTGATAACGATACCCGCAAGTCCAATTACACCCACACCAAGCATGATGCTGGCAATCGTTTGTCCGGTAATCGCATAGCCAAGCAATACGCCAATAATAGAGAAGAAAATTTCTGTTAGTACAATGAATGGCTTACTCAATGAATTAAACTGCAATACCAGTATTAAAAAAATCAGTCCCAATGCAATGGACAATGCAGTGCCAAGGAATTGGTTGGTTTCAGCTTCCTGCTCTCCCTGCCCGGTTTGTCTGATTATAATGTCTGACGGAATTCTGGTTTTGGATTTGAAATCAGCAATTTTCTTACCCAACTCTTTATTTACTTTAGCTGTCATAGAAGGATCCAGTACATTGGATTGCAACTGTATGGTTCTTTTTACATTTTTTCTGGCTACAGCACCTGAAGTGTTGGTGTAATCTATTGATGCCACTGCGCTTATGGGTATGGATTTAATTCTCATGGTATTCATATCCATGAAGGTTATGCGCATATTCATAAGGTCAGTTACATTATTGCGCATTAATTCGTTATAGCGCAATTGAATTTTAAATTCATCTTCTCCTTCTTTCAATTTGGTTACTTCTTTACCGAACAGGGCTGTACGAATTTCCATACCAATTTGACCGGTACTCAAACCTTCCATCATGGCTTTCTCTCTGTCAACCTTAACGGTTATTTCTGGACTGTTTAAATCAACATCCATTTTTAAATTTTCAATACCGTATACCTGATTGGTATCAAGATATGCAGATAGTTTTGTTGCTACCGATGCGATATCTTCAAACTGCTCTCCGGTGATTTCAATATTCACAGGAGGGTCAGTCGGAGGTCCGGCATCTTCTTGAGACACCGTTATGCTTGCCCCGGGAATACCCACCATTTTAGCACGAATAGCATCGAGATAGGGTTTGGTGGCTTTGCCGTGTCTTTTTTCAAACTCAACAAAAGAAACTTGTATCCTTCCCAGATTGGGTTGTATACTTCTGTTATTGTCTCTCGGATTATTGGCACTGTTGGCAACATTGGCAATAACGCTTTCCACAATACTTCCTTCGGCTCCCGGTTTTTCATTTTCCAGAACTTTATATACTCGTTGCTCAAGCAATCGGGTAATACTGTCTGTCTTTTTTACATCAGTGCCGGGAGGCATTTTCAGGTACACATAAATAAATTTAGGATCGCCGCTGGGGAAGAAAGTAGCGTTGTTTCCTCTTGCAACAAGCAGTATAATAGAAATAGGAAACAATAAAAACAAACTTACCAATGCCCAGGCCGGACGGGTACCTTTAAGAATCCAGCGCAATAGTTTTTCATAACGGTTCATTAAAGCGGGCAATAATCTAGTTTGGAAAGTATGAATCACATCGCGGAATACATAACGGTTCAATACCGCAAGAATCATCATAAACAACAGGAAATTTGCAAATCCATGTGAGCCCAGTAAGTGCAGGATAACTCCCGAAATGATGCAAGTCCAGAACCACCATTTTTTGAAAATATCTTTCTTAGGATCTTCAAATTCTTTTCCTTCAGGCTTCATGAAGCTTACTGCAAATACCGGATTGAAGATAAATGCCACAATAAGTGAAGCAGCTAAAGTAAGAATCAGCATCGTGGGAAGATAAATCATGAATTTCCCAATGATGCCTTTCCAAAATAGTAACGGAAAAAATGGAGCTAATGTTGTGGCGGTTCCTGCAAGTACCGGGATGAATACTTCTCCTGCGGCTTCTTTCGCACTTCGGATAATCTTCACTTTGCCGTTGTTGTATATTCTGTGAGTATTTTCAATTACCACAATAGCGTCATCTACTATAATTCCCAATCCAAATAATAGCGCGAAAAGTACAATGAAGTTTAACGTAACAGGAGTTCCTACAATAGAATCTGCAATTGGTAAAAACATGAATGCCACAAAAACACTCAGCGGCACGCTAAGGGCAACGAAGAAGGCATTTGTAACACCCATGAAAAACATCAGAATGACCAATACCAGAACAAAACCGATGATGATTGTATTTACCAGATCGTTGAAAGAGGTAGCTGTATCTTTACTTTGATCGCCTGTTATAACCAGTTTGAGGTCATTAGGCAATTCATCGTTTTCCTGCATTTTAGCAACAATATCTTTTATTTTTCCTGCAGCATTGATCAGGTTTTCGCCGGCACGCTTTACGATGTTGATAGTGACAACATTTTTTCCATCTAATCGTGCATAGCTTTCTTTTTCTTTGATGGTGTCTTTTATTTGAGCAATATCGCGCAGATAGACGGTAGCGCCTTGTGCACTGCTTCTTACTACAATCTCATTAAGATCATTGGCTGATTTAAACTGACCTTTAACTTTCAGTGTGCGCTTCATCGTGCCTACTTCTACCAGACCGCCTGTGATGTCGTTATTCTCTCTTGAAATCGCATTTTCAATATCCATGAAACTTATCCTGGCGGCTTGCATTTTGTAGGGATCCACATTTACCTGTATCTCTCTTTCGGGGGCGCCTACAATTTCAGCACGGGTAATTTCCGGAAGTTCTTCAAATCTATCCTGTAGTTTGTCTGCAAATTGTTTTAGTTTAATGCCATCGTAATCACCGCTTACGTTTACAAACATGATGGGCATTTCACTGAAAGCAAACTCCTGCACATTAGGCTGAGAAGTAAGGTTGTTGGGAAGATCTGATTTTGCCTTATCAATGGCATCTTTCACTTTTTGTTTGGCCAGTTCTGTTTTTACATCTGTATCAAACTCCACAATAATCAAACTGTAATCTGTTTGTGAAATACTGTTGATTTTTTTCACTTTTGCTCCACTGATGCCTTTCAGCTGCTTTTCAATGGGTCGGGTAACAAGATTTTCTATGTCTTTGGGAGAATTACCCACGTATACTGTAGTGACACTTATAGTTGGCACAACAATATCCGGAAATTGCTCTTTCGGCAACGTATTGAATTTGTAAAGACCAAAAGCCGAAATCAATATGGCAATAACATAAACTGCAGTACGGTTGTCGACCGCCCAGCTGGTAGGTTTAAATTCTTTAAATTTTTCTTTTAATCCTTCAATTATATTCATACAAATAATTTTGTCTTTATGTAAGCTTTATGTCAGATCATTATTTTAATTCGGTAGAAATTAATTGTCCGTCATAAAGATTTTGATATCCCTCTGTTATGAGTTGATCGCCTGCAGCAAGCCCTGATTTAACTTCTACATTCTCGCCGTAGATTTCTCCGATGCTGATGTTTCTTTTTTTTGCGGCAAATTTTCCATTACCTCTGTTTTCCATTACATATACATACTTTCCTTTTTCATCTGTCTGAAGTGTGTTCACCGGAATTACCACTGCATTGACTGATTGATAGTCAAGTAATTTCATCACAGCTGTTTGGTTGGGTTTCAACAAAGGGTCTGAAGGTATTTTTGCCTCTGCTATAAAGCCACGGGATACGGGGTCTATAGACTGACTAACCAATGAAACAGTACTGTTGAATGATTTATTGATATCTGTTACATTTACAACCAATGAAGATCCCTTACGTACTCTTCCAATATAATTTTCAGGAACATTGGCAATTACTTTAAGACTGGATGTATTCACTATTTTGATTTGTCCCATGCCGGTGAATATTTCACCTACTTTTACATTTACCATATCAGCAACGCCGCTTACATCAGAATAAATATTTGTAAGATTTTGTTGTTCAACGGCTATTTTTACTTGTTCAGAAGCGGCTTTCAACTGATCTTCCAAAGCTTTCGCATTTGTTTGTGCTGAAAGCAATTGCACCTCTGTACCGATTCCTTTTTCCCAAAGATTTTGTTGACGCTCATAGATATTTTTTGCATATCCCAGTTGTGTTTTTAAACCCTCCAGTTGTTGTCTTGCTGCAACAACGGCTTGTGCCTGAATGGCATCATCCAGCTTAAGTAAGAGCTGACCTTTTTTAACCGGCTGACCTTCTTTTACATATATGGCTTTTACCTGACCGCCCATCCCTCTTGGTGTGATGTAAGAGATTTGTTCTGCATCAATCTTTCCGCGAAGGTCAATGTAATGTTTGAAATCCTGAACGGCGACAGGAGCCACTGCCACTAGTTTTATTTTTGCGTCATTTACACTATTGGTATCAATTTTCTCCAGTTCATCCTGAAGTTTTCTGATTTCTTCATCTGTTTTATTTCTTTCTGCTTTAAGTTTTTCCAGTGCAGCTTTTTTATCATTGATAGCGGCATCGCCTTCTTTCTTTTGTGATCCGCAATTTGTCAGTATCACTGAAATAATCGCAATGCTGATGATTGTTTTGAATGATTGCATATTTGTAGTTATTAAATTTAAAATATTATAATTTTCCGGTTGCTTTTAAGAAATCAATTTTCGCTATGATGGCGTCGTACATGGCACTGTAATAGTTGTTTTGTGCGACTTTCAATTCTGTTTGGGCATTATATATTTCCTGATTGCTCCCCAATCCCCGCTCGTACTTTAATTTTGTAGTATTGTAAACGTTCTCTGCCAGCTGCATATTTTTTTTCTGATTGTCTATGGTAAGCAAAGAGGACGTCATTTTTAATTTAGCCTGCTCTACATCATTGTCAATAGAAGCTTTCAGTTGTTCAATGTTGTTTTTAGTTTTTTCAAGTTCCAGTCTTGCTTTTTGTGTTCTGGCCATTTTTGCAAATCCTTCAAAGATGGGCATGGAGAGTCTTGCTCCGATAACAGAGCTTTTAAACCATGGTTCGTTAATCAAAAAATTGAACTCGTTGCGCTGTGTATTTTTATAAAAGTTTCCATAGGCGGCAATCGTTGGTAAATTGCTCAGCTGGTATCTTTTTATATTGAACTCTCCAAGTTTTTTTGCAGTTTCCAGCAACTGATACTCTTTTCTGTCTGCATAATTATAATTATTATCGAGCACTCCGTCTTTAATCATATCAATGGTGATAGAATCTGTAATAATGAGTTTTTCTCCCTGAGGCATATTCATCAGGAACTTCAATGCGGCATTTCCCGCTTCCAGTTGATTTTCAATTTTTATTTTTTCTGTCTGAAGATTACTCAGCTGAACATTGATTTTATCTACATCCAGATTTTCTGCAAATCCGTTTTTATAAATCTCTTTTGTATCGGCCAGTAATTTTTCAAAGCGGGTCACATTGGCATCTATGCTGGTAAGTTGTTGTCTTCCGACAACGAGTTGGTAATAAATTTTCTGCACATTTACCTTAATCATCTCTTTGGTCACATCTACTTGATTTTGATAGAATTTCAGTGACGCATCTCTTGCTCTCAAGCCAATAAAAACCTGGCCGTCAAATAACAATTGTGACAAATCGAAACCGGCATTGGCATTGTAGCTGGTTCCAAACTGTGCCTGCACCAGACCAAAATCACCCGGCGCTACTATAGGATTTCCGTTGCCGTCTTTTACTCCTTCAAATTGCAATACGCCATAAGTGGCGGCGGCAATGAAGTTGGGAAAAACCTGCACGGCAATATTGGGGAAGTTGTTTAGTGAGGCACTGCCGGATATTTTAGGAAGCGCATTGGAAGTAATTTCTCTGTTTACTTCTTTTTGAATTTTAAGATCCAGCAGCGCGTTGCGAACCTGTATGGCGTTTTTCATAGCGTAGTCAACGGCCTGGTTTACCGAAAACCTGTTTTCTTTTGTGTTTTGGGCTTGCACACAAATACTTATCACCGTGCCAATCCCAAAGAGCAGTATTTTTCTAATCTGTTTAATTGATTGCATCTTCTGATTATTTTTTTATTTGTCTTTTTTCTTTGTATTTGATGATTTGTTTATAACCTTTTTGCGAAACAAGTCCATAAAGAAAATGTAAAGTGATTTCTTCTTCTATGATGGCGAGTGATGATTTGGTTTTGTTGTGAAAATCCGGATTAAAAGGTAGTACAATTGATTCAACCCGGTACTTTGTCAGCACTTCTATATTAATATCATCTCTGAACAATCCTTCTTTAATCCCTCTGATAATATTGGCTTTAATTACGCCGTAGATATAGTCATTTTTATGTGCTAAAAATATTTTGAATGCGGAAGGGTAGTTTTTTTGCATGTCATACAAAAGAGAGGGGTTCATGGAGTGGAACATTTCCATCATGCGGTCAATAGCCAAAAACTCCTCGTGTACGGCATCTTTGGCCCTACTTCGGTCAAATTCACAATTTTGCTGGTTTTCATTGATTACTGATTTTACAACCTCTTCAACAAGCTGATCTTTATCAGTGTAGTACTGGTAAATGGTCTTTTTACTTATACCCAAACCTTTGGCAATCTCGTCCATGCTCACGTTCTTCAGTCCGTACTGCATGAAGAGGTCGTGCGCATATTGTCGGATTCTTTCAGTGGTATCTAGCAATTCACTCATAAATCGGTGCAAAACTACGGAAACTTTTTAGGTAGCAAAAGTTTCCTTGGGCATTTTTTTATTTTGGTACTCATTAGTACATATTTTTACATTAAATATTATGTAATGAAAAAAGGATTTCATTTTAAGAATTTTCTCCAGTATTTCCTGCAAGGTTTGTTGACCTTAGGTCCGATTTTTATCACTTTTTATGCATTTTACTGGGTGGTTTCGGGGATTGATGGTTTAATTCCGATTTTTACCTACAGAGACGAGAGAGGGGTGGACCATGTACAGAACTATGGCCTGGGTTTAGTGATCGTAGTATTAATTGTCGTTATCGTTGGTTACTTTAGCTCCTTCTTTATTACCAATCGCATCATCAATTTTTTCGACAAGATTTTGCAGAAGATGCCTGGTATAAAACATATTTATACCACCACCCGCGACTTTGTGGAGGCGTTTGCCGGCGACAAAAAGAAATTCACCCATAATGTTCTTGCCAGTATAGATGATTCGGATGTTTGGAGAGTGGGTTTTGTTACCCAGGAAGACATGAATGATTTTGGATTAAAAGAGTATGTGGCTGTTTATATTCCAATGGCTTATTCCATTGCCGGGAATGTATACCTCGTTCCGAAGTCACGCATCAAAGAAATCCCCGGCATCAGCAGTTCGGAGGCGATGAAATTTGCCGTTACCGGAGGGGTGACACATGTGGATGATAAAGAAGAATCGTTGTAAAATCGCTCACGGTTTAAACCGTGGGCGATTAAGGCGACAATGCTGGTTTATTATTATTCGTCTATATAAAGGTATTGAGCAAGATGATTGTGAAATGACGGTTGATTTGATGTGTTATTCACGTAAATTGTTGATTTTTTTCCCTGTATATTGTTAGCCCACCATTTAAATGGTGGGCTAACAATATACAGTCCCATGAGCTTCAAATTAAGTATCTCCACGTATACAATCCAAGTACATCAACCGATTTTTAGAAATAGATTCATTAAATGATTGGAGAGTGTTTCAATGCGATGTAGTTTTACATCAGATAAGAACAAAGAAAATATCCAATCCTTTAAAAAACCAACGAATCCGATCCAATAAAATTTTTAAATCCAATATCACCGAAAAAACCTAACCAATCCTAACCTTTGAAAACCAACCAAAATCCTATCCAATGAAAATGACCACGGCTTCCAACATCCTATTGAAAAAAACAATCAGCATTCAATGCAGCTCCGAAGGGGCTGAATATGAATAACTAACAATTACAATCGAAGCCAAAATATTAAACCCCGGAATCTTCCGGGGTTTTTTGTTAATCATATTCATAATGCCTGGAAATAATGATTTTAGATAAACGAAAACTTTTTGAACTTTTTAAACGTCTTGAACCTCTTGAACCTCTTAAACCTCTAAAACCCCTGTCTTCCCCGTTGAAAATAACATCATCTAAAAAGAAAATCACTGTATTTTCAGGCACTACCGGTTATAATTTTATGTAAAACGATTTTTTGTTTTTACGTTAATTATAACAACATGTTTAAATCTATCATCCATTTCTCAATTACTTTCTTGCTTCTTTTTGCTCCGCGTACTGCTTTTTCCTGGGGCTTTTTCGGTCATCAGCAGATTAATCAGCTCGCTGTATTTTTATTACCTCCGGAAATGATGATTTTATTTAAACCCAATATTCATTTTCTGAAAGAGCATGCCGTGGATCCAGATAAAAGAAGGTATGCCGTGGCGGATGAAGGACCGAGACATTATATAGATATCGATCACTATGGTGTATATCCTTATCCATCTTTGCCACGCAAATGGAAAGAGGCCGTTGAAATGTACACCGAGGATTCAGTCAAAGCACATGGCATTGTTCCCTGGCATATTCAAAATATGTTATTGAGATTGACCAAAGCGTTCAGGGAAAAGAACTACGCATCCATCATGAAGAATGCGGCAGAAATCGGCCATTATATAGCGGACGCACATGTTCCCTTGCATGCCAGCAGCAATCACAATGGTCAGTATACCAATCAAAAAGGAATTCATGGTTTTTGGGAAAGCCGAGTTCCGGAGTTGCTGGCGGAGAAAGAGTTTGATTTTTTGATTGGCAAGGCAGCCTATATTGAACACCCGGGCGATTTTATATGGGACAGGGTGCTGGAGAGTGCCGCGGCGGTGGACAGTGTTTTGCTGTTTGAACGTGAACTCACTAAAATGTTTTCCTCTGATCACAAATATGCATTTGAAGAAAGAAACGGAAAAGTAATCAGGCAATACTCGTCAGATTTTACCATTGCCTTTAATCAGAAATTGAACGGGATGGTAGAAAGAAGAATGCGCCAGTCCATTTTTGCCATTGCCTCCTTTTGGTACACGGCCTGGGTAAATGCAGGCCAGCCCGACCTGAGCTATATGGTGAATGAAAAATTTACTGAGGAGGAAATGAAAGACTTTCAGCAGCTGAATCATAGCTGGCAAACGGCTGAAAAGATGATAGGAAGGGAAGAGTAGATACGCCTTTAATGCTTACCTTTGTGCTCAATTTTTCATTCAGGTATACATTAAAATGGTGCATAATTTCAATGCCGGTCCTTCCATTTTACCAAAAGAAGTGATTGAGCAGGCTTCAGCGGCGGTTATCGATTATAACAACAGTGGCATATCCATTTTGGAGATGGGGCATCGTACCCCGGAATTTACTTCCGTAATGGAAGAAGCGAGGGTGCTGGTGAAAGAGCTGATGGATTTGGGCAGCGATCATGAGGTACTCTTTCTCCATGGAGGAGCTTCCACCCAATTCATGCAGGTGCCGATGAATCTGCTCAATCCCAAAGATAGCGCCGCCTATGCTGATACCGGAGTATGGAGCAGTAAGGCCATCAAGGAGGCTAAACTATTTGGTAAGGTAGATGTGGTATGTTCTTCCAAAGAGCGCAATTACATTGATATCCCCAATGACTTTGCTGTGCCTAATGACGCAAATTATTTTCATATCACGACCAACAACACCATTTTCGGTACGCAGTGGCAAACTATACCCAAAACAAGCAATATACTTGTTGCCGATATGAGCAGTGATGTGTTCAGCAGGCAGTTGGATTTCAAAACTTTCGGACTGATTTATGCCGGTGCTCAAAAAAATCTCGGTCCTGCAGGCGTGACAATGGTGGTGGTGAACAAAAATATTCTTGGAAAAGTAAAGCATACTATTCCAACGATGATGGATTACAGAAATCATATCTCGGAAGGAAGTATGTTGAATACGCCTCCTGTTTTTGCCGTGTATACATGCATGCTTACACTGCGCTGGTTGAAAGTTAAAGGGGGCATAAGTGCGATGGAACAATTGAATAATGAGAAAGCAACATTATTATACAATGAAATTGACCGCAATGAATTGTTTTCCACTCAGGTTGCCAAAAAAGACCGCAGTAAAATGAATGTTTGTTTTACCATGAAAGACAGCAGTCTGGAAAAACCATTTTTAGATTTTGTCAAACAACATGGAGTGGTTGGAATTAAAGGACATCGTTTATCCGGAGGATTCCGTGCGTCATTATACAATGCTTTACCCATCAGCAGTGTTAAATTTCTGGTGGAACTGATGCAGTCATTCGAACAAAAACAATAAATGCTGCAGGAAATATGCAGTACTCTATAAAACATTAAAATTCAGAAAGTTTTTTTAAACATGGTTATAATTTCTCCTTTCAAGGCACTTCGACCGGATGCTCAGTTTGCCAAGCATGTTGCCTCCAGACCCTATGATGTATTGAGCAGCAAAGAGGCGAGGGTAGAAGCCCAAGGCAATCCCAATTCATTTCTGCATATTACCAAAAGCGAAATAGATCTCCCCGAATCAACAGACATACATGCTCAAAAAGTGTACGATACTGCCAAAGAAAATCTGCAGGCTTTCATCAGCAGAAATGTTTTGTTCAGAGAAAGCAAGCCCTGCTATTATATCTACCGTTTGATTATGAATGGAAAAAGCCAGACAGGTCTGGTATGCGTTAGCTCGGTCAATGATTATGAGAACGATTTAATAAAAAAACACGAGTTCACCCGTCCTGAAAAAGAACAGGATCGTATTAATCATATCAAGACTACAGGTGCGCAGACAGGCAATGTTTTTCTTGCTTATAAAAATGTTGAAGAGATTGATGCCGTTATTAATAAATGGGCGGCAGATAAAAATTCGCAATACGATTTTATTGCTGAAGACAATATACAGCACAGTATATGGATTGTGAATGATGACAAGACAATAGAAAAAATCAGCAGCTTATTCAAATCAAAAGTCCCCTGTACATATATCGCCGACGGCCATCACCGTGCTGCTTCTGCTGCAAAAGTAAGAACTGAGCTAGGGAAGAAAGCTACCACAGGATCAGATTATTTTCTGACTACTTTATTCCCTTCCAATCAGTTGTACATTATGGATTACAACAGAGTGATAAAAGATCTGGGAAATCTCACTTCAGAACAATTATTGAATAAAATTGAAGAGAAGTTTGTTGTTGAAAAAACAGAATCGGCATACAAGCCCGAAGCATTGCATCATTTTGGACTATATATAGATAAACAATGGTACAAGCTGATTGCCAAACCGGGCACTTACAATGAAATTGATCCTATCGGTCTTTTGGATACTACCATTTTGCAGGAAAACATTCTCGACCCTCTTCTGGGCATAAAAGACCAGCGTACAGACAAGCGCATAGATTTCGTTGGAGGAATACGCGGATTGGAGGAGCTTGAAAAAAGGGTTGACAGCGGTGAAATGCAACTGGCCTTCAGTTTTTATCCGGTAAGCATTCAACAGCTTTTTGATGTGGCAGATACCGGAAATGTAATGCCTCCAAAAAGCACCTGGTTTGAGCCTAAATTAAGAGATGGATTGCTTACACATTTGATTGACTGATGATTTTAAAATAAATGATTCATTATGTTCCGGATTGTCATTTTATTTTTTCTACTGTTCATCGGAAAAGATTCCTTCGCGCAGGATATAAATGAGTTGCGTGAAAATGCTAAAGCGTTTATGCGTTCGGGTGACTATGCCAATGCAACCATGATTTTGAATCGATGCTATCAGCAAACACCCGAAGATATTTCTGTTATCAAAGACCTTTCACTGAGTTATTTCTACCAAAAAGATTACACAAAAGCAATTGAGGCACTCAAACCCAATCTGGATAAGGATTTTACGGACGATCAGTGTTATCAGATTGCAGGAATGATTTACAGGGCAATGGATCAGTCCGAAGCCTGTATTGGGTTGTTTAAAAAAGGCCTTGATAAATTCCCCGAAAGCGGCGCAATGTATTTTGAAATGGGAGAGATTATGTGGGCGCAAAAAAACTATGATGCTATCAAACAGTGGGAAAAGGGTATTGAAAAAGATCCGGCATATCCCGGAAATTATTACAGTGCCAGTAAGTATTATTATCTTACCAAGGATAAAGTATGGAACCTCATTTATGGCGAAATCTTTGTAAACATGGAGCCTCAGAGCAGCAGGACGGTTGAAATAAAAGAGATATTGCTCAATGGATACAAGAAGCTTTTTGCCGATGCGAATCTCAGCAATGCCAAAGAGAAAAATCTTTTTGCCAAAAATTTTCTCGAGATTATGAATAAGCAAACAGCTTTGGGAAATTTCGGCATTAATACCGGGAATCTCGTAATGATCAGGACGAGATTTTTACTTGACTGGAACAATGAGTATGCTGATAAATTCCCGCTAAAACTATTTGTATTCCACCATCAATTGCTGCAGGAAGGACTTTTTGATGCTTATAATCAATGGTTGTTTGGCGCCTCTGAAAATCTGGCTGCTTTTCAGCGATGGACACAGAATTACAGCACACAATACGCGGAGTTTACAGAGTTTCAGAAAAACAGAATCTTCCGCATGCCTAAAGGGCAGTATTATCATTAATCTCTTATCCGCTTATAATAAAAAAATACAAGGGCATTCCAATTGTTATGTTGAAAGGGAATGTCACTCCTAATGCCATTGGGATGTACAGTCCGGGGTCCGCTTTTGGCGCCGCTATTCTCATTGCTGCGGGCACTGCAATATAAGAGGCACTTGCTGCGAGTATAGAAAAAATAAATCTGTTCCCCACATCATTTGTCACATACTGGCTTACATATGCCACTAAAGATCCGTTAATTGCAGGAATGATGATGGCAAAAAGCAAAACAAACAAACCATGCTTTCTAAATGCTTTAAATCTTTTAGCGGTTGTCATACCCATCTCCAGAAGAAAGATGGCAAGGAACCCCTTGAAGATATCAGTGGTAAAAGGTTTAATGTCTTCTGCCTGTTTGGAGTCGGCAATAATTCCTATCAGCAGACTTCCCATAATCATCAAAACACTTCCATTGGATAGCGAGTGTCGGATAATTTTTCCCAGCGTAGCTCCATTGCTGGAACTTTTTTCAAATTTCATCATCAATACAAATCCCACTATAATTGCCGGAAATTCCATCAGTGCCATTACCGCAACCATATGTCCTCCGAATGTAATACCCTGAATTTCAAGAAATGATGCCGCCGAAACAAAAGTAACTGCACTTACGGAGCCATAGGAGGCAGCAATGGCAGCCGCATCACTGATACTGACCTTTCTTTTAAGAATGAAGAAGGTATACAGCGGAATTGCCGCCGCTATTACCATTCCCAGTAAAAAAGAATAACCAATCTCACTGTTGAACACACTGTGATTCAATTCCTGTCCACCCTTGAAACCAATGGAAAATAACAGATAAAGTGAAATGAATTTAAAAGATGACTCAGGTATTTCAAGGTCGCTTTTTATTACACAAGCTACAATACCGAGAAGGAAAAATAACAATGTGGGATTTGTCAGATTGGATGTTAATATTTGGAAATTCATTATTGAATTTATTAATGATATAGATTATTCTTTTTCTGCAGCTCTTTCCAGTCTGTCATTGATGGTTCTCCCCAATCCTTCGGAAGGAAACCTCTCCGCAAGGATGATATCTAAATTCTCTTTGTCTAAACGGTGAAGTGCAGCATATAAGTTTGAAGCAGCCTCACTCAAATCTTTTCCCGGCGAAAGTATGCATTCTGAAGCAATATTCTGATTGTTGTATGAATTGAAAAAGCTTAATATGCCAATTCTTTTCCCTGCGTAATTATTTATTGCCTCATTGATATTGTCGGTCAGTAAGATTTCTGTATTGGGTGAATAATGTTTCAATAACATCCCCGGAGCTTCGGGAGAATGGTTTGATTTGTTGAAAAGTTTCACTTCGCCAACCACCTGCTCTATAGATTCTAAAGAAACAGATCCAAGGCGATAAACGACAGGCACTTCTTTTTCAAATCCTATGATGGTGGATTCTATTCCATTCCTGCATGCCCCGCCATCTAGCACCAGAGGAATTTTTTCTTTAAAATAATTTTCCACATGTATCGCCTGAGTGGGACTGATTGATTTAAACGGATTGGCACTCGGCGCTGCTAAAGGAAAATCAAGTTTGTTTAGTAAGTCAATGGCCATAGAATGGTTGGGTATTCTTATGGCAACAGTTTCCTTTCCCGCAGTTACGGCATTTGGAATGATGTCTTTTTTCTTTAACAATAAAGTCAACGGACCCGGCCAGAATTTTTCAGCGAGCATTTTTGCCGTTTCGGGCATCTCTTTCGCAATATCATTCAGATATTCAACGCTGCTAATATGCACTATAAGAGGATTGTAAGAAGGTCTTTTTTTAATCGAATAAATTTTTTCTATTGCCTTTGTACTGAATATATTTCCCGCAAGACCGTATACCGTTTCGGTAGGAATACCGACCACGTCTTCCTTTTTAAGATACTCAGCCGCTAATGCCACATTTGTAGTAATCATATATTGTTAATTATGGATTGCAACGGTCGCAATACATAGGTTCTTCATTCCTTTTTTTATTGGGGTATTTTTTTTCTTTCTTATAATCGCATTTGCTGCAGGTGTAAAGATAACTCAAAGTTGAACGTGTAGGTGTCTCGCATAAACTGCAGGGAAGTCCTGATATAACTTCAGTTATGCTGAAGCCGGGTGTATTGCAATTCGGGCAAAAAGATAGGGACTTTTTTGCAAGTTTTTTTGTTGCGGTCTTAATCACTTTCATTCTCGTAGGATTGTTCATCGCCCGCATGTCGGTTTCCACATAGACACTGCCGTTGGTTTGAAGAATGTGATTGAAATGAGTAATCAGTTTATTTCGGTTCGGATTTTCTTTATAAATGATTGAATAATCTGTCTTACTTTTTCTAAGAATCAAACCATGCGAAGGAAATTTCACTTCTTTGGCAAAATCAGTCAATTCAGAAAGTGAACTTATCTGTTTGGTATTAAAATTGGTCGCAGTAGTTAATTCTCTCGAAAAAATTTCCAGATTGTTTTTTTTATCAATAAGTAAAAGTATTTCATCATCTGCAGGAGCAAAGAAAATGGAAGGATGGGAACCAAATGAGCCCTCGCTGGCTAATGCAAGATCATATTTACTTTGCTCCAATGCCATCATACATTTTTTCCTGGCAGTAGTAAGAGGATCATCTGTTCTTTTCCGCTCCCCACTGAATGTGCCCAGTATGTCTGTATCAAACTTTTTATCAACAACACATTTTACACCCAGCCATTTTTCTAAAATAGGGGCAATGACTTTTTCTTTCTCGTGTTTGGTCACAATCAAGACAGTTCTTCCCTTAAAAATATCGGTATGAGTGGTTCTTTTCATTATTCAATCTGATAACATATTTGGTCTTGTGTATGTTCAGAAAAACAATCAAATCATTTATAAGGGACAAAACCGGATGATTATCTGACTTTGAACCGGTATGATATCCCCAAAGCGATATAATTTCTTGATGCATTTTTAGTAATACCTAATCCGCCGGAGATATCAAGCATAAAATCATTGTTTACCAGATAAGTAAACCCGCCATCACAACGGTGGTCGGCAACACCACCATTTGGAATAAAGCCGTACAATTCTATGTAATAGCCCAGTTTGTCCGTTAGAGAAAATCCTGTAGTTAAGGTATAAATGTATGTTTCTCTTGCGGTCATTCCATCCCATCTTGCTCCCAGATTGTAAGACAATGATGCCTTTTCACTGAGGGTATGTTGCATGACAAAACGAAAGGAAGGCGCGAAATAGTCAGTATGAAACGCCTTGCTTCCCCAATTGGATGAAGTAAGATGGCCAATGAAAGAGGTTAATGGAATGATGCCTTTTTCTTCACAAATTTTTGCTTTGAATCCAATAGTAACCGGATTTAATCCGTTTATAATTTCTTTGTCAATTTGTTTTCTGTTTATTTCAGTTATAATTCTTAGCTCCGCATTTTTATTCAAACCATATTTCCACAATGTAGTGGGATATAATAAATTCGTGGCAGTGCTGTTGATGTTTTCGTAAGTGAATCCATTCTCCGCCTGTATATATCCTTGCGGAACTATGAAAGGACATTCAGTTTGATCTGGTCTGTCTAATTGTATAGGTGCCAATTGTGCATTTGACAGGAAAAATGAACTTAATAATATAAATAATAGAATAAACTGTTTTAGCATAATATACGGCGGGTATTTATAATCAATCATTTCATGCCCGCTTCACTTTTATATTTGGTAAAATAAACTTTCAGATCAGCTTCACTTTTGTATTTCGTAAAATATACTTTCCAGTCAGCATCACTTTTGTAATTTGTCCAAAACCAAATACCACTATAGGGCTTTGCCTCACTTTTGTATTTGGTTTCATATACAATCATATCAGCTTCACTTTTGTATTGTGTAACAAAAATGACTTTATCGGCATCGGATTTATAGGAAGTCTTGAAAACTTTCTGACTATATCCACTACAAATAAAGAAAGTGAACATGAACAATACAATGATTTTTTGCATAAGCTGTTTTTATTTCTAGATTAGAATTTTATTGAAGACAAAATTAATCCTTGTTTATTGAACGTATAAAACTTTTTCTTATAACATGCTGAACTGGAACATTGTCGATTTTGCTTTCCAGCCAGGATATAAAATCAAGATAAATGAAAGATCTTTTTTCATACCTGCTTTTTTGTTTTTGTCTCAACACAGTAAGCAGCTTTTCCAGTTCAGGTTTTATTTTTTTTACATTCAATGTAAATGATTTGCGAATAAATTTAAATATGGCTTCTTCCACGGCTGTAAGATTTTCCATCTTGGCCATATAGCGATATACAGACTTGATCAAATGGTCGAGTATTTGCTCATTCCCCAGTTCGAAGTGCGCAATCAGATGTAACAATCTTGCATAACACTGCAAATCATTTCTCAGATCTGCCTTTCTGTTGATAATCTTGTTCAGATAATCAATGCTTTTTCCATAGTCGCCGCTTCCAAAATAAAGGCAGGCTATTTTATAATAAAATACCAAAATACGGTGAGAGTCAATAAAATGCTGATATTGGATTAATTTTTTTTCAATTTCCGGTATTAATGTTATGCCATCAGAAAAACGACCTTTTAAAAAATGCAGATTAAACTGAGCGATGGTACCGCAGATAAAAAACTGCATTTCATTATTAAAATTATGCCGAACAATCTTTGTCTCGCTAAATGTTTTAAATCCATTCAGCACCGCATTCAGCTTGTCGGCATTGCTCAGATAGAAATGAGCACTCATTAAGTTATGCAGCCCCTTGATGTATACACCCGACTCTATTTGAATCATCTGTGGTTCTTCTTTGAATAGTCTGACCCATTTTTCAGTGTATCGGTAGTATTGCAGAAAATCCTGTCGGATAAAAGCGCTCCAGCAATAGCATTGATACAAATAAAGCCGCTCATAAAATCCACTGCATTCTCTGTCTGAAAACACAATTGAGCGCTTCACAAACTCAATAATTTCTGTTTCATCTTTTTTGCTTCTGCAATGTCCGTTTTTAATGTACCAACCGTACAGTTGCAAAGCCAGATTGGATAATAAGGATATTTTTTGGAGTGAAAGGGTTACTTCGTCTGCTTCTTTGCTTAGATTCTCTGCGCGATCCTGCATGCTTCTTGTGATATACAGCGCTTCAATTTTTTTCTCAAAAAATATTGCCTGTTGCAAATAGGTAAACTGATTGTTGGTGCGTGCAATGGCTTTGATTTTTTCGAGTACTTTTAATGATTGTAAATAAAGTCCTTTGTTGTAAAGAATTCGCGCGAAGTCTAACTGCTCCCGCAGCTGTATGTCAATATTTTCTTCGTCCGTAATCAGCCTAAGACTGCTAAGTATTTGCTTATACAAATGTGCTTTTAGATTACTCAGCTGCTGTTTTTTTATTTCCTTATTCTTTCTGAATAATAACTCTTCATCGTACTGCTCCATTTTATCCAGCGCATCAAACAGCTGAACCACTTTTAGTTCTTCTGATGAAGAATTTCTGGTGGCAAAAAGCTTAAAATTGCGTTTCTCGCTCTTCTCGAGAGATTTAATTAATTGAAATAAGGTGTCTGTACTTCGGTTGGGCATCGTAAATAAATAATTCTGAAATACGCTATTTTACTGTGTTTTTTGTCAATTTACGTATTTTATACAGTGTAAACAAGCAATTATTTTGAAAGGCATTTCCCTTCTTCGTTTTTTAAATTCGTAGACTCGTTAATAGTAGCTAAACATTTTGCCGTATCATTTGACTTCAATCAACAATTCAACTATTATGTCCGGAAAGAAAATTCAGATTTTTGATACCACACTAAGAGACGGTGAGCAGGTCCCCGGCTGTAAGTTGAATACGAAGGATAAAGTGCAATTAGCACTCAAGCTCGAATCACTCGGTGTGGATATCATAGAAGCCGGATTTCCTATTTCTTCTCCGGGAGACTTCATTTCAGTAAAAGAAATTTCAAAAGTCATCAGGCATTCATCAGTTTGCGCATTGAGCAGAGCGGTGTTGAAAGATATTGAAACTGCCGCTGAAGCGCTGCAAGGTGCTGTGAGGCCTCGCATACATACAGGTATCGGTACCAGCGATCATCATATACTTACGAAGTTCAATTCAAACAGGGAAGATATTCTCGCAAGAGCTGTTCAATGTGTACAATGGGCGAAAAATTTTGTTGATGACGTTGAGTTTTATGCAGAAGATGCTGGCCGGACCGACAATGAATATCTCGCACGTGTTATAGAAGCTGTTATCAATGCCGGAGCGACGGTGGTGAATATACCCGACACTACAGGATATTGTTTGCCCAACCAATACGGCGATAAAATTGCCTATTTGGTAGACAATGTGCCTAACATAGACAAAGCCATTATCAGCTGCCATTGCCATAATGATCTCGGATTGGCAACAGCCAATTCCATCGCAGGCGTATTGGCGGGAGCAGGACAGATTGAATGTACTATCAACGGTCTGGGTGAAAGAGCCGGTAATACTTCTCTGGAGGAAGTGGTGATGATTTTAAAACAACACAGTAATCTGGGTTACTATACTGATATTGTTACACAAGACTTAAACCCAATCAGCAGACTCGTCAGCGAAACCATGCGCATGCCGGTGCAACCCAACAAGGCCATTGTTGGAAGCAATGCATTTGCCCATAGCAGCGGAATACACCAGGATGGGTTTTTGAAAAATGCACAGAACTATGAAATCATTAACCCTGAAGAAGTGGGCGCCGAAGCGAGCAAAATAGTGCTCACGGCACGCAGCGGAAGAAGCGCACTGGCTTATCGCCTCCAAATGCTCGGTTTTACATTCGATAGAGATGAAATTGATGGTTTATATGAAATTTTTATTCAAATTGCCGATAGTAAAAAAGAGGTGGATAACGAAGATCTTGAAATGATGGCAAAAAAATTTAAACAACCTGCAGTATAAATAATTATTTTGGGAAAAACGTTATTCGATAAGATTTGGGAAAAACATATTGTCAAACAAATTGACAACGGACCTGCCGTATTGTATATCGATAGGCATTTTATTCATGAGGTTACCAGTCCGCAAGCGTTTAACGGACTGGATAAAAGAGGAGTAAAAGTTTTCAGGCCACAGCAAACCATCGCAACGGCTGACCACAATGTTCCTACGCTCAATCAGCAACTCCCCATAAAAGATTTACTTAGCCGTCAGCAGGTTGATGCACTGATTCAAAATTGCAGCAATCATGGTATTGAATTATACGGATTAGGTCATCCCAATCAAGGCATCGTGCATGTGATAGGTCCGGAGTTGGGTATCACTCAGCCGGGCATGACGATTGTTTGTGGCGACAGCCATACCAGTACCCACGGTGCTTTTGGCAATATTGCTTTTGGAATCGGCACCAGTGAAGTGGAAATGGTTTTGGCTACGCAATGTTTGTTGCAATCCAAGCCCAAATTGATGCGCATCACGATTGATGGTACGCTGCAGAAAGGAGTGGTATCAAAAGACATCGTTCTTTATATTTTATCTAAAATTTCTTCGAGCGGTGCAACCGGCCATGCCATTGAATTTGCCGGCTCTGCAATTCGCAATCTCAGCATGGAAGCGCGCATGACCATCTGCAACATGAGTATTGAAATGGGTGGCCGTTGTGGATTGATTGCGCCTGATGAGGTGACTTTTGAATACATGAAAGACAAACCATTTGCGCCAAAACATACCTATTGGGAAAAAGCATTGGCTGAATGGAAAAAATTATTTTCAGATGAAGATGCTGTTTTTGATAAAGAAATACATATCAATGCCGCAGAGATACCGCCAATGATCACCTATGGCACCAACCCCGGTATGGGCATCGGAATAAATGAAAATATTCCCACGGTAGAATCAGTAAGCGAAACTGACAAAAAAGGGCTGACTGCATCTTTGGAATATATGGGACTTAATGCCGGCCTGCCAATCAAAGGAAAAAAAATAGATTATGTATTTATAGGAAGTTGCACTAACTCCCGCATTGAAGACTTGCGGTTGGTAGCTGATTTTGTAAAAGGAAAACAAAAAGCTCAAAACGTTGAAGTCTGGATTGTCCCCGGCAGTAAGCAGGTTGAAAAGCAAGCTATACATGAAGGGTTGGATAAAATTTTTGAAGCATCGGGTTTTCATTTGCGTCAACCCGGATGCAGTGCTTGTCTCGGTATGAATGAAGATAAAATTCCTGCAGGAAAATATTGCATATCCACCAGTAACAGAAATTTTGAAGGTAGACAAGGCGCAGGTGCGAGAACTTTATTGGCCAGTCCGCTTACCGCAGCAGCTGCAGCTATCAGCGGTGAAGTAATGGATGTCAGAGATTTATTGTAATTAAAAAAGAATCAATTGAGCAAAGAAAAAATAAATATTATTCATTCCCGTTTTGTTCCGTTGAATATGGAAAATGTGGATACGGATCAAATCATTCCGGCGAGATTTTTAAAAGCCACTACCCGCGAAGGTTTTGGAAATAATTTATTTCGCGACTGGAGGTATGAGAATGACGATGTATCAAAACCCAAAGCCGGATTCGTATTGAATGAAAGTAAATTCAGCGGGGAAATTCTGGTTGCCGCTAAAAATTTTGGTTGCGGATCGTCGAGAGAGCACGCCGCATGGGCACTTCACGATTATGGTTTCAAAGCGGTGGTAAGCAGTTTCTTTGCGGATATTTTCAAAAACAACGCACTCAATAATGGGGTGCTACCTGTTACAGTGTCAGAAAATTTCCTACAGTCAATCTTTGCACTGAACGAAAATGAATCATTACTGATTGATCTGGAAAAACAGCAAATAAGTATTCCGTCATCAGGGCTTTCTGAAAGTTTTGATATCAACGCATATAAAAAGAATTGTTTGTTGAATGGGTATGATGATATAGATTATTTGATAAGTATAAAAGAGGATATAATTCAGCATGAAAATTCGCTGAAATAGTTTTTAAGTAATTATTAATATGGTAAAGAAAATAGCATTATTGGAGGGAGATGGCATTGGTCCTGAAGTAACTGCTCAGGCAGTCAAAATATTGCATGCACTGGCGGAAAAATTCGGTCACCAATTTCATTTTGAAAAAGCACTGATTGGCGCTGCCGCCATTGACGCAACGAGTTCTGCTTTGCCACAGGAAACAGTTGATGTATGTAAAAATGCTGATGCCGTTTTCTTCGGCGCCGTCGGTGATCCTAAATACGATAACGATCCTAATGCCAAAGTCCGCCCGGAGCAAGGTATTTTGGGTATTCGTAAATCATTACAACTCTTTGCAAATATCCGTCCGGTGACTACTTACGAAACACTGCATCATTTATCTCCTTTGAAATCAAAACAACTCGAAGGAGTAGATATTGTTATTCTCAGAGAACTCACCGGAGGAATTTATTTTGGAAAAAAACAAACCAGCGCGGATGGTCAGTCTGCTTCTGATGAATGCAGTTATAACAGAATGGAAATAGAAAGAATTGCAAAGCTGGCTTTTGCTTATGCACAACAAAGAAAAAAGAAACTTACGCTGGTAGATAAGGCCAATGTGTTGGATACATCCAGATTGTGGCGCAAGGTAGTACAGGAAATGGCAGCGATTTACAGCGATGTGGCCGTTGATTATATGTTTGTGGACAATGCAGCCATGCAGTTGATTATCAATCCTGCTCAGTTCGATGTTATTCTGACTGAAAACATGTTTGGCGATATCATCAGCGATGAAGCCAGTGTATTATCCGGATCGCTGGGCATGTTACCTTCCGCTTCCATTGGTGATTCAGCTGCTTTATTTGAGCCTATTCATGGTTCTTATCCTCAGGCAGCAGGGAAAAATATAGCCAATCCTACCGGCTCAATATTATCCGCAGCGATGATGCTGGATTATTTTGAATTGTTTAAGGAAGCAACTTTAATCAGAGAAGCAGTAGAGTGGGCATTAAAAAATAATTATGTCACAAAAGACATTGACTCAACAAATTATTATTCAACAACTCAGATAGGAGATATAATCTGCGATTTTATCTCCGGAAAAATTACGAACGCTCGCGACAACAGAGAAGCATTACAAAACCCTGCTGTTATTTGATTGCAGATTTTCTGTAATCACTTAATCAGTACACTTACATTGCTTGCTACAGTTAAACCGAAGAAAATCTTCTTCTTTAACGATTGAGATGCTTTACAGCACCAATTGTGTAAAACCGTAATGATTTTAAAGCAAGTCAATGTATTATAACGAAAACACCATTATTTATTTCAACGGAGCGTTTGTAAAAGCATCGCTGGCATCAACTGATTTATATGGACAAAGTCTCCACTATGGCTACGCCGTTTTTGAAGGCATTCGTTCTTATTCAGTTGAAGGCAAGCCAAAAATATTTAAGGCAAAAGAACATTACGACAGATTGAGGCACTCTGCCGAAGTAATGAAAATGCCATTCAATTATTCTACGGAGCAACTTACTGAACTAACCTATGAAGTACTGAAACAGAACAATTTTATAGATGCTTACATCAGACCAATTGTAATCTGTACTCCCAACATGTCGCTCTCAAAAGGAAAAGAATGCCATCTGGCAATAACCGCATGGGAGTGGACGAATGGGTATCTCGCCAATAAAATGAGATTAATGACCTCCACTTACAGAAGACCTAATCCCAGTGGATTTCATATTGAAGCAAAAGTGAGCGGTCATTATGTCAATTCCATTATGGCCTGCCAGGAAGCAAAGGATAGCGGTTACGATGAAGCGCTTTTACTCGATGCTAATGGTTTTGTTGCCGAAGGTCCCGGTGCGAATGTTTTTTATGAGAAAGACAACATATTGTATACACCGGCCAGAGGAAATATCCTGCCCGGTATTACCCGTGCAACTGTTTTTGAAATCTGCAACGAATTAAACATAAAGATTGTTGAAAAACAATTCACTCCGGAAGAGATGCGTGAAGCAGATGCTGCTTTTTATTGCGGCACCGCTGCCGAAATAGTAGAGCTCGACTCTCTCGACGGCATCGCTTTTAAAAAGCCCTGGGAAGAAACCCTGAGTAGTAAAATTCAACGTGCATACAAGTGCAAGGTGCTGGAACAGGAATTTATTTATTCTTAAAATTTAAAAACCATGTCGGCAATAAATAAATATTCGCGGGTATTGACACAGGATGAAACACAACCTGCTGCACAGGCAATGCTCTATGGTATTGGTCTTACAGAGGCCGATTTAAACAAAGCGCAGGTAGGTATTGTCAGCATGGGATATGACGGCAATACATGCAACATGCATTTGAATGACCTGGCATCCATTGTGAAGAAAAGTGTCTGGGAGAATGACATGGTAGGTCTGATTTTTAATACCATCGGTGTGAGTGATGGCATCAGCAATGGAACAGACGGGATGCGATATTCACTCATCAGCAGAGATTTGATTGCCGACAGCATCGAAGCTGTTTGCGGTGCGCATTATTACGATGGTATTATTGCTGTGCCGGGCTGTGATAAAAATATGCCTGGTTCGGTTATCGCAATGGGACGTTTGAACCGCCCTTCCATCATGGTTTATGGAGGAACCATTGCTCCCGGTCATTACAAAGGAGAAGAATTAAATATCGTCTCGGCTTTTGAAGCACTCGGAAGAAAAATTGCAGGCACCATCAACGAAGCGGATTTTAAAGGTATCGTGATGAATGCCTGTCCCGGTCCCGGTGCCTGCGGTGGAATGTACACAGCGAATACAATGGCAAGCGCCATCGAAGCATTGGGCATGAGTCTTCCTTACTCTTCCTCCAATCCTGCATTGAGCGAAGACAAAAAAGAGGAATGTGTCCGCGCAGGAAAAGCAATTCGGGTATTGCTTGAAAAGAATATTTGCCCTTCAGATATCATGACACGCGAAGCATTTGAGAATGCAGTAACCGTTATCATGACCTTGGGAGGTTCTACCAATGCGGTGCTTCATCTTATCGCAATGGCCTGGAGCGTAGGAGTAACATTTACACAGGATGACATCCAGCGCATCAGTGATAAAGTGCCTGTGCTTGCAGATCTCAAGCCCAGCGGAAAGTATCTGATGGAAGATGTGCACAAGATGGGGGGTGTTCCGATGTTGATGAAGTATTTGTTGGAGAAAGGATTTCTTCATGGTGGCTGCATGACTGTCACCGGCAAAACAATCGCAGAAAATCTGGAAGAAGTAAAACCTATCAGTTTTGAGAATCAAAAGATTATTTATCCGGTAGAACAACCCATCAAACAAACCGGTCACTTACAAATACTTTATGGAAATCTTGCGGAGAAAGGAAGTGTAGCCAAGATATCCGGTAAAGAAGGAGAACATTTTGCCGGACCTGCACGTGTTTTCGATGGAGAGCAAGATCTCATAAAAGGAATACAATCGGGTAGGGTTCAACCTGGGGATGTGGTGGTGATAAGGTATGTAGGTCCGCGTGGCGGCCCTGGTATGCCGGAGATGTTGAAGCCTACATCAGCTATCATCGGTGCCGGACTGGGTAAATCTGTAGCATTGATTACAGATGGACGTTTCAGCGGAGGAACGCATGGGTTTGTGGTAGGACATATCACTCCGGAAGCGTATGATGGTGGATTGATTGCATTGGTGCACGATGGAGATCAGATTGAACTGGATGCTGTAAAAAGAACGATGACTTTAAAAGTAGATGAAGCAGAAATAGCAAAGAGAAGAAAAGAATGGAAAAAGCCTCCTTTAAATGCAAAAAAAGGGTTGCTGTTCAAGTTTGCACAGCGAACCACCACAGCAGCTGAAGGATGTGTGACGGATGCAATCAGAGAATAAAACATTAATCGTTAACGAATACAATTACGTCCATGCAAACAGCAGTTAAGACTTCTGACATGCAAGACCAGCAAGTGAAAAGTACCATGAGCGGCAGCAAAGCTGTCATGGAGGCGTTGGTAGCTGAAAAGACAGAAATCATTTTTGGTTATCCTGGTGGTGCCATCATGCCTATCTATGATGCGTTGTATGATTATCATGCTCAGCTCAAACATATTTTGGTACGTCATGAGCAAGGTGCTATTCATGCGGCACAGGGCTATGCAAGGGTAAGCGGCAAAACAGGAGTGGTGTTTGCTACCAGCGGACCGGGTGCTACTAACCTCATAACGGGATTGGCAGATGCAATGATTGATTCTACGCCGCTGGTTTGCATTACTGGGCAAGTATTTGCTCATCTGTTGGGTACAGATGCTTTTCAGGAAGTGGATGTTATGAATATCACAACACCGGTAACTAAATGGAATTATCAGGTAACAGATGCGAATGAGATTCCTTCGGTGTTGTCAAAGGCATTTTATATCGCATCAAGCGGACGTCCCGGTCCCGTGTTGATTGACATCACCAAAAATGCACAGCTGCAGGAATTTGAATACGAAGGGTATGAAAAATGTAATCATATCAGAAGTTACAGACCCAAGCCGGTGGTGCGTTCTGAGTATATTGAGAAAGCTGCTGAATTGATCAACAATGCACAGAAGCCATTCGTCATTTTTGGTCAGGGAGTCATACTCGGAAATGCGGAGGCAGAGTTTAAAGCTTTTATTGAAAAAGGTGGACTTCCTGCGGCATGGACCATCATGGGAATGAGTGCATTGCCCACGAATCACCCGCTCGGAGTGGGGATGCTCGGCATGCACGGCAATTACGGCCCCAATTTGCTCACCAACGAATGTGATGTGTTGATTGCAGTAGGCATGCGCTTTGATGACCGCGTTACAGGCAGACTGGATAAATATGCCAAACAGGCGAAAGTGATTCATCTTGATATTGATCCCTCGGAAATAGATAAAAATGTAAAAACGACGGTTCCTGTTTGGGGGGATTGTAAAGAAACACTGCCTGCTTTGGCCAACCTTTTGAAAGAGAAGAAACATGTCGACTGGTTAAATAAATTCAAGGAGTGCGAAGAAAAAGAAAAATCCATGTGCGTAGATGCTGAATTGAATCCCAATACCGATGTGCTTACCATGGGGGAGGTGATTGCAACGCTCAACGAATTGACTGATGGCAAAGCCATTGTAGTTACGGATGTGGGTCAGCACCAGATGGTGGCATGCAGATATGCGGCCATGAATCTTTCAAGAAGCAATATCACCAGCGGCGGTCTCGGAACAATGGGCTTCGCTTTACCGGCAGCCATCGGTGCAGCATACGGCGACCCTAATCGGGTAGTCGTTGCCGTTATTGGTGACGGTGGATTTCAAATGACATTACAAGAGCTGGGTACCATCATGCAGTTTAAAGTACCTGTTAAAATACTGATACTCAATAACCAGTTTTTGGGAATGGTGCGTCAGTGGCAGGAATTGTTTCATCAAAATCGTTATTCTTTCGTGGATATTACCAGTCCGGATTTTGTACAGGTAGCAAAAGGTTACGGTATTCCGGGTAATTCCATTCATGAAAGGAAAATTTTGAAAGAAGCGCTTGCAGCAATGCTTAATGCAGATGGTAGCTATTTGCTGGAAGTGATGGTAGGAAAGGAAAATAACGTATTTCCAATGGTGCCACAGGGAAGAGGCGTTGCTGAAATTGTATTATGCAAAGAGGAAATTTAAAACAACTACCGTATGCAAAAACAAGAATATACCATTACCGTTTACACCGAAAATCAAATCGGTTTGTTAAACCGTATTGCGATTATTTTTTCCAGAAGGAAGCTGAACATTGAAAGCCTGAATACTTCTCCCAGTGAGGTAGAAAGTATTCATCGGTTTACGATTGTGTTAAATGAAACGGAGGAGGTGGTGCGTAAACTATGCCGTCATATTGAGAAGCAAGTGGATGTGTTGAAAGCTTACTATAACAATAATGATGAAATCGTTTGGCAGGAGCTGGCGCTCTATAAAGTTCCTACTGATGTGATAGCGGAGAAAGTACAGGTGGAAAGATTGTTGAGTATGCACGGTGCAAAAGCAGTGGTTATCAGGAAAGATTATACCGTTTTTGAAGTCGCCGGCCATCGGGAAGAAACGGATAAGTTAATAGAGGTCCTCGAACCTTTCGGCCTAATTGAATTTGTAAGAAGTGCGCGAGTAGCCATTATTAAAGAAAGCGACGGCTTCCATAAAAAACTCCGGGAGTTTGAAAACAATATGCCGGGTGAGGAGGTGTCAAAGAATACTTATCTCGACAAAAAAGAGGAAATATTTTCAATGTAATTCAATTAAAATCAATTATCAAAAAACATAAACATGGCAAATTATTTCAACTCATTACCATTGAGAGAACAACTGAAACAATTGGGGATTTGTGAATTCATGAATAAATCTGAATTTTCTGATGGAGTAAATGTATTGCTCGGAAAAAAAATGGTAATCGTAGGTTGCGGCGCTCAGGGTTTGAACCAGGGATTGAACATGCGTGATTCAGGATTGGATATTTCTTATGCTTTGCGCAAAGAGGCAATTGCAGAGAAGCGCGCTTCTTATGTCAGTGCCACTGAAAATGGTTTTAAAACAGGCACTTACGAAGAATTAATTCCTACCGCTGATTTGGTGTTGAATCTTACTCCTGATAAGCAACACACGTCCGTTATTAATGCAGTGATGCCTTTGATGAAAAAAGGAGCTACGCTTTCTTATTCTCATGGTTTTAATATTGTAGAAGAGGGAATGCAGATTCGTAAAGATTTGACTGTGATCATGGTGGCTCCAAAATGTCCGGGAACAGAAGTGAGAGAAGAGTATAAAAGAGGATTTGGGGTGCCTACTTTAATTGCAGTTCATCCCGAAAACGATCCGGAAGGAAAAGGACTGGCTCAGTCGAAAGCGTATGCTGTTGCCACCGGAGGACATCGTGCCGGCGTATTATTGTCTTCTTTCGTGGCAGAGGTTAAGTCCGATTTGATGGGTGAACAAACGATATTATGCGGAGTGTTGCAGACTGGCTCTATTTTATGTTTTGACAAAATGATTGAAAAAGGTATTGAACCCGGCTATGCAGCCAAACTGATGCAGTACGGATGGGAGGTGATTACGGAAGCGCTGAAACATGGCGGAGTCACTGCTATGATGGATCGCCTGTCTAATCCCGCAAAAATCAAGGCATTTCAGTTGTCTAATGAACTGAAAAATATTTTGCGTCCTTTATTTCAAAAGCATCAGGATGATATCATGAGTGGAAAATTTTCAACCGATATGATGGCAGACTGGGCAAATGACGATAAAAATCTATTAACCTGGCGTGCCGCTACAGCTGAAACAGCATTCGAAAAAACTGCTGTAACGGAAAAGGCTATACGCGAACAGGAATTTTTCGACAACGGTTTGCTGATGGTAGCTTTTGTAAGAGCAGGTGTTGAACTGGCTTTCGAAACTATGGTAGAAGCAGGCATTAAGGAAGAGTCGGCTTATTATGAGTCATTACACGAAACACCGCTGATTGCCAATACCATCGCCAGAAAAAAATTATTTGAAATGAATCGGGTGATTTCTGATACAGCCGAGTATGGTTGCTATTTATTTGATCATGTAGCTAAACCATTGCTGTCCGATTTTATGAAATCAATTGATACAGAAGTGATTGGTAAAAATTATAATGACGGAAAAGACAATCAGGTGGATAACCGGGAGATAATTTCAGTAAACCGAATCATTCGCAATCATCCTGTTGAGAAAGTCGGTGCAGTACTCAGACAAGCTATGACCGATATCAAATCTATTGTTTCGGCCAAATAATAAACTGCATAAATTTTATAAATGTCATCACCTTTTTTAAATAACATATCCGACGCTCACCATCCTATTCAGATAGGCGGCTATGAACTGGATATTGTTTCTGCTTATGAACGTCTGAAAAAAGTGGTGACACAAACGCCTCTGCAATTAAACAGAACATTGTCCAAAAAATATCAATGCAATGTTTATTTGAAAAGAGAAGATCTTCAGGTGGTAAGATCATACAAATTAAGAGGCGCATACAATATGATGAGTAGCCTTTCTTCCCTCCAGTCAAAAAATGGCGTGGTCTGTGCGAGTGCGGGCAATCATGCACAGGGGTTTGCATACAGTTGTAAAATGCTTGGTTTGAAAGGGGTGATTTTTATGCCGGTGATTACACCGAATCAAAAAATTTCTCAGACAAAAATGTTTGGGGAGGACTTTGTTGAAGTAAAACTTACCGGAGATACATTTGATGATTGTGCCATAGCCGCAAAGAAATATTGTGAAGATCATCAAATGAAATTTATACCACCCTTTGATGATTGCAGTATTATTGAAGGACAGGGGACTATCGGCCTGGAAATATTAAATGAATTGAAAGCCGTTGATTTTTTATTCGCTCCCGTCGGTGGCGGTGGCCTCTGCGCCGGAGTTGGTTCGTTTATCAAACATTATTCACCCCAAACTTGTTTGATAGGAGTAGAACCGGAAGGGGCGCCCAGTATGCTGGAGGCATTGAAGACAGGAGCTCCCGTTACCTTAGATCATATCGATCGCTTTGTTGACGGTGCTGCAGTAAAAAGAGTGGGCGAAATCACCTTCAACATCTGCAATCAGTTGCTCGATAAAATGCATCTCGTTTCGGAAGGAAAAATATGCAGTACCATTTTGAGTCTCTACAATGAAGATGCCATCGTAGTGGAACCGGCCGGTGCTATGACAATAGCAGCATTGGATGATTTTGCAGCAGACATCAAAGGTAAAAATGTGGTATGCATCATCGGTGGAGGCAATAATGACATCGATAGGATGCAGGAAATAAAGGAAAGAAGTTTGCAGCATGAAGGTTTGAAACATTATTTCTTGATTCGTTTTGCTCAAAGACCCGGAGCGCTGAAAGAATTTGTGAGCCAGGTATTAGGACCCAATGACGATATCACCCGCTTTGAGTACATGCAGAAGCATAATAAAGAAACGGGGCCTGCTTTAGTAGGAATTGAATTAAAAAACAAATCTGATTATCAGAATTTATTGGTAAATTTAGACCGCTATCAGATCAATTTTACCGAATTGAGTAAAAACGATACGCTCTACAGTTATATAGTATAAGACTATATGACTTTTCTCAATGATTGCCTGCTTATTGTAGAATTATTTCTAAAATAGAAATATACATGAATAAGCAATTGTCAACTACCTCTCAGGGTTTATATGATCCCGCTTTTGAACACGATGCCTGTGGTATAGGATTTGTTACCAGTATCAAAGGATACAAATCACATCAGCATATTAGTGATGCACTCACCGTTTTGGAAAACATGGAACATCGCGGTGCCTGTGGTTGCGAAAGCAATACAGGTGACGGTGCAGGCATCATGATTCAAATACCGCATGAGTTTTTTTTCGATGAATGTCTGAAACAAGGTGTTCATCTTCCTGCTTATGGTAAATATGGAGTAGGGGTACTTTTTTTTCCGAAAGATATTAAGCTTCGTGAGCAATGCCGCAATATTTTCAACAGTGCGGTGGAGAAATTAGGGCTGGAAATACTTGCCTATCGAAGTGTTCCGGTGAATACTGAAGGCGTAGGTCAAACCGCACTTTCTGTGGAGCCCGATATGGAGCAGGTATTTATTCTTTGTCCGGATCACATCACCGATCCATTGGTGTTTGAAAGAAAATTGTTTATCCTGCGTAAGTATGCTACTCATGCAACAGCCAATACGGTTCAAAATGATCCAATTGGTTTCTATATTGCGTCGCTCTCTTACAAGACGATTGTTTACAAGGGGCAGCTGACCAGCCGTCAGGTAAGAAATTATTTTCCTGATCTCAATAATAAAAGTGTAGTCTCTGCATTCGGTTTGGTGCATTCACGTTTTGCAACGAATACATTTCCATCATGGCGATTGGCACAGCCATTCAGATACATTGCTCATAACGGCGAGATTAATACTTTGCAGGGAAATCTCAACTGGCTTAAATCAGGCGAGAGAGGATTCGTTTCGCCATTCTTTACCAAAGAAGAAATGGAAATGCTCCTCCCTGTCGTAAGCAACGGCCAGTCAGACTCTGCGTGTCTGGACAACATGATCGAATTGCTCACGCTCACCGGCCGATCATTGCCGCATGTAATGATGATGCTGATTCCCGAAGCATGGGATCAGGACGAACAAATTGATCCGCTTAAAAAAGCATTTTATGAATACCACGCTTCTTTGATGGAGCCATGGGATGGCCCGGCATCCATTTCATTTACCGACGGAAAAATCATTGGTGCCACACTTGACAGAAACGGTCTTCGGCCTTCCCGCTACTGCGTCACCAACGACGACCGCGTGATCATGGCCTCCGAAACGGGCGCGCTACCGGTGGATCCTGCCACAATTTTATTGAACGGCCGATTGCAGCCGGGCAAAATGTTTGTAGTGGATATGGAAAAAGGCCGCATCATCAGCGATGAAGAAATCAAACACACCATCTGCAGCCAAAAGCCCTATGCAGAATGGCTCAATAAATATAAAATCAGATTAGAGGAATTACCTGATCCAAGAGTGATGTTCACGCATCTTGAATCGGATCAGGTGTTTAAATATCAAAAGGCTTTCGGGTATTCAACCGAAGATCTGGAAACGATCATCACTCCTATGGCATTGGATGGCAAAGAGCCGATAGGATCAATGGGCACCGATGTTCCGTTGGCTGTATTGAGTGATCAGCCGCAACATTTGAGTGCTTATTTCAAACAGTTGTTTGCACAGGTAACCAACCCGCCGATAGATCCTATTCGTGAAAAATCAGTGATGTCGCTTTCTACTTTTGTTGGAAGCAACGGAAATCTTCTGCAGGAAGATCCTCTGAGTTGTCATACCGTGGCATTAAAACATCCAGTCTTAAGTAACTATGATCTGGAAAAAATCAGAAGCATCGACACGGGAATATTTCAGGCAAAGACATTGCAAATGTATTTCCGCGCTGATAACAAACCCGGTTCATTACAAAAAGCACTCGACAGAATTTGTCGCTATGCCGTTGATGCTGTGGAAGATGGATTTGAAGTGTTGATCCTTACCGATCGCGCTATAGATTCTGAGCATGCGCCCATCCCATCACTGCTCGCTATTTCTGCAGTACATCATCATTTGATCAGAAAAGGATTGAGAGGAAAAGTGGGACTGGTAGTGGAAGCCGGCGATGTATGGGAAGTGCATCATTTTGCTTGTCTGATTGGTTTCGGTGCTACAGCCATCAATCCATATCTCGCATTATCCAGCATCAGAGACATGAAGTTGTCGGGAAAAATGAAAACCGATCTCGATGTGGAAGATTTAAAGAAGAACTACATCAAAGCGGTGAATGAAGGATTGTTGAAAGTGTTTTCAAAGATGGGCATCTCTACTTTGCAGTCCTATCAGGGAGCGCAGATATTTGAAATTGTTGGTTTGAATAAAAATGTAGTGGACAAATATTTCACTGGCGCCATCTCCCGTATTGAGGGAATGGGGTTGGATGAAATTGCTATGGAAAATTTGGCCAAACATAGATTCGCTTTTTCAAATAAGACGATGCAGTCTGAGCAACTGCAGGTGGGCGGTTTGTATCACTGGAAAAGAAAAGGGGAGTTTCATTTATTCAATCCGCAAACCATTCATTTGTTGCAGTATTCAACCAGAATGAATGATTATGTTACTTTCAAGAAGTACACTAAGTTGGTAAATGAACAGAGCGAAAAAGCGTGTACGCTTCGCAGTTTGTTTCAATTCAAATTCAATCGAACGCCCATCTCAATTAATGAAGTGGAGCCTGCCGAAAATATTTATAAAAGGTTTGCTACCGGTGCCATGAGTTTCGGATCTATTTCTCATGAAGCACACAGTACGCTGGCCATTGCCATGAACAGACTGGGAGGAAAAAGCAATACGGGCGAAGGCGGTGAAGATGAAATACGTTACAATCTGCTCGACAACGGCGACAGTATGCGCAGTGCCATCAAGCAAGTGGCATCTGCAAGATTTGGTGTTACTAGCAATTATCTTACACAGGCAGATGAGTTACAAATCAAAATGGCACAGGGCGCCAAGCCGGGTGAAGGTGGTCAATTACCCGGACATAAAGTGGATGATTGGATTGGAAAAGTAAGGCATGCTACTCCGGGCGTAGGATTGATTTCACCGCCGCCGCATCACGATATTTATTCCATCGAAGATTTGGCTCAGTTGATTTTTGATTTGAAAAATTCTAATCGTGCTGCACGCATCAATGTGAAATTGGTGAGTAAGAGTGGCGTAGGAACCATTGCTGCCGGTGTGGCAAAAGCCAAAGCTGATGTGATATTGATTTCAGGACATGATGGCGGAACGGGCGCATCGCCACTAACGTCCATCAAACATGCAGGTTTGCCATGGGAACTCGGATTGGCAGAGGCGAATCAAACACTCGTTAAAAATAAATTGCGCAGCAGAGTAGTATTGCAGACAGACGGTCAGTTGAAGACTGGAAAAGATATTGCCATCGCCACACTGCTCGGCGCTGAAGAATGGGGCGTGGCTACAGCAGCGCTTGTTACAGAAGGTTGTATCATGATGCGCAAATGCCATTTGAATACTTGTCCGGTTGGCATTGCTACGCAAGATCCTGTATTGCGCAGCCGCTTCGAAGGAAATGCAGAGCATGTAGTCAACCTGTTTAAATTTCTGACAGAAGAGTTACGCGAAATCATGGCGCAACTCGGATTCAGAACAGTCGACGAAATGATCGGACAGGTGGATTGTCTGGAGAAAAGAAACGACATCAATCACTGGAAATACAGTAAGATAGACGTCTCTCCGATTTTATATAAAGAGCCGGCTTCGTTATCAACTGATTTATACAATACTGAGACACAGGACCATGAATTGAATGAAATACTCGACTGGAAATTGTTGGAAGCTGCTCAGCCGGCTCTTGAAAAGCAACAAAAAGTCGCAGCCCATTTTGATATAAAAAACATCAACCGAACGGTTGGTACGATGTTGTCCAATGAGATATCTAAAAAATATCAGTCTGCCGGTTTGTCTGAAGATACTATTCATTTCAAGTTTACCGGTACAGCCGGACAAAGTTTCGGCGCCTTCAATACAAATGGTGTAAAACTTGAGCTGGAAGGAGATGCCAACGACTATTTTGGAAAAGGATTAAGTGGAGCCAAACTTATTGTCTATCCTTCACCAAAAGCGAAATTTATTGCAGAAGAAAATATCATCATCGGCAATGTGGCGCTTTATGGTGCTACCTCCGGAAATTGCTTTATCAGAGGGAAGGCCGGCGAACGTTTTGCTGTGCGCAATTCAGGAGCTATAGCTGTAGTAGAAGGAGTAGGAGATCACGGTTGCGAATACATGACGGGAGGAAAAGTGTTGATTCTCGGTTCCGTTGGTAAAAACTTCGCTGCCGGTATGAGCGGTGGTATCGCATATGTGTATGATGTGGAAAATAAATTTCACGAAAACTGCAACAAGGAAATGGTTGATTTGGATGAATTGGATGCTTCCGATTATCAGGATTTGCGAACATTGCTGACCGATCATTTCTCTCATACAAAAAGTAGTGTAGCGAAATTCATACTCTCTGATTTTGACAATCAGTTAAAACATTTCGTAAAAGTTTTTCCGAGAGATTATAAAAAAGTATTGGCATCCAAAACAACATCATTGGTATCTAAATAGTTTGTAAATAAAATTTACTTGAACAGAAATATAAAAGTATTATGGGTAAAGTAACCGGATTTTTAGAATTCAACAGAGAGCTTCCCGCCAAAAGGCCGGTGGCTGAGCGGGTGAATGACTATAAGGAATTTGTAGAGCGCTATTCTCCCGAAAAGCTCAACCAGCAATCGGCAAGGTGTATGGATTGTGGCATTCCTTTTTGTCACAATGGTTGTCCTTTGGGAAATATGATTCCTGAATTCAATGATGCAGTATATCGCGAATCGTGGAAGGAAGCGTATGATATTTTATCTTCTACCAATAATTTCCCCGAATTTACCGGACGCATTTGTCCCGCTCCCTGCGAAACAGCTTGTGTGCTAGGTATCAATCAACCGGCAATTGCCATTGAAGAAATCGAAAGACATATTATTGAAATCGCTTTTGAAAAAGGTTTTGTACAGCCCAGAAAAAATATTGTCCGCACCGGAAAAAAAGTAGCTATTGTAGGAAGCGGCCCAGCAGGTTTGGCGGCTGCAGCACAGTTAAATCATGCAGGCCATTTAGTTACAGTATTTGAACGCGATGATTTCCCCGGAGGATTGTTGCGTTATGGTATTCCTGATTTCAAATTAGAAAAATGGGTGATTGACAGAAGAATAAAAATTATGGAAGAAGAGGGTGTGACTTTCAAATGTCGTTCAAATGTGGGCGTAAATATTTCCATCAATGATTTGTTGCGCGAATTCCATGCAATCGTTTTGGCAGGAGGATCCACTACTCCAAGAAATCTGGATATTCCCGGAAGAGAATTGAAAGGCATTCATTTTGCGATGGAGTTTTTAAAACAACAAAATAAAAGAACTGCTGGATTATCTCCTCTCAAAGATGAGCAATCCGGAGCATTGGAAAGTAATTTATTAAATCATGAACTGCTCGCTACCGGAAAAAATGTGGTGGTAATCGGTGGCGGTGATACCGGCAGTGACTGTGTGGGAACCAGCAACAGACACAAAGCGAAATCGGTTGTACAATTTGAATTGTTACCGAAACCGCCGGAAAACAGAAGCCAGGCGATGCCCTGGCCGACTTATCCGATGTTGCTGAAAACGACATCATCTCATGAAGAAGGTTGCGACAGGCAATGGGCTGTAGCTACAAAAGAATTTATAGGTAACACGGAAGGAAAGCTCACCGGGTTGAAACTGGTTGACCTGGAGTGGAAATCTGAAAACGGACGTCCTTCCAAGTTTACCGAAGTTCCCGGATCGGAACGCGTGATTCCATGTGATATGGTATTGCTCGCAATGGGATTTGTTCATCCTCAGCACGAGGGCATGATTCGTGAGCTGGAACTGGAGCTGGATGATCGGGGTAATGTGAGAGCAACAGAAAAAAATTATCAGACCAGCATGTCTAAAATATTTTCTGCCGGAGATATGAGAAGAGGACAATCACTCGTAGTGTGGGCCATTAAAGAAGGCCGCGATTGTGCTCAAAAAGTAGATGAATTTTTGATGGGTAAATCAATGCTGGACACTGCCGATGATACACCGGTTGTAAGATACGTGGCGGCTGGGTAGGGAATGATTCTACAGTTTAAACCGTGGGCCAAGATAAATTTTTTCTATTGAAATTATCTTTTTTGTTCCGTAGGAACAAAATGTCTCTAAACTCGGAATGTTAGGATAAAAAAGCGCTCCGCAGGTTTGCCTATTATCAATAATTTTAATTGTTTTTTTAAATAAGGAAGAACACATTGCCTTACTATATCTTTATTCCATATATTTTTCAGTTTTGTAGAGTATTTGATTCAACTCTTCCTGCTTGTTGGTTCCGATAAGCAGCTTCTTGTTATTTTTAAATTCAAGTTGCAGTCCTTTATTCCCGGAAACATTGTATGCTTTTCCTTTTCCGAAAAATCCGTATCTCAAGCCCCAGCCACCATATTCGGCGATAGGAGAGTATTGTCTGACATAACATTTTGTCAATTCTTCCCATGGATAAAATTTATATCTCAAATGAAACGGAAAAAAGCGCACGTAAATGCCGTCGTTTTTAATTTGAGTATCCAGCCGAAAATTGAGCAATAAAATGGTAAAAAGAATACTGATTCCAGTTGTAATGACAAGCTCTTCGTTGCTCATGGGTTTATCTCCAAACTGTTTTCCTCCAATAATCTGATAAAATACACCAATTAGCAATAGTATATTTATTCCAATCGGGAACATTAAGAACCACCATTGTTTAAATCTTTGGTGTTCTGAAAATAAAATATCGGCTTTCATCATAACTATATTTTATTTTTTGTAAAGTTGATGTATGACGTGCTATATTTAGTGTTTTAACTAAAGTTAACAAATTTGGTAATTCCACAAATTTTAGGGAAAAAATAGCACCTTTAATGGTTTGTCGCTTTGTGAAGGTGGCAATTTCGAAGACGAAAGATATTTGCCACTAAAACCTTGATACGAAACACAAAGCTCTATTTAACCACAGAACCGTCAATTTCGTATAGTTGTTGTGTACTCTTTATCTTCTTTTGTCTGTTTTATTGAATTGCATTTTACTTCTTTATTGTTTCTGAAAATCTGATTACTATTGATGTCGCAATAATTAAATTATTGTCTGTCCTGGTGGTTTTGGTTTCAAAAATTTGATCTTTACTATTTAACCAACGTCCTTCAAGTCTGCAAATAATGTTTTGAGTGGGTGAGTAGTCAAGGTTTAATGAAAGCCCTGTTGTATTAAAACCTTTTGGTGTGCTTGTTGGGATGATAATTCCCGTTCTGTCTTGGTAATATTCTGCCCTGATTGCTGTTTTCCAAGTCTTGTTTATGGCAAATTGCCCAATAATTACAGGGCTCAACCAAAAGTCATAAGATGAACTGTTCTTTGTTCTCTGTTGTGCTCCAATGTCAAATCCTGCGATTAAACCAAACTTTTCGGTCAGCTGAAATTGTCCATATAAATTATTGAAGTAACGCATCCTTCTTTTTGTGTCGGGGTCGTCTGTTCCAATAAACGTACTCCAATTAATAGTAACTTTTTCATTCGGTCTAAAATTTATTTGAGTGCCAAATGAGGGTAAAGAATTTCCCTGAAGTCGCTGGATGCGTTGCCAACCGTTTATGATTAGACCTGATATTGTCCATTTATCATTTGGGTTAAAGGTAAATTTTACTCCCGATAAAAAATAAGGCGAGTTTTCAGCCAATATGGAACGTGTCATGGTCCAGTTATCGGCGGAAATGGCAGATTCAAAACCAATATGTGAGGCAAAAACTCCTGCATCTATCCAAAGATTATTTTTCTTATTAAGCGACAAGCCAACATTAGCTTCAAAAATATTTTTCAATAAACCTGGTTCTGCCAAATAGTTGTCGTTAGAATAAGTCCCTGTATGCAGAGCTAAATTTCCCCGATACTTTGAGTGTTCCAAACCAAGTTTTACAAATCCTAAGTTCAGATTGAACTCGTTATGTCTGTTGTGGTTAAATAAAAAGGGTTGTCTTTTTGTTCCTTGTGGATGGTTGAAATCGTTCACATAAAATACATCTAGGAACGCCGAAATATTCATTCTTGGTTTTTGATGCCCAATGCTATCATTTTGTGCAAAAAGAATGCTACTTGAAAAAAAAGAAATGAAAATAAGTAAACTCTTTATTTGCGTTTTAAAATTCATTTATTTTCAATTATCTTTTCTGTTGGTTTATTTCGTCGTTTCTTTAATCTTACAAACAACGTTCAAGGGTTTGTACAGTTGGGGAATTAACTAAATCTCCGCCAGGTCCTGATGTTAAAATTATAACTAAAAGCTGAAGTTTGGAACTAATGCTAGACAGGATTTCATACACCGAATATGTAGCTTGGATATGCAATGCCGATAATTGTTTCAATGTCATGCTCCAATTGCACAAAATCTTTTGTTCTGCGTTTGTATTTGTCAGGCCGCGTTATTCTTTTGCTTGAATGATTGACTTAAGCTGATTATAGTCGGGATTAATAAAAGTCCCAATGACAGTGGCAAAAACCAAAAGCTTAATCCATTTGTCACACCAATTGTTGTCAAGTAAGTGAAAAGAATAATCAAAGAAAAAATTACAAGAATTGCCAATTTTATAAATCGCAACATCCTTGTCGCAATGGTATATTGCATTAGGGCATTGTCCTCAGTAATTTTTGTCATGTAGTTAAAAATGTGTGGATACTTATTCAACTGCGTCAATCCAAAATAAATTACTGTCCCAAGGATAGGTAAAATTAAAAGTGTCAACTTGTTCCCATAATCGTCTGCTTGTCCCGAAGCATTAAAATGTATTGGAATTGTCTTTGGCAATTTTAAAAATGTATAAATTGTCAAACCCCACATAACAACTAAAAATATTTTGGTTGTCAACTCCAATTTATTGTCAAGTGGAGAAAGATTAATTTTTCTTTTGGGCCTTATTTCCATTTTTACTATATCTATTTACGAGGGCTGTCTCGGTTGGCGCAAAACCCGTGTTACCAGCTGTTATTCTATATAAGTTCAAGCTTTTCAAGTTTATTAGCGATAGTAATTTCTTTCATTTCAGCTTCTAGTTTACTAAAATCTTCCCTTTTTACTGGCTTAATAAATTCACCATTTTTTATCAAATGTATTTCATCGCAAGTCACACTGAGAGTTGAAAAAATATGCGATGATATTATCACAATCTTTTTTAACTCTTTGAGTTTGTGAATAATTTCAGTGATGATAATGTTGCTCTGAATATCAACACCATTGAATGGCTCGTCAAGTATAAAGTATTTGTTGTTTTGTAATAAAATGGCTGTAATTGCAAGTTTCTTTTTCATTCCTGTTGAGTATGTCGAAGCATATTGATTCAGTGGCAAGTCAAAGATATTTCTACTCTCAATATTATCAGTTTTTATTTTACGTGCGCTACAAAGTAGTTGTATATATTCCTTGCCTGTAATTTTTGCAAAGAAGAACGGCTCAGTTAATAATAGTCCTAAATGATTTTTTAGAGGTTCTAATTTTGATTTTACTTCACCTTGATAATCTTCTAACCCGGCAATACACCTGAATAATGTTGTTTTGCCGGCTCCATTCTCGCCAACAATTCCATACACATTCCCTTCTGAAAAGGTCAGATTAATATTTTTGAGAACTTGTTTTGTTCCATAGCTTTTTGTCAATTCCGTAACTTTAATCATATTAGAAATCTTTCAAGTTTTTTTAGTGCTTTTGTGTAAAAATATGGCGCAAAAACAAATAGAAACGGAGGGAAAGCAACACTTATAGAAATTATAATTCCTTCAGCAATATTCATTTCGTTAGGATAAGCAGCATATTTTGCAAAAATTATTGTTATCAGGAAAACACAGCCAATAAAATAAAATGCCAGTATTAAAACGATGTTTGTATAATAGAAAAAGCACAATGTCAGTACAATAGGCAAACAAAGTATAGTTGTATAAAATAATGCCGTTTTGATTTTCTCAACAATAAATTGTTTTGCTGTTAATGCAAATGACCATACAAAATATTCGTTTTCTAGTTTAGGATAAAAGCCAATGACTACTATGAAAATAAGCAATAATGAGAATATGCCAAGGTTAAAATTGTCAACAGAAATTGCAATAAATGTCAGGATGTAAGCAATTAGGAAAATAAAAAAGGTGTTTCTAAAACCTACGGTAAACTCAAAAGGCTTTTTATAGAAAGGAGTTGGGATAGTAAAGTTTAAACTTGTTTTGAAACTACTTAAACCAAGTAAGAGGCTGACTGCAACAAGAATTACTGAACCAATGAGAGTTTGTTTATAAAGCAGGAATATTAGAAAGGGGAATGATGCTGCAAAGTTTTCAACTACTCTCACTAATTTGTAGTATTTATCGCTAAAGCACAATTTGAGAAAATCATTTCTGCCAATTTCTGAAAGTTTAGATGTCAATACTAATGAAATTGGTATATAAACATATTGTGCAAATTCTGTTTTATGAAAAAGGTAAATGGAAAGTCCTATAAAACATGCCAAAATCAATAGATAACCCATTATTGGCTCAAGTCCAAAGTCTTTGAGCTTTCTATTTGTCATTTTGTATTGTAAGATAAAATACTCTTTCATTCTAATTGTGTCGTCTTTCTATAATGGCTGGTAACGTTCTGCCGCTTTGCGAAGGCGGGGATTTTCACCACTAAACTTCATTAGATGCACAAAGCTCGAATTTAGCACTTCACTGTCATAGAGGCAAGAAACCCCCGCTTTTGCAAAACGGCTGTTATGCCCAGTTTTTGTTTCTTTCTAAGCTTTTCTAAGTCCCCTTTTTCAAACAATTTATTTTCTTTAAATGCCCTTTCAACTTGCTTTAAATACTTTTTGCTTTTTTCAATCTGAAGATTATTTTCAATCCCAATTTTAGCTAACA
>CANGYR010000013.1 GCA_947458275.1 Chitinophagaceae bacterium
CTGAAATAAATTATTTTATTCTTATTGAGTTCATCATTTTTTTCATTCAAACTAAATTTTATTCTGCCGTAATCTGTGTCTATCCATGAATTGATATAACCTTTTTTTTCGCCATTCAAATAAATTTCTCCTGATTGATTATTGTATTTAACATATATTTTTGGTGATTCAATTACAGACTCCGGATTTTCTGCTTCAATTTTGATTGGTGATGCAATGTATCCGGACATATCTCTTATTTCACCCTCAACATATACAGGCGCATATAAATGCAAAGTTTTAACTACTTTATCCATCAATGTTCTTGATTGTAATACCTCTGTTTCATTTTCAATAATTTTTTTTGTGTTTATGATATTTAAAGATTCCATTAATCGGGAATCATCAGCACCTTTTTTTTCATCGTTAATAACCAGTGTTGCTGTAGCTTCGTATTTAGGTGTAGCATATCTGATGTAAAAGAAAGCAGATAGGGTAGTGATAACCAGAAGGAGTAATAGTAACGGCCAATAGATGAAATGCTTTATAAATATTTTAGTGATTAACATTTCATCGTTTTCAGCAGTATGATGATTATTTCGGTTCATTAATTTGGTTTCTTTTCTAATATGCTTTAATTAGTTTAATCTTATTGCCTGTGCTATTGCTATGGTCATTATTGACAATACACTTAGTATAGTCGGTAAAATCTGTTGATTTCTATTCGCTGCAATAATTTTTTGTCTGTTTGGCTCAACGTACACCACATCGTTCGGTTGCAAATAATAATAGGGAGAAGTAAGAAAGCTTTTAGAATTTAAATTTATCGTCCTTACATCTCTTTTCCCATTTTGTTCCCTTATTAATAATACATTCTCTTTTTTACCATAAACGGTTATATCCCCTGCAATTCCTAAAGCCTTCAGTAACGAGATGTTTTCATTAGGAACATTTATCACTGTTGGTTCACCTACTTCTCCAATTATGGTAACCTCATAATTCAGATGTCTGATTGTAACAATTGGATCAAGTAATAATTTCTTCTCTTCAATAATATGAGTAATATTATCCTTCAGCTGTTTTTTTGTTATTCCACTTGCTTTCACCATTCCTATCATAGGAATTTGTATATATCCATCCGGATTCACTAAATATCCACTTGCATTATTGTTGTTTCCGCTGCTGGTTGTATTACTTGTTGCAATGCCATTTGGATTATTAAATACAGTAGACGCTTCATTATTCAGACTACTGATATGGATACTAAGAATATCATTCTTTTGAATCAATAATTCCTGATTGTATTCTATTACATTAATGCTTGTGTCATTTACATTGGCAAAATAACTGGCTTGCTTTACACTGACACATGACGCAAACACATTAGCAATGATGATTGCCATACAGATACTCTTTGATAAAGTCTTTGACATGTTGATATATTTAAATTAATACTGCTCAACGATTGAATATTCAAAACGTAAAGGCAGTAATTATCTATTCCGGATAATCAGAGGGAGTTTCAAAAAAAATATTTGGGGAAATTCTAAGGATTCAAATATAACCAAGTGAAGATTTGAATTGGTTATGTTGGGTTGCCTTCAAATACAAATCAACATATAAACCGATACTTCACTAATAGTAGTGTGAAGATAAGGAAAATTTTAAAAAATATCATAACAATTTATTAAACAAATTATTATAGATTATGTTTTATCTTATTTTATCTAAAAAAATATGACTTTCAACATCAACAACTAATATGTTAGTCATTGTAATTTTAAAGCGAACTGTTTTGCTGAACTAATTTTAGACATTATTTATACTTACTTTTGCGAAAATTTTTTGACGTACTTGCTTGAGTGAACTATTTATTAGAATAAGATTTGTCTTCTCTTCATTAAATATGTTATCTGCTTTACGTTTAATTGTTTTAAAATAAAAAATCTGAATAATTAATCAGCATTCTAAATCTGATTAATTATTAACCATTACATTTTAAAATTGAAAAAATAATCAAATGAAGGAAGTCTACATCATTTCAGCAGTAAGAACACCGATGGGAAGTTTCGGAGGTTCTTTAAAAAGTTTTTCCGCCACTCAATTAGGTGGCATTGCTATCAAGGGCGCTATTACAAAAGCAGGTATAGATCCTTTAATCATCAATGAAGTGTTGATGGGTTCTGTATTGCAGGCAAATTTGGGACAGGCACCTGCACGCCAGGCAGCAAAATTTGCAGGTCTGCCTAACGAGGTTGTGTGCACTACAATCAATAAAGTATGTGCAAGTGGAATGAAAGCCATTGCGCAGGGAGCTCAGAGTATTTTACTGGGCGACGCTGATGTTGTTGTTGCCGGAGGAATGGAGAGTATGAGCAATGTTCCCTTTTATTCAGATTCACTTCGCTGGGGAAATAAATATGGGAATGTGCAGTTGATTGACGGGTTAGCTAAAGACGGATTAACCGATGTGTATGACGGAAAAGCAATGGGTGTAGCTGCTGAAATGTGCGCATCTACCTGTGGCATAAGCAGAGAAGATCAGGATGCTTTTGCTATTGAAAGTTATAAAAGAAGCCAGGCAGCAGTGGAAGCAGGTAAATTTGACAATGAAATTGTTCCTGTTGAAATTCCTCAGAGAAAAGGCAATCCGGTTTTATTTGCGAAAGATGAAGAGCCATTTAATGTTAAGTTTGATAAAATTCCCGAACTGAAAAGTGCATTTTTAAAAGAGGGTTCAGTAACTGCTGCCAATGCATCCACTATGAATGACGGAGCTGCAGCCCTTGTATTAATGAGTAAAGAAAAAGCAACTGAACTTGGTCTTACACCTATTGCCGTGATTCGTGGATATGCAGATGCCGAACAAGCTCCCGAATGGTTTACAACCACTCCGGCGCTGGCAGTTCCTAAAGCTGTTGAAAAAGCGGGGTTAAAAATGGAAGACATACACTACTGGGAATTGAATGAGGCGTTTTCTGTTGTAGGAATAGAAAATACCCGTAGAATGAAACTAGATCCGGCCAAAGTAAATGTCAATGGAGGAGCAGTATCCTTGGGACATCCGCTTGGTTGTAGCGGCGCAAGAATCATCGTAACGCTCATCAATGTACTGAAGCAGAACCACGGAAAGTATGGTGCAGCAGGAATTTGCAATGGCGGAGGAGGAGCAAGCGCATTGGTTATTGAAAACTGTTAATCAGCATACGCATCATTTGTTGAGGTAATTTTATATCATTTTTTGGATGTCTTATACAAGACATCCTTTTTTTTGCAAATGGGCCAAAATTTTCATTGCAACAGCGTTAATCTTGCAATGATTTGTTATTATGACAACTATGAAATAAATTTGTGAGCAATATTTAATATAACATATAAATAAATCATTAAGCATAATGCGACAAATTGCCTTTAGAGAAGCCTTGCGTGAAGCGATGCAGGAAGAAATGAGAAGAGATGAAAGAGTATTTTTAATGGGAGAGGAGGTAGCTGAATACAATGGTGCCTACAAGGTAAGCCAGGGAATGCTTGATGAATTTGGTGAAAAAAGAATCATCGATACGCCTATAGCTGAATTGGGGTTTGCCGCAATTGCAGTAGGGGCTGCTCAAAATGGTCTTCGTCCAATTGTGGAATTCATGACCTGGAACTTCGCCGTTTTGCCTTTAGATCAAATTTTGAATACTGCATCTAAAATGCTTGCAATGAGCGGTGGGCAAATTGGTTGCCCCATTGTTTTCAGAGGTCCCAATGGAAGTGCCGGACAGCTCGGAGCGCAACATTCCACGGCTTTCGAAAGTTTGTACGCCAACATTCCCGGACTTAAAGTAGTATCTGTAAGTAACCCTTACGATGCAAAAGGACTTCTTAAATCTGCCATCCGTGATGATGATCCTGTAATCTTTATGGAAAGTGAAGTGATGTACGGAGATAAAGGAGAAGTACCGGAAGAAGAATATCTTATCCCAATTGGAAAAGCCAATATTGTCAGAGAAGGTAAAGATGTAACGATAGTTTCTTTCAATAAAATGATGAAAGTGGCTTTAGGTGCAGCTGAAGAATTGGCAAAAGAAAATATTGAAGCTGAAGTGATTGACCTTCGTACCATCAGACCTCTCGACTGGTATACTATACTTGAAAGTGTAAAGAAAACAAATCGCCTGGTTATTGTTGAAGAACAGTGGCCATTTGCTTCTGTATCTTCAGAGATCACTTACAGAATACAAAAAGAAGGATTTGATTACCTTGATGCGCCTATAAGAAGAATTACTTCTGCTGATGCTCCGATGCACTATGCCCCTAATCTGGTTGCTGCTTATCTGCCTGATGTATCGAGAACTGTAAAACTGATTAAAGAAGTTATGTATCTTAAAAAATAATTTTCTTCAGCAACTCATTCTGCTTAGAATTTGCTTTTGCTGATTAAGAATTATATGATAAGCTGTATGCGGTAAATAGTGTAACTACTAAAGCATATCCGTGAAAAAAATACTGACCATATTCTTCATCACTATCAGCACCTCTGCTGTTTGTCAGAATTTTTTTACAAGTTTTTACGGAGGACTGGCAAATTATACGGGGGATTTACAGGAAAATCCTTTAAATCCTATAACATTCAGACCTTCATACGGAGCAGGTTTGTTATATGAGCTTAACAGTAAATGGCTGATTCGTTTTGACATATCAGCAGGAAAAATTACCGGAGACGATAAGTACAGTTTAAAAAATAGGCACAGAAATCTTTCTTTTACTTCAGAGATATCAGAGTTTGCACTAGGTATAGAATATCTTTTTCTGGATTTGTATCAACACAGAGTTTCTCCTTATGTATTTGCGCAGGCCGGTATTTTTAAATTCAGCCCTTATTATCTTCTTCCCAACGGAGGCAAAATAGTTTTATACGAGATCGATACCGAAGGACAGGGATTTTATCAAGACAGAAAAAAATACAAACTCAGGGAATTATGTATACCATTGGGGTTTGGTACTCAATGGGCTATCAATGATGGAAAAAGACTTGGTATTGTCTTCGGTTTTCGAAAAACATTTACCGATTATATTGATGATGTAAGTACCACTTATGTTGATAAAGATTTACTGGCACAAAACAGGGGAAGTTCAGCAATTGCCATAGCTTACAAAGGCAATCAATTGCCCAACGGTGACCCTTATCCTGCAGACGGCACTAAAAGAGGTGATCCAACTAATAAAGACAGTTATTATTTTGTGGGACTTACCTTTAGAATTCGCATAGAAACAAGCCGCACCAGAGCTGCAAAAGAGCCCAAACCCAGAAAACCAAGCATTGATTGTCCTCTTATTTATTAAATTATTCGTTCTTTATGTTAAACACATCAAGCATTTGATTGTTTCTATATTACTTTTACATACTGATAACTAATTAAAATGGCCTACCGCTCATTGGAAGAATGTCTGCTGGATCTTGAAAATACAGGTCAACTGGTAAGAATCAAAGAGGAGGTAGATCCTTATCTTGAGATGGCGGCCATACATTTACGCGTACACGAAGCTGGAGGACCGGCATTGCTTTTTGAAAACATCAAGGGAAATAAATATCGGGCGGCTTCCAATATCTTCGGCACTTTGGAACGCAGTCGTTTTATTTTTCGTGATAACCTGCAGCTTGTTGAAAAGCTGATAGAACTTAAGTTAAATCCGGTTAAAGCTATAAAAAATCCATTTAAATATATCAGTACCGGATTGTCTGCAATAAAGGCATTGCCTCTAAAGAATGCCCTGCATCAGCCTGTTTTGAATGAAGAAATCAACATCAGTGACCTGCCGCTTATTCACCACTGGCCAATGGATGGAGGTGCTTTTGTAACACTGCCGCAGGTTTACACTGAAGACTCCGATACGCCGGGCATCATGAAAGCGAACCTGGGTATGTATCGAATTCAACTAAGTGGGAATGATTATGTTCCTGACAAAGAAATCGGCTTACACTATCAGTTACACAGAGGAATTGGCGTTCATCAAACAAAAGCAAACAAGAAAGGACTTCCGCTTAAAGTTAGCATTTTTGTGGGTGGGCCACCGGCTCATTCAGTGGCAGCTGTCATGCCTCTTCCCGAAGGCATCAGTGAAATGACTTTTGCGGGTGTTTTAGGGGGAAGAAGATTCAGGTACAAATATGTAGATGGATACTGTATCAGTACAGATGCCGATTTTGTTATAACAGGAGAAGTTTATCCCGGTGAAAATAAACCCGAAGGACCGTTTGGTGACCATCTTGGGTATTACAGTCTTCAACATTCTTTCCCGTTGATGCGGGTCCATAAGGTTTATGCCCGGAAAAATGCGATCTGGCCATTCACTGTTGTTGGTCGTCCTCCGCAAGAGGATACCAGTTTCGGACAATTGATTCACTCAATGACCGGCAACGCCATTCAACATGAAATACCCGGATTGAAAGAAGTGCATGCGGTTGATGCCTCAGGCGTACATCCGTTACTGTTAGCCATAGGAAGTGAACGCTATACGCCCTACATGCCCGCAAAAAAACCGGCTGAAATCCTCACCATAGCCAACCATATACTTGGCACAGGACAATTAAGTCTGGCTAAATTTCTGTTCATCACCGCTGATGAAACCAATAAACTGAATACACATCATGTCAAGGAGTTTTTTGAATACATTCTTGAGAGAATTCATCTTGAGAGAGACCTGCATTTTCATACAAATACAACCATTGATACATTAGATTATTCCGGCAGCTCTTTAAACAGTGGCAGTAAAATTGTTTTCGCTGCTTACGGAGATCCGATAAGAACTTTGTCTACTGAGGTTCATCCCAAACTTAAAAATTTGAATGGCTTTGATAATTGCAAAATTGTGTTCCCCGGAGTAGCTGCATTACAAAGCAAGGATTTTACTACGTATGAAAATGCACAGAATGAAATAGATCAATTATCAGATCAGTTAAAAGGAATCAGCAATGAGTGGTGTAAAAATGGGTTGCTGAAAAATGAGATTGCTCTATTAATTCTTTGTGACGATGCCACATTTTTAAGTGATCATTTAAATAATTTTCTCTGGATTACATTTACCCGTTGCAATCCATCTCATGATATTTATGGAGTTGATGCATTCACTGAAAACAAACATTGGGGGTGCAAAGGTCCACTGATTATGGATGCAAGAAAAAAGCCACATCATGCACCGCCGGTGGAAAAAGATGCTTCAGTAGAAAAAAATATAGATCGGCTATTTAATAAAGGGGGAAGTTTATATGGAAAGATTAAATAGAAGTAAAGCCTAGATTTATTTAATAACAACTTCTTTGATTGCATTTTCGCCTAATGCTTCATTTACACGCTTAATGATGGTTTCTCTTTGATAAATCAATTCATTTTTAAGAGGAGCCACACTAGTAGTAATGTAAAGGGTATGACCTATGATCTTGATGCTGTTGGTATATCTGGAGACAGTCTTTCCCATGATCTGCTCCCACACTTCAGTGATTTGAGCGGCCTGTATGCCTGTTTTCAAACGACTGTTATTCAAAAACTGCCTCATCGCTTCCTGTATAGATAATTCTGCCATGTTGCGAATTTAAGAATTTAAACTATAATTTATTCTGTTATACATTATTCAAAATGAAAAAGCAAAAGGAATAACTAAGAATTAAAATTCTTTAATAATTCAGTATGTGTTAACAGATCATCCGGAGACTGAAAACGATTTGTGATTTTTCTTGCAGGATTTCCCGCATAAATGCAGTAGGGTTCAATATCTTTTGTAACTACCGATCCAGCGGCAATAATTGCACCATCATGAATTGTTATGCCTTGCATAATTGTAGATCCATATCCAATCCATACATCATTACCAATTGTTGTGATTAAGTTTAATCCTTTCCAGTTATAATTGCTGTCTCTTATTGCAGATGCAAGCCTTATGGGCGTACCAATTTGTTGAAAATTATGATCATATTTGCCAACAATTGCCACCCGATTACCCAATATCACATTATCTCCTATAATACAATCAGTTTCAATAAAAGAATCTCTTCCTATATAGAAATTCTTTCCAATTTTTAAAGTACTTTTTGCCCACAGTCTAACCCGAATACCACTGTGAAAACCTGATCCTATTTCAAATTTTCGCCACTTTGTATTCACTAAAATTCGTTGATATAACTTTTTTAAATGGCTGTATTTTATTTTCACAAAAAATATATTTCTCAAATATTTGACAAGTCTTATCATCATAGCCTAAGTAATGTTTCAATTTTGGATTTAATTCGAGAAAAATAACCCATTTTTCTTTGGAATTTCAATTGAGCAATGTTTGTTATCGCTAAATTTTCCGGATAAGTAAATGTAGTTTTGGCCTCTTCATCAAAAAAGGGTTTGTAGCGTCTTGAAGATCCTATTGTATGGGTTGCGTCCTTTCCAAAACCTTCATTTTTAACCTTTGAGTAAACTGGATAAATTGTCAATCCTTTCATTTTATACTGATTGTAGATCCATCTGATTGCCCAAGAATCGAGTTTTCCGGACATTTGTTTATCAAGCATTTTATTTAAATCTGATCCTCCTTTTGAAAATGCCTTTCTTTCCTCCCTATTCTTTATAAACGTGTGATAATCGCTTATTTCCCAATCTATTTTCTCCCATCGGTCTTTCCATGTTGCCCAACCCCATGACCAACCCCTGTTGAGGAAATAAGTATCTGTATGTATTGATTGAGTTAAATTTAGATCAAATGAATAGCCAGCAATCGAAAATACGGAACTTTCGTATTGGAATTTTTGTAAAGAATCATTCATAAAATTCAAGAAATTTGTACTGGTAACCAAATCGTCTTCTATTACTATGACAAAGTCATGTTTTTCAAATACTTTGGTGACCCCCTGAATAATCGAATTGGCCAATCCTTTGTTCACTTCTGCCTCTTCAATAATAAAACTTTTAAAATGACAAATAGTTCTTAAATATTCTCGCACCTTTCTAACAGCATCTTCATCTTTAATCGTTTTCGCCGCATCAGAAAATACATAAAAATCAGATTGGCTTGCTAAGTTGTTTTTTTGTAAAGCCTCAATGGTTTTTTTTAAGGTATCTAAACGTTTGTACGCAAAAAGGATAACAGGTGCTAAATTCATCGTATTATTTTAATTTGTGAAAAAATTATTCTGCATAAATCTATAAAAAAATAAATAGGAGGTAATGGACTACATTTTACAGCCCAAATCCAACGATACTTGAGATTTAAAGGAGAGCGTATAGATGTAAACATTTCCTTCCATAACGTTAAATTTCTTGAATATCTTTCATTTTTTAGACCTGTTGCCTCGACCTCGCTATAAACTATAACATTAGTTGGAATAATTAAATCGTAACCTGATTTTCTACAAATAAATGAAAAATACTCATCTGCAGCGTAGTGAGGAAAGTTCTCATCATCAAATAACCCAACATCTTTAAATGCTTTAACTGGAATTAAAGTTCCTCTGCCAGGCAATAAATCTGATTTTATAAATTTATTTGCTTTACAATAATTCGGTAAATTTAATATTTCAACTGAGGGTCGATACTTTGCAGTCCATTTATTCCATTTTGTTCCGGTAAAAACTATTCTATTATAATCCTTTTTATCTGCCGACAAACTACCAATAATTGCTTTGGTATTGTGAATAGTTGCATCTATTATATTTTTGAGATAATCGGAATTGACAACAAGGTCATTGTTTAAAGTTAACAAATAGTCAGCATTTGAAGCCAATGCATACTTAACACCAACATTTGTTGCAGCTGCCCACCACATACTCTGGTCTCCTTTTAATACAATTACTTCCGGAAATTCAGCATTGATGTTTTTTGATGTACCGTCAGTAGATCCATGATCTACTACAATGATTTTGAATTTTTTATATGTTTGTGTTTGTAAACTAAATAAACAATCTTTAGTGTAATGCCATCTATTAAAAACTGGAATAACTATATAAATCATACAAATGTTTTAGTTCGTTTATTTGTTTTTTCTGCAAAATTATTCGAGTAAGTAGATTTAACAAAAAAAAGACAAAGTATTAGCGGAGAAAATTCTAATGGGTTTGAAAAAATGATACATAATATCAACAGTGTTGAAAAAAAGGCAATAAGTTTATTTTTTGACATTTGTAAAAAATTTTTGTACAGTAACCAGAGATAAACCCCAGAACCAAATAGACCAAAAGATAATAATAATGTCATCAATCCGGAGGATCTGACTACATTTTCACCATAAGTTTTATACATACTTTTTTTATTTGTAGTTTGTATATCAACTCCATAACCCAAAATTGGACGTTCCAAAAATGTAGGAAAATCTACTATAAAACTGGAAAATCTTGTTACTGATACAACGTAATTAGGATTTTGGAATGCTTTATCAACTTCTTCTTCTATTCCGATTAATTGATTCCCAATTTTACTGGAAAAAATTTGAGCGTTATAAAATGTATAAAATCCAACAGGGAAAAATAAAAAAAATCCTAAAATTTTCATTTTGCCTTTAGATTTATTTAAAAACGAAAATAAATATATTAATGCTAATAATAAATAACCATTGGTTGAAATGGTTGTTAATATACCAATAGAAATAATCACTTTTTCTCTGGTTCGTTTCTCATTGTTAAAAAAATCAATAAAAAGCAAAGCAATCACTAATAAGGCTGCGAAAGCTCCGGGTTCCCACATGCAGCCACTATTGCGCATCGGGTGTAAATATGTAAAATTAAATAATAATGAATTTGAATTATTTCGGACATCCAGTCCATTCCAATTATTAATCTGAAATAAAATATCCGGAATAAATATTTGCAAAATATACCCAACTAAACTTATTACTGTCAAAAAAAAGCATACAGTTATGAAATTTTTAATAAAGTTATTCCTGTTAATTTTTACAATTAAAAATGTCAAAAGTATTTTAATCATGTAACCTATCCAAGTGTAAATATTGACACTAGAATTTATGAAGTAATAAATGAAAATTATTACAATCAACGAGAATATCAAAAAAATAAATTGTTTAAATGATAAAAGAGTAGCTTTAATGAATACTGAATAAGTTAAGGTAAAAACAAAAAATGCAATTAACGATAAATCATTATTAGATATTTGCGATGCGCCTGAACTAAAAATAATCAACGCAAATATTAGGAAATGCTGAATAAAATTATGTTTATATCTCAAATTTAATTTATTAAAAAGAAGATTAAAAATTTAACTCCATTTACATCTAACTTTCAACATGCAAAGAATAGTGTAATATTTGAAATAGAAATATTAATTTTTAAACAACAACTTTTCTCATTTCATTAGTATTATTTGTCCCAAATACCCATTGCAGTTGAAGTAACTATTTTAAAAAATTGAATCCTAGATAAAATTACTCCTGGAATTACACATATTATAGTCCCTATAATTATTCCATTAACCCCAAAATTTAGACTTTTAGCAAAAAAAATAGATACTGGAATATTAATGATGGCCATTAAAACAGATTGATAGAGTTGAAGTTTTATTTTTCCTGTTCCATTTAAGAAATAATTATAAGGAGTCAAGTAAACCATTAATAAAGTATAGATACAAATTAGCCCACTTAATTGAAAAGGTATTTTGACTTTTTCTCCTAACCAAAATGAATATAGAAATTTGGAAATTGCTAAAAGCATCAAACAAAAAACTGAAAAAATAACCATAAACTTTTTTAAATTTTTCATTGAATTTACAATCCAATGAAAATCTTTTTTTAAATACGATTCAGAAAAACTAGACCAATAAGGAGTCACAATTATCGAATAAATCATTGTAACAACCGAAAATAACTTGAGTGCTAAGTTATAGGGTACAACTTCTTTTGGAGAATATAATTTAGAAATAATAAAATTATCAGTAGAAGTAAGTACGGTCCATGAAATTTGAACAATAAAAAAACTTATGCCTAATCCAAATATTTCTTTTAGATATTGTTTTCTGCAAAATTTGATAGATGGTTTAAATTCACGATAAGGATTATTAAAGGCAAAGAGATTTAAAAAAAACAATAAAATAATTGGTATAACAGAAAAAACCAAGCCAAACTTTAAAAGTGATGCTTTACTAGTCTTGGTCATAATCCATATAATTAATACTGAACCAGCCTGAGTATAAAAATTAACCTTTCCCTGCATAGAATGGTTTTGATCGGCTGTATATATGGTAGTAATCAACTTAACCACTAATTGCAAACAAAAAAATCCAAACAAAATTGGCATAAGCAAACTAAGATCCTTTTGTAGTTTAGGAGAGGTGTTGAAGACTTTTGTCCAATTGATAAAGAAGTTCAATCCTAGAAATACAATTATCAGAAATAAACTTATGGCACCAATCGTAAAATAGGCTGAACTTATGTACCCTTTTGCTAAAGTTATTTCTCCCTTTGCTTTTGCTTCTGCAAACTTATTACGCAAACCATTACCCAGTCCAACATCAAAAAAGGAGAACCAAGCGATAAAGGAACTGATGGTTAACCATATACCGTAGTTCTCCGTGTCTAAATAATTTATCGTAAGTGGTATCAATAAAAAAGAAGAAATAATACTCCCGCCTTTATATAAAAAAGACAATGAAACATGTTTTGCGATGTTTTTAGTACGGTCACTTTTGATCCCTAATCGATTATAAATATTATTTAATTTAATGTTCAATTGTATATTGAATTTTAACAAAGAAAAATGGAAAATAAAGATGTCTATGGATTTTTTACAAAATTAATGACCATTTATTAAAATTACAATTAAATAAATGATCATAATTATTCAACAATTTGACTAAAATCACTAAATTTGTAACAGTTATATGTCAAATATCAATTAATTGACTTTTTATATTGATTAGTATGTTAAAACGGAAAAAACACCCTGATTTTCGAAATATTGTTCTTTAAAGTCAAATTCCTTCATCAGCAAAAATTAAAGAATACCTCATTTTTCGAAAACATTACATTAATCAATTAAAAAAAATGGATATTAATTTATAGCATCAATAATTACATTTACTTTTTTGTTTACTAGTTCAGATTATTCTCAATAAAAAATGCATCGACATAAATCTAGAAAAAAATATTTTATTTTCCTTTTAGCCAGCCTAACAATAACTGCTTTCTTGTCTTCTTGTTATGGCCCCAGAGAAATTTATTATATGCATAACATAAAAGATTCTGCATTTATGCATTCTTCAACAGCAGTGCCAATTATTCAGCGCGGTGATCAGCTGTATATTTTTGTAAGCAGCCCTAATATAGAGTCTGCTGCAATTTTTAACATGCCCAATTTTTTAAACGCGTCGGTTAACATTCAAAATATTCAAACACAAAATAACCCATCAGTAGGCTATTTGGTTGATGAATCCGGCAAGATAGTATTAAATAAAATCGGAGCCGTTCAGGCAGCTGGCCTAACCTTTAGTCAATTAAAAGACACATTGGAGTACCGATTGACAAGCTATTTAAAAGACCCTATTGTAAACATTAGATTATTAAATTTCAGGGTTACTGTTCTTGGAGAAGTAGCAAAACCAGGCACCTATAATGTACCTTATGCAGACATTAACATTCTCCAAGCGCTAGGATTAGCCGGTGATTTAACGATTATGGGCAAGAGGGCTAGTGTATTATTATATAGACAAACTGATTCATTAAAAAATAGTTACCGAATTAACCTAACAGATAAAAAATTACTAAATCATCCTGCATTTAATTTAAAAACAGGTGATGTAATTTATGTTGAGCCAAACAGGGTTAAGATGAATACAAGCTCAAGTTTTTTTCAGATTTGGCCAACTGTTGTTAGCGCTGCAACGCTGTTAATCTTAGTATTAACTAATCTTAAATAAATTTCATGCAAAATAATTTTAATCATCTAGAAAATGATGAGGATCTTAAAATAAAAGATATTCTTATAAATTTCTTTATCCCATATTGGCCAATATACGCTATTTGTTCTTTAATAGGATTATTTGTTGCATTTATTTTTTTACAATACAGAAATCCTGTCTATCAGGTTACATCAAAAGTTTTAGTTAAAGATGAAAAAAAAGGAATAGCAGATCAAGCTGCTAAAAGCCTTGAGGATTTCGATTTGTTTGGAGTGAAAAAAGTAGTTGAGAATGAACTTGAAATTATCACTAGTAGACCAATAATAAAAGATGCAGTCATTAACAGTAATGCGCAAATAAAAATATTTAAAACAGGAAGATTCAGAGATGAGTATATGGGTGATAGTTTTCCTTTTAAATTGGTTCCTTTAGATCCCGAAATATGTGAATGGGATAAAATGAAAACGCTGGAGTTTAATCTGCGAAATAAAAAATTCATCTTAGATGGAATTGCATACAACCTAAATGATTTTAACAGAATAATTATTGATAATGATAGTTTTCAGGTAAGATGTAATTATAAAAATCTACAGTCTTTTTCAAAAGAAAAATTTACAATTGAATTAAGTGCTTTAAATGATGTCGTATCGAATATTATCAAAAATATTGAGATATCTACTTCTAGTAAATCTACGTCAATCATGCTTCTTAATATGAAGACAGGCAATGCTGAACAAGGCGAATTATTGCTGAATTCAATTATGCAAGTATATAATAATGCTGCTATTATTGACAAGCAAATGATTGCTAGTTATACTATTAATTTTATAGATGATAGATTAGCGCTCATGAGCAAACAACTTGATAGTGTAGAGCAAAATCTTGAAAATTACAAATCTCAAAATAATATTGTTGATTTAAGTGAACAATCAAAAGTGTTTTTAAACTCTGTATCTAAACAAGATCAGGAATTGAATAAATTAGGTGTTCAGCTATCTGTTTTGGATGAAGTTGAGAATTATATGAATGGCAGCAGCGTTTATCCCGGCAAAGCCCCCTCCTTGATGGGTATTGAAGATCCCATGCTTATGGAGCTTCTTTCAAAATTGTACAACTATGAATTGCAGCTGCAAAACTTATTAAGCAAAACTGCTGAAAACGATGATGCTGTATTGTCATTAAAAGAACAAATCGAAAAAATAAAAAAAACCATTCGTGAAACAAAATCAGGTTTGCGCCAAAATTTATTAAGTGCTCAGTCAAAAATTAACAGTGAATTAGATGAACAAAATTCTCTACTAAAATTAGTACCTATTAAAGAAAGAGCGCTAATAAATATATCAAGGCAGCAAGCAATTAAAAGTTCTATTTATTCTTTTCTGTTAGAGAAAAGAGAATCATCTGCCATATCATATGCATCTACTGTAAGTGATGGACGAGTTGTAGAACCTGCTTATTGCTCACCGATACCCGTAAGCCCAAAAAAGAACCTTATTTTGATAATCGGTCTATTAACGGGTTTTATTCTACCCTTGCTAATTATCATTATACGATATATCTCAAACAATAGGATTCAAAATATTGGGGAAATAGAAAAAATGACTAAAATCCCAATTTTGGGTGAAATGATTTACGAAGCGGGAGAAAATGATTTTTTTGTAACAAAAAACAGCCGTTCACCCATTGCTGAATCTTTTAGAAATATTCGTACCAAACTGTATTACTATTTTAATGACGATAATAAAAAAGTGCTCCTTGTTTCGTCTTCAGTACCCGACGAAGGAAAAACTTTCTTTACACTCAATCTCGGTTTATCTTATGCGTTAACTGAAAAGAAAACAATTATGATTACTGGAGATTTGAGAAAACCTATGTTACATAAAAAATTTAATTTAACCATTGATAAAGGCCTCAGCAATTATCTTATTAATAAAGCTACCGAAGATGAGATTATATATGAAACAGGAGTGGATTATCTCAAGATTATTCCTGTTGGCCCTTTGCCACCTAACCCTTCGGAATTATTAACCAACGGAAGGATGCAATTATTGTTAAAATACTTAAAAGCACATTATGACATTATAATAATTGACACGCCTCCGTTAACATTTTTTGCAGACACACCATTGATGGCTCCTTTAGCAGATGCATGTGTCTTCATTACAAGATATAATCATACACCCAAAGAGATCTTATTTAAAACAATTAAAGAAATCGAAAATACAGATGCTTACAAGAGTCCAAACATTATTTTTAACGGGATTAAAAGGAAGGGCTTGAGTTACGGATATGAATACGGATATGGATATGGTTTTGAGCAAGAAAAAAAATCGCTTTTAAAAAGAATATTCAGAGTGGAAAAATAATTTCAATATTAGATCAAAAATTAAAAATCAATTTGTTGAGTATAAAAAAAAACACACATGCTATATTGTTGTTTGTTGTTTTATGTGTCTTATATTTTTCATGGTTACCTGACCCTAATTTAAAATCTGAGACATATATACCAACGTTTATTTTAAATTGGTGTAATGAATATTACAACTTGAGAACAGCAATTCCATTTTTAATGTTAGGATTTTTATTCGAATTTGTTAGTTTATTAAAAAAAAGAAAAAGGTCTGAAAAGATTAAATTTTTATTTATCCATACTTTTTTTTCTGCTTTTTTAGTTTGTATTGCTGAATTAGGGCAACTTTTTTTTATACATCGTAGTCCTGATATAATGGATGTTTTATTTGGGATAACAGGCAGCATACTCGGAGCTTGTATTTTTTATTTGATAATATTTATAAAAAATAATAAAAATGGCATTTACAATAACGACTAGTAAGTTTGATTTGTTAATAAAAAAATGCATTGATCTTTCATCAGTATACAAATCTTCATATGTTTGTGTTGCGAACGTGCATATGTGTATGGAAGCATACCGAAACCAAAAATTTAAAAAAATAGTTAACGATGCGGATTTAGTAACTGCCGATGGCATGCCATTGGTACTCGCATTAAAATTTCTTTTTGGAATCAAACAAGATCGTATATCCGGAATGGATATGCTCCCAGCCTTATTATCAAGCGCAGAAGAGAAAGGATTATCTGTTTTCTTTTATGGAGGTACTGAAATTATGCTAGAAAAAACCCGTTATCATATAAATAATCATTATCCTAAGTTAGCAAAGCATCATTATTATAGCCCCCCATTTCGAATGCTATCAAATGAAGAAGAAAATGATGTTATTAATTTAATTAATGCCACGAAACCAAATTTGGTTTTTGTAGCATTGGGTTGTCCAAAACAGGAAAAATGGATGGCTTCCATGCGCGGGAAAATTAATGCTTGTATGATTGGAATCGGAGGGTCTTTACCAGTGATGATTGGTATGCAAAAACGTGCTCCAAAATGGATGCAAAAGACAAGTTTAGAGTGGTTCTTTAGATTATTACAAGAGCCAATTAGGCTTTTTAAAAGATACTTTATTACAAATTCTTTGTTTGTTTATTATTTAACTTTAGAATTAATTAGAGTAAGAATATTCAAATTAAACCCCAAATTAATTATATACAAATAGACCATAATTTGCAATTTATAAAAATTGGATAGCATTAAAAATCCACTTTTGCCAATATGAAGATTTTAAATTTTTTGTCTTCAAAAAGATTTTTCCAAAACATAAATGTTATTCAGATACTTTTGGATATCCTTTTATTGAACGGATCTTTTATGTTCTCCATCTTTATTCGCTGGGGTAATCTTCATGTAATCAGTAATACTCAAATAGGACAATTGGCGTTGGTGTTAAATTTAGGCTGGCTACTGGTTGTTTTATGGCTTCATGTAGTCAAACCGGTCAGGATGGAGCGAATTTCATTATACCTGTTCCGATTGATTAATACTATGCTCCATCACATGCTGTTAATTGGTTTAATAATTTTTATATTTAAATTCTCAGAAGTTTCTCGCTTACTACTATGCTACTTTTACATACTATTTTTTATATCATTGATTACGCTTCGTATCGGTATTTTAATAACAATTAAAAATTTGAGAAAAAGGGGTTACAACTATAGAAATATTGTTTTCGCCGGTTGGGATGGAATTGCCAATCAGTATTATGATGTAATACATTTAGACTTGGCAAGTGGATACAAGATATTAGGCTATTTTGAAGATAAATTGATTGAAAATGTACCAATCAATTATTTAGGTGATATCCATTCACTTAAAGATTTTTTTAAAAAAGATAACATTGATGAGTTATTCATTTCGTCACAGAGTTTTAGCAAAGAGCAAGTTAAAGAATTGGTGGTGATTTGTGAAGCAAACATGACGCGCGTACGTTTTATACCAAATGTAATTCAATATGGATTGACTAGTAATTTTGATGTAGTAAGATATGGCCATTTGCCTACTTTTTCATTACGTAAAGAACCTATGGAAAAATTGGTCAATCGTATGATCAAAAGAACGTTTGATATTGTTTTTTCTTCATTAGTCATTTTATTTGTTTTTTCTTGGCTATTTCCCATAATTGCTATCTTAATAAAATTCAGCTCAAAAGGACCGGTATTTTTTAAACAATTACGATCAGGAGAAAACAATCGTACCTTTTATTGTTATAAATTCAGAACAATGAAAGTAAATACAAAATCGGATAAACTTCAAGCCACCAAAGGCGATTCCCGTATCACTAAAATTGGAGCTTTTCTGAGAAAGACCAGTATAGATGAACTACCTCAATTTTTTAATGTATTGTTTGGCTCTATGTCAGTAGTTGGTCCAAGACCACATATGCTTTTGCATACTGAACAATACAGTAACGATATAAATAATTTTATGGTACGTCATTTTATAAAACCGGGAATAACAGGATGGGCACAAGTGAAAGGTTATAGAGGAGAGACAAAAAAATTAGAAGATATGGAGAAAAGAGTGAAATATGATATTTGGTATTTAGAAAATTGGAATATCTTTTTTGATTTCAAAATAATTTATCTAACAATTTTAAATGTAATTTATGGAGACTCAAAAGCCTATTAAATAATGTTTAATCCATAACTATCATTATTTTGATAAAAAAAATTATTTAACGCAAGAGAATTTGTCAATCTATAAAAAAAACATTAGTTTTAACCTGATCGCATATTAATAATTAATTATTTTATAATTTAAATACATAAAAACTACACAAATGAAACTAAAAATTACCATTGCTTTATCATTATTATTTCACCTTAATTCAAAAGCGCAGGATCCTCGTATAACTCAGTATGAAAGCATTCCTCTCCTGATTAGTCCGGCCAATACCGGTAATTTTGAGGGCGACCTTCGAGCTACATCTTCATTCAGTAGATTATCAGCAAATAATCTGCACAATTATTTTACCAACATAGGTTTAGAATACAAAATTGGCGATTCAAAATCTACAGCGATTGGCATATCTTATTCTCGTAGTGGATCAAATGAATTTTCAATGTCCGGCGATTATTTTGGTTTGTCTGCTTCAACTTTTTTTCATTTAGATGAAAATAAAAAAAGTATGCTGCGTTTAGGTATACAAGCTAGCTATATTTCAGGTTCATATCAAGTATCAAAAGATAAATACAATAATTGGTTAGACGTAAATTCTTTTATTTATACCAACAACACCAATCCAACTCAAGATATTTTAAAAAACAACTATCTTAATTTCGCTTTGGGTTTTGGATATAAATATGAAAACGACAATATCAGATTTGAATCTAATTTAGGTGCATACAACGTATTAAATCCAAAATATGATATAAATAAAGAAAACGAAACAAAACTTAGAATCCGCTATTCATTTAGCAACTCATTTAGGTATGCATTCAACCAGCTAAATGCCATCAAATTTTCTCAAACATCTTGGCAAGAAGGATTATATTTAAATCAATCACCTAATCCTACAAATTTACCATTAGATTCATTGAGAATAAGTGAATCTATTTTCGGTTTAAATTGGGAAAGAAGCGGTAAAACTCCCTATTCTTTAGGTGTATACTCTCGTTCGTTTAAATCTGCTTCATTAATTGCAGGAGTTAGTTTTTCTAAAAATTTAACTGCACGGATCAGTTATGAATTACCATTAAATGAAAAATACTATAATGTTTCTCAATTTGGGATTTCATTGATTGCTATAAAATAATTAAGTATTTTACAGATAGAAAGGGGTTCAATTCATAAAATTGAACCCCTTTCTATTTAATCATATTCTAAACTTAAAAAAGATTGAAAAAAAGTTGAGTAATGTTTCAATCGAAACTCTATCCAGTATTATTCCAATTCCAGAATTTCTCCATCTATATTCAATTCCGCAAATGACCTACTCAATCTTTCCCTGTGTGTGTCTGTTATAAAGACCTGACCGCTGTTCTCTTTACACACCCAATGCAGCAGATTGTTCATTCTTTGGCTATCCAGTTTTTCAAATACATCATCGAGCAGTAGCAGGGGAGGGAATCCTTTTTTAATTTTAATCATTTCATATTCAGCCAGTTTTAATGCAAATAATAAACTTTTTCGCTGGCCTTGTGAAGCCGTATTCTTAAAAGTTTGCTCTCCAAGCATTAATTTCAAATCATCTTTGTGAATTCCGCCGTTTGTTCTTTGTAAAATGCGGTCTTTTTGTCTGTTTTTTTTCAGTAAAATTTCAAATGATTCAGTTGTAAGATTGCTTTCGTAATAGATACGAACGTCTTCATCCGCAGATGCTATCTGAGTATAAAACTGACCAATCAGCGGCAAAAGTTTTTCGCAAAATTCATTTCGTTTTTGAAAAATATAATTACCGGGAACTAGCAGCTGGTTATCAATTATTTCCAGTAAGGCATCATCGTGTGAACCTTTTTCAGCTTCGTTTTTAAGCAGACTGTTTCTTTGCTGTAAAACTTTATTGTAAGTAATTAATTGGCTCAGGTATTCTGCATCCAGCTGACACAAAATGGTATCGAGGTATTTTCTTCTCATTTCACTGCTGCCGGTAATAATATCCACATCATCCGGCGCTACCATCACCGCCGGAAACTGCCCGATATGTTTTGACAGCTTGTCGTAAAGCACTTCATTTACATAAAACTCTTTTTTTGCCTGGCCTCTGTGAATGCACACAACTTTCTGTTCGTTTTCCCGATTAATGAAATCAGCTTCAAGTCTGAATCCTGATTTATTAAATCCAATATTCAAAGCATCGGAAACAGTGAAATAACTTTTAGTAAAACAACAATAGTAAATAGCATCCAGCAGATTCGTTTTACCTACGCCATTCAAACCGCATATTCCTATCACAGAATGATTGAATGAAAATGAAGTGATTTCATAATTCTTAAAGTGAGTGATGATGATTTTGCGAATTGACAGCATGCAAAATGCAAGATACGATTCGGTTCAGGTATTTTTAATTTGCTGAAAAATATATCAATAATCTAATTATGATAATATATTATATATTGCCATTTTAGCGTAATATTTATATGTATTTGAAAAAAAATCTTTGCATTTTCTGTTGTATATTTGCAAACTAAAAATCAAGCAAATTGGCAACAAAATTTTCAAAAGAAACCTATTTATACTGGTACGAGCTCATGTTGCTCCTGCGACGTTTTGAGGAGAAAACAGGTCAGCTTTACGGAATGCAAAAAATTCGTGGATTTTGTCACCTTTACATCGGTCAGGAAGCAGTAGCCGCCGGTTGTATGACAGCTACCAATCCCGATGATAAATTTATCACTGCTTATCGTGATCACGCTTTGGCTATTGCTAAAGGAATTTCTGCAAAAAGCTGTATGGCTGAGCTTTATGGAAAAGCTACCGGTTGCAGCAAGGGAAAAGGAGGAAGTATGCACTTCTTTGGAGTGAAAGAAAACTTTTTTGGCGGACACGGGATTGTTGGCGCTCAGATAGGTACCGGTGCAGGATTGGCTTTTGCTGAAAGATACCGTGGTACCAACAATGTGGTACTTTGTTTCTTCGGAGATGGTGCTGCTCGTCAGGGAATGTTACACGAAACATTCAACATGGCAATGCTTTGGAATTTGCCGGTTGTGTTCATTTGTGAGAACAATAATTATGCAATGGGTACGTCTGTAGCAAGAACAAGTAAAACCCTGGATATTTTCAAAATGGGCGATGCATATGAAATGCCTGCAGATGCAATTGACGGTATGAGTCCTGAAGCAGTTCATGACGGAGTATTAAGAGCTGTAAACAGAGCTCGTGAGAAAAGCGGACCTACTTTGCTGGAAATCAAAACATATCGCTATAAAGGTCATAGCATGAGTGATCCTCAGAAATACAGAACAAAAGAAGAGCTGGAAGAATACAAGCAAAAGGATCCTATTGAGCATGTTTTAAAAGTGTTGAAAGAAACTTATAATGTTCCCGAAGCAGATATTGATGTAATTATCAGCAGAGTGAATAAGGAAGTGGAAGAATCAGTAACATTTGCGGAAGAAAGTCCATGGCCGGATGATAGTGAATTACTAAAAGATGTTTACGTACAGGAAGATTATCCGTTTATCGTTGACTGATAACTCCCGAAATTTATACAACCAAAATAAATAATAATGTCAGAAAATAAAGAAGAAGTTGTTGTTAAAACCACACAATCTGAATCAGGCGATGTATTGGAAAAAGCGAAAGGGTTTTGGTCAAAATACAGCAAAAAAATTACTTATGCCGGTACAATTGTAATAGTTGTTCTCGGTGGATGGATTGCCTACCAGAAATTTGTTAAGGAGCCAAAAGAAGAAAAAGCGAATGAAACTATTTTCCTCGCCGAAACACTTTTCAGCAAACTTGCTTCTACTTCTTTCGGGAAAGATTCTGTGAACATTGTCTTAAACGGGGGAGAGCTCGACGGAGTTAAAATCACCGGTTTATTGAAAGTCATCAATAATTATGACGGTACAGCGGCAGCTAATCGTGCCCGCTATATGACCGGCGCTACTTATCTGCATGTAAAAGAATTTGATAAGGCCATCAAATATTTAAAAGATTTTAAAGGAAATGGTGCCGACCAGATTCAAAGCAAGGCTTATGTTTTGCTTGGACATGCTTATGCTGAGAAAAAACAAACTTCAGACGCTTTGAACTACTATAAAAAAGCTGCAGAGGTTAACGAAAAAGATCAGTCTGTTTCTCCCGACGCATTAATGCTTGCCGCAGGATATGCAGAATATACCGGCAAAAATGAAGAAGCCGTTTCCCTTTATAAAAAAATCAAGGAGAAATATCCAACGTACTCTGCAGTAAACAGCGGTGAACTGGATAAAATTCTTGCCCGTCTGGGAGTATTGGAATAATCAATATGATTGAACAAAGCACATAATTTTATGTCTTCATTTTCACCTAATTTGAATCATGACGCAGGCATCCGGTTTCCCAAGGATGCCTGTGTTGTTATTGTACGTACGGAATGGAATGCTGCGATTATAGATATACTTGAGTCAGGTTGTACAACCGTATTAAAACAAAATGGAGTTTCCTATAAGATTATTCATGTTCCTGGAGCCTTTGAGATAGGATTTGCCATAAAACAATACTGGGAAAAGAACAAAGAAAATCCTACAGAAAAACCTGCAGCATTTATTGCTTTAGGTTGCGTATTGCGTGGCGATACGCCTCATTTTGATTTTGTATGCAAGGCGGTTACGGATAATATTGCGCAGTTGAACATAACCTTACCTGTGCCATCTATTTTTGGTGTGCTTACAGTAGACAATCAGCAACAGGCAGATGACAGAACAACCGGCAAGCATGGAAACAAAGGAGCAGAAGCGGCCGTCACTGCATTAAAGATGATTTCATTTAATTTAAACCTGGATAAAAAGTAAGTTCATTTCTGATGAAAGTTCAACTATTCATACCTTGTTTTATTGACCAGCTCTATCCTCAGACTGCATTCAATATGGATAAAGTATTGGAAAAAGCTTGTTGTGACGTTGAGTACAATGTTAACCAAACCTGTTGCGGTCAACCTGCATTCAATGCCGGCTTTTGGGATGATGCTAGAGATGTGGCTTCCAAATTTTTAAAAGATTTTGATACAGTAGATTATGTGGTGGCCCCCAGTGCAAGTTGCGTGGGCTTTGTAAGGAATTATTATCCTAAATTATTCGAAAACAGTTCATCGCACAATCAGGTTAAAAATCTGTCAGGTAGGATATATGAATTTTCTGAATTTCTTACTGAAATATTGAAGATAAAAAATTACGGAGCTGAACTCAACGGCAAGGCTACCTATCACGACAGTTGTGCTGCTTTGCGTGAGTGTAAAATCAAACAAGGACCACGAGAATTATTGAGTCATGTAAAAGGACTCGAGCTGGTGGAGATGGAGGACAATGAGACCTGTTGTGGTTTCGGAGGAACCTTCTCCGTAAAATACGAAGCCATCTCCTCCGGAATGGCAGACCAAAAAATTCAACATGCACTGGCTACCGGTGCTGATTATATTATTTCCACAGACATGAGCTGCTTGATGCAACTAGATGGATACATTAAAAAGAAAGAACTGAAATTAAAGACGATGCACCTTGCGGATGTACTCGCGTCGGGATGGGGATAACAAGTTGAAGAGGTTGAAGAGGTTGAAGAGGTTGAAGAGCCCCTTGTTGGTGTTATCACCAACAAGAAATAAGTTAGTATAATTAATTTGCTGTTGGTGATAACATCAACAGCGGCGCAATCATCAAACCACTAAACCATCAAACGTTGTCCCCTTGTCGGTGTTATCACCAACAAGAATTAAGATTGTATAGTTAATTTGCTGTTGGTGATAACACCGACAGCGTCGCAAACCACCTCAACCGTTAAACCTTTAAACTCTTAAACCTAAACAATGCATTGGCTAGTCAAATCCGAACCTTTCAAATACAGCTGGGAGCAATTTGTAAAGGACAAACAAACTTTCTGGGATGGCGTTCGTAATTATGGCGCAAGAAACAACCTCAAAGCAATGAAAAAAGGTGATGAAGTACTCTTTTATCACAGCAACGAAGGAGTGGAGATTGTTGGCATTGCTAAAGTCGTAAAAGAATACTACCAGGATCCTACCACTGAAGATGAGGCCTGGGTGGTAGTGGATCTTAAGCCCGTTCGGAAATTGAAAAAATCCGTCACGCTGGCGCAGATTAAAGCCGAGAAAAGATTAGCAAATATGGATTTGGTGCGTCTTGGCAGACTTTCAGTTCAATCTGTAAAAGAAGAAGAGTGGAAGGTAGTGATGGAGCTTGCCGGAGAAAAATAATTTACGATTCAAATGAACAGTATCAAAAAACATATCGTTGTTCTTACCGGAGCAGGAATATCTGCTGAAAGCGGATTGAAGACTTTCAGGGATGAGGACGGACTTTGGAATGGATATGATGTGTACGAAGTGGCCACACCTCGTGCTTTTCATAAGAATCCTGCATTGGTGCTGGAGTTTTACAACATGCGGAGAAGGGATGTTGCAGCTGCCAAACCCAATGCGGCACATATTGCGCTTGCTGAGCTCGAAAATCATTATAAGGTAACTATAGTTACTCAAAACATAGATGACTTACATGAGCGTGCCGGCTCCAGAAACATTTTACACCTTCATGGAGAAATATTTAAAATGCGGAGTGTGGAGAATGAAACTTTAATTACAGAAATTAAAGGTGATATAAAATTAGGGGACCTTGCATCGGATGGTGCTCAGCAAAGACCTCACATAGTTTGGTTTGAAGAACCGGTCCCGCTGATTGAAGATGCAGGCGCCATCATGACTACCGCCGATTTTTTCATTCTCATTGGTACTTCCTTACAGGTTTATCCTGCGGCAGGTCTCATCCATTATTTACCTGAAGGAATACCCAAATACATCATTGATAAAAAAATTCCTCCTATGGGGAACTTCCCCAACCTTCATCTCATTGAGAAACCTGCAACTGAAGGAATGTTAGAATTAATGAAGATTTTATTGGCTGACAGTTAACTTTCACTTTCCAAAAAATGAATCCCGAATTTTTTCAGCTCCTCCATGACGGGCTCGTAAATTTCTTTGATAACAGGAATATGTACTCCGCTTAATTTAATCTGTTCATTTAAAATCAGTTTGGCAGCAATCCCAAGCGGGAGTCCGACTGTTTTTGCCATTGCAGTTCTGATATGATCATCTCCTGTAACGATTAATGAACTTTTAACTGTGTGAGATTGTCCATTCAGCAGATAATCAATTTCATGCAGCATTACAATCATGTCTTTATCACCGGGTTCCAATGCGATTTTTTCTTCCAGACAAAATTGCAATACATCTGCGGCGCTGCACATCCCTTTATTGATAAGTGTTTCATCATCATCAACCCCCAGATATGTCAATTGCTTTGATTGAATGCTTTTTGTATCAAATTTGAATCTTTTAAAATGCTCCCGGAAGAAATCTCTGATTGTTTTGTCGTCAGTATCATAAAATAATTGTTCGTCGGTTAGATGTAAATCAATAATCTGTTTCCATCCCTTCATAAACTCCGGATAACGAAGAGTAGTTCTGATAAAGGTTTCTGCATCCTGCAATCCATAAAGCTCCGTATAAGACAAACTATTGCGGTTAGGGTAGTAGCTGAATTGTTTACTTCCTTCGTTTTCAAATGAAACCATTCGGTTGCAATCAAAAAGATGTTCGTATTTTTCTTCTACAATTTTATTTTCTTCTTTATAAACAGCGCCTGCTTTGCCTGCCAGAACAACGTTTCTGGGATTCCAGCTGATTTTGTATCTCCAGGGATTGTTATCACTTTCCGGAGCCACAAGCCCGCCGCAATGACTTTTAAATGAAGTAATCTGTCCGCCTTTATTTTTTATATTATTAATCAATGGCAAAGCACTCATATGGTCAATACCCGGATCCAGACCCATTTCACATAAAAAAACAATTCCTTTATCTACTGCTTGATTGTGTAAAGCTTTGATTGTATCATCTGCATAAGAAGCGGTAAGCAGATTTTTTCCGAAAGCAAGACAGTCTTGGGCAACTAGAATATGCAGGGCAGGGGGGAGCATGGAAATTACAATATCAGAAAACTCAATTAAAGATTGTCTTTGCTCATCATTTTTAATATCAAGCTCCACAGAGACAGAAAGCTCATGTTTTTTTGTTTTTTCTTCAATAAGATCTTTGTTGGTATCTGCTACAACAAGGTACCAGTCTTGCGTATCCGCTTCCTGCAATAAATAATCAATCAAAACAGTAGCAGATTTTCCAGCGCCAAGTAAAAGTATATTTTTCAAAAATTCAGGTTTTAAAGGAATTAAAATAAATCAAAAAATCAGGCCAAAGTTATGATAAATGATGGTGAAAGAAGGCTTCAAATAAGATCGATTTTGGACATAAAAAACCTCATTTTAAAGTAAAAAATACTTGTCCACATTACCCCGATTTTTGTGCAAAAAACTAATCAAAAAACAACCCATTTAAAAGACCGATACGCTTGCTTTTCGATATATTTGTAATCTTAATAATTATATGGAAAATCAAGAGAATTTCGAGGGTTCAAACCCCAATAACAGAGGAAAAATCATCCCGGTAAATATTGAAGAGCAAATGAAGACTTCCTACATCGATTATTCGATGAGTGTGATAGTCGGCAGGGCCTTACCGGATGTAAGAGATGGTCTTAAACCTGTTCATCGTCGTGTACTGTTTGGTATGAACGAGTTGAGCAATAGCAGCAATAAGCCCTATAAGAAATCAGCTCGTATTGTGGGAGAAGTAATGGGTAAATACCATCCACATGGAGATGCTTCCATATATGACACTATGGTACGTATGGCGCAGGATTGGTCTATGCGTTATAAAATGATTGACGGACAAGGTAATTTCGGAAGCCAGGATGGAGATCCTCCGGCGGCGATGCGTTATACCGAGGTTCGTATGGAGCGATTCGCAGAAGCAATGATGGAGGATATTGATAAGGAGACAGTTGACTATCAATTGAACTTCGACGATTCTCTAAAAGAACCAACGGTATTGCCTACACGAATTCCTCAGTTGTTATTGAATGGCAGCAGTGGTATTGCCGTAGGTATGGCTACCAATATGATGCCGCATAATCTGAATGAGGTAGTTGACGGATGTATCGCATATATTGATGATAATGACATCGCATTAGAAGAGCTAATCAAACATGTTAAGGCGCCCGATTTTCCAACAGGCGGAATTATTTATGGCTATGAAGGTGTGAAAGCGGCTTTGTTTACCGGCAGAGGAAGAGTAGTGCTTAGAGGTAAAACAACCGTCGAATCTGATTCTCGTGGTAAGGAAAAAATCATTATCACTGAAATACCTTATCAGGTAAACAGAGATACACTTACTCAAAAAATCGGAGAGCTCATCAATGATAAAGTAATTGAAGGTATCAGCGATGTCAATAACGAGAGTAATAATAAAGAGGGTACGCGTATTGTTGTAGAACTGAAAAAAGATGCAGTAGCACAGGTGGTAATTAATCAGTTGTACAAATACTCGGAACTTCAGACTTCATACGGTATCAACAACGTGGCCCTGGTAAAAGGAAGGCCCAAAATACTCAACCTAAAGCAATTAATTGCTGAATTCATCGAATTCAGACATGATGTGGTTGTTCGCCGTACTAAATATGAATTACGTAAGGCAGAAGAAAGAGCGCATATCCTTGAGGGTTATATTATCGCACTGGATAATCTTGATGCAGTAATCAAACTCATCAGAGAAAGCGCTACACCATCAATTGCTCAAGATGGTTTAATGACCAATTTTGGCATGTCAGAGATTCAGGCAAAGGCAGTACTTGAATTAAGATTACAGCGCCTTACCGGAATGGAGATTGATAAAATCAGAGAAGAACATGCGGAAATCCTTCGCCTGATTCAGCATCTTAAAGAGATACTTGCCAATGAAGGTTTGAGATTCGATATCATTAAAAAAGAATTAATTGAAGTAAAAGATAAATTCGGCGATGCCCGCAAATCTGAAATAGTCTATGCCGATGATGAAATCAATATGCTTGATTTGATTGAAGAAGAGGATGTAGTAGTGACTATTTCGCATTTAGGTTACATCAAAAGGACTTCTGCAACCGAATACCGCCAACAGCGTCGCGGAGGAAGGGGTTCTAAGGGAAGCAGTACAAGACAGGAAGATTATATCGAACATTTGTTCGTAGCGTCTACGCATCATACTTTGATGTTCTTCACTGAAAAAGGAAGATGCTACTGGCTTAAAGTGTATCAAATCCCGGAAGGCGACAAAACTAGCAAGGGAAGAGCTATTCAGAATATGGTTCAAATAGCGCCCGATGATAAAGTGAGAGCGATCATTGATATCAAAAATCTGGAAGATGAAGAATATGTGAAGAGCCATTACATAGTATTATGTACTAAGAAAGGTGTCATCAAAAAAACAGACTTAGAAGATTTCAGCAGACCAAGACAAAGCGGTATAAATGCCATTAATATTTTGGAAGGAGATCAATTGCTTCAGGCGCGCTTAACTGACGGCAACTGTGAAATCATGCTTGCAGTAAAATCCGGCAGAGCAATTCGTTTCAATGAAAAAACCGTAAGAAGTACAGGCCGTGGTGGTATTGGAGTAAATGGCATTGAAGTTGATGAGGCCAATGATGAAGTAGTTGGAATGATTTGCGTCAATAAAGAAGATAAATCCAAAACAGTGCTTGTTGTCAGTGAAAAAGGATATGGTAAGCGTACATTATTGGATGATCCCGAAACTGGAGAAGCTAATTACCGTGTAACCAATCGTGGAGGAAAAGGCGTTAAAACAATCAATGTAACCGAAAAAACCGGTAAACTGGTTGGTTTGCTGGATGTAACCGAACAGGAAGATTTGATGATTACTTGTGTAAGCGGTATTACCATTAGAATGGCCGTAAAAAATATCAGTCAGTTAGGTCGAGCGGCTCAGGGCGTAAAATTGATTCGTGTTGATGAAGGAGACGAAATCGCGGCAATCACACAATTAGATGAAATGGAGGAAGAACAAGAAATTATAGATGCTGAAAATCCACCAACAGAAGGAGATAATCCTACAGATTCAAATCAGGACACCCAAGAGGGAAATCAGGAAGAAACAAACCCATAGACTAACTTTGATCTCTCATATGTATAACCATCCATTACGGGTGGTTATTTTTTTACTTTAACATTCTATTTAACATAATATTAATTATAGGAAAGAAATATAGTTTTAATTGACCTGAAGTGTTGAATAAAAATGGAAAATCAGACCATCTATCTAGTTTGATATACAGTTAGATTAATGATTTATCCGCAGACGGTTTCAAATAAGTTAGTTTTGCCGAATGAATACATATAATATTAACACTGATAAAATTTTAGATAATCTTAAAATTAAAGAATTGAACAAAATGCAGTTGGAAACAATTGCATCAATAAATAATTCAGATAAAATAAAATTGCTTTCTGATACAGGATCAGGCAAAACACTGGCCTTTCTTATTCCTTTATTAAATTCACTGAATCCGGAAATCAAAGACATCCAGGCTCTTATTATGGTACCATCCAGAGAACTGGCCATTCAAATTGAAAATGTTTTAAAACAACTACAAACCGGCTTTAAAATTACGGCCTGCTATGGTGGCCATAAACGGGAAATTGAAGAAAATAATCTGATTCAACCTCCTGCCATTATTATTGGTACAGCCGGCCGGATGGCAGATCACATTAGAAGGGAAAATATTAAAACCGGGCATATTCAATTTTTGGTTCTTGATGAATTTGATAAAATGATGGAATTAGGATTCTTAGAAGAAATGGAATTCATTCTGCAATCTTTACCTAATGTAAAAAAACGAATGCTTACCTCAGCTACTCATGCAACCGAAATTCCGCCTTTTGTTCAGATGGAAAATGCAGAAACATTGAACTTTTTAAGCAATGAGCCAAAAGATGCCAATGTACTGAGTATTAAAATAATAAATTCAAAAGACGCTGATAAATTAAATACACTACACGATTTGATTTGTTTTCTGAAAAACACTTCTACCATTGTGTTCTGTAATCACAGAGATGCAGTAGAACGCGTAAGCCAATATCTTTCAGAAAAAGGAATTGTAAATGTATTCTATCATGGCGGCATGGAGCAACACGAACGTGAAGTTGCACTATGTAAATTCAAAAATGATAGTTCAAATATTCTGGTTACAACCGATTTGGCCAGTAGAGGTTTAGATATTGCCAACATCAGAAGTGTCGTACATTATCACCTGCCATTAACAGAAGATGCTTTTATTCATCGCAATGGCCGTACAGCCAGAATGGACGCTACAGGAAGCGTATATCTGATTATCGGGCCTGAAGAAAAAACACCGGACTACGTAAACCAGCATGTTGAACAATTGACACTCCCCGACAATTTATCAATCCCTGAAAAACCAAAATGGAGCACACTCTTTATTGGATCAGGGAAAAAAGATAAAATAAATAAAATAGACATAGTTGGATTTTTAACTAATAAAGGAAAGCTAAAATCAAATGAAATTGGATTGATTGAAGTGAAAGATTTCTCCGCCTTTGTAGCCGTACGTAAATCTAAAATCGGTATGGTGCTGGAAGAAATAAAAAATGAAAAGATAAAAAATAAAAAAGTAAAAATTGCTATCGCCAAGTAATTAAAAATTATTTCCACCTCCCATCATTCGCATTCCACCGCCTCCGGGGAACCCCATTTGCATGCCGGGTTGATCACCGAAAAATTTGTTTAGCCTGTAAACCAGACTAATCATAAAATATCTTGCCAATCGATTAGTACGAATATCCGTAAATCCTGTTGCCGCAACACTCCTGCTGATTCCGAGATTTTGATTTAGTATATCATAGGCCTGTAATTTTACAGACAGATTTTTTTTATTCAAAAACGCTTTCTCCAGACTGCCATTAATTATAAACGAATTGGCATTGACGTTACCGGCAAAACCGCTGTTGAAGGTCTTATCCAGATCGCAGCTTATATTGAAGTCATAAGGCAAAAATACCTTCGTGCTGTTTGAAATCACCCAGGTATTCGTATTCAGATTCAATTCCTTTTGTAATGAATATTTACTGCTGTTTAAACTGTAGTTAACACTCAGATTTGTCTCCAGCCATTTCTTTATTTTGATATCAGTAGAAAATCTTTGCGCTATCAGCCAGTTTTGACCAATATTTCTCAATATTTCATTCTGATCGTTTGTCAGAAAAGAAATGTTATTATTGTAAGTGATGTTACCCCCAAGAGTAAACACATATTTTCTGTTTTGTATGGGTTTTGAAATATTATAGAAACCAAGTATTGTAAAAAATCCGTTGGCATTGAGATATCGGGTTTCCTGAACTCCTCCTCTCAGCAGTTTGATATTATTTACAATTTTATCTCTGGTAAATGAAGCCGTTATATTTCCAAAAAATACATTTCCCTTTATAAAATCAAAATTGTTGTAACGCATACTGAAAGTACTCGTGAATTCAGGCCTTAAATTGGGATTGCCTATTGTTATAAATTGAGGATTTGATTTGTCAACTACCGGTTGCAACTGCAAATTACCGGGCTGATTGGTACTCCCATTGTAATTGATATTCAAAGCCCTGCTTCTGGAAAAATTATATGCGAATCTTATTACCGGATAATAGTTTATAATATTATTTACAAACCTTGCATTCCCTGATATGGAATTAGTTGTAATAGTTGCGGGCTGAACCGCCATACCAACTGTATAGTTGTATTTTTTTTCAGTTGTCCTGAAATTAACCCCGAATCTGTTTAAACCATAATCGTTGGTATATATATTGGTGGACGAATCCACTAATGTCTGCACCGCCGTAACTGGATCTGTATTGATTGTTCTTCGATCGTTTGAAATGAATTGATTGGTATAATTATAATTAAATTCAAGTTGCTGCTTTTTATTCAGTGGTTCTGTATAGGAAGTCTTCACTCCCCAATTCTCATTCTTATTGTCCTGTACAATCTGCTGAATCAATTTCCGCTCCGTCGGCAAACCATTCGGTACATAAAAATTAGTCAAATTCTCAAAAGCATCATCGGCCTCATTATTCGACAATCCCGAATTTAGATTCAGCGACAACGTCCTGCCCTTTTTCCTGAACCGATGATTAAATAATAAACTACCGGTAAAATTGGGCGTTTCAGACCTCGTATTGTCAATCATGCTTCCGTCTGAATTGATTATGCCACCTTTGAAATTATTGACAAAATCTGATGTCACATTCGAGATGTTTTTATTGTAAGTTATTCCTGGAGTTATTTTCAAATAGTTGGCCGAATCTATCTTGTATTCAAGATTAAATGAAAAACGATGATTATCCGATATGGTATTGTTATTGGATTGCTGAATAAAATTGGTAATATTTCCCTGAAAAAGATTTTCCTGAGAGGTGGTCTTAATGGTATTGGTCTGTTTATCTGAAAAACTGTAACTGCCATACACAGAAACTTTTGCACCCCATTCATCTCTGTAATTGACACCCAAAGATTTATTCAGACTTATTCCATCAGCAACACCAAAATTTCCTAACGTAGATGCAAACCCTCCCCCGCCTCTTCCAACTCCCATGGATCTTGCCATACTGTTCGCCATATTGCCAAACGCCCCACCCACTGAACCAAAATTAAAAAGATTTGCATTGGTATTATTAATGTTACCATAAACCGACAACTGTTGGTTGTTATTGAATTTGTTAACCGACAAACTCCCTATATAACGTTGTTCCGTACCCGCTCCGGCAGTAGCATTTCCAAAATATCCCTTGTTCTTATCCTTCCTCAATTGAATATTCAACGTCTTGGAAGGATCTCCATCTTTGATGCCCGTGAAAGCCGACTGATCTCCGTAATCATCAATGATTTGTATACGGTCAACCATATCAGCATTCAATTCCCTGGTAGCCGTAGTAACATCACCGTTAAAAAAATCTTTTCCATTGACTTTTACTTTGGTAACCTGTTTTCCTTGCGCAGTTACACTACCATCCCTGTCTACCTGCACACCCGGTAATTTTTTGAGCAATGACTCTACGTTGTCATTCTTCCTGTACATCGTACTGTCAATCAAATAGGATACCGTATCCTCTTTTATCTGAATCTTCTGTGATTCAAGGGTAATATTTTCAAGCATCTTACCTGCAGGAGTCAATAGAAATTCTCCCAACTGCTGCTCTCCTATTTTATCTTTAAAATCAAACTCTTTTACATAATCCGAAAAACCGACAAAAGAAATTTTCAATGTAACGCGATCAGCATTGATTCCAGAAAAATTAAACCGTCCCTTTTCATCTGTAGTCTTCGAGATGCTGTCTTTATTGTTTTGTAAAACTGTAACGGTTGCATTGGAAAGAAATATATTATCACTCGACTTAACCGTACCGGTTATGCCGATTAAATTTTGAGAAAAAACATCCGGTAAGAAATAAAATAGAATAAAAATTAAAAGCAGGGTTTTTCTCATGGCAATTGTTTAATAAGAGAAGTACAAGTCTCTATTGGTAGTATTTCTGAACAAATGATGAAACAATCGAATCAAATTCCTTGTTGCCTTCAAATAAAAATTCATGTCTGACTGGTATTACATATAATGGATACTCACTCAACTCATTTCTGAATTTCTCAAGTCTTACTGCATCTTTTTCCGTAGTCAGAATAATTTTATTGTTCGATTTCATCTGATCAAAGGTTTTCTTTATCTCCCTCAAATCATCCGTATTGAAAATATGATGGTCTCTGTATCTGATCATGTCATAACTATGAACTTTATTAGTCAGCAATTCTTTCAGCGGCTTGGGATTGGCAATGCCGCAAAGCAATAATACGTCCATTCTTTCTTCAATATGAACAGAAGTTTTATTGAATAGATGATAAGGGGTGCCATATACTATTTTTGTAAAGAAAATTTTCTGATGCGGCAAAGGATTAATCTCTTCTTTTATTTTGTTGCTTTCATCTGCACTCAGCTGAGCACTGCATTTGGATACTACAATCACATCAGCTCGTTTGATACTAGCCCTGTTGTCTCTCAGATCTCCGGATGGCATCATAAAATCTCTCGTGTAAAGATTTTTAAATTCTGTTAAGACAATATTTAAACCTGCTTTTACATATCTGTGCTGGAATGCATCATCAAGAATGATCACCTGCATTTCAGGCAATTGATGAAGTAATTGGGGTATGGCCACCAGTCTTTCTTCTCCTACCGCCACGGTGACATCAGGAAATTTCTGATGGAATTGCATCGGCTCATCTCCTATTTCAATGGCAGTAGTATTTTCATTTGCTATCGCAAATCCTTTCGTCTTTCTTTTGTAACCACGACTCAATGTAGCAGTTTTAAAATGAACTTTTAATAACCCTATCAGATATTCAGTCATAGGTGTCTTTCCTGTACCGCCTACAGCAAGATTGCCCACACAAATAACGGGAAAATTAAACTCTGCCGACTTGATGATTTTCCAGTCGAAAAGTTTATTTCTCAGCCAGATTATACCGGCATAAAGGATGGAGAATGGGAATAAAAAATATCTGAAACTCTTTAGCAATGTCTTAATTATTGAATGAATAAATTTTTTCAGGAGTGATGCAGTAATCTAACGGAACATCATATTCGTCTGTATCATCAATCAAATCAACCGAATCAAAAAAACTGAAACCAATTTTCAGTGTATTTTTTTTGCATTTTTTCAAAAATCTGTCATAGTAACCCTTGCCATATCCTACCCTGTTGCCTTTATTGTCAAATGATAATAAAGGTATGATAACCAGCCCTATTTCTTTTGGATTAATTTCAGCTCCTTCTGATGGTTCAGGGATTCCGTATTTATTCGTGTTATAGATTGTATCATCATTAATGGCAATACATTTCATGAGAGGATCATTCGGATTTACTACAGGTAAGCTCAAGACAGTTTCAGGATTTTTAAATAGACAGTAATCCTCCACCAATTGAGGGTCATATTCATTTTCAAAAGGTGCGTAAGTCATAACAATGTTGGGAATATTTATTTCCAATCGCTGAAAATGAATCAACATCAGGTCGTGAAAAAGCAATCTGTCCCGCTCATTTAATTCGTCGCGTTTTTGCCTGTGTAAAAATCTGATGTCTTTCTTCAGCATGTTTTATATTATTCCTGAATGAAAATAGAAAAAATGGTTGTCCCGTAATTTCTTTCCGATTTGTAATGGGGAAATTTTTTATAATCATTCCTTGGTGTATGTTCAAGCACAAACCAGCCGTTCTTTTTTAATAATTTCTTTTCAAAAACCTGTTTGGGCAAATCATCTATTGTTGTTAATGCATAGGGAGGTCCGGCGAAAATAAAATCGTACTGTTCTTTACTTCCGTTGATGAATGAAAAAACGTCAGATTTAACTACTTTGAAATTTTCAAAACTAAGATCTCCGGAGGTCTTTTTAATAAATTCGTACATTTTAGAATCCTTTTCTACTATAGTAAGATCCTCTACTCCCCTGCTGGCCAATTCATAACTGATACATCCCGTTCCGCCAAAAAGATCAAGTGTTTTTAAGTTTTCAAAGTCCAGATTGTTTTGGATAATATTGAAAAGGCCTTCTTTGGCAATATCAGTAGTCGGTCTGGTATGAGGCATTTTAGCAGGAGGGGCTATCTTCCTACCTCCATGAATTCCGCTGATTATACGCATCTGGCTAAATCAGTTAGGTGAGTAAAAAAATGCAACGGCAAATTGGATATTTCATCATTTCCGGAAATTTCTTTCTCAATTTCCATAAACCGAACATGCTGAAAATGATTGTGCAAATGATTGTATAAAAGTGAATCTCTGATGATCATACCGGATAATTTAAGCGTTGTATCTGCAGGTATAATATCATATTGGCGACAAGTATTCAATAAATGATAAAGTACATCATCAGGCTTACTGTATGTATACTGCTGTATATTGAGTAGCTTACCTCCCTGATGTAAAATAATTTTTATTGCGTCATAAAAAACAATACAATAAAGACTGATCTCATCCGATTCATTTTTAATCAGCAATGAATTGGAATGGCTTTGTGTTGTTACGGTATAATGTCGTGATAGTAAATTATTCAAATCATCGGCAAATCTGTATGTATTATACAAATTCGGCAATAAAGTTTTTTCGGTCCTGGTGGAGAATGTTGTTTTTGAACCATACATCAATTCAATGATATCTTTATTGTCATTTTCAAGATTATACGCTTCAGGAATAATAACGGATTCTTTATAATTATATAATAGGTGAACATGACCTGTATTGAGTATACTTGATTTTATGCTACTCAATATCTTAGTCAACGCTTCATTGATTTGATCATTTACATCAAACAAATGAACATTCACTCCTTTTACCAAAAAAGGACTTTTATTAAACCATAAAAATGAAACACCTAAGTCACTGACTTCAATCAATAAGTCAGGGTGCTCATTTTCACTGGTATTTACCGGTATGTTGGAAACTGTTTTCAAATTAATTATTTAAGGTAGCAAAATAAGAATAATTTTGATGAAAATATGGCCTCAGTTACATCAAATGATCAATTAAAGGTAGTAGTCAGTAATAAGCAAATATTATCGCTTGCTCTACCAATTTCCTTTGCCATTCTGATTCCTCAGTTAAATATGCTGATAAATAGCATTTTCCTGGGCAGACTCAGCCAGGAAGCCCTTGGAAATGCGGGTATTACAGGCGTTTTTTACCTAATTTTTGCTGTCTCAGGACATGGGCTCAATAATTCTATTCAATCGGTTTTGTCAAAATATGCCGGTGCCGGTAAAACAGATTATTTTCATTTGATCGTTTCTCAGGGCCTGAGAATAATCCTTCAATTTTCTTTATTTTTTATATTGTTCACCTGGTTGCTGGCACCTATGATTTTAGAGAGCGTTACTGATCCCAGTTCCTACCCTGCTGAAATGAATTTTCTTAGAATCAGGATATTCGGACTTCCTTTTTTGTATTTATTTCAACTGGGAAATGCTATTTTAATTGCCACTTTAAACAGCAGGTGGCTTATCATAGGATTTTTGATTGAGGCAGCAGTAAATATACTTTTGGACTATCTGCTTATTTTCGGGAAAGCCGGATTTCCTGCGATGGGCTTTAATGGAGCTGCTCTGGCATCAGTCATGGCCGAATGTACCGGAATGATTATAGTTTTCCTTGTATTGACTTATACCGGATTGAAGAAAAAATATGGGCTGTTCCGTTCATTCAGATTTAATAAAGAATTGTTCAATGAAATTATGACCATAGCCATTCCATTGGTTGTTCAGTTTATCATTAGTCTGACTACCTGGCTGATATTTTTTATTTTAATTGAAACAAAAGGAACAATGGCCAAAGCCATCAGCAATACAATGCGTAATGTTTTCGGTTTGGCAGGAATATTCATATGGGCATTCGCCGGAACAAGCAACACCATGGTGGCCAATCTGATTGGACAAGGAAAAGAAAACTCAGTTGTATCCGCAATAAAAAGAATTTCGCTATGGAGTTTGGGACTTTGCCTTTTACTTATCTCCATTCTAAACCTTTACCCTCAATTGTTTTTCATACTATTTGACCAGGACGAATCTTTTATTAATGCCGGCATACCTGTCATTAGAGTAGTTTCAATAGGAATGATCATGATGAGCGTTGCCAATATCTGGTTAAACGGAGTTACAGGGACCGGAAAAACAAAAATAAACCTGGCGATTGAAATATTTGCAGTAGTATTCTATTTGATTTATACCTATTATTTCATGCAATATCATTACATATCATTAGCTATGGCATGGACAAACGAGTTGGTATATTGGTTGACCATTTTGCTGTTTTCATACATTTTTATTACATCAGGAAAATGGAAGAACAGAACACTTTCATAAATCATACGATTAAAGAGTTGAAGACCATTTATTGTTGGCAAAATTGATATCCGGCATCTGTTTGAGTTCATCAATATATACCGTTTTCAATTCCTCTTTTACAGGAATTCTGAAAGAAAAATCGATGGTATTATTCCATACTTCAACAGGCAATTTCATCGATCCCTTTTTACCATATTTCGTTTCGTATGTTATAAGAACAGGCATTGCCATTTGTTCCATGTTAGCTATCGTTACCAATGCACCTTTTTCAGTATCATTTACAACCGAAACGATTGCCTGATCGAATTTGTAATTTTTGATAAACCATGCTTTCCAGAACCAGGCGAGGTCTTCACCTGAAACATTTTCCATCGTTCTGAAAAAATCCCAGGGTGTGGGATGTTTGAATGCCCATCTCGCAATATATGTCCTGAATGCATAATCAAATCTGTCTTCACCAAGAATATGACTTCTTAACATCTCCAATGCAAATGAAGGCTTGTAATATAAAGCCATACCAATATTTCGTTCTCTGAGTGCATCAGGTGTGGAAAAAACCTTTTCTGAATTAAGTCTGAACATACCGAATGAAGCCTCTTCTCCGCCTGTTGTAGGAACGTTGTATTCTCCATTGTTAAAATCATCATCCGACAGTGTATTGATGAATGAATTAAAACCTTCATCCATCCAGCCATATCTTCTTTCATTACTCCCGACAATCATTGGAAACCATGTGTGTCCAAACTCATGATCTGTTACGCCAAACAAGGATTCATTGGTTGCAGAGGCACCGCAAAATACAATTCCGGGATATTCCATACCGCCAACATTTGAAGCAACATTCACCGCTACCGGATACGGATACTCGAACCATCTTTTGCTATAGTTTTCAACTGATCCTTTTGTATATTCAGTAGATCTTCCCCAGGCGGATGATCCGGCACTTTCAACAGGATAAACACTCATGGCAATGGAAGTTTTACCACTAGGAAGATTGATTTTGGCAGCATCCCATATAAATGCTTTTGAACTTGCCCATGAAACATCACGTGCATTTTTAAGTGAAAATTTCCATGTCAACTGATTCTTTCCCTTTGGTCTTGAGGCCGCATCATTGATTTCTTTTTCAGTCCTGATCATAACTGTTTTATCACTTTTAGAAGCGATGGAAAGTCTTTTTATCTGCTCAGCAGTCAACACTTCATTCGGATTCAATAACTCCCCTCCTGCTACTACTATGTGCGAAGCGGGGGCCGTGATACTAAAATCATAATCTCCGTATTCTAAATAAAATTCACTGGGACCAAGATATGGATCTGTATTCCATCCTCTAACATCATCAAATACACACATTCTGGGATACCATTGGGCTATGGCATACATATCTCCGTTTTTGGTAGGCATAATACCAAAACGGTCGGCGCCATATTGAGGAATACTGAAAGAATAATCAATCTTTATTTTTACAATATCACCCTGAGGTTTGACCGGATTGCTCAAACGGATTTGCATTCTGGTATCAGTTACGATGTAGTCAGCATTGGAGCTATCTTTACCTGATAATAATTTCACTGATTTTAAATTAAATCCGCCTTGAAAATTCGAATTTGCATCGCCGTATCTGCTTCTGGATGTTGCCGGCATTCGCTGCTGCCCTCTGCTCTCCTTATTAAAAAGATTCTGGTCCAGTTGTAACCACAAAAAGGGCAAAGACATTGGACTATTATTTTTATAGGTAATGATTACAGATCCTGATATTTCTTTTTTAGCATCATCCAGTGACACATTGATTGAATAGTCTGCCCTGTTTTGCCAATAAGCTATACCCGGAGCTCCCGTAACCGATCTGGCATGTTCCTCTCCGGAGGTATAAAATAAAGGCGAGAAAAGCTCAGTTGGATCATATTTCGAATCTTCGACTGAAACTTTAGTTTGTGCACTTGTGATTGCAAAAGAAAAAGAGGCAATAATAAACAGATAGTATTTGTACATGGTATGATATTTAGTATTTGATCTTTTAAATGTATTGAAATAAAATGATTATTGCCAGGATTTTAAAAGTTCTCCTGCTTCTTTTTTAATGCGGGGATCATCTTCAGTTTTAGCCGGTAATGAAATCAATGTTTTTAGCATTGATACGGCTTTGTGATTGTCATTATTTTTGTGATGAGATTTAGCCAATTCAAGGTAATTTAATAAAAATGTAGGGTATATTTTTCTTGCCTTTTCGTATGCATCCGTAGCCATCTTGAAAGATGACTGAGGCAAACTGCCGAAGAATAATTTGATGGCTGCTTTTTCAATAAAATTAAGATTACTGACCTCATAATGCCATTTTCCCAAAACATGCCAAGCCTTGAAATTACCGGGATTTATTTTTAATGCTTTTTCAGCATACGATTTGATTTCTCTGACCGAAGACACTTTCTCTTTACCACTCTTTGTCAATGCCACTCTTCCGTATGCAATTGCCATAGCAGTGCAGGATTCATCTGAATTTGGATAATGTTTGTACGCATTACTTGCATAAATTATGGCAGATGAAAAATATTTATCTCTGGACGCGGGATTTGCTTCTCTTGCACCGATACTATTACTCAGAGATGCACATTTAATCAATGCCGTTTGATTCAAAGGGTCAATTTTCAGTACTTCCAAGTATTTTATTAATGCCTGCCTTTCATTAGGGATTGCTTCGTATTTGACAGCTTCACTGATTAATACTTCCGTGGCTTGTGAATAAACATAAGAGGAAAACAACAAGCAAAAAGTGAAAAGAATATTTCTGACTGACATCTCAATGAAAGTTTTCATGACACCAACCGTTAAATTAGAAATTAAAAGAAAAAAATGCAATCTTAGTGAATTTTTCTGCAGGTAATTTACAAAGAAAAATTCTTTTTCAGGGTAACACCTACGCTTCCTTTAAATGATGGTATGGGTGCACCTAACTTGAATATGGAAATCTCTACTGAAGTAATCCTACTGTCCAATTGGTGAATTTTTTCTGCAATCGTTTCGCATAATGTTTCAAGTAGTTTTTGAGGCCTGGCCATTTCTTCTTTGATAACATTATAAACCGTTACATAATTGATTGTTTGTGAAATATCCGTAATCGAATTGGCAGAGTCGAAGTCTATATTCACCTCTACTTCAAATTTATTTCCAATAATAGCTTCTTCTTCATGAAGTCCATGATAGGAATAAAACTCCAGTTGATGAAGATGGACGGTGTACATGTGAAAGTGATAAGTTAAAAGTAAAAAGTAAAAAGTAAAAAGTGAAAATCACATATAATAAACCACAAACCACAAACCCCAAACTAAAAACGGTATTTAATGCAACCCTTTTTCACCCAAAAATCTTTCAGCATCCAGTGCAGCCATACAGCCACTTCCCGCAGCTGTAACAGCCTGACGGTATATTTTATCCTGAACATCTCCTGAAGCAAATACGCCCTCTACATTGGTCTTGCTGGTTCCGGGGATGGTTATGATATATCCCGTCTCGTCCATATCAATACATCCTTTGAAAATATCGCTGTTTGGCTTGTGTCCGATGGCAACAAAAAACGCACTCACCGGAATGGTTGTTTTTTCCTGCGTTTTATTATTTAATAATCTTACCGCTTCTACTTTATTCTCACCGAGTACTTCATCTGTTTCAGAATTCCAATATACTTTAATGTTTGAGGTACTCAATACTCTCTCCTGCATAATCCTACTGGCACGCATAGTGTCTTTTCTTACAATCATGTGAACAGTAGTGCATAATTTGGATAAGTAAAGAGCCTCTTCTGCCGCAGTATCTCCTGCTCCTACGATTGCCACTTCTTTTCCTTTGAAAAAGAAACCATCACACACTGCGCAGGCACTCACGCCATGTCCGTTCAATCTCTGCTCACTGGGAAGTCCCAGCCATTTGGCAGATGCTCCCGTGCTGATAATAACCGCATTGGCTTCAATCCATTTTTCTTCATCAATTTCAACTTTCAAAGGGTGTGATGAAAAATCTACTGCAGTAGCAATTCCATATCTGATATCGGCTCCCATTCTGGATGCCTGTTTTTCAAAATGTTGCATCATTTCAGGTCCCTGAATGCCTTCAGGATAACCGGGATAATTTTCCACTTCTGTAGTAATGGTTAGTTGACCTCCGGGCTGTATTCCCTGATAGAGAACCGGTTTAAGATTGGCCCTGGATGCATAAATAGCAGCTGTATATCCTGCAGGTCCTGAACCTATAATCAAACAATTTACTTTTTCTGAGATAGTTTTTTCCATGAGCTAAATTATGGTTATTTCAATTAATGGTGAAGATAGTTTTTTATGAAATTGTAAAGAAAAAGAGATTACTCGACTTTCAAAGTTTTATACCAGGCCGCATAGCCGCAAAATGACCCTAATGCTCCATTGGAAATGTTACCCAATACATTACCGGGTTGAGAAAATGGATTCCCAATACTTTGAAAAGCAAATTCCCATGTGTTCCAGAATAAATAAGTAGAGCGGTCTATGTTGCAGAATTTAAAAGTCACCTCGTCTCCTTTTGTAAAGAAATTATCCGCAGGATCTTCGGGAAGATTATTCCGATCCACTCCCTGTGATACTAATATTGTATACGTTGTGCCATCAATCACTTCATCTGAAAAGACCGAATTGAAACCGGGGAGAAATGGCTCGTCATTTTTTTTAGTATAATATCTCACGTAATTCCCTAATCCCTTTGGATCAGTGAATTTAACATACATAGCACGCTTGGTCTCATCAGGATTGTTGGGTGTTTTCTTGAAAAAAATAGAATCCGGAATTTTACTCAACGCAGGGATAGTTGTAGCAGAATTATACTCCTTTCCATCAGCAATAATTTTTAAGGTGTACTTCTTGTTTAATTCACCCAGAAAAGCAGTAGAAGGATTGTCCTCATCCAGACTGTAGAAATATCCGATAATACCGGGAACGATATTGAAACTATACTCTTTTAATTTGTGCGTAAGTGTACCATTGGAGATATACACTTCTGCATTTCTCACAAATGCGTTGGCAAACAATTCAGGTGATATATTGCTGAAAAAAGACTGACTCCGTGTAAGTATCACTCTGGGCGCTTTGTCGTTTTCAATTTCTGCATCAACCACCAGTTTCTGATCAACTTCATTCAATTTGAAATTAATATCCTTCTCACAGGAAGAAAGAATGATTGCTGCAAGAAAAAACAAAAATAACCTCCTCATGAAGCAAAATTACTGAATAATAAAATTGAAATTCATTCTGTTCAATAGATGCAGGTTGATTCAATAAAAAAAGCCCTCTTAAAGAGGGCTTTCGATAGTTTTTTTAATCAAATTATCCGAGATAAGCTTTCAGCGCTCCGCTGTAGCGGGCTTTTTGCAAACGCTTGATGGCTCTCTCCTTAATCTGACGTATACGCTCTTTGGTTAGATCGTATTTTTGTCCGATTTGCTCTATGGTAACACCATTTTCTCCATCCAAACCGAAATAGGCATTTACGATTTCAGCTTCACGCGGACTTAATGATTTTAATACTCGACGGATTTCATTTTTCAATGAATCATGCATTACATCCTCATCCGTTTCGTCTCCACCTTTCAACAAATCTCCCATGGCCACATCTTCCGCTTCGTGCACTGGTGCATCTAATGAAGTGTGACGTGTATTGCTTTGGAAAATATTATTTATTTCAGTCTCGCTCATTTCCAATAATTCGGCCAACTCTTCCGTTGAAGGCTCTCTTTCATGCTCTTGTTCAAAAGCCATGTAAGCTTTGTTGGCTTTGTTATAAGTACCGATTTTATTTTGAGGCAAACGAACCAGTCTTCCTTGTTCAGCCAAAGCCTGCAAAATAGACTGACGAATCCACCAAACTGCATAAGAAATGAATTTAAACCCTTTGGTTTCATCAAAACGTTGAGCAGCTTTAATCAGACCAAGATTCCCCTCATTAATCAAGTCACTGAGTGAAAGACCCTGATGCTGGTATTGTTTAGCAACTGATACCACAAACCTTAAGTTGGCCTGCACCAATTTGTCCAATGCTCTTTGGTCCCCCATTTTAATTTTTTGAGCTAAAATGGTTTCCTCTTCCGGAGTAATCATTGAAATTTTAGAAATCTCCTGTAAATACTTCTCAACCGCCTGTGAATCACGGTTGGTAATCTGGGTAGCAATTTTTAATTGTCTCATCTGTTGTGGTTAAATTGAGAAATTTAATGTTTAATGACAGTTGAACCGGGGGAAAGTTGTAAAAACTACAGTAAAAGATATTTTTTTACCATTTTTATTACGACTATCGCCAAAGGTACACCTCAATTTTTGCATTTCATAGCAATTTTGAATAAAATTTAGTCAGAAGTGAAAAAATTAGAATGTTTTACCATGTTCAAGAAAAGACAATCTCCAGATTACAGATATTTTAACCGCAGAGCCACTGAGCGCGCTGAGATTTCGCAGAGGGACTAATCTCCGCGTAACCTCGGCGTCCTTCTTTCTCCGCGGTGACAAGATCTCCACCATATTGGTACTATGGCGAACAAGTATCCACAAAACAATTATAATTAAACAAACTTCCGATTAATTTAAACCTGCAATCTTTAATAAATAAAAAGACTGACTTAAATTTGTTCAATGCCGATTGAATTACGCTCCGATACATTTACCAAGCCTTCAGAAGGTATGCTCCATGCAATGATGACTGCCGAAGTTGGTGATGATGTCTTCAATGAAGACCCAACGGTAAAAAAATTGGAGCAACTGGCTGCGAATTATTTCGGAATGCAGGCCTCCCTTTTTTGTCCTTCAGGAACCATGACCAATCAGATAGCTATCAAATGTCATACCAAACCCGGTAATGAAGTCATTTGTGAAAAACTAAGTCATGTATATATATATGAAGGTGGAGGAATTGCATTCAACAGCGGTTGTCAGGTTAAGCCTATTGAAGGCGACAGAGGAAGATTATCTCCGGAAGATGTATTAAATGCCATCAATCCTGACGATATACATAAGCCCGTATCATCACTAATTTCAATTGAAAATACTTCAAATAGAAATGGAGGTAGTTATTACCAATTAGATGATTTAGAAGAGATTAAGAGAATCTGCTTAAATAATAACATTAAGTATCATTTAGATGGTGCTCGCTTGTGGAATGCCATTGTTGCCAATGATGAAGATCCGAAATTTTACGGTAAAACTTTTGACAGTATATCTGTTTGTCTGAGTAAAGGTTTAGGCGCACCGGTTGGAAGTCTGTTGCTGGGCAACTACGATTTTATCCATGAAGCCAAGAGGATAAGGAAGGTATTTGGTGGTGGGATGCGACAAGCTGGGTACCTGGCAGCTGCAGGAATATATGCGTTGGAAAATAACATTAACCGTTTGAAAGAAGACCATCATCACGCCAAGCTAATTGGCCAGGCATTAATAAATAAAGATTTTGTATCGAAAATACTTCCAATAGAAACCAATATTATCATTTTTGAAGTTCAGGGACAATTTACCGCCGCTTCTTTCTGTGATTATCTGAAAAATCGGGATGTATATGCAATGGCCATTGCCCCTAACCAGGTAAGAATGGTTACCCATCTTGATGTGACAAACAATATGATTGATCAATTGTTAGACATCATCAATAAAATGTAAAATCAAGCAATAAATAATCAAAAACAACAGCTTTTAAGATGTTACCAAAAACTAACCCCACTTCTACCCCATCCTGGAAAGCGCTTCAATCACATTTTGAAGCAGTAAAAGGAACAACCATTAAAAATTTATTTGAAACCGAAAAAGACCGATTCAGTAAATATTCCATTGTACTGGAAGATATTCTGTTTGATTACTCTAAAAATAATATAAGCACTGAAACCATCCAGCTTCTGTTACAACTTGCCAACGATTGTGGCTTGAAAGATGCCATCAATGCCATGTTTGGCGGAGAAAAAATAAATGAGACAGAGAACAGAGCTGTTTTACATACGGCGCTCAGGAATTTTTCAGGAAAACCTCTGCTGACAGAAGGAAAGGATGTAATGCCGGAAGTATCTAAAGTACTTCAACAGATGAAAACCTTTTCCGATAAAGTGCACAATGGAACATGGAAAGGTTATACCGAAAAGGAAATCCGTTACATTGTAAACATTGGCATCGGGGGCAGCGATTTGGGGCCCGTGATGGTCACAGAAGCATTGGTTCCTTATCGTATTGAAGGGATTGAGACATATTTTGTCAGCAATGTAGATGGTACACATATTGCAGAAACACTTAAAAAAGTGAATGCTGATGAGACTTTATTTCTGATTGCCAGTAAGACTTTTACTACTCAGGAGACCATGACCAATGCGCATACTGCCCGTGAGTGGTTTTTAAAATCCGGAGCTGCTGAAAAAGACATTGCACTGCATTTTGTTGCTTTGAGTACCAACAGCGAAGAAGTGAAAAAATTCGGGATTGACCCCGCCAATATGTTTGTCTTCTGGGACTGGGTTGGAGGCAGATACAGTCTTTGGAGCGCCATCGGTTTATCAATAGCCCTGACCATTGGGTATCAAAATTTTGAACAATTACTCAAGGGTGCCAATAGTATCGATGAACATTTCAAAAATGAATCTTTCGAAAAAAACATTCCTGTATTGATGGCCCTGATTGGTATCTGGTACAGAAATTTCTACAACGCTCCTACCGAGGCAATCCTTCCCTATGATCAATACCTGCATCGCTTTGCTGCTTATTTTCAACAAGGCAATATGGAGAGTAACGGGAAGTATGTAGACCGCAACGGGAATAAAGTTAATTATCAGACAGGACCTGTAATTTGGGGGGAACCCGGTACAAACGGACAGCATGCTTTCTATCAACTGATTCATCAGGGAACCCAGTTAATACCCTGCGACTTCATAGTTGCCGCAAATTCTCACAATCCAATCGGTGATCATCAGGTAAAATTGCTGAGCAACTATTTTGCACAGACGGAAGCACTGATGAAAGGAACGGAACATGATAATCCATTTAGAGTATTTGAAGGCAACAGACCTACCAACTCTTTCCTTGTAAAGAAAATTACTCCTTACACACTCGGACAACTCATTGCATCATATGAACATAAAATTTTTGTTCAGGGAATTATCTGGAACATATACAGTTTCGATCAATGGGGTGTTGAATTAGGAAAGATACTTGCAGGAAATATTCTTCCGGAACTGCAAAACAATGATGCTATTTCATCTCATGATGATTCTACCAATGGACTGATCAATGCCTACAAAAAAATGAGGGGTTAGATTCTGGCACTTTTGTATTAATCAAAAAGCCTTCTTTAAAGAAGGCTTTTTTGGTTAGTTTCTACCTATGTATGCTCACTACCATTTGTCAACTTCCTCGCCAAAACCATTGTCGGCAGATGAAGTTGGTTCACTGCTAGGACTTGCAGGAGGAGTACTTTCACTTACGGAAGGTGAAGGACTTTCAGGAACTGTTCCGGCAGCAACAGACTCGTCTCCTTCATAAGGTGTATCATGATTGAATGCATCAAAATCAAAATCAGGCATCAATTCAGTTTTTACATGGTCAATTGTCTCACTGAGTCCTTTTATGAATTTGTTGAAATCTTCCTTGTACAGAAAAATTTTGTGTCTGTCATATCCGTCTGAATCAAAACGTTTACGACTTTCTGTAATCGTTACATAAAAATCATTTCCGCGCGTTTCTCTTACATCAAAGAAATAAGTTCTGCGCTTTCCTGCTTTTACGCGGATGCTGTAAACACTATCCGCTTTCTTTTCATTGTTTTCGTACGCCACTTTTTAAAAATTTGGTTTATAAATCATGTCTTAAATAGACCTGACAAAGATAAATTTGTTTTTGATATAACAAAATAAAAGAAGATTACAGTTATAAGAATATTTTCGGGTTAATTTTCGTCCATTTCCTGTTGAAGTTTAAACATTTCATAATACAGACCTTGTTGCAACATCAATGATTCGTGGGTACCGGACTCCGCTATTTTGCCTTCCTGCATCACAATAATACGATCAAATTTGAATAATGAAAAAATCCTATGTGTGATGATGATGGCGGTTTTTTCAGTCAAATATTGATTTAAATGATTGATTATCAAATTCTCTGTTTTACTGTCAACCGCACTCAGGCAATCATCAAAAATGACAATTTGAGGATTTTTCAAGATGGCCCGTGCGATTGATATGCGTTGTTTTTGCCCCCCGCTAAGCGTTACTCCCCTTTCCCCCACTATGGTATTGAATCCATTTTCAAAAGACATAATCTCATCATAAATACCTGCATTTTTTGCAGCAATTTGAATTTCTTCCTCTGAGGCATCATTATTCCCGAAACTGATGTTGTTTCTGATGGATTCACTGAATAAGAAAACATCCTGGGGAACATAACTGATGGATGAACGGAGTTGTTGTAAAGAAATTTTATCCGAAGGCACCCCCTCAAAAAGCAACTCGCCTTCTGTGGGATCGTACATTCTTAGGAGCAATTGGGCAAGGGTAGTTTTCCCGGAGCCTGTTTTACCCACGATGGCAATTTTTTCTCCTTTTGAAAGTTTCAGTGAAAAATCATTGATTGCTTTAATGCCGGTGTGCGCATAGACAAATCCTGTGTTTTTAAATTCAATATTACCCTTAAAATCCACCTCTACAGGATTTAAAGGTTCCTGTATAACAGGAGCAGTTAGTAGAAATTCGTTTATGCGTTTCTGTGATGCTGATGCACGTTGTGTCATACTTGCCGTCCATCCGATAGCGCTTACAGGAAATGTAAGCATCTGAATATACATAACAAACTCTGCTATTTTACCTACATTGGCGCCGGGCACCTGATTGACGACATCCATTCCACCGACAAGAATTGTAATCAATGTGCTCAACCCTATCAACAAGGCCATGCTGGGAAAATAAATAGCTTCTGTTTTAGAGAGACTCAATGCATTTTTTTTATACTCCTCCGCATTTTTTTTAAAGAAGCCGAGCATAGCTTTTTCCTGCACAAAAGATTTAATCACTCTGATCCCCGAATATGATTCCTGTGCGTTGGTAGTTAAATCACTGAGCAATGCCTGGATACGTTCGCTTTTTCTATTGATGAGCGTATTTACCCAAAAAATAGTAATTGCCAGCAATGGAAGTGGACATAATGCTACCAAAGTGAGTTTGACATCAGAACGAAGCATGAAATATACGCTGAATCCAATGATAACTGCCAGATTGATAAAATACATCACAGCAGGACCGGTATACATCCGAACCCTGCTCACATCTTCTGAGATGCGATTCATCAGATCCCCAGTCTGGTGCGTTTTGTAAAACCCGATATCTAGTTGTTGATAATGACGATAGACCTCATTTTTCTGATCAAACTCAATCAGACGGCTCATTACAATAATTGACTGCCTCATTAAAAACATAAACAATCCACTGATGATGGCGAGGGCTATCAATATAATACCGGTATAAAATATCTTATCCCTGAAACTAAATTGGTTGAATTTTATAATAATGATTCTTACAAGCAGATCATATCCTTTGTAATGCGAATCATCTGTGTGGATATTCTCAACACCGGATTGAATGGTTTGCACTACCGTATTTACTACATAACCGGTAAGTTGTGGTGAAAGAATTCTAAAATAGTTGGTTAGAAAAATGAATAAAATACCCAGTAACAGCCGCCATTTGTATTTCCAGAAATATTTGTTGAGTGAAGCTAAATGAGTCATTCCTGCAAAAATAGTCAATAAAAGAGCAGTTTATGGGCGTCTTTTAAAACGACTATTCATTTTCAGTCAGACTGAGCAGTCTTTCTTCGGGAATGAATAATTTATCGGCTTTTTCGCCATCCGGATAGATATATTCAACTACATATTTTTTTGAATATTCTTCATATTGACAAACAACAGCGCTGCCTGCGGGTTTGAATTCGGTATCGAGCAACAGCACTTTTTCTCCGCTTTGAAATTTCATAGAAACAACCTGTTTAAGCGCATAAAGATATTGTCAGTAAAAACGAATTAGAATGCAATTTATCATACCAATTAATGACATCATTACTCGTTTATTATTACAGAAAATGATAACAGATAATAATTTTTAAAGTTTATCAGGTAGATGTTTTTTTAAAAAAACCTCAAATTATTCTCTTTTATTTTGTTACAAATGACTGAAAATCTTACTTTTGCCACGGAGAGATGGCAGAGCGGTCGAATGCGGCGGTCTTGAAAACCGTTGACTGTTACAGGTCCGGGGGTTCGAATCCCTCTCTCTCCGCAAACGAAGCAAAAAACCCACTCAATTGTGTGGGTTTTTTTATGAGTGGCTTTAAGTGGGCAGTGGCACAGACGCTTTTTAAGTCGTCAAGCAGGGCTTTGGTATTTCTTTCGAATTGAAGTGTATTAGACATTTATTTTTTCTTTTTGGGAAGGTTGATCTTTTTAGTTACAACCGGCTCATGTTTACTTAATAAATTTTTTGCATTCAAAGGAGATACGACCTTTTTTCCTGTTTTAGATTCTAATTCTTTTAAAGCAACCCGGGCAACATTACCACCCTGTTTTGCCACTTTCTTACTACCCTCAAAAGAGGTGGGCTTTGTTGCTTCTGAAATGTCTTTTGTCGATGCCTCGGCCAGCATACTCAAAATCAATTCAGTATTGGTCATATTATCTCTTAGGTTTTCTTTTTTCAACCCTTTGAGTATTTTATATTCTTTGGTAGTCTTATCAGACCATGCCTTAGTGATAATATCGGTGAGTGTTGCAAATTGCACACCTTCTTTTAATCCTCTTTTCTTCCATTCATCCGTTAGTTCTTTGCGAATCTCAATACTTTTCAATCGCTGGTTAATCCATTTTTCAGAATAACCTAATTTCATATATTGTTCCAAAGCTCTGTCTATGCTCAATTCCGGGTCTTGCATTTCATCCAGCCGCTCTGAAGCTACTTTTGCCAACCATAATTTAAACGGTTCAGCTTTAGGTGATGGAATGGATTGGATTAAACGAAATAACTGTTCTGTATCGGCTACATCGGTAAGATAATATTTGCCATCAGCGGATTTCATTTTCAGTTGACTACAATTTGTAGCCAACTGACTTCCTTCTGCTTTTAGCCTTGTTTTCAGTACACTCCAGTACTTTCTAGGATTCGGACTTTCGGTCAAGACAGCAATGACATCTACAATGGATAAAAACCATTTTTCTTTTTCTTCATCCCACAATGTTCTGACTTGTTTTTGTTCAAATAATTTAATATCGTTTTTCTTGCTCATAATATTTATTTACATTACATGACCGTAATATTCATTCATGTATTCTTTTACAATTAAGTGGTTGATTGCTTGTGAACGATTTTTTCCTCTGCCAAGTCAAAATCAGCTTTTGGAACAAAACTTTTTTGCAACGTCAATTTAAAAATAAAGTAACCGATTAGTCCTCCGGTTACAAGTCCGATTATAAGTGACAGTATTATTTCCATTTTCGTTATTTATCTGTTCGTTTAATGTAAGTTTAATGTCTTTCAATTAGACGGTTTAGATTTATTTCTTCTTCCGTTTCCTATACTTCCCCCTTGTTTCGTAGTAATACTTGGAGCGGTTCTGATTTTTAATGGCGTTTTTATCGGTGCTTACAGGTTTACGAACATATCCTTTTCTGAATCGACCTTTGTAATCTATCGATGGTTTTACATAAGTGCCGCCAGCATCATCATTACCTGTACAGGAAAATAGAAGAAAAACAATGAGTAAGAATGATATTGTGCTGTATCTCATTGACAATTTTATGGTATTATCTTTTGATTGATTTCTTTGAAGGCTTCTCCTCCTTTCCCAAAAAATCCGTCCAGCCTTTCCATTCTTTTTTATAAGTTCTTTGTGGATTTGAAGGAAGGTTAGCAGGCCTTAATTTGGTTTTTGCAAAACTTTGCCATTCTTTGAGGCTATTTAGCTTCATTTTTTTTACATTTTTTTTAGCCGACTCAAAATCTAAATAATCTACATTCATATAATTTTTATTCCCCAAAAAATCAGCCCAGCCAGCCCAGCCTTTGTTTTTATAAGCTTCATGAGGCTTGTAAGGTATAAAATCCAATCTTCTATTATTTTTAATGTAATCAAGCCAATCTTTTACAGATTTGATTTTATTTTTTCTAAACCATACTTTTGCCTCATCGAAAGAAATAAAATATTTATTTGGCTTCCTTATATCATTATCACCCAAAAAATCTTTCCAGCCTTTCCAACCTTTATCCTTATATGTTTTATCGGGATTAGAAGGAATATTTTTAGGCTTTTTTCCCGAAGCTACGAGATCTCTCCATCCCGTTGTGTTTAAATTTAATTTTCTGGCATAGTCTCTTGCTTCATTATAGCTGACAAAATCAATGTTATACTGATATCCAATAAAATCCTCAAATCCTTTCCAATCTTTTTTGTAAGTTCTTTCAGGATGATATGGAATATCTTCCGGCTTTTTACCTGATTTGCAATATCTTACCCAATCTGCAAAAGATTTTAAATTTAATGCCCTGACAAAAGATTTCGCTTCTTTAAAATTTCTATATTCTTTATTGAAACTAGCAATATTGCCTGTACCCAAAAAATCGCCCCAGCTTATCCAGCCTTCATCTTTATATTGCTTACATAAATGTGGGGCATTGGGCAAGTCATTTGGTTTTTCACCTGATTTAACAAAAGCATTCCATTCATTTATTGACTTCAATTTTAATTTCCTGGCAAATATTCTAGCCTCAGAAAATTTACGATAAACAATATTTTGTGGAGCTATTATATTATTTCCTAAAAAATCTCCCCAATTTATCCAGCCACTATTTTTATATATCAAATCTGGTGAGTATGGTATATTATTTGGAATCTTATTAGATTTTATTAATTCTCTCCAATCGTTGGTAGATTTTATTTTTAGTCTTAGTACAATTTTTTTTGCATCTTCAAAAGTTAAAAATTTTTTAGATTTCATTGACTCATTGCCTGTCCCAAGAAAGTCACCCCATCCTTTCCAATATTTTTTAAAGGTAATCTGTGGGTTTGATGGTAGAATCGCTTTATCTCTCACATTATTTTTCCAATATAAATTCCACTCGCTTACATTATTTAGTTTTAAACCTCTTGCTAATTCCCTCGCTTTAATAAAAGAACTACGAGACTTATCAAAAGAAGCTATATAATCGTGTCCTAAAAAATCTCCCCAACTTGTCCATCCTTTATTTTTATATATTTGATCAGGAGCTGCTGGTATATTCTTTGGTTTTTCTTCTGATTTGCAAAACATTTTCCATTCAGCAGTAGATTTAATGCTTTTTTGCTTGATGAATTCCCTTGCTTTTTCAAAATCTAAATAAACTCTATTTTGCGTTGCTATAATTTCGGTTCCTAAAAAATCACCAAACCCCTTCCAATTTTCTCTATATAATTCGTTTGGGAATGTAGGTATGTCAAATGGTTTTTTATTTGATCTCGCATATATTAACCATTCTTTGATTGACTTTAATTCAAGTTTTCTCACATACTCCCTAGCTTCTTCAAACGGCATCCAACTGAGTTTTGCCAGTTTATCCCATGCTTTCAGTTGCAATGTGCTCATCAAATCCTTTTCGCTGATGGTTTCAATGATGTTTTCATCAATATCAAACTGCACCAACTCATCTTTGGACGAGGAACTCGTTTTCTCTTTCTTACTCTTATCTCTGAAAAACTCAATGATACGTTCATCGTTGGAAGCCAGTGCCCTCAACGTGCTCAGTATTTCCTTGAACTCCGCACTCTCAATAATCTCTTCTTTTGTTTTGGACTTTGTAAATACCGGCAGAACGACATACCCAAATTGTTTGCCCTCTTTCTTACGCAATGCCCTGCCTACTGCTTGTACAATATCAACGGTACTCTTTCTGGGGTCGGCAAACAATACGCAATCTATATTGGGCACATCCACACCCTCTGTCAAACATTTGGCATTTGTGATAATACCTTTTTGAGATGCTGCAAACTCATCCACCACTTTACTTCTCACAGAAGTAGGCATAGAACCGGAAACATGAAATGAATCTACTTTTTTAAACCTTGGGAATGCCTCTGAAAAAACAGCCTGGCTTTTTTCAAATGCTTCCGCCTTTTTAATACTGGAATGAAAAGTCACCGCATGATGTATAGGAAACTGCTGCATGGCTTTTCTTAATGCTATCAATGATGCCAGTGTTCTAGCTTCTGTTTCTTTATCCCATTCTTTTCCCTCGGGCTTTACAAACGCATTCTTTTGTATAATCTCCTTTACCTCTTTATCTGATATGAACAGTGTGATGATTTTGTAATCCGACAATATCCCTTCACTGATTGCTTCCTTAAAAGGCATCTGTGTAAACGTGTCACCATAGATATGCTCATCATCCATACTGAGGATGTTGTCTGATGAGCCGGCATACCTTCGCTCTGTTGCCGTCATGAAAATACGCTTGGCTATTTGGATGTTTTTGTCAAACAACAAATGGCTGAACAGCTTATCCTGGTTACCTACGGTCTTATGAGCTTCATCCATAATACCCAGGTCAAACTTGGCCTTAGCCATTTTGCACGCATCTGCAATGGTTTTCCCGGATTGATAGGTGGTAAAGATGACAGTCTTTTTATTCTTGTTGGTTTTCAGCCAATCAGCAATGTATTTTTTATCGGTAATACAGGGTACCCCAATTTCGTTGGTATTTACCACCACATCATCATTCTTACCAATCCCCTCATCGCTACAAACACATAGCCACTCAATTTTGTCTTTATTGGCAACAGACTCCCGTAGATAAACCTCCAATGTTTGTTTTACCAGAGAAAGAGAAGGAACAGCCACAATGGTGCTGTTCGCTTTAAGTTCTTTTTTCAGCCAGTAGCCGGTCAGACTTTTACCCGCACCGCATGGAAATACCAGTTTACCTTTTGTACGCTTTTCCTCAATAAAATACTTCTTGGCTTCCTTAATGGCTTTAATCTGATGCTTTTTAGGTTTATATGGCTTGTATTTGACTTCTTTTCCGGCTAGAGCTGTTCTTACATCGGTAAAGAATTCTTTATCAAGTTTATTCCACTCATCTGCGTTGATGAATCCTATGTTTTTATTGCCTTTGTAAATCTTGGCATAATCATCGGCAGTGGTGGCTACCAGGCAGTAGGAAATATTTTTAGCTATTCCCGTACTTAAAGAGGTGAATGTTGAAATAGTCCGATGAGATAAGCGGTTGTCTTCTTCCTGCAAATACTTGCATTGAATGGCCCAGTAGGAACCGTCATTTGTCTCGGCAATTAAATCAATGCCTTGGTCATTAGATGGGAGATTTAGTTTTTTAATTACCGAAGGTGGGATTTCCTTCTGAAGCCATACATTTTTGAGCTTGTTGTTGTAGGTGGTTTTACAAATCAAAAAGTGTTTTGTCAGCTCTTCAAAGGCTTTACCCTTTTCCAGTTTGCTCAGTGGCTCAAGTACGTTTTTAAAATCCTTCCAGGAATTTACTATGGATATGAGTGATTTGAAGTTCATTGGACGGAACGGTTGTTCTCATCAAATTTATAGGAGATTAATTGATTGGCAAAAAAGATTAAAAATAGGGTAACGGATTAAAAACGAACCAATCTATTAAAGACAATTAACCAAAGATGTAAACTACCATCTATCCACATTTGTGATACAATATTCACTTCCTACAAATGCATCCATCCAATCGCCGGGTTGGAGATAAAATCTTTTCTCATTGTTGGAGCAGTTGTTTCTGATTACAACACTGTACGTGGAAACATCATCTGACAACACTTTCCCGCAATTGCATTTGAATCCTAATTGTTCTTTAGTACATGACATTAAAGAAACGCAAATGGCAATAAATAAAATTAGTTTTTTCATTTGGGTAATTATTTCCGGCAAACATCAATAGTTTCTTTGACAACTAAGGTCAATTGAAAAAGATATATGAATTTTTGACCTAAATTGTCGCAATATTTCTACCCCATGTACAACCAAAACAAAATTTTAAGGGTACTTCAATTGATAAGAACCCTTAAAGCACCACCGGCTAAAAGCATTAGACAACTTGCTACACTGCTGGACAGCACTGAAAGAACAATTTACAGATACCTGGATTTACTCTCTGAAATTGGGTTTGATATTCAAAGAAGTGAGCACAGCCATGTGTTTATCAGTTCCAAAGATGAAATATCCGACTTGCATTTAAGTGAAGAGGAAATTGCACTGATGAAAAGCTTGCTGATGACAATTGCAAAGAACCATCCGCTTAAGGACTCCATACTCAAAAAGATATACATCAACTCTGAAACACAACTCAATGCGCAGCAGATATTAAAGGCTCATTTAGGTAAAATCATTGAAAATCTGTCACTGGCCATACAAACCCAAAAACAGGTGGTGTTAAAAAAATACCACAGTTTCAATTCAAATGCGATAAGTGACAGACTAGTAGAACCAATCAAATTCACAGATGATTTTCAAAGCCTTGCTGCTTATGAAGTAAAAACGGGAAAAAATAAATACTTTAATATTGACCGTATCTCCGGTGTAGAAATTAAAAAAACAACTTTCAAACATACTCCTAAACACAAATACAAAAGTCCCGATGCTTTTGGTTTTTCTGCCACCAATAAAAATTATGACATTGAATTATTGCTTTCTTTGAGAACTGCCATGTTATTGAAAGAAGAATATCCCATGACCGCAGGTTTAATCAAATTAGACCCAAAGAAGAAGCTATATCATTTTAAAGCAACAGTAAATGACCTCAAGCCTATCACAAGATTTGTTTTAGGCTTTCTGGAGGATATAAAAATTGTAGGGTCAGAGGAGTTTAGAAATTATGTACATGATCATTTTTGGAAGCTGTTGAGGTGAGGATAAAAAGAAAATATCAATATTTTCCACTACGAAATTCTGTCCGCAATTTTTCATTTCCTGCAATCACCAATACTTATTTTCGAGTTCATTAAGAATGACTGGTGAAATAAAGGGATGGTTGTAAGCGAAATTGAAAACTAGGCTAAATTTATAACTTGTATTTAATTTGTAATACTTGCGGAGAATATGCACCTTAATCTCCGCATAATTTGAATGTATATTTGATTTTGCGGAGGTTATTGGCTATTTAAGCCGCATATTATGCTGAGAAAGACAACTACATCTTTCAATAACCACACCGGCCAAGATTTACATGGAATCATGAAATCATTGTGCCAATAAGGGTTCATGAGCGAAACCAGGCAATCCACTCCAATCATTTATTTATCTGCCGTGAATAATTTTTTCAGATATTTTATCTAATTTATACTATTTTTACAGATTATTATGGCAGATTTCACTCTTTTATTCGCTAACGAACAGCATATTCAATTCGCTTCTGTCATTTGCGCAGAAATTGAATCCTCCGCAAAAATTCGCGGCACCGGTATCGCAAAACGCTCAGAAGACTACATCAAGCAAAAGATACTTGAAGGCAAAGCAGTCATCGCATTTTCAAAACAAGGACAATGGGCCGGCTTCTGCTACATTGAAACCTGGCAATCAGGAGAATATGTCGCCAATTCAGGATTGATTGTCTCCAAAGAATTCAGAAACAAGGGACTGGCAAAGGAAATCAAAAAGAAAATATTTGAGTTATCCCAAACCAAATATCCCCATGCAAAAATTTTTGGCCTGACTACCGGACTGGCAGTGATGAAAATCAATTCCGCTCTGGGATATGAACCGGTTACCTATTCCGAACTAACCACCGATCAGGCATTCTGGAATGGATGCAAGAGCTGCGTGAATTACGAAATTTTACAAAGCAAGCAATATAAAAATTGTCTTTGTACAGCAATGCTCTATGATCAAAAACAAAAAGAACAACCAAGCGAAGAGCTTATGCTAAATCAACAAAAATGAAAAAACTACTACTTGCATACAGCGGCGGATTAGACACAACCTTTTGTGCCGTATATCTTTCAAAAGTATTGCAATATGAAGTTCATTTGCTTACCGTCAACACCGGAGCATTCACTTCGGAAGAGATCACGCAAATGGAAAAGAGAAGCAAAGAAATGGGCGTGAGTTCATTTAAATGCATTGATGTAGTGGATAGATTTTATCATGACTGTATAAAGTATCTGATTTTTGGAAATGTTCTCAAAAACTGCACTTACCCGCTGAGCGTCAGTGCCGAAAGAATCGTTCAGGCCATTACCATTGCAGAATATGCGAAAGCCAATGGCATCAGCCATATCGCTCATGGAAGTACAGGCGCGGGAAATGATCAGGTTAGATTTGATATGATTTTTAATCAAATCATGCCAAACGCTGTCATTATTACACCTATAAGAGATTTGAAACTAAGCAGGGATGAAGAAATAGTTTTTTTGAAAGAACATAACATCAATTATAATTTCGAAAAAGCTGCCTACAGCATTAATAAAGGAATCTGGGGCACTTCCATCGGTGGAGAAGAAACGCTTACCTCAGAAAAAAATATACCCGATGAAGCATGGCCGACTCCCATTACTTCTGTTGAACCACGCAATATCACACTGACATTTACTAAAGGAGAATTGACAGATATTGACAATATACAAATTAATGATCCCGTCAAAAGTATTCAATACCTGCAAGAAATAGCACAGCCCTATGGCATCGGAAGAGACATACACGTGGGCGACACCATCATAGGAATAAAAGGCAGAGTGGGCTTTGAAGCAGCTGCACCCTTAATCACAATTAAAGCACATCATCTCCTGGAAAAACATGTGCTAACAAAATGGCAATTGTACTGGAAAGAACAACTGGCTTTATGGTACGGCAACTGGTTGCATGAAGGACAAATGCTTGATCCGGTTATGCGAAATCTGGAAGCTTTTATGACTGACACACAGAAAAATGTGACCGGAAAAGTTTTTGTAACGCTCCACCCCTATCGCTTTGTTCTGAATGGCATTCATAGCGAACATGATTTGATGTCATCAAAATTTGGCACCTATGGGGAAATGAATAATACCTGGAACGGAGAAGACGTAAAAGGATTTACAAAAATATTCGGACAACAAACATCCATTTATAACAGAATAAATAATATTTCAATAAATGGTTAAATTTAAAACAGGTATTATTGGTGCGGCCGGATATACCGGTGGTGAACTTATCAGAATTTTGATAAATCATCCCAACGTTGAAATATCTTTTGCTCACAGTAAAAGCAATGCGGGATTACCCATAACGGATGTGCACAAAGATTTGTATGGCGACACAAATCTGATATTTACCGACCAGCTGAATAATGATGTAGATCTGATATTCCTTTGTTTAAACCATGGAGAATCAAAACTGATAATAAACCAAATTGACAGTAGCATAAAAATTATTGATCTGAGTCAGGACTTCAGAATAGATTCCAATCATGAAAGACCTTTTATCTACGGCCTTCCTGAACTCAACAGAAAACTGATCCAATCAGCACAAAATATTGCCAATCCCGGATGCTTCGCAACAGGCATTCAACTGGCATTGCTTCCTCTGGCCGAAAAGAAACTACTCTCCTCAGAGATTACGATTTCGTGCACCACCGGATCTACGGGAGCCGGACAATCACTCAGCAAAACATCCCATTTCAGCTACAGACAAAATAATCTTTCGGTATACAAACCTTTTGTACATCAACATCTTGCTGAAATATCAAACAGCATTCGCAAACTACAACCGGCATTCAATTATCCGATTTCAATTTTCCCTCAAAGAGGTCCATTTACAAGAGGAATACTCGCCTGCTTAAGTCTGCATATATCAGAAAGCATTGACAACATCAAAGAATTGTACAGGAATTATTATCATGAACATGATTTTGTTTTTGTCAGCGATGAAAATATAGACCTCAAACAGGTAGTCAATACCAACAAATGCTTGCTGTATCTTGAAAAAAATGAAGACCGTCTGATGATTGTCAGCATCATTGACAATTTATTAAAAGGCGCTTCAGGTCAGGCTGTACAAAATATGAATATTGTTTTGGGACTTCCTGAAAACACCGGATTAAAACTAAAAGCATCCGCATTTTAATATGAAACCATTCGACGTATACTCCATTTTTGATATCAACATCGTCAAAGCCGAGGGTCTGAAACTTTGGGATAATGATGGCAATGAATATCTCGACTTTTATGGCGGCCATGCAGTCATTTCAATAGGACATACACACAAACATTATGTAGATTCAATCTCTGCTCAGTTAAATAAAATCGGCTTTTACTCAAATTCTATACAAATTCCCATCCAGCATGAATTAGCCAAAAAATTAGGAAAAATATCCGGCTATGAAAATTATAATTTATTCATGTGCAACTCAGGAGCGGAAGCAAATGAAAACGCATTTAAAATCGCCTCCTTCTACAACGGAAGAAAAAAAATAATCGCTTTTAAAAGTGCATTCCATGGAAGAACCTCTTTGGCGGTTGCCTCAACCGATAATAAAAATATTGTAGCTCCTGTAAATCAAACTGAAAATGTCATTTTTCTGCCACTTAATGATACAGAACAACTGGAGTCAGCCATGAATGAAAACATATCTGCCGTGATTATTGAGGGCATTCAGGGTGTAGGTGGAATTCATGTTCCTGATGTTGAATTCCTAAAAAAAATACAGGCATTATGTCTCAAATATGGTTCATTAATGATTCTGGATGAAATACAATCAGGCTTTGGAAGAACAGGTAAATTTTTTGCTCACCAGTGGGCTGAGGTACAGCCGGATATTATAACGGTCGCAAAAGGAATGGGTAATGGCTTTCCGGTGGCCGGCGTTATGATAGATCCTACAATAGCTGCTAAGAAAGAAATGCTTGGCACCACATTTGGCGGCGCCTACCTCGCCTGCGCAGCAGCGATATCTGTGATTGATGTTATAAATAACGAAGAGTTGATTAAAAATGCTAATGAAATGGGGAAGTATCTCACTGATTATTTAAAAACAAGACCGGAAATCAGAGAAGTGAGAGGAAAAGGCTTAATGATTGGCATTGAATTTCATGAAAATGCCGAGCAAATAAGAAAAAATCTTCTGTTTGATCATGGCATATTCACCGGGTTTGCTTCTGATAAAAAAACCATCAGGCTATTGCCTCCTTTATGCATCACACAAAAAGAAGCAGATATATTCATCAACGCACTTGATTCACAACTGAAATCATTAAAAATTGAAAAAGTTCACCACAGTGAAGGATGTGCATAATCCTGCTGAGTTAATTTCAGAAGGATTATCGTTAAAATGCAATCCATTAAAATATCTCCATCTTGGTAAAAATAAGTCCATTGGATTGGTATTTTTCAATTCAAGCCTGCGAACTCGCTTAAGTACTCAAAAGGCAGCATTGAATCTCGGATTAAACGTGATGCTTATAAATATCGGTGCTGATGGATGGTCAATTGAGTTTGAAGACGGCGCAGTGATGAACAATACTTCAGTAGAGCATATTAAAGATGCTGCTGCAATGTTGGGTATTTACTGTGATATTTTAGCTATACGATGTTTTCCGGGACTGCAAAACAGAGAACTGGATTATGAGGAAAAGATTCTACAGCAATTTATTAAATATTCAAAAGTCCCGGTTATCAGTATGGAATCAGCAACGCTGCATCCATTACAAAGTCTGGCAGACATGATAACCATTGCCGAATTCAAAAAAAATAAATCTCCTAAAATTGTGCTTACCTGGGCACCACATATTAAACCGCTGCCACAGGCAGTGGCCAATTCCTTTTCTGAATGGACTTTACATTGCGGATACAATTTAACGATTACACATCCGGAGGGATATGAACTGAATAAACAATTTACCGAAGGCGCAAACATTGAATACAATCAGCAAAAAGCACTTGAAAACGCTGATTTTGTTTATGTAAAAAACTGGTCATCTTTTCAAGATTACGGTAAAATTCTTCCTGTAAATGAAAACTGGCTGCTCAATAATGAGTCATTAAAAAATACAAACAACGCCAAAATAATGCATTGTCTGCCTGTAAGGAGAAATGTTGAATTGACAGACGAATTACTTGACAGTGAAACTTCATTGATTCATCACCAGGCTGAAAACAGAATTTACGCAACACAAATTGTATTGAAAAAAATAATAGAATCTATTTCCAATGAAGGATAAGGTGTATATAGTAAAAATAGGCGGTCATGTCATAGACGATGAAGCAGAACTATACAATTTTCTGAAAAAGTTTGCTGCTATTAATAGCTATAAAATATTGGTACATGGTGGCGGAAAAGCTGCGACTAAACTTGCAACCAAATTAGGCATCCCGCAAAATATGGTAAATGGAAGACGCATAACTGATAAGGAAACACTTGATATTGCCGTTATGGTATACGCGGGACTAATCAATAAAAAAATTGTCTCTTATCTTCAGTCAACTGAAGTCAATGCATTAGGATTATCGGGAGCTGATGGAAATTTGATTCATGCAACGAAAAGAATACATACTGAAATTGACTACGGATTTGTTGGCGATATCGAACCGGAAGCAATCAATGTAAATTTTATCAAAGATTTATTTTCTACGGGCATTATCCCTGTTGTATCATCCATTACATACAACAAACAACATGGATTATTAAATACCAATGCAGATACTATAGCTTCCTCCATTTCGTTGGCTTTAAGTGATTTATATGATATTCATCTGATTTACTGTTTTGAAAAGAATGGAGTATTACATTCAGTTGAAAACAGCGATTCAGTAATTAGTCAATTAACTAAAAATGAATATGTAGATTTAAAAGAAAAGGGAATTATAGCAAACGGAATGATACCAAAACTTGAAAACATTTTTATGGCTTTGGAAAATGGTGTCAGGCAGATTAATTTATGCAATGCCCGGGTAAATTCATTACAAGAAAATGACAATGGAACAAGATTCACCATCAATTGATATTTTAAAAGACAGTGCAATAACTCTGCTAAAGAAACTAATTGCTATCCCTTCATTCAGCAAACATGAAGACCAAACTGCTGATATAATTCAGGAATACTTTGAGCAATACAATATCTCCTGCTACAGATTGAAGAACAATGTATGGGCAAAAAACAAATTCTTTTCCGAAAACAAACCTACGATCCTGCTCAACTCACACCATGATACCGTAAAACCAAACAGCCACTATTCATTAGACCCTTTTAATCCGGAAGTAAAAGATGGTAAATTATACGGTTTGGGAAGCAACGATGCCGGAGGCGCTTTAGTATCATTGATAAGTTGTTTCCTGTATTTGTATGAGAGAAATGATTTGAAGTACAACATCATCATCGCCGCATCAGCAGAGGAAGAAATATCCGGTCAGAACGGCATTGAGTTTGTTTTACCCGAATTAGGGGATATTTTCCTCGGTATCGTTGGCGAGCCAACCTGTATGCAAATGGCAGTTGCTGAAAAGGGATTGTTGGTAATAGACTGTTTGGCAAAAGGAAAATCAGGACATGTGGCACATGACATGGGTGACAATGCCATTTATAAAGCAATAAAAGATATTACATGGTTTCAAACTTTTGATTTCCCGAGAAAATCAATTCAATTGGGCCGTGTTAAAATGTCTGTCAGTATGATAAATGCAGGCATCCAACATAATATCATCCCTGAAATATGCAATTATACAGTTGATATAAGAACAACAGATGAGTACAGTCATGAAGAAGTTTTAGAAATTATAAAAAGCAATGTATCGAGTGAAATAAAACCAAGATCGATGCGATTAAGCTCTTCAAAAATCTCTTCCGAACATCCGGTATTAATTGCTGCAAAGGAATTGAATATGGAACTTTTTGGTTCTTCTACCCTCTCTGATCAGGCACTGATGAGCTTCCCTACAGTCAAGATAGGTCCGGGGGATTCAACCAGATCGCATACAGCAGATGAATTTATATACATTGATGAAATTCATTCAGGAATAGAACTATACATTAAACTATTATCCACATTAAACACCATATTATGAAACTTTGGCAAAAAGATTCAGATGTTCATAGCTCAGATGTAGAAAAAAGGATTGAAAAGTTCACCGTAGGAAGTGACAAACATTGGGATACAATACTTGCCAAATATGATGTCATAGGATCTCTAGCTCATGCAGAAATGTTGTCCTCTGTTGGATTGATTACAAAAAAAGAATTCGCCGAAATAAAATCAGGATTAAATGAAATTCTTGAGCTGATACAAAAAGGTCGCTTTATAATTGAGGAAGGCATTGAAGATGTGCATTCTCAAATTGAGATGATGCTGACAAAAAACATAGGCGAAGCAGGAAAAAAAATCCATACAGGCAGATCCAGGAATGACCAATCCATACTTGACATAAAATTATTTTTAAGAAATGAAATAATTGAAATTACCAGACAGGTTAGCTCATTATTCGACAAACTCATTCAACTCAGCGAGAAACATAAAAACGATCTAATGCCCGGATACACGCATATGCAACTTGCTATGCCTTCTTCTTTCGGGTTATGGTTTGCTGCTTATGCGGAGAGTCTGAGCGATGATGTGGAGATGCTGATTGCTTCTTACAATACAGCAAACCGAAATCCATTGGGATCAGGTGCAGGATACGGATCATCTTTCCCTTTAGACAGAACACTGACCACAGATTTGATGAAATTCGATGCATTAAATGTCAATTCAATTTATGCTCAAATGACAAGAGGAAAAACAGAAAGAATGGTTGCTTATGGCCTATCCGTAATTGCTTCTACCTTAAGCAGGTTCTCAATGGATATATGTTTATTTTTAAACCAGCATTTTGACTTTATTTCTTTCCCTGCAAACTGCACAACAGGAAGCAGCATCATGCCACATAAAAAAAACCCTGATGTTTTTGAATTAATCAGGGCCAAATGCAATAAAATTCAGGCAACTCCAAATCAATTGACGCTTTTGACTGCCAATCTGATATCCGGCTATCACCGTGATGTACAACTTACCAAAGAGTGTCTTTTTCCCTCCATTTTCGATTTGAAAGAATGCTTGGATATATTGCTGTTGATGCTTGAAAACATAACAGTCAGGAAAGAGATTCTGAATGATGAAAAATATGATTGCCTGTTCAGCGTTGAAGCTATAAACAAACTGGTGATGTCAGGCATTCCATTCAGAGATGCTTACAAAATAATTGCCAATAAAACCGAAAACAATGAGCCGTTGAGAGAAGCGTCCATGCCATATACTCATGAGGGAAGTATAGCTAATCTACAAAATGAATTTATTGTGGAGGATTTTAAAAAAAGAATCAAAAATATCCCGAAAGTAAACAATTACTAATCTTTTGAATTAAGCGGATATTCAGTAGTATCTTTTACTACTGACAAAACTATATTACTATGATACTGACTGATATTCGGAATGTTGGCAATTTTATTCATGATAAAGTTGTTGTAAGTTTCAATATCAGTAGTTACAATCTTTATCATATAATCATAAATCCCTGAAAGACTTACCACTTCTATCACTTCGGGAATTTTTTCAACAGTTTTTTCAAAATCAAGCAAACTTTTTTTGGATTGTTCTTTCAATATAATATTACAATAAACCAGCAATTTCAATCCAACTTTAGCCGGATTAAGAAGAGTAACACGGGCTTTTATCACGCCGTCTTCTTCCATTTTTTTTATCCGTTCATACGTGGGATTGTAAGACAATCCTATTTTATTAGCAATGTCTTTATAAGAAATCATGCAATCTTTTTGCAGGATGTTTAAAATCTTGATGTCTGTTTTGTCCATAATGATTAATTGTGATTAATCTGTCTCAAATATACCACAGGACGAACGATAAAAAAAATGGCAAAATCAATTGGTTTTCAAATCATCTCCGCCAAATGATAAAGGCAATAAATCATCTGAATGATCAATAATAAAAACCTTTCCTTCCATGCCGCTTAATATCAAGCGAATGGGACTATGGGTTCTTTGAGAATATTCATGCAATGCCTGTCGGCACATTCCACAGGGAGAAACAGGCTTGTCGCTTTTACCATTTAGGTTATGATATGCAATAGCCATTATATCAATTGGTATATCGGTATGCAGCATAGCTGCAGAGGACAACAACGTTCTTTCCGCACATATCGATACAGGATATGATGCATTTTCCTGATTAGTGCCATTTACGAATTCACCGTTTTTAAGCAAAGCAACAGCACCCACATGAAACTCACTGTAAGGCGCATACGCTTTCTGAGTGATTACTCTGGCTTTGTCTAAAAGCGATTTGTCTTCCGAAGAAAGCTCATCAGATGATTCATATACACTGTAACCGAATTGATAAGTTTCTATGTTCATAAAAAACAATTTAGATAAAAAATCCTCTCGCTTTTAGCAAGAGGATCTATACAATTTACTGAAATTTTATGAATTCTGAAACTATTTTATCATATTAAAGAATCTTTTCCATCTTGGCCCTCCTTCCCAGCTGAACCAAATCATGGATGCTTTGCCTACAATGTGATCTTCCGGAACCAAGCCCCAGTAACGACTATCCAGCGAATTGTGTCTGTTGTCTCCCATCATCCAGAAGTAATTCATTTTAAAAGTATAATTGGAAGCAGGCAGACCATTGATTGTAATTTGTCCGTTTATATTTTCAAATTTATTGCCCTCATATACTTCAATACAACGCTGATAACGAATCAGATTTTCATTGGTCAGCGCAATCGTACTACCCTTTTTCGGAATCCATAATGGACCATAATTGTCGGCCGACCAAGTGGATTCATTGCTGTAATGAGGAAACAGCTGATTATCGGGCTTCATAATAAATGGAGATAACTTGTATCCTGCAGGCAATTTCAGTTTTGCTTTTTCTTCATTGGTAATGTTTACCAGTACACTATTGGGCAAGTCAATTCCTCTTGTATCTCCTATCTCCTCCCCGCCATGAATCTTGATTCCCATTTGTTCCAATGATTCGGCGTCAACTTCTGCATTGGGAGGCATTTGAAGAATATAATATCTTTCTGAATGAGGAAAAAGAGTTTGTGGTTTACCGTTGATATGAACAATACCGTTGATTACCTGAAGTGTATCACCTGCTATGGCAACACATCTTTTAATAAAATTCTCTCTCTTGTCAACCGGACGAGTGATGATGATATCGCCATAATTCTGCATTACGGTTTCATAGCCCAACTCTCGTATTGCCTGATAGTAGGTAACTCTGCTGCCAAAATTAACTTCATCATTTATTAATGTATCATTCACAGGAAAATTAAACACCACCACATCGTTTCTTTTTACGGGAGTGGCAAACCAACGTTTATAAGGAATTTTTATCCATTCCAGATATGACTTTCCTCCTGTAACTGGCATAGTATGATGTACAAAAGGCATCGCCAATGGAGTATTCGGCAGACGCGGACCGTAGCTGAATTTGCTTACAAACAGAAAGTCATTTACCAATAAAGTTTTCTCCATAGAAGGAGTAGGTATCGTGTATGCTTCAAAAATAAACGTACGTATGATTGTTGCTGCAACAATGGCAAAAAAAGCAGCGTCTATCCATTCACGTGCTCCCGATTTTTTATAATTATCAACCACCAGTTTTCCGGCAAATCTTTCATTTTTTGAAAAGCCCAGATAGGGGAAATATGCAAAAGGCAACAGAGCAGTTGCAGCATGATGCCAGAAACCAAAACGGCCAAAATGCTCAACAAATTTTATGGCAATCCATATAGTTACAAACTGACCGACAATAGGAATGAATTGAAGAAAAAACCATTTCTTTCCCAGAGACATTTTTTCCACCATGCACCAGGTGTTATAGAAAGGAATGAAAGCCTTCCAGCCTTCGATGTCAGCTTTTTTAAACATTCCATACAAACCCACATGCCACAATACTGCAGTTACTAAAAATATCAACCATCCAATCATAATCTTATTATTTTCAGTCAAAAATAACAATCAAAAAAGACATATTAAAAGTTATTTTATAAACGGGAATAATATCATTTGCTAAAATTTAGAAATATATAGAGAAACTAGCTGTCAGCTACTAGTGGTTATTTCAGTTTCCAGTAAAGTTGAATCATGCCCATTATTATAAAAAACATAACTCCTCACATCTTCAGGCGTTATGACACTTCCGGAAAGAATAATCAATCTCTCTATAACATTTCTCAGCTCTCTGATGTTTCCGGTCCAATTATGGTTTTGCAGGGTCTCAACTGCGCGTACATCAATATTTTTTTTTGCCTGTCCGTAATCACTGCAAATTTGTTGTATGAAAAAATCAGTCAATTGCGGAATATCTTCTCTTCTTTCATTTAGGGAAGGAACATGAATTATAATCACACCGAGTCGATGATAAAGGTCTAATCTGAATTTATTTTCTTTTACTTCTTTGAGTAGATTTTTATTGGTAGCTGCAATTACCCTTACATCAACATCAACATCCTTGTCAGCGCCCACACGTGTAATCTTTCCTTCCTGTAAAGCACGCAGCACCTTGGCCTGTGCATTCAAACTCATATCACCTACTTCATCCAAAAATAAAGTACCGCCTGAGGCCTGTTCAAATTTACCGATTCGTTGTTTATGTGCCGAGGTAAATGATCCTTTTTCATGACCAAACAACTCGCTTTCAATCAATTCGGAAGGAATAGCTGCACAGTTCACCTCGATCATTGGAGAATGACTCCTTCTGCTTTTTTCATGAATCCATCTGGCTACTAACTCTTTGCCTGTCCCATTTTCACCGGTAATAAGCACACGAGCATCAGTTTGAGCAACCTTATCAATCGTTGATTTTATTTTATTGATGGCAGCGCTATTCCCAATCATTTCCTGTACATGCGACACTTTTCTTTTGAGGATTTTATTGACTGAAACGAGATTCTTTTTTTCGGCAGCATTTCTGATAGTGATAAGAATTCGATTTAAATCGGGAGGTTTGCTGATATAGTCATACGCTCCTTTTTTGACAGCTTCAACAGCTTTTTCTATATTCCCCATACCGCTGATGATAATAATGGGTATATCAGGATTAAGTTGCAGGGCTTTTTCAAGAAACTCAATACCATCCATTTTTGGCATCTTTATGTCGCACAACACTACGTCGAATGATTTCTGACTGAATTTCTTCAGTCCCTCATCTCCTTCCGAAGCTTCTTCTGTTGTATATCCTTCATATTTTAAAAGTTCGGCAAGTACTTTTCTGATGGAACTTTCATCATCTATTATCAGCACATTAGGCATCGGACGGCAGCAAGTATTTATTGATAAATAATTGGGTACAATTTAAAATACATGATGAATTCCACTACTGACGACAGTTATTAAACCCCATGGATAATAATGACAATGATTTTGAAAATAGTTGATTTGCCATTAACTTTGCCTTCCCTTAATCGGGACGTAGCGCAGCCCGGTAGCGCACACGTCTGGGGGGCGTGTGGTCGCTGGTTCGAATCCAGTCGTCCCGACAAAAAAAATCCATCAGCTCAGCTGGTGGATTTTTCGTTTAAGGGTTTAATTCGCTTCGCTGGTTTGAAGGTTTGATAAACGCCAAACAAAAAACAGCTCAAGGTTTACTAATAGCATACCAGTGTTCTGTTTTTTTTATGATTTTAATCCAATCCTGAACTGACACTTTACTTTCATTTTTCAATAAATTTCTTTAATTTAGACTCATGGATTTAAAGGATATTATATCTACTGACATCGAAGTTTTGGGCGGTCAAACTGTTTTTAAGGGAACAAGGGTTCCAGTAGAAACATTATTTGATCATCTTGAAGCAGGCATTACTATTGATGCCTTTTTGGAAGACTTCCCTTCAGTTACTAAAGAACAAGCCGTTGCCTTATTGGAATATGCCAATAAACTGCTCAATACAAAAAATTTAGACCAATTATATGCGGCTGTTGCTTGATGAAAATCTCCCTAAAAGACTTAAGCAGGATTTTATTGCTCATGAGGTATTTACCGTACGAGAAAAATCATGGAATGGAATAAAAAATGGTGAGCTGCTTAAACTTCTAATCGAAAATAACTTTGATGCATTATTGACATTTGACAAGAATTTACAACATCAACAAAATTTCCTGAAATATACAATTACTGTTTTCGTATTGTCTGCAAAAATGAATACTTACGAGGAGCTTACTAAACTTACTCCTATCGTTCAATCATATTTTAACAAGGATAGGTTGCCAATTGGAGCAGTTGTTATCAAAATTTAATAATGGTCTCTACCTCCTCCAAAAAGTCAGAACTCCCGGTAATCATCCCGACAAAAAAATCCATCAGCTTCGCTGATGGATTTTGCGTTTAAATGTTTAAGTCGCAAAAGCTTGTTTAGAGGTTTAGAAATACCACAAAAAACTAAAACGCAAAACTAAAAGTGAGCGAAGCGAACAGGTTTTCTCTTCATTTGGCCATCCACTTTAAATGTCGCCGAAAGTTTGCTTATCATTCTTCGTAGTAATAAGAATAGTCAATACCTTTCATAAATATTTCTCTGTCATTTATTTTTTTGGTGAGTGCGGCTGCTATCAGTTGCTTTAAAACACTGCTATCGACTGTACTAATAATCATAGCGTTCATATAATTCTCCTTTTTTATTTTGCTCCAATCAACACATTTTTTTAGTTGTTTTTTTAGCATCATATCCAGCCATATTCTTGTACTTCGGCCATTACCTTCCATAAAGGGATGAGCCTTATTCATTTCGGCATACTTAAAGATTATTTCTTCCAGTGTGATTTGCGACATGGCATCTATTTGCTTCAATGTACTCTTTAAGTACTGAGCATACATAAACCGATAACCGCCTTTTGAAATATTTTTTTCTCTAATTTGGCCGGCAAAATCATACAAGCCGCCAAACAAATAAGCATGTATTTGTTGTAAACCCTTTGTAGTACCGACTTCAAATTCGTTTATCAAACTGCTTTCAAATAATGCATATGCTTTCTTCTTACTTTGTCCGTCGATGCTGTTATCGCTGTAAAGAAACCAGTCTAAAAACTTAGCTGCCTTCTTATTGGGAAAACTTTTGGATAGCTCAATAATACCCTCGCTATCCAACGTATCGGTTTTGTACTTTTTGCCATCCGCCGCAGTTAGTTTCAGTTGGGTAGTGCCACTAACCAACTGATTGTTCTCCTTCTTTAATTTGGCTTTAAGGTATTTCCAATAGTTACGAACTTTTGTATAATCGGGTTCTTCATTCAACACACCTACAATATCCAGCACGCTAAACCACCACTTGGAATTTTCATCGTCCCAAATGGCGCGAACCTCATGGTCATTAAAAAAGCGGATGGATATTTTCAATTGTTCCTTTTTCATTCACGGTGTGCATTTTGAATATTGCCTTGTCTTATCATTTCGATACCACCAAAATATGTCGGCTGTATATTTTCTTACGACATAAATAATCAAATTGTCAATACAAGTTAATTAAAAATGGGAATAAAGATTTTGAATTTTATTTAGCGCATAAAATGACATTAATATCCTCCAAAAATTTAGAACTCCCGGTAGTCATCCCGACAAACAAAATCCATCAGCTTCGCTGATGGATTTTGCGTTTAAGGGTTTAAGAGCTTAACGATTATTGACTTCTATATTTTTTTACGGAAGTGAGCAAAAAAACTGCAAAGAAAATAACGGCAACAGCCCTCAGAATCAAACTCAATCTGTCAGATGTATTCGTTAAAATCAAATTGATTGTTGATACCATCAATCCAAATATTGTAACAAGGATGATAAATAATGTCTTTTTTTGGGGAGTAAAATTTAGTGCCATGATTATATGTTTTATGTTTATTTATTTTTCGGATAAATCGCTACGCTGGTATAATGGTTTAAGTCGCTGCGCTGGTTCGAATAGTTTAAATCGCTGCGCTGGTTTAACAGTTAACCACAAACCAAAATCCACAAACACTCGAAGCGCAAAACTATCTTACGATAGAAATACTTCCCGATATCACTTTCTGGTTGCCTGCATTCGGATTGATGATATAAAAATATGTTCCCATTGCGGCATCTTTACCATTTACTTTACCATCCCATGAGTTGTTGCTGCCGTAATAGCGAACAATACTTTGGCCATAGCGATTAAAAATTTCAACCGAAGCATCCTTGTATTTATCAAGATTAACTATAACAAATTTGTCATTGACACCATCGCCATTAGGAGAGAACACATTTGGAATTATCAAATCAGTTAATAAAATAATCTTAACAGAATCTTTTGCTACACAGCCATTTGTATTGGTTGCCGTCAGTGTGTACACAATATCTTTTGTAGGATTTACCACAGGTGTTAAAGTATTTGAGCCTGACATATCCGTTGTTGGCGTCCATTCGTAAATGTTAGTACCTGATACTATGCCACTTAGCGTTACCGACTCACCATACAATATGTTAATTTGCGGTGCGCCCAGCTCCACTATTGGATTCGGGAAAATATCAACAACCAGTGTGGTTGATTCAGCACACTGGTCCGCATCAGGAGTAAATGTATAGGTATTGCTTGCCTGCGTACTCACCGTCGCAGGACTCCATTTGCCCTTTATCCCCTCTTTAGAAACGACTGGTAGCACAGGCGAAGGAGTAGTATTGATACATACTGGCGGCACCGGGTCAAATGCCGGAGCATTCGCCTTTGCTTTTACCAATACTTTGAATTCCTGATAAGGACGACAAGTTGATTCGATTGGCAATGAACTCAACAATGCATAAACATAATAATTACCCGACACATTTGGTAAAGAACCAACTATACCTAAATCACCCGGATTATAGGTAGCAGTGGATGATGAAGGTGTAACTGCTTTTAATATCACACCGCCTAAGTCAGTATAAACAGCATCTCCGGTTTTTGGATTGTCAAAATATTTAAAAATAATAGAATTAGGATCTGTGGCAGTTGTTGTAACTGAAAAAGGCGATAGACTCCCATTAATACAAAGAGACTGAGCGGTAGATGCATTTGTGATAGTGGGACAAGGTGGACAGGCAGATACATTAATAGTAACATCCTTTGAATACACACAACTATTTTCATCTGTCGCAGTCAATGTATAAATATAGGAGCCCTCAGTTAAAAACGGACCTACAGGAATTGAATTGGATAGTTTATTACCCGTACAAGTCGGGCAAGCATCCGGACCTGGATTACTAACATCTAAAGAAACAGATGAATGAGCAGGAACAACCGGACCACTGGTGGATGTACGTGCCCAGACGGCAGTATTTATTTTCGGGGTAATGTCCTCCGCAGGAGTGTAACAAGAAGTTGGGAATACGAGAGACCAATCAGTTAAAACACCATCATCTTGTATTCTTGTATCGGTAATTTTTAGCGTCCAAATTCCGTTTAAATCAGTTCCATCTAAAACAGAAAAGGGCTGAGTAGAATTGTATGATTGCGATTTGAAATAAACAACAGGATCACCTAAGAATGTACTAGTAAAACAAGAACCATTGTAAGATGGGCAAGTTGAATTTGAACGAGTAGTTACTCCACTCGCAGTCCAATTAACCCCACCATTGTTTACTACAGTGTAAGTAGCTGTACACCCAGGAACTCCATCATCTTTATCGTTTACACAAGTTCCGAAAACTGATAAACCGTTTACGCCATCCTCATTTGTAATGTTTTCAAATAATTTTACTGATTTGCCGGAGGGGGAAAACAGCTCAATTAATAAATCTTCAGAATACGAATGTTCCAAACTAAACTTTACAGCCGGATAGCAACTGGATGTTACTTTTGATCCGGAAGCAAAGAGTCCTGTAAAATCAAGGCTGGATGTATAACTTACACCTGTCCCGTCGGGTAGTTTAACCAGTCCTGATATTATCGCAGGTACTTGTTGGACTTTACTCTGAGATTTTACATTTCCATTAATTGTAGCACTCGATCCGCAATTGATATTGACAGATGGGCCGGTAGTGCCTGTAAAATCAGGATTTGCAGCTATTTTAATCAATTTTGTAGCAGCATTGGTACTTCTGCAGCCTTGAGGATCAACTCCAAAATTATTATTTCTCACTACCAATCTTATAAGATATACACCCGGTGAAGAATAAGTATGATTCCCGCTTGCGCTTGAAGTAGATGAAGTTGTTCCATCTCCCCAGTCCCATTCATACTTACTTATCGTGCTGCCAGGACCAGAAGCAGAAGAATTACTTCCATCAACAGAAACAGTTAACGATGAACTATTGCATAAATCAACTGTGCTGTTGTCGCTGATTACTGCAATAGGATTAACACACGGAGTAACGCAGGAAATATCTGCCGACCATCCTGAGTTTGTTGTTGATCCGTCAGATATGAACTGAAGAGAAAGACATCCATCAGTACTTGTTGAAATGACAGTAAATGGTCCTCTTTGGCCACAAAATCGATCATTCTGGGTATTTGCAGCCCCCACAGAAGGAGCATTCCAGATATCTAGGTAATCATTGCATCCGGTTAATGTGCTTTGTGTTTCAAATGAAGTAAAGGAAAGTTTTATTAATTTACCCGGCTGATCCGGACAAAATGTAATTTTACCGGATTGATTATTTGAATAATTTCCGCCAGTTCCTCCTTTGTCTTGGAAAGTACCGGAACAAACATTCTTCGTTCCACCATTATTGCCATTATCCATCTTATACTGGGCAACACCCATTTTAGCAATTAAAAAAAACAATATGGAAAGGGTGAATTTATTCATTGGTAGTGTACCAAACTGATTTAAGGAAAAATGTTTCGTAATTTATAAAAAATATCAAGAAAAACCGACGGTTCAGTGCGATGGTTAAAAGGTATAAGTCGCTGCGCTGGTTTAAACGTTCAAGGTTCAACGACATTAAACCATCTTCAACTACCTAACGATACTGATGCTGCCCGATACCACTTTCCGCTTGCCTGCATTCGGGATGATGACATAAAAATACGTTCCTACCGGAACATCCTTACCATTTACTCTCCCGTCCCATGGCGTGTTGTATCCGCCCACATACCGCATCAGTCGCTGACCATAGCGGTTGAAAATATCCACCGTGGCATCCTTGTACTTACCTATGTTTTCTATCTCAAATCTATCATTGACACCATCTCCGTTCGGGGAAAATATATTTGGGATAATCAGCTCATTGAGCACAACAATCAGCACTTCGTCTTTCGCCACACAACCATCTGTAGTAGTGGCTGTCAATGTATATGTAACATCGTTCAGCGGATTCACCACCGGTGTCAATGTCGTTGAGCCCGTCATGTTCGTCGTGGGCGTCCATACATAACTGTTAGTTCCTGATACAATTCCTCTAAGCGTAATCGACTCCCCTTCCAGTATGTCTATCCTCGGACTACCCAGCTCCACCACAGGATTCAAC
>CANGYR010000014.1 GCA_947458275.1 Chitinophagaceae bacterium
CTTGCACCTGTAATTAAAATTGTCTTATTCATTTCTTATGATTTTAAAATTATGGTGCAAAATTCACAAGAAACATTAGTTGTCAGATAATACAAATTCAGGTTGTTTGTATTCTTTTTACGGATTGTCGGTCTAAGCTTACTGCTAACTCGCATATACCCGCAACTCCTATTCGTTTTATTGCGCCTATCCCGCCATTTTAGATGATAAGGCGCAGTTTTTATAATTAACGTTTCGGGTTATTTTTTGATGAAATATATTTATCATAACAAATATATCATTTCCCAATATTTAAAAAAACTTTTGATGGATTGTATTGCCAATATTCTGATGTACACTAGTTTGATGATTTCATGTGTTTATTTAGCTTTTATATTTTTGTCACATGGTATGCCCTGAATAGTCATTCCCGGTTGTTATGAGCAGAATCCTATGGGCATTTCATGTGTTTTTTTTGTTTTTAATTTTTGTCACAAGTTATAGCCTTTATTATCATTCCCGGTTGGTATTGAAAATTTCATTATGGCTATTTAATAATATAAAATTTAGGCAGCTCAGGGGTTAAGAGCCGCTCGTGAAAACACGAGGCGGCAGCAGAAAGCGTTTATATGTTGAGGAGTTTAGTCGTTTAGATAATTAATCAATAGCCCACGGTTTTAACCGTGGGCTAGTATAGGTCTTCACATCTTCCATTTCTTTTTCAAATGCCAGAACAACAGAAACAGAGAACCGGCAAACAAGAAATAATACAACCAGTTTTTCCAGTCGGGGACATTTTCAAAAAATCCCCAGCCCATGTAGATGCCAAAAAATACATTGGCCATCATCCAAAGCAACACCTTGGAAATGGTATTGGCAATCAACACCAGAAAATCCCTTGTTTCATCTTCCATTCCCATGGCTGTAAGTTAAGTATTAGTAGGATTATGACAACTCAATTGATCAATTGTTTGGTGATCACCATCTCCCCCGAAATTATTTTCATAATGTATCTCCCTTTCGCCAGATGGTTCAGTGGAATTTGAAGATACTCCGCTCCGTCAATCAGCACAACATCTTTGGCATACACCAGCCTTCCATCACTGCCGTAAATTCTGATAGTAGCATTCTTCCCGGTAAAATCATGCAAATACACATTCAGCGGATTCTGTATCGGATTGGGATATACTTCTACAGAAGGATTACCGGTGTTTATTACATCAATTTTTTTAGATGTGTTGTCTTTGCTGATAATCTGATAAGCTGCATCCACCAATACCGTATCCGGCAGAAACCCGATGTTTCTGATGAATGCCTCATTGTTCACCTTCGGATTGATCAGAATTTTTTTTCTCTGGGTAGAATTTTTAAACGTCAACTCAACAGGTACTTCAAAAAAACTTACAGATGGATGAGAGGTAGTTTGTTTGACTTTAAATTGCACACTCCCGCTTCCTATTGAACTCCATTCAATATTGTAGGAAGGATATCCTTCTCCACGATACCATTGGTCGAAAAATTTTGTCAGAGATTGTTTGCTTGTTGCTTCAAGATGTTTTTGCAAATCAGCATTTCTGGCAAAGCCATGTTTTAGTTTCGGGTCTTCAAGATAATTCCTGAGTGCACTGAAAAAGGCATCATCACCCAGTTTTAATCTCAGCATGTTTAAAAGAAACGAGCCCTTGTTGTAAGTCAGGCGGAAATCAAATAGTCGGTTTACATTATTTGTGTCACTTACTTTTACCGACCCATTTGTTTCGGAAGTGATTTGCTCCACAACAGATCTTCTGTTTGCCACAGCTTCTGAAGGATATTTCTGTTCCATATATAACCTCGATAAATAAGTGGCGAAGCCCTCATTCAGCCAGAGTTCTTCCCAGGAACCGCAGGTGACCATATTGCCATACCATTGATGCGCGAGCTCATGCGCTGTCAGCGTTTCATTGGTATTAACCATGAAAGAAGACGTTTGATGTTCCATGCCGCCACCCCAGCCAAATTGCACATGTCCGTATTTTTCTTTGATGAAAGGATAGGGGCCTAATGTTTTATGGAAATAGGATATGGCATCCAGGCAGTTTTGTGTACCCGCTTCAAAATCAGCTTGGCTTTCAGGATAGCAATAGGTAACCATCGGCAAATCAGTATTGTCAATTTTTACTGATCTATTGAATACGCTGTAGTTGGTTATGGCAAAACAAATGCAGTAGGTGACAATAGGATAGCGGTGTTTCCAGTGGGTAATGGTTTTGTTGCCGGCAGCGGGCGTTTCGGATTGCAACATACCGTTGCTGGCCGCTTTGTATGTTGAGGGATGAATGATATAAATGTCTATTGAATCCGCCTTATCATCGAGTCCGCTTTTACAAGGCCACCAGTCCCTCGCTCCGTAAGGTTCACTCAACGTCCACATAACGGGAACGCCTGCATGTTTATCCTGTATGAAAGAACCAAAACCGTTATTGGGAGGAATGCCTTTATAGTAAATCGAAACGGAATCTTTAACGCCCGCATTCATCACCTCATCAAACTGTATTTTTAAAACATTATTGAGTTGAGTAAATCCGATTTTTTTATTTCTGTGTATGATGCTGTCAACTTTAAGTTGGTTGTCCAAATCGAGAGAAATATTGCCGGTGGTTCCTGAAATGATAAATCCGGGAGTCACTTTTCCCTTTATGTATCTGATTGCTGGGTCGACTTCCCACTCGCATCTGTAATGGTGTATGTTGAAATTATTGGATGCCGCCGATCCCAATCCTCTGTTCATCATTCTGCTGTGCGCCCGGGCTTCCAATTCGGCGATGGAGGTATGTTCCGCCCAGCTGTCTTTCATTTGACCGCTTGCGGTGAGTCCGATAATCAAAAAAAAGAGTAAAAGGCGCATGTTTATTAATTCGGTTGCCGTATTTGATTGTATAAAGTTGAATATATTTTTCCAAAATATCGATATCTGTTCAATGTTTTAACCGATTCATCAATTGTATGTGTTGTTTTTAGCCGGACAGTTCTTGTACCATAAATAACAGTAAATTTGTGCCATGCCCGGCTTTAATTATAATGATGCGCTGAATCTGGCTTCCAAGTTGACTGTACGCAGACTTTGGAATGCTTTTAAAGTATACAGCAGTTTTCATTTGAGCCGTTTTACAAACAAACCTGTTCAGTGGGGCTTGCCGGTGTCGATTTCTTTTGAGCCTACTACCAGTTGCAACCTACGCTGTCCGGAATGCCCTAGCGGCTTAAGGTCTTTTTCCCGCCCCACAGGTATGTTACAAAAAGATTTTTTCAGAGAGACGATTGATGATATCCATCAGCACCTGCTTTATCTCATTTTTTATTTTCAGGGAGAGCCGTACCTTAATCCCGATTTTTTAGATATGGTAAAATATGCTTCTTCAAAAAAAATTTATACGGCTACTTCTACCAATGCGCATTATCTCACCGATGAGGCGGCAAAAAAAACGGTAGAAAGCGGTTTGGATCGGTTGATTATTTCAATCGATGGTACTACGCAAGATGTATACAAGCAATACCGTGTGGGCGGCAATCTGGATAAGGTGATTCAGGGGGCCAAGAACATCATTAAATGGAGAGAAGAGCTGAAGAGCAAAACGCCTTTTGTATTTTTTCAGTTTCTGGTGGTAAAGCCCAATGAGCATCAGATTGAAGAGATTAAACAATTGGCAAAAGAGATTGGCGTAGATGAAGTGCGATTTAAGACGGCGCAGGTATATGATTATGAAACCGATCCCAATCAACTGATTCCTACAATAGACAAATTCAGTCGCTACAAAAAAAATCCCGATGGCACTTATCGTCCGAAAAACAAATTGGCTAATCGCTGCTGGAAATTGTGGCACGCGAATGTGATTACCTGGGATGGCCTGGTAGTGCCTTGTTGCTTTGATAAGGATGCCATGCATCAACTCGGTAATTTGAAAAATGAATCTTTCAAAAATATCTGGTACAACAGCAATTACAAACAGTTCAGATCTGAATTGATGAAGAGCAGAAAGAATATTGACATCTGTTCCAACTGCAGCGAGGGGGTATCGGTGTGGCAGGATTAATTTACTTTAATGATTCCCGATGACACAGAAAATATACAATGAAAGAATACGGCAGGTGTTTGTATTGCTGCTGATTATTACTATCGCCGTGTTGCTGGTTTCTGAACTGACTATGTTTATACCCGGTCTGCTGGGAGCGCTTACACTCTATATCTTAAGCCGGTCGTTGTTTTATGGCATCATCTACAAAAATCACTGGAAGAAAGGGTTGCTTGCATTGTTATTCATTCTCGCATATGTTGTTCTCATAGCCATTCCGATATATCTTATCATCTATCTGATTTTGCCTAAAATTCATTCAGTTGCTGACAATCAGCAAAAAATTATCAGTGGCATTCAGGAGGCCTCAGTTTACTTTGAACAGCGTGTTGGTATTACATTGCTTACGCCGGAAAACATCAAAGCCATTTCAATCAAACTTTCTGCTTTTATTCCTCAGATTATCAACAGCACCACCAATATTTTTGTGAATATGCTACTGATGTTTTTTTTGTTGTATTATATGCTCATTCATGGGAGAGAAGTTGAAAAATATCTCGATAACGTCATTCCATTAAAAGAAGAAAACATAGACATTCTTGCAGTAGAAACCAAGATGATGATCAAAGCCAATGCATTGGGTATTCCCATCATCAGTATTATTCAGGGGATTTTTGCTGCACTGGGATATTGGATATTCGGTCTGGAAGACTGGGGTTTATGGGGATTCCTGACCGGTGTTTTTGCTTTCTTTCCCTTGGTGGGGACCATGATTGTTTGGGTGCCGCTGGTATTGCTGCTTTTTGCAAAAGGGATGATGTGGCAACCGATCGGACTGGCCATTTACAGTTTGATTGTTACGGGAAATGTAGATTATGTGGCGCGGTTGAGTCTGATGAAAAAACTCGGCAATGTCCATCCTGTCATAACCGTGCTGGGTGTTATTGTGGGACTGAATCTTTTTGGGTTCATGGGTTTTATATTTGGACCATTACTGGTGAGTTATTTTATTATTCTGGTAAAAATATACATCAACGAATTTGATCATAAGCGGAGTGAGCAGTTGAATAATCATTCAGATTAGACGGACTTTGCATACATCAAGACGATTTTGAATAAACTATCGTTAAATCTGCTTTTTTTCCTTTCGTTTTTTCATTTATTGCTTCAACATTTTTTATCATTGCATTCGTTAGTTTTGCATGGCTTTCGGCAGCTTTTTGCCGGGCTTCTTATATTTATAAATCTGGTCTTATGAAGAGCGTTCTGCATATATTTCTACTCATAATATTTCACCTGGCGGTTGTTCCCGCAACCTCGCAAACCAATCCTCCCAAAGAAGAAATGAGGGCGGTATGGCTGGCAACGGTGGACAACATCGACTGGCCGGAATCTCCCAATATGAGTACGGAAGCACAAAAAGCATCATTTATCAGATTGCTTGATTTGCACAAAAGAAACGGCATCAATACGGTAATCGTGCAGATAAGACCTTCCTCCGACGCCTTTTATCCTTCTGCTTTTGAGCCCTGGAGCCAGTGGCTGACCGGTAAGCAGGGGTTGGCACCTCAGCCATTTTATGATCCGCTCGAGTTTATGATAACGGAAACGCATAAACGGGATATGGAATTTCATGCGTGGATGAATCCTTATCGTGCCGTAGTTAATATATTTAATTCCTCCATTACTCCTGACCATATCACCCGATTACATCCTGAATGGTTCATTACTTATGGAGAAAAGAAGTTGTTCGATCCTGGAAACCGAGAAGCACAGCAGTATGTGGTGGATGTGGTGAAAGATGTGGTAAAGCGCTATGCTGTTGATGCTATTCACTTTGATGATTATTTTTATCCTTATCCATTGCCGGGAAAGATTTTTCCAGATTATTCTTCTTATGCCAAATACGGCAAGGGTATGAAAAGAGATGATTGGAGGAGAAGCAATACGGATTCTATTATTTATAAAGTGTACACCGCCATCAAAAAAATTAATCCAGCATGTCAGTTAGGAATTAGTCCGTTTGGTGTCTGGAGAAACTCTGATAAAGATCCTGCGGGTAGCCCCACCAAAGCCGGCCCCACCAACTACGACGTGCTATATGCCGATATTTTGTTGTGGCTGAAAAAAGGATGGATAGATTATGTGGCTCCTCAGTTGTACTGGGAAATTGGTCACAGGCGCGCTCCATGTGAGGTGCTGATAGACTGGTGGAGTAAAAACACTTTTGGAAAAAAATGTTACATCGGTCTCGCTCCGTATCTGGCCAACTCAAACAATGCATGGAGGAGTAAAACACAGTTGCCCCGTCAGATAGAAAAAATAAGAAGAACGCCCAATATCAGCGGTATGGCATTTTACAGCAGTAAGTCGCTGGAAAAAAACCTCAATGGATGGGGGGATAGTCTTAGGTTGAATTATTTTAAAATACCGGCGGTTCCGCCGAAGAGCAGGTAGGGTTTAAATCGCTGACGCTGGTTTAAGGGTTTAAGTCGCCTGCGGCTGGTTTAAGACGCTGACGCTGGTTTAAGACGCTTCGCTGGTTGAAAGGGTCGAACCCCAAACTCCAAACTCAAAACCCCAAACCCCAAACCCCAAACCCCAAACGCGCAGCGCAACCAAACGGCGCTTTGCGCCTATCCAAACCCCACGAAGTGGCAAAAAAACTGATATCTATTTCATTTTAACCCCCTTCGTATCGTAATTTTATGATTCAAAATGGTTGATTTTTAAGAAGACATTACATGGCCCTTCAACAGAGTTTACAACAAAAACTGCTACAAAGGCTGTCGCCACAGCAAATACAACTGATGAAGTTGTTGCAGGTACCTACTGCCCAGTTGGATGAGCGCATTAAGGAGGAGCTGGAGGAGAACCCGGCGCTGGAGTTGGGAAATGAGAATGATGATCATGATATCGATACGCAGGAAGAATTTATTGGTGATAACAATGCGGATAATGATACCGACGGCAGGGAGGATGACTACGATAATATTGATATCAGCGATTATCTGCAGGATGGCGATGATGATGTGGCTGATTACAAATTGAGAGATGATCATTATGGAGGTGATGAGACAGACGATAGGGTGATACCCCACAAGGTGGAAGTAGGTTTCAATGAGTTGATGCTGCAGCAGCTGGGTTTGCTGAAACTGGATAAAACTGAAAGTAAAATCGCCGAACATATTATCGGCACTTTGGATGATGATGGTTATCTGAGAAGAGACATCAATTCAATTATAGATGATCTGGCGTTCAGGCAAAATATCGAAACGGATGAGGCAACCGTCAACAGAATCATTTCCATGATTCAGCAGTTTGATCCGCCCGGTGTTTGTGCCAGAGATTTACAGCAATGTCTCTTGTTGCAGCTTGAAAGAAGAATAGATGACGGAAATAATGTAGAGCTCACCACGAAGGTGTTGCAAAAATATTTCGATGAGTTTACTAAAAAGCACTACGAAAAAATTCAGAAAGGCCTGAATCTTTCAGATGATCAGTTGAGAGAGGTGATTCAGCAAATCGTCAAACTAAATCCCAAGCCGGGAGATGTGTCTACCGAAGGCAGCAAAGCAGAAAATTATATCATCCCCGATTTCTTTATTTTTAATAATCTCGGTAAACTGGAGATCACATTAAACAGCAGAAATGCACCCGATTTGAGAGTGAGCGAGGGATACAGAGATATGCTCAAAGAGTACGATAAAGGTGCTAAAAAAGATAAAAGACAGAAAGAGGCGGTGACCTTCATCAAACAAAAACTGGATTCGGCCAAATGGTTCATTGATGCTATTAAACAAAGACAGGATACACTGATCAACACTATGACCGCCATAATGAATTATCAGTATGACTTTTTTCTTTCGGGTGATGAGACAGATCTCAAGCCGATGATTTTGAAAGATATTGCAGAGCAAACGGGACAGGATATTTCTACTGTTAGTCGGGTGGCCAATAGCAAATTTGTGCAGACTGAATTCGGGACGTTCCGGTTAAAATTTTTCTTCAGTGAAAGTATGCAGACGGAGAGCGGAGAGGAAGTAAGTACAAGAGAGGTGAAAAAAATTCTTACAGATATCATTGGCGAGGAAAATAAAAAAAATCCATACAGTGATGAAGTCCTCACAGATATGCTTCAGGAAAAAGGTTATAATATTGCACGGCGAACAGTGGCTAAATACAGGGAACAGTTGAATATACCTGTAGCCAGACTGAGAAAGATTTTATAAACTGAAGCAGAAAAATTAAATATGGACAGCATCATAGCAGAAAATGAAAAAACAGCAACATCAAACGGAATAGTGCTGAAATCCATTGCTCATCTTTTCTCTTATCTTTTACATCCGGTATTCGTTCCGTTGTATGTCATCTTTTTTTTGATTTACATACATCCATTTGCTTTTGTTGGATTTTCTCCAGAAGAAAAAATCAAAACTATTTTTATTGTCGCACTAAATCTGGTTTTCTTCCCATTGCTAAGTGTATTGTTGCTCAAAGCGCTGGGCTTTATCGAATCCATTTATCTGCGCACGCAAAAAGACAGAATCATACCTTACATAGCATCGGGAATATTTTTTTTCTGGGCATACACGGTATTTAAGGAGCAGCACAGATATCCAAGCATTCTCACCATTTATGTCTTTGGAATTTTTCTAGCCTCTTCTGCTGCACTGATTACAAATATTTATTTAAAAGTAAGTATGCATGCCATTGGTATGGGCGGTTGGCTGGCTTTGTTTTTGCTGATGTCATTCAATGATGGCATGCTGATGTCATGGCCTTTAGCATTGGTAATTTTATTGACAGGCATTGTCTGCACGTCAAGAATGCTGATCAATGCACATCAGCCCAAGGAAATTTATATTGGACTGCTGATTGGGATTCTTTCGCAGTTTGTGGCGGCGTATATTATTTTGTAGAATACAATTAGGAGATGTGGAAATTTGGAGATGAGGAGATGTGAAGATTTGAAAATTTGAAGAGGCGATAATAACCCCAAACCACAGACCACGGACCACAAACGGCGCTCAGCGCCACCCCAAACCCCAAACGCGCGAAGCGCATCCAAACTCCAAACAGTTTTTAAGGTCTAAACACAATCAACCCCTGCACATTCGGGTTGTCGTCTACATAATATTTAATCACAACGGCCGTGTCTGATTTTAATAAATAGGTCTTTTCAGGCTCGATGGAAATATCGTTGAAGATGAGCGGATTTTCTTTTGAGCGGAGGGTTTGGATTTTGTTTGTTTTATTTACGAAGATAACGGTAGCTCCCGCAGCAATTCTTAGATCTGCCGGGCTAAAATTTCCTTCATTGATTTTTATATAATAAGGGGGAATATTGCCGGGGTCGACGGAAAAATCGGTGTTGGGTTTGGCGCAGGAAGCAATCAGAGATGATACAATAAAAAGTCCAAAAAGGCCTTTAAGGCAAAACGACATACCGGTAATTTGTGGTGAAGATACAAAAGAAGAATAAATTTATTTACTAACAACTTTAATCTCCATTTGAGCCGTTCGTACATTTGTACTATGCCCAAATATTTAGATGAATTAAACGAGCCCCAAAGACAGGCGGTATTGCACCGCGACGGGCCATTGATGATTATTGCAGGAGCGGGAAGTGGAAAAACCAAAGTAATTACTACACGTATCGCACATCTCATGGCTTCCGGCGTGGATGCCTTTAATATTCTTGCACTGACCTTCACCAATAAGGCCGCCGCCGAAATGAAAGAGAGAATTGAAAAAATTCTTGGCGGCACCGAAGCAAGGAATCTGTATATCGGAACCTTTCACAGCGTATTTGCCAGGATATTAAGATCGGAAGCACCCAAACTGGGATACCCTTCTAATTTCACCATTTATGATACCGATGATGCTAAGTCTGTTATTAAAACCATCATCAATGAAATGAATCTGGATGATAAACAGTACAAACCCAATGTGGTATATAATCGTATCTCCAATGCGAAAAACAGTCTGGTTGGACCAGCAGAGTATTTGAATGATGGACTGATACAACAGGAAGATGCCCGCTCCAATCGTTCTCAGATAGGCGCGATATACGATGCTTACAGCAAGCGTTGTTTCAAAAACGGCGCGATGGATTTTGATGATTTGTTGTTTAAGATGTACATCCTGCTCAAAAATTTCCCTGAAGCACTGAGTAAATACCAGCATAAGTTCAGGTACATCATGATTGATGAGTACCAGGATACCAATACGGCCCAATATGAAATCATCAAATTATTGGGAGCCATGCACGAGAATGTTTGTGTGGTAGGAGATGATGCACAAAGTATTTACAGTTTCCGCGGGGCAACGATTGAAAATATTCTTCAGTTTCAGAAAGACTATGATGATGTAGGTGTTATTAAATTGGAACAAAATTATCGCAGTACAAAAACCATTCTGGATGCTGCCAATGAAATCATCGGCAACAATAAAGGGCAGATTGAAAAAAAATTATTTACCGATAAAGGGCAGGGAGAAAAAATTCTGCTCGTCCGCACCATGACCGATAATGATGAAGGAAAGATGGTGGCGGATAAGATTCAGGAATTCAAACTGCGGCATCATTTTTTCAATAGAGATTTTGCGATTCTTTATCGAACCAATGCGCAGAGTCGGAGTTTTGAGGAATCGCTCCGCAGAATGGGCATTGCCTATCGCATTTATGGCGGCATGAGTTTCTATCAACGCAAAGAGGTGAAAGATTTTATTGCCTATCTGCGTTTGGTAGTGAATCCCAGAGATGAAGAGGCATTGAAGCGCATCATTAATTATCCGGTTAGAGGTATTGGAAAAACTACTGTTGACAAATTGGTATTACTCGCCAACACCCATAACATGAGCGTTTGGGATGTGTTGTGCAACGCGGCCATGTATGGTTTTAAAAGCTCCACACTGGAATGCATAGATGGTTTTGTCACGATGGTGAAAATGTTTCAGAGTGAACTGCAGAAAAAAAATGCATACGACCTGGCCATCATTGTAGGCAAGAGCACGAATATTGTGAAGGAACTTTTTAATGATAAAACTACGGAAGGTCTGGCGCGTTATGAAAACGTACAGGAGTTGCTCAACTCTATCAAAGAATTTACAGAAACCCCTTCCAATGAAGAAGATGGAGAGGTAGGAGACAAAGGACTGGGAAGTTATTTACAACAGATTGTTTTATTGACCGATGCCGATGATGATAAAGAAGATTCTGATGTGGTAAAACTGATGACCATACATGCTGCCAAAGGATTGGAGTTTCCGGTGGTTTTTGTGGGAGGTTTGGAAGAAACGCTTTTCCCCAATGCCATGAGCATCAATACCCGCGAAGAGTTGGAAGAAGAGCGGCGACTTTTTTATGTGGCTGTCACCAGAGCAAAGGCACATTTATGTCTGAGTTATTGCAATGCGCGTTATCGTTTTGGTCAGTTGCAGCAAAATGAGCCCAGTCGTTTTCTCGAAGAAATCAACGAATCCTTTTTAGATAAAAGTTATTCCGGCAGCAGTGCCCGCAACAATGCCGGCAATGGCTGGGGCGGCGGCGGTGGCGCTTTTGATCGTATGCGCCGTGGTTTTGGCAATCCTGCTGAAAGAAAGCCGGCAGCGCCCAAAGAAGTCACCACTCCGCTGGCACGCGCTCAGGTAAAGGAGCATGTTCCTTCAGAAAATTTTGAAGCCAGCGATACCAGTCAGTTGCAGGCCGGTCAAAAAGTAGAACATCAGAAATTCGGTTTTGGTACTGTATCTAAAATGGAAGGCGCCGCGCATAATCCGATTGCCACTATTCAGTTTGAGCTGAACGGAGAAAAAAAGATTATGCTTAATTATGCGAAGTTGAGGATAGTCAATTAGGAGATGTGGAGATGTGAAAATTTGAAGATTTGGAGACATGGAGATGTAGAGATGTAGAGATGTAGAGATGTGGAGAAATCCAATTGTGAAAATTACGATTAATTAATGGGCGTTATCCTCATTTCCACATCTCCAAATTTTCACATCTCCAAATTGTATTTCCGAAATAAGAAATTTCTCCTTCCAATATGCATTTTCTCTAATTCGTAAAAACCTTTTTTGGTTTTATGGGTTAATTTTGTATAAAATAGTTAGTTATGATAAAGACAGGGAATCCCGTTATCAGTATATACACCGAAATGACTCCGAATCCGGAGACGATGAAGTTTGTAGCCAATAAATTATTATATCCCGGAAAGAGCATTGATTTTCCGGACGAGGCGAGTGCCAAGCCATCCCCATTGGCGCAGGAATTGTTTAGTTTTCCATTTATCAAATCTGTGTTCATCGCGAGTAATTTTATTACGCTGACCAAAACCAACGAAACCGATGACTGGCAGGATATTATCCCAACTGTTAAGCAGTTTTTGAAAGAATACCTGGAAGAAGGAAAAGCAGTAGTGAATGAAGAAGAGGTGGCTGCCATGAAAGCAGAAAGCAGCAATACCATCAGTGCTGATGATAATGATGTGGTAAAACGCATCAAAGAATTGCTGGAAAACTACGTGAAGCCCGCCGTTGAAATGGATGGCGGCGCCATTCAGTTTAAAAGTTTTGAAGACGGCAAAGTCAATCTGATGTTGCAGGGAAGTTGCAGCGGATGTCCCTCATCGATGATCACCTTAAAAGCCGGCATCGAGGGGATGATGAAGCGCATGATACCTGAGGTGAAAGAGGTGGTGGCTGAGGCGGAGTAGGCACTTCGTGGTTTATAGTTTGTGGTTTTTGGTTTAGGGTTAGTGCATCGGCAGAATTTGCAAATCTGCACATTGAGTCGGTCTCACTTCCTTATTTCTTATTTTTTATTCCTTATTTCTTGTTTTGCTTTTTTACCGCAGAGAACCAGAGTTAAAAGAGTTTTCGCAGAGGGGAATTTCTCTGCGTAACCTCAGCGCTCTTCTATCTCTGCGGTGAATTAAATTGTTACATCCACTCCAATGAGTTTATCCGAAATATTCCACCAATTACTCCATGACCTGTCTCACACCTCCTGGTATGAATATATGGCGGTGATTTCGGGGATAGTGAGTGTTTGGTTCAGTACAAAAGAAAGCATTCTTTATTATCCCATTGGTTTAATCAATACCATTACATACATATTCATCTCTGTTGAAGGACATTTGCTAGGAGAAGCATCGGTGAATTTGTATTACACCATCATGAGTATCATTGGCTGGGTGATGTGGTCGAGGAAAGACAGTCAGCATAAAATCATTTTACACATCAGTTATTCAAATAAAAAATACTGGCTATATCAAATTGCTTTTTTCTCTTTTTGTTATGTTACCTTATTTTTCAGTCTCTCTTATTTTAAGAATATTTTTTTTCAAGGCATTATTCCCTGGGCCGACGCGCTGAGCAGCGCTGCTGCATTCACAGGCATGTGGTTGACCACCAAAAAGAAAATGGAAAACTGGTATTGGTGGATGCTGACTAATATCGTTTCTATCCCGCTTTATTTTGTGAAACATTATGTGTTCTCTTCTTTTTATTTTCTCGTGTTACTGATATTGTGTTTCTTTGGATGGACAGAATGGAGAAAAAAAATGAAAGCTTCATGAGTTACTGTAAGGCCATCAAATCAATGAAACCTGAAGATCAGGTGTTGCACAAACACTATCACGATTTTCATTATGGCTATCCGATTGAAGATGACAATGAATTGTTTTGTCGGCTAATACTGGAAATCAATCAGGCAGGGCTTAGCTGGACAACCATTCTGAAAAAACAGGAAAATTTTAGAAAGGCATTTCATGGTTTCGATATAAAAAAGGTAGCCGCCTATAAAGAGAAAGATATCAACCGTCTATTGAATGATGCAGGTATCATCAGAAATAAATTAAAAGTGGAAGCCGCCATCTCAAATGCCCAGACAATCCTGACACTGAAAAAATCACACGGCTCTTTCAAATCCTGGCTGGATGCTCATCATCCAAAAACAAAAGAAGAATGGACGTTATTGTTTCGTAAGACATTTCGTTTTACCGGCGGTGAAATAGTCAATGAATTTCTGATGAGCACAGGCTATCTTCCGGGTGCGCATGAGGCCGGTTGTCCTGTCCATAAAAAAATCATCCAAACAAAACCGGCATGGAAACGGCAATAAAACGCATTGTGATTCTGGGGCCGGAGTCCACCGGCAAAAGTACCTTATGTAAGGAGCTGACTGAATATTTTCAAACGACCTGGGTGCCGGAGTATGCCAGAGAATATCTTTTGCGTCAAGAAAGCCGATATGGTTTTGAAGATTTGAAAAAAATTGCAGAAGGACAGCTGCAATTGGAAGATCAAATCATCAGCTCTCATGTTTCATCTCCGCGAATTCAAGCTTGCCCCATCTTTATTGATACAGATATGTATGTAATGAAAGTGTGGAGTGAATATGTTTTTAATGCCTGTGACAATTCAATACTAACGTCTATCGCTACACGCAATTATGATTTGTATTTGTTGTGTTATCCTGATTTGCCATGGGTGCCCGATCCCCTAAGAGAGCATTCGGAGGAAAAAGAGCGAATGAAAATTTATCATTACTATAAAGACGCGATGATCAATCAGACTGTTCCCTGGGTTGAAATAAAAGGCGATTATCAAAAAAGAGTGGAAGATGCCATCAACGCAGTGAAACTATTATTTCAATAAAGCGGCAATATCTGGATCACCTTCTATATTATTCATCTGTTGCATTATTTTGGAAGACCTGCCCAGCACATACCTGCCGGCAGGAGCTACTGCATATTTTTTGGGATTGGGCAGACAGGCAGCAATCATGGCCGCTTCTTTTCTGGTAAGGTTTCGGGCATCTTTTTTGAAATACGCTCTGGCAGCGGCCTGTACTCCAAATATTCCTTCACCCATTTCCGCCACATTGAGGTATGCTTCAAGAATTCGTTCCTTGCTCCAAAGCAGTTCAATCATAAAAGTGAAATATACTTCCAGTCCTTTTCTGAAAAACCCTCCATGTTGCCATAAAAAAACATTCTTGGCGGTTTGCTGACTGATGGTACTCGCGCCTCTCACTTTATTAGGATGTTTATCATTGTATTTCATGGCCTTTTTTATGGACTTGATATCAAATCCATTATGGTCGGGAAACAACTGATCTTCGGAAGCCATTACTGCGAGTTTTATATTGGACGCCATTTCATCATAGCTGATATAATCTCTTTTGAGGCCGTGACCCTGAACAAGATTAACAATTTGTGTTATAGTGATGGGCGGGTTGATCCATTTACAGATAAGGATATAGAGCAGATGGCCTATAAATAAATACAAAAGTATTTTTTTAAATCGCTTCATTAGATTTTAAATTGATTATGTATTCCCATTTAACAACACCTCAAATATAAGCAGCAAGCCAAAAATCAGAAATAATATTCCTGAAATGATATTCAGTTTGTGAATGTATTTGGCGGTGAGACGATTTCTTAGTTTTCCTCCCAAATAAATTTTTACGATATCAGCGGCAATGTTGAGTCCCAGGCAGGTGATAAAAATAACCATTCGCTGTCCGAATGTATTTGATATTGATTTCGTGGCAGCCGCCAGCCACAGCGCAATCACACTGGGGTTGAGTGTGTTGATTAGAAAGCCTGTAATAAATAATTTGATGTTTGTAGAGCCGGTTATTTGAATGACATTCTCTGATTCATTGACGCGGTTGAATTTTTTCAAAAAGATATTGAATATGCCAAGCCCAATCATAAAACTACCACCTGCAATGCCTATGATTTTTTTATAGAGGAGCAATTGAGTTAGCATGCTACCGAAGAAATTTGCCATCACCACCCAGATGATGTCGCTGATCCAAACGCCGGCAATGAAATAAAAAGCGCTGGCAATGCCGTAGTTCACTCTGATTTTGATGATGTTGAAAATAACTGGCCCTACAGAAAACACCAGCGCCATTCCCAATAATAATCCTGTAATAATGGCTTCTGTCATGCTGAATGAATTGGGCTGGATGCCTGCTTATTAAAAAGAGTTTGCAGAGAGGAACTCCTGCCAATCCTGTAACTGTTTCCCCTTTAATACCCGGGGGAATTTATGCTGTCCGCCGACTTTTCCTTTTGATTTCATGAAGTCCATGAAAACTGTTTCCGGCAACACCATTAATTCAACTGCTTTCAGTGCGTGTTTGCGCTCCACTTCATAGTCGTCATTCAGTTGCTTGAGATTTTCATCAATAATATCGGCTAAATGTTTTGCGTCCACTTTATCATTAGTAGCCACATACCATTTGTGCGCAAAGAAATTTCCATGAGGAATGCCGGTTACGGTAAATTCCGGGATGGAAATATTGAGTTTTTCAGAAGCCATTTCGATGGCTCTGTTCATATTGTCTACACTGAGGTGCTCACCAACCAGACTTAAAAAATGTTTTGTTCTTCCCGTGATGATGATTTCACTTCTTGATTTATCAATGAACCTAACGGTGTCGCCAATGGCATATCTCCAGGTGCCAGCATTGGTGCTGATGAGTATGGCATAATCCTTATTTTCTTCCACCTCATGTATCATCAATGGTTTGGCATGTTCCAGGATATTTCCATCGTTATCAAAATTATGATCATCAAAAGGCACAAACTCAAAGAAGATGTTGTTGTTCAATACCAGCTGCATCCCTCTGGTGTCCTGCCTGCTCTGATAAGCAAGAAAACCCTCACTGGCTAAATATGTTTCTATGTAAGTCAGCGGCTTGCCCAGCAATTTCTCAAATCCTTTTTTATAGGGCTCCATTGCCACACCGCCGTGAACATAAAAAGTGAGATTAGGCCACAGCTCGTGGATATTTTTCAGGTTGTATCTTTCTATAATTTTTTCCAGACAGATTTGCAGCCATGCCGGCACCCCCACGATGAAGCCAATATCCCAGTTGGGTGCGTTTTGCACAATCTCTTCCAGTTTCTTAGCCCAGTCTTTTTCGCGGGCAATTTTTTTTCCGGGTTTATAAAGCCCTAGTCCCTGAAACCAAAAAGGAATGTTTTTCTGCTGAATACCACTAAGGTCGCCTGCGTAATAAGTAGACCCTTTTTGTAATTGTGTACTCCCTCCGAGCATGAGCCAACCTCTGCCGATGGCTGACTTGGAGACATTCTCGTACGCCCTCAAACTGATTAGCTGCTTTAAGCTGGTGATGGTATTGCTGCGAATCAATTCTTTTGTGATGGGGATATATTTGCTGGTGGCCTCACTGGTGCCACTGCTGAGTGCGAAATATTTTATCACCCCGGGCCAGCATACATCCGGCGTTCCTTCCAGGGTCTTATGCCACCACTCTTTGTTGATTTTTTCGTAATTGTAAACGGGAACTAATTGCTGGAATTTTTTCCCCAGATGGCGGCTCAGCAGTATCTCATCAAAAAAATATTTTTGACCAAACTCCGTAAAACGGGCTTTTTTGAGGAGTTTTTTCAACACTTTCAACTGCTGCCTCCGGGGGTCGCTCACCGGGAGGTTGAGCGCCTTAGCTATGGTTTTAGGAATTTTTATCTCGAAAAGTGCCATTAATCAGTTTTGAAACTCAGCAAATATAATTATTGAAAAGCTAAAGAATATCATATTAAATTCAAATCCACTCAATCAGTTGAAATCATCATTTCTTTTCAACAAATTATTGATATTCTGTATAGCAAAATATTTAAGAAAAATTCCCTACGTTTGCCTTTCAAATAACATAAGAAAGATGAAAAAACTATTACTCTCACTCGTATTGCTTGCAAGCATTTTACAGACAAAAGCCGATGAAGGAATGTGGTTACCTATGTTGTTGGGACAACAGGTATACAATGATATGGTTAAGAAAGGACTGAAACTTACCAAAGAGCAATTGTATTCCATCAATAAATCTTCGATTAAAGATGCGATCATCATTTTCGGCGGCGGTTGCACCGGAGAGATAGTCAGCAATCAGGGATTGATATTCACCAACCATCACTGTGGATATGATGCCATTGCTACAGCCAGCAGTGTCGAAAACAATTATCTGCGCGATGGTTTTTATGCGTACAATAAAGACCAGGAAATCAAAACAGCCCTTACTGTTCAGTTTCTCGACAGAATAGAAGATGTGACTGCACAGGTTGAAGCGGGATTGAAAGGACTTACCTGGGCCGAACGCACTAAAAAACTACAGGAAGTGTATAAAGGGATCACTGATAAGGTAGCTGATAAGGAAAATGGTGTTTCCGGAAGAATCTACAGCATGTTTAAAGACAACCAGTATATCATGTATGTATATAAAACCTACCGCGATATCAGGCTGGTGGCTACTCCTCCAGAGAGTATCGGTAAATATGGTGGCGATACTGACAACTGGGAATGGCCCCGTCATACCGGTGACTTTTCTGTTTTCAGAGTATATGCTTCAAAAGACGGAAAACCCGCTGAATACAGCAAGGACAATGCTCCTTTGAAACCCAAACAATTTCTTCCGGTAAGTTTAAAAGGGTTTAAAAATGGCGACTATGCCATGATTTACGGATATCCCGGTGGCACCAACAGATACGAGACCAGTTATGGAGTGAAGCTGAAAAATGACATTGAAAATCCATCGTTGGTGGCTTTGAGAGATATGCGTTTGAAATTTATGCACGAGCAAATGATAAAAGATCCTGCAGTTAAATTGAAACTGGCTTCCAGCTATGCGAGCATTGCCAATTACTGGAAATTTTTTGATGGGGAAACCAAGCAGTTGAAAAAATTCAACACTTATGATCAAAAGAAAAAATACGAGCAGGATTTTGTTTCATGGGCTAAAGGCAAAGCGGAATATGAAAATATTTTTTCTGAGTATGAAAAAAATTATGCTTCATGGACGCCATACAGCAAACACCGTCAGTATCTGCGCGAAGGGATACTCGGTTCTCCCTTGTCGGCTTTTGCCGCTTCTTTGATTTCTCTGGAGACGGCCATCAATAAGCCGGGAGCAACAGCCGAAGACATCAAAAAAGCTGCCGATGCAGCTGATGCTTCACGCAAATCATTCATCGCTTCGGAAGATATTCCCAGCGATAAAAAAATTCTGGCTGGTGTAGCGCAGGCTTTTTATAATGAAGTAGATAAATCGCAACATCCTTCAGGCACATTCGATAAGATTGCTGTATATGGAAGTCTGGATGATGATGCCACTTTCAAAAAATGGTCTTCCGATTTGTTTGCTAAAACAACCATTTTAAATGATGCTGAGTGGAGTAAATTTATTGCGTCTCCCACTGCAGCTGCGTTAAAGGCAGATGCGGTATATGATTTTTCTTCTTCTTTTGTGAATAATTACAACAGCAATTACTCACCCATCTACACAGCCTTTGTCAGCAAAAACAATGAACTGGGCCGCAGTTATCTGAAAGGTATTATGGAAAAAAATCCTGCTGCAGCCAAGAAAATGTATCCTGATGCCAACTTCAGCATGCGCGTGAGTTATGGCAATGTAAAAAGCTACAAGCCTAAAGATGCCGTGGCGTATGATTATGCTACTACAGCAAAAGGTATTTTGGAAAAATATGTCCCCGGTGATTATGAGTTTGACTTGCCGGCTAAACAGGTAGAGTTGTTTAAGAAGAGAGACTTTGGTCAATATATTGACAAAAGCAGAAATGATTTGGTGATTGGTTTCATTACCACCAATGATATTACCGGTGGTAACAGCGGAAGTCCAGTGATGGATGCCTACGGAAATTTAATCGGCCTTGCATTCGACGGAAACTATGAAGCGTTGAGTCATAAAATTGCTTTTGACAAAAACCTCAACCGTACAATTTGTCTCGATGTAAGATATGTGCTCTGGTGCCTGGATAAATTGGGTGGCGCGAAAAATCTGATAGATGAATTGAAGCTTGTAAAGTAAAAAGTTAAAAGTAGAAAGTATAAAGTTGAAAGTGTAAAGTATTCCCTTTCAACTTTATACTTTTAACTTTATGCTTTATTCCTGCGTAGTCAGCTTCTCTGCATTCTCCGCAAATTGCAGCGCATCAAGGAATTCCTGTATTTCACCATTGATCACGGAGTCAAGATTGTAAACGGTTAATCCGATTCTATGGTCGGTTACCCTTCCCTGAGGATAGTTGTAGGTGCGGATTTTGGCGCTTCTATCGCCGGTGCTCACCAGACTTTTTCTTTGTTTGGAGATGGCTTCCTCTGCTTTACGTACTTCTTCATCATAAAGTTTGGTACGCAGCATTTCCATGGCTTTTTCGCGGTTGGCCAGCTGGCTTCTTTCTGTCTGACACACCACCACAATACCGGTTGGTTTATGAGTTAGAAATACTTTTGTCTCTACTTTATTTACGTTCTGTCCGCCGGCACCGCCACTTCGGGCAGTTTCCATTTTCACATCACTTTCTTTCAGTTCAAAATCCACTTCATCGGCTTCGGGCATTACGGCTACGGTAGCGGCGCTTGTATGCACGCGGCCACTGCTTTCTGTGTCGGGTACACGCTGTACACGGTGTACACCGCTTTCAAATTTCATTATGCCATATACATCATCGCCGGAAATTTCCACTTGCACCTCTTTGTATCCGCCTACCGTTCCTTCGCTTTCGCTGAGGATGGCAGTTTTCCAGCCTTTTTTCTCGCAATATTTCAGGTACATGCGCAAGAGGTTTCCGGCAAAAAGAGAAGCTTCGTCACCGCCGGTACCGGCGCGGATTTCAAGGATAGCATTCTTTTCATCAAAAGGATCTTTAGGAATCAGCAGATTGCGTATTTGCTTTTCCAACACGTCTCTTTGTTCTTCCAGTGCCGGGAGCTCTTCTTTTGCCAGCTCGCGCATTTCTTCATCCCCTGAATAAAGCACTTCTTTGTTGAATTCAATATCATCCAGCAGTTTCACATAAGTATTGCGTACATCAACAATCTTACCCAGACTACGGTACTCCTTACTCATGGCGCTGAATTTTTTGTTGTCGCTCACAATTTCAGGATTGGTCAGTGCCACGGCCAGATTATCGAATTTCCCCTTTATTGCATCCAGTTTATCTAACATAGTGTAATTTTAATGCTGCGTGTAAAAGAAAAATTTACATGCAGACTATAAGCTGTCTTCAAGGCGGCAAATTTACAGCATATCAACCAATCAATTTGTACAGAAAATATACAGCCGACAAGATTTTTTCCGGGCATGCGATGCTGCCGGAGGGTAGTGTGTTGATTACCCAGGCGGACGGTACCGTAGAAGCGATAGTGGATATGGAAGAGGCGGGGGAGGGGGTGCAACATTTTGAGGGCATACTTTCGCCGGGATTTATCAACTGTCACTGCCACCTGGAGCTCTCTCATATGAAGGGTGTTATTCCCGAGGGAACAGGCATGGTGGACTTTTTATTGGCAGTAGTGCAACAAAGAAAAGTAGATGATGAGATAATTCTTGAGGCCATTGACCGGGCTGAAAAAGAAATGATGGCGAATGGGATTGTGGCGGTGGGAGACATTTGCAACACCCGTTTTACCATTGCTCAGAAATCAAAAAACAATCTATACTACCATAATTTTATTGAGACAAGCGGATATGCTCCTCAAATTGCAGATAGCCGATTTGAACAATCAAAAATATTGTTTGATGAATTTAGTTCAATAGGCTTAAAGAGTTCTATCGTCCCTCATGCTACTTATTCTTTATCAAGAGAGCTGTTCAAAAAAATAAATCATTTTGAAAAAAACAATATTCTCACCATTCACAACCAGGAGTCACAGGCGGAAGAAGAGTGGATCAGAGAGAAGAAAGGCGATATGGCGAGACTTTACAGGCAACTGAATATTGACACTGATTTTTTTCAACCTCGGGCTGTTTCCTCCCTTCAATATTTTTTGAGTCAATATGCTGAATATCTTCCGTTGATTTTGGTTCATAATCTATTCAGTAGGGAAGCAGATGTGCAATATGCCAATCAGTTGTTCAGTCAACACAACAGCCAATTATACTACTGCCTTTGTCCCAATGCCAATGAGTATATTAACGAAAAATTGCCGGATGTAGAATTGTTTATCAATAACAAATGTAAAATTGTATTAGGAACAGACAGTCTGGCTTCCAACAAACAGTTAAGCATACACGAAGAAATCAAAACCCTGCAAAAAAAATACCTTTCCATTCAGCCGGAGCAGTTTTTGCAATGGGCAACAATAAATGGCGCTGAAGCCCTCGGTATCAGTGATGTGTATGGAAGTTTTGAGAAAGGCAAAAGGCCGGGAATGGTGGTATGGGATGGAGAGGAGGTGAGAAGAGTGAGTTGAATAAGAAATAAGAAATATGGAATAAGAAATAAGGAAGTGAAATATCGAATATTGAATAATCAATGTAGAATGTAAATTCAAAAGCTCACTTATTGGAACCCCAAACCCCAAACGCACAAAGTGCACCCAAACCCCAAACTTGGAGGGGCCGGGGGAGGTCGAAACAACCCCTAAACCTGCGCTCATTACCCATTTGTATTCATTTGTAATCGTTTGATTCAACTTACACGAATCAATATGATTTAGTTTTAGAGAAACATTTCAGATTATTTTGAAAAATTGAGTTGATGAACCCTTTGATAAATAGCGAGGTATAGAATAAAATATTAACCATCAAGGATATAAAAGTCATTCTTGATAGCGATGTGGCATTACTATATGGCGTGGAAACCAAACATGTCAATCAGGCGGTAAAGAATAATCCTGATAAATTTCCGGATGGGTATATTATAATATTGACTGATGAAGATTGGCAGATTTTGCGGTCAAAAAATTTGACCACAATTTCTCCCAAGTCAAGGGTATTTCCAAAGGCCTTTACCGAAAAAGGCCTATACATGTTGGCTACAATTTTAAAAAGTAAAAAGGCAACTGAAACCACAATCGCAATCATTGAAGCTTTTTCGAAATTAAGAGCATTGTCCGGAGCATTGTCTACTATCAATCAAACTTCTGATTCAAATCAACAAAAAAAGGTATTAAAACAAACTGGTATAATAATTTCTGATCTACTCTGTGACGAACTTCAGGTAAGAGACACAGAAACAACCATTGAAATTAACTTTGCTGTGGTCAGACTAAAACACACAATTAAACGAAAATAATTTTGCTCATCATTTAGATCGTGCGCTATTCTTGAATGTAAAGATATCGCTCCTACGGAGCTTTTTTTCATTCTATATGTTATTAGCTATGTACTATTGCACTCCTACGGAGCTGAAATTTGAACAATAGCCAAGCCCCGGAGGGGCGAAACATCAATAGAAAATATATCCAACCATGAAACACAGCCCCGGAGGGGCTGAATGTGAATTGATAGAAATAAGGAATAAGAAATACAAAATAATAAATAAGGAAGTGAAATATCCAATATTTAATAATCAATGAAGAATGTAAATTAACTCGCCTATCGCAGGGTAACAACAAACCAAAGACAACAAACTACAAACGGCGCATTGCGCCTACCCAAACCCCAAACCCCAAACGCACAAAGTGCACCCAAACCCCAAACCAAAAACGGCGCGTAGTGCCCTTAAAATATCTCCTCCAATACCTTCAGCGTCCTCATTTCGCCGAAATCGGAAAAGTGGAGTTTGTAGTAAATCAGATATTGGTCAAGCAGTGTTCTCCTGATTTCTCTGTTCAGTTTTATTTCAGCCAGATCTATCGGTTGCATCACTTTCAATAATTCAGCTGTTATGATGGCATGCTGACCGCGAAGAAAATATTCATGTGCCGGCTCCTGCTCCAGAAAATGTCCGTCGGTCAGATCCAGATAAAGATTGTCGGGTGAATGGAGCGGCGGATCCTGAATTTTAAAACCGAAAAATTTGGGCAGCTGCAATGAAAAGAACAGCGGGAAATTAGCGGCAATGTTTGATTCGGCAGCGTCTAGTTGCACAAATATGTCCTCACAGAAATAAAATAGTTCCTCATTTTTCTCCGGTTGCCTCACTGTTTTGATAATCAGCTCTATGATAAAGGCGGCGATGCTGTTTTTTACAACATCGCTGAGTAATGAATCATACAAATGCGCCCATTGAAATTCTTTGATGCGCTGCATGTTTTTCTGCTCGTGGTGGTAAACCTCTAAATCGAGTATGGAGGCTGGCTGCAGCATGATTGCCTTGTTGCCGCTTTTTTTAGTTGTACGCACACCATTCACCATATAGGTCTGCAAACCGAACAGCTCAGTGAGGATGGTAGTCACCATACTGGTTTCCCCGTATTTTACGGAGCGAAGCACTATTCCTCTGGTTTTGTAGATCATTGATTGTTTACTGAAAACACAATAAAATATGGATAGTTTTTGGAAATCATCTTTCTTTGCAACCGAAAAACAATTTTCAACACCAATATTAATGCATTATGTGGCAAGGTTTGGCAAAATTTGTTTTAAAAAACAGATTCGTTTTATTAATCCTGTTGTTACTGAGTACCATAGTAATGGGTTACTATGCATCAAAAGTGAAACTCAGCTACGAATTTTCCCGTGCCATTCCTACCGACAATCCGAAATACCAGGACTATCAATCTTTTAAAAAACTTTTTGGCGACGATGGCAATTTGTTGGTGATTGGGGTGCAGACAAAGGATTTTTTCACTCTGAAAAACTTTAACGCTTATCAACAATTAAGCAATCAGGTAAGACAATCTTTTGGCGTTACTGATATAGTGGGCATTCCGGGAGCTGTGTATTTACAAAAAGACAGTATTGAAGAAAAATTAGTATCCAATAAAATTTTCCCGGAATCAATAACTACGAAATCTGCACTTGACAGCGCCCGTGATGTATTCCTGAATCTCCCTTTTTATCGGTCGATGTTGTACAACCCAGAGACAAACGCCTATTTGCTTGGTGCAAGAATAAATAAAGACACACTCAATTCACCTGCAAGAATTAAAGTGGTTGATGGAATACAAAAAGCAGTTGATCTATATGAAAAAAATACGGGTATTAAAGTTCATTTAAGCGGTCTTCCCCTCATCAGAACTGTTGTAGCCGGTCGCATTCAAAATGAAATGAAACTGTTTCTGATCGGATCGTTGGTATTAAGCGTGCTGATATTGTTTATATTTTTCCGGTCCATCAGCACAACATTCATTTCTCTTTCAGTTGTACTGATTGGTGTAATCTGGACAGTGGCTTTAATCTATCTCTGCGGGTATAATATTACGTTACTGACAGCATTGATTCCATCTTTGGTGGTGGTTATTGGTATACCGAATTGTATTTATTTCATAAACAAATACCACACTTCGTATGTGCATAGCCGTGAGACTGACGAATCCAGGAGAAAAGAAGGAGCATTGATTGATATGGTCAGCAAGATGGGCGTAGTAACGCTTTTTTGCAACATCACCGCAGCTATTGGATTTGCGGTTTTCGCCCTCACCAAAAGTGAAATACTGAAAGAGTTCGGAGTAGTGGCGGGCATTAGCATCATGGTCATCTTTGTCATTTCATTCATCCTGCTGCCTTCAGTGTTGAGTTATTTGCCAGGTCCGGGTAAAAATCAACTTAAATATCTTAACAACAAATGGGTAGGGTCTTTTCTGAATAAAGTGGAATTATGGGTTTTCCAACATAAGAAAACTGTATGGTTGTCAACAGCAGCTGTATTGATTTTTTCTATAGTCGGTTTGTTTAAGTTGAAGTCTGTAGCTTATATAGTAGACGATCTCCCAAAGACGGATGTGGTATATACCGATTTGAAATTCTTTGAAAATAATTTCAAAGGAGTGATGCCACTGGAGATAGTGGTTGATGCCAAAAAAAGAAGAGGATTAAGAGGATTGAAACCTTTTTATAAAATAGACTCTTTATCGGAATATATAGCTTCCAAACAGGGAATGAACAGGCCTCTGAGTCTGGCTGAAGGATTGAAATTTGCTACGCAGGGATTTAATGAAAACGATTCTGTCAATTACAGAATGCCCGGAGATTTTGAAGCGGTGTTTTTAAATGATTATCTGAACAGAAAAGGGGATTCTTCCGGTGGGGGTAACCTGTCTAAATTGATGAGTTCTTTTATTGATACAAGCAAAAGATATGCCCGCCTTAGTGTAAGCATGGCGGATATAGGTACAAAAGAACTTCCCGCAGTATTGAGTGATATCCAGCAAAAAGCGGAAGTGTATTTTGATACCGCTTCATATAAAGTGACACTAACGGGAACGAGTATTACTTTTCTGGAAGGAAGCCGTTTTATCATCAACGGACTAAAGGAAAGTATTTTCTGGGCGTTTTTGCTGATTGCTGTCTGTATGTTATATCTCTTCAGATCATTTCGTATTTTAATATGCTCGCTGCTTCCCAACCTAATACCCTTGATAGTTACCGCCGGCGTAATGGGCTGGGCAGGTGTTCCGCTGAAACCTTCTACTGTGCTGGTTTTCAGCGTAGCGCTAGGTATTGCCGTAGACATAACCATCCGTTTTTTGGTCAACTATCGACAGGTGTTGCCCGAAGAACATTATGATGTTTCAATGGCGGTAAGGAAAACAGTACAACAAACCGGATTGAGCATCATCTATACTTCACTGGTACTTATTGCCGGATTTATCATTTTCTGTGGCAGTAGTTTTGGGGGTACTTTTGCGCTGGGATGGCTGACTTCACTCACTTTAATTACAGCCACTGTCACCAATCTGGTTTTATTGCCGGTGCTTCTTCTGCTCTTTGTTAAAAAAAATAATTAATCCCGTTTGTCTACATTTATTAACAGAAGTAATTTTTTGTGATTAAGTTTTTTTTATAAAATCCTTAACAATTTGTTAAATTCGTTTTTTAAATCAAAACTAAACCATGAGAAAACTTCTACTAAGTATGCTTGCGTCCTTTTTGCTGACGCAATTCTCTCTCCATGCTCAAACATTAGTTGGTAAGGTAACCGATGCTGCCAATCAGCCGATTCCGAATGTTTCGGTAGTGGTAAAAGGCACCCAAACCGGTACTGCCACTGCCACTGACGGAACTTACCAAATTGAAGCCGGACAAGGAAAAACGGTTGTTTTTTCCTCTTTGGGCTATGGAACCAAAGAAGTGGTGGTTAAAGGCACTACTTTAGACGTTGCATTGAATAAAAGTGATACCAGAAATCTTGATGAGGTAGTGGTAGTGGGATATGGTACCAAGATTAAAAAGGACCTCACCGGTAATATTGCTAAAGTAAAAGGCTCCGATGTGCAGGGAATGCCTGTAACCAATCTGAACCAGGCATTACAAGGACGTGCTGCAGGTGTGTTTGTTGAAACAAACAACGGTAAACTCGGTGAAGGGGTGAAAGTCCGTATCAGAGGTGCCGGTTCTTTGTCGGCTTCCAACGCTCCATTATATGTGGTTGATGGTATTCCCATCAGCACAGACGCTAATTCCGGTAATCCTATTGCCGATATTAACTTTAATGATGTAGAATCTTTCGATATCCTTAAAGATGCTTCTGCTGCTGCTATCTATGGTTCAAGGGCTGCTAATGGGGTTGTTTTGATTACCACTAAAAAAGGTAAAGCAGGGAAAACCAGTTTTCAGGTTAATACTCAGTTCGGAATAAATAGCCCAACCCGTTACAGAGGTTTTTTGGAGGCCAAAGAATATGTTGGATTGCTGAGAGAAGCTGCTGTCAACAGTGATAAACTTGAAGGGGTTGATCCTGCAGATCCCGCACAATATCCTGGTTCATGGCTTCAATTTGCTGAAAGAAGACTCACCCGCTATTCCGGATGGTCTGATTGGAGAAAGTTGGAAACCAATACCAACTGGGAAAAACTAGCTTTCAATGACAGGGCTGCAACTTCTGCTTTGGACGTTTCCGCATCAGGAGGAACTGATAAAACCAAGTTTTATATTAGCTTGAGTAACATCAATCAAACAGGTATTCTTATCGGAAACAGTCTCAAAAGAACTTCTGCAAGAATCAACCTGGAGCAGTCTGTCAGCGAAAAATTCAAAATTGGATTTAATCTGAGTTTGACCCAAACAAAAACAGGAAGAGTGCCTGATGATAATGAATTCAGCACACCCATGCAGATAGTAGCACTTTCTCCTGTTACGCCATTCAAAGATTTAAATGGCAATGTATATAACTCTCCTACAACTACATACCAAAATCCATACGTCGACTTCACAGATGGAAAATTTAATTCTACCTCTTACAGGAACATCGGAAATATCTTCGGACAGTACAACTTTAACTCTTCGCTGTTTTTTCGCTCTGAATTGGGTATAGATTTACAAAACCAAAATGACGATCAGTTCTATGGACCGAATACAAGCTTTGGAAACGGAACCAATGGTTACGGTGAATCCGGCTGGTTCAGAGGTTTGACATACAATACCAACAACTACTTTAGTTTCAAAAAGAAACTAAATAATGTTCATGATCTGGACGCGGTTTTGGGTATGTCATTCCAGGACTACAATATTTCTTTCGCAAATGTGTTTGGTGAGCAGTTCCCCACACAACAATTGCAAAAGCTGGCAAGCTCCGGTTTGATTAAAGGCGGTTCTTCCAGTGAGAGCGCTTCTGCATTCTTATCTTATTTCTCAAGAGTGAATTATAAGTTTGACAACAAATACCTGCTTTCATTGAGCGGTCGTGTAGACGGATCTTCAGTTTTTGGCAACGACAAACGCTATGGTTTCTTCCCTTCAGTTTCTGCAGGATGGATTCTCTCTGAAGAAAACTTCCTTAGAAATTCAAATACACTCAGTTTCTTAAAACTAAGAGGAAGCTGGGGTTTGACGGGTAACGCAGATGGTTTTGGAAATTTTGCCTCCAGAGGCCTTTGGGGTGGTACTGCTTACAATGGTACCGGTGGTTTAGCTTCAAGCCAATTAGCTAATCCGGACTTACGTTGGGAAAAATCCAACCAGGTTGATATAGGCTTGGATTTCGGATTCCTGCAAAACAGAATTTCCGGTGAAATTGATTACTATGTTCGTAAAACTAATGATTTGATTTACAATGTTCCCGTTCCGGGAAATACAGGATTCTCCAGCAAAACAGTCAATGTGGGTTCTATGGAGAACAAAGGATTTGAGTTTGTTTTAAATACAGACAATATCATCCAAAAAGATTTCAGATGGTCTACCAGTCTGAATCTGGCGACTAACCAAAACCGCATTACGAAGCTTGACGGTGAACAAAAATTACTTCCCGGTAATGACGGAAGATACATGAACTCATTAATCGTAGGGGAAGCAATTGGGGTGTTTTACGGTCCAAAATTTGCAGGAGCAGATCCTGCTAATGGAGATGCACTCTATTTCAAACAAGATGGTAAAACAACCAATGATTATAATGAGGCAGGAAACTTCATTGTTGGAAACCCTAATCCGAAATATATCGGGGGCGTAACCAATACTTTCTCTTATAAAGGCATTGAGCTTTCCTTCTTGTTCCAGGGAGTATTTGGCAATCAAATCATGAATGGTGCCGGCGGATTTATGAGTGCCAGTTTCGACTGGTTTGATAACCAAACAAGAGATCAGTTGAACAGATGGCAGAAGCCAGGTGATATAACCAATGTACCTCAGCTTCGTCTGGGATATGGTAATGGTATCTCAGCTTCAAGCCGTTACATTGAAAATGGTGATTATGTAAGATTGAAAAATTTAACTGTTGCCTACAATTTCAAAAGCGATGTTTTGAAGAGATTGAAATTGAATTCTGCCAAAGTATACCTTACAGGAGTTAATCTGCTCACCTTTACAAAATATAGTGGATGGGATCCTGAGGTAAATACAGATTATAGAGCAAGTAACAGAAACCAGGGGGGTGATTTTTACGCTGCACCTCAGGTAAAAAATGTTTCTATAGGACTTAACGTTGGTTTCTAATTCAATCAAAATCTAAAAAAATCACCATGAAAAAATTATTAATAATCTCATCAATAGTGTCAATCCTGATTTCAGGTTGTGCAAAAAAATTGGATATTCTTCCGTTGCAAAGCGTAGATGAAACGCTTGTATTCACATCAGATGCCAATATAAAAGCAGCATTAAATGGGGCTTACGATGCCGCAAGCTCAGGGTCGCTGTTAGGTGGCGGTTTTCAAAACTTCTCCGAACTGCTTGGAGCAGATGGAGAAATTACTTGGGTAGGAACTTTTAACCAACCCGATGAAGTATTCAGAAAAGAAATACTAACCAACAACAGTTTTGTTTTGGGGACTTATTTACAAGGCTACAGAGTAATCAACATTTGCAATAATATCATTGCATCCATCAATATAGTAAATGAAGCAGATCGTGATGCTGTAAAAGGGCAGGCTTTGTTTCTCCGTGGTTTGATGTATTTCGAACTTGTTAAGTTGTATGCTAAACCGTATAGCGCAGGTAATGTAACCACCAATTTGGGGTTACAAGTAATAACCAAACCAACAAAAGATGGCGTTACTTCAAATAACAATGTTCCCAGAAGTACGATTAAAGAAACATATGATCAAATCATTGCTGATTTGACTGCAGCTAAATCAATCATTGGAGGAGAAACAGGAGTATATGCAAGCGAAGCGGCAGTTTCTGCTGTTTTGTCAAGAGTATATCTTCAAACGGCTGATTATGCAAAAGCAAGAGATGAAGCCAATAACGTGATTAATAATTCCGGCAATACCCTTGAATCTGATTATGCTTTTGCATTCAATAATTCATTTCCTTCCACTGAAGACATATATGTTTTGCCGGTTACCTCACAGGATGGTGTAAACGATTTACATACTTATTGGTCAATTTTACAGTTTGGTGCAAGAGACGGTGATATTGAAATCAATCAGTCACATCTTGATTTATATGAGACTGATGATGCACGTCTAGACTTCTTTTATACAGATGGGAATGCTATAGACCGCAGTGGCAAATGGAGACTGCAATACAAATTCTTGTCTGTAATCAGACTGGCAGAAATGTATCTTACCAGAGCGGAATGTAATGCCCGTCTCTCTACCAGTGTTGGAGCTACTCCTGAAGAAGATCTGGATGTAATCAGAAGCAGAGCAGGCCTGGAATCTACAGATGCTACAGTTGACAATATTGTTTATGAAAGAAGACTAGAGCTGGCTCACGAAGGGCAACGCATTCATGATATCAAAAGATTGAAAGGATCTTCTGATGGATTTGCTTATGATGCCAATGAACTTGTATTGCCAATACCTTTAAGAGAGGTAAATGCAAGCGCAGGAGTACTTAAACAAAATCCGGGATACGAGTAGTAGAAAAAGATTGTTATTGTTATAAAAAAACCTCCGCTTGTTCGGAGGTTTTTTTTATTGAGTTTAACGATTGTTGAAACTTGTTTAATATTGTTGAATTCACTCAACAATCTTCAACCCCTTCAACCATCTTCAACAAGCATTTTACTTCAGTGTTTTCTCCAAAAACTTTCCCAAATCACCTTCTCTCAATTCTTTAGCGATGATTTTTCCGGTGGGGTCTAATAAAACATTAAAGGGAATTCCGTCAAATCCATATGATCTAACTACCTCTGTGTTCCATCCTTTCAAATCGCTGATATGTTTCCATTCCAATTTATCTTCTTTGATAGCATCAAGCCAATCTTCTTTACTTTCGTCAAGTGATACGCCCAATACCGTAAAATTTTTATTTTTATATTTTTGATAAGCAGCCACTACATAAGGATTCTCTCCCCTGCAGGGACCGCACCAGCTGGCCCAGAAATCTACCAGTACATATTTTCCCCTGAGTTGACTTAAGGCAAAAGGGTTTCCATCTGTATCAGTTGAAGTTATTTCCGGAGCTATTGAACCAATAGTTGCAACTGTTGTGGGTGTCTTAACTTTATTTGTCTCGGCAATCATTTTGTTGTATTCATTTACCACCGAAGCAATTTGTTTGTGTTCAGGAAAACGCTTTGTAAGATTATTAATACCCTTATTAAAATTGGTCGGATCAAAATTTCTGATATAACCTATGGAAAACATCGTTGCCACAGGACTAGAACAGGTGTCTATAAATTTTGAAATATAATTTTTAAAATCTTCTTTCAATGAATTCATATTATTTGATTCGATTGTAACCAGACTGTCTTTGCCATTTTCTTCCAAAGAATCTATTATCGCTTCTTTTTTATACATTCTCTCCTGCCGGTCTTTTAATTGTACCAATAAATTTTTCAAAATCTTATTGGCCTTTGTATTGCAGGTAAAACCATCCAACGTCTCATCATTTATGTCTGCATTGAATGTTATTTCATTGTCGTCATTGATAAAAAAAAGCGCAGACTTATTGTTTTCAAATCTTATTCTAAACAAACCCTCTTCACTTGCTTTTCCTTCCAGACTGAACTTTCCTCCTTTTATAAATCCTGTATCTACTACTTCCGGACTTTTATCACTGAAATACAATTGATCCAGATAAATTTTTTGGTCAGTGGCATTTTTAATGTTTCCGGAGATTGTAAATTCTTCCTTTCTTTTATTGCTGCAAGCAACAATTGTTGTCATCAAAATCAATGACAGCATGAGTGTTTTTAAATTCATTATAGTTTGTTTTATTGATTTAATTTTTCATTCAGCAGGCGGGTTACTTCCTGCATATCTGCCTTTCCTTTGCTACGCTTTTTTACTTCTCCGGAGAAAAGTCCAATCAATCCTTTTTTACCCGCCTTGTATTCCTTTACCTTTTCAGGCATAGCATCAAGTGTTTCCTTTACCCATTGTTCAATCGCTTCTGAATTTTTTTCCTGTAGCAGATTCAATGCGGATGCAGCTTCTAAGGCGGTTTGTCCGGGATGGGCAATCAGATGTTGCAAAATTTTTGTGGAAGCGTTGTTGAAATTTACCTTCCCGCTTTCAGTGAGTTCAATCAGTCCGGCAACGGCTTCTTCTTTCAGAGGAAATTCTTCTATGCCGATTTTGTGCTCATTGCAATATTGTTTTAAAGGTCCAATCATCCAATTGGCAGCAGCTTTATAATGTTGTGTGTGAACCAAAAGTCCTTCAAAAAAAGTCACCGATTCTTTTTCACTGCAAATAACGCCGGCATCATACAATGATAAATTGTAGGTAGTAACATATTTCTGTTTTAGCTGTTCCGGCAGTAAAGGCAGCAAATTTTTTATCTGCTCAATATATTCATCTGTAATATCAAATGGAGGCAAATCGGGCTCCGGAAAATAACGGTAATCCTCCGATTCTTCCTTGCTCCGCAACGAAAAGGTTATGTTTTTATCGGCATCAAAGCTTCTGGTTTCCTGCACAATGGGTTGTTTTTTTTCAACCAGCTCAATCAAACGATCTCTCTCAATCTCAATAGCTTTCTTCACGTTTCTGATGCTGTTTAAATTCTTTACCTCCACTCTTTTCCCCAGAGTTTTTTCTCCTTTTAATCTGATTGAAACATTGGCATCGCAACGCATACTGCCTTCTTCCATATTCCCGTCGCACACATCAATCCAGCGAACGATTTTACGCAACTCCGTTAAAAACTGAAATGCTTCCTCCGAACTGTGAATGACGGGTTCAGTTACGATTTCCACCAGAGGCACGCCGGCACGGTTCAAATCAACACAAGTATAATTCTCATCCACATCATGAATGCTTTTACCGGCATCTTCTTCCAGATGAATTCTGTTGAGCACTATTTTTCTTTCGCCGGAATCGGTGGTAACGGTGATGAAACCACCCTTACAGATCGGCGCCGTATGCTGACTTACCTGATAGCCTTTGGGAAGGTCGGGATAGAAATAATTTTTTCTGGCGAAATAATTGTGGCGTTCAATCTCGCAGTCAAGAGCCGTCCCCAGTTTCACCGCCAGTTCAATCGCCTTCTTATTCATTTTGGGAAGCGTTCCGGGATGCGCCAGAGAAATAGGGCTCACCTGTGTATTGGGCGCCGCTCCGAAGGCGGTGCTGTCGCCGCAAAACAACTTACTTTTTGTAGACAGCTGTGCATGGACTTCAAGGCCCACTACCAGCTCATATTTATCCTGATAATTCACGGAGCAAAAGTACTACAAACATTCTGCACAATTACCAACCCAGCACCCAGGCAAAAATCAGGGGCGCTACAATGGTGGCATCGCTTTCTACTATAAACTTCGGTGTATTTACATCCAACTTGCCCCAGGTGATTTTTTCATTGGGAACAGCGCCGGAGTAGGAGCCGTAAGAGGTAGTAGAATCGCTGATCTGACAGAAATAACTCCAGAAAGGTACATCATGCCATTCCAGATCCTGGTACATCATGGGAACCACGCATATAGGGAAGTCACCGGCAATGCCTCCTCCAATCTGGAAGAAGCCTACGCCTTTGCCAGAAGAATTTTGTCTGTACCACTCTGAAAGCCACACCATGTATTCGATACCGCTTTTCATGGTAGATGCTTTTAATTCATTTTTTATTACATAAGAAGCAAAAATGTTGCCCATCGTACTGTCTTCCCAACCCGGCACTACAATCGGAATATTTTTTTCCGCAGCCGCCAGCATCCAGCTGTTTTTAGGGTCTATCTCATAATATTGTTCCAGCACACCGCTCAGCAGCATTTTATACATAAACTCATGCGGAAAATATCTTTCTCCTTTGTCATCTGCATCTTTCCAGATTTGATGGATATGTTTTTGTAATCTGCGGAAGGCCTCTTCTTCAGGAATGCAGGTATCCGTTACGCGGTTGAAGTGATTTTCGAGCAAATCCCACTCGTCCTGCGGACTCAAATCGCGGTAGTTGGGGACTCTTTTATAATGGCTGTGTGCCACCAGATTCATGATGTCTTCTTCCAGATTCGCGCCGGTGCAACTGATGATGGCTACTTTATCCTGACGGATCATTTCGGCAAAACTTAATCCCAATTCAGCAGTACTCATGGCTCCGGCGAGCGTTACCATCATTTTACCGCCCTCCAGAAGGTGTGCTTCATATCCTTTGGCGGCATCCATCAATGCGGCAGCGTTGAAATGGCGGTAGTGGTGCTGAATATACTGAGATACAGGTCCTTTATGCATAATTCGTTTTTTTAGTTGGCAAAAGTAAGTTTTTTGATTGTTTTAACAAGGCATGATGATTTTGGGCATGTCATTTGCAATTATACATCTGTCTTATAGATGTTAGATTTTTCATAAGCAGTTAGTTTTGGTAAACCGGCCTCCGTTTCTACGGGGGCTTCTTTTTGTAAATGTAAAATATCGAATATCCAATAATGAATGTAAAATGGATTATTTCAGACACTTAGTTTAAAACGTAAAATATTGAATATTCAATATTCAATCATGAATGTAAAATATCGAAGGAATAATCCTTGAATATTGGGTGTTTTACATTTTACATTGGATATTTTCTTTTAGGCGTTAACTTTACGCCAAATTTCCAACATTGGCATCTGCTGAAGAAAGAAGAGAATCATTTTTTAAAAAAATCCGCGGGAAGTCAGGTGACTACAATGCCGAGATGAGCTTCATCGATCATCTTGAAGCATTGCGATGGCATATCACCCGAGCGGCGCTGGTATGGCTTATTACTGCCATTGTAATTTTTATAAAAATCGACTGGGTTTTTGATAAAATTATCTATGCGCCAGCAAAAAACGATTTTATCACTTATGGGTTTTTATGCCGACTTGGCCATTTTTTGAAAATCGGCGATTCATTGTGCATGCCTCCGGTAGATATTCAGTTGCAGGGTAATACCATTAGTGGTCCATTTATGTCGGCTTTGTCTATCTCTATGATAGGAGGCATTATAATTGCTTTTCCTTATCTGATCTGGGAGCTGTGGAAATTTATTAAACCTGCATTGTCTCCAAAGGAATTAAAATACTCCAGAGGAAGTATTTTTTGGGTGTCGCTTTGTTTTTTCTGTGGCGCAGCTTTTGGATATTTTTTATTAGCACCGTTTACTTTTAATTTTCTGGCTAATTTTACACTTGGAACAGTTAGTGCATATAAATATATGCCTACGCTGGACGATTATATTGATACGCTCAACAACATCATCCTTGGATGCGGCATAACATTTGAATTGCCTGTATTGGCATATATTCTTGCAAAAATCGGATTGATATCTGCTGAATTTTTAAAAACATACCGCAAATATGCATTTGTGATAATTTTGATTCTTGCAGCAGTGATTACTCCTTCTCCCGACTGGACCAGCCAGGTGATTGTAGCAATACCTTTATTCTTGTTATACGAAATAAGCATTGTTATTGTTAAACGTGTTGACAATAAATTGGAGGAGCCGGAAAAAGAGTGGAGTTAAAATATATAACTTAAAACAAATAATTTTTATGCAAACGATTGCACTGGGTTCTGATCACGCAGGCTATGAACTGAAAAAAATGCTCATCAGCTATCTTGAATCTAATAATTTATCTGTAAAGGATTTTGGTACCTATAGCCGTGAATCTGTCGACTATCCTGATTTTGCGCATCCGCTTGCTGCTGCAGTTGAAAATGGAGATCATACTTTTGGAATTCTGATTTGCGGTAGTGCCAATGGAGTGGCTATCACTGCGAATAAACACCAAGGTATCAGAGCAGCAATCTGCTGGACGGAAGAAATCGCATCTTTAGCTCGTCAGCACAATGACGCCAATGTACTTTGTATTCCTGCCAGATTTGTAAGCGAGGAAACGGCCATCAAAATGGTGCATGTTTTCAGTAAAACTCCTTTCGAAGGCGGAAGGCATGCGGCGAGGGTAGGGAAGATAGCTTGTTAGAAATAAGAAATAATAAATAAGGAATATAAAATAAGAAAGTGGGTGGGTTAACACCCTTATTGGTGTTATCACCAACAAGCAATATATGGCCTAAAGTTTTTGTTGGTCATAAGACCAACAAAGGAGAAAAGTGGGATGCACTCTACTTCCTTATTCCTTATTTGATATTTCTTATTTATACTTTATTAAAGCAACCCCTTCACCTTTTCAATTGCTTCCCCAAACTTACCCGGCTCCTGTCCACCAGCAGTGGCAAGTGTTTTCTGTCCGCCGCCGCCGCCATTGATGATTGGGCCGACTATTTCTTTAATAATTTTGGAAGCATCCAGGTTTTTCGCAACAGTCACCGTTTCGCTGATGCTTACTGCCGCATAGGCCTTGCCGCCAATATTGGAGCAAAGAATTACTACATGGTCGTGAAGATGGTTTTTAAAATCCAGACATAATTTTTTTAAAGCATCTGCATTGGGCACCTCAACAATTTCTCCGATGAAGCTAATGTTATTGATAATCTCATCTTTCTGCATCAGCTCATTGCGGATTCCTACGAGCTGTCTTGCTTCCAGGGATTCTATTCTCTTTAATAAAGATGAATTTTCTGCAAGCAGATTCTCTATGGCTTTTTGAATGTCTTTCGGATTTTTCAGCTGCTCTTTTACAGAACTGAGTAATTCGAGTTGTTCATTAATCAATGATTCTGAAGCAACGCCCGAAACAGCTTCAATCCTTCTTACTCCTGCAGCAACAGCACTTTCACTTTTTATTTTGAAAGAACCAAGCTCGCCTGTGCTACCCACATGTGTACCACCGCATAATTCTATGGAGTATGCAGAATCCATGATTACTACACGAACCACATCACCGTATTTTTCACCAAACAATGCCATCGCACCTAAAGCAATAGCTTCGTCTTTTGACATGGACTTAATTACTACGGGGATGTTCTCTCTTATTTTTTCATTCACCATTTTTTCTACCGAAGCAATTTCCTGCTCGGTCATTTTCGCAAAATGAGAAAAGTCAAAACGAAGTTGCTGGTCATTTACCATGCTGCCTTTCTGAGCAACATGAGTACCTAATATATTTCTCAATGCCGCATGCATCAGGTGGGTTACACTATGGTGAATAGTAATGTTTTTTCTTCTTTTTCCATTAACCGTTGCCGTTATATTTCCATTTAAATCAGCAGGAATCTGCTCCGAAAAATGAATAATCAGATCATTTTCTTTTTTCGTATCAATAATCTGTATTTGTGCAGAGGGCAGCGTAAGTATGCCGGTATCGCCCACCTGACCGCCGCTTTCTGCGTAAAAGGGGGTTGATTCCAGAACAATCTGATACAATTCTTTCCCTTTACCCTTTACTTTTCTGTATTTTAGAATGCGTGTATTCAGTTCCAGCGTATCATATCCCGCAAACCCCTTACTTTCAGTATCCGTTATAATTTGCCAGTCTTCCGTATCCAATGCTGTTGCCGCTCTGCTGCGGTCTTTCTGCTCTTTCATTTCTTTTTCAAATCCTGCTTCATCTACATTCAGATTGTTTTCCTGAGCAATCAAGCGGGTTAAATCTATCGGGAATCCGAAGGTATCCAGCAATTCAAAAGCATCTTTTCCTCCGATGGTTTTGTTCGTTTGTCCCTGAACGTTAGTGATGATGGCATCCATTTTTTTCAAACCCTTGTCAAGCGTTCTCAAAAATGCTTCTTCTTCTTCTTTTATCACTTTCACCACAAAATCCTGCTGTTGATACAATTCGGGAAAGACCGTTTCAAATTGTTTTGCTATCAGTGGCAATAATTGAAACAGCAATGGTTGCTTGTAATCAAGATAAGAATAATAATATCGTACGGCTCTTCTAAGAATTCTTCTGATTACATAACCTGCACCGTTATTGGACGGCAGCTGTCCGTCTGCTATAGTGAATGCGATGGCTCTGATATGGTCGGCAATTACCCTGAAAGCTACACTTTGCTTATCGTCCGACGAGGGATATTTCTTACCGGTAATTTGTTCTGTTTTTTCAATGGTTCCGGTAAAAAGATCGGTATCGTAATTGGATTGTTTATTTTGTATCACTCTTACCAGTCTTTCCAATCCCATTCCGGTATCTACGTGTTTGGATGCCAGCGGTTCCAGACTGCCGTCTTTTTTTCTGTTGTATTGAATAAAGACATTGTTCCAGATTTCAATTACCTGGGGATGATCTTTATTAACGAGAAACTGTCCCGGTGTTATTGCTCTTTCTTCATCCGGTCTTAAATCCACATGGATTTCACTGCATGGCCCACAAGGTCCGGTATCGCCCATTTCCCAGAAATTGTCTTTTTTATTGCCCATAACAATATGTTCGGACGGCAATAATTGCTTCCATTTATTATGTGCTATAGTGGAAGGTGGCAGCCCTTCAGAAGGGTCGCCTTCAAATACGGAAGCGTACAATCTGTCTTTAGGTAATTTATATATTTCCGTGAGCAACTCCCAGCTCCAGTCAATGGCTTCATCTTTAAAATAATCACCAAAGCTCCAGTTGCCCAGCATTTCAAACATGGTATGGTGATAAGTATCTACGCCCACTTCTTCCAGATCATTATGCTTACCGCTCACACGAAGACATTTCTGTGTGTCGGCAATGCGAGGTGCCGGAGATTTTTTATTACCCAGAAAATAATCCTTGAACTGGTTCATTCCGGCATTGGTAAACAGCAGGGTAGGGTCATCTTTCACCACAATAGGTGCCGAGGGCACAATGAGGTGTTGTTTTGATTTAAAAAAATCCAAAAAGTGTTGTCTGATTTCCGCTGCCGTCATCATAAAGTCTTTTATTTGAATGGGTTGTGTATTCTAACCGAATGTTTATATTTGTATGATTGCGATGCAATTTAATGATTAAGCCTGATTTTTAAAGCCCAAGCAAAGGGTTTTGATAAGCATGAAAAAAATTAAATACTACTTTAATACACATACACTCAAGTATGAAAAATTCACCACCCCTCTAAGGGTTAAACTTTTGCGCTTTTTTGGGTTGGTGTCTATGCTTGTGGTTAGTTCAGTCATTGTAATTTATTTATACGATCGTTTTATACCCAAGCCCGGCGACATAGAAAACAGAAGAAGGTATGAATTGCTCAAAGAAAACTATAAATTAATCAATGAAAAGGTAAAATCTTTGGAGGAGCAATTGGCTGCTTTGGAACAGAGAGACAATGAAGTTTATCGCTCCATTTTCGAAGCCAATCCTGTTCCGGATAGTACGCGCGCTAAAATTATTGAGCAAAAGAAGGAAGTGGAGAAAATAAAAGAATTGAGTGATGACGAATTGGTGAAGGAAATAACGCATCAGCTTAATAATATAAATGCAAGGGTGCAGTATCAGTTTAAAAGTTATGATGACATTTCTGTTTTGATAAAAAATCAGGATCAGAAACTGGCATCGATACCTGCCATTCAGCCGGTAAGCAATAAACAGCTCGATCGCATTGCCAGCGGATTTGGTTTGCGTATAGACCCTGTTTATGGTACGCCTAAAATGCATAAAGGACTTGATTTTACTGCTTCTCAGGGCACTCCGATATATGCAACAGGCAATGGCACGGTAAGTTATTCCGGAGGTTCAGACGGAGGTTATGGCAATCATGTGGTTATCAACCATGGTTATGGATACGAGACTTTGTATGGTCATATGGTAAAGGTAAAAGCCAGGGCCGGCCAAAAGGTGAAAAGAGGAGAAATAATAGGTTGGGTAGGCAGTACAGGCAAAAGTACCGGTCCTCACTGCCATTATGAAGTACATATCAATGGCAGGGAAGTAGATCCTGTATATTTCTTTTTCAATGATTTGAATGCGGAAGAGTACGACAGAATATTGAAAATAGCTTCTGCCGGAAGTGCCAAAAGTTTTGATTAACTTTATTGAAGTGAAAAGTATAAAGTGAAAAGTAGAAAGTAAAAAGTCTTTTTTTGGCTTTAAAATTTTAACTTTTGAATTTATCATCCACATGAAACTCAAACAAGCCACTTTAAATTTTGATTTTGTTGAAGAAACAACTCCTCCGGTTCAGCCTGAAAAAACGCTGGCAGAAAGAAAGCCTGTAGTGGTCCAAGCTGAACCAATAGAGGTAGATGTGCATACTGCTGTAGTGAATGAGCCCGTTTCCCCTGTAAAAAAGTCTACCCGCGGAAGAATGAAATTAAGCGAGATGTCTGCAGGCGCTGATAAGATAGAGGTTCCTGATGATGAAATACTGTTTTCTAAAAACTATTATAATATTGGTGTGGTTGCCGAAATGTTTAAAGTCAATCAGTCGCTTATCCGATATTGGGAAAATGAATTCAGTATACTCAAACCAAAAAAAAATGGCAAAGGCGACCGTCTTTTTCGTCCGGAAGACATAAAAAATTTAAAACTCATTCATCATTTACTCAGAGAGAGGAAATACACTATTGAAGGCGCTAAAGACTTTTTAAAGAAAAGCAAGTATGCCGATAAAAAATTTGAAATGATTGAGTCGATGAAAAACCTAAAGTCATTCCTGCACGAACTGAAAGCGGGGTTGTAAAGCCAGACTTATTTTGAAATATTGAGATTCCTAAACAAAACTACAAATCAATAAATATCATAAATCCTCAACGCACCTTTTTTTAAAATATAAAGCTTACCGTTAATAGCTTTAATAGAAATAAAATCCGAAACAGATTCAGGGAATGAATATTTTTTCAATTGCAGACTGTTGATTTGATAAGTCAGCAATTCATTTCCGATAAAACCGTAAATAATGTCCTTGCTTACGGAAACATTCTGCCAGTCTTTGAAAGGGATACTATTTTTGAAAGCTCCATAATAGTCAAAAAGAAAAAATCCTTTATTTATGTCGTAAACAAAAAGCTGATTGTCGCAATCAATAATGGTTGTTGGTATCGGTGCTTGCTCTGTAAGTTGTCTTACATCTGAACTTTCTAGGAGCAACTCGCCCTGTTCATTGATTTTTTTTATTTTATAGTCCTGCTCATCAAAAATCCAGAAATTGTTGTCATAAGAAGTGGCAACAGCATTGACACTGAAAATATTTTTATTTCTCAAATTGATATTGTTGCGAAAAACCATAAATCTGTCCAGCGCCACAATGGTTGAAAAGTTTTTGTAGTAAACCAGTATCTTCAAAGGATTGCTTACATCAATGTAGGAGGGGTTACCGTATTTTTTTACATCATTGAATACACCAACCGAATCTCTTTTATTGTTTAGTTTTAAAAGTCTGTTACCCGATGTAATCAGATAAATATTTCCGAGAACATCTACATTCATGTATGTATAATCACCGGGAATAAAACCGGCTAGTTTTAGAGTGCTAGAGGAAGAGGTTGAGCTGTCTGCACCTGCGTTCACCTGGCCGTTGACTTTAACGGCGGCCATTAAAATCATAATGAGTGTAAATGTAAAAGAAGTTTTGGCGAACATCAGCTTTTGTGATATTTTAATTCAAAATCCGTACCGTCAAAAACGCCGTAGCTGTCGTATTTTATCCAGTCGCCCAGATTAATGTAGCGGCTTTTTTCATCCAGTTTTATATCTATAGGCAAATGACGATGACCGAAAATAAAATAATCATAGTATGTTTTCTTCAGCACATCTTTGCTGTATGTAATCAGCCATTCTTTTTCTTCTCCTAAAAAAACTTCATCACTTTGTCCGGTTGTTGCCCTGCTTTTTCTGCTGAAATAATCGGCCAGATTCATGCCAATAAAAGGAGGAATGAGACCGAATAAAGTCTGCGCTATCTTATTTCTGAATACTTTTTTGATAAACTTATATCCGTGATCGCCCGGCCCCAATCCATCACCATGTCCGAGTAAAAACTTTTTCCCATTGAATGTAAAGGGTATCGGTTCAAAATAAACAGGAATATTCAACTCTTTTTGAAAATAATCCTTCATCCACATATCATGGTTTCCCACAAAGAAATGTACCGGAATGCCGCTGTCTGTTATTTCTGCAAGTTTTCCTAGAATGCGGACATATCCTTTCGGGACAACTTTTTTATATTCAAACCAGAAGTCAAACAAATCGCCGAGAATAAATATTTGTTCGGCATCGGCAACGATTTCATTTAAAAAAGCGATGATTTTTTTTTCCCGCTGCAAACTTGTAACTGCATCAGGAGCCCCCAGGTGAAAATCCGACAGAAAGTATATCTTTTTTGAGGGAGTCAATGTGTTGAAATTTATGAATTGTTCTTTTGTTGCAGATAAACGAAAATATCTCCGGTCTCTACGGGAGGAAGTTCATCTGTACTTTCATTGTACCAGTATATCCAGGCATTTTTTAAAGAACTGCCGTTGTGTATTATTTCAACTAGCTCTCTTCTGTAAAGTGGCGTTTCGCCCGGCATCACATTGAGGCCTTCATAATCGTCCAGCTGGGCAATTGCCCAGTGAAAAGATTCGGGATTGTTTGCTTCATAGAGTTCGCCAATGAGATATGCCTCCTCCGTAGTGGGCACTGCGACAGGGTATTCGCCTTTATCATAAAAGCGGCCTTTCACCAATCCATCTCCCAGCGGTCTGAAAAACTCTTTAAGGTATTGGTAGGCAGGATGCTGAAATCCGCTCCGTAGCGATCCGTAAACAAATAAATTATAAGTATTCGTTTCCAATGGATGAAAATTATAATAGTGATTAATTTGATTCTACCAGAAAGCAATATACTTCTTTTGGACCATGTACGCCCGTCACAAGTGTTTTTTCTATGTCTGCTGTTCTGCTCGGTCCGCTTGCAAATGTAATCAGGGATGGTAGCCGGTTGTTGTATTTTTCTTTGATAAACTGCAACGCCTCTTTCAGGTCATATACCATTTGATGGTTGTAAGCAATACAGATGTGTATAGGAGCGTACACGCTCGCGGTTCTTCCGCTTTGCTGTGCCGCACTCATTACAATCGTTCCGGTACGCGCCACCAGATATTCACAGCTCGTTATGGATACATCACAATTGGCCAGATCATTGGTATGATTGACGGCAATATTTTTTATCAATTCTTTGATGGCATCCTCCCGGCAATAAACACTGTTCCACTCGCGCTCATGAATCAATTCCGACAATTGCCGAACCAAATCATTGTTGTCTGCACAGAATGCAAATTTTCCCTGAAGTTTGGTAAACTCTTCTGCAAATACAACGGCATCATCATCGGTAGAAGCTTTAAAAACAGATTGCGCACCTTCACTATTGGGAAATGGCAGAGAAACAGGATGGCTCAATGCCTGCCTGATTCTCTTTAAAATATTTTCCTTTGATGCTGAAGTAGACATTAAGTAAAGTTTTATGCCTCCGTAGAAGGAGTAGCCTCATCTTTGTTTTCGGCAGTAGCTTCTCCTGCAGGAAGACTTTCTTCCGGTTTAATATCGAGTATTTTTTTTTCTTCAAAAGGTCTTTTTCCAATCAATGCTTCCACATCGCTTTTAAACAATACCTCTTTCACCAACAGCTCTTTAGCCAGTTTCTCTACCTCAACTTTTCTTTCGGTAAGCAATTTTTTCGTTTTGATGTAGGCAGCGTCAATAAGATTTCTCACTTCCTGATCAATCATTTTGCCGGTCTCCTCACTGTAAGGTTTGGTAAAATAATTTTCCTGAGCGGGATCATAGTAGCTGATATTGCCCACTTTATCATTCATACCGTAAACAGTCACCATGCTGTAAGCGATTTTGGTAATCTGCTGCAAGTCGTTGCTCGCACCTGTACTTATTTTTCCAAAGAAAATATCTTCACTGGCTCTTCCTCCCAATGTCATGCAAATCTGATCAATGAGCTGGTCGGTGTTGTAGAGATATTGTTCTTTAGGTGTGTATTGTGCATAGCCCAGTGCAGCTGTTCCTCTTGGAACGATGGTTACTTTTAATAACGGGTATGCATGCTCGAGATACCATCCGCAGATAGCGTGACCTGCTTCGTGGTAGGCAATGATTTCTTTTTCTTCGGGAGAGATGATTTTGTTTTTCTTCTCAAGACCGCCGATGACTCTGTCTATCGCGTCCTGAAAATCGCTCATGTCTACCGCCTCTTTATTTTTTCTTGCGGCAATAAGCGCGGCTTCATTGCATACATTGGCGATATCGGCGCCCGCAAATCCCGGAGTCTGCTCGGCAAGTTTATGAATATCCAACGTTTCAGAAGTTTTGATTGGCTTAAGATGTACTTTGAAGATGGCCTCACGTCCAACTAAATCAGGACGGTCAATAGAAATCTGACGATCAAAACGTCCCGGTCTTAACAAGGCGCTGTCCAATACATCCGGACGGTTGGTGGCGGCAAGTATAATGATGCCGAGGTCTGTTCCAAATCCATCCATTTCCACCAACAACTGATTGAGGGTATTTTCTCTTTCATCGTTGCTCATCATCACATTTTTTCCTCTGGCTCTTCCGATTGCGTCAATCTCATCTATAAAAATGATACAAGGCGCTTTTTCTCTTGCCTGTTTGAAAAGATCTCTCACTCTGCTAGCACCCACTCCCACAAACATTTCCACGAAATCACTTCCACTCAGACTGAAGAAGGGAACCTGTGCTTCGCCGGCAACTGCTTTTGCCAAAAGCGTTTTACCGGTACCGGGAGGTCCTACGAGCAATGCGCCTTTAGGTATTTTTCCACCGAGTGCAGTATATTTTTTGGGGTTTTTAAGGAAGTCAACAATTTCCATAACTTCCACTTTAGCTTCATCTAAACCGGCTACATCACCAAAGTTGATATTTACTTTAGTACCTTTTTCAAATAAAGTAGCTTTTGATTTTCCTATGTTGAAAATGCCGCCGCCACCGCCTCCACCACCGGGTCCGCCAACTTTACGCATCATCATCATAAACAGAAAACCAATCAGTAAAATAGGCAATAGTGTACTGATAATTTGACCAAATACTTCGCCTTCATCTTCCGAAGAACTATTAGGCTGGTTGACGGCTTGATTTTTATTAAAAAAATCTCTTTGATCATTATTAAAACTAACTACATCACTGATAGAAAAATAAAACTGAGGGGTAGTACTTTTAGTAATAAGATCAAATTTTTTGTTATCACTATCAGATGTAACCAAAGGCTTATAGTAACTCGCTTTATTTTTTAAACTATCAGGTTGAATAAATACCCGAACCAATTTTTTATTGCCTACAATCTTAATGCTTTTTACGTCCCCCTTCATAAGCATTTCCTGGTATTTGTTCGGATAAGTAATTTCTATACCTCCCACTTCTACTCCTCTGAAAAGGTTGTAGGTAATGATAGAAAGGAAAACAATGCCGTATATCCAATATATATTGAATTTGCTTTTCTTTTTTTGAGGATCTTCTCCAAATGGAGGTTGATTGGATGGAGGGGTGTTTTTATTTGATTGACTCATAATTTTTTTGTCCGTTGTTAAATTGTGTTATAGGGTGGTTTATATTAGCTCTGGTGTTCCATTGAATCTGCATCGCTCCAAAGTTCTTCCAGCTGGTAGAACTTTCTTGGCTCGGGAAGCATCACATGAACCACAATGTTTACATAATCAATTAATATCCACTGTTCTGCCTGACGTCCTTCATGTTTGAAAGGAAGTTCATCACATTTCTTTTTTACGTCCATTTCAATGTTGTCGGCAATCGCTCTCAGCTGATTGTTGTTGTTCGCCTGACAGATGATGAAAAAGTCCGCTACCGCTTCAGGAATTTTTCTCAGATCAAGGCTCACGATGTGCTCACCTTTTTTATCTTGAATGGCATTGATGATTGTCTTGAAAATTTTACTGTTTCGGGTCAATCTGGTCGGACTCTTTTTCCGGCCTTGCAGTACGTTCAAATTACTCAAAAGTCTTTATTTAATTTTTAGGCGATGAATTTATTTGCTATGCCAATTTACATTAGTTTGCAACTTATATCAAAAGTACTATTTCTTTGTCATTAAACTAGTTATGTATTCCGAATCTCTCTTTCATATCCTCAACGAAATAGATAGTACCAACAACTATGCCATGGCCAAAGTTCATGAAGGATTGGCTCATCATGGAATGGCCTGGTTTGCAGCCTCCCAGTCGGATGGAAAGGGACAAAGAGGGAAAAAATGGGCGAGCAATCACGGAGAAAATATCATTTTAAGCGTTGTTATTGAGCCTTTTAAATGGTTTGCTGCAAGACCTTTTCTTTTTAACGCTCTTATTGCCAATACCTGCAGACAATTTTTGAGCGATCTCATTGACGAAGAGGTTGAGATAAAATGGCCAAATGATTTATACATTCGTGACAGAAAGGCAGGAGGCATTTTGATTGAAAATATTTACAGAGGCAACCAATGGAACATGAGCGTTGCCGGCATGGGTATCAACGTAAATCAACTTAGTTTCTCACCTGATATTCCTAACCCTATTTCTCTCAGACAAATCACGGATATTCAATATGATACACTATCATTAAGTAAAAAATTGCATCTGTTAATACTTGACAATCTATCTGTTTTGGAGGAAAATAATTTGAATAGAATTATTGTTGAATATAATAAAAATTTATATAAAAGAGGTCAATTGGTTAAATTACGCAGAGAGAACATGGTTTTTGAGACAAAAATTGAAGAGGTGAATGAGTTTGGGCAGCTGATTACTTCCGACAATATTGAAAGGCAATTTGAATTCGGAGAGGTGGAGTGGGTGATTTAACCGCTTATCTGCATTCAGCTTCCCTGGCCTCCACTTCAAATTTGTTATTGTAATAACCCTTCCGGAAGCATTCCCAGATATATTTTATAATGAAGAGAATATATCCGTGTTCTTTATATTGCTTTATATGACATAATTCATGTTTCAGCCATTTTTGATTTGACAAAAACTCTTGCTTGATGTTTTTATTGAGATGTATGGTGGAGCCGAAAACAATAGCCAGGTAATCCGCTTTCATTATACGGGCTGCAATTTTAGCCACCCGGGAGTTTTCTTTGATTTTGAATTCCTGTGAAGTCAAAAGAGTAAAAATTTATTTTTTATCCAAAGATTTCCATGCCTCCAGAATTTCCTCACTATGTTCTTTGGTTTTGGGCTTGGAGAAAATTTTCCTGATAACCCCTTTGTCATCAATCAGGAAAGTTGTTCTGATTAAGCCCATGTACTTTTTCCCATACATGCTTTTCTCTCCCCAAACACCGTATTTCTCGATGATTTTTAGCTCAGGATCTGCGAGTAATATAAAAGGCAAATCGTACTTGCCTTCAAATTTTTTATGTTTGGCTACTTCATCCGGACTTACACCAATCACCTCAAATCCTTTATTTTTAAGCAATCCAAAATTATCTCTGAGATTACAGGCCTGAGCTGTACAACCTGGCGTATCATCCTGGGGATAAAAATACAGTACAATATTTTTTCCTTTGTAATCAGACAATGATACTGATTGGCCGTTCTGGTCCTTCCCTTTAAATGCAGGCGCTTTGCTGCCTTCTTTTAGTGCTGCCATTTTTTAATTATGATTAAATATTTATAAAACTATCTTGTAAACCGATACGATTTTTTGGTCGTGTTACCCGCCAGGTCTTTAACAATGATGGTTAAATTATGTTCACCCGGACTGCAATATTCATCTACTTCATAAATAAAATTTTTTGCTTTGTCATTACTGAATCTCAGCCATTTGCCATCCAGCAAAGCGGTAAATGAATCAATATCCTCCGTATTGTCTGTTACTGAAAATCCAATTCTGTTTTTACCGGAAAGATGCATTCCGTCTCTGAATCCCCATAGCGGTGTTGCAACAGGAGGGACAACATCAAGAATAAGTTGAAAATTACCAAACTCTCTGAATGAAGCCTTGTACCAGCCGCGATCGAAAATGGCTTTTTTAAAATCATCCTTTGAATTGAAAAATCTTTTCATCACAATTCGACCTGTATCCCTGACAGAGAAATCCTCTTTTATCTTCACCTGAAAATATTGCTGAACCGGAACGGTGGTATTGTGCAGTTGATAAACCGGTCTTCCATCCGCATCATTCATTTCCCTGTACTGGAAATGAAAAGCATCGTATAAACTGTTTTCGGGTAGGAAAAAAGACAGTGCATCGTTCTCAAAAATATTTATGTTTCCGGGCTTGAAAAGTTTTCCAGCCGGCTCAGTAATGGCAGATAACGGTTCTATTTTATTGAGATTGAATTGTAAGGTGGAAACATTATAATTGGCATCATAAACTTTTATGGTAATTGTTTTAGATGTGGCATCCGCAAGAGAAATAATTCCATCTTCTTCCCCAGAAGAATAATAAATACCGTTGGTGTGTCCGGGTAATGCAGACAAATGCTGGAGATAACTCCCGCCGGAACTTTTCGTTTTATAATCAATATGAGCATTCAGGTAGCGGGTTTCATCGTAGCTGATGCTATCCATCTCAAAGCGAATAAGCTGTTTGCCATTTTCCATTAGCACCGCTCCATATATACCGTTTTGATTAGTGGAGCCGGTGTATCTGTCGAATGAAGTTATAGCAAAACTTACTTTATCTGATTTTACATTGATTGCGCCTCCGGCCGGAACGTACACCCCATTTATTTTTTTTAAAGAAAAAACAGCCGGAGTTTGTTCATAAGTACTGATTCTGCGATCATATATAGCCAGTCTCAAAATATCAGGTGCTATATTATCTTCAATCGGAAATCCGAACAAAAGCGGATTGAGAACTTTGTCGGTTTTGGTATCCCTGATTTCAAAATGAAGATGAGGCCCTTGTGATCCGCCGGTATTGCCGCTGTATGCAATGAAGTCTCCTTGATTTACCGGAAATAAATCCTCGGGGATATCAATAAATATTTTCCATTGCTGCAATTTGTATTGCTGTTCTGTTATATACTTTTCCAGTTCGGGAGTAAATTTATTCAGATGGGCATATAGCGTTGTAAGACCATTGGGGTGATTGATATAAATAGCCCTGCCAAATCCAAATGATTCAATCTTTACCTTGGCAATGTATCCGTCGGCTGCTGCTAAAATGGGCAGATTTTCTTTTTGATCGGTTCTGCAGTCTAATCCCATATGGTAATGATTGGGACGAAGTTCTCCGAAATTGGCTACCAATGAAGGTTTCGCTCCAACAGGCCATGTAAAATATCCTTTTGGATAAGGGGTGTAATTGATGAGCTGTGCATGTAAAAAAATGGGAAATATAAACAGACAAAAAAATATACCCGCCGAAATTCTTGACATATTAAATTATAATTGTGTTTTTTCAAAGATACATACCAATGTTGTGTACTTAATCCAACATCGCACCGTTTCCTTCATTGTCTTTATAAAATGCCCTAAGAGTCAGCTTCTTGCCAACCGAGGATGAGAATTAGAGCATGAATATATAACCTTGGCAATGTCAAAACAAATGACTTTGCACCGCCATAAAAAATAGTATAGAATAAATGACTTAAGAATCCTTGTTCAGTTGGTATCCAATAGCAATTTCCCTTTTTAGTGTGAAAAGTATTAATTTCGAGGTGGATATTTTATTTTTCACTTGACTATTTTTCATGTTAAATACGTAAAAAAATAATATACATTCATTTTTTATCGCGAGTGAAAAAATGTCCCTAGTCATTTATACAATTTGGTATTTTTTTAAAAAACTATTCAGTGGAATTATTTAATTTTCTTTTAAGTAAAAGCAAGACAATAATTTTATTCGGTGTTATCGGATTAGCACTAGGGTATTTTTATGTAAAGAAAAAAGGTCCTTTATATGAGAGCTATATGACATTCTCAATGGATGAAGGAGCAAGTGATGGCTCCGGTGGATTAGCTTCTATTGCCGCTCAGTTCGGAATTGTTGGAAACTCTTCAAATAATATATTTTCCGGAGATAATATCATAGAAATAATCAAAAGCAGAAGAATAATTGAGAATGTATTATTGTCTGTAGACACATTCAATAATAAGCCACAAACCATGATTGATTATTTACTCAAATGCAGATTGAAGAGATCCCTTTTTTCAAAAAATAAGAAATCTGTTTATAAATTTCCGGTCGGCATTAAAAAACCTCAACTCAGCTATACGCAGGATAGCATGCTATATTCTGTTTACAAAAGTATTTCCGAAAAATATTTGGAAGCATCCAGGCCGGATAAAAAATTAAATATCTACATGATAAAGTATCAATCGGAAGACGAGGTGTTTACAAAAAAGTTTACTGACAAAATTTTAAAGGCGACAACGGAACTTTATATTGAGCTAAAAACAAAAAAAGGAGAAAGCACCATCTCTGCTTTAGAACAAAGAGTGGAAGGCGTGAGAAGCAGTCTAAGTTCTTCTCTCAGTTCAAAAGCATCATTTCAGGATGCAAACATTAACCCCGCCCTTGCAAACGCTCAAGTACCAATACAAAAACAGCAAATTAAAATCCAGGCAAACGGAGCGGCGTTTCAGGAATTGAATAAAAATCTTGAATTTGCCAGATTCCAACAATTACAAAATACACCATTATTGCAAGTTATTGATGAGGCTGATTACCCCATGGAAAAAGTGTATTCGCAATATAAATTCATGTCTATAGGTTTTATATTATTTTCTTTGATCGCTTCTGCAATATTGTTGCTGTTAAAAAAAATAAAAGAGCTTCGGTTACACGGCAGTAAAAAGATATTGGAGAATAGTGTAAAATAATACTGATGAGATCAGAGTATTTGCTTTCTAGTAATGATTTTTTCGCCTTTTTAATCTGTACTGTTTTTGCTTTTTTTTTCATTAAGTACATTTCAATTCATTGGATAAAAAATCATTTTATATTTCAGATTTTTATTGTTGGGTTTATTTTGAGATTATTGGCAGTATTTGGATCGGCATATTTCAATCTTTACCTCAATAAGGCAGACAGTTATGCTTATTTTACTGCTGCAAAAGCTATTTCAAACGCAATGCATAGGCTTGATTTCAATGAGTATTCAAAAATCTTTTACATTGATTTCGACAACCTGCCTTTTAAAACCAAATCTTTTTTTACAAATAGCGAAATGATTAATGCTATTTATGATGAGAATAAAACTATAGTCCATCTTGCTGCAATTATCTCTTTTTTTTGTTTTGATTCATATTTAGCCATTTCGTTTTTTTTTAGTTTATGGGGTTACATTGGAATTTGGTTGATCTTTCATACCGTTACTAAGAAATATACCTCTACACTTAAATACTGCTTTTTTTTTATTATAGCGTATCCTTCTTTATTTTACTGGACTACAGGAGTTTTAAAAGAACCTCTTTGTATCGGTTCAATCGGTGTGCTTTTTTATGTTTTTTTTAATAATAAACAAAACCAAGAACGCAGGTACTTTTTTTTATTTCTCGGTGTGTTAGCCGCATTTATTTTGATAAAAGTAAAATCATATTTGTTTTATTGTTTTTTCTCTTCGTTATTGATTGCTTATGCAATACCTTTATTAAGAAGATTGTACTCATTAATACCAAAGTATATTTTCATTTTCATATTAACCTTGCTGGGGTTTATAATTTATTATAATTATTATTATATACAAAATGCTGTTTTCTCTTTCTTCATAGAAGAAACTATTGAAAATCTTTCAACGGCCACACAATGGCAACTTAGCGAAGGCGGATCAAGTTATGATATAGGGCAGGTTGACTTAAATGTATGGAGCATGGTTAAGTATTTATTTAATTCTTTCAATGTGGCTTTATTCAGACCCTATCCTTGGGAGTCACGAAGCTTGCAAGTACTGGTTTTTTCAATCGAATCTTTTATATCAATCTTAATGGTACTATATGCTTTTTATAATAAAAGCGTAAGAAAAGTTTTTCGTTTGATATTCAGTAATCCTCTATTGTCGTTTTCATTATTTTTTGTAATATTTTTAGCTATACTTACAGGGGGTATTTCATTTAATTTCGGTACACTTGTAAGATATAAAATGCCGTTGATTCCCTTTTTCTACTCTTTATTTTTTATTATTATTACCCACAAAGAATCCGACCGCATTAATAGAAATAAATTTTTTCGTTAAAAAAGGTCTCTGTTGGCCTTTAATGCTATAATGATTATAATTCCAGTATAGCAAGGCCAATGGTTTTTATCTAAATATGTTTTTTCTTTTTTTTGCTACCATAATTATTTCCGTTTAATTTTGCTCGCCTCTACAAGGCAATTTAAGATATGCCTAAAAACAACGAGATTAAATCAGTCCTGATTATCGGAAGCGGTCCCATCATCATTGGTCAGGCCTGCGAATTTGATTACAGCGGAACACAAGCAGCCAGAAGCCTCAGGGAAGAAGGAGTGAAGGTCATCCTTATCAACAGCAATCCTGCTACGATTATGACAGACCCGATGATGGCTGATAGGGTGTATCTTTTGCCGCTTACCGTTGAAAGTATTGAAAAGATTTTACAGGAAAATGATATCGATGCCGTATTGCCTACGATGGGCGGACAAACTGCATTGAATCTTTGTAAAGAAGTAGATGAGATGGGCATCTGGGAGCAGTACAATGTGAAATTGATTGGCGTTGATATTAAAGCGATAGATAAAGCGGAAGACAGAGAAAAATTTCGCCAGTGGATGATTGAAATGAATATTCCTGTCGCTCCCGCAAAAATTGCCAACTCCTATTTGGAAGGAAAAGAATTCGCTCAAACAATAGGATTTCCATTGGTAATTCGCCCCTCGTTTACTCTTGGCGGTACGGGTGGCGGTATTGTTTTCAAAAAAGAAGAGTTGGATGAGGCATTGAACAATGGTCTCAAAGCTTCTCCCATACATGAGGTATTGGTGGAAAAAGCCGTTCTCGGCTGGAAAGAATTTGAACTGGAGTTATTGAGAGATAATGCAGACAATGTAGCCATCATTTGTACGGTGGAAAACTTCGACCCGATGGGCGTGCACACAGGAGACAGCATCACCGTGGCGCCGGCTATGACCCTCAGCGATACTGCTTTTCAGCTGATGCGCAATACCGCTATCGATATGATGCGCAACCTGGGCAATTTTGCCGGTGGTTGTAATGTGCAGTTTGCCCTCAATCCGCAAACGGAAGAAATCATCGTGGTGGAAATCAACCCGCGCGTAAGCCGCTCCTCCGCATTGGCCAGTAAAGCCACGGGTTATCCCATCGCCAAAATTGCCGCCAAACTAGCACTCGGATATAATCTTGATGAACTGAAAAATCAAATCACCCAATCTACATCGGCCTATTTTGAGCCGGCACTGGATTATGTGATTGTAAAAATACCCAGATGGAATTTTGATAAATTCAAAGGCGCCAACGATACACTCGGTTTTCAAATGAAGAGCGTAGGAGAGGTGATGGGTATTGGCAGAAGTTTTGCAGAAGCCATTCAAAAAGCCTGTCAGAGTCTGGAGAACGAAGCGGTCGGATTGGGTTACTATGGTAAAAGTCTGATGCACTCCGATGAATTGCTGGATTATATTAAAATTCCGAAATGGGATCGCCTCTTCCGCATCAAGGATGCGCTGATGGCCGGAGCAAGTGTGAAACGTATTTGTGAGAATACCAAAATCGATCGCTGGTTTATTTATCAGATACAGAAAATATGCGACTGCGAAAAAGCCATCGCCAAATATGAGCTCACTACCTTGCCTGATGAATTGCTCACGGAAGCAAAAAATCTCGGCTTCAGTGATGAGCAGATTGCAAAAATTATCAGAGAGGAAAATGCGGAATTGATTTATGAACGCAGAAAATCTATCGGACTCACGCGCGTTTATAAAATGGTAGATACCTGCAGCGCGGAGTTTGAAGCAAAAACACCTTATTTCTATTCTACTTTTGAGAATAAACCCACTGAAGGAAAGTTGCTCAGCAATGAATCCATAGTGAGTGACAAAAAGAAGATCATCGTTCTTGGCAGCGGCCCCAACAGAATAGGCCAGGGTATTGAGTTTGATTATTGTTGCGTTCACGGTCTGCTCGCTATCAAAGAAGCAGGATATGAGGCAATCATGGTTAACTGTAATCCGGAAACCGTTTCCACTGATTTCGATATCGCAGATAAATTATACTTCGAACCCGTTTTCTGGGAGCATCTCTGGGAAATCATCGAGCATGAAAAACCGGAAGGGGTGATTGTGCAGCTGGGAGGTCAAACCGCCTTGAAACTGGCAAAGAGATTAAATGAGAAAGGAATAAAAATCATTGGCACTTCGTTCGATAACATGGACATTGCTGAGGACAGAGGGAGATTCAGTGATATGCTGAAAGAACTCGGTATTCCTTATCCCAGATATGGTACAGCTTACAATACCGATGAAGCAATCGAAGTAGCCCAGGAAGTTGGGTATCCTGTTTTGGTAAGACCCAGTTATGTATTGGGCGGGCAGCGGATGCGTATTGTCATCAATGATGAAGAGCTGGAAAAAGGCGTATTGAGTTTGTTAAAGCATTTACCCGGAAATAAAATATTGATTGATCATTTCCTGGATCGCTGCCAGGAAGCAGAAATAGACGCTATTTTCGACGGAACCGATTTTCATGTGATGGGATTGATGGAGCATATAGAACCGGCAGGTATTCATAGTGGCGACAGTAATGCGGTATTGCCTCAATTTAATTTGAGTCCGTTGATTGTTCATACCATGGAAGAATATGCGGAAAAGATTGCAAGAGCACTCAATATAAATGGGCTGATCAATATTCAGTTTGCCATCAAAGACGGAAATGTATTTGTAATCGAAGCCAATCCAAGGGCCTCACGTACAACACCGTTTATCGCCAAAGCATACCAGATTCCTTATCTCAATGTTGCTACCAAAGTGATGATGGGTGTTGCCAAACTAAAAGATTTCACTTTCAATAAAAATCTGGAAGGTTTTGCGATTAAAGAACCGGTCTTCTCGTTCAATAAATTCCCGGGAGTAAATAAAGAATTGGGCCCTGAAATGAAGAGTACCGGCGAAGCCATTCGATTCATAAAAGATCTCAGAGATCCCTACTTCAGACAATTGTACAGAGAAAGAAGCATGCATCTTAGTAAATAAACTTTAGTGCTGTTTTACACTGCAGCAGTTTATTTTAGCGGATGCGTCCGTACCAAATTCCTGTCTGGAAGAAAGCGCCTTTTATTCGTATCATTATCACCTGGATTGCGGGGATTCTGTTCCAGTATTATTTTCATTTCAGCCAGAACTATATCATTTTTTTATCTCTCGTTTTCTCCATTTTCTTTTTCGGATTTTATTTCTTACCGGTTCACTTGAGATACACCTATCGGTTTTGTCAGTCAGTTTTTTTGATGGCAACAATATTTTGCGTGGCTTTATGGGTGACAAGAAATGAAGATGCCAGAAATCAATACGGTCATTTCAGTCATAGTTATAAAAAAGGCGATAAGCTTTTAATCAGTGTTGAAGAGCCGTTGACGGAAAAAGAAAAAACCTTTAAAGCCGAATGTAGTATTATTGGAATTGTTCGTGCAGACAGTATTTTAAAAGCAAGCGGTAAAACGATATTGTATTTTTCCAAAAAAAACTCAGGCACGTTGCCTTCATACGGATCGTCGGTGCTCATCAGTAAAACACTGCAGCCAATAAAAGCTTCCGGCAATCCGGGAGAATTTGACTACAGTCGCTATTTGTCGTTTCAAAACATTTATCATAACTGCTTTTTAACCTCCGGCGACTATGTTATATTAAAATCCGTTCATGTATCAAGATGGAAGGCATTTATTTTTGATTTACGCGCATCGACATTATCCGTACTGAAAAAATATCTTTCTCCAGATGAAAAAATTATTGGCATTTCGGAAGCATTGTTAATCGGATACAAAGAAGATCTGGATAAGAGTGTGGTGAAATCATACAGTAATACAGGCGTAGTGCACATCATTGCTATTTCCGGATTGCATCTTGGGCTCATTTATATGATGCTTGTTTGGTTGCTTGACCGAATTCCGCTAATCAGAAAGATGGTTTTCTTCAAGGCGATTGTCATCATTGCTTCCCTTTGGATATTTTCGCTGGTTACCGGTGCATCCGCTTCCGTATTGAGAAGTGCGGTGATGTTTACCTGTATCGTAGCAGGAAAATCTTTTCAAAAACAGTCGGATATTTGGAATTCCCTTGCTGTATCTGCGTTTATTCTTCTCTGTTATAATCCATTTTTTATTTTTGATGTCGGATTTCAGTTGAGTTATCTGGCTATTATCAGCATTGTCTCTTTTCAGAAATCCGTTCATCGGTTGGTTTATTGTAAAAACATAGTTTTTGCCAAAATATGGGAACTAATGGCGGTTACGCTGGCGGCACAATTGCTAACCTTTCCCATTTGTTTGTATTATTTCCATCAGTTCCCCAATTATTTTTTCATTAGCAATCTTATTGCCGTTCCGCTTTCAACCATCATTTTGTTTCTGGAAATATTTTTACTGGTATTAAGTCCATGGCCCGGTGGAGCAGCATTCACAGGGAAAATCATTGATTGGCTGGTGTATTTAATGAACCAAATAATTCAAAGTATATCTGATTTGCCTTACTCACTTTGGGACAATATCTATGCGGATGGATTTACTACCACCATCCTTTATGTTGCAGTAGTCTATACCGGTGGCTGGCTTATCATCAAAAGGAAAACACATTTTTATTACGCCATTTTAGCGGCATTACTCTTCACAGGCCTGCATTCTATTGCGGATATACAATTAAAAGAGCAGAAAAAAATCATCGTTTACAATATCCCCAAACAACAGGCGATTGATTTCATATACCAGGATAAATGTTTCTTTTATGGCGATACAGCTTTACAATTGGGTGGTTCATTGCATGATGTCAAATTAAAAAACTGCAGAACAATATTGCAGATTAAAAAAGAAGAAAGAAATATTACCGGGTTGGGCCATGCAGGAATGATAAAATATTTTTTCGGTCAAAAAGTCCTCATCATTGATTCATCACTTCGTTTTAAACCGACCGAAAAGAAAATCGCTGTTGATTTGTTGATATTTTCCAGAAATCCTGATTGCAAAATTGCAGACATAATCAAAGTTGTGCAACCGAAAAAAATTATTTTAGATGCATCTAACAGTTTGTGGAAAATATCCAAATGGAAAAAAGAATGCGAAGCAATAACTTTGCCCTGCTTTTCCACAGCAGATCAGGGAGCATTTATCTGCGATATCAATTAACCATACAATAGAACCAAAAGTGAAAAAAATTAAGTCCGCATTAATATCTGTTTTTTATAAAGATGGCCTGGAACCAATAGTCAGTGAGTTGCACAAATCCGGAGTTACTATTTACAGCACCGGTGGCACTCAGGAGTTCATTGAAAAATTAAACATACCCGTTGTGCCGGTGGAAAACCTAACCGGTTATCCTTCTATTCTTGGTGGCAGAGTAAAGACGTTGCATCCTTTGGTTTTCGGTGCTATTCTGGGAAAAAGATCCGATGCCGCTCATGTGGCAGACATGAAGGAATACAATATTCCGGAGATAGATCTGGTGATGGTGGATTTATATCCTTTTGAAGAAACAGTAAAAAGTTTTGAGGGGAAAGACTTGCAGGATGAAACGCCCATCATTGAAAAAATAGACATCGGAGGACCTTCTATGATACGTGCCGCTGCAAAAAACCACAGCGATGTGCTGGTGGTGGCAGCAAAAAATGATTATCCATATTTGCTGGAGTTGCTTCAATCACAGCAATGCCAAACTACATTGGAACAAAGAAGAAATATGGCCATCAAGGCTTTTGATATCTGCTCGTCATATGACAATGCCATTTCTAATTATTTCAATCAGACTGCATTCGTAACTCCTTTCAATAATCCCAAACAATCATTGAGATACGGAGAAAATCCGCATCAGTCGGCTGCTTTTTACGGCAATCTTGCTGAAGTGTTTGATCAACTCCATGGAAAGGAACTTTCCTATAATAATCTAGTGGATGTGGAAGCGGCCATTCAGCTGATTAAAGAGTTTGATGCGACCACCTTCGCTATCATCAAACATACCAACGTATGTGGCATCGCACAATCCGGAGAATTGTTGGATGTCTGGAAACGCGCGTTGTCCGGTGATCCGGAAAGCGCATTCGGAGGGGTGCTGGTTGCCAACAGACCTATAGACGGTGCTACGGCAGCGGCGATTAATGAGTTGTTTTTTGAAGTATTGATTGCGCCTGCATTTGAGCAGGATGCTTTATCTATACTGCAATCAAAAAAGAATCGCATCTTGTTGCAACTTAAGCAGTCTGCTTTGCCTAAGCAGCAATTCAAATCATTGTTGAACGGTGTGTTGTTACAGGATTACGATAGCGGAAACTTTACAGAATGGAAAGATGCCGGCGGTAGGAATGCAACGGAAAATGAAAAAGCCGATTTGCTTTTCGCCAATCTGGTATGCAAACATTTAAAAAGCAATGCCATTGCTTTGGTGAAAAATGGTCAGTTGATTGGAAAAGGATGCGGACAAACCAGCAGAATTGATGCGTTGCGCCATGCCATTGAAAAAGCACATCAGTTTGAGCTCGACCTTAACGGAGCGGTACTGGCCAGCGATGCATTTTTCCCATTTGATGATTGTGTAAAAATCGCTCATGCTGCAGGAATCACTTCCTTTATTCAACCCGGAGGATCAATACGAGATGCAGACTCTATCAATTACTGCAAGGAAAATAATCTTGCCATGGTAATTACCGGACAAAGGCATTTCAAACATTAATAGCCAACAATTGACGAAAAACACCCACCCAAATAAAGGAAAGGCAAACGGATATTTCTCGCTGTTTGTAACAAGTACGGTATGGGGAACCACCTGGGTGGCCAGTAAATTTGCGCTGCAGCATAAGATTCCCGCCATACAACTGGCATACATCAGACAGTTTCTAGCCGGCCTTTGCTTCGTGGCTTTCTTTCTTTTCATCAAAAAACTTCCACTTCCCAACAAAAAACAATGGCGCTGGATTGTTGTCATGGCTTTTCTGATGTTCGTCTGCGCCAACTGGCTAAGTACCTGGGGTATCAAATACATATCCACCGGACTGGCCTCTTTGATAGGAGCGCTCTATCCGCTGAGTGTGGTGTTGATGGAAAAATTTTTTTTCAAAGGAAACAAAATAAATTCTCTTACACTCATCGGATTGTTTCTTGGCATCGCGGGTGTCGGTTTTGTCTTTTATGAAAATATTTCAATCACAAAAGATTACACAATGCTGATTGGATTGGGTCTTTCTTTGTTTGCGATGCTTTCCTGGAGTCTGGGTACCATATTCATAGCAAGAAACAAAACATCCATCAATCCTTATTTCGGCATAGGATGGCAGATGCTCATAAGTTCATTTTTATTGTTTTGTTTCAGCACTGTTTCAAATCAAAATATTCCTCTTTCTGATATAACTGCAGAGGTATGGCTGAGCATCATCTATTTGGTTGTATTCGGCTCAATTATAAGTTTCATTGCATTCATACATTCCATGAAGACATTGCCTCCCGCGATATCTTCCCTCTACGCATATGCAAACCCGATAGTAGCGATGCTGTTGGCAGCTGTAGTACTTGATGATCAACTTACCATAAGCATGTTCTGGGGAACGCTGGTGACGCTTGCCGGAGTTTATCTCGTGAATTATAGCGTTAAAAAGAATCAGAAAAAAGTCATTGCCGAATCTGAACTGTGAACTTTTGATATAATTCGCTCCAGCCTTCAAATTCTTTCTCCGAGCCCAGCATATAATTATGGAAGATGGTGATGAACAGTCCGTTTACTTTTTTACACATCTCATAATAATGCATCAATTCTTTTAAAGAATGATTTGTGTTTTGTTTTTGCTCGAAATGAGCATTCGCATCCATGAAGCAAAATGGATAGATAATTAAACTTGTGTATTCTTCTTTTTTCAAATTGTACCAGTAAAATGGACTTGCCACCGATGCCCTGAAACCGTTGATGCTGCCGTATCCCATGCTGTAGTCTTTTTCAATGCCTGCCTGCAGCAGTTTTTCGTATGTATCAGGTAAATTAAATTTTATGTAATGCTGTCTCGACAGCTTCACCGGCTTGCCTGCAATATTATCAAGTATATTTTTTTCTTTTTTCAAAACGGCTGCATTTTCATTGCTTTTCCAGGAAGGATGAATACCTACAGGGTATTTCATAGCATGCGCGTTGATTAATTTTTTCATGGCAGATTTATGCGGAGAAATATTTTTATCGTATTTGCCTTTCTTTTCCGCCATTAGAAAAAAATAAATCGGAGACAGATTTTTTTGCTCGTGTAGTTCATCCAGAAATGCATAGCAATCGAAAGGATCCTTCTCCATTCCGAGCAAAACTTTTATTCGTGCTGAGTTTGGATGAGAGATGTATCCGCCGATGTTTCTGATTAGCCCTTTATGTTTATATGACCAGGCCATATCGATATCATAGGTGGGCAGGTATTTGAATGATGGTCTTCTAAATGTTAGTTCTGGAAACTTTTTATTCAATTGTTGCGCAAAATCATCCAGCCAGATGTTTATTAGAGGCAGATGCAGGAAATCATTTTTGAATGCGAGAGATTGTTCATGTGCAAATCTTCCGTACATGTCTTTTTCATGGGGAAGATACTCTTCGTAGCGGCTTAACAGATAAAAGGCGGCGGACAGCAAATCGAACCCGAGGTCTGACGCTGAGTCAGTTTTGAAAAATGCCTTGTATCCGTTTTGCTCGTATATCTCTAATTGTTTTGCGCGAATATTCGTTTCTGATAAAAGTCCGATTGGTCTTATCACAAAAACATCTTTTTCAAAATCCTCAAGGCTGTAATTAAGTATGGCGCCTTTATATTGAGTGCAAAAATAGAAGTCATCAATAATTGAAAACTCCATGCCAAGCTGTTCGCCAAAAATAAAATGGCAGATATATCTCAGCCGTTCGGTGATTTTATTAGTATAGACGAAGATCATTATTGAATAAAAAAAGCCGGAAATACCGACTTAAAATAGTAATCCAAATTACGGTTTTATTTTTTAAATCGCTCTCTCCACAACTGGTTGAATGTTTTCTCGCTGAAGTTTAATTCGCTTCTTTGTTTGTTCCAGCTCTTGAAAAGTTTATTCACTACTTTATTTTTAATTTTTCCATTTCCAACGTTCATAACGGAGCGATGGAGTCCGGATATTTTCCATGCTTTCCATGCCGCTCGTTCAGCAATGGACACATGCCCTTCCTCTACAGACTCACGTCTGTTTTCCAATAGCAGTTCATGGAGGTTGATTTTGACGGCACATACTTCCGTACAGTTACCGCAAAGTGAAGAAGCATAGCTGAGATGTTTGAATGATTCCATCCCTTTCAAATTCGGTGTGATGACACTTCCGATTGGTCCGCTGTAGGTGGTGCCGTAGGCATGTCCTCCGATGTTTTTGTAAATGGGACAAGCATTGAGACAAGCGCCGCAACGGATACAATAAAGACTTTCTCTTTGTTTTGGATCCTGTAAAATATTAGTCCGTCCGTTGTCAAGCAAGATCACATACATATCTTCAGGCCCATCGGCTTCGTTGGGCTGTTTCGGTCCCGTAACAATTGTATTGTATACAGTCACCTTCTGTCCCGTTCCATAGGTGCTGAGCAGTGGCCAGAATAAGGCAAGGTCTGTAATAGATGGAACAACTTTTTCTATACCAACAATAACAATATGGGTTTTGGGAAATGCACAACTTAGTCTGGCATTGCCTTCATTTTCTGTAACGGCTATCGCACCAATATCACTTATGATAAAATTGGCGCCGGTAACGCCGATTTCTGCAGATACATATTTTTTGCGAAGAATGTTTCGCGCCACCAAAGTAAGTTCTTTGGGTGTGAGATTGGGTGGGGTGCCCAGTTTTTCGGCAAATAATTTTGCTACATCTTCTTTGCTTTTGTGCATGGCAGGTGTAACAATATGATAGGGGGCTTCTCCGTCGAGTTGCTGAATGTATTCACCCAGATCTGTCTCCACGCTTTCAATACCATTGGCAGTAAGGGCATCATTGAGGTGAATCTCTTCTGTCACCATGCTCTTGCTCTTCACCAGCGTTTTGCAGTTTTTTTCTTCACAGATTTTTAAAATCTGCTCTACTGCTTCGGTACTGTTCTCTGCCCACAAAACTTTTCCGCCTCTTTTGCTGAAATTAAGTTCAAATTCTTCCAGTTGCTGATCAAGGGTTTCAATAGCACGCCACTTGGTGTTTTTGGCACGCTCTCTGGCGAGATGCAAATTGTCAAACTGCTGCTTTCCTCCCGGAACGGCAGAATTGTATTTGCCTATGTTGAAACTCAGCTTGCGCTTGTGTTCCAGGTCGGCAGCCTTTACAGTACTTTTAGCTATGAATGAAGCGGCATTTTCAGACATCATGACAATTTATACAGATAAAAAAAGCACCAACAAAGTTGATGCTTTTTGGTAACAACGTTTGTTGCGCTACGAAGTTACAAAATCCATATAAGATTTATGATTGTTGTTTAAGTGTTATTTGCTGAGTGCAAACTGAAGATTCAGCTGAATGCTTACATCTTTGCCCACAACTGCGCCACCCGCTTCTGTAAGGGTATTCCATTTTAATCCGTACTCCAGGCGGTTGATTTTTCCGGTAGCCTTGAAACCTGCTTTGGTATTACCATAGCCGTCTTTTGCTGTTCCGCCGTAAGTAACATCAAAGGTCACTTTTTTGGTTACGTTTCGGATGGTCAAATCACCTGTAAGGGTGTACTTATTTCCGGATTTCTTTTTAAATGAAGTGCTTTTGAAAGTCATTTTGGGATAAGCTTCTGCATTAAAGAAATCATCGCCTTTCAAATGGCCATCGCGACTTGCATTGTCTGTATTGACACTTGCTACATCTACACTGAAGTTAATGCTGGCGTCACTGAAATCATCTTTCGTGTTGGAAATGCTTCCTTCAAATGTTTTAAAACTTCCATCTACTTCAGAAATTACCAAATGGGTTATGGTGAATTTCACATTGGAATGCAGGTTATCCAGTTTCCAGTTTTTAGCAGTCTGTGCTATTGCATTAACAGAAAAAAATGTCAGGATTAAAAGTGCTGATAAATTTTGAATAATTCTCTTCATAAAATTTAATTTGTTTTGTTTTTTACAAAATTAAGTAAGTTTGCTAACAAAAAGTAACTTGTTACCTTTTGGTAACTATAATCATTTCTGTTAATGATAATTTTCAATTATTTTTTGAGATGAAAAATAAAACCTGCTCCTACAAATTAATGGCATCAAGAGATGCGTTGACTGTTATACAAGGTAAATGGAGATTGCCCATTATTATTTCACTTACCTATGGTGCCAAACGTTTTGGCGAAATAAAAAACGACATTGAAGATATATCACCAAAGATGCTGTCGCAGGAGTTGAAGGAGCTGGAACACAACAAGCTGATTACCCGAAATATTTATGACTCTATGCCGGTGACGGTGGAATATACGCTTACTCCTTTGGGGAAGTCATTGAAAAAATTGCTGGATGAACTGCTCGATTGGGGATTACATTTCAGAAAAGAGGTGGTGGGGAAATAGGTTAAAAAACATACCTTTGCAATCCATTAGTTTTTTGGTTTAAAGGTCTAACGGTTTAATGGTTGTTGATTAATTAACCCTAAACTGTTAAACCCATAAACCTTTAAACGGTTCACCCGCCCGGGTGGCGAAATTGGTAGACGCACCGTCTTCAGGTGGCGGCGCCGCGAGGTGTGCTGGTTCGAATCCAGTCCCGGGCACAACAAAATTCCCGCTTAAGCGGGAATTTTCGTTTAAGGGTTTGGATGTTTAACTGTTTAAATCGCTGCGCTGGTTTAAGGGTAAAAACCATTCAACCTGCATAATTTTTTGTTCCGTAGGAATAAAATGTCTATAATATTTGAATGGGTGAATAAAACGCGTTCCGTAGGAACGCTATGTGCTTTAACACCAGATAAATGCCAATTAACATTTACTTATAACTTCTGTATAGTACTTTAGATTTTAGTCGAAACAAAATCATTTCTTCAACTAATTTTTAAAGATGAAAAAATCCTTGATCTTATCATTGATTATGTTTTCTGGTATTATTATTTGCTGGGGATTTAAAGATGAAATTATTTCACGAAGCAAAAATATCTCCGGTAATAAAAAAGAAAAAAAATCCAATGCACGTGAACTCATCATCTCTATTCAGCCTTTCAGTGATATCTCTCAGGATAAAGTAAATTATGTGGTCAATGAATTGAAAAAAGTTTATTCCAAAGTAGAAGTTAAACAACCAATACCATTACCCGGTTACTGTAAAAACTACGATAAGTCGAGATACAGAGCAGATTCACTGATTCGTTATTTAAAAAACAGAACAAAGGAGGGATATCTTACCATCGGCTTAACCACCAGAGATATTAGCGCAACTAAAGGAAAAGATGCCGATTTTGGCATCATGGGTTTAGGTTATCGTCCGGGCAATTCCTGCATCGCTTCTCTGTTTCGTTTGAAAGGAGAAAACAGACTGGAAAAATTATACAAGGTAGCGATCCATGAATTGGGTCATACAAACGGATTGCCTCATTGTCCGGTAAAGACCTGTCTGATGAGGGATGCAGAAGGCAAGGATCATCTTAATGAAGAAAAAGAATTCTGTCCTTCCTGTAAAGCAACATTGGTAAAGGCGGGTTGGGCACTTAAGTAGAAGATGTGGAGATGCGAAGATGTGGAGATGTGAAGATTTGAAGATGTGTCAATATGTAGATAATCCAACCTTTTGAACATCTCGAACCTTTTCAACCTCTTCAACCCCTTAAACCCTTTAAACCCTTTCAACCCCCTTCAACCTAATAATAATAACCAAATATTATATTCATTTCATCCTCACTGGTCAATCCGAACCCTACTTTTTTATTGGTGTTATTGAAATAGGTGACTACAGAGGTGAGTCCTTCTCCGGGTTGCAATTCAATGGGAGGCGTGAATGATTTGATGAGCGGGTGTTCCCAGTCGGTACTGCTGTATACCACTTCTCCGTTGCGCGGGCCGCCGGAAATTTTTATCTCAAATTTTTCTCCGAGTTTGTGATAATGGGAGGTGAGCATCACTATGCGGGTGACAGCATTGAAAGTAAATGTCTTGGTAAATGTTTTTCTTTCTCCGGGATTGATGTCGATACCAGTATTGTTGAGGTCCAGTGTTTTGGCATAATACTGCACACGCGAAGCCGGTAAAGTATAAAAATTCACATAGTTTTCTCCCCTAAGCGTTGCCGTTGTTTTGTTGAAATAATGAGCATTTAAATCCAGCGGAGTATTAGCCGGCACACGAATGGCTACGCCGGCGGGAAGTGTGAAGTCGCTGTTGACATCAGTGCCGCCACCAATGAAAATATGATTTTGCATTTCGCTTAAGGTGCTGGTAATTAAACTTCCATCAGAATTGCGTAGATCGCGCAATACATTTACTGCCGGAAGTGTACTGTTGTTGCGGAAAGCATACACCACAAAATGATGGCTGTTGGGAGCACCTCGCAGCTGTATTCTGTTTACATATGCTACAGCAGTATTGGGAGTATTTTTTCTAACAAAGACTTCTCTTTCAAAATTCGGTTGTACATCAAACGGATCTATTTTTAATTGAAATCCTTCTCCGGCTGCAGGAGGAGCGAGCGGTTCAATTACTGGTTGCTCGCAGAGGGTAACATCGCTGAGCACAGATAGATCAATTAAAGATGCTGTTTTACTTGCGCCGGTGTTGATCCATCTTTTTACAAGCTCTATCTGACCGTTGGTCAGGCTGTTTCCGCCAAGCGGCATATGAGCTCCGAAATTGCCGGTATGATGTTGGTGGTCGCAGGTAATTTTATGATATAGAAAACTATTGTCGGCATCAAAGGGTTTTACCAGTTGCAAGCTGAGTGCGGCGGCATCAGCATTTTTAGATAATTTGTTTACCAGATTTTCGTAGGCCACATTGGCGGTCAACACTAATCCGTGCAGGGAATAACTGGCGTCGGCGGTGGAGGCGTGACATCCCGAAAGGGCACAGGATGGAGTAAGTATCTTTTCCTGTATTTCTGTAAAGGTTGGTTTGCTGTCCGTGTTGTTTACAATAGCATCTTTTTTACAGGCGGTGTATGTGCAGGCTATTAAGAATAAAGTAAATGCTGTAAGGATGAATCTTTTCATAGTTTAATATTGGACTTAAAAATAATCTTTTTTAATAAGATTCAAAAGTTGAATTAAGCGAGATAGGGGCTTGGACTGAAAACTTAACTTTTTACATATATTGGTTTGTTTGTAAAACAGAATCATCCTATATTTGCAATCCTTTTGAGAGATTTGGTCTTTTAAAGGGTTCTCTTAGGAGAGATGGTGCGGTAGCTCAGTTGGTAGAGCAATGGACTGAAAATCCATGTGTCGCCGGTTCAACCCCGGCCCACACCACAGAAATACGATAAAACCCACGCTGGACGTGGGTTTTTCATTTCAGTGCACAGAACCTAGCGCAGTTCCTACTATTTAATCCAATTAGTACCTATCCAAGCTTGAACTTTTTCTTGAGAACGGATGTCAGATGGTAGATTTTGTCTAATCATTCTTTCCATTTTTTGGCAGTCGGTAAGAGTCCTTTTGCTCCGTAACTCTGCAAGTTTGTTGATTAGATAAAGAACTTCATACCCCTGATCATAAAACACCTGAATTTTTTAAAATACTCAATATTTTGAGTAAATTTGCTCAATATATTGAGTAAAATAGTTTTTATGTTTGAAAGGACTCATTTACAGCAAGTTATAAAGGTGATACAAGAGCCCAGAAGGTTTATCAGAGTGGTATTAGGTCCCAGACAGGTGGGAAAATCTACCCTTGTACACCAGCTTATTCAAAAATATAAGTTTGGTTCAATGATGGTTTCGGCAGATGCTATCGGCGCATCCAATACCGTTTGGCTGGAGCAGCAATGGGAAACAGCCCGAATTAAACTAAAGCAATCCCAGGCTCCGGAATTTCTGTTAGTGATTGATGAAATTCAAAAAATTGACAACTGGAGTGAAACTGTAAAATTGCTTTGGGATGCAGATACTCAAAATGGACTACAGTTAAAAGTGATTGTACTAGGTTCTTCAAGATTATTGATTCAGAAAGGATTGACTGAGTCTTTGGCAGGCAGATTCGAAATTACTTTTATGAGCCACTGGAGTTTCAATGAAATGCATGCTGCCTTTGGTTGGAATGAGCATCAATATGTTTGGTTTGGCGGATATCCCGGATCTGCACCGTTAATTGATGATGAGCAAAGGTGGAAGAACTATCTAAAAGATTCGCTGATTGAAACCTGCATTTCAAAAGACATTTTGATGTTGACCAGAGTAGATAAACCTGCTTTGATGAAACACTTGTTTGAATTGGGTTGTAATTACTCCGGACAAATTTTATCTTTCAATAAAATGCTTGGTCAGTTAAAAGATGCAGGGAATACTACTACTTTATCACATTATTTGCATTTACTGAGTACAGCGGGCCTCATTGCAGGAATTGAAAAATATTCCAAAAACATCATCAGAAAAAAATCTTCCAGTCCCAAGTTTCAGGTGTACAATACAGCATTGATCAGTGCACAAAGCAATGATACTTTTAGCGAAGCACTAAAAAATAATGCATTTTGGGGCAGAATGGTAGAGTCTGCCATTGGCGCTCATTTGTTGAACAGTGCCGTTACCGGCGATTTTATGTTGAGCTATTGGAGAGATGGGGATGATGAAGTTGATTTCGTGATGGAGCAAAAAAAATTAATTGGAGTAGAAGTAAAAACCGGAGCTGCTCAAAAAACATCAGGAATGGCAGCATTTAAAAAGGAGCATAATCCGGATAAAATGTTATTGGTAGGAGACAGCGGATTGAGCTGGCAGGAGTTTTTAAAAATCAATCCGTTGGAGCTTTTTGGTTAAATGCCGGGTTAAGGTCTGAAGGGATTAATTTTATTTCTCGCGATTAAGACAAACTTTTCAAATTTTTTTATGATAAACGGCTTTGTGGTTGAAATATTTAAAGATTTCTGCATTACAATAGATTTGACACATATAGATAATTGGGTTAAAAATATAATATAGTAAATCAAACCTATTAGAGTGAAGAAGAAAAATATCTCGGATGTATTGTTGGCATCCAATTCCTGAAAATAAAAAACCCATCACCAATATTCTGATGATGGGTTCGTTTAAAATGTATTGATCTTACTCCACTTTAGAAGAAATCAATTTCAGTGTATATCCTGTCTCGGATTGTTTCAGTTCATAAATGATTTTACGCGTTTTTTTGTCAACCGGAAAAGTTCTTACCAGTTGTTTGCCGTTGATTTCAAAAAGATCATGGCCTTCATATCCTTCAAACTGGCCGCCTTTCTCTAGATCTTTATCTGCCAACTCAGGCAGATGAACCATTGACAGGGATTTGTCTTTATTGGAGGCAAAGCCATGAACGTTTCCGTAGGAGCCGCTTCCGGCAGCGGTGGTGATGACATATACCTCATCAAATCCGTTGCCATCCAGATCGGCATTGATAACTTTAGACACCGGATCTTTATCATATACTTTTAATGCAGTAGCGGTATCGCCTTTGAAATAAACGGAGATATCACTCAGACTCATTCCTTTCGGATGGGATTCAGCTACAACGAATATTTTCCCTGATTTTGCTGTTACCTCGCGCTCTGCAGGCCTGGCATAAACACTTGAAGTATCAGCCCGTATAATGGTTGTATCGGCATTAACTTCCGTTTTATTTTCAACCGTTTTATTTTGTTGATTGCAAGCCAATAATCCTATTAGCACTGTTGTAGTAATTGTTTTTTTCATAATAATCATAATGCGAATTTGTGTTTATATTTTATTGTTATATATATCATAATCTTTCTTTGTAAATAAGGTAGGGTATTATTTTTTCAAATTCCCTTTTTTCTCGATTTTTTCCATACCACACATACCCTTCTCATGCATCATTTTCATTGTATTTTGACTCTCTTTCATGCAATGAAGCATCATTCCGCATTTTGACCTTGAACTATCACACATCTTAATTGTATGTTTCATCATTAATAAGCACACAGAGCTATCGTTACGGCACATCTTCATCATATTATTCATCATTTCATTGGCTACCTTCTTATCTCGTTGCATCAACATAAATGAAGCGGAAGTCATTTCTCCCCCATGTTTTATTTTCATTGAATCAATGACTTCTTTTAAATATTTCTCATTATTCATCAGTACAGAAATAATTTTTCCTCTTTGAGCGGCATCGTTGCAGGTTTTCTCCGCAGAATATTCATTGCATTTACTTACGGACATCAAAACTAAAATGGAAGCAAATAGTATTTTAAGCCCTGTCATTTTTAAATTTTTTATTTATGCAAATAACCCTTGAACCTTTCTGGTTAGAAATGATCTGACAGTATTCAGTTGATGATTATGGTCATAAAAATGGGGGTAAAATACCGTAAATACAAGTATATAATTATTATAAATATTTAATAATATTAAAATATAAACTTGCTCGTTTCCACAGAAATCATTTATTTTTTAACAGGTATTCTACTCATAAGTCCAATTCGAATTTTCAAAAAACAATTTTCAAAAAAATAATTTTTTAATTCAATAGTTTACCTAATTTCGCCTTTCCCCCAATTATTTTCAATCCCTAAGAATTTACCATCTTAACTTAAAGCTAAAGGAATTTTATTTCCCCAAATTCTAAGTTACAGAGGTGAAAATATTTATCTAATCCAATCCGACTTATCCTTTCCGAAGACCTTCGTCAGTATCCACGTTTGACCGTTTATTTATTTGACCATTACTTATTTGCAAATATTCATTTACTAAATGTAAACCTATGTGTTTGAAATCTACATTCAAAAATGTTTTGAAATCGCTGTTGTTTTGTTGCCTGTTTATTGCAGCAATGACAAATATAAAAGCGCAAACCTTCACCACGCTGGATGATTTCAGTGATGGGAATTTCAATGCCAATCCTGTTTGGACGCCTAGTTCAGGAACCTGGCAAGTTTCATCGGGAGTTTTGCAGGTTGCGGGTTCAAGTGGAACGTACAGGATAGCCACACCCTTTACGAAAGTCTGCAATGCATGGGAGTTTCGATTTGATTTGGATGGCAGTGGGTTTACCGGGCAAAAAGTAGAATATTATTTTTTTATGACCAGTGCAAGCAGTAATCCCTCTACTGCAAATGGTTACAGAGTAAGTTATAATATTACAAGTAACACAGCGACAAATACAATTTTATTAGAAAATCTTACAAATGGAGTCGCTAACACAATCGTTACTTTTTCAAATATGAGCGGAGATCAGAATATTCGAGTTACCAGAGAAAATAATCTTTGGAAATTATTTACCGCAGGAATATTGAGAGGATCAGGTACTGATGCAACTTACGCCCCTCAAAACAGTGCTTTCCAGGGGGCACTAATAACTATTCCATCTGGTGGTGCCGTTAATTATAATCATGGCATCGACAACATCCGCTTCGCGGAATTCATCCCCCCCACTTTAAATGCTCAATACAACGGCGAAGAGTCTAAATCAATTTGTAACGGTGCAGGATATACGCTGACAGCCAATCCGGTTGGCGGTTCCAACTGCTGGATGGCTTCTGCCAACTGGGAGTATGCCTGGTACACCGGTACGGGCACAGATGCCACTTATTGGAATGGCTCTACCTGGACCAATGCGGAGAACTACAGTTCAACTTATGTTTCTATTCCGAATGTAGCGCCTTCTGCCACTACCACTTACAAAGTAAAAGTCCGTTGCTCTGCCGATGCCGCTTCGGGGGTAGGATTGGATCCTACAGGCGTTACCGTTACGGTTGCTCCTCAACCGGTTGCACCGGAGCTGACCAAAAATCCAAACACAGCATCAGTATGTCAGAATACTTCAATTACTATTACAACCGGAGGTGGTTCTGGTGGGGTTGAAGGTACAAATACAGATGAATACAGATATTCTACAGACAATGGAGTGAATTGGACTGCATTGAGTTCAACGATTCCGGTCTTTAATGCGGTAACAGGAACCAATATTATTCAGTCTCGTCGTGTTTCTACCGGAGCGGGTTGCAACACCTCCTCCAGCAATCAGGTGAGCTGGACGGTGAATGCTTTAACAAGTAATACAACTACCGTAAACGCTACCAATTCATATGTATGGGCGGTAAACGGACAAACCTATACCAGTTCAGGTAATTATCAGTCTGTGAACGGATGCAATACTGAAATACTCAATCTTACTATCAATACGACGTCCGTTAACGCCGGCATATTTGAAAGTTTTGCCATCATAAATTTTGGTGGCGCTAATGTGTTTTATGACTTGAATGCCAATACTGGTAATACCGATTTTAATAGTGTTTCTTTGGGGAATTACAACTCCGGTAATACTTTAATATTGAAAGGTGCACAAAATAAAATATTTAAATGTACCGGCTTTGATATAACAAATGGTAAGTTGTTGTATCGCATTTATAAATCCGGAAATACTCCCGGAACATTTAATGAGGTTAATTTACCTTTTGCATCAAATGATGCGGGGGCAGGAGACGGTTGTCAAAACCAGACATGGCAGGAAGCAAATGCCAATATCAATCTGCTGAGTGGTTTGTGTGACGGTGATTATACCATAGAAGTCTTCACGCAGGCTGATTACACCGGTAACGGAGGAGGAATTATTTATGCAAACAATGGGGGCAACTATTATAAAGCTTCCTTCAGTATAAACAATAGCCAGCAATCCGGCATTTATGAAAGCTACATTAATTTCAAGTCTGGAAACACCACTTCTTTTTACAACCTTAACGGATCACCTGTTTCAACATTGCCCAACTTTAATGGATTGAATCTGGGTTCTTTCTGTCCGAACGCTTCACTCATCATTTCAGGCGGAGAGAACAAAACCTACAAATGTCCTGCGAATGATGTGGTTAATGGAAAATTATTTTACAGAATTTATCCCGGTACAACCGCTTCCGGCAGTTTTACTGAAATCAATCTGCCCTTCAAAGAAAATATAGATGGTGCACAATGTAACAATGGCCAAAACCAAATCTGGCAGTCGCTTACCAATACAACCAATATTTTAACCGGTCTGACTCCGGGTACTTATACCATTGAAGTATATTCACAAGCTGATTATAATTCAAATGGTATTTGTCCAGGCTCGCATTTTTCTAGTAATGGGGGAGCGAATTATAAGGCGAGTTTCACTGTGTTGACTTTGAATACTTATTATCAGGATAATGATGGGGATGGATATGGCACGGATAATACCACTTCTGCTTGTTCAAAACCTGCAGGGTATGCTACACAAGGAGGAGACTGCAATGATAACAATGCTGCAATCAATCCCGGCGCTACTGAAATTTGCAACAACATAGATGATAACTGTGACGGTCAAATTGACGAGGGAGTAAAACCTGCAGAGCCTGCGAAAGTAAACTGCTGGGATAATTATGTTTTTGATAATGCAACCTGTCAATGGGTAAATAATGGAACACAACCAGAGCAACCTGCAACTGCATGTTATGAGATAGCGACATTCAATACAACAACCTGTCAGTGGGAAGTAACGGGTACACAGCCTGAGCAACCTGCAACTGCATGTTATGAGATAGCGACGTTCAATACAACAACCTGTCAGTGGGATGTAACGGGAACTCAGCCTGAGCAACCAAGACTGGCATGTTACGAGTCAGCTACATTTAATACTACTTCATGTTCATGGGATGTGAGCGGAACTCAGCCTGAGCAACCATCACTGGCTTGCTACGAGTCTGCTACATTTAATACTACTTCATGTTCATGGGATGTAACAGGTACTCAACCAGCGCAACCAACACTGGCATGCTATGAGTCAGCTACATTTAATACAACTTCATGTTCATGGGATGTGAGCGGAACTCAGC
>CANGYR010000015.1 GCA_947458275.1 Chitinophagaceae bacterium
ATACATTTACACCAGATCCCAATCAATGTGCCACAACGACCACGTTGGATGTAACGATAGCGTTGAATCCTGTGGTGGAGCTGGGTAGTCCGAGGATAGACATACTGGAAGGGGAGTCGATTACGCTTAGAGGAATTGTATCAGGAACTAACAGTTATGTATGGACGCCCACGACGAACATGACGGGCTCAACGACATTAACACCGGTGGTGAATCCGCTGAACGATGTTACATATACATTGACAGCCACTACTACAGATGGTTGTGTGGCGAAAGACGAAGTGCTGATTGTTGTGCTCAATGAGCTGATTATCCCAAATATATTTTCCCCGAACGGAGATGGTATCAATGACAGGTTTGTCATAGAGAACATTGAGAAGTACAAGGACGCTACGGTAGATATCTTCAACCGCTATGGCCAGCGACTGATGCGCTATGTGGGCGGTTACAACACGCCATGGGACGGGAGAGTAAATGGTAAGGATGTTCCGGTAGGAACGTATTTTTATGTCATCATCCCGAATGCGGGAAAACGGAAAGTGATATCGGGAAGCATCTCTATAGTTCGATAGCCGCGAAGCGGCGTTTGGATGGCGCTTCGCGCGTTTGGTGTTTGGAGTTTGGTGTTTGGAGTTTTTGGTTAACCGTTAAACCCTTAAACCAGCGTAGCGACTTAAACCGTTAAACCCCATTGATTACAACACCCTGCTCACAGTCCCGTTCGACTTTTTCAGAATAAAGAGATGTTTGTTTTCGTAGTAATTAGGAATGTCTTTTTTCTCTCCTTTGATGGGTACGAAATTATACTTGCTGAAAACATCAAACGAAATATCATTGATATTTTTTCCGAATGCTTTGTGATGTTTAATTAGTAAACTTACGGTTGTAAAAACAGCCTCAAAACCTTTGCAGGCAAAATCTGATGGGGGTTTTTTGTATTTTTTCAGGTAGGCGCCATCGACAAATTTGCTGAAAAAATTATTCTCATCTTTATAATAGGGGGATGTATAATAAAAAGAATAGTCGAAATTCTTTTTGAATCTGAATCCATCCCAGTTGGGCATTCCGATAAGCGTGATATCGTACTTCTTTTTGACTGAGTTCAGCGCTTCTGCCAAATCGGTACAAAATTGTTCATCAAGACTTCCTCCAATGATGATGTTTTTTCTGGTGCTGTCTAACTTACTTAAAACCAGATTAAAATTGCTGTCAATTAAAATGGTTCTTACATTCAACAATGTATTGCCATCAGGCTGATTGATATTATTGAAATATCCCGATATCCGGTCTTCCTGATTTCCTTTTTTTCTTGTATGAATTAAGTTGTCGGAAGAGTGGTTTTGCAGTAAATATGCAAAGATTGCTTCGCAATGGGTTTTGAGTGTTGAGTTGATTATGAAGAGATTCGGGTTGTCAATAATCCCGCCATCATTTGGATAAGTGGCGGAAATGAATGGAATATTTTTTTGTCGCGCAAAATTCGCCAGTTGCATGTATTCTTCATCCTTTACAGATCCTATCAGCAGTGATACATTGTCAAGCTCATGAGATTCTATTAATGAGGATATTTTTTTTGATGAAGATTTCGAGTCATAAATATGCGCCTGCAACTTTGATTCAGTGATACTCAAAGTATCAATTGCAATCTGTGCACCTAATACAAAGTCAAGTCCCGGTAAAACAAATCGCGGGAATTTTTTTTCGTATTTGTAATAATTGTTCGAGAATAAAGAGTCCAGATAAAGTGGTGCAAAAATAGCAATCTTGTATGAGGCAGCTGAGCTTGCATCTTTTTGTTGTGCATTTGCGGCAGAGAAGAATAGCGAAAAAATAAAGATGCAAATTGTAATAAAAGTTCGCTTCATTCTCATTTTATTTGAACACACGTGAAAGTCTGATTTATTATGAATTTTTTTTACTCCCATTCAATCGTCGCAGGCGGTTTGCTGCTGATGTCATATACCACTCTGTTGATGCCTTTTACATTGTTGATGATTTCGTTGGAAACATCGGCAAGGAATTCGTAGGGGAGATGTGCCCAGTCTGCCGTCATGCCATCTACAGAGGTAACAGCTCTCAACGCCACTGTATATTCATAGGTTCTTTCATCGCCCATCACACCCACGCTTTTTACAGGTAGCAAGATAGCGCCAGCTTGCCATACTTTTTTATAGAGACCGGTTTTCTTCAGTAATTTAACATATACATCATCGGCAGCCTGTAAAAGTGCTACTTTTTCTTTCGTGACTTCTCCCAAAATTCTAATGCCCAGACCGGGACCCGGGAAAGGATGTCTGTCAAGTATATCGGAAGGAATACCTAGCTCCGTGCCGATTTTTCTGACTTCATCTTTGAATAGCGTTCTCAACGGTTCAACCAATTTCAATTTCATTTTCTCAGGAAGTCCGCCAACATTGTGGTGAGATTTAATTGTAACAGATGGACCATGAACAGAAACAGATTCAATCACATCCGGATAGATAGTTCCCTGTCCGAGGTAACTAATGTCTTTCAGTTTATGTGCTTCCTCGTCAAATATGTCAATGAATGAACTGCCGATGGCTTTTCTTTTATCTTCAGGAAGAATTTTTCCGGAAAGATTTTTGTAAAAATATTCACTTGCATCAACGCCACTAACGTTAAGGCCTAGCTGCTGATATATTTTCAACACTTCTTCAAATTCATTTTTTCTCAGCAATCCATTGTCGACAAAAATTCCGTACAGATTTTTACCGATGGCTTTATGTATGAGTGTTGCGGCTACTGTGCTGTCAACGCCTCCGCTAAGTCCCATCACCACTTTGCTGTCGCCCAGTTGTTCCTTCAGTGAAGCGATGGTATCTGTTATAAAATGCGCCGGCGTCCAGTCGCAGGAGCAACCGCAGATTTTAGTAAGAAAATTATTGAGTATTTTTTTTCCTTCGGTGGAATGATATACTTCCGGGTGAAACTGCAGTCCGTAAATTTTATTTTTCAGAGTATTACCTGAACTGAAAGCGGCAACGGGAATACTCTCCGTATTTCCCAGAATATCAAAACCTTCCGGAAGTTTTTTGATGGTATCGCTGTGGCTCATCCAAACCTGAGTGGAAGGGGAGATGCCATCAAGCAATTCGTTTTTTTCTGTTGTAATAAAACTAGCCCGGCCATATTCCCTTTTATTGCTTTTATCTACAATGCCGCCGAATACTTTGGCAGTCAGTTGCGCGCCATAACAAATTCCAAGTACAGGGAGTTTATCTGTGATACTTTTTACATCAATAATCGGCGCTTTTTCATCATTAACAGAGAAAGGGGAGCCGGATAAAATGACGCCTTTCAACTGGATGTTATATTCGATGTCTTTGTGATAAGGGACGATTTCGCAGTAGACATTTGCTTCCCGGACAGCCCTGGCTATCAGTTGGGTATATTGTGAACCGAAATCTAATATGAGTATCTTTTCTGTCATAGAGGGTGCAAAAATAGAGGATTTCAAAAAACTTTCATCAATTCTTTGCAGTTTAAACAAACACCCTTACCTTTGCATCCCAATTCAAAAACGGATTTTAAAAAGTTCTTTATATATGTCACAAAGAATCAGAATTAAACTACAGTCTTACGATCACAATTTAGTAGATAAATCTGCTGAGAAAATCGTTAAAACTGTACGCAGTACAGGTGCAGTGGTAACAGGTCCTATTCCTTTGCCAACACACAAGAAAATTTTCACTGTATTGCGTTCGCCTCACGTAAACAAAAAAGCACGTGAGCAGTTTCAATTGTGCACGCACAAACGTTTATTAGATATCTACACCAGCACAAGCCGTACGGTTGATGCCCTGAGCAAACTGGATTTACCAAGTGGTGTGGATGTTGAGATCAAGGCCTGATGAACCTTCCCGAATAACGGGATAGGCATGAGGTAAGCTCTTAAAAAGAAAAAATTTGAACGCCTAAGTCTCACTCCAACGGAGAGACCGCTGGGTATAAACACACAGATATGAAAAGTATTATTGGTAAGAAAATTGGCATGACCAGTATTTTCGATACTGCCGGCAAACAAACTGCCGTTACTGTAATTGAAGCAGGTCCATGCATAGTTACACAAAAGAAAACCGTTGAGACTGACGGTTACAATGCATTGCAAATTGCATTTGGCGACAAAAAAGAAAAGCACTCCACTAAGTCAGAAATCAATCATTTCTCTAAAGCCGGTACGGCCCCAAAAAGAATCGTAAAAGAAATACGCGATAGCGAAACAGATAAAAATGTTGGTGAATCCATCACTGTAGACATTTTTGCCGAAGGAGATACTGTTGCCGTTGTAGGTACTACAAAAGGTAAAGGTTTCCAGGGTGTTGTTAAACGCCATGGCTTCAGCGGGGTAGGTGAGCAATCGCATGGTCAGCACGATCGTCAGAGAGCGCCCGGTTCTATCGGTAACTCATCTGATGCGAGCCGTGTATTCAAAGGTATGCGCATGGCCGGTCGTATGGGCGGAGATCGCGTAAAAATGAAAGGATTGAAAGTAGTGAAAATTTTCTCTGATAAAAACTACATCCTTGTCAGCGGTTCTGTTCCCGGACACAACGGATCAATTGTTTTAATTCAAAAATAAATCTGGCACAACGCTTAGCGTGTAAAAAATATAACAATGCAATTAGACATCATTAATACCAAAGGAGAAAAGACCGGAAGAACGATTGAACTGCCGGAGTATATATTTGGCATTGAGCCGAACGATCACGTTATCTACCTTGCCGTAAAACAATACCAGGCTGCACAACGCCAGGGTACGCACAAGGTTAAGACGCGTATGGAAGTAAAAGGTTCTTCTAAGAAATTGCACAAGCAAAAAGGAACCGGAGGTGCACGTAAAGGTAATCTCAGAAACCCATTGTATAAAGGTGGTGGTACCATATTCGGACCTAAGCCGCATAAATATGACATCAAGTTGAACAGAAGGGTGAAAGACCTTGCAAAGGCGAGTGCTTTAGCTTACAAGGCAAAAGAGAATGCCATTGTAATTCTGGAAGATGTTAATATGGAAGCGCCTAAAACAAAAACATTCGCAGGTATTTTAAAAAGTCTGAACATTGATAACAAGAAATCATTGTTTGTTATTCCTGAATACAATGATAATTTTTATCTGAGTTTGAGAAATGTACCGGGAGTAAATGGCTCTGTGCTGAAAGATGTAAATACATACGAAATCCTTGATGCGAATGTGCTGGTGTTGACTGAAAAAGCAGCGAAGTTGTTGACGGAAGAATAAGTCACTTCGTGAGGTTTGTGGTTTATGGTTTGTGGTTTTTAGTTTTATCTACCGAGTGTAGTTAAGTTTTTTAAATTTTGACTTTTAAATTTTAAATTTTTAATAATGAAACTGTCTGATGTAATTATAAAGCCGATTTTGTCTGAGAAGGCAAATAAGCAATCAGAAAAACTGAATCGCTACTCTTTTGTGGTGGACAGAAAAGCAAACAAGCTTGAAATTAAAAAAGCTGTTGAGTTGTTTTACGGTGTTCAGGTAGAGGATGTGAACACAGCGGTTATGCCTTCTAAATTGAAAGCTAAGTATACAAAAGCCGGATTCATCGTAGGTCGCAAGCCTGCAAAGAAAAAAGCACTGGTTACCGTAGCAGAAGGTGAGACAATAGATTTGTACGGAAATATTTAATCAATAAGAGAATAGCAATTAAAGAATGGTGGTCAGCACCGCAAAGTTTTGACAAAATAAAAAAGATTTAAAATGGCATTAAGAAAATACAAACCCATTACAGCAGGAACTCGTTGGAGAATTGGTAATGCGTATGCAGAGGTAACTACCAATGTTCCTGAAAAATCCCTTGTTGAGAAGAAAACCTCAACTGCAGGAAGAAATGCGCAGGGTAGAAGATCTATGCGTTACAGAGGTGCTGGTAATAAAATTCAGTATCGTATAATTGATTTCAAAAGAGATAAAAAAGATATTCCTGCAACTGTTAAGACAATAGAGTACGATCCAAATCGTACAGCATTTATCGCTTTGCTGTCTTATGCCGACGGAGAGAAAAGATATATTCTTGCTCCTCAGGGATTGCAAGTTGGACAAACTGTAATAAGCGGTGACAGTGTTGCACCTGAATTGGGTAATGCGTTGATGCTTAAACACATGCCTTTGGGTACCAATGTGCACAATATTGAAATGCAGCCTAGCCAGGGTGGTATTCTGGTGCGCAGTGCAGGTACATCGGCTCAGTTGACCAACAAGGAAGAAAAATATGCTGTAATAAAAATGCCAAGCGGTGAGTTGAGAAAAGTATTGATCAACTGCTATGCAACTGTTGGGGTTACCAGCAACAGCGATCATAATCTTGAATCTGTAGGTAAAGCCGGTCGTAATCGCTGGAAAGGAATTCGTCCACGTACAAGAGCCGTAGCGATGAACCCTGTTGATCACCCGATGGGTGGTGGTGAAGGTAGAGCGTCTGGTGGTCACCCACGTAGCCGTAAAGGTAAATATGCTAAAGGAGAGATTACTCGTACAAGAGGTAAAGGATCTGATAAGCTGATTATCCAAAGAAGAAATGGTAAAAAATTACCTAACAAATAATTAAACGTCACAATTGTTAAAATATCCGATTAGGTTCGGAAAATAAACACAGAAAAAAACATGGCTCGTTCGTTAAAAAAAGGTCCTTACGTAGAAGCGAAACTTGAGAAAAAAGTAAATGCTATCGTAGAGGGTAAAGCAAAGAAAACAGTTGTCAAAACATGGAGTCGCAGAAGTACTATCACTCCTGATTTTGTTGGACAGACATTTGCAGTACACAATGGAAACAAATTCATTCCTGTTTATGTAACTGAATTCATGGTAGGACATAAATTGGGAGAGTTTGCACCTACAAGAAACTTCAGAGGCCACTCAAGTAAAAAAATGTAATTAAAATCGTTTAAGGCTTAAAGCCACGAGGAATGAACCTCAAACTTTAAACCATTAAACCATTAAACTAATAATAATGGAAGCAATAGCAAAATTGAATAATTATCCAACATCGCCTCGCAAGATGCGTTTGCTGGCAGATTTAATTCGCGGAATGAAAGTTGAAAAGGCATTGGCTATTTTGGAGCACAATCCAAAACATCCTGCTGTTCCTTTACGTAAGCTGGTGGTTTCAGCGATCAGCAACTGGAAGCAAAAAAATGAAGGCGCCGATGAGTCCGCTTTGGTAGTTAAGACAATTTTTGTAGATGGAGCAAGAGTAATCAAGCGTATGCGTCCCGCTCCGCAAGGTCGCGGATACAGAGTGCGCAAACGCAGCAACCACGTCACAGTGATTGTAGATGCTGTTAGTATTGGCGCTCCAAGAGCTGAAGTTGCTGAAGTTGTTGCAGAAGAGGTTAAGCCAGCTAAAGCAGCAGCGACTAAAAAAGCAAAAACTAAAAAAGACTAATACACAAACAAATTTTTAAAAACCAAATATGGGTCAGAAAACAAATCCGATAGGTGCAAGAGTAGGAATCATCCGCGGCTGGGATAGTAACTGGTATGCTCACAAAAAAGATTATGCCGGCAAACTGATTGAAGATCATAAAATCAGAAATTATCTCAATGCACGTATCAGCAAAGCTGGTATTGCAAAAATCGTTATTGAGCGTACGCTGAATAAACTGATTGTAACCATCCATACTTCCAAACCTGGTATCATCATCGGTAAAGGTGGTGGAGAGGTAGACAGAATCAAAGAGGAGTTGAAGAAACTTTGCGGTAAGGAAGATGTACAAATCAACATTCTTGAAATTCGTCGCCCTGAATTGGATGCGAATATAGTAGCAGATACCATTGCCCGTCAGTTGGAAAATCGTATCAACTACAAGCGTGCGATTAAAATGTCTATCGCCTCAGCATTGCGTATGGGAGCTGAAGGGATTAAAGTGAAAGTAGGCGGTCGTTTGGGTGGAGCTGAGATTGCCCGTAGCGAGGAAATTAAACAAGGTCGTACACCATTGCATACGCTTCGTATGGATATTGATTATGCAAGTGTATTTGCTTTAACTGTTTATGGAAAGATAGGTATCAAAGTTTGGATTTGTAAAGGTGAGGTTTTGGGTAAGAGAGATTTGAATCCAAACGTGATTGCCGGAGGTAAGTCAGAGCCAGGTGCTGAAAGAGCGCAAGGTGGTTTTGAAAGAAGAGATGACAGAAGAGGCGGAGGAAGAGGTGGAGATAGAGGCGGTGACCGTCGTGGTGGTGGCGGCAGAAAATAATCTGATCAGTCATTGCCAAATCGTCGAATTATCGCATTGCCGAATTGTCAAATTGTCAAATTGTATAACTGTTTTAAAAAATAAAAGATGTTACAACCAAAAAGAACCAAACACAGAAAGACCCAGAAAGGCAGAATGAAGGGGAACACGAAAAGAGGGGCCACTTTAGCTTTCGGAACTTTTGGATTAAAAGCTTTGGATAGTGTATGGTTAACCAACCGTCAGATTGAAAGTGCTCGTCAGGCAATGACGCGTCACATGAAACGTGAAGGAAATGTATGGATCAGGATTTTCCCTGACAAACCAATTACTGCTAAGCCTGCAGAGGTAAGGATGGGTAAAGGTAAAGGTAACCCTGAAGGATGGGCTGCTATTGTTCAACCCGGTCGCATTCTTTTCGAAGCGGATGGCGTTTCAATGCAGGTAGCCAAAGAAGCATTTGAACTGGCTGCTCAAAAGTTGCCTATTCTTACAAAGTTTGTTGTCAGCAGAGATTATTCAGCAGCATAAGACAAACCCAAAAAAAAGTTCAGCGAATTATTTAAAACAATAAAAGATGTCTAAAAAAGTGGATTTCGTAAAAAGCATTTCCGGCTTAAACGAAGCAGAATTAACAGCAAGAATTAAAGAAGATGAGCTGCGCATTAAGAAACTTTCTTTCTCGCATTCTCTTACTCCTTTGGAAAATCCTCAAAACATTCGTTCTTTAAGGAGAGATATTGCACGTTTAAAAACTCAATTAAGAAAATTGCAAATTGGAGCGTAATCCAATAAAATAATAAATGATGGAAACAACTAACAAAATAGAAAGAAATTTAAGGAAGACAAAAATTGGTGTGGTGTCCAGTAATAAAATGGATAAGACCATCACTGTGAAAGTTGAGCGTAAGATCAAGCATCCGCTTTACGGAAAGTTCCTTAAAAAGACTAACAGCTTCCACGCTCATGATGAGAAAAATGAGTGCAGCATCGGCGATACTGTAAAAATCATGGAGAGCCGTCCGCTGAGCAAAACAAAACGCTGGAGACTGGTAGAGGTTATCGAAAAAGTTAAGTAGTATTTATGCGGTATTATTACTGTAACGACTACACGAAATTTTAAATGATTTATTAAAAAGCTTCGGTTGTGTACGAAGCAAAAAGAAAAATAAAATGATACAACAAGAGAGCAGACTAAATGTAGCAGACAACAGCGGCGCAAAAGAAGTATTATGCATTCGCGTATTGGGAAACAGTGGTCAGGACTATGCTAAAATTGGCGATAAAATTGTTGTTACCGTAAAAGACGCCATACCTGCAGGCGGTGTTAAAAAAGGAACAGTTAGTAAAGCGGTAATCGTTCGTACCGTAAATAAATTAAGACGTAAAGACGGTTCTTACATTCGTTTTGATGACAACGCAGTTGTGTTGTTAAACAACTCCGATGAGCCAAGAGGTACGCGTATTTTCGGGCCTGTAGCGCGTGAGTTGAGAGATAAAGGTTACATGAAAATCATTTCTCTTGCTCCGGAAGTATTGTAAGAGTATAAATTATTAAAAAGCAAAACAGCCAAAAGCTATATACAATGAGTACAAGATTCAAACCAAAATTCAACATCAAAAAGGGGGATTCTGTAGTGGTGATCACCGGTGATGATAAAGATTTGAAAAAACCCCGTAAAGTGTTGGAAGTAATTACTGAGAAAGCACGTGTACTGGTAGAAGGTGTAAACATCGTTACCAAACACACGAAGCCTTCTGCTCAGAATACAAAAGGCGGCATCGTGAAAGTAGAAGCTCCTATAGCAATCAGCAATGTAATGCTTTGGGATGCAAAAACTGGCGGTCCGGCAAAAATAAAACGTACCAGAGAAAATGGTAAATTAATCAGAACATCTAAAAAATCAGGGGAGGTAATCAGATAATGAGCAACACAACTTATACTCCAAGACTCGCAGAAAAGTACAGCAAAGAAGTTGTACCTGCCTTAATGAAAAAATTCAGTTACAAAACTGTAATGCAAGCACCCAAACTAACCAAGATTTGTTTGAATCGCGGCGTGAATGGCGCTACTGCAGATAAAAAGTTAATTGATATAGCTATTGAGGAGCTTTCTACCATTACCGGCCAGAAAGCTGTTTCTACTATGTCTAAAAAAGATATCTCTAACTTTAAACTTCGTAAAAACATGCCCATCGGAGCAAGAGTAACGCTTCGCGGTGTAAAAATGTACGAGTTTTTAGACAGACTGGTATCTGTATCACTGCCACGTGTACGTGATTTCAAAGGTATTAACGAAAAGGCTTTTGATGGCCGTGGTAATTACACGTTGGGAGTTACTGAGCAAATCATTTTCCCTGAAATTGATATTGACAAGGTGAATAAAATCACCGGATTGGATATCACTTTTGTTACAACTGCCAATACCAATGACGAGGCGTTTGAATTGTTGAAAGAGTTGGGTATGCCTTTTAAAAACATTAAAAAATCTGAAAATTAAAATATGGCAAAAAAATCAATCGTAGCCAGACAAGCCAAAAGAGAGAAAATGGTTGTGCGTTATGCAGAAAAAAGAGCAGCATTGAAAGCTGAAGGTAACTACGCCGCTTTGGACCTGTTGCCCAAAAACGCTTCTCCTGTTCGTCTGAAAAACAGATGCCAGCTGACAGGTCGTCCAAAAGGATATATCCGTCACTTTGGTCTAAGTCGTTTGATGTTCCGCGACATGGCATTAGCAGGGAAAATTCCCGGTGTGAAAAAGGCAAGCTGGTAATAAAGTTGATTCCGGATATAGTATATCGGATCAAAAGAGAAAAAAATTAATCAAATCATTTAACAAACATAACAATGGTAACTGATCCAATTGCAGATTATTTAACAAGAATTCGTAACGCTCAGATGGCGAATCACCGTATTGTTGAAATACCCGCCAGCAATATTAAAAAGCGCATTACCGAAATCTTGTACGATAAAGGATACATACTTAAATATAAGTTTGAGGAAGACAAAAAGCAGGGCTTGATTAAAATAGCACTGAAGTATGATCCTGCAACCAAACTTCCTGTAATACAGAGTATGGAAAGAATCAGCCGTCCGGGTCTTCGTACTTATGCTAAACCTGATGAGTTCAAGCGTGTTAAAAACGGACTTGGTATCTCTATCATCTCTACCTCAAAAGGGGTAATGACAGATAAAGAAGCTAAAGCACACAATGTAGGAGGAGAGGTTCTTTGCAGCATCTTCTAATCAACTGCCTGTTTGAAAATGTAGAAATGTTATTTCAAACAGGTGTATAAAAATTACCTTAAGCCTTCTATACATGGCTGACCGTAATTAAACAGGTAGAAAAAAAATTAAAATCATTTTAAAAAAACAAACATGAGTCGTATAGGAAAAAAGCCCGTTGAAGTTTTATCCGGTGTAACCATTACTGTTAGTAAGGATAATGTCATTTCGGTTAAAGGGCCTAAAGGAGAATTAAAACAAACAATTGACAGAGATATCAAAGTTGATATCAAAGATAATACCGTTGAACTATCACGTCCTACTGACCAAATACGCCACCGTGCGCTTCATGGTCTGTATCGTTCGCTGATAGGTAATATGGTTAAAGGTGTTACCGATGGATTTAAAAAAGAATTGGAGCTGGTAGGGGTAGGTTACAAAGCCGCCAATCAGGGTAATATTCTGGATCTTTCTTTAGGCTACTCTCACAATATACTTTTTGAGATTCCTAAAGAGCTTAAATTGACTACAGCACAGGAAAAAGGTAAAAACCCGATCATTACTTTGGAGAGCATTGACAAACAATTACTAGGACAGGTTTGTGCTAAAATCCGCAGCTTACGTAAACCTGAACCATACAAAGGTAAAGGGGTTAAATTCGTTGGCGAAGTATTGAGAAGAAAAGCAGGTAAATCAGCGGGTAAATAATTGAATAATTAAACTTCCGGCAGTATCGGAAAATAAAATAAAGATCAAAATGAACAACAAAACAAGCGCAAGACAAAAAATCAGGTATCGTATCCGCAAAAAAATCAGCGGAACTCCATCTGCTCCAAGATTGTCTGTTTTCAGAAGTAACACAGATATCTACGCTCAGCTTATTGATGATCAAAATGGCGTAACAATTGCCGCTGCTTCATCAAAACAAAAAGATATCACAGCGCAGAAAGCTCCGAAAGTGGAAAAAAGCAAATTGGTGGGAGCAGCCATCGCACAAAAAGCCACTGAACTGGGCATTAAAAAAGTGATTTTTGATCGCAGTGGTTATGTTTACCACGGCCGTGTAAAAGCAGTAGCTGAAGGCGCCAGAGAGGGCGGTCTGGATTTTTAATATCAATTTTAGCAAAACATCAAACATCAAATAAATGTCAAACGTAATTGTAAATAAAATGAAGGCGGGCGACCTTGAACTCAAGGAAAAAGTTGTTGCCATCAATCGTGTGGTAAAAACTACCAAAGGTGGTCGTGCATTCAGTTTCTCTGCATTGGTTGTTGTAGGTAATGAAGCCGGTGTGGTTGGTCATGGTCTCGGAAAAGCAAAAGAAGTTCAGGAAGCCATCACCAAAGGCATTGAAGATGCTAAGAAAAACCTTATTAAAGTGCCTGTGATGCATGGCACCATTCCTCACGATCAGCTGAGCAAAGAGGGTGCTGCAAAAGTATTGATCAGACCCGCTGCTCATGGTACCGGTGTAATCGCCGGAGGCAGTATGCGCGCTGTGTTGGAGTCTGCTGGTATTACAGACGTATTGGCAAAAAATCTTGGTTCTGCCAATCCGCACAACGTGGTAAAAGCTACCATCAAAGCACTGGCCAGCCTGCGCGAACCGATTTCTGTTTCAAAAACAAGAAATGTTTCCCTGAAAAAAGTTTTCAATGGTTAATTCAACCCATACATTGAACTCATAAAAATATTGAAATGAAGAAGATAAAAGTAACTCAGATAAAAAGTGTAATTGACAGACCTGAACGTCAGAAAAGAACAATGATTGCATTGGGCCTGAAAAAACTGAACGCATCTGTTGAAGTAGAAGCTACTCCTCAAATACTTGGTATGGTAACGAAAGTTAACCATTTAGTAAAAGTGGAGGAATTATAGATGAGGAGATGTGAAAATTTGGAGATGTGGAGATGATTTTAATTTTCTAATCTTCTAATTTTCAAATTTCCAAATCTTCAAATTTTCAAATTAAAAAACGCGAGGGGCGATTCCCCGTAAGTATAAAATCAAATAAAATGAAACTACATTCTCTCAAACCTGCAGAAGGTTCTACAAAAAAAGAAAAACGTATCGGACGTGGTGAAGCAAGCGGAAAAGGCGGCACCTCCACAAAAGGTAACAAAGGCGGACAAAGTCGCGCAGGTTACAAAAGTAAAAAAGCGCACGAAGGTGGTCAGATGCCTATTCAGCGTCGTATCCCTAAACGCGGATTTACCAATATCAACCGCATTGAGTATAAAGTAATCAATATCGGCCAGGTAGATCATTATTCAGAAAAATACGGTATCACTGAATTCAATCTGCAAAACCTTTACATCAATGGTCTGATTGGCCAAACAGACAGTGTTAAATTGCTTGGTAACGGCGAAATAAAAGGAAAATTCACTTTCAAAGTAAATGCAGCCAGCGCTAAAGCCAAAGCTGCAGTTGAAGCCGCTGGCGGTACTGTTGAAATAGTTAAATAATTTACCGATATTTGTGACTCACGCAAAAAGCTGCATCATTTTAGCCAAAAAAATTATTTAATTCAGTGAAGAAGTTTATCAACACTATAAAAAATATCTGGAGCATAGAAGAACTTCGCAAGAAGATAATATTCACCATCATTCTTTTGTTTATCTATCGCGTTGGTTCTTACATCGTTCTACCCGGTATAGATCCCAATAAATTAAGTAACCTCAGCGAAAGTGCCAACAAAGGCGTTTTAGGTTTGCTCGATGCCTTTGTGGGTGGAGCGTTTTCAAAAGCTTCTATATTCGCATTGGGTATCATGCCCTATATCTCGGCCTCCATCTTCATGCAACTTATGACGATTTTAGTTCCTCAAATGGCTAAAATTCAAAAAGAAGGAGAAAGCGGCAGAAAGAAAATCAATCAGTGGACAAGATACCTTACCGTTATTGTTACTGCATTCCAGGCTGCTGCCTATATCGGTTATTTGAAAAGTCCAGGGAATGCCGAAGCTTTGATTCCCGCATACGGTAATTTCTTCTGGGTATCTACTGTAATCATTCTCACCGTTGGTACATTATTCGTAATGTGGCTCGGAGAAAAAATTACAGATAAAGGATTGGGCAATGGTACTTCACTCATCATCATGATTGGTATCCTCGCTCGCTTCCCTCAATCATTCGGACAGGAATGGTCAGCCAGAATTGCTCAGCGCGGCGCCGGCGGATTATTACTGATGCTTGTTGAAGTTATATTCCTCGTAGGCATCATCATGGGATTAATCATGCTGGTTCAGGGAACAAGAAAAGTTCCTGTAAGCTATGCAAAGCAAATTGTAGGCAACAAACAACTGGGAGGTGCACGTAATTTCCTTCCGCTGAAAGTCAACGCTGCGGGAGTTATGCCAATCATCTTCGCTCAGGCAATTTTATTTCTGCCAACTATATTCTCAGGATTTACCAGTGAAGGTTGGGCAAAATATTTTACAGATCACACCAATGTTGTTTATATGATTGTTTACTCTGTGTGTGTAATTGCTTTTACATTCCTTTACACTGCTTTGATATTCAACCCCAAGCAAATGGCGGATGAGTTGAAAAGGAACAACGGTTTCATTCCCGGAGTAAAACCCGGACAACCTACTGCTGATTATATCGGTACAATAATGGACAGAATCACACTCCCCGGAGCAGTATTGCTTGCGCTGGTAGGTATTTTGCCCGGTATATTTCAGTTGATTTTCAACATGTCTCAAGGGTTCTCTACTTTCTTTGGCGGAACATCTCTGCTGATTATGGTGGGTGTAATCTTAGATACATTGCAGCAAATAGAAACTCAGTTGCTGATGCGTCAGTATGATGGGTTGATGAACACCGGAAGAATTCAGGGCAGACAAGCGGTTCCTTCAGGCATGTAAAAAGGAACACTTCAAAATATTTTTTTTAAACCCCAACGTCACTGCGTTGGGGTTTGTTTTAATTTTGTGTCAGTCAGATTGAAAATAATACTTGAATCTTTTAAGAACGATGATTTATTATAAAACAGCGGAGGAAATAGTTTTAATGAGGGAAGCCTGTCTTTTGGTGGGGAAAGCCCATGCTGCAGCGGCTTCTTTACTCAAGCCCGGGATGACGACCATGCAGGTCAATGACATCGTAGAGCAATTTATTTTAGATAACGGCGGCAAACCTTCTTTTAAGAATTATCATGGATTTCCTGCAGCCACCTGCATATCAATGAACGAAGCAGTGGTGCATGGTTTCCCTGGAGAACATGTTTTAAAAGAGGGGGATATTATTTCTCTTGACATTGGTATTTTTAAAAATGGATTTCATGGCGACAGCGCATATACGTATGCGATAGGAGAAGTGCCGGAAGAAATCAAAAGATTGCTCAGTGTAACGAAGCAGTCGCTTTATCTGGGTATTGCCAAAGCAGTGGCGGGAAACAGGGTAGGTGATATTTCCAATGCCATTCAGGAATTTACAGAAAAAAAACACGGCTACGGCGTAGTGAGGGAAATGGTAGGTCACGGATTGGGAAGGAATCTGCATGAAGATCCGCAAGTGCCTAATTACGGAAAAAAAGGATCAGGCCCAAAGCTCAAACCAGGCATGGTTATTGCCATTGAGCCGATGATAAATATGGGAGTGAAAGAAATTATTCACTTGAATGACGGCTGGACGGTATTGACAAAAGACAGAAAACCATCCGCTCATTTCGAACACGATGTGCATATCACCAAAGGAGATCCGGATATTCTTACTTCATTTGAAGAAATAGAGTTTGCTGAAAAAAACAATCCTAATTTGACGTGGAGTTACTTTTAAAAAATTGAAAAAATTTAAACACTAAAAAAAGTTTAGGGTTTAGCCGTTTAGATTATTTAGAATAAATGAATTTTAATTGATTGACTAAACTTCTAAACCACTCAAACCTCTGAAACTCTTAAACCGTTAAACCTCTCAAACCTCCCAATCCTCTGAAACACACAAAAACATTAGTAGTGATCGGCGGCGGAGCAGCGGGATTTTTTACCGCTGTAAATGCGGCAACGTTCAATCCTCAACTGCGCGTATTGATTATTGAGAAGAGCTCGAAATTGTTAAGCAAAGTGAAAGTGAGTGGTGGCGGGCGTTGCAATGTAACACATGCTTGCTTCAGCAATGTGGAAATGTCGGGAAATTATCCAAGGGGTGGTAAGTTTTTGAAATCTGCGCTGCATCATTTTAGTACAAAAGATACAATCGACTGGTTTCGCCAAAGAGGAGTGGAATTAAAAACTGAAGCGGATGGCAGAATGTTTCCCGAATCCAATACATCACAGACAATCATAGACTGTCTGATTGCGGAGGTGAATAAGTACAATATTGAGGTGATGATGAATACTGATGTTGAGCGAATTGAAATATTGGAAAATCAATTTTATAATTTTAATATTATCTGCAGCAATCAGCGCATCATTGAAGCCAGTAGCATTTGTATTGCATGCGGCGGTTATCATAAATCATCCTCCTATGAATGGCTTACAAAAACAGGACACCACATTGAACATCCCGTGCCATCATTGTTCACATTCAATATCCCCAATAATAGCATAACAAAACTGATGGGTGTTTCTGTCTCCGACGTGTCAGTCAAAATAGCCGGAAAGAAATTGCAGCAAAGAGGTCCGTTGCTGATTACACATTGGGGATTAAGCGGTCCGGCTGTGCTTAAATTGTCTGCCTGGGGCGCACGGGATCTGGCGGAAGGCAACTATGATTTTACAGCCATCGTAAACTGGCTGCCCGATTTTCATGAACAATCGTTGAATGAAAAAATGCAGTTGCTTCGAAATGAGATAGCTTCTCAAAAAGTTTACAACAGAAATCCATTTGATTTTCCGGCAAGATTATGGGAGTATTTTCTGTCTGAAGCCGAAGTGAATAAAGATATTCGATGGGCAGACTTTCCTTCAAAGCAACAACATAAATTGGCGAAAATTATTTGTGGCCAGGAGTTTTTCGTAAAAGGAAAAACTACTTTCAAAGAGGAGTTTGTTACAGCAGGCGGAATCATGCTCAATGAAATCAATCCGTCAACCATGGAAAGTAAAATTGTGGAAGGGCTGTTTTTTGCAGGAGAGATTTTGAATGTGGATGGTGTTACCGGGGGATTTAATTTTCAAAATGCCTGGACAACCGGATGGATAGCCGCCAAGGCAATTGCAGAAAAAGTTCAATAAGTCATAAGCAATCAACAAATTGAGTAACTTGCTTTACTGAATGAAAAAATTAGACAGGTACATACTATCAAAATATTTTACCACTTTTTTCTTCTGTTTATTGCTGTTGACTGCAATTGTAGTGGTGGTAGACATGAGCGAGAAGACAGAGGATTTTGTCAGATCAAAATTATCTGCCTATAAGATTTTTACTGATTATTATCTTGCTTTCATTCCGCACATAGATGCGATGCTGTTTCCTCTTTTTGTATTTATTTCTGTAATTTTCTTCACTTCAAAAATGGCAGGCAGATCGGAAGTGATTGCCATTCTAAGCAGTGGAGTCAGTTTGAAAAGATTTTTGTTGCCCTATGCAGTAGGCGGAACTATGCTTGCCTTATTATTGTGGTTTGGCTATCAGTATCTCGTTCCTGTTGCTAACGGAAAATGGGCTGATTTTGAAAAGACCTACATAAATATTTTTGTAGACCCCAATTCATCCAACTCTTCTTATAAACAACACTTATATTTTCGTCTCGACAGCAATTCCTATGCCAGCATAAATGGGTATGATACCATTTCAAAGTCGGGGACCAATTTGTCTGTGAGCAGGATTGAAAAAAATAAGCTTACCTACAACCTTCGTGCAAACCGGTTTACCTGGGATACCGCCATTAAAAAATGGACACTGTATAATGTAATGGAAAGAAAAGTGAATACGATAGATGAATCAGTTGTGTATGCTCAGCAAGTATCCAAAGTATTCTCTTTCAGTCCTTCAGACCTCAGGAAGGACAATTATCTGAAAGACCAAATGACTTCTTCCGAATTGAAAGATTTTATTAAAAAAGAAAAAATGAGGGGATCTGAAATGCTCAGTACCCTACAGGTGGAACTGTACAATCGGGATGCCATCCCTTTTTCCGTATTGATTTTAACCATAATCGGAGCAATACTCGCTTGCAGAAAGGATAGGGGTGGAAGTGGGATACATTTGGCTTTGGGCGTTGTGATAAGTGTTTTATATATATTATTGAGTCGTCTGACGGTGGTTTTTGCAACCAAAGGCAATTTCTCACCTTGGCTGGCAGCCTGGCTTCCCAATCTTATCTTCGGCTGGCTGGCGGTGTATCTTTACAAAAGGGCCCCAAAATAAATTATCAATTTTTTTAGTCAAACTTTCTTTCAAAACTTTTGTTTTACATGAGGTTGCATCGTAATTTTAGGCGCCCGGATTTTTGCTTGAAGAGAACATATATTGCCGTGGCACATCAAATACACAAAACACATTTATATCATGGGCATCATTAAAGAGAGATTCAGGGAAAAATCTTCCATTGTTTCTGCAGAAATTAAAGAACTGCTTAAAACACATGGCGATAAAAAAATTGGAGAGGTAAGTCTCAGTCAGATTTATCAGGGCATGAGAGGTATTACCGGATTGGTAACTGAAACTTCTTTATTGGATGCACAGGAAGGAATTCGTTTCAGAGGATATTCTATTCCCGAATTAAGGGATAAGCTGCCTAAAGCACCCAATGGATCTGAACCTCTACCGGAGGGATTGTTTTATCTCATGCTTGTTGGTGAATTGCCCAGTGAGGAAGATACGCATCATCTTACCAGTGTATGGCAGCGTCGCAGTCATGTGCCTAACCATGTTTTTGCAACTATAGAGGCATTGCCTGTAAATACGCATCCTATGACGCAGTTTGTGGTGGCCATCATGGCATTGCAGACTGAAAGCGAGTTTTCCAAAAGATATGCAAAAGGGTTGAATAAAAAAGAATACTGGGATGCGGTGTTTGATGATTCCATGGATTTGATTGCCCGCCTTCCGCGTATTGCTGCGTATATATATCGCCGTAAGTATAAAAATGGAGAACATATTCACCCAAATGGCTTGCTTGATTGGTCTGGCAACTTTGCACACATGATGGGATATGATGATGAAGGCTTTAAAGAGCTGATGCGTTTGTACATGACTATCCATGCCGATCATGAGGGAGGTAACGTTTCCGCACACACGACGCATCTGGTAGGATCAGCATTGAGCGATCCTTATCTAAGCTTCGCAGCAGGTATGAATGGGCTGGCCGGTCCTTTACATGGCTTGGCTAACCAGGAAGTTATCAAATGGATTTTTGAGCTCAGAGAGCATATAGGATCTGATGCGCCAACAAAAGAACAGATTGAAGAATATGTAAGAAAGACATTGAGCGAAGGAAAGGTAGTGCCTGGATACGGGCATGCGGTATTACGCAAAACGGATCCCCGTTTCACTGCACAGATGGAATTCGGCAAAAAGCATATGCCTGATGACCCTTTGGTGCAAACGGTATGGAATATTTATGAAGCCGTTCCGCCAATTTTATCTTCTATGGGTAAAATAAAAAATCCTTGGCCAAATGTAGACGCCCATAGCGGTGCGTTGCTGGTGCATTATGGCATGGTTGAATATGAGTTCTATACGGTGTTGTTTGGCGTATCAAGAGCTTTGGGTGTACTGGCAAGTCTTTGCTGGGACAGGGCGCTCGGCTTCCCGCTGGAAAGGCCAAAATCTGTCACCACAGACCTGGTAAAAAAATGGCTCGATGGTAAAGATGAAATATGGGGAGATTAGCCGCTTCGCGGGGTTTTTAGTTTGGTGTTTGGTTGGTGCTTCGCACCGTTTGGGGTTAGAGGTATATTCATTGAATTGATTTCCTTTTGTAAAAGTCTGAAGAAGAAATTATATTTGCAATCCACAAATGGGGAATTAGCTCAGTTGGCTAGAGCGTCCCGATGGAATCGGGAAGGTCACCAACCAAGAATTGACATAACGGGGAATTAGCTCAGTTGGCTAGAGCGCTTGCATGGCATGCAAGAGGTCACCGGTTCGACTCCGGTATTCTCCACCACTCAATCCCGCTAAAGGCGGGATTTTTTATTAAAAAAAATAATTATAATTACCATCTTCACTGACCTCTCTTGTTTTTTTCTTTTTAATATCGTGCTAATTTGAATTTTTCTTAATTGAATCATTCATATTAAATCATCTCATCAAAATGAAAAAATCAACAAAATTATTCTTCCTTTCATTTATTGCATTTTGTTTTACAAAAGATCTGACAGCGCAAGAGCTTTTGCCCGGCGTCACTGTAGTGAGTTTCAACTACAAGTATCTTAAATCAGTAAATGATACCAATGCTGCCCAACCGGTAAGACTACTCGAACATAAAGCTGCCGGTTTTGATTTAAAGAATTCCGAGTTCTACGAGGAAGAGTACGACAATTATTACATCTCTTTTTATTTGCCGGAAGGGGAGGTGCTTGCTTTTTATGATAACAAAGGAAAAATTGAGCATGCAGCCGAACGGTTTAAAAACGTAGCATTGCCAAAAGCTGTTGCCACTTCTTTAGCAAATAAATATCCCGGATGGATATTAGCCAAAGATTTTTATATAGTCAAATATTACTCCGATCCATTAGAGGTTAAAAAGGTATACAAACTGATTTTGAAGAAAGATAAAGAACGCATGAAAGTGAAGGTCAATGAGAAGGGAGAAGAGGTGAAGTAAACAACGTTTAATAGTTTAGGGGTTTAGGAGTTTAGTAAAAAACTAATCCCTAAACCCCTAAACCTCTATACTACCAAACTATTTTTTAAAGCTACTCGCCAGCTTCACTGCCTCATACGCATTCACAATACCACCTGTTTTAGATATCTCGGATAGATTAACCATTTCATCTGTTCCCGGTAATTTCACTTTTTCTGTAGGAGCAACGACTGATTTCTCAATGATGGATTTTAAATCCTGAGGAGTGAGTGTAGGATAATATTCTAAAAGTAAAGCTGCAATTCCCGCTACAACAGGACAAGCCATACTGGTTCCGTTTGAATTTCCATAAGTGTTTCCTCCGGGGATAGTGGAATAAATGCCAACGCCCGGTGCAAAAACATCTACTTCTTTTTTACCGTAGTTACTGAAAGATGCGGTGAGTCCGCCGTTCTTTTCATCACCACTGGCGCCTACTGTAATTACATTCGATGCTCTGCCACTGCCATCTTCAAATATTGGATTAGGGTAATGTCCTGTAGAATCTACATTCTCGGCATCATTTCCTGCCGCATGTACAAGTAATACACCTTTTTTCTCCGCATATTTAAAAGCGTCATCTACCCATTTTTTTTCAGGAGAAAATCTTTTCCCAAAACTCATGCTGATAATTTTAGCCCCGTTATCTACCGCATAACGAATTGAATTGGCAATATCTTTATCATGCTCATCCCCGTCAGGTACTGCACGCAGCATCATAATTTGTACATTGTCAGCAACTCCATCGCCGCCTTTATTGTTATTTCTAACCGCGCCAATAATACCCGAACAATGCGTGCCATGGAATGGGGTAGAGGTCATCAAATCATTGTTTCCATAATAGCGATCGTTGATGTTCGTTTCATCATCACCTACTATTTCCTTGCGATATTGCTTTGGAGGCGTATTTACTGCTTCTGCCTTACGAAGCTCGCCATCAATCTGTTCAATAAGTTGCTTATTGGTAATGTCATAACTTCCATTTGCATCACTAATGCCCATGATAATCATTTTTGCCATCATCGCATCAGGGTTAGTGGAGTTAACTTTTTTCAAATCTTCACCGTTGTATTCTTCTTTGCCTATTTCTTTTCTCAAAACAGAATCACCGGATTTCAGTTTGGGGGATAATTTTGACAGATAAGCGATTTCTTCTTGTTTTACACCACCTACAACTCTGTCTTTTGCTTTCAGATAAGTATTATAAGATGCTTTTTCCGCAGCAGTCAATTTTGTGATATCAACTTCTTTGTCACCCCATATTTTTTTCAGATTATGATATACTCTCGCTCCTTCATCGCTGTCTACACTTACATTACTGCCGTCTTTACCGCCAAGGAAATTCCAGCCATTTACATCATCAACGTAGCCGTTCTTGTCATCATCTTTACCATTACCGGGTATCTCTTTAGGGTTTACCCATAATACAGGTTTCAGGTCTTCATGTAAGGTGTCTATACCGCTGTCGATAACAGCAACAATTACTCTTTTGCTTTTCAGCTTTTTACTTTTGAGAAAATCATAAGCTTTATTCAGACTGATACCACTGTAGCCGTCTGTTTTCTGATCAAGCTGATGCCATCCTTTTGGAACAGAAGATTTGGCGGATGTTTGCGCAATGCTGTTAAATGTTATAACAGACAATGATAGAGCAATGAAGAAGATTTTATTTGTCATAATTAAAATTTAGTCTGACGAAATTAATTGTTAATAATCCATATTATTTACCGCTCATATAAATTTGGCAATATTTTATAAATCAAACTTAATTCCCTGCGCCAAAGGGAGTTTATCAGTATAATTGATGGTGTTTGTCTGACGGCGCATATATACCTTCCAGGAGTCACTGCCGCTCTCTCTACCTCCACCGGTTTCCTTTTCCCCGCCAAAAGCCCCGCCAATCTCGGCGCCCGATGTGCCTATATTTACATTGGCTATGCCACAGTCTGATCCGGCATGCGAAAGAAACTTCTCCGCTTCCAGAAGATTGGTGGTAATGACAGCAGAGGAAAGTCCCTGAGGAACACCATTTTGCAAGGCAATGGCCTCGTCAAGTGTTTTATACTTCATGATATAAAGAATAGGAGCAAAGGTTTCATGCTGCACAATTTCATAGCTATTTTTCGCTTCAGCAATGCATGGTTTCACATAGCAACCGCTTTCATATCCTTTACCTTTTAAAACACCGCCTTCCACAATAAATTTGCCTCCTTCATCCACACATCTTTTTATGGCATTGAGATACATATCTACTGCATCTTTGTCAATCAGCGGACCAACATGATTTTTCTCATTCAAAGGGTTGCCGATTTTCAATTGTTTGTAGGCATGAACCAGTTTGTCCTTGAACTGATTGTATATTTTTTCATGAATAATCAATCTTCTTGTGGTAGTGCAGCGTTGTCCTGCAGTACCTACAGCTCCAAATACAGCTGCCGTCAGCGCAATGCTCAAATCGGCTTCTTTTGAAATGATGATGGCATTGTTGCCACCGAGTTCGAGTAAGCTGCGTCCCAGTCTCTGTCCAACTGATGCTGCAACTGCCTTGCCCATTCGGGTGCTTCCTGTTGCTGAAACCAAAGGTATTCTGGTGTCATTGCTCAGCCATTCTCCAATCTCTCTTCCGCCGGTTACAAGACAACTAACGCCTTCGGGTACCTGATTTTTTTTGAAAACATTTTGAACGATTTTCTGACAGGCATATCCGCACAAGGGAGTTTTTTCACTTGGCTTCCAAATGGATACGTCCCCGCAAACCCATGCCAGCATGCTGTTCCAGCTCCATACGGCAACAGGGAAATTAAAAGCGGAGATGATACCTACTATGCCCAGCGGATGGTATTGCTCATACATTCTGTGACCTGGACGTTCACTGTGCATGGTGAGTCCATGCAATTGTCTCGATAATCCAACGGCAAAATCGCAGATATCTATCATCTCCTGTACTTCACCCATTCCTTCCTGCAGACTTTTACCCATTTCATAACTAACCAGTTTGCCTAAAGGGTCTTTAAATTTCCTAAGTTCATCACCAATCTGACGAACTACTTCACCTCTTTTTGGGGCGGGCCAGAGACGCCATTCTGCAAATGCTTTTTCGGCAGTTTCCACTACTGCTTTATAAGAAGACTGATCGCCGGCTTTCACCGAACCAATCAACTTGCCGTCTACCGGTGAGTAGGAGGGGATGTATTTTCCCGTTGATTTGATCCATTTTGCTCCGGTAGACACACCGGGATTTTCTTTTCCAATTTGTAATGTTTTCAGGAAGTCCATATCGTTGTGTTTTTTAGAGTTTAAAAATAATTCCGCCGCTTGTCCATCTGCCCGGCATTTTACTGCCTAATAAATCAGTGTATTGTCTATCTCCAATATTATTGACCATCACAAAACCCGATATTTTTTTCAGGTTGTACTGAACTCTTCCGTTTCCAATGGCGTAGTTAACCGATTGAACTACAGTGACGCGACCTGCTCTAGTCTCGGATTGAGGGGCTCTTTCTTTATAAAGACCATTGAAAGATAATTCAAGGTTTTTGTATCGAAACATTATGTATTGTTGCAACAATAATTTGGCATGCGAAAGTATGTAGAAAGATGGCGTTGCATCGCTGGTTTTTGTGTCGAGGAAAAGTGCAGAAGAAACTAAATTAAGATGGATGTCTTTACAGAAACTTTTTTGCCAGGCTATTTCAAATTCAAGTCCTTTGGTATCGGCGGTTTTAATGTTTTTCGCCAGCGAGTATGTTCCAGCAGGATCTAGATTTGTTTTTCTAGGCATGTCTGCATAAGGCGTAATCACATAGTCAATCAACTGACGTTGGCTTCTGTAAAAGCCTGTAGCAGAAAATCGGAAATTATTCCACGTAATGTCTCCGCCAATTTCATAGCTCCATGATCTTTCAGCTACTAAATCCGGGTTGCCTATCGTGCCACTTTTAACAAGAGGTTTGTTGTAGTTGTTGAATCGTTCTGTGAAATCTGCTGAACGTAAAGATCTTCCGGCGCCACCTCTAAATACCAGTCTTGCTGTAGTATCGGCAAAAAGTTTTTTAACTGAATAAGAAGCATTCAGCTGTGGTAGTACTTCATTGCCGTAGTTTTGATCATTAACCAAACGTAAACCGGGATTAATACTAAAATTATTTAATTGAATTACTGATGATCCAAATATTGCAGCGTGATTGTTTGAATGATTTCCTCTGTCGTTAGAGTTGATTTTTCTGTGCTCTAACATAGTACCATAAACGAAGTTTATATTTTTATTTAATTGGCCGGTATGAAGATATTGCAACAGCATCAGCTCGGAACGATTTTCATTCGCTATAGCACTTTTATTAAATGAATAATTATCAAGCGTATTTTTATATACTCCGTCAAACTGATCCGAATTATTGTTTCCGATTTTTTTCAATTGGGCGTGATTCCAGAAAGTTGAAACTTTTTCTGTAGCGGTATCACTAAGGAAAGTGGTATAAAAATTTTGTGCTGCAAAATCTCTTATATCGTAACTGCTTTGAAGTGAAAATTGCCAGCGGTTACCAAATTGCCTGGCAATGCTGCCTGAAAATGTATGGTTGTTGAAATAGCCTCTGTTGTTTGATCTGAGTAACTGGCCTGTGGCATTATTGGTGAATGCCGCCAGAGAGAAGTTTAATTTTTCTCCCGTGCTATATAAATGTGCGGAGCCGTTGATCAATCCATACTCTCCGGCTATTGCTCCCGCAGTGATGTTCAGTTTTTTTTCTTTTTTGTAAGCGTAATTTATTTTACTGATAATGTTGATCAAGCCGCCCACCGCTTCGGAGCCATACATGGCTGCAGCAGGACCTTTGATGATTTCTATGCGCTCAATTTCAGCAGGTGTGATGGGAATGTATCCTGAAAAGTGACCGGTAATTGGATCATTTAATTTAACACCATCTATCAAAACCAGTATCTGTTGAAAAGTACCTCCACGTATGATGATGTCTGCCTGTGATCCTGCATGCCCTCTCTGTTGTATTTCTACACCGGGCACATATTTCAATAAATCATCCAAAGAAATTACAGGGAGTTTTTCAAACAACTTTCCGTCTACTACCGTAATGTTTTTTCCTGTGACACTGTTTTTTTGCAACGTTCTGGAATTACTGATATTAACAGGCTCAAGCGTGTTTATTTCCTGAGCAATGCTTTTATTGAAAATGAACAGAGAAAAAAAAGCGAAAATCTTTTTCATAATTAATCAGTCGTTTTTTTAAAATTTAGTTCTTTTGAATTTCGGGGTAGTTTTTTGATGTTTCTTAAGTTGCAACTGATTCATAGAAGGGTAATGATTTGCTAATATTGTTCGTTTTGATTGGGAAAATCTTTGCTTTTAATGTCGCTGATGTATTGCTTAACAGAGGAAGTAATACTGTCATTCAGGTTCATATATTGTCTTAAAAATCTTGGTTTAAATTCAGTGTTGATGCCCAGCATATCATGCATCACCAAAACCTGACCATCGCAGTCACAACCGGCTCCAATACCAATTGTAGGAATCTGTAAGCTTTCTGTAACTTCTTTAGCTAAAGTAGCGGGAATCTTTTCCAATACAATAGCGAAGCATCCTGCTTCCTGTAAAAGCAGTGCATCTTTTTTCAACTTCAATGCTTCCTCCTCCTCACGGGCTCTAACCGTGTATGTGCCGAATTTGTATATGCTTTGAGGAGTCAATCCCAAATGTCCCATTACCGGTATGCCGGTACTGATGATTCTTTTAATTGATTCCACAACTTCTTCTCCTCCTTCCATTTTTACAGAATGGCCTCCGGTTTCTTTCATTATCCTGATGGCAGAGTTCAACGCTTCTTTTGAGTTGCCCTGATATGACCCAAAGGGCAGATCGACAACGACCAAACATCTCTCAATACCTCTTACCACACTTTGGGCATGATAGATCATCTGGTCAAGTGTAATGGGAAGGGTAGTTTCATGTCCGGCCATCACATTGCTGGCACTGTCGCCAACTAATATGATGTCGATGCCTGCGTTGTCAAAAATTTTGGCAAATGAAAAATCGTATGCCGTAAGCATGGAGATTTTCTCTCCGTTACTTTTCATTTTCTGTATAGTATGCGTAGTAATTTTCTTAACTTCTTTGTTTACAGACATAATATAAAATTAGTTTGGCTGAAGGCGAAACAGTGGAGATGGCTCTGCATTAGAATAAAACAAGTCCTGAGCGTTCGCTGAGGGTGTAAAAGTAAGGAGGATTTCGGAATTTAAGCCTAAACCTTGGCGTTTACTTCTTCCCACAAGTGATGAATCAGTCCGTCTGCGAGCCCGATTTTTGGCACATATATTTCGTTGGAACCCGCCCAGCGCATGGCGTTGATGTATATCAGCAATGCCGGAACAATTACATCTGCCCTGTCTTCCCTGAGATTGTATTTATTAATTCTTTCTTTAATAGTAAAGGAACTTAACTCTTTGTAATAATCTCTTAATAAATCTACATTAAGGGGCTTGCCATCTTTCTTTTTACTCATGGAAAAAACTTTGTTGATGTTGCCTCCGCTGCCGATAGATACCACTTCTTTGTGTCCTTTGGTTGCATTCTTAATTTCATCTTTCATCTGTTCCCAATCACTTTCAGAAACTGAATCCTTGAGCAATCTGATGGTGCCGATGTTGAATGATTTTTTGTAAGATAATATTCCGTTACTGAAAAAAGAAATTTCAGTGCTTCCTCCTCCCACATCAATGTACATATAACTGTGGTCCTTGTCCATGTTCTCTGCAATGTGATTTTCATAGATAAGATTGGCTTCGGTATCTCCCGAAATAACTTCTACTTCAAGTCCTGTTTCTTTTTTAATCACAGCCAATACATCAGCCGCATTGGTAGCATCTCTCATGGCACTGGTGGCGCAGGCTTTCACAGCATCTACTTTGTATGCATTGATCAGGTGACGGAATGCCTTCAGCGTCTGAATAAGCATATCAGTCTTTTCTTTGGAAATAGATTTGTTTTCAAATACATCAAATCCAAGTCTAAGCGGAACTCTGACAAGATTCAATTTATTGAAGGATGCCTGTTCGCCAGAGATTTCAGTCACCTCCGTAATGAGCAGTCTGGCTGCATTACTGCCAATGTCAATCGCTGCAAGTTTCAATTAAAAATATTTAACGGGTTTATAAGCATTAAATATCAAATTTCGTTTAAAACCCGGGGATAGTCAATAAAAAATTTCCACTACATGTTATTAAGCGGATGGAGTGGGGGCAGTGGCAGTCATTCTCTTTCTGTAGAGGTAGTTGTAAATTTCAAGCTGTGAACGTATTTTTTTGGTATTACGCGGGTTTTTATACACGTTGCTCTGTTCGTTGTTGAGTATGCGCCCTTTGATATTATCATGTAATTGTATGTCCAGTATGTCTTTTATTTCCTGTATGATATTTGGGTCATTAATTGGACATGCAGCTTCTATGCGATGGTCGATGTTTCTTACCATCCAGTCTGCCGATGAAATATATACCTTATCCTGACCATTGTTGTGAAATATCATTACTCTGGCATGTTCGAGATACTCATCTATTATACTTACAGCTTGTACGGGTAATTTAAACTTCTTATTTTCTGTCAACATGCAGCATATGCCTCTTATAATCAATTTAACTTCCACTCCTGATTTTGCTGCATCATATAGTTTGTTTATCAAAATCTCATCACTGAGAGAATTTAATTTCAAGATGATGGCTGCTTGCTTTTTACGTTTAGCATTACTGATTTCTTTGTTAATCAATAATAATATTTCCTTGCGCATTCCATAAGGACTTGCAATAAGATGTTTACATTCTTTCAGATAATGCTCTCGGGTGCGAGGGCTTTCCAGATAGGTAAATATCCGTTCAACATCAGCCATGATATTTTTGTCAGAAGTAAGCAGGCAGTGGTCACTGTATGCAGTTGCCGTTTTTTCATTCAGATTGCCTGTGCTTACAAATCCATATTGAATGATTTTGGTATTGATGTTCTTCTTAATCAGGCAAAGCTTTGCATGCACTTTCATTTTAGGTACACCAATCAGCACCTTTACGCCGGCCTCTTCCAATGTATTCTTCCATTCTAGATTGGCTTCTTCATCAAATCTTGCCCTTAGTTCTAACACCACGGTTACCTGCTTGCCATTACGAACGGCATTAGTGAGCGCATTGATAACTTTAGATCGAGTAGCCAACCGGTAGCAAGTTATCTTGATACTAGTGACATTAGGATCTATAGCCGACTCCCGAAGCAGATCAATTAAGCTGTTGAATGAATGGTATGGAAAGTTGAGGAGGATGTCTTTTTTCAGTATGATATCTGAAATGCTGTTTGCATTTCTCAACTGAGGATGTGTAAATGACCTTCTTCTTCCGGCAGTTTGACTAAAGGCTACGTCCGGAAAGTTCATGAAGTCTTTAAAATTGTGAATACGCCCTCCGGGTATTAGGTTGTCTTTTTTTGAAAGACCAAGTCTTTTCACCAGATAATTGAGCAAAGGAGTAGGGATGTCTCTGTCAAATACCAGTCTAACGGGCTTTCCCTTTTTTCTGTTCTTTAATCCTTTTTCGATTTTTTGTATGAGAGAGGTGGATACGTCGTTGTCTATATCTATTTCCGCATCACGGGTAACTTTTATGGTATGTGCAGTAAAATTATCGTAACCAAAGAAAGAAAATATATTGGGCAGACAATATCGGATGATGTCTTCTAATAAGATAATTTGTTGCTCTTCATTTTTGGATGGCAATAGAACAAATCGGGAGAGTTTTCTCGACGGCACAGAAACAAGTGCGAATTTTTCTGGAATGGATTTGTCTTTTTTATTGAGCGTACAAGCCAGGTATAGCGACTTATCATTCAGCACCGGGAAGTTTTGAATGCTTTCTATCATCAGCGGCACAATATAACTTCTCACTTCTTCATTGAAATATTCCAGAATGAATTTCTGCTGTGTAGCAGTTAGTTTTTTTTCATTTACAAGAAATATCTTTTCCTTTTTAAGCTCTCGTTGTATGTCGTTCCAGATGGTATCAAAATCTTTCTGAAGTGTAATTGCCTTTTCCTGAATTTCTTCCAAAATAAGTTCAGGATGGTCTTCCAGATGCATTTTTGATTTGCTGCCAAATTCATTCATTCTTTTTAGCGTAGCTACTCTCACTCTGAAAAACTCATCCAGGTTATTGGAGAATATTCCCAGAAAACGAATGCGTTCTTTCAAAGGGACAGTTTCGTCTGCAGCCTCCTGCAATACTCTGCTGTTGAAAGCCAGCCAGCTGATATCTCTTATGATTGTTTTTCTTTTCTGCAAAGCAACTCGAAGTGGTAAAATGAAGGTGAAGGTACTTATCCCTGTTTAAAAACAGGGATTCTCAATATTAACTTTTGGTAAAATCGTTCAGCTTATTTTATTTTCTCAATGATTTTGGTTGTAGATACACCGTCAATCATATCGGCCAACACTACTTTGCCGCCATTTTCTATCACTTCCTTAGCTCCGGCAATTTGCTCTACAGTATAATCGCCGCCTTTTACCAGAACATCAGGCAAAAGAGCTTTTATGACTTCCAAAGGGGTGTCTTCTTCAAATATGACAACGGCATCAACCACCACCATTGAAGCAAGCATCAGTGCTCGTTGATCCTGATCGTTGATTGGTCTTGAAGGGCCTTTCAGTCTTTTTACAGATGCATCGGAGTTAACGCCCACAATTAAAATGTCTCCCAATGAAGCGGCCTGTGATAATGAAGCAAGGTGGCCTTTGTGCAACAAGTCGAATACGCCGTTGGTGAAAACAATTTTATTGGATTTCAGACGAAGTTTATTTACTTCTTTCACCAGGGCTTCCAGTGAAAATATCTTTAATGGAATTTGATTGACTGATTTCAAAATGTTTTTATTTAAAAGTTACACCGATTTTTCTCTGTTGATGTATGGTAAAGCAACAAGGCAAATTAAGCCCACCATAAGAACAATACCGGTAGATACTCCCCACATCAGCCAGCCAAATGCTTTCCCCAAAGGCGCGGCAATGGTGTAAATACTGAGTGTCTGCATTACGAATATCGGAAAGGAGCCAATGCCACCTGGAGTGAGTATCATAGAGAGTGTTGCCAGTGACAAAACAGAGAAAGCGGCTTGTATGCCTAAATGATCAATGCCTTCCATAGATTTAAATCCTATGTATATCTGAGAAAGATACATTAGCCAAATGAATCCCGTGTGAAGTAAAAAAGCCTTCCTGTTTTTTATTTTTTTTATTGTTCTGAATCCCTCTGCAATACCCTTAACGATGTTGTTAATTTTTAGTATCAATTTATTGTCGGGATATTTTTTGAAAAGGAATTTAATCAGAAAAATGAAAAGAGTAATAATAACTCCGATGATGATTATTTCAAGCCATACCGGCATTCCGGACGACCGACTCATGTCATCTATTTTTTCTTTTGCATAGCTACCTACTTTATCTATTTGAATAAGAACAGTGACGCAAATGAAAAGTAAATAACAAATAAGATCAAATGTCCGCTCAATGATAATGGTTCCAATGAGTTTGTCTGCCCTCAGTTTTTCATGTTTGGCCAGTAAAGTACATTTCACTACTTCTCCCAGTCTGGGTACGGCGGTGTTGATGAGATATCCAATCATGGTTACACTGAAAACATTTTTCAGTTTGGGTTGATAGCCCAGTGGTTCCATAAGTATCTGCCATCTCATAGATCTGCTGATATGGCTGGCGATGCTCATGAGTAAGATGGGAATGGCTATCCAGTAGTTGACGTTTTTTAATGAATTATAAAACTCTTTTTTTTCAATCGCGGTCATTGAGTTTAGTTGCCACCATACCAAAAACAATCCACCACCTAAAAAGAAAACGTATTGAAATATGGATAAAAATCGTTTAAGCATATCGACTCACAAGTTACAACCTGAATTTGATTTGGAGTGTTTCCTGTATCAGTGTATTGTCATATTGTCTATCAGCCGAATGTTGTTTAGCGACGCAGCAATGAGGGCCACTACATTTAATTCACCATCCCAATCATTCAATTCCCTCAATCTGTCGTCTGTCAGTTCCACATAGTCCACTTCAAAACCTTTGTTTGTTAAATAATCAAAACCTTTTTGTTTTAATTCATTCAACGCACCTTTTTTTAAATTCTTTTTTAAGATCTCAAGCGTTTGATAAATTTCTGCGGCTGTTTCTTTTTCCGTGGCACTCAACCTCATGTTTCTGCTGCTCATAGCCAGTCCGCTATTTTCTCTGACGGTTGGTACAATATTTAATTTCAAAGGATATCCGGTTAGTTCAATCATGCGGGCGATCACCATACATTGCTGGTAATCTTTTTGTCCCAGAAAAAGTACATCACAATGAATAATAGACAGAAGCCGGTCCACAACCTGACAAACACCCTGAAAATGTCCGGTTCTGTATTTTCCCTCCAAGATAGTTTCAAGATACCCTACATCATACTGTTTCTTTTGAAAATCTGCCGGGTATATTTCATCCGCAGAAGGAAGGAATAAGAGGTCGCATCCCGCTGCCTCCAGCATTTCAATATCTTTCCCGGTGGTGACAGGATATTTATCCAGATCTGCTTTGTTGTTAAACTGTGCCGGATTCACAAAAATGCTGCTTACGGTGAAATCTGTCTCTTGCACACTTTTACTGATTAATGAAATATGCCCCTCATGCAATGCTCCCATAGTAGGCACAAATCCAATTTTCCGACCGCTATTTCTTTGATTTTCAATGATAGAGGTTATGTCAGCTATGTGTTTACTTATTATCATTTTTTAATCTATTTTTTATAGATTCCGTTGCAATAATATGTTTAAATTAATTATTAGTACCTTTGCGCACCGAACAATATGATTGCGCACTAACAAAGCACAAATGTCCACAAAAAAAAGAATATTATTTATCGCAAATGAAATGTCTCCTTACCTGGAGCTGACCGAATTTGCGGAAATAGTCAACAAGCTTGCGGTACTTTCAAACGATAATAATTTTGAAGTAAGATGTATCATGCCGCGTTTTGGCGTAATCAACGAAAGACGTCACCGTTTGCATGAAGTGGTTCGTTTATCGGGTATCAATGTAACGATAGACAACGATGATTACCCGCTGGTGATAAAAGTGGCATCTCTTCCCAATGCAAGATTGCAGGTTTACTTTCTGGATAACGAAGATTTTTTTAAACGCAAATCAATTTTTACCGACGAAAAAGACAAATGGTTTGATGACAATGGAATCAGATCAGTCCTTTTTTGCAAGGGTGCTTTGGAAACGGTAAAGAAATTCGGATGGCCTCCCGATGTTATTCATTGCAGCGGCTGGATGACCGGTTTGATTCCGATGTTCATCAGAGCAGGGTATAAAAAAGAGCCCGTTTTCAGTAATTGTAAAATTGTTTTCACCATCGGAAACAATACTTTCAAGGAAAAGCTGGGCAGCAATTTCTTAAAGCTGGCAACAATCAATGAGAATGTCACTGCAAAAGAATTGGAGTATTTCAAAGATATCAACAACGCAGCCATGTTCAGGGGAGGAGCGCAGTTTGCCGATGCCATTACTTTCGGAGCGGAAAATGCAGACAAAAAATTAGTGGAGGAATTCTCCAAAGTAAGAGGCAAGAAAGTGTTGAAATTCAACCCTGAAAGCGATCTGACAGAGTATCTTCAGTTATATACAGATTTGACTAAATAATAGCGTAACAACTTTTATAAATTTTGAATGGTGTTCAATAAGAATTTATCTGTTTTTTTTCTCTATTTTATTTCTTCAGCCATTCTTTTGTGGAGCTGTACAAAATTCGATACCACCTCAATTGGCGGTGATATTATTCCGGAAGTAGACAATATAAATACCTTTGCCGATACGCTGGATATTGTAACCACTCAGGGGGTATTTGATGGAATATATAAAGATTCCACCAAGCTCAGTGTTACAGAAGAATATGCGGTAGGTAAAGTAAATGATCCTTTGATGGGCTCTACGGATGCTTCTCTTTATCTCCAAATAAAGCCTCCTTTTTATCCATATTATATCGGCAAACTTCCCAAAGATACCATAGTACAAGCCGATTCTGTAGTCCTTTGCCTAAGTTATAAATCTTTCTGGGGCGACAGCACGAAGCCTTTACAATTACAGGTGTACAAAGTATCAGAAGATGCCCGTGATCAGTGGGATTCCATCTCTTCGTATCGTACCATCAATTATGCGCCGATAATAGAAGAGCCGCTGAGTCAGCCGGTTACCATAGATATCAGGTCTTTGAAGAACTATGTAAAAGTTGGGAAAAACGATTCTGCCAACAATCAAATCCGTATCAAATTGTCGGATCAGTTCAGAGATCAGCTATTTACCAGAGATACCAGCATCAATAAATCTTTCCGCAACGATACATTGTTCAGGTTCTTCAACAATGGGTTTGCTGTATTGGCTACATCAGGCGATGCATTGATGTATGTGAATCTGCTGGAGAAAAATACCAGATTGGAGCTTCACTATAAGAAGAAAAATAACAGTCCTGTTGATACCGTTTATTCCTCCTTCTTTTTCAATTCAGGATTGCAAGGTGAAATTTTCAGAAGGTCATCTTTGGCCAACAGAATAACCAGAAACAGAAATCCGCTTCCTTCAGGCGACCAGGAATTGTATATGCAAACCACGCCCGGAACGTTCGCTAATTTGACTATTCCCGCGTTGTCTAATTACTCCAACCGTGTGGTGCACAGAGCGGAAATACAAATCTTTCAAATTCCAGATCCTGTCAATAATCTCATTTATGATGAACCCGGTTATATGTATGTGGACCTGGTGGATACGGGCAGCGGTGCTCCCAAATGGAAGCCAATTTATTTCGACTTAAATCCCAATGCGTTTTACGATCCCGATTTTAAAACGCCTGGATTCCCTTATTTCCCTGCCAATGGAGATGTAAACATTGGATATTACGGAGGATTCTTCAGGAAAATGTCTGATATCCAGGGTGAGCGAGGGTATTATAATTTCAATATTACCCGCTATGTGCAGCAGATTGCCACCAGACGCACACCCAATTATGCGATGCGCTTGTTTCCGGCTCACAGCTTTACCTATCCTCAATACGGACAGAATGTACTCATTCCTTACAAAAATCCTATAGCATACGGAAGTGTGAAAGTAGGAGGAGGCAATCATCCCAATCCGGCTTACAGAATGAGATTGCGGGTGGTATATTCTAAAATTAAATAATCCTACAAAAGGTGCTGACATCTTGATTTCTCTGCAAAAGAACTTTGCATTTTATACCTGTTCCCTTAACTTTGCGCAAATAAAAAAATACTTATATGCCATATCTTTTTACTTCCGAATCAGTCAGTGAAGGACATCCGGACAAAGTAGCCGATCAGATCAGCGATGCGCTGATTGACAATTTCCTTGCTTTTGACCCCAACAGTAAAGTTGCCTGCGAAACGCTGGTAACAACCGGACAGGTAGTTCTTGCCGGTGAAGTAAAAAGTAAATCATATCTCGATGTGCAGGAAATTGCCCGTGCAGTAATTCGCAAAATAGGGTATACCAAAAGCGAATACATGTTTGAAGCAAACTCATGCGGTATATTATCTGCCATTCACGAACAATCAGGCGACATCAATCAAGGTGTTGACAGAAAGAAAAAAGAAGAGCAGGGTGCTGGTGATCAGGGAATGATGTTTGGTTATGCTACCAACGAAACTGATGACTATATGCCACTGGCTTTAAATCTTGCGCATAAATTATTGGAAGAGCTGGCTGTATTGAGAAGAGAGAACAAACAAATCAAATACCTCAGACCTGATGCGAAAAGCCAGGTTACTTTAGAGTATGATGACAATAACAAACCAGTACGCATAGACGCAATTGTTGTTTCTACTCAGCACGATGATTTTGGAAAAGATGATGCCATGCTCGCAAAAATTAAAAAAGACATCATCAATATTCTGATTCCAAGAGTAAAAGCAAAATATCCCAAATACGCACACTTATTCAACAATAAAATCAAATACCATATCAATCCTACCGGAAAGTTTGTAATCGGTGGCCCGCACGGAGATACCGGTCTTACCGGCCGTAAAATCATCGTAGACACTTACGGTGGTAAAGGAGCGCACGGTGGTGGTGCGTTCAGCGGAAAAGATCCAAGTAAAGTGGATCGTTCGGCTGCTTATGCAACCAGGCACATAGCTAAAAACCTGGTCGCTGCCGGATTGTGCGATGAAGTACTTGTGCAGGTTTCTTACGCAATTGGCGTGGCGCAACCTACGAGTATCAATGTGGTGACCTATGGTACATCCAAAGTAAATCTTACAGACGGACAGATTGCAGATAAAATCATGAAAATGCCTTGCTTCGATATGCGTCCTTATTTCATCGAGCAGCGTTTGAAACTGCGTAATCCTATGTACAGCGAAACAGCTGCATACGGACACATGGGAAGAAAGAACGAGGTGGTTGAAAAGACCTTTACTTCTCCCGATGGTAAGAAAGTGACCAAAAAAGTGGAACTGTTTACATGGGAAAAACTGGATGCCGTGAAAGACGTCAAAAAAGCATTCGGTCTGAAATAATATCTCTTTTATAATTTTTAATACGGCTGTCTCTAAATCAAGAGACAGCCCTTTTTTTTCATCATATAACGATAATCACATTCATCACTATGCATATTCATCACTATGCATATTCAGCACTATGCATATTCAGCCCCTTCGGGGCTATATTGTGTTTTGATTATTATGCTATTAATATTTAGCTCCTACGGAGCTATTAATATTTAAATATTCAAGTCTTGGATTGGCGCGTTCATGGATTAATTTCTAAATAAGCCCCGTTAGGCATAATATTAATAGCAGATATTGCATCAATCAATCCAAGCCCTGTAGGGGCAAAATCATAATAGCTAATTAATTGCATCAATCAATCCAGCCCTGTAGGGGCGAAATCATAATAGCAGATATTGCATCAATCGATCCAGCCCCGTAGGGGCTTAATCATCATAGCAATTAATCGCATTAATCAATGCAGCCCTGAAGGGGCTGAATGTGCATAACAAATCAATTGCATCAATCAAACCAACCCCGAAGGGGGCTGAATAACAGAGTCTATATTTAAATTATGAATGAGTAACCCACGGCTTTAGACATGGGCTATGGATCATGTTTTTTATTTGAAAGATTAAAGATTAATTTTGACACGTGAAAAATTTCAGACACCAGCATCATCGCCCCAAAAAAAATACATTGATTATCGGCAGACAGGCTGTTATCGATGCGTTGAAAAGCAGAAAGCAACTCGACAGGATTTATCTGCAATCCAATGTGCATGGTCCTGTTATTGATGAAATAAAAGCACTCGCAGCAACGGAGTTGGTTCCCATCAATAAGGTGCCGGTAGAAAAACTGAACAACTTCAATGTCAGCAATCATGAAGGTTGCATTGCGCAGATATCAAAAATTCAATACCAGGATCTGCAACAGATCATTTCTTTTGTAGTGGAAAATGGAGAGGTGCCTCTGTTTGTTATTTTAGATGGAGTGACGGACATCAGAAATATCGGAGCTATTGCACGATCGGCTTTTTGTTTTGGCGTTCATGCCATCATCATACCCGACAGAGGGGTTGGTTCGCTCAATGAAGATGCAATACTGACTTCTGCCGGCGCTCTGGAAAAAATTGCCGTATGCAGGGTGGGGAGTTTGATGAAAGCAGTGGATGATTTGCATTTGAATGGAATAAAAGTTTTTGCCAGCGAGATGACTGCCACCAAAGAAATTGGAAGTATAGATCTATCTGAACCTTGTGCCATCGTTATGGGCGGAGAGGAAAAGGGTATTTATCCTGCTTTGATGAAAATTTGCGATGAACAGTTTAAAATTCCCATGCCGGGAGATTTTGAATCACTCAATGTTTCCGTAGCTAGCGGAGTCATACTCTATGAAATATCGCGCCAGAGAAAATTATCCTGATACAATAAATGTTTGCTAGATGAGTACAGATAAAGTAAAAATCATTGAATGCCCACGAGATGCCATGCAGGGTTGGCCGCATTTCATCCCAACGGAAAAGAAAATCGCCTATCTGCAGTCTTTGCTGAAAGTTGGTTTTGATACCATCGATTTCGGAAGTTTTGTCTCACCTAAGGCAATTCCGCAGATGGCCGATACAAAAGAAGTGTTGAAAAGCATCGATAAGTCCACATCCGTATCAAAATTATTGGCCATCATTGCCAATACAAGAGGAGCGGAAGAGGCCGTTCAATATGAAGCTATTGATTATCTGGGCTTCCCTTTTTCGGTATCGGAAACTTTTCAGCAGAGAAATGCTAATTCATCTGTTGCAGATGCGTTTGTCAAAGTAAATGAAATACAAAATCTTTGTCTGAAAAATAATAAATCACTGGTGGTGTATATATCCATGGGATTTGGGAATCCTTATGGTGATGCATACAATGAAGAGATCGTATTCGAATGGGTAGACAAACTCGTTGGTCTGGATATAAAAATCATCTCACTTGCTGATACTGTTGGAGTGGCAATGCCGGAGCAGGTTGAACATATTACCAAGCATTTGATTGATGCACTGCCGCAAATTGAAATAGGGGTTCACCTGCACTCAACGGCAGACAACTGGAAATCCAAGGTGGATGCGGCCTTAAGAGCTGGTTGTAAAAGATTAGACGGCGCTTTGAAAGGAATAGGCGGTTGTCCTATGGCGGGTAATGACCTGGTGGGCAATATGAATACCGAACTTATGTTGCCTTATTTTAAATCATTGAACCTGTTGAATGATATGGATGAAGAAGCATTGAACGAATCATTAAAGCTGGCCGCTGAAATTTTTGTTTAACTTGATTGAATGAACTTTCGCCTCGAATATACACCCAAGTCTTTTGAAAAAAAGATTCAACACCAGGATCGATTGTTTCTGATAGGCTCTTGTTTTACCGAACAAATCGGTTCAAAGCTGTCTGCGCATAAATTCCGAACTATAGAAAATCCGAACGGAATCTTATTCAATCCCGTAAGCATAGCCAATGCACTGAGTGCTTATGTTTCAGACAAACAATACAAAGAGGAAGATCTTTTTCGGCAGAATGATTTGTGGGGCAGTTGGGATCACCATACTCGATTTTCTGCATTGAGCAATGAAGGTTGTCTTAAAAAAATAAATGCTTCTCAGTTGGCCGCTCATCAGTCTTTAAAAAATGCTGATTGGTTGTTACTTACTTTGGGCTCTGCTTTTGTATATGAATTATCCGACAAAAGGGTAGTGGCCAATTGTCATAAGGTCCCTACAGATAAATTCACTAAAAGATTATTGAGCACGGACGAAATTATTCAAAAGCTCAAAGCATCCTTATCTCAGGTAAGGAAGTTCAATCCGGGAATTAATATTATTTTCACCATCAGTCCTGTACGGCATCTTAGGGATGGTTTTGTGGAGAATAACAGAAGCAAGGCAAATCTGATTGCTGCTGTTCATCAGCTTATAAATGAATTAAATGATTCTTTTTATTTTCCTTCTTATGAATTGATTATAGATGATTTAAGAGATTACCGTTTTTTTGCAGAAGATATGGTGCATCCCAATTATGCGGCTACTAATTATGTATGGGAGAAGTTTATAGCTGCCTGTATTGATGAGGAAGCTCAAAAACTGATGAAAGAATTATCGCTGATCAATGCGGCAAAAAATCACAAGCCATTTAATCCTGAGTCCTTACAGCACAAAGCATTTTTACAAACCAATTTGGAGAAGTCCATTAAATTACAGAAGCAGTATGAGTATCTGGATTTGAAAGACGAAATTGATTATTTCGGCGCTTAATGAATTCTGTCTCCTCTTACTTCAGCACTGCTCATAAGTTCCTTTTCATATTCCAGCCATTCGCTCCATCTTTTCCTAACAATCTTCTTGTCTATATAATGCTCAGCCAAAGTGATGAATAATGTATAGTGGCCGGCTTCACTTTCCATGAATTTTCGGTAAAACTTTCGCATGTATTCATCATCCAGTCCTTCGCTCAATCTTTTAAAACGCTCGCAGCTTCTGGCTTCTATAAGCGCCATGATGAGCATCTGGTCTAAAAATCTTTCGTCCGGACTTCCGCCTTTTTTTTGAAACTCTATAAGTTTATTTACATACACATCTTTTCGTTGTCTGCCCAAAGACAGATTGCGCTTTTTTAATTCCGCCAGTACCATTCTGAAATGCCCCCATTCTTCCGTGACAATCGGACTGAGTTCTTCCACGAGCCATTCTTTTTCCGGATTTTTTTGAATCAGCGATATGCAGGTTGTGGCGGCTTTCTGCTCGCAATATGCGTGATCAGTAAGAATTTCTTCCAGCTGTATTTCAGCCAGATTGACCCATCTCGGGTCGGTAGGTAATTGAAGTCCCAGTATATTTCTGGTATGTTCACTTAAAATATCTTCCATGTTTCAAATTTATGCCAATTTGATTTATTTATCTAAAACATCACCGGTCAGTCATGCGGATAATTGATAAGCGGTGATTCATCATGTCTTTTATTTGTGTTACTTTACACTATATAAATTCTAATTCCAACTATTTCATACATGCTGTCAAAAAGAATGCTCATTAACCGCTCCTTAATTATTTGTTTTTCTGTTTTCTTTTCATTGATGTTCACTGCAACTATATCAGCACAAAAAATCCATGGAGTCATTCGTAATCTAAAAGGAGAACCTTTGCCTTATGCTTCAGTGATTATTAAAGGAACATCCAAAGGAGTAAGCTCCAATGGGAATGCAGAATATTCTATTGCTGTTTCTCCCGGCGTGAATGTAATTATTTGTCAGCATATCGGTTATGAATCTGTTGAAAAGAAATTGGAAGTTGCCGGTGATACAAAAATTGATTTCAATTTAAGAGAACAGCAGTTGATGATGAAAGAAATAGTGATTCAAAAAGGGGAGGACCCTGCTTATGAAATTATTCGACAGGCAATCAAAAAAAGAGCTTATTACGCCAATCAGGTAAACGGATTCACCTGTGATTTCTATTCGAAGGATGTGATAAAGTTGAGAAACTTGCCGGAAAAAATAATGGGTCAGAAAATTTCCAAAGAAAATAAAAAAGAGCTGGGGTTAGATTCAGCAGGCAAGGGCATCGTTTATTTATCAGAGTCTTTTTCAAAAGTATATTCTCAAAAGCCGGAAAAATTAAAAATTGAAGTGATGAGTAGCCGCGTGAGTGGCAGTAATAGTTTTGGTTTTACTTTTCCGTCTTTTATCAGTTTGTATACCAATAATGTAAACATATTTGACAATCAGATCAATTCCCGGGGTTTTGTATCTCCCATTGCAGATGGGGCGTTGAGATTTTATAAATTTAAATTCAAGGGTACGTTTTTTGAAGATGGTAAGGCCATCAATGCCATACAGGTTATTCCAAGAAGACAATATGAACCGTTGTTTTCAGGTATAATCAATATCACTGATGATGACTGGAGGATACATAGTTTTGATTTGCTGCTTACAAAAACTTCCCAACTTGAAATTATTGACACCTTGAGTATTTCGCAGTTACACGTTCCTGCTAGTAAAGATGTATGGCAGGTTAAAAATCAGTTGTTGCATTTTAATCTCAAGATATTTAAAATAGACGCTGTCGGTAATTTCCTGTCAGTATATTCCGATTATGCGATCAATCCGGAATTTGATAAAAAAACCTTTGGAAATATATTTATCAAGTATGATACTGCTGTCGGCAAACAACCAAAGCAGTACTGGGATTCCACCAGACCTGTTCCTTTGGATACGGAAGAAGTCAATGACTATAAGGTAAAAGACAGCCTCTTTGATTTGAAACAGGATCCCCATTACTGGGAAAATAATATAGACTCACTGAAAAGAAGACAGGGTAAAATAAAGCCATTAAAAATTCTTTTCGAGGGTATCAACAGGACCCGTTACAGTAAAACGAATCAATTCAAATGGGGTATTTCTCCATTGATTGGAGGATTGTCTTACAATACTGCAGAAGGTTTGGTGGCAGAGGCTTCAGGTTTTTATGATAAGAAATTTGAGAAATCTTCTTCCCGTTTGTTAATAAAACCAAATGTAAGATATGGTTTTGGCAATACTCACTGGAATGGCTTTATGGATATTGAATTCAGAACAAAAGAATCCGGGTATGCCGAAAAATACGATCGCTCCCTTTGGTCATTATCTGGAGGTAAAAGGGTGTCCCAATACAATAAGGATATTCCGGTATTGCCATTGGTTAATACCATCAGTACTTTACAGAGAGGATTGAATGTGATGAAGACTTATGAGAATTATTTTGTTGATTTCGGATACCGAAGAAAATTAGAAAATGGTTTGACGATAGCAGCGCATTTCTTGTATGAAGACCGTATGCCGATTTTCAATACAACCAACTATACTTTTAGAAAGAAAGACACTGTTCGTATTACCGAAAACTATCCGACGGAGCGGGTGGCACGAAGTGATGTATTCAGACACCAGGCTGCCATAGTTTCTTTTGAAATTAGTTTTAAGCCCGGACAAAAATATATTCAGTTTCCCGACAGGAAAATTTCAATAGGGTCTAAATATCCTACATTCAGTTTCAGTTATACCAAAGGGATAAATGGAATTTTTGGGAGTGACGTAAATTTTGATAAATGGTTATTCTCCATTCGGGATGAAAAAAACTTAAAGCTGGCAGGAGTATTAAAATATAAAGTTGCGGCAGGTGGTTTTCTGAACAGGAAGAATGTTTTTATTCAGGACTATTTTCATTTCAATGCCAATTCACTTTTGGGTGCCAGTGAATACGTGAACAGCTTTCAATTGACGAGTTCATATATCAACAGCACGACAGAAAATTTTTATGCGCTGGCTCATGTGGAGCATCATTTCAATGGGTTGCTTACAAACAAGATTCCTTTCTTCAAAAAACTCAATTGGAACCTGGTGGCCGGTTCAAATGCCTTCTTTATAAACCCCAACAATCAGTTTGTGGAAGTATTTGCAGGCATTGAAAACATTCTTAAATTCTTCCGAGTTGATTTTGTCTCAGCATACAGGAATGGTAAATATTCAAGCTCTGCGATAGTGCTCGGTGCCGGAGGGATTCTCGGTGGTAGTACCACTAATCCTTCGCAGCAAGGAAGAGGGGTGGGCATTTCGTTTTGATAGAAGTAATTAGACGATGTGCCGATGTGCAAATTTGAAGATGAGAAGATGTGAAAATTTGAATATGCATTAACCAAAAACCCCAAACCCCAAACGCGCGCAGCGCACCCAAACATCGCATAGCGACTAATATTCCTTAAATTTGCATTGTTTATTTGGTTTGCCCTGCAAGCATCCAATCTTTAATAAGATTTCCCTGAAAAGGGATCAAATCAACTTTTATGGCAGTACTACACAACAGAGTATCTCAGGCAGAGCTCAAAAAACGGTTGTATGAAGAGACCGAATTCAGAGCAACCATCTCCTTCTATCAGTATCTGTTTATTCAGGACCCCCAAAAATTTCGAGATGAATTATATCAGTCATTGAATGCACTGAAAGTATTCGGCCGCATTTATGTGGCTTCCGAAGGCATCAACGCTCAGGTCAGCGTGCCAGAAAGCAATGTTGAGGCATTCAAAACACATTTATATAGCATACCCGGACTGAATGGTATAAGGTTGAATATAGCTGTTGATGATGACGGCAAATCGTTTTGGGTACTGAAGATTAAGGTAAGAGATAAAATAGTGGCAGACGGAATTACTGATTCAGATTTTGATATGGCCAATCGTGGTAAATATGTAAATGCGGCCGAGTTCAATACCCTTACAGAAGATCAGAATACTATAGTAGTAGACATGCGCAACCACTATGAATATGAAGTGGGTCATTTTGAAAATGCGATTGAAATAGCCAGCGATACTTTTAGGGAACAGTTGCCTATGGCAGCAGAGATGCTTAAAGAAAACAAGGATAAAAATATTATCATGTATTGCACTGGTGGTATCAGGTGCGAAAAGGCCAGCGCCTTTATGCTTCATAAGGGCTTTAAAAATGTTTTTCACCTGGAAGGGGGGATTATTCATTATGCCAATACTGTGAAACAGGAGCAACTCGACAATAAATTTCACGGAAAAAATTTTGTATTTGATGACAGATTAGGAGAGCGTATAACCGATGAGATTATAGCAAAGTGTCATCAGTGTGGTAAACCGGCTGATACCCATACTAATTGTAAAAACGAGGGCTGTCATCTTCTTTTTATTCAATGTGATGAGTGCGCCAGGAAATATGCCGGATGTTGCACTGCCCAATGCCATGAGATTATTCAGCTTCCGGATGAGGAGCAAAAGCTGCTCAGAAAGGGTATAGATAAGGGTAGGATGGTATTTAATAAATCCAGACAGCGCCTTAGGCCTAAAAAAACATAAATCTCTTTTTATCTCTATTTTATTGTAATGCATTAAAAGTCAATTATTTGAAAGATTGACTTTCGTCTCCCCTAATGCTTGTTTTCAGTTTTTTATCAAAAAATCATAAAAAAGTTGATTTCGGACATACTTTAACATGATTAAGTTACGTTATTGGTTTGTGAAATTCAGTTTAATTGGTAATAAATTAATTGGATTTCCAACACATTCTATAAAAAACTAAAATCTAGTACCGTGAAAAAACATCTAAACACCTTGCTATTACTTGCATTAAGTGTAACATCCCTCAGCAGTTTTGCCAATGACAAGCTCCCTTCAGGCAACAGACCGCAAAGTCCCAACGGATTAAAAATGATCAGTTCGTTTCTCATAGCAGCCAATGGTAATTTGGCTGATGGAAACAGAGTCGTTTTTGCTTCTCAGTATTCAAATGCTGTGGACGGATACGATGCTATGAAAATGACCAATCCCGGAGAGAACTTCGGTTTGTGGAGAGATAATAAATTTTTAGCCGTTGAAGCCAGACAGCCTTTGGCCGCAGGTGATACCATCTATTACAGAATGTCAGGCACTGTAAACCAGATTTATGAACTGGTCATTACTCCAAGCGATTTGCTGGATGCCAATGTAAAAGGAACATTGATTGATCGTTATGCGAATACGCGAACAGAGATTAGTCTCACAGACACTAATCGTGTAAGCGTAGGGGTTAATTCCGATCCGGACAGTAAATCACCTAACAGATTGATGATTGTATTTTCTCAGTCTGCCACACTTCCTATCAAATTTGCAGGCATCAATGCGGTAAACGAATCTAACAGAAGCATCGCTATAAACTGGTTGGTTGAAGATGAAGCAGGAATTGTAAACTATGAAGTTGAGCGCAGTGCGGATGGTGTTAATTTCAGCAAATTGAATCAAGTAGCTCCTAAATACAAAAACTTACAAGGTGGTGCTTACAACTATCGTGATGTTAGTCCTTTGAAATCTGCCAACTTCTACAGAATCAAATCTTTCGGAGCTGATGGAAAAGTGACGTACAGCAATATTGCCAAAGCTACTATCTTCCAGGCTACTACCGGAATCACAGTATATCCTAATCCTGTAAAAGGCAACACAGTTAAACTGCAGTTTAATCAGGCAAACAAAGGAATGTACCGCATCATGGTAGCGAACAGCATCGGCCAGGTAGTACACAGAAGCAATTTGAGAGTGAATGATGCTAATTACAATCATACATTAAATATGGGTAACGCAATCACTCCCGGTAACTACACAGTATGTGTGTTTGATGAAGCGGGAACAGTATCTACTCAATCTCTGATTATTCAATAGTAAACAATTATTCCTAAATAAAAAAAGAGCACCTCCAAAGGGGTGCTTTGTTTTTTAGTGCCACCGCCGCTGTTGGTGTTATCACCAACAGCAATCAGAATATTTATTCTAATGGTTGAAGATTGTTGAAAGTGGTTGAAAATTGTTGAGATTTCTCCGCTGTTGGTGTTATCACCAACAGCAATTCACTTAGAAATTCTAAAATCTTGTTGGTGATAACACCAACAAGGGCGAAGGGCGAAAGTGAGGTTCAGAAAGAGTTGAAGTTTGTTTAATATGGTTTAAAATTGTTGAAATTAATTCAACAAAATTCATCAATGTTCAACAACATTCAACCAAAAGCAATGAACTAACTTTTGAAGAGCGACAAGATCGTTGCGATTTTTTCCTTCAGATCTTTTCTATGTACAATGAAGTCGAGGAATCCATGCTCCAGTAGAAATTCGCTGCGCTGGAATCCTTCAGGCAGTTCTTTTTTTATCGTTTCCTTGATTACCCTCGGGCCGGCAAATCCAATCAGCGCATCCGGTTCGCCGCAGATGATATCGCCGAGCATGGCAAACGAAGCCGTGGTGCCACCAAATGTGGGGTCTGTACAAAGTGAGATATAAGGAATTTTTGCATCGCTTAATTGAGACAGCTTGCCGGAAGTTTTGGCCAGTTGCATCAATGAGAAAGCACTTTCCATCATACGCGCACCGCCGCTTTTGTTGATGATCATAAACGGCACATTGTGCTGCATGCAATAATCGCAGGCGCGGGATATTTTTTCACCCATTACGCTGCCCAGACTGCCGCCGATGAATTCAAAATCCATACAGGCAACTACGAGGTCTTGAGTATTGACCTTTCCATGTGCTACGGTGATGGAATCATGAATATCTGTCTTGGCATAAGTATCCTCCAGTCTCTTATGATAAGGCTTGAGATCCACAAAGCCCAGATAGTCCTTTGATACTATATTGGCAAACAATTCTGTGTACTGATTATCGTCAAAAAGAATTTCAAAATATTCATTGCTTCCGATTCTATGGTGGTATTCGCATTTTGGACAAACGAATTTATTTTCTTCCAGTTCTGTAGCAGTACAGGTGTACTTACAAGAAGGGCACATAGTCCAAAGACCTTCGGGCGCATCTTTCTTTTCTTTAGTGGAAGTAAGAATTCCTTTCTTTATGCGTTTGAACCAGTTGTTTTTTTGTGACCCTTCATTTATTTCGCCGGAAAGGTTGGCGTCAAAATCTTCTTCTAATCTCATGGCAATGATTTGTTCTGGAATTAAACTAAATTTTCAGATAGAAAACCGGAATAGTGTTTATGCAAACAAATATTCCGGTTCTAAATTAATCTATTCGGCTTAAAAATAATTATGCGATAGTGATGCTTTTATCAAGATAAACATCCTGGATGGCATTTAGTAATTCAACCCCTTCATTATAAGGGCGCTGGAATGCTTTACGCCCGCTGATCAGTCCCATACCACCCGCACGTTTGTTGATTACTGCTGTGATAACTGATTCAGCTAAATCCGAAGCCCCCTTACTTTCTCCACCACTGTTTATTAAGCCAACACGACCCATGTAGCAGTTAGCTACTTGATATCTTGTCAGATCAATAGGGTGATCTGTAGTCAATTTGCTGTAAACCAATGGAGATGTTTTACCATGCTTGGTAGCATTGTAACCTCCGTTATTTGTAGGAAGTTTTTGTTTGATAATATCTGCCTGAAGTGTCACACCCAGGTGGTTGGCCTGGCCGGTAAGATCGGCAGATGTATGGTAGTCAACTCCGTCTACTTTAAATCCGTTGTTACGGGTATAGCACCACAATACCGTTGCCATGCCTAATTCGTGAGCCATTTCAAAAGCTGTGGCTACTTCCTGCAACTGACGCGTACTGCCTTCACTTCCCCAGTAGATAGTTGCACCAACAGAAGTGGCACCCATGTTCCAGGCGTCTTTAATTTTTCCAAACATAACCTGTTCGTATCTGTTGGGGAGACTTAAGAATTCATTGTGATTGATTTTTACCATCATGGGAATACGGTGCGCGTATTTTCTGCTCACGATTCCCAATACCCCAAATGTGGACGCTACGGCATTACATCCGCCGTCTATTGCCAGCTTGACAATGCTTTCCGGGTCGAAATAGATTGGGTTGGGAGCAAAAGAAGCGCCGGCACTGTGCTCAATACCCTGGTCTACCGGAAGGATAGATACATATCCTGTACCCGCCAGACGTCCATGGTTGAGCATACCCTGCAAACTGTTTAAGGTCTGGTTGCTACGGTTGCTATTAACCCAAATATCTTCCACATGAGTAGGAGAAGGGAGGTGAATCTGATCTTTTGTAATAGTCTTGCACTCGTGATTCAGTAAGCTTTCAGCATCCTTACCTAAAAGTTCGATGATTTTTGCTGCCATAGTTAGTAGTTTATTTTGGTTTGTGCAAAAATAAGAAAGTGAACGATAGTATCGGGACTATGGACTAACTTTTTGGGCAAATCTTTATATATATGGGCTAAAAAAGGGGATTTTTTTGCACAGTTTTATAGTCAATAGGGAAAGTTTTGAAAATCCCGGCTTTTCCTGCCCTCACGCTGCCTTTCATTTTTAGGGTAACTTCTTTATTGAAAAGAGCATTAAGCCCGTTTTTTAGCAGATTTTTATTATCAATTTCAATTTGCAGGGGCAGGATGAAAATGGACTCTCTGGGAATCTTGGTCTGAACAGTTTGTTTAGAATTGCCCAAAAAATTGTCATTTAGAAATATGTCAACATTAGCTTGATTAACCTCCACGCTAAACTTGTTGGGGTTGTAATAAACCACATCGGCCTTAACAATGATGGACGAAAACCCTGCCTTGTCCAGTTTTACATTTTTCACCTCCTTGTATTCCAGGTCTTTTACACTGCGACAAGATGTCATCAGGATTGAAAATAATAGGGTGGAGCAGAGGATGAGAAGATAATTTTTCATAATCGAGAGTCAGTTATATGTTTGGATGTAAATGTAATAATTTGCCACATATTAAAACTCAAAAATGAAGTTAAATAATTTAGCATTTTGCCAGTTAGTAAGTTTTTTTATCAAACAAATTAATACTATATATTTTAGTAGTAGTTATAAAATATTAAATAATTGATTATTAATTAATTAAGATATTTTGCTAAATAAAAAAACAAATACTAAAACACTATTTTGGAATCAAATAAAGAGAATTAAAGTGCCATTGGCTCCAAATCATTTAATTTAAATGTAAAATACTTTAAAATATTGATTTTCAATAGTTAATAAATTTTTGATAAATAAATACTTTATACTAATTAACATAAAACAAATTTATTGATATGTAAAGCCCATTTTAAAAAACTTACTTTTAAAAATAGTTCCTGAATAAATCCGATCTTACAAAAGCTATCTTTAAAGAGAAAATATTGAAGATTGCTTATCAGTCAAAACGTCATTTTTATATTAATGTTATATTTAAAATAATAATTCTTAAATAAATCTCAGAAAAAGCTTTGATTTAAAATTTTTAGTTTTTATGTTTGTCTCCAGTTTCGGGATTATTAATATCCCATTATCCACTTCCTCTGCCAAACCACCCCATTAATCTAAATCATCCTCCTTTTTTCGCATTGCGAATTCTATTATTATAAATAATTTATAATTAATATATTTTTATCTCTGCAAAGAGAAAACTTGTTATCCAATCAATCGGGGAGAATCTTGATTGTTTCAAAAAGAGGTTTATAGATTTTATCACTATGAACTTCAGTAGCTGCCGGAATTTTCTGGCAGCTACAGTTCTCCCTCAGTTTTTAAAATATAAATTATGGATACAATATGAATACTGGAAATAACTTTAAACCAGAAATACTAAATCGCTTTATTCTGTTATTAAGAAATAGAATATTAAAGGCATTCCCGTCATATTGGGCTCTTGTTCCCATTCGGATCGAATCAAATAAACCTAAAATAAATTAAGACTATTGTTAATTTTTTCTTGGGGGTTACAGAATCGAAAGATTCTAACCAAAAAAAGCTGCATTTCTATGCGGCTTTTGTTTTTGTAGTAGGGGTATAAAAAATCCCGCATCAAGTGCGGGATAAAAAGGTTGCCAATTTCTCTCAGTGGTTTTTCAGGATTGGATTTTCTATTTAACCCAATTGTTACACTTTCTTAAGAGCATCTTTTGTTTGGAAACAAAAGTTGATTGGTTTTACATTTTTACAGGTTTGGATCCTGGTTGGTTTTTCGCCGTTTCCTTTTAGAGAATCGGTCTCGGATATTGGATTTTTTGGTTTTTGCCACCATTTAAAAGGTGGGGCTCGGATATTGGATTTTTTTGGTTTTTTTCTTTGCTTTTTAAAGCTCAGACATTGGATATTGGTTGTTGGTTTTCATTGGGATAATGAGTTTTCTTTTTTATTCTTTTTATTTGGTTATTGGATTTGGTTGTTTCTTTGGATATTGTTTGTTGATCAACTTTCTTACACAAAGATGCGACGGTTTGTAGTTGTACACAAGAGCAGTATTGCTCTTTTTTCAGGATGAAGTATTTACCGCCTCAGTGGTACTTTATCGCTTCTTTTTAACGAATACTTACGCTGAGGGGTATTCGTAAAATTACGTTTAACGCCATCAATGAATTATAGGTCATACCAATGAAAATGACTTCAAATGAAGCCGGGGCGATGATTTGAAGGACGTCGTATATTTACAGTAAGTTATTTAGAGAGACTTTGGATAATGTCGTATTTCGTGACAATCTGAAAAAGACCGCTTTCATCTTTACTTAAAACTGCTCCGTTTTCTTTATTGATAAAACTGCTTAATCGCTCTACGGGTGTGTCAAAACTTACCTCCGGATAGGGATTTTCCATTATGTTGCTAATGGGTTGAGATTTAATATCAGAATTGCTGAGCATTTTATTAAATAAGCCGCTTTCGGATATGGCGCCTACGTTGTTGCCTTCCGTAAATACAGGAATATTTTCGATGTCATACTTTTTCATCAATTCAATGGCTTCCAGAACAGTATTGGACGGAGTTACGCTGATTAGTTTACGACTTTTTCTAGCGGAAATGATATCCTTAAATGTTTTTACATCCAGAAATCCTCTTTCCAGCATCCATTCATCGTTGTAAATCTTACCAACATAACGACTGCCATGGTCGTGAAAAATACAAACCACCACATCGTCTTTTTTCAGCTGTTCTCTTAACTGAAAAACACCTTGGAGGCAACTGCCAGCACTGTATCCGCAAAACAATCCCTCTTCTTTGGCTATTCTTCTCGCCATTATCGCCCCATCTTTATCGGTCACCTTTGTAAATTCATCAATAACCGACATGTCATAGTTATGGGGCACAAAATCCTCGCCAAAGCCTTCACTTATATATGGATATACTTCATTTTGATCAAGTTCTCCGGTATCAAAATATTTTTTCAGCAATGAACCATAACTGTCAATTGCCCATACTTTGATATTAGGATTTTTTTCTTTTAAATATTTGCCTGTTCCTACAATGGTGCCTCCCGTGCCGGTAGCAACTACCAGATGGGTGATTTTCCCTTCGGTTTGTTCCCATATTTCCGGGCCTGTTTGTTCATAATGTGCCTGTCTGTTGGCCAGATTGTCGTACTGATTCACATACCAGGAATTGGGCACCTCTGTAGCCAAACGTTTGGATACTGAGTAATAGGAGCGAGGGTCTTCCGGTTCAACATTTGTTGGACAAACGATTACTTCTGCGCCTACAGCTTTTAATATATCTACCTTCTCTTTTGATTGTTTGTCTGTTGTAGTAAATATGCATTTGTACCCTTTGATGCAGGCAGCAATGGCCAGTCCCATTCCTGTATTTCCGCTGGTGCCTTCAATAATGGTTCCTCCCGGTTTGATTTTACCTTCCAACTCAGCTACTTCGAGCATTTTTAAAGCCATTCTATCTTTAATGGAGTTGCCGGGATTAAAATATTCCACTTTGGCTAGTACGGTACAAGGTAATTCCTTTGTAATTTTATTTAATTTAACCAAAGGTGTATTTCCAATTGCTTCCAGGATGTTGTTTGACCACATAATAATAATAGATTACGCTATAAAATTACTGTATTAGCAGCTTATAATTGAAAAAAGGACATTTCTAAGTATTATCACGTAGATATACCTTTATTAAACACAGGTATTTTAAAATTTCTTTAACAGTACATAATATCTGAAAAGAGTTTTCGTTTTAGTATTGTAAATATCCAATTATCCTTTTACGCCGTTATTAACCGAATGAAAAAACCGAAAATCCAATCCAATCCAATGAAAAAACCAATGGCTTCTGATTATGCTGAATGAATTCCAAACAATTAGAAGAATTTAAGAAGCCAAAAAAAGCCCCGGATCATCCGGGGTTTTTTTATTAGTTGAGCTTGTCTTCCATTTCCATCATTTGTTCAAATATTTTTTCATACTCTTTGTTAGCTGCAGTATGTTCTTGAAGTATTTTATTGTAATCTGCTTCTGCTTTGATAAACTTGTCTTTATTGCCATATATTTCAGGGTCTGCTAATGCGGCTTCGAGCTCTGTTTTCTTTTTGTTTATCGTTGCTACTTTTTCTTCAATCTGTCTGAACGTATTTTTTACTTTCTGTAGTTCTTTCTTTTGTTCATTTGAAATATTTTTCTCCTGCTTTTTTTCAGGTGCCTTTTCTGTTTTTTCAACCTTAACCGGAGCTGGCTCATTTTTTTTTGACTGAGCATCCTTTAATCTTCTTTCCTTCCAGTCTTCCCACTCGGCATAAGTGCCTTTGAACTCAACTATTTTTTTGTCTTCTATTTCCCATATTTTATTGGCAAGACGGCTGATGAAATAGCGGTCGTGACTAACTAGAATAAGGCTGCCCTCGTATTTATTCAACGCTTCAACCAATAAATCAACAGAATGAATATCCAGATGGTTCGTAGGTTCATCGAGCATTAAAAAGTTTGCTTTTCCGGCGATGGTTTTTGCTAAAGCTACTCTCGCTTTTTCTCCTCCGCTCAATACTTTTATCTTTTTGTCTACAGCATCACCACTGAATAGAAATGCCCCAAGAAGACTTCTCAGTTCAAGGTCATTTTTTCCGCTTCGGGCATCTTTCATTTCTTCCAGTAAATCATTGTTCATATTTAATGCCTCCAGCTGATGCTGTGCATAGAAAGATTCAACCACATTATACCCCCATTCTCTTTCTCCTTCAAAATTTTCGGTGCCGGCAATGATACGCAGCATTGTCGACTTACCCTTACCGTTAGCTCCAATCAACGCAATTTTATCGCCACGGTCTATCTCTGCGCCTGTATTCTCTACAATCTCCACATCTTTGAATCTTTTGGAAATATGTTTCAGTGTACAAATTATTTTGCCGGGTTGTCTGTCAACCGCAAAATTGATGCGCATATTTGGTCTTTCAATTTCCACGTCTTCGATGCGATCCAGTTTATCCAGTCGCTTCACAATACTTTGAGCCTGTGCTGCCTTACTGGCTTTTGCCTTAAATCTTTCCACAAATCTTTCCTGTTGGCGAATGTAATCCTGCTGATTTTCGTAGGCTTTCTTCTGCATTTCTACGCGCAGTTCTTTTTCTTTTTCGTAGTAGCTGTAATTGCCAGAATAAATATGTAGTTCTTGCTGATACAGTTCAACGATTTTTGTCACCATTCTGTCGAGAAAGAAACGGTCATGTGATACAATTACTACGGATCCATGATAGTGTTGCAGGTATTTCTCGAGCCACTCAATACTCGGTAAATCGAGGTGATTGGTAGGTTCATCCAGTAACAGCACATCCGGATGTTGTAAAATCATTTTAGCCAGTAGCACCCTCATTCTCCACCCTCCGCTATAGTTCTTGTAAGGTTTTTGGAGATCTGCGTTGCTGAAACCCAATCCCTGCAATATTTCTTCTGTTTTATGGTGGATATTATATCCGTCCAGTACATCCATTTCATGAAGTAAATCAGCATAATCATTGGCAAGTTTTTCATCTCCGGTTTTTGCCAGCTCTTCGCCGAGCACCTCAATTTCTTTTTCAAGTTGTTTTACTCTTTCAAAAGCTCCCAGTGCAACTTCCAATATAGAATCTTCTGTGTCAAATCCAAGCAAATCCTGATGGAGGAAGCCAATGGTGGTTTCTCTTCCTTTTTCCACGGTTCCTTTGGCAGGAGAGTACTGGCCGGTCAGAACTTTGAGCAACGTTGATTTTCCAGTCCCGTTATAACCCACCAGTCCGATTCTCTCATTGGGTTGTATATGCCAGGTGGCGTCTTCCACAATGGTTCTGGCGCCAAATTCAAAAGTCACATTTTGTAATCCGAGTAGCATGAAGCATTTTTTTTGCAAAAATAGTTTAATGTGGTTGAATATTGTTGAATATGGTTGAATGTGGTTGAACTTGGCTCTTGGACTTCAACAATCTTCAACAACTTTCAACAATCTTCAACTTTTCCTTTCATTCAGTGTTTTCTTGATTGTTTTCAGCGAAACTTAATTGAGAGGAACAACCAAATCTCCTAATTTTGTAAAAAACAACATATATGAAGAAGGCCATTCTTTTCCTTGTTTTGATTTTAGCAGTATCACTGATTTTTTGGAAATTATTCAAATCAAAAGACGGGGAAAATAAAACTTCTGACACCAAAGAAGTTGCTATCGCAGTGAAACAACACTCTGAAAATTTCAATAAAAGTATCAGCAGGATAGTGGATAAATATATGAATATAAAGGATGCATTTGTAAATGCAGACACAGCGGCTATAAAGTTAGGCGGCGCGGAATTTATTCTGCTATTGGATGCCATTGATACTGCTGAGTTGAAAAAAGATACGTCATTGATAGAAGCTACCATTATGTCTGTCATAAATGATTTAAAATCCAATGCTATTTCCATGTTGAGTCAGCATGATATCACTGAGATGAGAAAAGATTTTAGCAGTCTGACAGATATGATGTTCCCTGCATTTTTTACGGCCATAAAATATGAAGGCCCTACGTTGTATATTCAAAACTGTCCAATGGCATTTAATGATGAGATTCCTGCCAACTGGATCAGTACGACTGAAGAAGTAATCAATCCATACTTAGGGAAAAATCATCCAAAGTACAAAGCAGGTATGCTTCATTGCGGAGAGATTGTGGATTCTGTTAAAAGTAAATAAATCAGCTTAATGAGGTTTTCCAATTGTTTGTACATTTTATTTTTTTTACTCGCTCCTGTTTTTTTTATTTCAGATGCAAAAGCCCAGGAAAAAGTTACGGTGAACTCCCGTTCGTCTAAAAGGCATACTATCAGTGGTTATATAAGAGATAAGTTTACCGGCGAAACGCTCATTGGCGCAAGTATTTCTGTTAAAGGATTTGTTAAGGGTATAACAAGCAATCAGTTCGGTTTTTATTCCATTACTTTAAATGAAGGCGACTATACGCTGGTAACTTCATTTGTGGGCTATCAGTCATCCGTCATAAAATTATCTCTTTCAAAAGACACCTCACTGAATATTGATCTCATTTCAGGAGCAGCGTTGTCAAAAGAAGTAATCATTACCAGCAGAAAAAGAGACAATAATGTAAAAGCTGCTCAAATGGGAAAAGTGTCTCTTCCAATTGAACAGATCAAATCCATTCCTGCTTTTCTTGGGGAAGTAGATTTATTGAAGGTTGTTCAATTATTGCCGGGTGTGAGAAATGCTGGTGAAGGAAGTGCGGGTATTTATGTGAGAGGCGGCGGTCCGGATCAGAACCTTATTTTGCTGGATGATGCAGTTGTGTATAATACCGGACATCTTTTTGGTTTCTTTTCCGTATTTAATTCAGATGCTATAAAAAATGTGTCGCTCATCAAAGGAGGAATGCCTTCTCAATATGGCGGCAGGTTGTCAAGCGTGCTGGATGTTTCGATGAAAGAAGGTAATAATCAGAAATTCCAGGTGGATGGCGGCATAGGTTTGATTGCTTCAAGAATTTCGATTCAGGGGCCTATCAAGAAAAACAAAGCTTCATTTATTATATCCGGAAGAAGGACATATATCGATGCGCTGTCCAAACCATTTATAAGTAAGTCGAGTCAGTTTTACGGTTCAGGATATTATTTTTATGATCTGAATGCCAAAATGAATTATCGTTTCAGTGATAAGGACCGGCTTTATCTGAGCGGATATTTCGGCAGGGATGTTTTTAATTTTGTCAATGGCAGAAACAGTCTGGATGTAAACATACCCTGGGGAAATGCTACCGGAACTATTCGCTGGAATCATGTTTTTAACAATAAGCTTTTTGCCAACACCACGGCTGTTTTCAACGACTATAATTTTACTTTTAAGGCACTGCAAAATAATTTCGATGTCAAGCTCGCTTCCGGTATCCGTGATTTGAGTTTAAAGCATGACTTGGATTATTATCCTTTTTCTAATCACAAGTTCAAATTCGGCGGGATTTATACCTACCATCGTTTTACACCTTCGGTTGTAAGCGGCCGCCAGGATTCTATAGAGTTTAATCCGCTGAATGCTCAAGTGAAATATGCTCATGAAGCTGCTGCATACATTCAGGATGATTGGGAGTTGTCTTCTAAATTGCAAATCAACGCAGGATTGAGATACAGTATGTTTCAGCAGATTGGTCCAAACAAAATATATACTACCGATTCTGACGGAAACCGCACAGATAGCATGGTGTATAAAAAAGGTCAACCCGTTAAAACTTACGGAGGCCTTGAACCAAGATTAACATTACGGTATAGCATAAACGATGAGACATCTGTTAAAGCTTCTGTTACAAGAAATTTGCAATACATTCACCTGGTGAGCAATTCCGGCACAACACTTCCCACGGATATATGGGTGCCCAGTACTTACAGAGTGAAGCCGCAAATGAGTTGGCTCTATGCGGCAGGATTTTTTAAGAATTTCAAAGAGAACATGTTTGAGACATCCATAGAACTTTACTATAAGAGCATGGACAATCAAATTGAATTTAAAGAGGGATATACACCCAATTCATTGGACGATGTGGAAAATTCATTTGTTTTTGGCAGGGGCTGGAGTTATGGAACCGAGTTATTGATCAATAAAACCAAAGGTCGTTTTACCGGATGGATAGGATATACTCTCAGCTGGACATGGAGAAAATTTCCACAGCTTAACTTCGGTGAAAAATATCCGGCCAAATATGACAGAAGAAATGATTTAAGTGTGGTGGGTATTTATGAACTAAACAAAAAGTGGAAGTTTTCAACCACATTTGTATATGGTACCGGTAACGCGGCTACGCTTCCTCAGCGTTTCTATCTGGTAGACGGTACCTTGACGCAGGAATTCAGTCGCATCAATCAATATCGACTTCCGTCCTACCATCGTTTGGATTTATCGGCAACGTATACCCCCAAAAAGAATGAAAACCGTAAATGGAAATCTGAATGGGTATTCAGTGTTTACAATGCGTATAGCAGACAAAATCCTTATTTTATTTATTACGATCAATCGGGGAGTGCGCTGGATGGAACATTGAAAGTGCAGGCCAAGCAGGTTTCCATTTTCCCGATAATTCCTTCAGTGACCTGGAATTTTAAATTTTAGTTTGTTGATTTACATTCGTTTTAATGAACCCTGGGTTTGTGAATAAAATTAATCACACCACTTTTTTCAAGGTCTGAAGTGATTCTTACTTCATAACGATTGGGACCATCTGTTACAATCATCAGTGCTGTATTGGGAGGAATGCTACCTAAATTTTCGGCAAACATCACCAGTTCGTTATTCATGACATCCTCATCAATTTCCAGATTCAGGCTAATGGGTTTATCTGAAAGTTTTTTATTGGAGAACAGCAATTTTTTGTTGTAAAATAAAGAGATGCTGTCACCATCTATTTCTCCGTTATCGTAGAGGTCAACTTTTACATACCTGTTTTCAACTTCAATGGTTTTGATTACCTGAGTTTTTCTTTTTTCAAGTTTGGCGGGCGTTTCAATCTTTTCCGAAACGGTATTTTTAGGTTCAGCTGTTATCTTTTTGGTGCTTATATCTTCTTTGTTTTGTTTGTCGGACTCTTTTATTTCAGCAGTTTTATTTGGCAATACGGGTTTCGTTATCTGTGTTTTTTCTTTTGCCGTTTCATCAGAAATTTGTTTCTTCTCTTTAGAATTTTTCGCAATGCTTTGTTGATTATTTTTTTTCGATATTTCCGGGAAAGCACTGAGCAAAGTTCTTCGGGTTAATTCAGTACTTCCAAATCCGCAATCGCGGGATTGAGTGGGGCCGGGGACCCAGTTGCCTTCTATCGTTTCAATATTTCCCTGCTTGAAATAAGTCAGCTTATGTATCTGCAGGCAATTGTTGATATTGTTTGGGATGTTTGTTTTAATCCGAGCTATTTCTTTGATTTCTATGTATTTTTTTTTCGGCTCAACAAATCCTTCTACCTTACAAATGGTATAATATTTTTTTCCCCCATCAGTAAAATAAGTGTAGGAAGAGCCGCTTACTTTGTTTCCATCCACATCAAGTTCGAGAACATATTCGCATTTGTCGCTGCCAATAGCACCATTGGAGGTGCTTTTATCAATAAATTCGCCTTTCCACTGTCCGGTAAAATCCTGCGCCTTTAATGACACAATAGATAAAATAGCAAAAAATAGAGTGAGCGTTTTATTCATTCTTGTTTATCATTTGGCTTCGGCAAAAATAATAATGATTTATCAGTCTAAATATAATGTATTACTATGCTATTCGCCAAGACTTCGTTAAATTTGGGGCTAAAATTGAAGGTTTAAATAATATCATGATTAAAATCACACTTCCTGATGGTTCTGTCAGGGAATATGCAGCAGGTTCAACGGCGATGGATATTGCCAAGTCTATCAGCGAAGGCCTAGCAAGAAAAGTACTTGCAGCGAATGTAAACGGAGATGTTGTAGATGCTTCACAGCCATTAAACGAAGATGCTGCGTTGAAGTTACTCACTTGGGATGATGCAGATGGGAAATCCACTTTCTGGCATTCCTCCGCCCACTTGATGGCCGAGGCAGTTCAGGCAGTTTTTCCTCAAACAAAATTTTGGGTAGGTCCTGCAGTTGATAAAGGTTTTTACTACGACATGGATCTGGGTGATGCCAAATTATCTGAAGATGATTTGTTGATACTTGAAAAGAAAATGAATGAGTTTGCAAAGCAGAATAATGCTTATGTAAAAAAGTCGATACCTAAAGATGAGGCGATAAATTATTTTTCCGAGAAAGGAGATGAGTATAAGCTGGATTTATTGAGCAATCTTAAAGACGGTGAAATCAGTTTTTATACACAAGGAAGTTTTACAGATTTGTGTCGTGGTCCACACATTCCATCTACCGGCACCATTAAAGCCATCAAACTTACCAGCGTTGCAGGTGCTTATTGGAAAGGAGATGAAAAAAATAAACAGCTCACCAGGGTTTACGGAATCACTTTCCCTAATCAAAAGGAGCTTGATGAATATTTACTGATGCTCGAAGAAGCAAAGAAGAGAGATCATCGCAAACTGGGAAAGGAACTGTCTATTTTTACGATGGATGATGATGTTGGCCAGGGCTTACCGCTATGGTTGCCCAATGGCGGCATTATTATTGAAGAATTAGAGAAGCTGGCTAAGGAAACAGAATCTGCTGCAGGCTATAAGAGAGTAGTGACGCCGCATATAGCTAAGGAGAATATGTATCTCACCAGCGGACATTTGCCTTATTATGCAGACAGTATGTTTCCGCCGATGGAATTGGATGGGACTAAATATTATTTAAGAGCAATGAACTGTCCGCATCATCACAAAATTTATGATGCTGAACCTAAAAGCTATAAAGATCTTCCATATAGAATCGCGGAATATGGTACATGTTACCGTTATGAGCAAAGCGGGGAGTTGTTTGGCTTGATGAGGGTAAGGTGCCTGCATATGAATGATGCGCATATTTATTGCAGTAAAGATCAGTTTGCGTCAGAGTTTCGTGCGGTCAATGACATGTATTTGAAGTATTTTAAAATCTTTGGTGTAGATAAGTATGTGATGCGATTGAGTTTGCATGATCCTGCCAAACTCGGACAGAAATACATCAATGAGCCCGAGCTATGGCATCAAACGGAGTCTATGGTACGTCAGGCATTGATTGATTCCAACATTCCATTTATTGAAGTGCAGGATGAAGCGGCATTTTATGGTCCTAAGATTGATGTCCAAATCTGGAGTGCCATAGGAAGAGAGTTTACACTGGCCACCAATCAGGTAGATTTCAATAGCGGGAATAAATTTAAGTTGTCATATACCAATCAGCACAATACAAGTGAAGTACCATTGATTATTCATCGGGCTCCTTTGGGTACCCATGAGCGTTTCATCGGCTTTCTGCTGGAGCATTATGCCGGTAAGTTCCCGACCTGGCTGGCACCGCTTCAGGCGAAGATTTTGCCTATAAGTGATAAGTTTATGGACTATGCACAAACAATTTTACAGACACTTAAAAATGCCGGTGTAAGGGCTGAAATCGATGACAGAAATGAGAAAATCGGAAAGAAAATCAGAGATACCGAGTTGCTCAAAGTACCGTACATGCTGGTGATAGGAGAAAAAGAAATGAATGAAGGGAAGATCTCCATCCGCCGTCAGGGAAAAGGTGATCTCGGAGCCAAGGAAGTCGGCGAATTTGTTTCAGAATTATCAAAAGAAATCAACGAAAGGAGAGGAGATTAATTATCTTGCATTATAAAACTTGCTTTAATAAACAACATTGTAAACTAAAACAACTAAATGGCATTCCCACCCAGACCACCCAGAGGAGCATTCAATCCTCGTTTTAAAAAAGAACAACAACAAGAGCATCGTACCAATCACATGATTAGGGTACCTGAAGTAAGATTGGTAGGCGACAATGTAGAACCCGGAATTTATGCTGTTCCGGATGCTTTGAAAATTGCTCAGTCTCAATTTTTGGATTTAGTTGAAATTTCTCCGGGAGCTAATCCCCCTGTTTGTAAAGTAATAGACTATAATAAATTTCTCTACGAAGAGAAAAAGAAGAAGAAGGAAATGAAAGCGAAGGCCAAGACCAGTGAGGTTAAGGAAATTCGCTTTACACCCAATACCGATGATCATGATTTTGAATTTAAGGTAAAACATGCCGAGAAGTTTTTGAAAGACGGTGATAAGGTAAAAGCGCATGTACAATTCAAAGGAAGGGCCATTATGTTTAAAGAAAGAGGTGAATTGCTTTTGTTGAAATTTGCCGATCGCCTTAAAGAAGTTGGTGCGCTGGAAGGCTTGCCCAAACTGGAAGGTAAGAGAATGCAGGTGATGTTTGCGCCCAAAGCACAACAAAAAAAGAAAGGATCTGAATTAGGTAAACTCGTAGAAAAGAAGACGGAGGAAACACCGGAACCTCCCAAAGAATAAAAACTTTAAAGCTGTCTGGATAAGATGGCTTTTTTTATCTTTTTTTCACCGCAGAGGCGCAGAGCTAACAGAGATTTCGCAGAGGAAATAGTCTCAGCGAAAACTCTGCGTTCTCCTTTCTCCTATGTTTGCTTTTAACTAAAAAATAGTTCTTTGAGATTTTAAATTTACGACCAATATTTGAATAAAATAGGTGAAAAAGAATGAGAGTACACTTCTTTCAAAACAACTTTAAAGTATGTTAACGCGGAGATACAACCTCAT
>CANGYR010000016.1 GCA_947458275.1 Chitinophagaceae bacterium
ATCCCGTCGCTGTTCCTATTCCCGTAGCACCAGTTGTCGCATGCGTAATATTGGTTAACGCCGTATTCACACATAGCGTAGGCGTTGCTCCAGGATCTACCGTATTAACTGGCGTAACCGTCACCACCACACTCCTCACCGTCTCACAATCATCTCTTTCCTCTTTTACACTGACAGTGTAAGAACCTCCGGCAGGTGTAGTACCCCAATTGACGGTAATTTTATTCGATCCGCTACCGTTGCCTGAAACGGAAGTGGTATTAACTCCATTGATTGTTCCAACAAACCCCGATCCACTAATAGTCCAGGTATAGGTAGAACCTGTACTTCCCTGGGTAGCACCATCACCAGTCTCAAAAGTTGGCAAAGTAGGGGCATAATCCACCTCATATGTTTTGGTATCCCCAAAGCAAATCGTCTGGGTTGGCGTTTGCGCACTCACCATTGCCGCCGCAAACAGCAACGGGAGTAAGATTATACAGTGTTTTAAAAAATTTCTCATGCAGTTGTTTTTTGTTGTTATTAGTTTGTTTGGATAGTTGATGTTAATACTTGATTTACATTTACAGGACTAGTTATACTACTACATCCATCAACGGTGGTAAATGTAAAAGATGTTTGTCCAATTGAGACTCCGGTAGCAACTCCTGCATTGTTAACTGTTGCAATTCCGTTGTTACTGCTTGTCCAAGTTCCTCCGGTTGTAGGAGATAATGTTATCTGATTGTTCACACAAAAAGAAGCCGGAGCGCTGACCACCGGTGTTGCCCGCACCGTCAGACACTCATCGTCAAGACAATCAGGAGAAAGGGAATAGCTTACAGGATTGGGAGCGGCAGATCCGAAAGAAATCGATCCCGAACCATAAGATCCATCTCCGGAACCTGCAGGAGAAAGAAACTGGTTGGAAACAATTGTTACATTTGAAATAACTGGAGTATTTACAACCATAGCAAAAAATCTGAGCGGAGAGGAAATAATCCCCAGTAATGAATTGCGTATTCTTATTTCAAAACCTTTGGTGTAATCAGTTGATCCTGAATTTGATTGAAATCCAAATAAAGTGGGGTTTCCCGATGAGCTTCCTAAAAATGTGTTCGTGTTATTGGTTAAATCATATAAATCAAAAAAAGCAGCTCCTGTATTATCGGTACCAATACATAAAATAAAATCGGGATTAAAGCCGGCGTCAAAAGATATTCCTGAGTTTAAATTCTCAACTGAAAGATTTGGTGCATTAGTCCGATTTGTCCAGCCTGATAAACTGTTGAAACCGCCACTTCTGCTATCAATGAAAATCAAAATTTTCTGATCATTTTCTGTATTAGTTGAATTCAATAGATTACCTGCAATACCCAGCGATAAAAATCCTGATTGGTTGTTAACATAAAGCGCATTGATTCTGTTGTTGCTCACCGAACTGCTTGGTCCACCCGCAGATGTCACTATAGGATTTCCCCAAAAAGGTTCGATGATATTTCCATCTATAACAGGACCCGCAGGATACCCTCTTACGCAAACGTCTTGCCCTGCAGTAAGAGTAGAGAAAGCAAATGAAGGTGTGGCTGATGGGGCTCCTTGCGACACTCCGCCGAGAAAAAATTCATATGTGCCTGCACCTGAAGCACTGACAGTTAAATTATTTCCGGAACACAAAGGTGATGGCTGAACAGCTACATTGGGAATAGGATTTACGATCAGAATTCCACTGGTATTGTTTGAAGGAGAAGGAGTGATTCCGCTCCAAATACCACCTACAGTTGGATTAGGAGATACTGTTCCGTTTGCAAAAGCTCCATAGAAAGAAGCATTGTCATTGATGTTTGGCCCTATAATATTATTGATGAAAAAATCAGTAGTATTTGGTCCGTTACCTGCCCGAAAATTAAATGCTCTGAACCTTGAAATGTTTTGGCCGCCTACAGGATTTGATAGTGTACCGGTAAAAGGGCCGTAGTTAAATCCTCCATTAAGCGCCTGAATGTATGCGGAGTAAGTGGTGCTTGAAGTTAATGTAAAACTAATTCTCAATCCATTTGCGGTAAATGGAATATTAACAGAAGGGGAAACACTGCCGGCGTTGATTGTATAACTGGACGAGCCTCCGGAGAATAAAAATTCCCACACATTATTTCCGTTCGCATTTTGAAGAGCAATACCAACTGTACCCCCTGAGTTTACAGATCCATTATCCAAATCTACCTGAAAAGTCTGTCCAACCTGAAGTGCCGGAAAATTTCGAATGACTTCAGTAACAGATCCGGAAGAATTAAATAAACCGAAAGCTTTACCATTTGAATTAATCCCCAAGGAACTACCACTACCGCCATTATTGTTAGAGTTGCCAATGAAGACGCCTCCTCCTCCAGGATTGACAGTCCAGGTATTCCATGCTGCAGCTGACGGACTATAACCTCCATATACAAATGGACAGCCATTGATCGAATACCTGAATGCATAGTAATAGTTTCCGGGTGGCAGCGTTAAGGTAGCAAAATACTCATCAATATTTGAGGGGTTCGGACCAAGGGTATTGTAATTTGCATTTATCCAGTTAGTCCACGTACTTGGATTAGAATTGGTTGTACTCCAACCCAGTTGAACACTAACATTTGAACCTTGTCCTGCTGCTTCCGTCACTCCGGGTATGTATACCTGACCATAAACATCAAAAGTTCCTCCGCTACAAACAGACCCCGAACCGGGAGATTGAATATTTCCCCAAACTGTTGGACATGTATTGCAATTGGCAACTGTCAACACAACATCTATTGTAGCTGCAGGGCAAGGACCGGTTCCATCAGGATCATTGCTGGTATAGGATAAAGTTACTGTACCGGCAGATGACAGCGCAGTATAAGTTGGCGGGGTAACCGAAGTATTTAAAGTTCCTCCTCCGGATTTGATAGCCCATACTGCACTTGTAGCTGAACCTCCAAAACTACCGGTCAGATTAACAGTTGCTCCGGTGCAAGGATTCAAATTGGAAGCAGAGGCAGTAACTGTTGCAGCAGCATTAACTGTAACAGCAACTATGTTGCTATTTAGTATTGTTGCGCAGCTATTGATGATTTTAACGAAATAGTAAACGGTACCGGGTGGAGTTGTTGGAGGAGAATAGGTTGAATTGGTTTCCCCGGATATTGCAGTTGCTCCACAATAATTATTAACAGTATTTCTAAACCATTGATACGTTAATAATCCAGAAGTTGTTGATGCTGTAACACTCATTTGTTGGGAAGGACTGCCTTCACATACAATAAATCCTGCCGGCTGTTGGCTAATGGTTATTGTATTGTAAGAGTTAGGTGTGAAATCTATTCCGCGAAAAACATTATTGGCTCCGGCGGATCTTATTGTATTTGAAGAGGAGGATGAACCGGCATCTGTGATTTTAAAAATTGAATTGTTTTGAGTGGCTGTTGTTGTTGCATAAATAATCGGATTGAGTCCGGAGTAATCTACCACCAACCCTCTGGATGGTGAACCGATAGTATAAGCTAAAGACCATGTAGATCCTGATTTTGTCCACTTCTTTATTCCGCCATTAGGGGCTGCACGATCATCTGCAACATATGCGGTGCAACCATCCGGACTGATTGAAAATCCATAAGGCTCCCCACCGGATTGATTAAAAACCGGTGTAGCTATTTGCCCGGTTGTAGTTGGTAACCCCGCACCAACCTGGTAGATTCCTGGTCCATTAATTGGTGCGGTTGTTGAAGTTGTAGCCGTGGAAAAATATAAATTGCCATTATAAATTTCAATGTTTCTGATTGCGAAAGAGGAAGAAAATATTCTTGTCCATGATGTTCCATTATAATACCAAATTTGACCGTCGTCTGAACTTCCGCTTATTCCTATTGCATAAAAGGTATTGTTGGATATTGGAATAACTGAACGATAAGTGTTATTATTGAATGGAATCGTGCCACTTGTTGGATGAGTCACACGTGTAATTACTGCAGTATTGGATCCTAAGATTTCGGTTACTTTGGTATTTGTAGTTGACGCGGGAGTTGAGGAGCCGGGAAATAAATCAAGCCCCGGTATTCCAAGTAATCCATTAAAACTATTTAAATAACCAGCTGATAATTGATTTGCATCCTGTGTCAGAGTGCTTGGTAAGGATTGGACAAGAGTACCGGCAGTTGAAACCTCATCAATACGTACCGGAAAGGCATTGTTGGAAAGTGCGGTAGATCCATCTCCAACTTTATAGGTTACAAGGTTACATTCAGAAAATGGAACCGTAGTGCAGGTGGCATTTGTAGTTATAGTGACAGAAGTTGATGTAACATTTCCACAGGCATCTGTTATGGTAACACCGTATGTACCCGGACATAATTTAACAGCAGTTTGAGTATTTTGGTTGCGTGCGGCAGCATCCCAGGCTATAAGATAAGGAGCTACACCTCCTATTGGCGTGATAGTTGCTGTTCCATTACAAGAAGAAGGTTGGGTATTGCAAGTTCCGTTACAGGAATTTATTGTTGCGGCTGTTACGGCTCGTAGTGGTCCCCACGAAGCGCCATCGGTAGTCCTGGAATTTGTTCCTGGAGTTCCAACATTGTTGATAAAATCTACAGGAATATTGGGGTTGTTGAGGTTATACACGCTTCTAACTGTGGGCAATGTTGTTATAGAAGGGCAGCCATTACGGTTGACCACTTGAACAGGTTGGTTGTATTTTGTGTCAGAATTTATATTTGTTATGCTAGTTCCGGTAGTGCCCCATGCTAAACCAGATAGTGGATTTCCGTAGGCATCATACAAAACTTTCCAATCCTCTTGATTGTATAGCCATGGGCTAACATCGACTGAAGCGATGAAACCATTCTTAAAATTACCACCAGCAACATAATCTTTAAAATAAAAACTTCCACCGGTTACCTGATCTCCCGCAATAGTGTAAAAGCCCAAAGGCGGTATGATTGTTCCTGAAGGAAATCGAATGGTCCAATTACTTTTAGCATCAACACCGGTATTTCCACCAAGTAAAAAACAGGAAATATCAATTGAATTACAAGGACTAGGATTATATAATTCAATAAATTCCTCACCTGCATTTGTTCCGGTAACGGATCCAATGGCATTTACACCGGTTCCGGGATTGATTCTAATCTCATTGATCAACAATTTTGGCCCTGTATAAGTACAAGGAACCGGGGTGCAATTTGTGTTATCTGTCTTTGATGTGGTCGGTGTAAGCGGAGAAGACAATGACTGTCCCGTCACTTTAAAATCATCTATGCACCACATAGGGGTATCTCCTGTATTGTCATCTATAAAAACAGTAATTCTGAATCTTAAATTAGGTATGTTGGGTAGTCCTGTTATATTCAATTTGTTGTAACTTGGAGCTGCGTTTCGCAAACCGGCAGTAAATGTAACAGGAGAAGTAGAATATTCAGCAAAAGTTCTCGATGCTGTAGTTCCAACTGAATATGGCCAATAAGAACCGTTTAACCCATTCCCTTGTAATCTTAAAATGGGATTGTAGTTTGTACCACCGTTAGTACTGACCTCTATTAGAATATAATCGGTAGATCCTGGGCCTTCAGAAAGACCCAATCGGCTGACAGCCATTACGCTTAGAGACATTTCTACGTTCGAATAAGAACAGGTGTTGATATCAACTTTTGATGTCAAAACAGCAGACCTACCCCCAGTGGCGCCAGATGCAAACACTCTTATTGCATGAGTTCCTTCAATAAAATAAGGTGTTGATGCCGGATTATCAGAAGCGGTTGTTGAAAGGTTACTGTATCCTGCAGCTAAATCAGAAAAACTTGTATTGAATAATGCAGATGAGTTGTTAAAACCATCAGATGCTATAGTTATCTGCCCGGAAACTTTATTTGATAACAGAAAAACGATTATAAAAAAACAAACAATCTTGCAAATGCACGAAAACGACTCTTTGATTATTCCCAAAAAAGTAGCAGCCCCCAGAGCAGCAAACTCTGGAATAAAATAATTTCTGTAAGTTTTTAATAACCCAAACATAGATGTTCAATATTCCAAAAACCCAATCAAATCATTCTTCACACTAAAAAAAATTCATCCACAACATTAATACAGATGTGACAATTAAAATTTTTAAAGTACAACACAAGCAATAGATATTTCAATCCGTTTTTTAACCGAAAAGAACCTGTTTTTTCAACCCTTAAAGTTACGTTATTTAACATTATTTTAAAGAATATTACAAACATTAATCAGGCAAATTTCAAACATAAGAATTGATGATAGATTGCTTTAAAATATCATTCATTTATCTTACTCGGATTCTACAGATTTGTTATATTGAATAAAATATTTTATACTATTAAAATACTTAATTTTAATAATTATTTATATTTGACTAATATAATATTTGTGAGGTTGTGACCTCGGGATAAACAGTAGCAGTTCCAATACCTGAGCTGCTTTCACAATTAGTTGATTTATCTTTTATAATAACCGAGTACGTTCCGGAAAGAGTTACTACAAAACTTGCAGTATTAGCCGGCGGGCTTACTCCAGTAGGAACAGACCAATTATAATCATAACTCCCAGATGCCCCCGGCATGGCCGTAATTGTAACATTATTTGCAATACAACCGGTTGGACTATTAACCGTCACCGTAGGAAGCGCGTTGACTGTAACAGTAATGGGTGCACGAGGTCCTTCGCACCCGTTGACCGTCTGACTCACATAATAGGTCGTAGCACCGGAATTAATCGTTGAAGGCGTAGGTGCTGTGGCGCTGCCTGTACCTCCCATTGAAGAAGTATACCACAATAGATTGCTGCCGGATGCAGTCAGTTCAGAGGCTGCTTGATTCTGGCAATAACTCACATTGGAAGCGACAGGTGCTGCAGGCAAATTAATAATATTCACAGTCATTGTATTGCCAAGCGCACATTGTCCTGCCGTTGGTGTGAATGTATAAGTTTTTGTGTTTAATACATCTATCGCAGGCGACCAGGTGCCGCCAATCCCATTATTAGAGGTTGGAGGAAGACTAAAACTTCCTCCGCTGCAAACGGGTGACACCTGAGTAAACAAGGGTAATGTTTTTGCATTAACAGTCACATTTACTGTTATAGTACATCCAGTATTGTCATTATAAGTGATTCCTGTAGTACCCGAAGTTACTCCGGTAACTAATCCCGAATTATTCACCGAAGCAATTCCGGTGTTGGCGGAAACCCAGGGATCTGTGGCGGCAGCCGTACCGGAACCTGACAATTGGGTGGTGGAACCTTCGCAAACAGTCAGCGTTCCGGAAACAGTAGGCGGTACGCAACTTTGTGCTGTACAGCTTTGGCTATTGGAGGCAAAGCAGGTGCCTGCTGCTCCTACCGGAGTAACAGTTATTGTAACCACACTACCCGATGTTAATCCACTTACATTTACTCCGGTTGAAGTGGTATTGATCACAGAAGTTGAGGTTCCTCCATTTATACTATAAGTATAATTATACGATGTGGCTCCCGTAACCGGACTCCATGAAAATGAGACTCCGGTGACAGTTGCGGAACAAGCAGAAAAAGTAGGAGTCAACACAGGATTTACTGTAATTAGGGTGTTGGAAGCAGCTGCTGTGCATGGACCTGTTCCATCCGGATCATTGCTGGTGAGTGTCAGTTGGACGGTTCCGCTGGTAATAGAAGGAGAATATGTTGAATTCAATGTGTTTAGATCAGAGAAGGTTCCTCCGTTTGATGATGACCAGGTTCCTAAAGTAGCGGACCCTCCGAGTAATCCTGCCAGAGTGATGGTCCCTCCCTGACAGACCGATTGATTGGCTCCTGCGGATGCTGTTGCCGGAGGATTAACTGTAATGGTTATTTCATTCTTGGTACTGTCGGTGCAAAATCCGGTCAATGCGGCCGCAGTATAGGTAGTTGTTACAGTTGGACTTGCTATTACAGTGGCTCCTGTTGTTGTATTAAGTCCGGTGGAGGGAGTCCATCTATATGTGGTTCCTGCTGCTAAATTTGATGTACTGGCTGTCAAAGATGTACTGCTGCCTGCACATATTGTGGTGGATGGGCTTGCGGTAATGTTCAATATATTAGCGCCGTTGACCAAATCTATCACGTAACTGGCGTTGTCACCACCGTATCCGTCAACCATGAGATAATAAGTATTCCCAATTGTAAGTCCGGAAGCGGTAATTCTCTGGTAAGGAATAATGTTATTATACCCTCCAAAGCAGGAAACGGGTCCGGAACAGCCGGTCGCAGAAAAAAACAGCATTTGAATGCCTCCATAATTAGTTGTACTTGTTACCCATACATCAAATGTTGCCGAAGTGGCCGATGCCTGAAAAGATAGAAATGAATTATTTTCTATTGTTGGTATTGCACCGGTTGTAGAACTGGGAGGAACACAAGTTTGAAATGCTGAAGTGAGTTGTGTCCAGGTATCTGCCGTATAGGATGCCGAAGTATTTCCGCAATAACCTATAAAACTACAAATTGGCCTTGCAGTGGCACAGGTATTCCCTGCTGGTTGGTTGTTTACACATGCTGAAACAGGAGGAGGTGTGGTGACGCAAAGACTGAATGTTCCCTCATCTGTACCTCCATAGTCCCAAATTCTTATCCAGACTGTGCTGCCGGGATTTAAATTCAGCCGTGTAATGAAAGGCATTTGACCAAGACCATTATTATCGTCACAGTCAACTAATGTCAATGCTCCGCAACTGCCGGTATAGACAGCCATATCAACATCTGTCAATGTGCCGGCTTGTGTCTCAAATGTAAGAATACCATTGGAAGGCACTGTCGCCTTAAACCATATATCACCCCCTGAATATAAACCACATCCCGGGGCCGGAGGGGTTGGAGAAATTGAGGCGGTTGCATTTTCATTGGAATAAGAACTGTAGGTGCAACTTACTCCGGGTGTTAATGTTATGGCATTACATGGCTCGTCGTTCGCTGGCGTAGTGGTTGCACAAATGCTGAATGTGCCGTTATCGTTATTGCCATTTTCCCAAACTCTTATCCAGACAGTACTACCGGGCGTTAAACCAGATCTAACAATTTTTGGCATGTTTCCAACACCGTCGTCATCATCACATTCTATCAAAGTTAAAGAGCTGCAGGATCCGGAATAAATTGCCATCGCAGCATCAGTGACTGTTCCGGCCTGAGTGTTTAATACCAAAGTACCATTGGAGGGTACCGTTGCCGTAAACCAAACATCTCCTCCTGAATAAGAACCACATCCGGGAGCTGTAGGTGTCGGTGAAACTGAAGGAGTTGCATTCTCATTGGAATATTGAACATAGCTGCATATACTGTTTACCGTTAATGCTACTGCATTGCAGGGGTCGTCATTGGGAGGTGCGGTGGTAAGACATATTCCAAAAGTACCGTTGTTATTATTTCCGCTTTCCCAGAATCTAATCCATACAGTACTACCAGGAGTCAATCCCGTCCTGTTAATCTTCGGCATCTTGCCGGCCCCATCATCATCATCGCATTCAATTAATGTAAGTGACCCACAGGTGCCAGAGTATATAGCCATTCCTCCGTCAGATACAACGCCAGATTCAGTGTCAAAATTAATGATTCCATTTGCAGGTACTGTAACTTTAAACCAAACATCACCTCCAGAATATGAAGCACATCCCGGTGCGGGAGGAGTTGGAGAGCCTGAGCCAGTTGCTCCAGCGTTTGAATATTGTACATATGAACAAACTGTTGCAACCGTCAACTGAATTGCATTACATGGTTCATCATTCACCGGCGCCTGGGCAAATGCATCATACATAAAAAACAACAAGAATATGGTCAACAATCTTTTCAAAGGCTCAGATATAATATCAATTCAATATTCTTCGGCAAAAATATCGCTTTATTAACATTAAAATATTTTATACTTTATATCTAGACATGATTCAAATCATTTTTATTTTGATTCAGGCAATAGAATTCCTGTAGATAAATATCTACGCTTTTTTACAATATAAACATTTTTTGAGATAAATTATTGTCCTGTATAGAAGAATTATGGAGTAATAATACAATATATCGCAAAACCTACATCCTAACTGCCGACATTCCACCATCTACATGCAGAATCTGGCCGGTCATCCAGGTGGATTCGTTGCCTAGCAGAAAACAGGCCATAGATGCAATGTCGTCGGGGGTGCCGATTTTTTTGAGGGGATGCCTTTGGGCGTTGCCGTCTTTTTTCTCGGGAGTATTGAGCAGACCAGCGGCGAGAGGGGTATCGGTAATGGAGGGAGCGATGGCATTTATACGGATGGTAGGAGACAATTCGGCGGCTAGCGAACGGGTCAGTCCCTCAATGGCGCCTTTGGAAGAAGATACTATGCTGTGAAAGTTAAATCCGGTTTGAACCGCTACCGTAGAAAACAGTACAATCGAGGCATTGCCCGATTTTTTCAAATTGGGCAGCACCTGCTGTATGACCCTTATAGCTCCCAGCACCTGCAATTGATAATCTTTCAGAAAATCATCGGGGTTGATGCGGGCAAAAGGCTTCAAATTGATTGCACCGGGGCAATAGACTATTCCATCCAGCGACTCAGGCAAAAAAGAAAAATCATAGTTATCTGCAGTTACATCCAAATGATGGTAGCGAACATTCCCAATGGATTCAGGTATGTTTTTGTTATAGGTTGCCAATACCTGATGAGATGCCTCACTCAACTGACGAACAATGGCAGCGCCAATTCCGGTTGAACCGCCGATGACAAGAAAATGCTTCATTTGTATCTATTTATAATCACTAACAAATTAAAGGCGAATTGGTTGACGATGTGGAGATGTGGAAATTTGGAAATGTGAAGATGTGGAAATTTGGAAATTTGGAGATTTCGAAAGTTGGGATAATACTTCTTTACGACGGAGAAAAAGGTTTAATAGTATAAGAGTTAAATGGTTTGATCACTGTTGGTGATAACGCCAACAAGGGGAGGAAAACACAAAGGAGCCACGAAAATGTCACATCTTCACATTTCCAAATCTTCAAATTTTCAAATTGACAATTAAGGATGCCCTTTAAAGTCCTGTCCCGTATAAAATTTCCAGACTTCAATTCCAAAAAACCAGGCGGATACCATTGTGCCTAAGGCGAGGATGGCGGTGAAAATCATTAATCCGAAGGAATATTTTTTTAAATCTGATTCAATTGTCTTTAATCGGAGATGCTCCAATTGCTGAGCAACTGAATTTTTAGTGTAACCTCCTTTACTTCTGAATACAAGCCCTTCCAGAGAAATATGTAATGGCTCTATGCTGATGATGAATTTATCAATCAGTAAATGATGAAGTAAAATGTTGATCTCCCATTCTTTGAGTTGAAACTTTTTAGTCACTAGTTCTACCACTTCTTCTTTGATAGATTTTGGGGCCTCCCCTTCAAAAAATCCAACATTCTGATAATGGAGTTCATACTGTCGTATCAATTCTTCAAGAATAAAATCAAGTTCCTGATTGTAATCTTTTTCCATTTTATTTTCTTAATAATATAAATGTCATCTATTCGTTGGCGTTACATGGCAAATTCATCTTTATATTTTGCAGGTACTCTTTTAGAACCTACCAACAATTCTTTGCCGGATATTTTTACAGGTAATAAAGAGTAGCCCTTTTCTGAAATCAACATCTCTCTTATGTTTTTTGAATGTGACATGCCTCTTGACTTCATGACGTATAATGTTTTAGCCCTTTCTCCGTCCGACTCAATGTCATCCAGCATAATCCATGTATCCACCATGGAGGAAATTCCTTCGTCGCTGGGATTTCGCTGTATGGTGCCAATAGTGATGGCAGCCGTAAACATCACCGTCAACTGTTTTGTTTTTAAATAATCCACAAACCGGGTAAGCATGCTCCTAATATCACTATTCGGACCCTCCGTCATCAAATTGGTAATTGGATCGAGAATGATTGCATAGGGTTTGATTTTTTCAATCATTTCCTTGATAGCCATGAAATGCAGTTCAAGATTTTGCAGTGTGGGGCGAGCAAAATAAAAATGAAGTAAGTTTGAATGATAGTGTGCGGATAAATCAAGGCCAATTGATTTCATGTTTCGAATCAGCTGACTCGGCGATTCTTCAAAAGCACAATAGAGGCATCTGTTTTTTGATGAACATATCTCATTCGCAAAGGTTGATGTAATGCTCGTCTTCCCCGTACCTGCCGTACCCGAAACTAGGATGCTGCTTCCTAAAAAAAATCCTTTATTACCAAGCAATTCATCTAATTGCTTGTTGCCGCTGGAGATTCTTTTTTCGCTTGATATCGGATCAATACCCTGACTGATAATCGGATAAACAGTCATGCCCTTATCATCTATAATAAAAGGATACTCATTGGAAGCATGCGGAGATCCGCGATATTTGATTATCCTCAATCTCCTGATAGCAATCTGGTTCACCACCCTGTTGTTGAGTTCAATGACACAATCTGCCACCAACTCTTCCAGCCCCAAACGCGTGAGAAAAGGATCGCCCGATTCAGCAGTAACAATTGCAGTAACATTCTTTTCTTTCAGCCAGTTAAATAGCCGCTTGAATTCAGTGCGCAGGATTTGTTTGTCAATATTGGCAAACAATGTATCCAAAGAATCCAACACTACTCTTTTTGCATTGACATGATTGATTGCCTGTTCTAAATGAACAAAAAGTCCCTCTATTTTATAGCTTCCGGCAGACTTGATAATGTTATGTGCAATCTCCAGATGCTCGAGATAGATTTTTTTTTCATCAATCAGTTTATGCAAATCATATCCCAGATTGGAAACATTGGCAACCAACTCGTCTGACTTTTCTTCAAACGTCATGAATACACCCGGCTCATTGTATAATTTGACTCCATTTACAATGTACTCCATGGCCATGAAGGTTTTGCCGCAACCGATACCTCCTGCAAGCAAAGTGGGACGATTCAGCGGCAATCCGCCGAATGTGATATCATCAAATCCCAATATTCCCGTGGAGGATTTGGGTAAATGATTTTTTTCTAAAGAATTCGGCTTGGGAATGTTTTGTGTCTGCTCATTTATCATAATCAGTGCACATACAACTAAAAGAATTGCATGTTACATACAAAACTACAAGTACAGGAATACGAAAAAATGATAAAATACAATGATGGGATGGGGAGGGATCATTTGATGATGTGGAGATGTGCTGATGTGCTGATGTGGAGATGTGGAGATGTGGAGATGAGGAGATGAGGAGATGTGAAAATTATAGACTTCGCCGCGGCCTTGTGTTTTCATAAGCGGCGTTTTTAAATAAGAAATATAAAACAATAAATAAGGAATAAGGAAGGGACGCTAATATAGAGATCCTCTACCGCTGTTGGCGTTATCACCAACAAGGGAGGGATTGCTGATGTGCCAATATGGAGATTGGAGATGAATGAACTATTTGAATGACTTGATCTTAATCCAGCCTTCATTTTCATGATACATGGCGCATACAATCATATCATTGAAAGCGGGATTGTCGCAGTCGTCTGATTGATAAAATTCAGCAGTTATTTTTTTATCGGTTTCAATATCTTCAATCAATTCAAAATTGCAAACCTGATAATCTTTTTCCTGATACCTGATATATGTACCGGTACAATCTCTTATCACTTTAACTTCCGAGGTGATCAGTGTTTTGTCGTTAGTGGAATTAGTATCCTGATTGGGAGGCGCAATCGGTGGAATAGTTTTGATGCAAGAAGCAAAAAACATACTCAGGAAAAGAAATAAAAATATACTTCTCATAGCAGGGGATTTTATATAAAGATAGAAAAAAATTCAGACGATGAAATTTTGTTGGTGATAACACCAACAAAGGGTAAAACAGGTATTCTCCAATGCTTGTTGGTGATAAAACCAACATGGGGGGAAATAGATTACAAATCTAAAACGATGCGGATATTTGATTTTAATTTTTGAATTTGATCCTTGTGTAACGTCCCCAGTTTTTTGATTAACCTGAGATTATCGATAGCCCTTATCTGATCAACCAGAATATCGCTTGGTTTGTCAAGTTGATTCTTTTTTAAATGCACTCTCAATAAATCAATATTTAATTGAACACTTGAGGTTATCGGACAAACAAGTGTTGACGGATGAAAATCATTCAACAGATCTGTCTGCACCACCACCACAGGTCTTGTCTTACCGGGTTCTGTACCGCGGCCCGGGTTGAGGTTTGCCAACCAGATATCGTATTGCTTAATCTTCATCAATGATTCTTTCAAATTCTCGCAAAACATCCATTGAATCTTTTGCAGTAAGTCCGGATTCTTTTTTCAATTGACTTTTTAAGAGTCTTCTTTTATTGAATTGATTATATATGTTCACGGCCTCATTTATGTACCTGTTTCTGGCTAGTTTCAATTTAGCAGTTATTTCTTCTGCGTCATTGAATATTTCGTCGTCCAGTTTTAATGATAAAATTTTCATGTGTTTATTTTTATTGTTTTTAGCCACATGTTATGCCCTAAATAATCATCCCCGGTTGGTAAGAGGCTGACCCTTATTGGCATTTCATCGACATTATTTTTTACAAAAGTATATATTAAAAGTATATACTCAAAATAAATGCCGGGTTTTGACAATAAACATGCCCAAACATAAATACAAGTGGGTAGATAGAGAAAAAGTGGCGGTAAATTTTATTTACAGATTGGCTTAATAAAATTTCCCATCGATGTTGGTGATAACACCAACAAGGGTGAAGATGCCGCTCGTGAAAACACGAGGCGGCGGCGAGGGCATGTATTTCCCAATGCTTGATGGTGATAACGCCAACAAGGGGAATATAAACCCCAAACTCCGAACGGCGCTTTGCGCCAACCAAACCCCAAACCGCACGAAGTGCGTCTAGATCCTCTTCTTCAAACCTTCTTCAATATGCGGAATAGAGGTATATAATTGTTCGAAAGAATCAATCACAAAATATCTGTCTTGCAAAACATCTTTTCGATAGGGCGTATCCAGAATGGCATCCACATCAAAATCGAGCTTCAGGGAATGATTGGCGATGGCATGCTTGGTCTCTCCAAAAGAAGACATGATTCCGGCGCCGTAGATTTTCAATTCGCCGTTTTCTCTGATCAAACCAAACTCAATGGTAAACCAGTAAACACGACTCAGCAATTCAATGGCATAAGCATTGTCGATATAATTCAGTGCGAGTTTTCCAAATGCGGTAAAGAAATTGGAGTAATCTGAATTGGTGAGTAATGGCATGTGTCCGAATACATCATGAAACATATCCGGCTCTTCAAGATAATCCAACTGCGCCATTGTTCTGAGCCAGCAAGTGGAAGTGAAAATTTTATTGGCAGCACAGCTGAAAAATTTATCATCCGGACAAATATTGGGAATGACTTCAATGGTCCAATGCGTATTTTTTTTAAATACCTCGTTTACCTCATTGAAATCGGGAATTTTGTTTTGATTAAATCCAATCACATCAATGGCTTCCAAATATTTTGAAGAAGCGGCATCTTTCAATAAATTCATCTGACGGTTGAAAAGGGTTTTCCATACCTCAAAATCTTCCGGGGTGTAGTTGGAGTAAATCTGTTCAGTAGGTCTGTTCATGTTCAATTAATCAATTTTAATGTTATTAATCTAATTTAAATAGCATCAAGCAGCCCGCTGAGAATTACTAATTTATGAAAAAATAATGAATACCTATGATGAATTCTAAAGTTTAACTGTTTAGGATGTTTAGATAAAATTTTTTAATTTTTACCGCGGAGAAGCGGAGAAAAAGGAGGTAACGCAGAGAAAAACGCTGCGATTACTCTGCGCTCTTCTTTCTCTGCGGTAAAATTAATAACGACATTCAATTCTTATTTATCGTTTAAAATTCCATTTAAAAATTCTTTTGTTGTTGTAGAGATATCCGTCGCATTTTTCAAAGCTTTTATATATGCCGAGCCAATTATCCCTCCGTCGGCGTGCGCACATACTGAATCAAAAGATTGTTTATCCTTAATGCCGAATCCCACCAACACCGGATTGTTCAGTCCGTAACTTTTTAAGCGTTGCAGATATTTTGCTACAGCATCAAAATCAGTATCGCCGCCGGTTGTAGAAGATGAGCTGACCGCATACAAAAATCCGCTGCTGAGACTATCCAGCTCTTTGACGCGCTCTTCGGAAGTTTCAGGTGTGACTAGGAAAATAAAATCCATTCCGTATTTTTTCATGATACTGCCATAGATCTCTCTGAATTCATATGGTGGCAGATCCGGCAAAATCAATCCGTCCACTCCCACGCTTGCGGCATCGGCGCAAAATTTTTCAAAACCATATTGCAATACAGGATTCATGTAGCCCATTAAAATGATTGGCAGATGAAAAAATTCTCTGCATTCTTTCAACTGATCAAATAATTTTTTAATCGTCATGCCATTGGATAAAGCCACTGCACCGCTTTGCTGTATGGTCTCTCCGTCGGCCAGCGGATCGCTGTATGGCATGCCAATTTCTATCAGGTCAGCCCCATTTTCCTGCAAGGACCGCATGATCTCTGTAGTGCTCTCCAACTGAGGATAGCCCGCAGTGAAATACACATTCAATACCCTGCTCTTCTTTTTTTCGAATAATTTTTTAATTGCTGACATAAAGTTTTATGAATTATGCTGAAGTCATCAACTACATCTGTGTCATGTAAGTCGACAAATCTTTATCTCCTCTCCCACTCAGACAAACCACCACTACATCATCCGGTTTAAATTTCATTTGCTTCAATGCCGAAAATGCATGTGCTGTTTCCAATGCAGGAATGATTCCTTCCAAACGACTCAATTCAAATGCACTTGCCAGCGCATCTTCATCCGTTGCACTCAAAAAAACACCTCTGCCGGTTTTAAATAAATTGGCGTGCAAAGGTCCAATGCCGGGATAATCAAGTCCCGCTGAAATGCTGTGCGGTTCTACCACCTGCCCGTCTTCTGTCTGCATCAACAAACTCTTACTTCCATGTAAAATACCCATGGTGCCGAGTTGAGTCGTAGCAGCACTGTATCCACTGTTCACACCTTTTCCCGCGGCTTCCACCGCAACAAGTTGTACATTCATTTCATCCAGAAAATGATAGAATGCACCGGCCGCATTGCTGCCACCACCCACACAGGCAACAACATGTGTTGGTAATTCATTGCCTGTTTTTTTCTGCAATTGCTTTTTTATTTCTTCACTGATGACACTTTGAAAACGTGCCACCATATCGGGATAAGGATGCGGACCTACCACACTGCCGATGATGTAATGCGTATTTTCCGGATGATTGATCCAGTCTCTAATGGCTTCATTGGTGGCATCTTTCAACGTCTTGCTGCCGCTCGTTGCCGGGAATACTTTCGCACCCAGCATTTTCATACGAGCTACATTGGGCGCTTGTCGTTCAATATCTTTTTCCCCCATGTACACAATACATTCCATTCCTTTCAATGCGCACACGGTAGCCGTAGCCACACCATGTTGTCCCGCTCCCGTCTCTGCAATGATTCTTGTCTTACCTAATTTTCTCGCAAGCAGAATTTGTCCGATGGTATTATTGATTTTGTGCGCCCCTGTATGACAAAGATCTTCGCGCTTCAGATAAATATTTGTGTTGTGTAACTCACTTAATCTTTCTGCATAAAACAAAGGCGTAGGTCGTCCCACATAGTCATGCAGCAACTGCCAAAACTCCTCCTGAAAAGCAGCGTCATCAATGATATCGAGATATTGTCTTCTTAGTTCTTCCACATTGCCATGTAACATCTCGGGTACATACGCCCCTCCGAAGGAACCATAATATCCTTTGTTGTCGGGGTGCTGGTAAGAAATTGTAGTTGACATAATGATTGATATTAGATAAACTTATTTCAATTTTTAGGTATCAATTATTTTAGCGCCAGTTTCAATTCAAGGACTTTAGCCATATCCTTGATACCCGGTGCAGTTTCGAGTTTGCTGTTGGCATCCACACCCAAAAAATCGGGATGTTTGAATGATTTTATTTTGGCAATATCATCCGTACCAATACCTCCGCTTAAGAAAAATGGTTTTTCAATTTTTGCTTTAGACAAAACTGCCCAGTCGAACTGCACTCCATTTCCGCCGGCGCTTTTTCCGGCAGTATCAAATAAATAATAATCGCATACAGCATCATACGGAGCGACGAGTTGATCGATATTTTTTTCGCTACCAGTCAGGCTGAAGGCCTTGATGACTTCCACTTCGGAGGAGAGGTCTTCACACATCTCCGGCGATTCTGTTCCGTGCAATTGCACCACATCCAGACCGTAATCGTCTATGGCATCGAGTACGTCTATCATTTCGGGATTGACAAATACACCAACTTTTTTAAACTCGAAATCAGCTTTCTGAATGTCGCTTTTTTTCAGTTTATCTCCGATATATCTCGGCGATGATGGTTCAAAAATTAATCCTGCAAAGTTTATATTCAAAGCATCGAGTTGTTGCAGTTGTTTAATGTCGGTGATACCGCAGATTTTTATGTTCATCTTATGGTTTAAAGGTTTAAGGGTTTAATGGCCTAAAGGTTGTATAACAACTTTCTTATTTCTTATTCATTGCTACAGTCGTATTGCCCCTAGGGGACAAGTTATTAATTGATATTTTTTGTTAGAATCATTTTCTAATCTTCAAATTTCCAAATTTCCAAATCATTCACAAACTCTTCAAACGCCTTCCCCGGATTTTCATTGCTCATGAATTTTTCGCCGATTAAAAAACCACTGAAGCCGGCTTGTTTTAATGTTTGAATTGTATTAACATCACTGATACCGCTTTCAGCAATGGCCAGTTTATCTTTAGGCAACAAAGAGTACAATCTCAGTGAGTTTTCAATACTGACCTCAAAATTTTTAAGATTACGATTGTTTACACCAACCATATCGATTGCATCACAAACATGCCCTACTTCTTCCTCATTGTGGACCTCTAACAACACTTCCAGTCCGAGTTGCTTTGCAATATTTGCCAAGCCTTTGACTTCTTCAACTGACAGACATGCTGCAATTAACAATACCACTGACGCACCAAATGCTTTTGCTTCCAATAGTTGATATTCATCTACCACAAAGTCTTTTCTTAATAAAGCAATCGAGTTAATAGTAGCAGCCTGTAGATCGCTGATGTTGCCACCAAAAAATTTCTGATCGGTCAAAACAGAGATACCGCTTGCTCCAAATCGTGTATACGCTTCCGTTACTTCTTCTACCGTACTGTGATCATTGATAATCCCCTTGCTGGGAGATTGTCTTTTATACTCAGCTATAATGCCTGTCTTTTTCGGATCCAGCAGAGAGGCCGTCATAGATGGACGTTGCTGATTAAACAAAGACGCTTTCACCAGTTCCGATACGGGAAATATTTCCTTTCTGCGGGCGACTTCCACTTTTTTATGAGCAATAATTTCCTGTAAAATATCCATTATTGTAAACTGATTAATTTATGTAATGACTGTAATGCTTTTCCACCAACGAGACTTTCCTTTGCGGCAGCATAGGCAGTGCTGTAATCGACATAGGCTCCTGTTGCCATCAACGCCACTGCTGCATTTGCCTGTACTACTGCATTTTGTGCAGGGGTGCCATTGCCGCTGATAATATCCTGAAATATTTTAGCGGCATCTTCCACAGAATTCCCTCCGGATATTTCATGAGGATGTACAACCATTCCTCCCAATTCTTCCGGACTTAAAATGCTTTCGCCTGAATTGGTAACGAGCTTTGTCTCTCCTGTTAATGAGATTTCATCATATCCGTCTAGACCGTGAACGATCGTATATGCATCGTTTGTTTTTTGCAATACATAGTTGTACATTCTTGCCATCTCCAGATTGTACACACCCAATATTCTGTACGCAGGATTGGCGGGATTGACAATAGGTCCTAACATATTGAAAAAAGTAATGACACGCAGATTTCTTCTGATTGGTCCCACATGCTTCAGTGCCAGATGAAAAAACGGCGCATGTAAAAAACAGATATTGGCGGCATCCAGTTCTTTCTTTAACGTATCCGAATCATTTTTAAACGTGTACCCTAATTGTTCCATCACATTACTGGCGCCGCTTACAGAAGAAGCGCCGTAATTACCGTGCTTGGTAACCTTGTGACCTGCCCCGGCTACAATAAAACATGCAAGCGTGGATATATTAAAAGTATTTTTACCATCGCCTCCGGTACCAACAATGTCCATAGTAGGAATTCCGTCAAAATCAATTTTAACAGCCAATTCCAGCAATGCCTCTCTGAATCCTTCTAATTCCTGAATGGTAATTCTTCGCATAAGGAATACCGTTATGAAAGATGCTATCTCGTGTTCATTATACACCCCGCTTCCTATTTGCAACAAAACTTCTTTCGCCTCCTGAGCGGAAAGCGTTTTGTGTTCAAATAGATTTAATAATATTTTTTTCATCATTGATTCGAATTATTTAATCCATTCCCATGGTTAAAACCCATTCATACCCCGGGTTAAAACCCATTCACACCCATGGTTAAAACCATGGGCTATTCATACCGTTTCGCCGTTGTTGGTGTTATCACCAACAACATTATTTTTTCAACCAATTTCGTATAATCCTCTCTCCCTCCGGCGTCAACACACTCTCCGGATGAAACTGCACCCCCTGAATATCATAGGTTTTATGTTGCAGCGCCATGATATAATTATTTTCGTCTACCGCCGTCACCTCGAGCTCAGCAGGAAATCCATTACTATCAACCACCCAGCTGTGATAGCGGCCAACGCTCACAACAGCAGGCAGCTCATCAAACAAATATGACTTCGGCTTTGATGTAGAATCATCCTGTAATACATTGATATCCGTAGCAATACCGTGATACACTTTAGAAAGATTGACAAGCTCACCGCCAAAAGCCTGTCCGATGGCCTGATGACCCAGGCAGACGCCTAGTATGGACTTTTCTTTGGCATATTGTTTTATCAAAGGCAACAATAATCCTGCTTCTTCCGGAATACCGGGTCCTGGAGATAAAATGATTTTATCGTATCCTTTTACTTGTTCCAGTTCAATCTGATCATTACGAAACACATCTATTTTTTCTCCGGTCACTTTTTCAACCAGGTGCACCAGATTGTACGTAAAGGAATCGTAATTATCTAAAACCAATATTTTCATACACTACAATTAAAAAATCTAGATGATACTTTCAGCCATTTGGATTGCTTTTTTCAAAGCGCCCAGTTTATTGTTCACTTCCTGCAACTCACTTTGCGGATTGCTTGCCGCCACTACACCGGCGCCGGCCTGATAAAACAAAGTATTGTGTTTGCTTAAAAAAGTGCGAATCATGATAGCCTGATTGAAACTGCCATCGAAGCCGACAAATCCGATGCAACCTCCGTAGTAGCCGCGTTGGGTATTTTCGTACTGATCAATCAGACTCATCGCTTTAATTTTAGGAGCGCCACTCAGTGTGCCTGCTGGAAATGTTTTGGATAAAAGTAAAAAAGGATTGGTATTTACAGGCACATCTCCCGTTACCTCACTCACCAGATGAATCACATGACTGTAATAATGAACTTCCTTGTACTTGTTTACCTTCACTTCTGTACATGCTCTGCTTAAATCATTACGCGCCAAATCCACCAGCATCACATGTTCAGCATTTTCTTTGGGATCTTCCTGTAATTTCAGCGTCTCCGCCCTGTCAACTACATCATCTCCGGTTCGTCTATACGTTCCCGCTATAGGATGCACAATAGCTTTGCCTTCTTTTATGATTAACTGACTTTCCGGCGAAGAACCCATCAATTGATAATCTCCATAATCAAAATAAAACAGATATGGTGAAGGGTTCACATTGCGAAGCGCTCTGTAAACATTGAATTCATCTCCCATAAATTGCTGCTCAAATCTTCTGCTCAATACTATCTGGAATACATCTCCTCTCATGCAGCTTTTAATTCCCTGCTCCACCATAGCAACATACTGCTCATTGGTTAAATTACTTGTCTCGTTGCCTTTCAGTGAAAAAGGATAAACAGGAATGTCTTTACTTTTTATCAGACTTTCAATCAAAGTGGCTTCGCTAGAAAGACCGTCAATTTTATTTTCCAGCAAAAACAACTCATCTTTAAAATGATTGATGGCAATTACATACTGGTACAAGCGATACCTCATCAAGGGTATGTAATTATTGGCTGCCGTGTCTGTTTGCAGTTTCACGGAATCAAAAAACTGGACCGCGTCATAGGTTGAGTAGCCATACAATCCCTGTGCCAGTTTTTCCTCCTTACCTGATTCGGACACTTCAAAATTTTGCATGAAACTCCACAACAACTCCGTCACATTTTTAGCATTTTCAATAGCAACTTTTTCCGCTTTTTGATTGGGCAGTTTGAATTCAGCTGATTGAGGAGAACTGATTTCCACTCCGGCAATGGCATTGATACATATAAAGGAATAACAATTCTCAAAAGCATGGTTATCGGTACTCTCCAGTAGAATGGTATCCCGGAACTTATCTCTCAATCTCAAATAAATACCGACCGGCGTAAATATATCCGCCAGCATTTTTTTTGAAACGGTATGAATGTTGATCTTTTGCATAATTGAATTGGCCAATCTAAAATAAAAAACCCCGAGGTTTTATTTCGGGGCCTTTTTGTATTAATTTAAACAAGTAGAAGAATAATACTATACCCCATGTAGTAAGGTATACCAAATCCACTGTTTATTGTTGTTTTGTTTAATCACATCACGAATTTGCGATGATTTTTTGTGGAAAACAAATAATTGAGCAGATTTTTTTATACCACCGGTTGCACCGGTGGTAATTAGTATTGAAGTCCTTCGGACTTATGGACCATTTGCCAGGTATGGACATTGAAGTCCTTCGGACTTTATCGTTATTGACATTAAAAAGTACCTGAACTTTCGATTTTTTGAAGAAGCTTGGTCATAGTGATTGGACAATCCCGAAGGGATTAAATATCAATAGCCCCGGAAATTTCCGGGGCTATTGATGCAATTAATTTATTCAACCACGAAGTGGTTGAATGTCTACAAAAAGTATTTCTCATCATATTCAACTCTGTGTTCCTTCAACAATTCTTTATTTTCTTTTTGGGAGGTTTTTTTTCTGTGATGCTCCTCCTGGTTTTTTACATAATTAATCAGTCTTACTTTTTCTTTTATAGTATAAGTAAAAGCGGAATATCCTTCCTGCCAAGCTCTAAAGTATTTAAATAAATTTCGCTCTTTGATATACAATGAGCTTGAAACCTTAATATCTTTTACCAATGATGCCAACGAAACAGAGGGATGCAGATGGGTAACGATATGTATGTGGTCTTCAACTCCATTTATTATATATAGATTACATTTCTTATTTTTTATTATTCCCCCAATATATTTGAACAACTCTTCTCTGTTATCCTTTGTGAGTGTACGTTCTCTGTATTTTGTACTAAATACTATTTGATAGATTATTTGTGTGTATGTGCTCATTTTGTTTTTTTATTCCACCGGTTGCACCAGTGGTAATGAATATTGAAGTCCTTCGGACTTGATTAATATACACGTTAAAGCCCTTCGGGCTTGATTGATCTCTTGCACGCCATAAACATTAAAGCCCTTCGGGATTTTTGACTGAGTATTATTTTTGAAAATTAGTCTTTTGTGTTGTTTTGCATGGATTCTGATGACTGAATAAATATCAGCCTAGGTTAAATCTTTTTAGACTTGCTGCAATCTGTCAGATAGTTGATTTTTTATGGTTGCTTATTACAAATTTTTTATTTTTTCGTCATTTTTTTATAAATTCATCAATTCTTAATGCCATTTTTGGGTAACTAGGAAACATATATCATCTATCCAAATAGTTTTTCTTACTAAAGAAGCAGTATTTCATGACCGAACAAGAAAAAGAATTCATCACCGAAGCCATCCGCCTCTCTATTGCCAATGTGGAAGAAAGCAAGGGAGGCCCGTTTGGTGCGGTGGTGGTAAAAGACGGTAAAATCATTGCCAGGGGCACCAACTGCGTTACGTCTCATAATGATCCTACCGCTCACGCAGAGGTGGTTGCTATCCGAGAGGCCTGCAGGGTGCTGAATAGTTTTCAGTTGACGGGTTGTGAAATCTATTCCAGTTGTGAACCCTGCCCCATGTGCCTGGCCGCTATTTACTGGGCCAGACCAGACAAGCTCTATTATGCCAATAGCAAGGAAGATGCGGCCGCTATTGATTTTGACGATAATTTTATATACGAAGAAATTGCCAAGCCAGTTTCAGAGAGATCTTTGTTTACCAAACAGATAAACAGAGATGAAGCCATCGTGGCTTTTGATAAATGGCGTGATAGCAATAATAAAATAGCTTATTGATGATTCACTTTATATTAAATGAACAGGAAGTCAGAACCAGTCTGCCTGAGGGCATGACCATACTCGATTTTGTTCGGTATCACAAAAGATTGCCCGGAACAAAAACCGGTTGTCGGGAAGGTGACTGCGGCGCGTGTACCGTATTAATAGGTGATTTTGAAAATGACCAGCTCGTTTATCGTTCCATGACAAGTTGCCTTTTGCCACTCACCAACGTTCAAGGGAAACATGTGGTGACAGTGGAAGGAATCAACATGCAACAACTCTCTCCCGTACAACAGGCAATGGTGGATGCAAACGGCTCCCAATGCGGGTTTTGCACAATAGGCTTCGTGATGAGTCTGACCGGATTTGTGATGCACGAAACGCACAGAGAGTATAACAAAGCCATTGAAAGCATTGACGGAAATATTTGTCGCTGTACAGGTTATAAATCTATAGAAAGAGCAGCTCAAACTATTTCAACTGCGCTCAACAACAAGCCGAAAGAAAAAACGCTGCAATGGTTAGTGGACAATAGTTTTATACCCGGATATTTTCTCGATATAAAAGAAAGGCTTTCAGCACTTCGCCGACAACTGTCTGTAAATATCGGCGATACCAATGGCATGAATATTGGAGGCGCTACCGATTTGAACGTCCAGAAACATTCTCTGGTAAAAAAATCTTCTCTGCGCAATCTGTTTGACGATGCTTCTCTAAAAAGCATTACAAAAGAAAACGGCCAGTGTAAAATTGGTGCCTCTGTTACGGTTACGCATTTCAGTGAGTCGCCTGTCATCAAAGAGATTTTTCCCGCATTGGATACACATGTCAAACTTGTTTCATCCACTCCTATTCGGAATATGGCCACGCTGGCAGGTAATATTGTAAATGCCTCTCCCATCGGTGACATGAGTATTTTCTTTCTGGCCTTAGATGCTTCTCTGGTGCTGAACAATAAAGGAAATATGAGGACTGTAAAGCTGAAGGATTTTTACAAAGGATATAAGACACTGGATAAATCGCCGGAAGAAATCATTGCTCAGATTGTATTTGAAGTTCCGTCAAAAAACAGTCTATTCAATTTTGAGAAAGTATGCAAACGGACCTATCTTGATATTGCATCTGTCAATTCAGCTATTTCGATGACCTTAAACAGCGAAGGGGTCATTCAGGATATCCATCTTTCTGCCGGCGGTGTTGCACCGTTTCCAAAATATCTTAGCGCGACCGTTGATTTTATGAAAGGTAAAAAGCCGGATGCAAAAACCCTGAAATCTGCGGCAGATATTATGAATAGTGAAATACAGCCGATTAGCGACGCGAGGGGAACGGCAGATTATAAACGTCTTTTATTGAGACAATTGTTCTTTGCTCATTTTGCAGGATACAGAAAAGAAATTTTGAAAGAACTATTGACAACAGCATAATAGAATTAGAATTAAAACACGATCCGATTGGTAAATAAAGAAAAAAATAGCGCAACAGATAATCGTACAGTCGTCAATATTGATGCGCCCAATCATGTAACGGGGAAATCTATTTACGTTGATGATATACCCGGCATGGAAGGCATGCTGTATCTTAAAATATTTGACTCCACCATTGCTCACGGAAAAATAACATCTCTTGATTATAGCGAAGCTGCATTAGTGGAAGGAGTAGAAAAAATATTCAGCCATAAAGATATTACCGGAGAAAACCAGATTGGCGGAATTATTCCAGATGAGCCGTTACTGGCAGAAGACGAGGTCCACTTTATGGGGCAGCCCATTTTAATTATTGCTGCCGATACTGAAGACGCAGCAGAAGAGGCACTGAAAAAAATAAAAATCAGTTTTGAGCCGCTGCCCGTTATTACGAATCCGAGGGAGGCATTTGCAAAAGGGAAAATTTTATCGCCTTCCCGAAAATTTGTTTTGGGCGATAGTGCCAAAGCGTTCTCCAATTGTAAATATATTTTTGAAGGGAAAACTGAAACGAACGGACAAGAGCATCTTTATCTGGAAACACAGGGCGCTTATTCCATGCCGACAGAACACAACAGCGTAAAAGTTTTTTCCTCAACACAAGGTCCCACTGCAGTTCAACGAACCATTGCCAGAGTTTTGGGTGTGGGCATGAATAATGTGGAAGTGGATGTAGCCAGACTGGGCGGTGGTTTTGGGGGAAAGGAAGATCAGGCATCAGGATGGGCAGCAATGGCTGCTTTGGTTGCCTATGTAATGAGAAGGCCTGCCAAATGCATCCTTCACCGCATGGAAGACATGCGTATGACAGGAAAAAGAAATCCCTACAGTAGTGATTATAAAATTGGTCTGGATGAACATTTCAATATCCTTGCCTATGATGTCACTTTTCATCAAAATGGCGGTGCCGCAGCAGATTTATCTCCTGCCATTCTCGAAAGAACATTGTTCCACTGCACCAACAGTTACCATATTCCGAATGTCACGGCCACTGCGCATTCCTGCAAGACAAACCTCCCGCCCAATACTGCCTTTCGTGGTTTTGGCGGGCCACAGGGAATGTTTGTTATAGAAGCCGCTATTGATCATGCTGCCAAACAGTTAGGAATAGACGCAATGGTGATACAGCAAAGGAATTTATTGAAAGACGGAAGTGAATTCCCTTACGGACAAATAGTCAATGAATGTGAAGCAGGAAGTTGCTGGAACGAAGCCTCATCGAAATTTAACATTGAAAAAGTAAAGAAAACAATTGCCACTTTTAATAATCAAAATGATTTTTTAAAAAAAGGCCTGTCTGTCATGCCGATTTGTTTTGGCATTTCTTTTACCAATACGATGATGAATCATGCCAGAGCGCTCGTGCATGTATATTCAGACGGAACCGTTGGCGTAAGCACCGGTGCAGTCGAAATGGGACAGGGGGTGAATACAAAAATGCTGCAGGTGGCGGCAGAAACACTCGGTGTAAATAAAAGCAACATCAAACTGGAAAGCACCAATACAACAAGAGTTGCCAACACTTCCCCTACTGCGGCAAGTGCAACGGCAGACCTGAATGGTAAAGCGCTGCTGGATGCCTGCGAACAGATCAATGAGCGGTTGCATGATTTCATCAGAACACTGACAGGCAATGATGAAGATGCAATTAAAATCATCAATGAGGCAGTTTATATCAACGAAGAGGCATCTGTTTATACCTGGAAAAACATCATTCAGCAGGCATTTATGAAGCGTATCAACCTGAGTGCAAAAGGACATTATGCCACACCGATTATTCATTACGACAAAACAATAGAAAAAGGACATCCATTTGCTTATCATGTTTACGGGACTTCCATTCATGAAGTAACCGTAGACTGTTTGAGAGGCACTTATGAAATTGATTCGGTAAGAATTATACACGATGCCGGAAAAAGTATCAATGAACTGATAGATCTCGGGCAATGTGAAGGCGGCCTCGTTCAAGGCATCGGATGGATGACAATGGAAGAAGTGGTATACAATGAAAACGGAAAGCTTTTGTCAAATGCATTGAGCACTTATAAGATACCTGACATCTATTCTGTACCGAAAGAAATTGACATAGAATTTTTATCGACAGAAAAAAACAATCTGGCCATCATGAAATCAAAAGCGGTCGGTGAACCCCCGCTCATGTATGGCATTGGCAGTTACTTTGCCATTCGAAATGCAGTACTGGCATTCAATCCTTCATCAAATATCACCTATTCATCTCCCATTACACCGGAAAAAGTGCTGATGGGCCTATATCATAAAAGTGAACAGTAAAGAAAAAAAAATATACAGTGACAGGTGCTGGGTTGATGGTAAACTTCAACCGGCTACCATAACTATGGAAAACGGCATCATCACTAAAATTGAATTTTACAAGGCAGATAATTCAGAAGATGCAGGCAATGCAGTTATCATGCCCGGTGTAATAGATGCGCATGTACATATCAATGAGCCAGGTCGGGCAGAGTGGGAAGGTTTTGATACTGCAACAAAAGCCGCAGCAGCGGGCGGAAGTACGACCGTTGTTGATATGCCACTGAACTCAAGTCCGGTAACCACTTCTGTACAATCGTTGAAAGAAAAAGTTGCTGCATCAAACAATCAATTACATGTAAACTGTGGATTTTACGGAGGACTGATACCAGGAAATGAAAATGAATTGAAAGGATTGATTGAAGGCGGTGTGTTGGGAATTAAATGCTTTTTGGTTGATTCAGGCATTGATGAGTTTCCCAATGTAACCAAAGAAGATCTGGAAAAAGCCATGCCCATATTGGCTTCATACAATATTCCTTTACTTGGACATTGTGAACTGGAAAGTGAAATTCCCGATAATGATTTTAGTAATCATCCGAAAAGTTATAGCCATTATCTTGCCAGCCGACCAAAAAAATGGGAAAACGATGCCATCAATTTAATGATTGGATTAAGTGCTAAACATGATTGTCCGATTCATATAGTTCACGTATCATCAGCCGAAGCTTTGCTGAGCATTGAAAAAGCAAAAGAAAAAGGATTGAAGGTCACCGCCGAAACTTGCGCGCAATATCTTTATTTCAATGCAGAAGACATACCTGACGGACAAACAATTTATAAATGCGCTCCTCCCATCAGAGAAAAAGCCAATAATGAATTATTGAAAGAGGCATTGAAGAAAGGAGTCCTTGATTTTATTGCAACAGACCACTCTCCTGCTCCCCCTTCATTAAAAGAAATTGAAAGCGGCAATCTTCAGAAAGCGTGGGGAGGAATTGCCGGCATACAATTCTTGTTGCCTGCTTCCTGGACTGCCATGAAAGAGCAAATGTCTTTGGAACAATTCATTCCGCTGCTCACTTCACAGCCCGCTGCATTTTTAAAGTCAGATCATAAAAAAGGAAAAATAGCCATCGGCTTTGCTGCCGATCTGGTATGCTGGAATCCTGAAAAACAATTTACAGCCACATTAGATAACGTTCAGTTCAAACATAAAATAAGTCCATACATCGGGAAACAATTTTTTGGTGAGGTAGAACAAACCATAGTAAACGGAGATACGGTATTTTTGAAAAACGAATTCATACATCTTAAAAAAGGCAAATGGCTTCACCATCAGTAAAAGAAATAATTAAAGATTCACCGGCTTTTACCCAGCTCACTGATCTGGCTGCAGAGCGTTTGGGCGGAAAGGTTTTATATGCGACAGATGATTTTTTTGCAGAAAAAGAAAATCTTATCAAACCCGGAAGAGGAATTTTTATTGTTGACAAATACACAGACCGCGGCAAGTGGATGGACGGATGGGAAAGTCGCAGAAAAAGAACGCCCGGCCACGACTGGTGTGTAGTCCAATTAGCCACTTCCGGAAAAATCACCGGCTTCGATATCGATACTCATTTCTTTTTAGGCAACCATCCCCCGTTCGCCTCCATCGAAGCGGCAAATATTTCCGGCGATACCACTCCGGACAATTGGGATACTGTTGCTTGGATAGAGATCTTGCCGAAATCACATCTGGATGCAGGTTCGCAAAACTTTTTTGAAATCAACAGCAATGAAATATTCACCCATCTTCGTCTGCATATTTATCCCGATGGCGGCGTAGCGAGATTGAAAGTATATGGTGAAGTCTTCAAAAAATGGAATGAAGTAAAGGCAGATGAAGAAGTAGATTTAGCGGCCGCTATCAACGGAGGAAAATCTATTGCCTGCAATGATATGTTCTTCAGCTCGATGCAAAATTTGATTATGCCCGGTCGTGGTGTAAACATGGGTGACGGATGGGAGACCAAACGGAACCGAACGCCCAATAATGTAGACTGGGTGATGATAAAACTTGCCACAGAAGGAAGTATCAAAAAAATCATTGTGGATACAGCGCATTTCAAAGGAAACTATCCCGACAGGTGCTCGATAGAAGCGTGTAATAGTAACAGTGATGAAGCCCTAATCAGCGGAAATGTGCAGTGGGAGAATATTTTATCTGAAAAAAAATTGAGTGCTGATCATATTCATGAATTTGTGTGCGAGTCTGCCCAAAGAACTTACACACATGTAAGATTGAATATTTATCCCGACGGAGGGATCAGCCGTTTGAGGTTAATAGGAAATAAAAAAAGTTAGCATACATGACAATTGCATTAACATACGGATTACTGGCTTTTGTTTTATTGATGATTACCATTATTTCATACAGACTGTCTGATATGATCAAAGTGGTAAAAATTGAGGAAAACGAAGACGGCGAGGAAAAACTGAACGGAGTGCAGAATCTGATGTATACTTTAATTGTTCTGGTTATAACGGCGGCTATAGCATATACTTATTATTGCGTTAAAGGTTCTCCCTGGGAAAGTCATTTGATGGAGTGGCTGAACATCATCGTGAGAGTCATGCACATCACTTTTGGAATAGCATGGATTGGCGCTTCTTTTTATTTTGTGTTTCTTGAAAATGCGCTCAACCGGACAGAGAATGTGCGTGACGAGCTTGCCGGAAATCTTTGGGCTGTTCATGGCGGAGGGTTTTATTATTTGGAAAAATATAAAGTCGCTCCCAAACAAATTCCCAAACACCTGCACTGGTTTAAATACGAAGCCTACTTCACCTGGGTAAGCGGATTTTGTCTGCTATTCATTGTGTATTATTTCAATGCTTCTGCATTGTTGATAGATAAGAACATATTGGACATCAGTCCCTGGCAGGCCATCAGCATCGGTGTTGGTTCCTTTGTAGCAGCATGGCTGATATATGATATACTTTGCAAAACGGTTTTGAAAAAAAATAATCTTTTATTTGTACTCATTGGTTTTTCTGTACTGGTAGGTTTTGCCATTTTCTATTCCCATGTTTTTAGTGCGAGAGCGGCTTTTATACATTTCGGTGCGATGATTGGAAGTATTATGGTGGCGAATGTTTTTTTCGTTATCATTCCTTCTCAAAAAGCAATGGTGAAAGCGGCAAAAGAAAATAAACCATTGAATCCACAACTCGGAAAGAATGCGTTGGCAAGATCGCTGCATAATAATTACTTCACTTTGCCTGTGTTGTTTGTAATGGTCAGCAATCATTTCCCCAGTACTTTTGGCTATAAATTCCCCTGGCTCACGCTGATGATTATTACGGTGGCAAGTGCCGGAATAAAACATTACCTCAACCTGAGAGAGAAAAAAGTACAAAGCTTTTGGGTGTTTCCGGTTTCTGTAGCCATTTTACTGGCAGGAGCATTTATTTCTGCTCCCTCAAAAAATCCGAATGAATGCAAATCAGAAGTTAGTATAACCGAAGTAAATACAATTATTCAAAAAAGATGTGTTAGCTGTCATTCATCCCGACCAACAGACGATGTTTACAAAGTAGCACCCAACGGAGTGATGTATGACACACCTGAAGATATCGTAAAGAAAAAAGACCTGATCATGCAGCGTGTGGTGATTACGAAAACCATGCCACAGAACAATAAAACGAATATTACAGAAGAAGAAAGAAATGCAATAAGATGCTGGATAGAACAGGGTGCTAAAATAAAATAACCGAATATTGCAATCATAATAACATAATATGAATTTACAGGAGTTTAATAAAGTGGATAAATCTATCGCCGAAAAGGAACTTTTCGCTTGCTGCGGTTCAGAGAAATGGACATCATCACTATTGAATCATTTTCCATTTTCTTCTACAAAAGAACTTGTTGAAAAGGCAACGGATATCTGGTACAACAAATGCAATGCAGATGACTGGCGTGCATCATTTACCCATCATCCTAAAATCGGCAACGCCTCCTCACTGGAAAAAAAATATGCGGGCGATGAGCAGTCAGGCGTAAGTGCCGCTTCAGCTACAACCATTCATTTGCTGGCTAAAGCAAATGAAGATTATGAAAAAAAATTCGGATTTATTTTTATTGTTTGTGCAACCGGGAAATCTGCAGATGAAATGTTGCGATTGCTGCAGAACCGTCTCGCAAACAACCTAAATGACGAATTGAATATCGCCATGGGCGAACAACATAAGATAACCATCATTCGTCTTAAAAAATTACTGACCACTGAAAACTGGAGCTGGTTGAAGGTAAGTCAACTTACCACACATGTGCTCGATACCTCTATTGGTAAGCCGGGAAAAGACATTACCATAAAGCTCACCAAAACAAGCGGCGAAATAATAGCACAGGGAGTAACCAACAGCGATGGCAGAATAGGCGACTTGCTGCCACCTGAAAGAATTCTCAGCCCGGGTAATTATAAAATGGTTTTTGATACCGGGAATTATTTTTCCTCCAATAATGTAAAAGGATTCTATCCGGAGGTGGAAATTCAATTCACGATAACAGATGACAGCCATTATCATGTGCCATTGCTGATCAATCCATTTGGATTTTCAACATACAGAGGCAGTTGATAAATTATTTTCATAAACATATCCATTAAGAAGAAAAATAAACAACATGAGTGTATCCATTCCGTCAAACAAAAAAGATCAACTGTTTGAGCAATTAAAAAAAGCAAATACCCAATTTCAGAAAATTTATCCCGGCGACAGAAGCGAACGCCAGCCGGTGCATACACTTTATGGAGGCGCTAACCTTTTCAAGTACGATGCTGCGAGAGCGCTGGGAGAAAGATCACTGGAAATATTTCAGACATATGCCCCCGATGCGGAGACTTTCGGAAAAGTTTTCGGATTGGACAATAAATCAGATTTCAGCAGTAAAATATATCATAAAGTAATTGCGAAATTAAAATCGGAAGCCATTGAAGATTTTCGTATTGACTTTGAAGATGGTTATGGCAACAGGAGCAATGAGGAAGAAGATGAAACTGCCGCATTCGCTGCAAAAGAAGTAGCAAGAGGAATGAAAGAAAAAACTTTATCTCCTTTCATCGGTATTCGCATCAAACCTTTTACAGAAGAAATGAAAGAAAGAGGATTGAGAACGCTGGATATTTTTGTGAGTACATTGGTAAATGAAACCAATGGCCTGTTGCCGGAAAACTTTGTGGTGATGTTACCTAAGGTTACCATTCCTGAACAACCCGCTACGCTTGCAGGTTTCTTCGATATTCTGGAAGAAGAATTAAAGCTCGCAAAAGGAAGTTTAAAGATGGAGATGATGGTAGAAACTACACAATCTATCATGGCAATTGACGGCACAAACCCACTCTATAAATTTATAGAGGCGAGCAACGGAAGATGTATTGCAATGCATTTCGGGACATACGACTATACGGCTTCCTGCAGCATCACTGCCCGTTATCAAGAAATGGATCATCCGGTTTGTGATTTTGCGCACCACATGACCAAAGTAGCCCTTGCTCATACCGGCATTTGGTTAAGTGATGGCGCTACCAATACCATGCCCATCGGTCCGCATAGAGGTGAAAATCTCACTGCTGAACAATTACAGGAAAACAGAGAAGTTGTTTGGCGCGCTTGGAAAAAAGGATACGATCATATACGCCATTCATTGTGGAATGGATTTTATCAGGGATGGGATTTGAATCCGGGACAATTTCCTATGCGTTATACTGCCGTTTATGCATTTTTTCTGGAAAGCTATGACGATGCCGTAGAAAGATTGAAAACATTTGTTGATAAAGCTGCAAGGGCAACATTAATCGGAGATGTATTTGACGATGCCGCGACAGGACAGGGATTGCTGAATTATTTCCTTCGTGCATTAAACAGCGGAGCAATTACTGAAGAAGAAGTAATGGCAACCGGACTCACCCTCGATGAAATACGCGGACGTTCTTTCAAAAAGATTTTGGAAAACAGAAAAAAATAAAGGTTGCAAATCTGGGAGTTTATACGCCAAAAACTTATCGCCTCTCAAAAGGTAATTCTCCTTTGTGTACTTGAAAGCAAAGGAAGTTCACCGGGAAGAAGAGGATTTAAAATGGCAGTCTCTTCAGATGATGATTTTTCTGGTACAATCGGCGGCGGTATCATGGAATTTAAACTAGTGGAGAAAGCTAAATCTTTACTTCAAGATGATAATATGGCTGTTTCAGTAATGGAGCAGTTTCACGACAAAGAACATGCTGCCCAACAATCCGGCATGATTTGTTCCGGCAGCCAGAAAATTGCTTTTATTCCTTTAAGTTCAGCCGATATTCATACAATTAAAACCTTAAAAGACAGCAACGCGGAAAGTCAACAGTTTTTTAAAATTTCTCCAAATGGCATTGAAATAATTGCTGAATTAAAAAGCGAGTTCTTCTATAAAACATCTGAAGAATGGCAATATCAGGAAGCAGTTAATCATCGCTCCGTCATTCACATTATCGGCGGAGGACATGTCAGTCTTGCACTCTCTGAATTAATGCATATGCTTGGTTTTTATGTACACGTATATGACGACAGAATAGATTTAAACACTTTAGAGGAAAATATTTTTGCCGATGAGAAGCATCTGGTTGATTATGGTGCTATTGAAAATTATCTGAAGGCAACTCCTTCGGATTTTGTAGTGATTATGACAATAGGGTATCGGACCGACAAGTTGGTGCTTAAACAACTACTCGGAAAATCATTTTATTACCTGGGAATGCTGGGAAGTGAAAATAAAATCAAAAAATTGTTTGAGGAGCTTAAAGAAGAAGGTTTTGATGACAATATTTTAAGTAAAGTATTTGCTCCGATAGGAATAAATATATTCAGCCAGACAACTAAAGAAATCGCTGTTAGTATTGTAGCTGAAATTATCAGAGAAAAAAATAAGATTTTGCCGAGCGGCAGAATAAATAAAGAAAGCAATCCTTGAATTATTGGTTAAATTTGTTTCGTATCAATTCGGATTGGAAATTTTTCACAATGTTTAATAGCTGGATTTGTTAATTGCAGAGATTGAAAAAATATTATGCTTTTAGATTCATTTGGACGCAGTCATAATTACCTTAGAATTTCATTGACTGATAATTGTAATTTTCGGTGCTTCTATTGTATGCCCGAAGATGAATACGATTTTACCCCTTCAGCAAAATTGATGCAGAAAGATGAAATCATTTCTTTGGCTAAAACTTTCGTTGCATTGGGAGTTAACAAAATACGATTGACCGGTGGAGAGCCCTTGATAAGAAAAGATGCCGGTGAAATCATTGAATCACTGGCTGCTTTACCTGTAACACTTCATATAACCACCAATGGAACCCGGCTACATGAATTTGCAGATACCATTTCTAATGCAGGCATCAAAGGAATCAATATAAGTCTTGATACACTCAATCGTGATAGATTTATCTTTATTACTAAAAGAGATCAGTTTGATGTTGTTCATAAGAATATTGAATTGATGATTGACAGAGGTCTACGTGTAAAGGTAAATGTAGTGGTCATGAAAGGTATTAATGATGATGAAATAATTGATTTTGTTGAATGGACGAAAGATAGTCCTGTTCATATTCGTTTTATAGAATTTATGCCATTCACCGGAAACAAATGGACGAGTAATAAAGTTTTTACCTGGCAGGAAATTCTTGGTGTCATTGAAGCCAGATTCACATTCACTCCTATTGAAAACGAGAAAAACGATACAGCGAAAAACTATACTGTAAAAGGACATGCCGGCAGCTTCTCCGTTATAAGCACCATGAGTGCGCCATTTTGCAGTACTTGCAATCGAATCAGGCTTACGGCAGACGGCAAACTAAAAAACTGTCTGTTTTCAGGAGATGAAACAGATTTACTTACACCCTTCAGAAATGGTGAAGATGTAATCGAATTAATTAAAATAAATATTCTGAATAAAAAGAAAGAATTAGGCGGTCAATTCGACAAAAACTTTGAAGATTTGAATCCCGATAATATTTTCAACAGATCAATGATTAACATCGGAGGATAAATAATGATATCGGTAAAAGAAGCAAAAAATATCATCCTTGAAAACATTGCTCCATTGGAGCCGAAGCGATTGCCATTGAGTGAAGCGCTCGGAAGATTACTTAAAGAAGATATTTACAGTCCGATAAATATGCCGCCGTTTAATCAGTCTGCTGTTGACGGCTATGCTTTTTGTTTTGATGAATGGAAAAAAAACAACCAACTGTTTATTGAAGGAGAGATCCAGGCCGGCAGCGACTCAAGTACAATCATTACAAACAATAAAGCCATCAGAATTTTCACAGGCGCTCCTGTTCCGCTTGGCGCAGATACAGTCGTGATGCAGGAAAAGACCATCCAAAAAGATGGCTTTCTTATTATTGAAGACAATAACATTCAAAAAGGCAGCAATGCCAGAACAGAAGGGTCAGAAATAACAAAAGGTTCATTGGCGCTTGAAAAAGAAAATATACTGAATGCAGGTGCAGTTGCTTTTCTGGCAGGCATGGGCATCTCCGAAGTTTTAGTCACACCCAATCCTTCAGTCAGTATCATTATTACCGGCAATGAATTGCAGCAAGCCGGTAATGATTTGACTACCGGAAAAATTTATGAGTCCAATTCATTTGCATTGATAGCGGCCCTTAACAAACAACAAATCTTTGATATTAAAGTAAGTTATGTAAATGATGTGCTTGATCAATTGACTAATACTTTAGAAAAATGCATTCAGCAATCAGATTTAATTTTAATTACCGGCGGAGTAAGTGTGGGAGATTATGATTTTGTTATTCGTGCAAGTGAAAATTGCAGCGTAAAAAAACTTTTTCACAGAATAAAGCAAAAGCCGGGAAAACCATTGTTCTTCGGAAAAAAAGAGAATAAAGTTATATTTGGATTGCCCGGCAATCCCGCTTCTGTACTCACCTGTTTTTATGAATATGTATTGTTAGCTATAGAAAAAATGACCGGTCAAAGACATGCATTAAAAAATATCAGCTGTACTTTAACGAATGAATTCAGAAAGCCGGCAGGCCTTACTCATTTTCTAAAAGGATGGCATGAAGGAAATGAAGTTAAGATGCTGCAAGGACAAGAGTCATACAAAATGAGTTCTTTCGCAAGGGCGAATTGTCTGATAGTGATTGAAGAAGAAAGAACCGAAGTGAAAGCCGGCGAAAATATTGAAGTACATTTATTGCCATAGCATTTAAAGATGAGTCCGGATATACTATTTTATTTATTGCTTTTCCTTGTTGCGTTTTTATACGCATCTATTGGTCATGGCGGAGCAAGTGGCTATCTGGCGTTGATGGCGTTATTTAGTTTTACACCGGAGGTTATGAAGCCCTCTGCATTATTATTGAATCTTTTCGTCTCAGCTGTAGCGTTTATTCAATATTACAGAGGAGGCCATTTCAGTTGGAAAATCTTTATTCCTTTTGCCATCGCTTCTATTCCTTTTTCATTTTGGGGCGGTTCCCTGAAAATAGATCCATTGATATACAAAAGAATTCTCGGCATCTTGTTACTTTTTCCCGCTTTACGATTTATCCTCTTTAAGAATAATGTCGAATTTGAAACAAAGAATTCAAATACCGGAATGTCTCTGGCAATAGGTGGTGGTATTGGCTTTTTATCTGGCTTGATAGGCATTGGCGGAGGCGTAATCTTATCTCCGGTATTACTATTATTGAAGTGGTGTGATATGAAAAAAGTAGCAGGCATCAGTGCCTTGTTTATTTTTGTAAATTCGTTATCCGGTTTGGCCGGACAATTAATAAAAGGGATGCATTTCAGTAGCAATGTAATTGTTTTGGTAGGAATAGCATTTTCAGGCGGAGTTATCGGATCGTATTTGGGTTCAAAGAAATTCAATAATACTGTGCTGAAATATCTCCTCTCCGTTACTTTGCTGATGGCTTCATATAAACTTTTATTCACTGCCGCATAAATAATTACATGCAGATGAAAACAACTATACGCTCATTTGGATCTATTGCTGATATTACGGGAAGCAGTTTTACGCTGGAGGATGTAAATAACATCGAAACCCTGAAAGTAAAGTTGCTTGATGCTTATCCCGCCTTAGCTGAAAAAATATTTATGATCAGCATAGATAAAAAGATTGCCACCAACGAAACCATTTTACCTAACTCAACGGTAGCTTTATTGCCGCCTTTTTCAGGAGGATAATATGCAAAGCAAGATTTCCGGCAGATATTTTCGTCAGTTGTTATTAAAAGGATTTGGTGCTGCTGCACAGGAGAAGCTTTTGCAATCAAAGGTACTTGTCGTCGGAGCGGGAGGTTTGGGCTGTCCCGCATTGCAATACCTCGCTGCCGCAGGTATAGGTACAATCGGCATTGCAGATTTCGACAAGGTGAGCCTGACCAACTTACACCGACAAATTCTTTATACTGCAAATGATATCGGTGCCTATAAGGCAGAGAAAGCAAAAAATTATTTGTCGAATCTTAATCCGGAGATAGAAATCATATCTTATCTCGAAAAAATAGAAAAAGAAAATGTAAACGCAATTATAAGTAAGTATGATGTTATAATTGATGCGACAGACAATCTTGAAGCGCGTTATACTATTAATGATGCCTGTGTTTTTTTAAATAAACCTTTTGTTCTAGGCGCCATTCATGAGTATCAGGGACAGGTTGCCATATTAAATTATGTTGATGAAACTAATAGCAAAGCCATTTCCTACAGAGATATCTTTCCGAATCTTTCAGCAGGAAGTGAATTACCGAACTGCGAGGCGAATGGTGTACTTGGAGTGCTGTGCGGAATTATCGGAACGATGCAGGCAAACGAAGCAATAAAACTGATTGCCGGAATTGGAACGCCGCTTATTAATAAGTTATTGACTTATGATTCATTAACGAACGAGACATATATTGTAGACTTAATGTAAAGAATAAAGCATTGAAAAAAGAAAAAAACATATTCATCAATGGAGCCATCAATGCTTCTTTCATCGGGAAAAGCATTGAGTCGCATCAATCCAAAACTTCTATTGGTGCCCATAGTATTTTCTTAGGACAAGTAAGAGCCGATGTGATTGATGGAAAAGAAGTAAATGCAATAGAATATACCAGCTACGAGGATATGGCCAATGAACAGATGAGTATTATCAGGGAAGAGATATTCGCAAAGTACAATCTTACCTGCATGCATGTTTATCATAGCTTGGGAAAAGTCTCTGTCGGTGAAATTTGCCTGTTTGTATTTACCTCTTCAAAAAACAGAAAAGCAGCAATAGACGCCTGCAATGAACTGGTAGAGAGAATAAAAAAGGAATTGCCCATCTGGGGAAAAGAAATTTTTTCAGATGAAACATCACAATGGAAAATAAATAATTAGTCATGGTAGACATAACGCATAAACAAAATAGTTTAAGAAAAGCAATTGCCGAAGCTACAGTCAGCACCTCTTCAGCCGAGACAATTGAGGCCATAAAAAATAAAAGAATCCCCAAAGGAGATGTTTTTGAATTCGCCAGAGCTGCCGGTCTTTTGGCTGTCAAAAAAACAAGCGATATCATTCCCGACTGCCACCCACTACCTGTTGAGTTTTCCTCTATCACCTATAGTATTGATGGACTTGATATTAAAATACATGTAGAGGTGCATACCATATACAAAACCGGCGTTGAAGTGGAAGCCATGCATGGCGCTTCGGTCGTAGCACTGACGATGTATGATATGCTAAAGCCAATAGATAAAAACATTGAAATAAAATCCATCAAACTGTTGAGTAAAACAGGAGGTAAGTCGGATAAATTAAAATACAACGAAGAAAATCAGCAGACTTGTACAGTTGTTGTGTGCTCAGATAGTGTGTATGAAAAAAAATCGGAAGACAAATCAGGTGTGATTGCAGTTGAGTTGTTAAAGAAACATGGCCTCTCGGCTTCGTTAATCATCATCCCCGACAATTTTGCTGCCATCCAACGTGAAGCACTATCGCTCAGCGACAATGGATGCGATATCATCCTGTTCGCAGGTGGAACCGGACTCTCCCCGAAGGATATTACTCCCGATGCAATCAAGCCGCTGTTAGAAAGAGAAATTCCCGGAGTCATGGAACTGGCAAGAAGATACGGTCAGGAAAGAACGCCTTATTCTATGTTGTCAAGAGGCATCTGCGGTTTTATTAAAAATAGCCTGGTGCTAACTTCACCGGGATCACCTTCAGGAGTGACGGATACCATCAACGCTCTGTTCCCACAGTTGCTGCATGTGTTTTTTGCTAAGGCGGAAAAGCGCCACGAGGAGTAGGTTTGTTAGTTTAGGAGTTTAGATGGTTTAGATTAGATACGTAAGCACTGGCGCTACATGTGAAAACACAAGGCGGCAGCTTGTGTTTTATGCATGAGACTGAAAAGCAGAATTATCCGCTTTCTTGTATTGAATATCTTGAAGTTGAAAAATGATTTTTTGATGTTGAAATAAATTGTTACCATTGTAGATATAAACACATTCAATCATTTAAATCATCAATTATGCGTATCAAAAATTTATCACTTCTTGCATTTTTGTTCATTTGCTTGTCTCAAATCTCTTGTAAAAAAGACTCAAGTGGTTCTACAAGCGCTTCTATTTTAGGTAAATGGACTTTACTAAACACAAAAGCTAAAATCTCTGCGGCCTTTCTTCCTACTCCACAAGAACAAACTGAACCTGGTAATGGGGAAACTTATGAAGCTAAGTCAGACGGCACAATAATTTTTTGTGAGTCAACAAATGTATGCACCACCGAATATTACAAAATTACAGGTAACACTCTGACTACATCATCTTCAAGTACTTTTACTAATCCTGAAACTTTTGATATAAAAACGCTGACAAGCAATAGTTTGATTTTATATCAAAAATCAACTGAAATTATACAGGGGGAAAATGTAACCACTGAAGTTTGGATCACATTCAGCAAATAGCACATCAATTTAAATATCAAGCCGGAGGATAATCCTCCGGCTTTTTTATTGAATAAATACTCCCCTAAACACCTATACCATCTAAACGATATTTGTTCCTTTGGAACAAATATCAACAACTGTTCCTAATAATACATTTGCACCCAAAGCCAAATCTTCATCTGAAGAGAACTCTAAAGGATTGTGACTGATGCCGTCTTTGCAGCGCACGAATATCATCCCATAATCGCAGGCATAAGAAAGTGGCAATGCATCGTGGAAAGGTCCGCTCATCAATTCGGGAGCATCCAAATTTAATTTATTACAGTTATCTCGAATGATAGATTTAATCCAGTCGGCACAGTATCTTGGCTCGCTGTTGGTGTCCTCCTTTATGCTGTATGTAAGTCCGTTTTTCTTTGTAATCTCTTCAATTTTATCGTAGAGCTGTTTTTCATAACGGTTGCGGCGCTCTAAATCAATGTCTCTTAAATCTAAAGTAAATTGAACTTCCTCCGCAATGATATTTCTGCTGGCAGGAAATACATTGATGGTGGCAACGGTTCCAACAGTCGGATTTTCTTTCACTTGTGTGGCAATCTGATTCAGCGCAACTATTATTTCAGCGGCGCCTAATAATGCATCTTTTCTCAGCGGCATAGGAACGGATCCCGTATGTCCCGCTTGTCCTTTAAGCGTTACCGTTAGCCATAACGGACCGGAAATGCCCGTTACAATTCCTATTGGCTTCTTGGCTATATCCAGAACCGGCCCTTGTTCTATATGCAATTCCAGATAACAATAAATACTTCCTTCGGGATAAATTGATTCCTTGAAATTATTTACATCACAACCAAATGCTTTCAATGCTTCAATCCTTGAAATACCATCTTTGTCTTTTCGAAGGGCATCTTCTTCGGTGTTTTTTCCCAAAATTCCTTTTGATCCAAAAAGACCCTTATTGAATCTCCATCCTTCTTCATCAGCAAAGGATACCACTTCAATCGTTCTGTCAGGTGTTATTCCATTTTCGGTTAAGGTAGCAACGGCCTCAATACCACACAACACACCGGCAACGCCATCAAAGCGACCGCCATAAGGTTGGGAGTCGAGATGAGAACCCATCATCAAAATCGGAAGTTCGGGGCGCTTGCCTTTCAATGTTCCAATTAAATTTCCGAAGTTATCAATGCGCGTTGTCATGCCCGCTTCTTTCATCCAGGAGGCTGCCAGTTCAAAGGCTTGCTTCTCTTCCGGACTGTGTGCCGGTCGGCATGTGCCGGTCTCTCCAATCTTTCCGATTAATGACATGGATTCGAAATGCTGCTTCAGGCGATTTGCATTGATCTTCACGTATACAAACTTTTTTTAGAGAAATAAATTAATTTATTAATGGTCATTTAAAGGCAATCCTTTTTTCTGAAATTCAATCCAGTTAAGGTATTCCGGTGCAACCCTGTGCTCCTCCATGGTGATACAATCGGTAACCGGACAAACCAATTGACACAAATTACAGCCAACACATTCTTCTTCTTTTACAGTATAAGTATTGTATGGCTTACCATATGCAAGATTAATGGATTGATGTGAGGTGTCTTCACAGGCGATGTAACATAATCCGCAGTGAATACATTTATCCTGATTGATTTTGGCAATGTGATGATAGTTGATATCCAAATCTTCCCAATGAACAATATTGTTCACTGATTTTCCGATAAAATCATTCAGTGTTTTGTAACCCTTTTCATCCATCCAGTTGCTCAATCCTTCAGCCATATCTTCCACAATTCTGAAACCATGTTTCATAGCAGCTGTACAAACCTGTACATTACTGGCTCCGAGCAACATAAACTCCACAGCGTCCTTCCATGTACTCACTCCTCCAATTCCCGAAATGGGCACCTTCTTCGTTGTTTCATCCTGTGCTATCGTAGTAAGAAATTTTAAAGCAATGGGCTTAACTGCAGGTCCGCAATAACCACCAAATACACTTTTACCTGCAACATAAGGATTGGGCACCAGTGTATCCAAATCAACTCCCGTTACAGATTGTATTGTATTGATGAGCGACAATCCATTTGTTCCGGCTTCAACCACCGCTTTGCCTGTAGGTACAACCGAGTGCACATTGGGCGTAAGTTTTGTTATAACAGGAATCGTTGCTTTTTCCATCACCCACTCCACTACCATTTTGGCGATTTCAGGATCCTGTCCAACTGCCGCACCCATTCCTCTTTCTGTCATGCCATGCGGACAACCGAAATTCAATTCAAATCCATGAGCACCGGTATCTTCTACTTTCTTGATTAACTCGTGCCAGCTATTTCTGTTATTATCTGCCATCAGAGAAACCACCATCGCTCTGTCAGGAAAAAGTTTGATACATTCTTCGATTTCTTTAAGATTGATGTGTAACGGACGATCGCTGATGAGTTCAATATTATTGAATCCCATTACTTTATGTCCGCCATAGTTTACAGCAGAGTAACGAGAAGAAACATTTTTCACCTGAGAGCCCAGTGTCTTCCACACCACACCACCCCAGCCGGCTTCAAAGGCACGAAGCACATTTATTTTTTTATCTGTTGGAGGCGCACTGGCCAACCAGAAAGGATTAGGTGATTTTATTCCTAAAAAATTTGAACTGATATCTGCCATGACTAAATATTTTAAATGATAGTATTGTTATTGGTCTATTTTATTTTTTAATCAAACTAAAAAATTAATAATCGCCTTAGCCCCATCTTTTCCGGCCTGAACGGCATCTACCACTTCTTTACCTCCATTAACACAGTCGCCACCGGCAAATACTCCTTTCAGATTCGTTGACTGTCCGTCAACCTGAATTTTACCGCTCTTGTTTTTAACTGACATAGCATCTACCAACTGAGTAAAAGGTGTTTGTCCCGCAGCTTTAATCACCATGTCTACATCCAGTGTAAAGATCTCTCCTGTTGAAACCGGCGATCTTCTTCCCGAAGCATCGGGCTCACCTAATTTCATTTTTTCAGCAACCAACGCTTTAACATTCCCATTTTCACCCATTACTTCTTTTGGTGCAGCTAGCCAGATAATATTACAGCCATCTAACTTAGCTATATCAAGCTCTACCTCTGTGCATGGCATCTCTTCCTGCGTTCTGCGATACAACATCGTAACTTCCTTCGCCCCCAGTCTTTTCGCCTGAGTGGCAGCATCGATGGCGGTCATGCCCATTCCTATTACGGCAACCTTATCTCCAACCGGCACCTTGCTGAATCCATTGTCGCGTATATCATAAATGAAGCTGATGGCATCCACTACTCCGTGAAGATTTTCTCCGGGAATTTCTAATTGTCTGGCCAATCCAACGCCAATGGCCAGATACACCGCATCATAATCTTTCTGAAGCGATTCAATGGTAACATCTTTTCCCAATTCCTGTCCATATTTAATTGAAATGCCACCGATTGACAAGATATAATCCACCTCATCTTTGCAAAACTGTGGCGTAACCTTATATGCAGCGATACCATAGGTCATCAATCCTCCACCCAATTTTTCTTTTTCATAAATTGTTACGTCTATGCCTTCACGTGATAATACATGCGCGCAGCTCAATCCTGCAGGCCCTGCTCCAACGATAGCCACTTTTTTACCGGTACTTTCTTTTCGTTTGAATAATTGCCACTTTTTCTCCATAGCCATCTCTGTGCTGTAGCGTTGCAATTTGGCAATGGGAATAGGATCTTCATCCATTAAATTATATACACAGGCGCCCTCGCAAAGTTTTTCAACCGGACAAACTTTACTGCATCCTGCTCCCATGATGTTGGAAGAAAAAATTGTATGCGCGCTCCCCTTGATATTCTGAGTAGAAATTTGTTTGATGAACTTAGGCACATCAATACTGGTAGGACAGCTTTTCATACAGGGCGCATCATAACAAAATAAACAACGATTCGCCTCTACTGCCGCAGCATCCATTGTTTCAAATGGAGGATGAATGTCGGAAAAATTTTCCCTGTACTGCTCTTCGGTAAGTCTGTTTGCAAGTATTGCCATGTTATTTTTTTTGAGTTGTATTTTTTATATGATTTTATAAATCAGTAATTGGTTTATACGTTTCTGGTCTTCTGTCTCTGAAAAATTGCCATTTACTTCTTACGGTCTCAATCAAATCAAGATCAAAATCGGCTACCAGCAATTCGTCATTGTCTTCAGATGCCTGTGCAAAAATTTCTCCGAGCGGATTAACGAAATAAGATGTTCCATAAAACTTACCCAGATTCCAAGGCGCTTCTGTTCCTACACGATTGATGCAGCCCATAAAATATCCGTTTGCCACCGCATGTGCCGGCTGTTCGAGCTTCCATAAATATTGCGACTGCCCCACTGTTGTGGCAGAAGGATTGTACACAATTTCAGCGCCATTCAAACCTAAGCACCTAGCTCCGTCGGGAAAATGACGGTCATAACAGATGTATACTCCTACCTTGGCATATCGCGTTTGAAAAACGGGATAGCCCAGATTGCCCGGCTTGAAAAAATATTTTTCCCAAAAGCCTCCTGTATGAGGAATGTGATTCTTTCTATACTTGCCCAAATAAGTTCCATCTGCATCAATCACTGCGGCGGTATTATACAAAACACCCGCCTGCTCTTTTTCATACACAGGCGCAATGATGACCATGTTGTATTTTTTCGCATACTCGGCCAGTCTTTCTGTTGTGGCACCAGGAACTGTTTCGGCAGAAGCGTACCATTTACTGTCCTGACCCGGGCAGAAATAGGGCGTGTTGAATATTTCCTGAAAACAAAGAATCTGCACGCCTCTCTTTCCCGCCTCTTCAATAAAAGGAATGTGCTTTTGAAACATCGCTTCCTTGATTTCGTCCACCGTTCCTTCTCCCTCTGTCATTGGAAGACTAACCTGAATGAGACCGGATCTGATTATTCTTGGCATAATAAAATGGCTTTTATAATTTTTGAGAAACTTTATTTCTCTTAATGAATTTGCCGTAGCCTTTTTCCACCGTACAACTGTTTTTATCAATCACTACTTTACCTCTTAATAAAACTGTTTTTACTTTTCCGGTTAATTGCCAACCTTCATAAGCACTGTAATCCACATTCATGTGATGCGTCGCTGCCGAAATAGTATGCTGCTCATTAGGATCCATAATGACGATATCGGCATCGCTTCCTACGGCAATGGTTCCTTTTTTCGGAAACATCCCGAAAATTTTAGCGGCATTAGTACTGGCTACTTCTACATATTTATTTAGCGAAATTTTATTTTTGACCACACCCTCACTGAATAATAGTTCCATTCTGTTTTCCACTGCAGGATGCCCGTTAGGTATTTTAGAGAAATCATTTTTGCCCAATAATTTTTGTTCCCACATAAAAGGACAATGGTCGGTGGCTACCACCTGCACTAAGCCCTGATTGATACCGGCCCACAAAGTGTCCTGATCTTTTTTCTGTCTCAATGGCGGACTCATCACCCATTTGGCACCTTCAAAATCTTTTTCATAGAGACTTGCATCCAGCACCAAATACTGAATACAAGTTTCAACAAACACCGTCTGATTTCTTCTGGTTGAATTTCTTACCGCATTCAAGGCGCCTTCGCAAGTAAGGTGAACGATATATCCAGGACAACCTGTATAGTTGGAGATGTCTGTAAAACGACCGCTGGCTTCCGCTTCTGTTATTTCGGGCTGAGACAAATAATGATACAATGGCGCCGTCTTTCCTTCATCTTTGAATTTTTGCACGAGATAATCTATCATATCGCCATTGGTAGCGTGCACATTGATGATGCCACCATGCTTTTTTACTTCTTCCATCAAGCCAATCATTTGCCTGTCATCAATCATCAACGCGCCTTTATAAGCCATGAAAGTTTTGAAGGAAGTAATGCCTTCTTCTTCAATCATTTTTTTAATTTCTTTTTTTGTCTCGCTGTTGTAATCCGTGACAGCCATATGAAAACTGTAATCACCCACAGCATTGCCATCAGATCTTCCTTTCCATTCGTCCAGCGCTGCCTGCAGACTACTGCCCTGTTTCTGTAAAATAAAATCAATGACCATGGTGGTCCCGCCAAACAAAGCCGCTCGGGTACCGGTTTCATAATTATCGCTGGAAAAAGTTCCCATGAAAGGCATTTCTAGATGTACATGCGGATCAATGCCTCCGGGGATGACAAGTTTGCCCGAAGCATCAATCACCTCATCAGCTTGATGCTGCAAATTTTTTCCTACGGCAACAATTGATTCGCCTTCAATGTAAATGTCGGCAATGGAGTCAGAGTCAACCGTAACAACTCTTCCGTTTTTAATTAAGATACTCATGTAATAGTTGAAGTTTATCGTTTTTTCATTAATAAATAATAGACTACTGCACTCACTGCAAATCCCACAAACCATGCATAGTTATACAGTTGGGTAATCCAAACTGGGAATGTATTTGCATCAAGGAATTTTACTTGCAGTAAAAAACCCGGAACATTGGGCAGTATTCCAACCAGCAATGCAATGATAGCTTTGGAATTATATCCACTGCTATATTTATAAACACCTTCGTTATCATACAAATCATTTGCAACCAATTCTTTCTTTCTGATGAAAAAATAATCTGCAATCATGATGCCGCCTATTGGTCCGAGTAAACTGGAATAAGCAATCAGCCAGGTGAAAATATAACCGTTGGGATCTGCAATCAATTTCCAGGGAAAAATAAGCACACCGATAATACCGGTGATGTATCCACCCAATCTGAAATTGATTTTTTGCGGAGCGAGATTCGCAAAATCATTTGCAGGACTTACAATGTTGGCGGCGATGTTGGTGGCAAGCGTTGAAATTATAATGCCAATCATTGCAATAGAAACCACCAACTTGCTTTCAAACATACCGGCTACTTTCACAATGTCCCATTCAGATTTACCGTAAATAATTGCCGTAGCAGAAGTTACTACTACACCAACAAAAGCAAAAAATGTCATTGCCGGTGGCAGTCCGATAATTTGTCCGTTCACCTGCGCTTTTTGTGAAGTAGCATATCTTGTGAAGTCTGGAATATTTAGAGATAATGTAGCCCAAAAACCTACCATGCCTGTGAGTGCAGGAAAAAAGTAAGCGAAAAATTCGGAAGATGAATTGAATTTGGACGGCTGATTTAATATGGGTCCTAATCCTTTAGCGGCAACTATCGCCCATATCAGCAAAGCGAAGGCAGCAACAGGTAAAAAAAATGCTTTGAACACGAGCAGTTTTTTTATACTGTCGACACCTTTGTACACAACAAACATATTCAATAGCCAGAATCCTAAAAAGCAAATCATGGGAAGTGCCTGCGGAAACAATCCGGTATTATCTATTTCAGCAAGGGAAGGATTCCATGCTCTCAGCAAATTATAGATAGAAGCGCCACCAATCCAGGTTTGAATGCCAAACCATCCGCAGGCAACAATCGCCCGAAGCAATGCAGGTATATTTGCTCCTTTTGTTCCGAAACTTGTACGTACCAGCACCGGAAACGGAATCCCGTATTTGGCGCCGGCGTGTCCGTTCAGAATCATCGGAATTAAGACAATAGAATTGCCGATAAAAATGGTAAGGATGGCCTGCCACCAGTTCATGCCGCCTTCAATCAAAGAACTGGCGAGCATGTAAGTAGGAATGCACAAACTCATACTGATCCACAACGCAGCATAGTTCCATGTACCCCATTTGCGCTGATGCTGCTCAATCGGAGCGAGGTCTTCGTTGATCAGTGTGTTATGATTCTTTTCTTGACTCATGAATAATTTAGATGCAACAATTAATGGGTGACATGTTCATCTGCAATTTTCAACGCTTCGCTGATAATCGCCAACCCTTCATCTATCTGCGCTTCGGTAATGCACAGTGGAGGAGCGACAAAAATATAGCTCCAGCGAACAAAAGTGTACATACCCAGTTCTCTAATTTTAGCAGCCACTTTATTCATCACCACCATATCAGCCGGAGCTGCATTGAAAGGAGCCATGGGCTCTTTAGTTGTTCTGCTTTTAACCACCTCGATACAACCGAGCAATCCAGTTGTTCTGAAATTACCAATCGACGGATGTTTGGCAATCATTTCCTGCATTCTTCGAGTAACATATTGACCCATTGCCGCAGCATTCTCAATTAATTTTTCATCTTCATAAATTTTCAACGTCTCCAGCGCGGCTGCACAACTTACAGGGTGCGCCGAATATGTCAAGCCAAGCGGCAAAACAGCATCATCATATTTCGCAGCAATTTTATCTGACACCATCAAACATCCGAACGGCAGATACCCGCAGGTAAGTCCTTTTGCCATGGCAATCATATCGGGAACAATATCATGATTTTGAAAACCAAACCATTTGCCGGTTCTTCCGAAACCACTCATGACTTCATCTATAACGAGAAGAATTCCATGTTTATCGCAAATTTGTCTGACTGCTTTTAGATATCCTTTTGGATATTGCAAACAACCCGATGATCCGGATTCGCCTTCGAGTAAAATAGCCGCAATAGTTCCGGGACCTTCATAGGCGATGATTCTCTCCAATTGCGCAACGGATTCTTTCAATAAATTTTCTTCGCCGTATTCCCAGCGATAAAAATAAGGAAGATCGAAATGCACGAAATTCGGCGCCTGTTGCGCATCTACAGGAATTTTTCTCGGATCGCCGCCGGCAGAAATAGCGCCGATGGAAGCACCATGATAGGATTGATATCTAGTGAGAATTTTATGTTTACCGGTGTACAATCTTGCCAGCTTGATGGCATTTTCGATGGATGTAGCGCCACATAGCGTGTAAAATGCTTTGTTCAAATCGCCCGGACAAATCTCCGCCAGCTTTTTTCCAAGCAGACCGCGCACTTCTGTTACACAACTTGGAGTAACATAACTCACTTCCTGCATTTGCTTTACAACGGCATCGGTTATACGCTGATTACCATGACCAATATTTACATTCATCAATCCCGATGAAAAGTCAATGATGCGGTTGCCGTCAAAATCATACAGGTAAACGCCTTTCGCATATTTAACTGCAATAGGATTTTGTCCTTTTTGTTTACTCCACGAAAACAGCGTATAGTCAAGGTTATGTTGTACTATCTCTTTTGTTTCAGACATGGTCAGTGTTTCTTCCATAATTATATCTTTAATAAAATAATTAACTCATCCAGTTTACGCCGGCATCGGGATTCCACTTGGTGGTACTCTTTTTTAGTTTGGTCCAGAATTCAATAGAACTTTTTCCGGTGATATCTCCCACACCAAATTTACTTTCATTCCATCCGCCGAAAGAAAATGGTTCTCGCGGAACTGGAACACCAACATTGACGCCAATCATACCTGCACTGGCTCTGTCTATGATATATCTTGCGGCGCCTCCATTTTGTGTAAACACGCTTGCCGCATTTCCGTATGGATTTTTATTCTCAATCACCAATGCCTCATCAATGGTATTGGTGCGCATGATGCTGATAACGGGACCAAATATTTCTTCAGTGGCAACAGACATTTCCGGTGTAACGAAATCAATCACAGTTGGCCCTACATAAGTACCTTTTTCTTTTCCTTTCACATGAGCATTTCTGCCATCCACTAAAATTTTGGCGCCTTGCTGCTCGGCTTCTGTAATATATTTTTCAATACGTTGCTGAGATTCTTTATTGATTACAGCGCCCAGGTTTTCTCCCGGAACAATTTTTTTCGCTTCATCACATATTTTTTCAATGATGTGATCAACATTACCTACGCCCACCATGGCACTGGCGGCCATGCAGCGCTGCCCGGCACAACCACTCATAGAGGCTACAACGTTTTGCGCCGTCATTCCGGGAATCGCATCCGGCAATACCATTAAATGATTTTTTGCTCCGCCTAAAGCCAGGCATCTTTTATAGTTTGAAGTAGCGCGCTGGTAAACAATTTTGGCCACTTTAGTAGAGCCTACAAAAGACACCGCTTCAATTCGGGGATGATCACAGATGGCTTCTACGATAGCAACATCCCCATTCACAATATTGAATACACCATCCGGAAGCCCTGCCTCTTTAAGCAATTGCGCAATTTTACCACAACTCAAAGGCACTTTTTCCGAAGGTTTTAAAATCATGCAATTCCCCAATGCTATGGCATTCGGAATGGTCCAGTTGGGTACCATGCTTGGAAAATTAAAAGGCACAATAGATGCCACTACACCAAGAGGCGCATGCTCTGTCCTGCATTCCACGCCCCTGCTCACTTCCAGGACTTCGCCGGTGATGAGTTGAGGAAGAGAAGTAGCAAACTCGGTAAGCTCGATACATTTTTCAATTTCGGCAACAGACTCGCCGTAAGTTTTTCCATTCTCCTCACTACACAATTCAGCGAGTTCTTTGAGATGTTGCTCCAGCAGATATTTATACTTGAAAAAGACCTGCACTCTTTCTTTAATAGGCGTTCTGCTCCATAATGGAAAGGCTTTTTTAGCTGCTGCCACCGCATCATCCAGATCTTTGGATGTTGACATTGGGACACGCGACAACAAGGTGCCGTCAACCGGAGAGATTACGTCTATAGTTTTGTCGGAAGACGCATCAACAAATTGTCCGTTGATGTAATTTTTCGTCGGTGAATACTTCATGTATAATCTATTATTTAGTTTTAAAATTGAATTATTGAACTTCAAAAATCTTTACCCTTAAACCTCTGAAACATTAAACTTCTGAAGCCTTATCCTGGCTAAAGAAAATGTATTTTTTAAAATAAAAATTTACAAATTTTTCAATTAAATAATAAATATAAGAAAATATTTTATTTTTGCACAAAAAAATAGCGATGCTCTCACAGGAAAAAATCACCCTAGACGAACTGGATTTTCAGATCTTATCTTTTTTACAAAAAGACGGCAGGATGTCCTTCACCGTTATTGCCGAAAAACTGAATGTGTCAATTGGTACCATCCGTACCCGATTCAATAAATTGATTGAAGATGGAACAGTAAATATAATTGGAAGAGTTAACCCCGACAAAGTGGGGTTTCACTGTTATGCGCATATCGCCGTTTTTGTGAGACCGGCAACAATGAAAGAAAAAGTAGCTCAAAAAATTGCCAAACTACCCGAAGTCAGTTTTCTGGCCATGACATCCGGAGATTACGACCTCGAAGTAGATGTGATGTGCCGCGACAATGACCATCTGGTTGATTTTATAGATGATATCAGCAAGATTGAAGGCGTGAATCAAACCAAAACAACCATTTATTTTAAAGTATATAAATACGCACAGCCCGATTTGAAGTTGCTGAAAAAGGTTTGAAGAGTTTGATAGTTTAATGGTTTAAGGTTAAGAGCCGCTGTTGGTGTTATCACCAACAGCAATCATGCATTATACTCTATATTCTTGTTGGTGATAACACCAACAAGGGCGAGATGGTTGTTCAACTATTTTCAACCATATTCAACAATATTCAACCACTTTCAACCCTCTCTTTCAGGCATTGTACTCTATATTCTTATTGGCGATAACACCAACAAGGAGGAATAAAACCTCCACATTACCCCATAGTTAAAACCATGGACTATTCATTTCGCCTAAAGAAATCCTCCCCTCTCCTTCGGAGAGGGGCTGGGGTGAGGTCACTCCGCTGTTGATGCCGTCTTTTTCAAATATCTTTGCACTAAAAATTGTCCAATTGCAACAAACTCAAACTTCATATCACCGCCTTTTTTTCATATTGCTGGCGGGATGGTTTTTCATAAACCTTTTTCAAGGAATATTTACTGAAATCAATGCAGACGAAGCATATTATGCTTTGTATGGAAAAAATCTCGACTGGGGTTATTTCGATCACCCTCCGTTGGTGGGTGTGTTGAACTATTTGAGTGCTCAATTCTTCGGCGGTAATCTGGGTGCAAGATTCTTCACCATTTTGCTACAACCGCTTACCCTGTTGATTGTCTGGAAAATCATTTCAAAAAAAGATGATCAAAAAAATGCTGTCATTCATTTCTTTATCATCGCCGCTTCGCTGGTGATGTTCTCTGTTTATGGATTCATTACCACACCAGATGTGCCGCTGCTTTTTTTTACGGCACTGTTTTTATTGTCCTATAAAAATTTTCTTTCCCAGTCCAATGCAAAAACAACCGCCCTTATGGCTTTGAGCATGGCAGGGTTAATATACAGTAAATACCAGGGAGCTATTTTAATTATACTGGTGGTATTGTCAAACTTCAAATTATTAAAGAATATCAAATTTTGGATTGCCGGTATTGTTGCTCTGATGCTGGTATCTCCTCATTTTTACTGGCAATACAGCAACCACTTCCCCAGTTTCCGTTATCATCTGATAGACCGTTCAGCCGGATTCAAATGGAATTATTTTTTTGAATACCTGCCCAATCAAATAGCCGTTTTCAACCCCTTCACCTTCGGTGCTGTTGTTTATCTGTTGTTTACCAAAAAACCTTCAGGCGATTTTGCACGTACACTTTACTTCATCATCGTCGGATTTATTACAGTTTTTGCACTGACTACTTTTCGCGGACATGCAGAACCGCATTGGACAGTAGCCGCATCCATACCAATGATTATTTTGCTCACCGAAGCAAGTATGGAAAATGAAAAATTATCTAGGTATATAAAAAAATACGTGGGCTGGTCTTTGTTGCTCGTGCTGATGGCAAGAATATTGCTGGTCAGCGGCTTGCTGCCGGAAAGAATTGGTTTCAATGGCAAAAAAGAAAAAACAGAAGCGATACATCGCATCGCCGGAGACTGTCCGGTGGTTTTCTCCGGATCATTTCAAAATCCATCACTGTATAATTTTTTTACCGGCAACGAATCTACTGTCATCAGTTCTCTTTACAGCAGACAAACTCAATTTGATTTGTGGAGAAAAGAAGAAGGGATGAAAGGAAAAAAAGTTTTTTTACATCTCGGGGTAAAAGATAAATCCATCAAGTATCCATCAGGAACCCAAGAAATTGAGGGCTTTTTTTCTAACGACTTACAAACTACCAATCAACTTGAAATTATCTTCACAAGTGCGAATCATGAATTTTCAGAAAGAGATTCAATAAGTATTCCGGTGACCATCATCAACCACTCTTCCCATATTTTCAATATGAATCACCCGGAATTCCCTGCAGAAATAAAGGCAGTTTTCATCGGAGATAAAGAACCTGTTTTACAAAATGTAACGTTAAGTGAGCCTATTGAAAAAATAAAAGGAGGAGGGAAAATTCAAAGGACAATAAACTTTAAACTTCCAAATTTGGAAAAAGGGAAACAAGTCTTCGGATTGAGTGTTAGCAGTCTTTTCGGACCTACTTTAAATTGTGACCCGGTAAAAATAGAAATACGGTAACTCGTTTAGCTGTCCCTTTTTGCGTTCTTTTGGGAGATAAATGATACGGGTCTTTTTTGTTTTACTCCATTGGCAATTTTAACAGAAAGCAAAGCAATCAATGTCCCTAAAATAGCTCCGCCAACTACATCGGTTAAAAAATGTTGTCCTAAATAAATCCTCGAATACCCTACAATAACCGCAAGCAAAAGATATGCTAATTGTAGTAATCTGTTGTTGGTATAACAAGCCAACACAGTAGCTAAGGCAAATGCCGAAGTGGTATGTCCGGAAGGAAAACTATGTGCAGAGGCATTATTTACACCATCAACAAATTTATTGTATTGATCAATAGTAAAATATGCTATTGGCCTGGGTGTATCAATGATTCGTTTGAACAACTGAGCCAGCAGCCCGGAAACAATAAAGGAAGTCAGCAAAACCATCGACAGTCGCTGTGTTTTTATAAAAAAGAACAAAACGAAAGCGAGAAAAACCGAAAATAAACCATCGCCAACATAGGTGAAATTCACAATATATATATCAAGCGTTTTGTTATGATATTGATTAAGCAAGATAAACGAACCGGCATGCCCTTTCAGCAACAACAATGCTATAGCAATGGAAAGAAAGAAAAAAAGCAATAAAAGATAAAAACAGGATACTCTAAATCTGGCCATAGTTTTGCCAAAATGTATTTGGCTGTTGATTCATTGTAAAAATATATAAATGTTTGGACTTATGCTTCTCTCCACCCCATCTCACTTGGAAGAGGGGGACGGGCGGCTGAGGTCTGATGCAGCATTTTGACCTCCCCCAGCCCCTCCAATGGAGGGGTGTTGTGTAAACTAGAAACAAAATTAATTTACCAAACTGTAAACTTTTTCTAGGGCGATTCATTCTCTCCACCCCCTCTCACTCAGGAGAGGGGGACGG
>CANGYR010000017.1 GCA_947458275.1 Chitinophagaceae bacterium
CTGGTGGAAAAATTTTCGGAAGCCAACGTACTAGCACCCAAACTAGTGGAAAAATTACCAATAGCTCTTGTGTTATACCCAGAAGCAAAGGAATAATTACCAATATTGTCTTTATCCCAATCAGCCCCATCAACTAACCCTACCCTGAACGCTGCTTTCTGCGGATACCACATCATACGTGTGCCACTACCTGAAACCGGAGGGGCTGAGGGATTTGCAGGCAAAGTAGCCGAGCCGGTAAAAACCACAGCACTATCTGTCACGTGTAAACGTGCCAAAGGGGTTGTGGTACCAATACCCACATTGCCGGTTTGGGCGAAAATTTGATTAGTACAAAAAAAAGCCGCAATGGCGATAGTCATAGCGGAAATGAATAAACGTAATTTTTGCATGATTATGAATTAAAAATTTAAAATTTAAAAAAGGTTTAGGCGTTTAGAAGTTTAGCTGTTTAAGTTGACCTCCCCTTACCCCTCCGAAGGAAGGAAGGGAGAAAGCGCTTGGGAAGTTGAGGCATTTAGGAGTTTAGTTTTCTATACATCTAAACGTTTAAACCATCAAACATTTACTTGCCTTCCAGTTTCTCTAACCTTCTCAGCAAGGATTCGTTTTGTTTTTTTGCTTCAAGATTCTCTTTCTTTAGATCCTCAATCTGTCGCTGTTGCTCCTTTATTCCCTCAATCAGCAAAGGTACCATCTTTGAATAATCAACGGCCTTGTATCCCTTATCATTCGTCAACACTACCTCAGGAAGTACCTTCTCCACCTCCTGCGCAATCACGCCCACCTGTGCTTTCTCTGGAAAAGCATTTTCAGGAAACTCGTTGGTCCTGAAATCGTATGTCACTCCACGGATGGCGTTAATTTTTTCTAATGGATTATTGATGAGTTTGATATTCTTTTTATACCGAAGGTCTGAACTGGTTGGAAAAGATGTAGCTGTGACAGTTCCGGAGGCAAGAATGTTACCGGTTACATGAAGTCTTTCAGTTGGATTGGTATTACCAATGCCTACATCACCATTTTTTTCAATTGACATCCTATTGTTATTACCTCCCGATCGGAAAATAATCGAGCTGTCCGGAAGGAAAACGATAGCTGAACGAATGGGAGTTTCTTCTGTGCCTGATAAAATTCCGCACTGAAAAGCAGAATTGTTCAAAAACTGTAAATTAGTTCCTCCATTGTCATCAAGGATCAAGGGTGAGTTGGAATTAACTACACCACCCGAAGGTGTTGATCGAACAATATGCACTTTGGCTTGCGGATTTGTAATATTAAAACCCGTATTGCCATTTTTTAACATAGTGAGTGCATTCTTTCGTGACGCATCATCTGTTCCATTTCCAATTATGAATAGCGGATCCGAAGAAATATAGCTGATAGGATTGGCAGAAGAAATACTATCATTGTAGGCGCCTATTGATGTGCTGGCAAAAGCCCTTGCAACAGTTCCCAAACCCATGCTAGTAGAATAAGCTCCAGTGGCAGTGGTAGAAAAACCCATGCTAGTAGAAGCAACTCCCCTGGCAATAGTTTGAGATCCCAAGCTAGTGGAAGATCCTCCGATGGCAGTGGTAGAAAAACCCATGCTGGTAGAAGCAAATCCGATGGCAGTGGTAGAAAAACCCATGCTGGTAGAAGCTTGTCCACCGGCAGTGGTACCTGAGCCCATGCTAGTGGATTTTTCTCCATTGGCATTGGTACCTGAACCCATGCTGGTAGAATAATCTCCGTTAGCATTGGTTCTATCGCCCATACTGGTGGATTGGTCTCCTGAGGCTGATGTGAAGTAACCCATACTGGTGGATCGGTTTCCTAAGGCTGATGTTAGATATCCCATACTGGTGGAAATAGATCCGATTGCAAAAGTTTCTACCCCCATACTGGTGGAAGCAAATCCTCTGGCAGTAGTTCCATAACCAGTGCCGGTGGAATGACTTCCAATTGCTTTATTATTTTCTCCTGCTGCAAAAGAAAAAATACCTATACTGTCTTTATCCCAAACATTAGTGCGGTCAGAATTAACAGAAAATATAATTCTAGACTCTAAGCTCGTTCCACCAGCACGAAACGCAGCTTTCTGCGGGTACCACATCATTCGTGTACCGGCTCCGGAAACCGGAGGGGCGGAGGGATTTGCAGGCAAAGTAGCCAGACCGTTAAATAAGACGGCACTGTCTGCCACATGCAAACGAGCTTTTGGAGTGGTAGTACCAATACCTACATTGCCGGTTTGGGCAAAGGATTGTTGAGTTAATAAAGAAACTAAAACGGCGATAAACATAACGCCAATGTGTAAACGTAAATGTTTCATGATTAAGTATATTAAAAATTTAAAAGCCTATAAATAGTTTAGATCTTTAGGAGATTAGGGGTTTAGGGTTGAGTGTTTAGTTTACCAAAAACTACAAACTACAAACAACCTTCAAACCCTTAAACCCTTATACCTTTCAACCTTTCTTCACCGGCGGCGCCATCACTGATCCACATTTGCTACAAGTGCGTTTGTGCTCGTCGGAATAAAATCCATTCATCACCGGCGGCAATTGCTTTACGATATCTGAGACATGCAGATACTCTTCATAGAGTTTATTACCGCAGTTTTCGCAGTACCACAAAAAGCCGTCTTCTTCCTGCTCTCTGACTTTTTCAATCACCAAGCCCACCGTACCAGGACCTCTTTGCGGAGAATGCGGTGTTTTGGGCGGCAATAAAAACATATCCCCCTCATTGATGTGTATGTCTCTAGGCACTCCATTGTCAATAATCTTCACCACAATATCACCTTCCAGCTGATAATAGAGCTCCTCACTTTCGTTATAGTGATAGTCTTTTCTGGAATTGGGTCCACCCACCACCATCACAATAAAGTTTTCGGCATCTTTATATACACATTGATTTCCCACAGGAGGTTTGAGCAAATCTCTGTGTTCATCAATCCATTTTTTCAGGTTAAAAGGAGCTGCAATCGGCATATAGTTGTTTTTTAGAAATGAAAGGTAATTTTTTTTTCAAAAACAACGCCCGTTTTATCAAATATTCTCCGATTTCTAAGGGGTCAAGGCGGAATTTATTTACCTTTAGCCCATGCTTTTGGACGTTACATTTCAACTGGAGAATTTTATTGGTGGGCAATTTGTTAAACCGCTCAGCGAAGCCTATATCGACAACTTCAACCCCGCTACGGGTGAGATTTCAGGAAAAACTCCCAATAGCAATGACAAGGATGTTGACCTCGCCGTGGAAGCTGCCAAAGCTGCTTTTCCTGTCTGGTCGCAAACACCCGCAGAAAAAAGATTTAAGATCTTAAATAAAATCGCCGAACTGATTGACGAAAACCTGGATGCGCTGGCGCTGGCTGAAACAAACGACAACGGGAAGCCGCTCTGGCTGAGTAAACAGACAGACATCCCCCGAGCTTCCTCCAATTTTCGCTTTTTTGCCACAGCCCTGATGCAGTTTGCCTCTGAGAGCCATGCTTCGGAAAACAATTCCATCAACTATACCTTGCGTCAACCAATTGGAATAGTGGGATGTATCTCTCCATGGAATCTACCTTTGTATTTATTTACATGGAAAGTAGCACCGGCGCTTGCCGCAGGCAACTGCGTGATTGCCAAACCTTCTGAAGTCACTCCTGTCACTGCCTATTTGTTGGGAAAAATTTGCAAAGAAGCAGGACTGCCGGATGGCGTGCTGAACATATTACATGGTGATGGTCCATCCTGCGGAGAAGCGATTGTAAAACATCCCGATATTAAAGCCATTTCGTTTACAGGAAGTACGCGTGCTGGTCAAAGCATCGCTTCGATAGCCGCGCCGATGTTCAAAAAATTATCGCTGGAGCTGGGAGGTAAAAATCCCACCATCATATTTGAAGATTGCGACTGGAATAAAATGCTGGATACCGTTATCCGCTCCTCCTTCAGAAATCAGGGACAGATTTGTTTGTGTGGTAGCAGGATATTGATTGAGTCAACTGTCTATGAAAAATTCAAAAATGATTTTATTGAACGTGCCAAACAACTGACTGTCGGCGATCCGTTGGATGCCAACAGCAAACAAGGTGCGGTAGTGAGTAAGGTGCATTTTGATAAAGTGATGTCATGCATTGAACTGGCAAAAAAAGAAGGAGGAAAAATTTTACTGGGCGGTCATGCTGTAAAGCTATCAGGCAGATGTGAAAACGGATATTTCATTTCACCCACGATCATTGAAAACCTCGGACCGAATTGCAAAACCAATACCGAAGAAATATTCGGTCCCGTTGTAACTTTGCAGCCGTTCGATACCATTGAAGAAGCCCTCTCACTGGCAAACGCCTCGGTCTATGGCCTGGCTTCCAGCATCTGGACGCAGGACATTTCAAAAGCCAATTATCTGGCTGCAAATATTGAGACGGGCATCGTCTGGATAAATACTTGGATGAACAGAGATTTACGCACTCCTTTCGGAGGAATGAAGAACAGCGGTGTAGGAAGAGAAGGCGGATGGGAAGCGATGAGGTTTTTTACGGAGGCGAAGAACGTATGTTTTTGTTTTTAGTCTTTGGTTTGTAGTTTGTGGTTGCACTTCGTGCGTTTTTGGTTTTTGGTTTTTGGTTTGTGGTTGGGTTGACTGAATTTTCTTTAGTTCTTTTTTATTGTTGCCTATATCATAAAGGATAATTTTAGTCAATTTTTAATCCTTACAATTTTACTATCATGGCAACAATCAGACGATTTGAAGATCTGGAAATTTGGAAAATATCAAGATTATTATACAATGAGATTCTGACATTATCCAAAACTACCGAACTAAAAAAAGACTTCGACTTAAAAGACCAAATGATCAGATCATCTGAATCAATAATGAATAATATTGCAGAAGGTTTTGGGAGAGCAAGTAAATTGGAATTTATTCACTTTCTGAGTGTAGCAAGAGGATCTGCAAATGAACTAAAATCTCAATTGATACAGTGTGCCGATAAAAAATATTTTGAACCTGAAATCTTTTCAATACTTGAAGCCAATTCAGAGACATTAAATAATAAAATAGCAGCTTTTATAAATTATCTAAACTATTCGAATCATAAAGGATTAAAATTCATGAACAGAAATAACCAAAAACCACAAACGCACGAAGTGCAACCACAAACCACAGACAATAAACCACAAACAAATAAAGAGATTATAAAAACAAATACCGCTGCCGCCCCCCTCGGCGCCTACCCCCACGCTCGTAAAGTAGGTAATTTACTGTTCCTATCGGGGATCGGTAGCCGAAGTGCGGTGGACAATAAAATACCCGGACTCGAACTGGATGAAAAAGGAAATATTGTGAAGTATGATATTGAAGCGGAGTGTCATTCTGTTTTCGCCAACGTGAAAGCCGTGCTCGAAGCGAGTGGCAGCAGTTGGGATAAAATGGTGGATGTAACGGTATTCCTCACCAATATGAAAGCAGACTTCCCCATCTATAACCGCATCTACGGAGAGTACTTTGCCGGCGTAGATGCTTGTCGCACTACGGTAGAAGTGAAAAGTCTGCCCACCCCCATCGCCATTGAACTAAAAGTTATTGCTACTTTATAAAAAATATTGAAGGATATGAATGAGAAAGTCGGATTGGATTTAAAATACAAGAACACACTGGATTATGCCAGATACCTGGATGAAAATGATTCACTGAAACATTTCAGAGATAAATTTTATATTCCAATGGTCAATGGAAAAGAGTCTATTTATTTTACAGGAAATTCATTGGGACTACAGCCTAAAACCACACAGGATTATGTGCTGAATGAACTGGAAGACTGGGCCAACTTCGGCGTGGAAGGGCATTTTCATGCGAGACATCCCTGGGTAAGTTATCATGAATTGTTTCCTGAATTGTTATCGGAGATAGTTGGTGCCATGCCTGAAGAACTGGTGGCCATGAACCAGCTTACCGTGAATCTTCATCTGCTGATGACCAGCTTCTATCGCCCTACCAAAGAGCGATATAAAATTATCTGCGAAGCGAAAGCTTTTCCTTCAGATCAATATGCTTTTCAGTCGCAGGTTAAACTCCACGGCTTTACACCCGAAGCCGCTATTATAGAAGTTGCTCCGAGAGAAGGCTCGCAAGTGATTGACAACAATGATATTCTTGCGGCTATCAAAAAACATAGCAACGAAACGGCACTTGTTTTGTTTGGGGGAGTTAATTATTATAATGGTCAGGTATTTGACATGCAAGCCATTTGCCGTGCTGCTCACGAAGCAGGAGCATACTGCGGTTTTGATCTGGCCCATGCTGCAGGCAACATTGAACTGGAGCTACACGACTGGAATGTGGATTTTGCCTGCTGGTGTTCCTACAAATATCTGAACAGCGGTCCGGGTGGTGTAGCTGGTGCGTTTATACATCAACGTCATATTGCAGATAAAACGATTCCACGACTGGCAGGATGGTGGGGACATGACAAAGAAAATCGGTTTAAGATGGAAAAAGAATTTGTACCGATACCGACGGCAGAGGGATGGCAACTTAGCAATGCTCCTGTATTGAGTATGGCCGCACACAAAGCTTCGCTGGATATTTTTAAAGAAGCAGGTATGAGAAACTTAATAAAAAAAGGGAAAGAACTGAGCGGCTATCTATTGTATATTCTTAAGGATATCAATTCACTATTTTCTGAAAAAATAATTGAAGTGATTACTCCGAATGAAGAAAACCAAAGAGGATGTCAGGTTTCTATGCTAATGCATAAAGATGGAAGAAAAATTTTTGATTCACTGATACAGCAAGGCGTTATTGCAGACTGGAGAGAACCCAATGTAATCAGAGTGGCTCCGGTACCATTGTATAATCGATTTGAAGATATTTATTTATTCGGCGAGATAATTCGCAATACCTTGCAGGTATCAAAATAATAAAATTGAATGGACAAGAAAATTACCATAATTGGCGCAGGATTGGTTGGGTCGCTTTTATCCATCTACCTCTCACGTCGAGGATACAAAGTTTCTATTTACGAGCGACGCCCCGATATGCGAGCTACTGCATTAAGTGCAGGAAGATCAATTAATCTTGCATTAAGCGACAGAGGAATTAAAGCGCTTGAAGAAGTAGGTATCATAGATGAGATAAGAAAGATTGCCATTCCGATGCATGGCCGGCAGATGCATAACATTGATGGAACATCCGTTTATCAGCCCTACGGAAAACAAGGCCAGTTTATTAATTCAGTATCAAGAGGTGATCTGAATCGCAAGCTGATGGACCTCGCGGAAGCGAATAATGTTGAGATTCATTTCAATGAAAAATGTGATCACATTAATTGGAATACCAATGAAATAACATTTTCGAATATAATTACACAACATCAGCAAGTTACAAAACAAGATCTGATCTTTGGAAGCGACGGCTCCTACTCTGCTGCAAGACTTTCGCATCAGTTGCAGCACGACAGATTTCAGTATCAGCAATATTATATCGACTTCGGATATAAGGAACTGACGATACCTGCAGGAGAAAATGGAAAATTTTTGCTGGAGAAAAATGCTTTACACATCTGGCCTCGCGGCAACTATATGCTTATTGCACTGCCCAATACCGACGGAAGTTTTACCTGTACACTGTTCTTCCCTTTCGAAGGAGATCCTTCGTTTAAATCACTCGATAATAAACATAAAGTCAGGTCATTTTTCGACAACACTTTTGCCAATGCATCCAGAATGATGCCGCATCTGGAAGAAGAATTCTTCAAAAACAACACCTCCTCACTGGTTACCGTTAAATGTTTCCCCTGGATAAGAAATGGACAGTTTGCACTGATCGGTGATGCCGCACATGCTATTGTGCCTTTCTTCGGACAGGGAATGAACTGCGGATTTGAAGATTGTTCGGTGTTGAATGGATTGATAGATAAACATCATCACAACTGGCCGGATATATTGGAAGAATACCAGACATTGAGAAAACCTGATGGTGACGCTATTGCAGAACTGGCTTTAAATAATTTCGTGGAGATGCGCGATAAGGTGGCCGATCAACAATTCTTACTGCAGAAAAAAATTGAAGCTAGTTTCAGCGCAAAGCATCCGGATAAATGGGTGCCGGCATATAGCCTAGTGACCTTTAGTCCGGAAGTTAGATACAGTGAGGCATTAAGAAGAGGACTGCATCAACAGAAATTAATGGATGAAGTGATGCAGATGGATGACATCAATGAATTGTGGGACAGTGAGCTGCTAGAAAATAAAATACTACAACTAATCAAAAAATAAAAAGCGTTTATGCAGCGCAGTGAGTTAATCAGTGAAATAAAAAATAAAAAATCTTTCCTGTGTGTAGGGCTTGATACAGATTTGAATAAAATCCCCGAACACTTAAAAGACAAACCGAATGCAGTACTGACATTCAATAAGGCTATTATAGATGCCACCAAGGACCTTTGTGTGAGCTATAAGATCAACACTGCTTTCTACGAAGCGATGGGCGCAAAGGGCTGGGAGATTATGGAAGAAACCTGCAACTATATTCCATCCTCCCATTTCAAAATAGCCGATGCCAAAAGAGCGGATATAGGCAATACTTCTTCCTATTATGCCAAAGCATTTTTTGAAACATTGAAATTCGATGCCGTAACAGTTGCTCCTTATATGGGTGAGGACAGCATTCGTCCATTTCTCGAATATGAAAACAAATGGAGCATAGTGCTTGGATTGACAAGCAACAAAGGCGCGAATGATTTTGAGATGTTGAGATTAAAAGATACCTCCTCCGAATTTTTATATGAAGAAGTATTGAGCACGGTCAGCAAATGGGGCAACGAAAACAACCTGATGTTTGTAACCGGTGCCACCCAAGCAGAAGAATTCACCAACATTAGGAAAATAGTTCCCAATCATTTTCTGCTGGTTCCCGGAGTGGGATTTCAGGGAGGCAGTCTGAAAGATGTTGCGACTTACGGACTAAATACTGACGCAGGTTTGCTGGTAAATGCATCTAGAGCAATCATTTATGCCGGAAATAAAGATAATTTTGCCGACGAAGCGAGGATTATTGCACAGCAATACCAGGCGGAAATGGCGGAGTATTTGATTTGAAAATGTGGAGATGTGGAAATTTGGAGATGTGGAAATCTGGAGATGTGGAGATGTAACCCTTAAACCAGCCGCAGGCGATTTAAACCATTAAACCAGCGAAGCGATTTAAACCATTAAACGAGAAAAAATATGAAAATAAAAATTTACTTCATTAGCCTTCTGTTGTTTTTCTCCATCACATCAGCAACACTCTACGCACAGAAAAGTCTTCCTTCCGGAAAAATAATGGCAGAGGCCTACCAAAAAGCAGCCAAAGAAAAAAAGAATGTAATCGTAGTGTTCAAAGCGAGCTGGTGTGGCTGGTGCAAAAAAATGATAGCGGCCATCAATGACGAATCATGCCGTGAGCTGTTCAATAAATATTACGTCATCACCGAACTAACAGTAGATGAAAGAGGCGAGAATAAAAATCTTGAAAATGTTGGCGCTGACATCATCAGAAAAAAATATAAAGGCGAGAAAGCAGGTCTTCCATTTTGGCTGATTATGGATAAAGACGGAAAAAAGCTGGAAGACAGTTATATGAGAAAGGAGAATCAATCTGCCGATGAACCGGGAGAAAGCATTGGCTGCCCCGCATCAGATGAAGAGGTTATGGCATTTTGTATTAAGTTAAAGAACACTTCAAAACTTAATGATCAGGAGATTGCCTTAATTGCAGAAAGATTTAAAAAGAATCGCTGATAATTTTATCGGAGATTTTTTGAAACAGCAATTCCGCCCATTTGGTATATTCCCTTCCCGATGGATGCAACTGATCTCCTGCAAGAAATTCAGGATTTAACGCATCTTCTCTTTGTGATTTAGTAATCTCTATATAGTCACAGGCGTATTTCTTCGAAATATTTTCACAGGAATTATTGTATTCATCAATCTCTCCGGCAATCTTTACTCGATCTTTACCCTCTGCAAAAGGCGTTGCCCCCCAATCGGGTATACCAAGCACGTAAACTCTTTTAATGTTTCCCCCTGCAAATGAAATCGCTTGTTTGAGCAAATCCTCAAACTCAACAGCAAAATTATCAACCGCCCTACCGCGGTATTGGTTGTTCACTCCTATCAACAACGTAACAAAATCATATTCTGATTGCAAAACAGTTTTGCTTATCTGCTCATTCAGTTCATCAGTTGTAAATCCGGTCTTGGCAACTATTTCCGGAGGAAGAAACTGATGAGTGCCTTTAAATTGTTTTCTTAATAACTGAATAGTTTGGTAGGGGAAGTTTTCGAAAACAGGCACCTGCTCTCCAATCGTGTAGCTGTCGCCCAAAGCTAGATATGTATAGGTCATGATGTTTGAACAAATAAAATTAGTAGCAAAGCTAAGTGATATGATTTATTAATACTTTATAGCAGGTTTCAACTTTTGCCAAAGCTCATTATCAAAACTGGAAGGTCCTAATAGCGAAGCTCCGGAAGCATCTCCAAGTCTTACTACAACAACATTCAGAGATGGTACAATATAAATTTTCTTATCGTCCTTACCCAAGGCCAAAAGCATATCATTTGGTGCTGATGGCACAAGCGGAGCATTGAATACTGTCTGTAATGTAGGCGCCATAAAAGATGATTTTCCATTCAACCAAAATAAATAGCCATACGCCTTATTCAAATCCTGTGAACTGTTGGTCATTGCATTGAAGTAGTTGAGATCAGAGAGCAGAGGCGTTCCATTCCAAACTCCTTTATTTAAAATCAAAGAACCGAATCTAGCGGCATCTCTGGTTGTGCACCATAAAATACTGTTAATCCAGATGCTATTGCTCATGCCAATCTTATCAAACAATTTTTGTTTGGAGTATTGCTGCAAGGTAAGTCCGCTGGCATTAGACAACACATCATGTAATAAGCGGTAAGGAGCGTTGTGATAAGCCCATCTTGTTCCCGCATCTGCTTTATAGATAAGACATGCAGGATCTTCACAATTCAAATCGACAACATCATCATCTAGACCGGTGGTCATGCTAAGGTTGTTTTTCAAAGTAATGAGATCCTCTTTTTCTGCAGGAAGACTCGTCCATCCGGCACCAAGATACTTGGATGTTTTATCGTTGATATTTACTATCCCATCCTGCTGCGCAATGCCCATTAAAAACCCAATCACACTTTTACCGGCAGAAGCAATAAAATATCGGGTGTCTTTTGTCCAGTTATTCCAGTACTGCTCTCTAACTATTTTTCCATTATGCAGCATTATTAGTCCATATGAATTTTTCGTTGCAGCAAAATCAAATGCTTCATTGAGTTTGTTTACATCCCAACCCAAAGATTCCGGTGTTTTCTGTTCCCAGATATCCCCGGTCAATGCAGGGAAATAATATGAATCGTGATTGTGGTTTGGGATAGGGGCAACAGGAGATTTTTTGCATCCCTGAATAAAATAAAGAAAAATAAAAATGGCAACAATCTTTTTCATAAAAGTTAAGCTTCGATTTGTTGAACTAAAGATAGTTTAAAACCCTTTATTATTGCAAAGTATGGAAAAGAGTATTAATGTATAAAAAAGACTTATTTTACCCAAAATTGCCTTGTATATTTGCATCGAATTTGATTGCTGATTCTCACGAGAACTTTAAATAGATTAATCATTTTAACGAACTGCCATGGCTGCCAAGACAGACAATTTTCAATCTCCTGATTATTTTGGTGTAGATGAACTTTTAACTGAAGAGCATAAACTCATTCGGGAAAGCGTAAGAAACTATGTAAAGAAAGAAATCTCTCCTATCATTGAAGATTATGCGCAACGTGCGGAATTTCCTCAGCAGATTGTAAAACAACTGGGCGATTTAGGTTGCTTCGGACCAACCGTTCCTGCACAATATGGCGGCGGTGGTCTGGACTACATTTCTTATGGATTGATGATGCAAGAACTGGAGCGTGGCGACAGTGGTGTTCGCTCTACGGCATCTGTTCAGGGCAGCTTGGTGATGTTTCCCATTTATCAATATGGAAGTGAAGAACAGAGAAATAAATTCTTACCAAAATTAGCCAGCGGAGAATGGCTGGGCTGCTTCGGTCTTACAGAGCCCAATCATGGAAGTGACCCTGGAGGAATGCTCACCAATTTTAAAGATGCCGGCGATCATGTAATATTGAATGGTGCAAAAATGTGGATCAGCAATGCACCTTTTTCGCAAGTGGCTGTCGTTTGGGCAAAAAATGAAGCCGGCGAAATTCAGGGCCTGATTGTAGAGAGAGGCATGGAAGGTTTTACCACACCCACTACGCATGGTAAATGGAGTTTGCGCGCCAGTGCAACGGGCGAACTGGTATTTGACAATGTAAAAGTTCCTAAAGAAAATATACTCCCTAATGTAAAAGGTTTGAAAGGCCCTCTAGGTTGCCTCACTAAAGCCAGATATGGTATCGCCTGGGGAGCCATCGGCGCTGCTATGGACTGTTATGATATTGCTTTGAATTATAGTAAAGAAAGAGTTCAGTTTGGCAAACCGATTGCAGGATTCCAGTTGCAACAAAAAAAGTTGGCTGAAATGGTAACAGAAATTACCAAAGCGCAATTATTGAACTGGCGTTTGGGTGTATTGATGAATGAAGGAAAAGTTACACCCGCTCAAGTAAGTATGGCTAAAAGAAATGCTTGCGAAGTGGCTACCAATATCTGCAGAGATGCACGCCAGATGCTCGGCGGCATGGGCATCACGGGAGAATACCCCATCATGCGTCACATGATGAACCTCGAAAGTGTCATCACTTACGAAGGCACACACGATATTCATTTACTCATAACGGGAATGGATGTGACCGGACTCAATGCTTTTAAGTAGAAGGTTGAAGAGGTTCAACAAGTTCAAAAGGTTGAATAGGTTGTTTAAAATTCCTTGAACTTTTTTAACGTTTTGAACCTATTGAACTTATTGAACTCTTTGAACCTATTGAACTTATTGAACCTTTTGAACTAAAAATACTAAAATGAAAATAACAAACGTCAGCGTCATTGGCGCAGGAACAATGGGAAACGGCATCACGCATGTATTTGCTCAATCAGGATTTAATGTAACGATGATTGATGTCAATCCCGCTCAATTGGAAAAAGCATTAGGCACGATTGCAAAAAATTTAGACAGACAAATAACAAAGGGCTCGCTTACTGAAGAACAAAAAGCTTCTACACTGGGGAATATCACTACCGTTTCTTCCATTGCAGATGGGGTAAAAAATGCAGATTTAGTTGTGGAAGCCGCAACGGAAAACGTTACGCTAAAACTGGATATTTTTAAACAAATAGATGCGGCAGCTCCGCTTGGCGCGATATTGGCTACCAATACTTCTTCTATTTCAATAACCAAAATTGCTGCTGCAACCAAAAGACCTGAACTCGTGATTGGCATGCACTTCATGAATCCGGTTCCGGTCATGAAGTTGGTGGAAATTATCAATGGTTATGCTACAAAAAAAGAAGTAACAGCCACCATTAACGAGCTAAGCAAACAATTAGGCAAAATTCCATGTACGGTAAATGATTACCCCGGCTTTATTGCTAATCGTATTTTGATGCCGATGATCAACGAAGCGATTTACAGTTTATATGAAAGCGTTGCCGGTGTGGAAGAAATTGATACTGTTATGAAATTAGGCATGGCTCATCCCATGGGACCTTTACAGCTGGCGGATTTCATCGGACTGGATGTTTGCCACAGTATTCTGAAAGTATTACATGATGGATTTGGTAATCCAAAATATGCTCCTTGTCCGCTGCTGACCAATATGGTGACTGCTGGAAAATTGGGTGCTAAATCTGGCGAAGGATTTTATGTATATACTCCGGGGAGTAAGGAATTAAAGGTGAGTGGGAGTTTTAAATAAATAATAAGGAAGAAAAAATAAGAAATAAGAAAGTGTCTGACAATTAAAATAATTATTCAACCCCTGCTTGGCGGCAGAAGGGTCTTCAACCTCTTCAACCCCTTCAACTTTTTCAAATGTTCTTTATAGCTGCAATCCCAGGAAGTTCCTTGCCTTCAAAGTATTCAAGCATAGCGCCGCCGCCGGTAGAAACATAACTTACTTTATCGGCAAGATGGAATTTGTTTACGGCAGCAACACTGTCTCCACCGCCAACCAGACTGAATGCACCTTTTGCGGTAGCTTCTGCCACAGCCAGTGCGATAGATTTAGTTCCGTTCTGGAATTTTTCCATTTCAAAAACACCCATAGGGCCATTCCACAAAATAGTTTTTGATTTCAGAATTACTTCGCTGAAGACGCCCACTGCTTTTTGCCCAATATCAAGTCCCATCCATCCGGCGGGTATTGCATCGCTTGGACAATCCTGCGTGTTGGCATCTGCAGCAAACTTATCTGCAATGATTGAAGTTTCGGGCAAATGAATGGAAACATTTTTTTGTTTGGCTTTCTCCAATACTTCTAAAGCTGTTTGTAATCGATCATCTTCACAAAGCGAATTACCGATATTGCCACCACGCGCTTTTAGAAATGTATAAGCCATTCCTCCTCCGATAATGATATCGGTAGCACGTTCCAGTAAATTTTCAATGATTAATATTTTGTCGGAAACCTTTGCGCCACCAATGATAGCCGTAAAAGGTTTCTCTGCTGAATGCATCACTTTCTCCGCGCTAATTACCTCTCCTTCCATCAGCAGACCAAACATTTTTTTGTCTGCTGCAAAGAAATCCGCAATCACTGCAGTAGAAGCATGTGCTCTGTGTGCAGTTCCGAATGCATCATTTACATATACATCTCCAAGCTTACTCAATTTTTCTGCGAATGCCTTATCCCCTTTTTCTTCTTCTTTATAAAAACGCAAATTTTCAAGTAATAAAACTTCTCCCGGTTTTAAAGCAGCTGATTTATCAATCGCTTCCTGACCAATACAATCATTGGCAAAGTCGACAGAAGCTCCACCAAGCAAAGTGGTCAGATGCGAAACCAAATGCTTCAATGAATACTTATCTGCAGGACCTTCTTTAGGTCTTCCGAGATGACTCATCAAAATAACGGAACCGCCGTCAGATAAGATTTTTTTAATCGTTGGGACAGTAGCCGTCATTCTGGTATCATCAGTAATCTGAAACTGATCATCCAAAGGAACGTTGAAGTCAACGCGGATAAGCGCTTTTTTATCTTTAAAAGAGTAAGAGGAGAATGTCGACATGGAAGAAAGTTGAAGAGGTTGAAGAGGTTGAAGAGGTTCAAGAGGTTGAAGGGATTGAAGAGGTTCAAGACGTTCAAGACGTTGAGAAAGGTTAAAATACACATTAACCTATTAAACTTTTTGAACGTCTTGAACCTATTGAACTTTATTGAACCTATTGAACTTATTGAACAATATATTAAGAAATCAATCCCGCGAAATGCTTAACGGTTCTAACCAGCTGAGACACATAGCTCATCTCGTTATCGTACCAACTTACAGTTTTCACTAAAAGTTTATCACCGTAAGGCATTACTTTCGTTTGAGTAGCATCGAACAATGAACCATAGTGAATACCGATTACATCACTGCTCACGATTTCATCTTCAGTATATCCAAAGCTTTCATTGCTGGCGGCTTTCATCGCAGCATTGATTGATTCAACAGTTGCTGTTTTTTCAATGACGCTGTACAACTCAGTTACAGAACCTGTTATTACAGGAATTCTCTGAGCACCGCCATCCAATTTACCTTTCAATTCAGGCAATACCAGACCGATAGCTTTTGCAGCACCGGTACTGTTAGGGACGATGTTAGCCGCTGCAGCTCTGGCGCGACGAAGATCTCCTTTAGGATGAGGAGCATCCAAAGTATTTTGATCATTGGTATAAGCGTGAATAGTGCTCATCATTCCGGTAACGATAGTAAAGTTGTCGTTCAATGCTTTTGCCATTGGAGCAAGACAGTTAGTAGTACAGCTTGCGCAGCTGATGATGGTTTCGCTGCCATCCAAAATAGCGTGGTTCACATTGAACACTACTGTTTTCAAATCGCCGGTTGCAGGAGCGGAAATTACTACTCTTTTAGCACCGGCAGTTAGATGAGCAGCAGCTTTGTCTTTATCGGTAAAGAAACCTGTACTCTCTATCACAACATCTACATTATGTGCGCCCCAAGGAATTTGAGCAGGGTCTTTTTGAGCGTAAATTTTAACTTCATGCCCGTTTACCACAATTGAATTATCTGTATGTTTTACCTCTTCAGAAAAACGGCCCTGTGCACTGTCATATTTCAATAAATGAGCCAATACAGCCGGACTGGTCAAATCGTTGATTGCCACGACATCAATACCCTGCATATTATAAATTTGACGAAATACCAGACGTCCTATACGTCCGAAACCATTAATGGCAACTTTTACTGTACTCATAATCTTAATTTAAGTGTTTAAACAATTTTTGTGCCGCGAAATTACGATATTCTGATTGATTTACTCAGCGTGCGAGCGTACTTTTGTCTTAAAAATCAACTATTTTCGGTAGCATTTTTCAAAAAATTTGGATACAAAGTTGTTACATAGTATCTTTGCCGTCCGAAAAACAACTGCCGCGTTGGTCAAGGGGTTAAGACGCCTCCCTTTCACGGAGGAATCACGGGTTCGATTCCCGTACGTGGTACAACAAAAATCCCCCCGAATTATTCGGGGGGATTTTTGCATAATATAATAGCCCACGGTTTAAACCGTGGGCTATCCAAAAATCAATTTGCTATTATTTGATTTGGCAATTTTAAAATTATCATTCACTCAGGCTTCGCCCAGAAAATCATAGGGCTACTCGTATTATAAATAATTACTTTTTTGCTTTTTGATTTTGAACCTTCAATATTATGATTATCATCTATTGATGAGAGTTGTACGTATTTAACTACTTTACCATCATTCCAGGTTTCTGTATCATACTCGCTGATTAAAGGACACTCTAATCTGTACAAATTCTTGGCCATGTAAGTTTCTAAGTAAAACGGTTTTGTTTGTGTTTGCTGTCTGTTCCAATTGGCATCTGGATTGAGTAGTAGTGGTTTACCATTTATCAATCTTTCGCGCACTTCTTCTATACCCAATAATTCGCCTTTTTCATTCATCACATATGCATCCATGGTGGGATCAATCCAAATCCATTTATTCAAATCTTTGCTGAAAACCATGTTAATCACATGACAATCCGGATCGGTAGTATCTTTTGGCAAACAAGTGACAAAACGAGATTTTATTCCCAATGACAAATAACATTCATTCAACACCGTTGCGAGACCGCGGCAATTTAACCCTCTGCCCTCTTTTTTACATACCGAAATCATGTTTAAAGCATTCCTGACTTCAGGATTATCATGTATTCCATCATGTGGAATTAAATAATGAATCCAGTGCAACAAATTGATGATTTTTGAAACCTCATTCCCTGTGCCTGCGATTGAATCTAATTTTAATTCCTGTCTGATTTTAACAAGATTAGGATTGTGCATGGACTGGTATTCAAATTTGGGAATACTGGTGCCCGTTGAATTATTGTAATTTTTTGCTGTTTTTAAAATCGACAAATAAGACTGCTTATATTGTACTTGAGTATAGGCAGAATCTTTTCCATTCAATAAAATAATGAAATCGTATTTCCAATTTAGATCCTGTTTCACTTTAATTTTTATGGAATCTATATCCGTATAAAAAATCACCTCTTTACTTGAACTAGTTAAAACATCGGGCTTCGCTTCCGGTACAATCGTCCAGGAACCTTTATTAAAATTACTCCCGTCTTTAATATCAACCAGATTAGAAGTTGCTTTGATTATGGGTAATTTGTTTTGAGCAAAAACATGGCTAAAGCCAACTGTTAAAAGACTTAAGAACAGGAAGGCATATATTTTTTTATTGTTAATCATTTTCATTTAATTTAATTATTGAGTTTTTAATTTCATTACCTGATTATCACATCCCCATAACCCGACTTTGCTGTGATCTTAATATTTCCCTTACCAAAAATCAATTTACTGGCAGCATCCAATTCTAAATCTGTTCTTTTCATTTTCACTTTTCCAAAACCTGTTTTTAAATCCAGCGCACAATCTGCAATGGGATTCATGATCTGACAATCGATGTCGCCATAACCCGATTTAATGTCTAATTGTTCTGAAATGGTAATGTTTTTCCCATTAATATCTCCATAACCGGTGTTGATGTCAATTTTGCCATTCAATTGTTCTGCCGTTATATCTCCATAGCTGCTTTTCAAATTAATGTTTCCTGAAACTACTGATGCTTTAATATCTCCATAAGATGTTTGAAAATCAAAATCATTATTTTTCAATCCGCTCACATCTATATCACCGAAACTTGTTTTAATTTGAACGGCAATATTTTCGGGGACTTCAAAAGAAAAACTAGAAGTTTCTTTTGAATAACTCACACCAATATTCACCGGGTTTTTTCTGTCAATTTGAATAGTTAAAACAGAATCCTTTTTTTCATACCTGACTTCACATTCCCTATTTTTTCTGGTATAAATCCCCTTCACTTTATACTTATAATGAAAATTCATAGCAACATTTGTCCTATTGCTTCCATTCACAGCAATTTTATCATTAATACGGCCCTTGAATACCAAGGCCTTTACCCCATTGAAAACAGTATCTACATGTAAACTGTCATTTAAAGATTTCCAGGATCCGGATGAAGTGTAGTCCTGATTGACCTGTGGCGTTTCTGTCGTATCACTGTTAATAATCTTAGGAGTTTCGGACAATATTTGAGGTTCTTCTTTTTGCTCAGTAATTAAATTGACCGCAGCCGGAGTGTCTATGATTGCAGATTGAGTTAATGGCAAAATATTTTCAGTGTTGTTTTTTTGAACAATTGGATTTGATGTAGTTGGAATAGTAGATGGGGTATTTTTTTCAATAATAGATGTAGCTCTATTTTCCTGTTTATTAGAACTATCCGTTGAAAAGAAAATAATTGCACCGATTATAGTACTAGTGATTATTGAGCTCATGATGATTAATTTTTTTTGAAGTAATTTTTGAATGATGGTTGTTCCGCCTGCCACAGTTGCTGCTGCACCTATCCATTGAGAAACCTCCGCAACACTCGTTTCTGCAGTAGCCATTTTTGCATCGGCAAACAGTTTTTGTAATGATTCCTCTGTCATGGCATATTAATTTTGAATTCTTTTTTTTCTTGCAGCAATACCAGCAACTTTTGTCTCCCTCTTGATAATTGTTGCCGTACTGCCGCTTCTGATTTTTTCTGGAAATCAGCAATTTCCTTTACTGAAAAACCTACAATTTCAAAACAGATCAGCGCATCGCTCTGTTCTGCAGGAAGCATTGAAAGCGCTTTGTAGAGATGATCAATTTCTGCCTTGCGCTCTGCTTCGGGCGTCAAACAAACAACCGAATCAGGTATTTGATCAGTATACTCAGGTGAGATTTTGCGCCGATGATTGGCTAAAATCCGGGTGGCGATTCCAAACAAAAAGTATAATATTTTTTCCTGTTGCTTAACCGCTTCGAATTTAGAAAAAGCAATCAGCAAGGTATCCTGCATAAGATCCCTGAAGGGCATATGGCCATATGCTCTCGCTTTACAAAAACGTTCAAAAGATTCATGAACAGGCTCGTATATAGCCATGAAATTTTTCTTTTTATCCTCCATACAGACAAGGTGATCAGCCAATCATTATGTATGTGTAAATAAAAGGAAAAATGTGACAGAGAGGTTGATTTTTTTTAAAAGAAAAACCCACGGATTTAACCCGTGGGTGGAATAAAGACTTAGTCTCCTAATATCAAACAATATCCTTCTCCTTCCGCAGCATCTTCTTCCAGGAGAGAAAGCCGTCTCCTTCTACTAAAAACACAATCAGTAATACCAAGACCGCAATAGAAAAAAATAATTCAGAATTACCTGCAAACAGCCCTTTTTTGGCATTTACAAAAACGATGGCGCCAACTACAATGGGAAGCTGAAAAACTATTGCCCATCTGGTAAAAATTCCGATTAGAATAAACAATCCACCTAATAGATGTACCCAAGGAATAATCATCTCCAACCAATATAATTCATGCAAAACTGAAGTGGTTTCAATGGCCCGAACTAATATAGATTTATCCTTAATAAACTGTATCCCTCTTATAAAAAGCGCCAATCCCAATAATACTCTGAAAATGATGAGCCATCTGGGATGATATTTCGACTCAATAACTTTTAATCTGGTTGCCAAATTCATAACATGAAGTTTTGAATTTGAATTTAGATAAAAAATTGAGATGTCCAAATGACAGTTGTCAGCGATTCTTCTTCATTAAATCTTCCAGGTAATCAATCTGTACCTCCTGTATTTCCAATAATTTTTTATTCTGATGTACCAGCAGATGGTCTATTTTTTCACTTAATAATTTAATTTCCAATTCGGCTTTTAAATTGATTTTATAATCATGCTCTGCGCGCTGCCTGTCTTTCTGCTCCTGTCTGTTCTGGCTCATCATGATTATTGGGGCCTGTATAGCAGCCAAACAAGATAATATCAAATTGAGCAAAATAAAAGGGAAAGGGTCGAAAGATTTGCCGGCCAGGTACCAGACATTTGTTGCCATCCAGATTAAGATAAAAAGAAAGAAAATAGTGATGAATGTCCAGCTCCCTCCAAATGTTGCAATTTTATCCGCCATTTTTTGTCCTAGTGTCAATTCGGATTCTATCTCATCTTGTATGTTCTCTGAAAGTATGGAATTGTTTTTTATCGCATCCATTACATCACGGTCAATTGCAGCCAACTCCCCCCTTTCCTGTTCCATTAGTTTTGACAAATACAATCTCCGGAACTTATTTAATTCTTCAATGGAAATATATTTCTCTTTATCAAAATCAGGATACAGCGATTGAATTAATTTAAAAATACCCTCACGAATTTCTTCTCCTTTGATGGCCTCACCCTGATTAATTTTGGACGCAGAAATATGACTGATTTCCATTTTGATAAAATATTTTAATGAAAAGTGATTGCCTTATGTAATTTATGCAAAAAATAAAAATGCCTCCCTGATATCAAGGAGGCATATAGCTATTTTTAAAAGTTCGTTATTCCTGAACCAGCCAAGTAATCGGCTGGCGTTTATACGCCGTTACATTTCTTCCGTTTTGTATGGCAGGAGTCCATTTCCCTGATTTTTTAATGGCACGGACAGATTCCTGTTCCATTCCAAAGCCATGATTGGTTTCCGCAACCACATCACTCACACTTCCGTCTTTTGCTACTATAAATCTTACGATTACCGTATAGGTGCCGGGAGGCGCTCCATTTCCACCGGGAACTTCACTATCGAGATTATTCGTAAGGTATCTTCTCCATGCAGATTCACCACCGGCATAAGTAGCATCTACTTCTACTTTAGTAAATACTTTATTCTCGTCATCGTCGTTTTTAGGCAACTCTACCGCACCGGAATTATCTTCTACAGGGGCCTGAACTACTTGATTCGTATTGTCACTCTCAACTGTTTTGGTACTGATGGCCTGCTCTTCTTTAATCTCTTCAATTTTTTCATCCGGTTTTACTTCCTCATCCTTTACAATTTTTGGAGGAGTAAATTTAACCTGATTGATTTCAGGTGGTGGCGGTGGCGTAGGCGGTGGTGGTGGCGGTGGTGGTGGTGGTTCGTCTTTTTTCACCTCTGCCATTTGGGTATCTACCACATCAATTTCATTATTATTCTTGTTTTTTTCCAGGATATTAGCAAAAACACTTCCAAGAAAAATTAACAACAATAAAGATGCAGTAACCAATAATGACTTTTTAAGCCTGGAATTATAGGTCTTTCTGAGATCATATGCACCATATGATTTATTCTTGCCATCAAATATAATGTCAAGAAAATCAGCACTTAAAATTTTATTTATGTCCATTTTACGCTCTTTGATGGTTATCATTCAGCATTATACAAACCGGCAATTATTTTATTCCGTTTGCCTCTTCAGTTTTCCTAATAAGCATCTGTTCAGTTTCGGTCATGTCCACTTCTGCATAGTGACCGGGTGGCACATCGCAGATACTCATTTCGTCCAAAATATCTATAGCATTTTTAAACTTCGACTCTTTGTCTGATTTAATAATGTACATCAGGTCATCTATATTAGTAGCTTTCTTTTTCGCTACAATCAATCCCCTGATTTCTTTAAAATTACTACTCTTAAACTGTTCACTTACTTTATCCGCCTCCAACTGACCATAATAGTAATAGATTTGATCGGCCTTTCCTAATAAGATAGTCATGGCACCTGAATTTTTCACCTTCAATAATTGAGTTGAATCATCCTTGGGCTCATTCATATTCATGGCGGTAGACTGACTCATAGTGGTAGTAAACACGAAGAACGTAATCAAAAGGAAACCCAGATCCACCATTGGCGTAAGATCCACTCTTGTTGAAAGTTTCTTCGGTTTCTTGACGCCGGGCCCTTTCTTATGGCCGCCACCCGACGAGGTATCCATTTCTGCCATATCGCAATTTTTTTTAGGTTAATACTATTTGTTTCCTTTCAAATACAATTCAGAACCTGCCGGAATACCTTCTCCACTAGTAACAATTCTGAATTTGAATATCTCATTTTTCTTCAACGCGTCCTTTACTCTTTTAAATGCAGGATATAAAGCGTCATTATCACCTTTGATTAACAACATCTCCTGAAGTTTGCGCTGATCGGTTCCTGCATAAACATTGGTAATGCTTCTCATCCAATCAACCATTTCGTTATTGGTACTGTCTGTAGGAATCCCCGGTAACTGATTGGCAGGAATTTCTCTTGCGATAGATAAAGAACTTTTTATTTGATTGAAAGGCAATCCAATGAAAGGAGCTTTATTCCATTTAGCTAATTCGGCAGGACTAAGATTCAATGATTTAGCCGCGTTTATATTATTAAGAATATCCGCTTTTTTTGTGTCATCTCCAAGCATCAGAAAAACCTTACCGTCTTTTGTAAGCGTGATGAGAATAGACTTTTCAGGCGCGGCCTTAGCCGATACAGAAGCGGGCGGTGAAACAGTAAGCACCTCCGGCGGCTTTTGCTTTGTTGCCAGAATAAAGAAAGACAACAGCAAAAAAGCCACATCACACATCGCCGTCATGTCGATGGTGGTGCTTTTACGTGGTATTTTAACTTTAGGCATTCTGTTATTTTTTTTTAAAATTTACTTTAATATGCAATGATTCTTCATCGGTTACAAGTTTTTACTTGTAAAGAGAAGCGAATGATTGAGTTAAAGTAAATCCTGATTCATCAATGCCGTAGGTAATGCCGTCAATTTTGGTAGTAAAGATATTATAGAATATGATGGCAAATGCAGAAGTACCGATACCCAATGCAGTGTTGTAAAGGGCCTCAGAAATACCGACAGACAATTTACTTGCTGCTGCTCCACCACCGCTGTCTTCTCCTAATGCAGAGAATGAACGAATCATACCCAATACCGTTCCCAACAGACCTAACAGGGTTGCAATTGAAGCAATAGTTGATAAGAATACCAGGTTTTTTTCCAGCATTGGCAACTCAAGTGAAGTAGCTTCTTCCACTTCTTTCTGAATAGCCATTACTTTTTGTTCGGTAGATAATTCATTGTTGCTGATCATTTCTTTGTAACGACCTAATCCTGCTTTCATCACATTGCCAACAGAACCTTTTTGTTTATCGCATTCAGCAATAGCAGCATCAACATTTTTGCTGGCAAGATGATATTGTACTTTTCTTACAAATTCTGCATTGCTGGCAGTTCCGCTTGCTTTGCTGATGGTAAGGAATCTTTCTACAACAAATGTCAGCATTGTCAGAAAACTTCCAATCAGGATAGGCACTATTATACCTCCCAAATACATTTTACTCAATGCTGTTTTAGGTGCATCTCTCTCCGGCCAAAAGCCTCCATTTTCACTGCCTGCACCAAAATTTGATCCGGCGCCGAGAATAAATCTCCAGATTAAATAGCCCGCCAGAAGACAAGCTACGGGAGCCAGAATAGAAACAAGATTGTTGGAACTTTGGGCTGGTGCCGAAGAAGTTTGTTTTGGAGTTTTGCTAAGATCCGCCATGACGTTCTGATTTTAGTTTAAATGAATGTTTGATTTTTAAAAAATGATTACAATTTTCTAATCAGGAAATACCCCGAGTACATAGGGCACAAGTTAATAAATAATTTGAAATCAGCAATTTGCGTCCTGAAATTTGTTGGATATTTAATGAAAAAATAACAAGCCCTACCTTTTAAATAGACTACTCGTATCTTAGGGCCACAATGGGGTCAAGTTTGGATGCCTTATACGCCGGATATAACCCTGCTGCCAGTCCAACAATAAAGCAAACTAGAATTCCTGCAATTACCCACCCCCAGGGAATTACAAATCCGGTATGTAATAAAACGGCTACCAGATTTCCCAATAAAATTCCTGAAATGATACCGGCCACAGCCCCCATCAGACTGATTAGAACAGATTCATATAGAAACTGAGAACGGATGTCTTTTTTTGTCCCACCCAACGCTTTAACCAGACCAATCTCTTTGGTTCTTTCATTTACCGCTACCAGCATGATATTCATCAAACCTATAGCTGCGCCAATGAGTGTAATGAAGGCAATGCCGATGGTGCCTTTCTCCAAAAAACCAAGATTGGTCAACAGCGATTCTGCTATGCTGTCGCTTTTATCAATGTAAAAATTATCTGCTTCCTTCACTCCGATATTTCTTATTGGCCTAAACACTCCTCTTGCTTCCCCTACTGCCAAATCGATTGTTTTAAGGTCGGCCACCTGAACGGCTAGATTGTAAGAACTGGAACTGTTGGCATACAGCATCCTCACTTTGTTGAATGGAACCACCACAATTTTACTAGTATTGAAAAATGCACTCGACCCCTTGTCTTCCAATACAGCGATCACCCTGTATGGAATATGATCTACATGTATAACCGCATCAATTGCTTTAGCAAGATTATCAGGAAACAATTTATTTGCTACCGCATTTCCAATCATACATACATTCATTCCGGATTCAACCTCCGAGCCGGAAAAGTTTCGACCGTAGGCAATTTTATAACCATTCAGCTCCAGATAATTTTCATCTCCACCGAAAATATTTATTTCAGGATTCGTCTTTTTGTTGTTAGTATTTACCACAATTGAAGCCGGCCCTCTCAATGCAATACTCACTTTAGCTCCAGGAAAAGAAAAGCGCTCTCTGAAATTTCTCGCTTCTTCCAGCCGGATAGGAATACCCATGCTTGATCTTTTTTCTCTGAGTGCGTTTTTGTTTGATTTGACAGTATTGGCACGACGACCGCCACCACCTCCGCCAAAGCTAAATCCACGCTCTCGGTATCTAATGCTGAATGCATTTGAGCCCATAGTTGAAAAGCTGGAAGTAAGACTGTTGCTTGCCGCCTGAATAGCTGTTATAATAAGTATAAGCGCGAAAATACCTAGCGCAATAATTATAACGGTGATGCTTGTACGAAGCTTATTTGATCTGATATTTTTCCAGGAAAGAGCAAGTGTATCTTTAAAAGTCATGGCATCCTTTGTTCTTACAAAGATAAAGAAGCCCGGCGATGTGGACAGATAAAGAACGAGTGGATTAAACTTAAACTAACTATACAGCCAGCCGATGATTAATTCAGGATAAATTCCAATGATAATAATCAGTATAACAGTAAGGATAAGTGTCAATTTATAAACGGAACTTAACTTTCCCGACACCACCCCTTCCGGTGAAGGTTCTTTGAAATAAATAGCTTGTATAACTCTGAAATAATAGTAAGCACTGACTGCCGCAAGCAATACTGCCAAAACAGCTATCCAGTAATGATGGCCTGTTTCTATGGCAGCCATCAACATGAAAAATTTACTCTGAAAACCGGCAGTCAAAGGAATACCAGTGAGCGAAAGCAGGAAAATTAGACCGGCAAAACCCAACAGCGGCTGCTCTTTTGCCAGGCCATTAAAGCCATCTATGGTATAATCTTTCATCTTGGTTAAAATGGCAAAAATGCCAATGGTAGCAAGGCTATATGCCGCAGAATATAACAGAATACCTTCTTTTGCTTTGTTGTTGAGCGCGAATATGGCCAGCATCATAAAGCCCGCCTGGGCAATACTGGAATAAGCCAGCATCCTCTTTACGCTTTGCTGAAAAACTGCCGTTACATTTCCGATGATTAAAGTAGCTGCTGTAATAAAAAGAACAAGTGATTGCCACTGATTTTGTACAACACCAAAGGCACTTTCAAATAAACGGATAAAAGCAAAGAAACCGGCAACCTTAACAATAGTGCTCATGAAAGAGGTAAACACCGTAGGTGCCCCATCATACACATCGGGTGTCCAGAAATGAAAGGGTGCTGCTGACACTTTGAAAGACATAGAAACAAGCAGAAAAACCAACCCTACGGCAATCATCACAGGCATTTTTCCTGAACCAATTTCAAGATTATGAATAAAAAATGAAGCATTGGGATTCCCTCCGTAAATAAATGCTATTCCCATCAGCATGATGCCGGTTGAGAATGCTCCCATTAAAAAATATTTCAAAGCGGCCTCGTTGCTCTTCAAATTTCGTTTGTCACTTCCCGTTAGTATGTACAATGGTATGGAAACAATTTCAATACCAATAAACAACATCAATAAAGTATTGAAAGTGGCTGCGATTGAAATACCGCATAAAATGAAAAATATCAGTGCGTAATACTCGGAAACATGAGCCCCGACTTTCTCAATCTCACTTCCATTGAGTAAGAAATAAATCAATGTACATCCCAATACAATCGCAATGAAAGCAAGATTGAAATTGTTCGTATGAACCATATCATGTACATCGATATGAAAAAACGGTTGACGAGCAATCAATTCGTAAACTGAAGAGGCAAATAAACCGGCCAGGCCAACAAATGCGAAATATTTCGACAAGGTCGTACGCTTAACGAATGCGCCGCTAAACATCATCAACACGCCCAATAAAGCAGATAATATAATCGAGTTCATAAATTAATTAAGGTTGTTGTTATAATTTACCCTAGCGCAATCTAACCAACAGACTGCCGGCAGCTTCTTTTGTCAAATCAATCAAAGGTTGCGGATAGACGCCAAAAACGAATATGATTCCGACAATCAAAGCCAATGCGATTTTTTCATTCAATGAAATATCTTTCAACAATCCGGTGACTGAATTTGTATTACCATAAAAAATCTTCTGAATCATATTCAGAGTGTAGACAGCCGACAAGATAATACCCAATCCTGCAGCCAAGGCATACCAGGGATTGTAATTATACAAACCACTGAACATCAGAAACTCTCCTGCGAATGCATTTGTCAGAGGCAGTGCAATGTTGGCCAATGCAATGATAACCAGTAAAATTGTAAGCGCAGGTGCCTGCTGGGCAATCCCACCCAATTCGGAAATTTTCTTTACCCCTGTTTTTCTTTCAATCAAATCAACCACTACCCACATACCAATGATATTGATACCATGATTGAACATCTGCAACATCACACCCTGCACACTTGTCTGATTTACTGCAAACAAAGCCGCACACATTAATCCGATGTGGGCTATAGACGAATAAGCCACCAGTCTTTTTACATTGTCCTGCACAATTGCCAGGCAACTGGCATAAACGATACCGATGATGGAAAGAATGATAATAATGTTTTTGAATTGTAGTGTTGCGGCAGGAAATACTGGAATCAACCAGCGAATGACCCCAAATAAACCCATCTTTACCATGATGCCACTCAATACCATTGTCACCGGAGTGGGCGACTGATCGTATGCTTCTGGCTGCCAGGTGTGGAAAGGAAATATTGGCATTTTAATGGCAAATGCCAAAAAGAATAAAATGAATAAAGTATACTGCTCCGTAGGAGATATGGAAGCGTTCAAAAATGATGACAGTGAGAATGAGTGCGCTGCCACGGTACCATCTTCAAATGTGCGGGCGTCTGTATGCAGATACAGATAAATGATGCCAATTAGCATCAGTAAGGAACCAATGAATGTATATACAAAAAATTTGAAGGTAGCCTGTATCCTTCTTTCACTGCCCCATTTGCTGCAAAGAAAATAAACAGGTATTAATGCCAATTCCCAGAAGAAATAAAAAGTCAACGCATCATAGGCGCAAAAAACTCCCATCAAACCCGCCTGACTCAGCAACATCAATCCTAAAAAAGCAGGAAGATTCTTGATCTCGCTTTTCCATGATGAGATAAATATCAAAGGAAACCCGATTGCTGTAAGTAAGGTAAGTAAACGACCTGTGCCGTCAAGCCCAATGTAATAGTTGGCACCAAGATACTTGAGCCACAAATAATTTACATTGTTGTATAAAAGGTATTTGGAGTCATCAGTAAAAAATAGCGTTGCGACAGACACAGTCAGTACTGCCAAAGAAAAAACAAGCGCAGAAGTTTTCGCTAAGCCGTCATTTTTAAATGAAAAACTGAGTATCCCTCCCAGTAAAGGAATCAGTATCAATAACTCCGGAAATGTGATATAACTACCCAATGTATAATATTTTTAGAAAAACAATTTTAATATAAATAATAACAATATGCCAATCACCATTAATAAAACATAGGCGCCTACTTGCCCGCTTTGCAGCCACCTGAGCTGGCGACCACTGTAGTTAACAGCCTTCCCCACTCCATTTACCAATCCGTCGATTCCTTTGGCTTCAATGATTCTGTTTGAAAACCCGGCAATTGATTTAATTGGTTTTACAATGACAAAATCATACAATTCATCAACATACCATTTGTTTTCCAGCAATTTTGCAAATCCTTTTGACTCACCTTCCGGTTGATATTTTTTAAATCTTGTCCATGCAAAGAAGATCGCTATCAACACAAGCGCAGTTGACAATCCCATCAGCATGTATTCGGTATCGTGAGTAAGATGATGAACAGATGACTTGACAACAGGAGACAGAAATGCTGACAATTGATGGTGTCCGCCAAGAGCTTCCGGAACACCGATATAACCTCCCACAATACTCAAAACGGCCAGAATAATTAAAGGAATGGTCATTGCCGAAGGACTTTCATGTAAATGATGTTCCGGCTCATGTGTACCACGGAATTTTCCTGTAAATGTTACGATGTATAAACGGAACATATAAAATGCAGTAAGCAAAGCTGCGAATAAAGCAACAGCATAAAAAACAACACCATGACTATAGGCGCCTGCAAGTATTTCATCTTTAGAGAAGAACCCTGAAAAGCCCGGTATACCTGCAATGGCTATACATCCTATTAAAAATGTGATGCTGGTAATTTTCATATGCTTGTGCAGACCGCCCATCTTACGGATATCCTGCTCGCCGCCCATAGCATGAATGACACTGCCACTTCCAAGGAACATCAACGCTTTAAAAAATGCGTGAGTGATTACATGAAAAACTGCGGCAACATAATTTCCGGTGCCTAAAGCAATAAACATAAACCCTAACTGACTAACAGTTGAATAGGCTAACACCTTTTTTATATCGTGCTGCTTGATAGCGATTGAAGCTGCCAGTAATGCAGTTGCCAAACCAACAATAGTAATAACCAATTGAGTATTGTGTGCCAATGAGAACAATGCGTTGCTTCTGGCTATCATATAAATACCTGCCGTTACCATCGTTGCCGCATGGATCAATGCACTCACGGGCGTTGGACCCGCCATCGCATCAGGCAACCATGTGTACAAGGGTATCTGAGCACTTTTACCGGTAGCTCCGACAAAAAGCAATAATGTAATTCCGGAAATATCAACCGGAGTCAGTTTAGCAAGTGAAGCTGCACTGAAAACCTGATCATAATCCACCGTATCGACTTTCGCAATCAACCAGAACAGCGCCAGCAGAAAACCAAGATCACCAATACGGTTCATGATGAATGCTTTCTTTGCCGCGTCAGTATAGTTGTTGTTTTTGTACCAGTATCCGATAAGCAAATAAGAACAAAGCCCCACGCCTTCCCATCCGATAAACATAATCAGATAATTGCCTCCCATCACAAGCAACAGCATTGAGAAAACGAAAAGATTGAGATAAGAAAAATATTTAGCGAAATCTTTGTCATCTTCCTCATGCATGTAAGAAGTTGAATACACATGAATTAAAAAGCCAACACCGGTGATAATCAAAAGAAATAAAGAAGTAAGCTGATCTATCTTATAATCGAAGCTGATTTTTAATGAATCAATGCTGATAAAATTGAAGTAATGAATATTGAATACGTTACCTGATTTTATCTGAAGAAAAACCAACAGACTGATAATAAAAGACCCAAGAACCACTGCGCTTCCAATAATACCTGAAAATGTTTTGGACAACAACTTGCGACCGACACCATTTATCAGGAAACCGATTAACGGCAGGAAGGGTATTAACCAAATCAACTTAACTATATTGTTCATAACTGTCGAAAAGCGAAAGCAAGCGCTTCACTTTTATTTTAGTGTTTTAATCTGTTTAAAAAGTTTACATCCACTGAATGTATGTTTCTGTACATCATTACAATTATAGCCAACCCCACACTTACTTCAGCAGCAGCAACCACCATAATAAAAAAAACAAACACCTGCGCATCGCTTGCATAAGTTGGCAAAGCTTTCACCGCGGGACTTGCTGCGTGCATCTTAGAAAAAGCCACCAACAATAAATTAACCGCATTCAGCATCAACTCTATGCACATGAATATAATGATGGCATTACGTCTGACAAGTACGCCAATTAACCCAATGGTAAACAGCGTAAGAGATAATGCGATGTATGCTTTTATGTCCATTTTTAAAATTTCACAATATTCAAAAATTACAGCGTTGTTTAATTCGCCGATTTTTCTTCTTTTTTACCAATGATTACTGCTCCTATCATCGCGCTCAAAAATAACACGCTGCTGATTTCAAATGGCAGTACGTAATTTTTAAACAATGTCATGCCAAGTACTTTAATCAAACCCGCATCTCCAACTTTCATTTGCACCTGATGGCTGGCGTCAATTTTCATTAAAGCCAATACCAGCAACAGCAATAAAGATCCACCGGATAAAATTCCTACCAGTTGCAAACGATAATTTTTTATCGGCTCAGTCTCCGCATTGAGATTCATCAACATCACCACAAATAAGAATAGCACCATAATTGCGCCGGCATAGACTATGATATTGACCACAGCAAGAAACTGCGCGTTCAATAAAACATAATGACCGGAAATAGTGAAGAAAACAATAATCAGCCAAAGAATACTGTGGACGGGACTTTTGCTGGCAATCATCATTAAGGCACTTCCCACTGAAATCACCGACAGTAAAATAAAAATAAAGGTTGTAATATTCATCCCTGTGATTGTCTTTTTTATTAATTCTTTGTTGCTCTGTTACCCAATGCTTTTTGATACGCCTCCGGATTTTCTTTCGGATGTGGTATCAGCAAATCATTCTTCGCGTATATGAATTGCTTACGTTGGTAATCTGCCGGCGTGAATGTCTCACTCAAATAAATAGCATCTTTAGGGCATGCTTCTTCACAAAGTCCGCAGAAAATACAGCGAAGCATATTAATCTCATATTTAGCCGCATATTTTTCTTCTTTGTACAGATGTTCTTCACCCGGTTGTCTTTCAGCGGCCTCCATTGTAATAGCCTCTGCAGGACAAGCCACCGCACAAAGCCCGCACGCCGTACAATTCTCACGACCTTCCTCGTCGCGATTCAATATTTGCAATCCCCTGAAAACCGGACTGAACGGACGTTGTTTTTCAGGATAATTGATCGTTGGTTTCTTTTTAAAGATATGACTGAATGTTATCATCATACCTTTAAATATAGCAGGCAAGTATAAACGCTCCGCAAAAGTCATCGGCTTGCGGCTTACTTGTTTTGCTTTATTTGTTAATGGTTGCATTTAAAAAGTTACAGGTTTAAAGTCTAACGGTTTAAAAGTTATAATTATCAACGATTAAAATATAATACTGCGGCTCCAGTAACCAGCATATTGAACAGTGCAAGAGGAATCAATATCCTCCAGCCCAAATGCATTAACTGGTCGTACCTGAATCTCGGTATCGTCCATCTTACCCACATGAATAAAAATATAAAAAGAATAACTTTTGTCATTAAGGCCGCTACTCCAATGATTGCGGCGATGTTTGGCGTAAAATTAGCTTCATTCACAAACGGCATATCGTAACCGCCGAAAAACAATGTAGCCATGATTACACTGCTGATAAACATATTGATGTACTCAGAGAATAAATAAAATCCCAATTTCATAGAAGAATACTCCGTATGATATCCGCCAATCAATTCATTCTCCGCCTCAGGTAAATCGAAAGGAGTACGATTACATTCCGCAAAAGCACAAATCAAAAAGATAAGAAATCCTAACGGCTGATATATGATATTCCAGTGGCCTGCCTGCTGCTGCACCACCATTTCTTTAAGGCTAAGCGTTCCCGTTACCATCAAAAGAGCGATCAGAGAAATGCCCATAGCCAACTCATAACTGATAATCTGTGAGGCAGCTCTTAAACCACCAAGCAGCGAGAATTTATTATTACTTGCCCAGGATCCTATCATGATTCCATACACACCCATACTCACGACACCAAAAACATACAAAATACCAATATTGATGTCGGCAATCTGCAAATTGATTTCTCTGTCGAACAACTGCACTTTATCACCCCAGGGAACTACTGCACTTGTCATTACAGCAGTAAGCATAGCCAATGCCGGTCCGAGTATGAATAAAAATTTGGAAGAAAAATTAGGAATGATTTCTTCTTTGAAAAACAATTTCAATCCATCTGCCAGCGGCTGCAGCAAACCAAAAGGTCCCGCACGATTAGGTCCTCTTCTGTCCTGCAGGATAGCAGCCACTTTCCGCTCAGCAAAAGTGGTGTACATGGCTATAACCAAAGAAGCGGAAACCACCACTACGATGAGTATTAATTTTTCGATAATCAGTGCAAAGTCTATTGCTAGTAACATTTTTATCTGTTCTGGTGGTTATTTTTTAAAATCATCTTTTTTTGCCGGCCTGTCTATTTCGCTGAGATGTACCGAAGGATCATTTACACCGCTTATGCTGTGAATATCCATCAGCAATCTTGGCTCCACTCCATTCATCACTTCTTTAACTGTCTCCTTAGGCATTTCCAGTGTTTTATATTTATTGGCGCCAATAACAGAATGTCTGCTGATGGTAGTCAATCCTTCTATCGTCCATTCAGAAGTCTTCTTGGTTTCAAAGCGACAGGTATTGCAAATCCATCCCGGCTTACCGTCAAAACTTTGCACCTCACCCCATTCATCTTTACGAGCTGTAACCCTGAACACCTCATCCCCTCTAAGCCAGAGCGTAGCCTTACCACAGCATCCCGGTGTTTGACAATCACGGTGTGCATCTACGGGCTTGGTAAACCATACCCTATTTTTAAAGCGGAAGGTCTTATCAGTCAAAGCCCCAACCGGACAAACATCAATCATGTTTCCGCTGAAATCATTATCTATTGCTTTGGAAATATAGGTGGAGATAGCTGCATGATCGCCTCTGTCTAGTACACCATGCACGCGCTTGTTTGTAATCTGATCGGCCACATAAGTACAACGATAGCATAGAATGCAACGTGTCATGTGCAACTGAATATAAGGACCAAGATCTTCTTTCTTGAATGTTCTTCTGGCAAACTGATAGCGTGTTCCTTCTTTACCATGATCATATCCCAAATCCTGCAGATGGCATTCTCCTGCCTGATCGCAGATAGGGCAATCCAGCGGATGATTCAGCAATAAAAATTCCACCACGCCATTTCTTGCATCTGTAACTTTTTCGCTGGTAATATTTTTGACAATCATACCATCCATTACACCTGTTCTGCAACTTGCCACCAGCTTCGGCATTGGCCTAGGATCTGCAGTAGAACCGGCTGCTACTTCCACTAGACAGGTGCGGCATTTACCGCCACTGCCTTCCAGCTTGCTGTAGTAACACATAGCGGGAGGAGTTACATCCCCTCCAATTTGCCTCGCGGCATTCAGAATGGTTGTACCCGGAGCAACATCAATAGTGATGTTGTCGATGGTTACTTTGATGGTTTTTATTTCTTCAGACATTATTTCTTATCTTCTCTATTTAGAGTTTATATTTTAAGTTTAATGGTTTGAAGGTCTAAAGGTTTGATGGTTGGTTTAACCCTTTAACCGTTAAACCCTTAAACTTTTAACCCTTCTAAGCCGGCACATGGATAGCGTCTGCATAATGCCTCAACCCGTAATTTTCAGTCAGACATTTATCCGGGTTGTTCACATGCCATTCAAACTCATCACGGAAATGCCTGATAGCTGCTGCCACCGGCCAGGCCGCGGCATCACCTAAAGGACAGATCGTATTCCCTTCGATTTTACGCTGAATATCCCAGAGTAAATCTATATCACTTATCTTTCCTTTCCCCTTTTCAATGTTCAGTAATATTTTTTCCATCCAGCCTGTTCCTTCGCGACATGGGCTGCATTGTCCGCAACTTTCATGACGATAAAATCTTGCTAACGTATACGTGTGCCTGACAATACACTGATCTTCATCCAGCACAATAAAACCTCCCGAACCCATCATACTGCCTGATGCGAAACCGCCGTCACTCAGACTTTCATAGTTCATCATTCTCTTTTCACCTTTTGCGGTTGTCAACAACAAATTCGCCGGCAAAATAGGAACAGATGATCCTCCGGGAATGCACGCCTTCAAACGTTTGCCGTTGGGTATGCCTCCACAATATTCATCACTGTAGATAAACTCTTCCACAGAGATAGTCATATCAATTTCGTACACACCGGGCTTATTGATATTTCCGCAGGCGGAAATTAGTTTGGTACCTGTTGACTTGCCAACGCCAATTTGGGCGTAGGCTTCACCACCTTCGTTGATAATGGGCACTACGGCAGCGATGGTCTCCACGTTGTTAACCACCGTTGGGCATCCCCATAATCCTTTGATGGCAGGAAATGGCGGCTTGATTCTTGGATTACCACGTTTGCCTTCGAGTGACTCCAGCAAAGCAGTTTCCTCTCCGCAGATATAAGCACCTGCACCTCTTTGAACATACATTTCACAATCAAACCCGCTACCCTGAATATTTTTGCCGAGCCATCCGTTTTGTTTTGCTTCAGCTATGGCCTCCTGCAAAATATCTGCCACCCAATCGTATTCTCCTCTGATGTAGATGTAACTGTTGTTGCTTCCCAATGCATAAGACGCAATAATCATCCCTTCAATAAGTAAGTGTGGAATGAATTCCATCAAATACCTGTCCTTAAAAGTACCCGGCTCGCTCTCATCAGCATTGCAAACAAGATAACGAGGAACACCTTCGGGCTTTGCCAAAAAGCTCCACTTCATCCCCGTAGGAAAACCTGCACCACCGCGACCACGCAAACCGCTTTTCTTTACTTCTTCCACAATAGCTTCAGGCTGCATCTTTAATGCCTTCTCCACACCAACATAACCGCCTTCTCTGCGATATACATCATACTGACGTATTCCGGGGACATTTGCATTTTTTAATAATAATTTTTTACTCATACGCTGCATCTGCTGCTATACGTTTCCGTTATAGCCATTGATTTATGGTGTTAGCGATATTTGTGTGCACTCCTCAACAATGGCATCCACCTTTTCTTTGGTAAGATGCTCACGATATGTCTTTCCCAGCTGCATCATAGGCGCATAACCGCATGCACCCAGACACTCAACTGTCTTCAATGTAAACAATCCATCAGTCGTGGTTTCCCCTACCCCGATGTTCAGCTTTTGTTTGATGTAATCAATGATATCATCACTTCCATTCAACATACAAGGACCTGTCTGACACACCTCAAACACATGCTTCCCAACCGGCTTCAAATTGTACATGCTATAGAAACTTGCCACCTCATACACTTCGATAGGCTCCAGTTTCAGCAAAGAAGCCACATAGTCCATCACAGGCACATCCAGCCATCCGCCAAATTCATTTTGGGCAATATGTAAAACAGGCAACAGTGCACTCTTCTGCTTACCCTCAGGGTAATGAGAGATAATCTCTGCAACCTGATCTAATTTATCTTTTGAAAAAGTTATCATATTTAAATCTAAAATGTAGAATGAATTTCACTTTTACATTCCTTATTTATTATTCTTTATTTCTTATTTCCTAAGCATCCAACTCCCCTGCAATCAAATTCAAACTACTCATAGTGATAACCGCATCACTCAACATTCCTCCTTTAATTAATTCCGGATAGGCCTGATAATAAATAAAACAAGGCCTGCGGAAATGCAATCTGTAAGGAGTACGACCTCCGTCGCTAATCAGATAATATCCCAACTCACCATTGGCTCCCTCAACAGAATTGTACACCTCGCCGGCAGGAATATCTGTTTCACCCATCACAATTTTGAAATGGTAAATCAGCGCTTCCATTTTTGTATACACATCTTTCTTTTCAGGAAGATAATAAGCAGGCGCGTCGGCATGATAAACTTCCGCTTCAGCACCTTTAAATTCCTGAACTTTCTTATATGCCTGATTGATAATGCTCAAACTCTGCCACATTTCCTCATTTCTTACAAGGAAACGATCATAGCAATCACCCGTATTACCAACAGGTATGGTAAAATCAAAATCTTCGTAACTGCTGTAAGGAGTATGCACACGAACATCGTAATCCACCCCTGCCGCTCTTAGATTTGGACCGGTAAATCCATAATTCATTGCGCGTTCGGCAGAAATAGGACCACAACCGATGGTGCGCTCCATAAATATTCTGTTGCGTGTAAATAAATTTTCGAACTCTTTCAATTGCGCAGGATATCCATGTTTGGGATCCAGGAATTTTTCGAGTTTTTCAAAAGCTGTGTTGGTGAAATTTCTTTCAAACCCTCCTATCCTTCCTATGTTCGTAGTTAATCTTGATCCACAAACCTCTTCATAAATTTCATAAATCAACTCTCTGAACTGCATGAGGTATAAAAATCCTGAGTAAGCGCCGCTGTCCACCCCAACTATCGAGTTGCAAATAAGATGATCGGAAATACGCGCCAACTCCATAATGATGATGCGGAGATAATCTACACGCTTCGGAGTTTTAACGCCGAGTAATTTTTCACAGGTAAGATGCCAGCCCATGTTGTTGATGGGAGAAGAACAATAATTCAACCTGTCTGTGAGTGGCGTAATCTGATAAAGTGGTCTTCTTTCGGCAATCTTTTCAAATGCACGATGGATATAGCCGACAGTAGAAACGGCTTCCATCACGCGCTCCCCGTCTAGTTCAAGAATATTTTGAAATACACCGTGAGTAGCAGGGTGCGTTGGACCCAGATTCAATGTGGTCGTCTGCTTTTCTATGCTTCCCTCCGGTAAATGTATATGGTTGCTCATAAAATAAATTAGGTGATTTGAAGATTAGGAGATTTGAAAACGAGTAAAAGAAAAATCTTACACATCTTCACATTTTCACATCTTCACATTGTCCTATCCTCTTCCAAACATCTCATCATCTTTATCAATTCTTGTCTGATCTTCTAATGGAAATTCCTTTCTCAATGGGAAATAATCCATCTCATCCACGTTCAAAATTCTTTTTAGATTCGGATGTCCAACAAAATTCACTCCGTAAAAATCATAGGTCTCTCTTTCCATGAAATTAGCCGATTGGTATAATGCTGTAGCACTAAATACATCCGGTTGATTTATGTCTGTAAAAACTTTGAAACGAATGCGAATATTATCAGAAAGATTATGCAAATGATATACCACAGCCAGTTCAGCCCCTTCGTTATCGGGATAATGAACCGCCTGTAGGTCTGTAAGAAATTTGAACTTCAAATCTGCTTCATCGAACAAAAACTGCATTATTTTTAGATTCAAATCTTTTGGCGCGGTGAACGTCAGCATACCATACGGCTCTTGCCAATCAGTCAACTGATCGCCAAATTTTTCAGTCAGTCTTTGTTGTATAATTTCGTTTGACAGCATTAATTTATTTTATCAGATAGATGTTATTTTATTTTGTCAATTTCTTGTAGGTGATAACACCAACAAGGGAGAAATCGAAAACTAAAACCCTAAACTCTAAACATCCAAACCCTCCTATTGGATTCCATAACTCCCCATTAACTCCTTATACTGATCACTGTGTCTTCTTCTCAATCCTTCGGCATGAACCAACTCCTGTATTTTCATAAATCCATCTAATATCGCCTCGGGTCTTGGAGGACATCCAGGCACATATACGTCCACCGGAATAACCTGGTCAATTCCCTGCAAAACAGAGTAAGTGTCAAATATTCCTCCACTGCTGGCACAAGCACCTACAGCTATCACCCAGCGCGGCTCAGCCATTTGCAGGTAAACCTGCTTTAATACCGGTCCCATTTTTTTTGCAATGGTTCCCATTACCATCAACAAATCACACTGACGGGGAGAAAAACCCACACGCTCAGAACCAAAACGGGCAAGATCATAATGACTGGCCATGGTAGCCATAAATTCAATACCGCAGCAACTGGTTGCAAACGGCAAAGGCCAAATGGAATTTTTACGAGCCAGACTCACCACTTTTTCAAAGTTGGTGGCCATAAAGCCCTCTCCCATATAACCCTCGGGTATCCCCTCGAATTTAATAGTATTGTTGTATTGTACCGGACGAGACATTTTTAAACGTTTAAAAGTTTAACGGTTTAGAGGTTTAGGGTTAGTGTTTTGGAGAATAGCACAACACTAAACTCCAAACCCCAAACACCAAACGATTGTTATTCTTCCCATTTCATTGCACCCTTTTTGAAAATGTAGGTAAACCCGGCAAGAAACAACCCCACAAAAAGCACTACGGCAATAAAACCTTCCCAACCCAGTTCACGGAAATTGACCGCATAGGGATAGAAAAATATAACCTCCACATCAAAAAGGACGAATAAAATTGCAATAAGAAAATATTTGATAGCCATTGGCTGGCGGGCATTCCCCTTGATTTCAACTCCACTCTCGAAGTTTTGAAGCTTGTCGGAAGTCTTTCTTTTTGGACCCAGCTTATCAGAACCGAAAATCATTACAGAAACCAGTCCTAGCGCAAATATCAACTGCAAGACGATAGGAAGGTAATTTTCCGCGTTGTTTACATCCACTTCAAGAAAGAAAAAGGGCATTTAGGTAAGCTTTTTTTCGGTTGCAAAAATAAGGCAGCCGCGTTAATATACAATGTTTTATATCACAAATCAACAAATAAAAAGCCCGTTGGTTTAGAAACGGGCTGAATTTAAAAATTTAATGTTGCCGGAACAACTTTTTTATGGCCTGGGTTTGGACGGCTGCTTAGGAGTAGCCGGCTTTTTCGGAGCCGCTTTAGGGTCGTTTTTACTAATGAATTCTCGATTAGATATCAGCTGGGCGTCGTTTGGTTCAAGCGACAGTGCCTTATCAATGTATGAAAGTGCCGTTGCCTGATCTTTTTTGACATTATAGTAATACTCAATAAAGTACTGGTAAGACCCGGTCAACTGAGCCTTTACCTTGTTTTTATCCGCCTCTTTCTCTCCAATTTCAATTGCTTTTTGGTAAAAAGGTACAGCTGACCCAAGCTCTCCGGTGGTATCAATTAATGCATTAGTCTTGCCCAGCATATAATATCCGAAAATATCTTCAGGAAATTTTTGTGTGTACTGATTAAAAATCTCGACTGATGAAGTATAATCGCCTCCGCGGAAATAGCCATAACCGGCATTATACAAATCCGTTTTAGTTGGATTCTTTTTCACGCTTAAAATCTTCTTATACCAGTCAGCCGCATTCTTATACTTTTTTTGCGCATCATAATATGATGCCATCGATTTTAGATAAGTAATTTTATTTGCATCCAGTGAATCCAGCGCAACCGCTTTATCTGTTAACAACCCGGCTTGTTCTTCATTACCGGAAAATTTCAATAATAACTGCGCATACTGACTGTAATCACCCGGCACTATTTTTTCAGGCAACTGACGTTTGAAGTATTCATCGTAATTGGTTTTGGCCGCAACAGAATCTTTCAGTCTGTTATATGCCAGCGCCTTTAATCCGAACAAATTTGGATAAGCATTATCGCCTTCTGTTGCAATGCACTCATCGGCTTTGGTGATGGCCTCATTGAATAATGCCTGTGCATATTTTAGAGATGCCTTGTAATAACATGTTTTATTATCAACATCCGCATTGGCCTGCCATTTTTCAAAGTATTCGGCAGACTTCGTCACATTTGTTTCGTAGAAGTAGTTAAACAAATTATTATACACGGGAGCGTATGCAGGATCTGAATTGATTGCCGCATTGTAGTAATCCATAAAAAGCGTTTCCTGATTTTTACCCTGTGACTGATAGAGCCTACCCAATCTGTAGTTGGCTCTTGCATATTTGGGATCCAATGTCAAAGCCGCTGTATAAGAAGAATGCGCATTGCCTCCATCACCGTTTTTTCTGTACGCATCCCCGAGATTTACCAATACATCAGGATCATTGAACTTTTTTATTTGAGTTGCCTGCTTGAGTTTATTGATGGAATATTCTGCATCGCCATTTTTACTATCGGGATTACCGTTAGCAAAACCAATCGCATTGAGTACAGAGATGTTTTTCCCTTCGCTTAAGGAGATGGCTGCCTCAAAGTGATTGCGTGCATCCTGGAAACTCCCCTCTATCAATTCAATATGTCCAATTCCCGCCATAATCAATGTACTGTTGGGAGCAGAAGATAGAGCGGTCTGGTACAATTTCTTTGCAACCGCAAGATCATTAGCAGTCCTGTCATCAGGGCGAATCATCGACTGACCTAACCAATATACCGCTTCTTCATTATTTGGGGTGGTGGCAACTATTTTTTGTAAAACGTCTTTTGCACTTTTAAATCTTTCGTAATAAATGAATTTTTTACCCTGATCTAAAGTTTGTGAAAAAATTTGAGTTGTAAAAAATAATGCCAGCGACAAAATGAGTCCAATTCTTCCCTTGTTCATGTTAGATTTTTATTTTTGACAATTTTCGAGCTATAAAATTATACAAGAAAACGTTAAGACATTCTTTAATTTTCGGTTAAGCGCTCGTTTATCTTCACATTTCTTGTCTCAAAATCCATTACCGGCCCCAAATAAGCACGTCTGAATATCAATTGCCCCCTTTCAAATTTCAAAAAAGAAATGAATCCGGTGCCGAGCCCCGAAAAATTCTCCTTGATGATATAACACAACGGACGTACTAATGGATACCTTCTTGTAGAAATAGTCTGTTGGATAGGTTTCACATAAGGCTTTTCCTCACAAAGATCACACTGAGCATAGCCCAGTTTTACCTTCTGCAATAATTTTATTTGTGCACTGTCTTCCGGGTTTCCAATCCAGCTAATCCCCACAAAACCTACCGCATTGGGATTATTGGCCACAAAATTCAGTACTTCATTGCTGCTTTTGACTGCTTTTACTACCGAAGTATCGAACGAATTGCCTTTTAAAATCGAATCCCTTACAAATCGCACTGTACTGGTAGCATTCAAACCATCAAAAACAAACTGTTTGTTTGACTTCACCTTACCGGTAAGCAAATCTTTCAACGAGCGTAAATCAAATAACGTATCAATAGATTGTTTGTTTACTACTACCGCAATAGCATCCGATGCAATGGCATTCCAGCCGGGATTGTAATGAATAGAATCAATCATATATTTTTCCTCTCGCCTTGTGAGCCCACGGCCAACAATAACCAGACGGTTGGTGCTGTCTCTGAAAAAATCTCTGAAGCAATCAGCTTCAGATTTATAAGAGGCGATAATTTTTGTACCCGGAAACGACGCTTCATACATCCGGATTTGTTCTTCCATAACCGGACGAAATGATTCATCAACGCTAATATAGATTGTTCCTGAGGTTGGATTATCGCTTAATGGCTGTTGCTTTTTTTTATCGGAGCAAGCCATCAGCAATGTGCCGGTTGAAATTAAAAATAGTATGAATGATTTTATACTCATCTTTCTCTGATATAATTCTTTTTATACCCCCTGTAAATGCGAAAAAAACCATACAGAATGCAAACCCCTCCAAAAATTTTGATTACCGGATCATCGTAGTTCACTGCAATACGTGCATTAAAATATTTGATGAAAATAAAAAAAATGCCCATGCTAATCCATAACACCCCCATACCATAATCCATGATACTCCTCATTCTGATATGTGCTTTGTCGCGCTGACCTAATGGTTCGCGGTCGTATTCGTTAGATGGCATGCGGATTTAATATAAATTAGATTGCAAATTTACACTCATTATTCATGAATTTCTTATTACTTATTCCATATTTTACATTTCTTATTTCTCCAAGCATTTTAGTTAATTTTACCTTTTAAGATTACAAAAGATTAAATCTATTTCCAAATAATGAAGATTCTAATGGTTTGCCTGGGTAATATTTGTAGAAGCCCTATTGCGGAAGGCATATTGCAACATAATGCCAATAAAGCAGGATTGGACTGGAAAGTCGATAGTGCCGGGACAAACGGTTTCTACGATGGTGAACCACCGCACGTTTTAAGTCAGAAAGTTTCCAAAGCCAACGGCATCGACATCAGTAGTCAGCAATCCCGCAAACTGACAAAAGAAGATTTTAAGCAATTCGATAAAATTTATGCCATGGCCAATGATGTGCTGGCATATATGAAACAAATTGGCGGTAAAGATTTTGATGAAAGCAAGGTGTCTCTTTTTTTAGATGAGTTGTATCCTGGAGAATTCAGAAATGTACCGGACCCCTGGTATGGCGAAGAGGACGGATATGTGAAGGTGTTTGATTTGATCGATAAAACCTGTGAAGCCATCATTAATAAATATTCAGAAAAATAAACAGCATCATACATGTCAAAACCCGGCATACCTCAGGGCACCAGAGACTTCACGGCAGAAACGCTGAGAAAAAGAAATTTTATTCTGAATACGATTAGAAGAGAATTTGAGTTGTACGGATTTCAGCCGCTGGAAACTCCGGCGATGGAAAACCTGGAAACCCTGATGGGGAAATATGGTGAAGAAGGCGATAAACTCATTTTCAAGATTCTGAACAACGGGCTCAATGATCCGAAAAATACTGATAAAGCAAAAGAAGGTTTTGAGAAACTAATGGATGGAAAAAATAGTCCATTACTCACCGAGCGTGCACTCAAATACGACCTCACCATTCCTTTCGCCAGATTTGTTGCCATGAATCACGGGCAACTAACGTTTCCGTATAAACGCTATCAGATACAGCCCGTATGGCGCGCCGATCGTCCTCAAAAAGGAAGATACCGTGAATTCACACAGTGCGATGCAGATGTGGTGGGGAGCAAATCGCTGCTCAATGAAATCGAATTGGCCAATATCTACCATGCGGTTTTTAGCAGACTGGGCATTGACGGATATCAGTTAAAAATAAACAACAGAAAAATATTGAGCGCATTGGCCGAGCATTGCGGCGGCGCGGACAAACTTACCGATATCACCATCGCCATCGACAAACTAGACAAAATCGGCATCGATAAAGTGAAGGAAGAGTTGAAAGTAAAAGGACTGAGCGATGATCAGATTAACTCCATTGAAAAATATCTCTGCATATCAGGCAACAATGAACAAAAACTATCGGCTATCAAAGATTTACTCGGTGGTTTCACTCAGGCAATTGAAGGCATTGATGAATTGAATCATATTTTACAAAACAGCCAAAAAGTTCATTTATCTGTAGATTTCACTTTAGCGAGAGGACTCAATTATTATACCGGGACCATCTTTGAAGTAAAAGCGCCCGAAGAAGTAAAAATTGGCAGCATCGGCGGTGGCGGACGCTACGATGATCTTACCGGCCTGTTCGGTGTCTCCGGCATACCCGGAGTAGGTATTAGTTTTGGGGTTGACCGTATTTATGATGTGATGGAAGAAATGCAACTTTTCCCAGTAGATTTACAAACGGGCAGTACTGCGTTGTTCTTTAATATGGGAGATAAAGAAAGTCTGTTTGCCTTTAATGTAATGCAACAACTTCGCGAAGCTGGCATCTCCTGTGAAATATACCATGAGCACGCTAAAATGGACAAGCAATTTAAATACGCAGAAAAGAAAAAAATAAAGTACGCTGTAATTATAGGCAGTAAGGAAATGGAAGAAAGTATATGCCTGGTAAAAAACCTCTCAACTGGAACGCAACAAAGCATCCCAGTTAGTCAATTGCAAACTGTAATCTTTGATCAGGTTTGAGATATTTTAAAAATCTAAACGACTAAATCATACAAATATTTACGCCGCTTGTGAAAACACAAGGCGGCGGCGGGAGAGGTTGCTTTATCTTCACATTTCCAAATTTTCACATCGACCCTTCAACCTCTTCAACTATCTTCAACCACCTTCAACAATCTTCAACTATCTTTGCATCATGTCATCCACCAGAAATATCAGAGAGCTAAGTCTACCGGAATTAAAAGAATATTTTGAATCCATCGGAGATAAAAAATTCCGTGCCATGCAGGCTTATGAATGGCTTTGGAAGAAGCAAGCGCGAAGTTTTGATGACATGAGCAATTTATCCATAGACCTGCGAAAAAAACTTTCTGAAGATTTTGATTTTAATGCCATCAAAGTTGATGCCACTCAATACAGTCATGACGGAACGGTAAAATCCAGATTCAAAACACATGACAATCATCTCATAGAAGGCGTATTGATTCCCACAGAAAAAAGAAATACGGCTTGTGTATCTTCTCAGGTTGGATGCAGTCTGACTTGCAAATTCTGTGCGACAGGAAAAATGGAGCGCAAACGCAATTTGGATTTTGATGAAATATACGATCAGGTAGCACTCTTGAATGACCAGAGCGAGAAAGTGTACGGAAAAAAACTGACCAATATTGTTTACATGGGTATGGGCGAACCATTGCTCAACTATAAGAATGTACTCAAATCCATCGACCGCATTACGGCTTCCGATAGCATGGGCATGAGTCCTAAACGAATTACCGTCTCTACCGCCGGTGTGGCAAAGATGATCAAACAATTGGGAGACGACAAAGTAAGATTCAATCTGGCGCTTTCTCTTCATGCTCCTACCGACAAGCAGAGAGATGAAATCATGCCTATTAATGAGACAAATACAATTGACAAACTCATTGAAGCACTGAATTATTTTTACGAACAGACAAAAAATGACATCACGCTGGAATACATTCTTTTCAAAGATGTAAATGACAGTTTGAAGGATGCTGAAAATCTGGTTAAGATTTACAGGAAAATTCCTACCCACTTAATTAATGTAATTGAATACAATCCCATTGCAGGCGGAGAATTCATTAAGCCCTCAGAAGATGCCACACAAAGTTTCACAGATTTTCTTGCAAAGAATAAGGTGAATGTCCGTGTAAGACGCAGTCGCGGTAAAGACATAGATGCGGCTTGCGGGCAGTTGGCAAATAAGGATAATTAGAAAATGTGAAAATTTGAAGATGTGAAGATGATGCAACCTCTCAAACATATCAAACCTCTGAAACTATTTTCTTAACTTCGTACTTCATTACTGTTGAAAAACAGCATAAAATTTAAACTTCATGAGCCAGTCGCAATTCCGAAAATTTATCGGAAAAAAGAAAAACAGTGTTATTAAAGAAGCCTATCGTCAGGAAAAGAAAAAAGTAAAAAAAGAAAGGGCCGCCTATTTCGATAAAATTAAAGAAGAAAAATACCAGGCAAGGATGGCTGCCAAGAATGCTGCGAAAGCCGGTGGCAAATCAACATCACCTCAGACTCCAAATAAAAAAACCGAAGGAAAAGGTATAGCTAAAAAGACAGCTGCCAATGTTTCTGCAGGACATCCATCTATGCCGCTGAATAAATTCATCGCACATTGTGGTGTTTGTTCCCGTAGAGATGCCGTAGCTTTAATTAGTGACGGGAAAATTAAAGTCAATGGAATAGTTGCTACGGAGCCGGGGTATAAGATTTTGCCTAATGACGAGGTTGTATACAACAATAAAAAAATATTCGTCACAAAAAACCTCGTTTACATTCTGCTCAATAAACCTAAGGATTATATTACTACAACCGATGACCCGGAAGGCAGAAAAACTGTTTTACAACTCATTCAAAAAGCAACAGAAGAAAGGGTTTACCCAATCGGGCGTCTGGACAGAAATACATCCGGAGTATTGCTGCTGACTAACGATGGTGATCTCACACAAAAGTTATCGCACCCAAGCTATGAAATAAAAAAGGTGTATGAAGTAAAGCTCGACAAGTTGCTGACTAAAAATGATTTTGAAAAAATATTAAAGGGGCTTGTACTGGAAGACGGAGCTGTTAAGGTAGACAGCCTGGCTTATGCAGATGCAAAAGACAAATCTATTATAGGCATAGAAATTCACAGCGGAAGAAATCGCATTGTTCGCCGCATTTTTGAAAGCCTGGGATACGATGTTAAAGGCCTTGACAGAGTAATGTATGCCGGACTTACCAAGAAAAATGTTGAACGTGGCAAATGGCGGTATCTCAGTGAAAAAGAAATCAGGTTATTGAAATATCTAAATGCTTCAAAAAAGAAAATCTGATTCCGTTAATTAACTCCCTAGTCTAACCTCCACAATACAATTAGCTCTTTGTTATGGAGAATGATTGTAATTTATTTAAAAGCAAAATACATTCTTTTGAAAAAAAATATCTTCGACATAGTTTTTGAGAATGATTCATTTATTGCCGTGAATAAATCTTCAGGGTTGCTATCTATTCCGGACAGAACGCAATCGGAGAAGTCATTAAAAGAAATGTTGACTGAAAAATACGGATCAATTTACACTGTTCACAGACTGGATAAAGAGACAAGTGGGTTAATTTTGTTTGCCAGAAATGAAGCTACTCATAAATACTTGTGCAGTTTATTTGAAGAGCGAAAAATTGAAAAATATTATGTAGGAATAGTTATAGGGTTGCCCAATGAAAAATCCGGAATAATAGATGCCCCTATATCTGAACATCCCACCATTAAAGGACAAATGATAGTGCATAGAAACGGCAAGCCATCCTCCACTGAATTTGAAGTGCTGGAAGGAAACAGACATTATTCCTTGGTGTCTTTTCAATTACATACGGGCAGAACACATCAGATACGCGTACACGCTAAAAATATCGGGAACCCATTGGCATGTGATGCGATTTATGGCGATGGAAAACCGGTTTTATTATCTTCGATTAAGAAGAAATTTAAGCTCAGCAAACACGATGAAGAAGAGCGACCAATGATAGGCCGGCTCTCACTGCACTCACACAAGTTGATTTTTAATGATGAACAGGGCGTTCGTCACGAAATTATTGCTACTATCCCAAAAGAATTTACGGCGTTGATGACTCAATTGAAAAAGAATAATCAGTGATTTTGATTAATCAGGCGTTCGTATAGATATCCAGAAGTCCTTCAGGAAGATCAACTACTACTTCTTTCTTTATTTTATCTATTTTTTTCAGACTTTCCTCGTGTATAGGAATGAGGGCTTCATTTCCTTTATAAATAACTGTACATAATATTTGATGGGGCTGTTCAATTACCTCTACAATTTCTCCGATCAGCTGATCAATATCAAATAATTTGTATCCAAGAAGGGCGATAGGAGCCGATGTAGAGGAGTGCTCTATGAAATCAATTTCCTGCAACCATACTTCTTTTGGAGTAAGCTTGCGGGCTGCTTCCTTGGTGACAATCCCTTCAAGCTTTAAGAAGGTTTCGTTATCAGATTTAGCTGATGTTTTTTCAATAAAATACGGAATGAATGAATCTTTTTTATCTTCAATAAAAATCGCTTCAAGTCCTTTCAATGCGGTTTTTTTTCCCAGGCTATGATGCAGTATAAGATCTCCATGAAGACCATGGCTGGCAGCAAGTTTTCCTATTTTAAAATACTGTGACATTATGGAAATGCAAGATAAATTAAAAGTTTAGGAGTTTAGAGGTTTGGGAGTTTAGTTTCCAAAAACAAAAAAGCCTTTCATTGCTGAAAGGCTTTTGTAATAAATATGGCAGCTACCTACTCTCCCGCATTTTGGTGCAGTACCATCGGCCATGAGGGGCTTAACTTCTCTGTTCGGTATGGGAAGAGGTGAACACCCTCGGAAAAACCACCATAAGAAGGTAGAAATAGTTGAAGAGGTTGAAAAGATTGAATAAGTTGAAAAGGTTAAAACAGATAACCTGTTGAACAAATTGAACTTTGAACGTCTTGAACATTCTTAATAATATTAACATACTGGAATAAGTTATAAAAGAGTAGATATTAATAACCTAAGTTAAAAATAAAAAATAAAGCTTACGGGCAATTAGTACTACTCGGCTTTGATGTTACCACCTTTATACCTATAGCCTATCAACGTCATAGTCTTTGACGACCCTTAAAAGTAAACTCATCTTAAGGAAGGTTTCACGCTTAGATGCTTTCAGCGTTTATCCTGGCTGTACGTAGCTACTCTGCATTGCA
>CANGYR010000018.1 GCA_947458275.1 Chitinophagaceae bacterium
ACATCCGCTTTTTATGCTACAAAAACAACTGATTCTTTATTCAATTTTTAGGGGGTCAATTTCAGCCGGAATCAGGGGGTCAATTTGAAATGGAATGAGGGGGTCAGTTTCAAATGGATTTAGGGGGTCAATTTGCGTGGATTTTCCAGGTTATGCCATATTGATCATATTTAAACATGAATTCTTTGCCTAAACTTTTCATTATCTATTTTTAATTTAAACAAAGCATCCATCGTTATTTCATTTTGAATGAGCCTGGTTGTATATTCATTATTTTTTATTCCGAAGGTAGTAACTAATGTTAAGAATATTGTTTTTGCTGTTTTCGTTTGTGTTTTAAACACAGACACTTTATTTTCCAGTTCAACGGCATATTTTTTATCAACTATATATTCATTGGCTGAGAATTTCATTTCACAAATGTTAATACAAAAGTCTTGTCTATCAATTAACAAATCAATTTGGGTGCCCTTCTCTCCTTTTTGTGGATGATATCTCCAACCCGAGGTTTCGGTGTATACACCCTCGATACCCAATGCTTTTTTAATTTGTTGCGTATGTTTTAAACAAATACTTTCAAAAGCGTTTCCGCTCCAACTCTTCCATTTTGCTTCACGAGAAAGTTTTACCCATGTGCCTTTTCCATTCGATCGGCTAAGCTCAATAAATTTTAAATAAAATAGAGAGTATTCGTCGGTGAGTTTATAAACAACATCTTTTGAGTTTTTACCAAAAGGTATATATGAACTGATAAATCCTGATTCCATAAGCTCGTCCAGCAGCTTAGTCGTTCCGCCACCGGTAGTGATGTAGGCTCCCCTTATTTTAATACCGGTTTCAGTTAGAGTTTTTTAAAAATAATTCATTAATTCATTTGGGCTTTTATTTTCCCAGCTACTGATTATCTATATTTGACAACAGAAAATAGATTAATACCATGGTTGAAACATTATATTTTGCAGGAGGTTGTCTTTGGGGTGTACAAGCGTATATCAAAACATTAAAAGGCGTTATTCATACTGAAGCAGGACGCGCAAATGGTTATTCAAATGCCCTTGAAGGCGAGTATGATGGTTACGCTGAATGCGTAAAAACAGAGTTTGACGCTGAAATTGTAACTGTTTCTCAACTAATGGATTATTTTTTTGAGATTATTGATCCTTATAGTTTGAATAAACAAGGTAATGATGTGGGGGAAAAATACCGTACAGGCATATATAGTAAAGTGCCCCGACATTTGGCAGAGGCAAAGAATTATATAACAGAAAGAGCAGATAGGGACAAAATTGTAGTGGAAGTCCTTCCGCTTATGAATTACGTTAAAAGTGCTGATGAACATCAAGATAGATTAGATAGATACCCTAATGACTATTGCCATATACCTAAAGAGCTATTACAAAAATATTTATAACCGGTTTTTCGTCAACATGGTGAGCCATTTAGGATAGGTTTTAAACAACTTAAGTTGATTGGAGTCTCAAGTAAATTAAAAAATAAATAACTTTACAACCCATGCGATATATAATCAAATTAATAGCCATTTCTGTTTTCCTAATTTCTTGTAAAAAAGATGGTATCTCAACAACATCTCCAGATAAGCCAAGTGAGCAAAAAACAGTAAACCTAACTGTTGATGGAAACGCAAGAAGTTTTATTGTATATCTTCCAACAGGGTACAATAATGTAGGGAAAATGCCATTGATATTTGCAATTCACGGTGGTAGCGGAACTCCTGAGGGAATGATAAACATTGCTAATTTCAAAACAATTGCCGATAGAGACAAAGTGGTGTTGGTTTATCCGGCTGGAATTCAAAAGAATTGGAATGATGGACGACCAACAACGCCCAATCAATTAGGAATTGATGATGTTAGTTTTTTCAACCAAATGTGTGATTATATGATAAATACCTATTCGGTTGATGGGGCTAAAATTTATGCTACAGGAATTTCAAATGGCGGTTTTATGTCTTCTCGTTTGGGTTGTGAATTGAGTAATAAAATTGCAGCTATTGCAGTTGATGCTGCAACCATTGAAGCAACTACCATTGCACCGAATTGCAATCCTGGTCGCCCAGTTCCGGCCATATATATCCACGGGACAACCGACCCCCTTGTTCCATTTACCGGAGGACAAATGACCGCAGGAGGTACTGCAGGCGGAACGGTATTATCTCATTTTCAAGCTATAGACAAATGGGTAAACATTAATGGCTGTAATTCTACACCAACCATTACAGATGTACCAGATATTGCAAGTGATGGAACAACTATAAAACAAAGAATTTATTCAGGTGGGACAAATGGCAGCGAAGTGGTAAGTTATGTGGTCTTGAATGGAGGTCATACCTGGCCTCAAGGCTATCAATATTTAAATGAAGCAATTATTGGAAAAACAAGTCAAGATATGAATGCCTGCGAAGTCATTTGGGCTTTCTTTAAAAGATTTAGTAGATAAAATCTATAGTTTAACTTGGTGTATACTTGCGAGAAGTTTAACGCGTTACTTTCCAAATACTCACAAACATGATTATTGCATTATAGGTGCATATTTCGTCAATAAGTCTATTCTTATTTCAACCGCTTATTAATCAGCCCGCTTTTATTATATTTGATTAGAGACTAGTGCGCCGCACGACAAGCTCCAAAACATTATACCCAATTAATGGCTTAAGACCGATGAAACTAAAATTTAGCGTTATAATTCTGTCATTTTTCTTTTATTCTTGTGGCAATGGAAATAAAGAAGTCAGAGACAATAAGGGTATAGAACAGAATAAGCTTGCGAATACAGAAACAAATTTGTTAGATGAACTCCCGAAATTTCTTATTGATACAATCATTGATGAAAGGGATAACAAAAAATATTCGACAATCAAAATCGGAAATCAAATATGGATTAAGGGCTTAATAAATTATAAAACTACAAAAGGGCATAGGTTTCGAGATTGCCTTTATGATTGGGATGCTGCAACTAATGCTTGTCCTGCATCTTTTAAAATTCCATCAGAAAACGATTGGAGTGAGTTGTTTCAATATGTGTATGACTCAATCATAAAAAAATCCTCCCCAAAACTCATTAAAAAACTTTCAGGCGATATCGAAAATTTCAATTGCAACGAATGTACAGAAAAGCATAGAAGAGCAGGTTTGCCTTATGGATTTAGATTAGATACTACAATATTTAAGCTTGGTAAATACGACTTTTTGAAAATAAAAAATAATCGTGCGAATGAAATGGTTTTAATGTTTTTATATTTAGAACGTATTGGATTTTGTACCTCCGGTAGTGGCTTTAAATATAATGGTGGTGTAGGTGTCGATGACTACTCTTATTTTTGGACTTCAACAATCGATCAATCAGGAGCCCAAAGATATATACCAATTTATACCGGTGACTATTGTAGAGGTTGTGGGTACAGTTTTACAATGCCATACAGCAATAGCTTTGGTTTTAATTTAAAATGTATAAAGAAAAATTAACCGGCGCCTATAATAAACACATCATCATAAAATAATTCAGCAATATGGATGAATTCATGCAAGCGGCTTATGAAGAAGCAGTAAAGGGATACCAGGAAGGTGGCATTCCCATTGGTTCGGTGCTGGTTCACAATGGCAAAATCATTGGCCGCGGACACAACCGAAGGGTTCAGCGAGGTAGTGTGGTGCTTCACGGAGAAATGGACGCGTTGGAAAATGCCGGAAGGCAGTCGGCAGCTGTATATCGTGAATGTACTATCTACACTACTTTATCTCCCTGTCCTATGTGCAGCGGAACCATCCTGCTGTATGGCATACCAAGGGTAGTTATTGGAGAGAACAGCACCTTCATGGGAGAAGAGGAACTGCTAAGAAGCAGGGGAGTATCGCTGGAGGTTGTTGATCATCCGGATTGCAAAGCATTGATGCAGCAGTTTATAAATGAACAGCCGAGTTTGTGGAATGAAGATATTGGAGAAACAGATGAATAACTGATGGCTTACAGGAAATCCCTCCTAAACAATCACATTTTCAGTCGATATTTCAAAACACTCAACATACTGAGTGCTTTTGCTCAATATTATGCGTAATAGAATTCTAATGCTTAGCTTTTGTTGAGCCCACTTCCTCTCCTCCAATAGATTGAGGTGTAATGTTCTTATTTTTATTTGTCCTAATTAATTGAGTTGATTCAAAAAAATTCTTATGATAAACGGATTTGTAGTTGATATAAAAAATGCAAGCAATCAAAAGCATTGTATTCGTTTGTTTAGCCGGGAGGAACTGCCGGAAGGAGTAACAGTAACAACACGCAAGAAAGACTACGATTATAAAGCACTTTTTTCTCTTGCCAATTCCAAAGGATTTAAAGGAAGTGGCATTAATGCGGATGAGGAGGTGGAGCTGACTATCCATAATGGGTTGACATCGGAAACATTTGTAAGTAAATTTCTGACGGACAAACATATTGAGATAGACGGGAATGCTACATTTATTACAGTTATTGTACAGCCTGGGGCAGAGTTTACTTTTCAGTTAATGCCGGTGTTTTAAATATTTTGTGGGCAGTTGAATTGGAGATTATTCGTTGTTTATAAGGGGTATTTGATATATTTGTTTGATAATATAAAATAATACGAAACAAAAACCATAAATAACCTCGCCTATGCAATTAATACTAGGAGGATAGGCGAAATAAAAGTGAAGGGAGTTGCGGGGATATGCGAGTTAGCGGTCATTGTGAAAGACAGCTCCTAAATAATACGACCTTCCCGAAGCGATTTTTTCGGACTTTCATTGTCAGTCTAAACATCATTGTATCAAGTAGTTACTACGGACTTATAATTTACATTGGCAATTTTTTTTGTTTTTCGTTGTTTATTTATTGTTTATCAATAAATTTATATTATTTTTGCATCAATTATTTAATCTTAAATTTTATGACAAAGAAAAATGATGCTATCTTAAAAGTGTTACATGTTGTGTCTTGGATCGCCTTTATTGGGCTATGCATAGAGGCAGGAGCCTTGATTTTCAATTTCGTGTACGCTTTGTTCAAACCTATTGCCAGCCATAATATCTATAAGGGGTTAGATCTCTCAGAAATGTATGCAAACCATTTTCCCCAATTTATTGGTGTAATGAGTTTTGTGGTGGCACTGGTTATTCTAAAGGCTTACCTGTTTTACCTTGTAGTGAAGATTTTCCAGAAACTAAATCTGGTAAAACCTTTTGATGTTGAAATCTCAAAACTGATTGAAAAAATAAGTTATGAAGCAATAGCTATAGCTGTTGTCAGCTTAATCGCTCATCAGTTTACCAAACGGCTTATTCAAAACGGATATGAAGTGAGCCATGTAGAAAAGTACTGGAATGATACGGCTGCATTTCTGATGATGGCTGCGATCCTTTTGATAATATCCCAGGTATTCAAAAAAGGAATTGAATTACAAAACGAAAACGATTTAACTGTTTAAGTTATGCCAATCATTGTAAACTTAGATGTGATGATGGCAAAGCGTAAAATCTCTCTCAATGAACTTTCAGAAAGAGTTGATTTGACATTATCAAACCTTTCCATTTTAAAGACAGGAAAGGCAAAAGCAATTCGTTTTAGTACATTGGAATCTATATGTAAAGCCTTGGACTGCCAACCAGCTGACATTTTAGAATATAGAAACGATGATGGTAAAACAACGAACCGCTAACAGCAGTTTGGCAAAAGGCGGGCTGACGTGCTTCGTAGAAACATTTGTGCTAAAACAGACATTTGATTTTCGTATGAACTTTGGTGCTAAAAATCCCGCCCTTCGCCAAGCTGCAAACCGTTATGTGCAACCATAAAACAACAACAGACAAATATGATTACGACTAAAATAATGTTTAAGGTTGGTATAGATAAGCGAAAAGACTTTCTTGACGCAAAGAATATATTTGATAATCTTGTGGCTTTTATGAGCGAAACTGAAACTCAAAATAGATTTGCAGACACTCATAAGTTACACGCCAAAAGTGGTGAAATCCAGGAAATTATACTCGGCAAGACAAAGGAATTAGGTTTTACAAGTGAAAAAAATGGACTTTTCAATAATCTTTCAGTTAAACAATTAAGACCAGACTACTATCGAAAACTTGACAATAAAAGCGGAATAATAATGGAAGTCGAAAGAGGAAAGACAATTGCAAATAATATGGACCTTTTAGACATATGGAAATGCCATATTTGTGATGAGGCTAATTTTTTGTTCCTTATAATTCCAAACATTAGACAAACAGCAAATGGACAAAATATTATTTTTAAAACTGTGGAAAGACGAATGCTAACTTTCTTTGAAACTGAAAATTACACAAACGTGGACGGAGTTTTTTTAATTGGATATTGAAATAATGGCAGCACATAACACGGGTTTGGCAAAAGTGGCGGTTCAGTGCTCCGCAGACACATTTGTGGTTAATCAAACTTTGGTTCTCCGCATCAACATTTGTGGTGAAAATCGCCACCTTCGCCAAGCCCGAAAACGTTAATCGACACCCCCCACAAGAAGACATAACTAACCAACCCACAAAAAGCGATCAATCAAAAAATAGCATATAACTCAAATTATAATATTATCTTAGTTAAAATTTGAAATATATTTTTAAATCAATTCTAATTCCTTTTTTTTAAACCAATTAAAATGAGACAGTACTATTCTAAATCTAAAAAATCCATTCCCGGACTAAACGAAACCGATTTAATGAAAAGAATAGTATACAACACATCACGATCCGGTTCATTTAGTACTTTTGAAAAATGGTTTGATGACAAAGACAGACTAAAAAAAGACGATATATGCGATTGTGCCAATGGAGGGATGAAAATAGATTGGGCAACATATGGAAACAAATCAAGAGGAAGAGACTACCGCTGGTTTTTGGAAAGATCGCATGATCATGATGGTAACACTAGAGATGGCATTAATTATTTAGGTTCTTATAGAAGAATGAGCTCTCCTGGTATTATCACAATTTATATTGATAATATACAAGTATTTTTTTGGTCAATAATATGTGAACTGGCGTGTAATCAAAAATATGTTTTTACAAGAGAAAAAATAGAGGAGTTAGCAATGCTATGTATTAATAAAACCCTTTATCATGAATTGTTTCACCATTTCATTGATGCACAAAGTTATGTTGTGAATGGGTACGTTTATAATTACTATACAGACGAAGCACTTGCGGTTGCATGCTCCAGGCTTCTTGTAGGGTATGAAACTAAAAATAATCATACCTACATAAGTGAATTTCTTGAGCTTGCATATTCATATACATCTCCAGGGTACTCTGACTGGGTTAATTATAAATCTGAAGAACAATTCTTATTAAAACTAATAGAATATATGCCCTTAAATCCTAGTCTGGGGATTATGGGTCAGGAATTATCGCCTATTTGTGAAGGTATGCTTTATTCAATAATTGAAAATCCAAATGTAGAAATTCAAGTAGCATAAGTATATAATTTAATTTTTCAAACTATGCCAAAAGCCTACAAAAAAGTTGAAATCCCCGCCAGTAGAGATGATATAAAAGTTATCTATCAAGGAGTGAGTTATATTGCAGCTAATGAGAGCACAAAGGTTTCTGTCGGCTTATTAATTGATGAATTTGAAGAACCGGTTGACAACCTATTATATCTAATTGAGATTGAAGATGTGGATGTTGAATTATTTATTGAGGATCAAGACTTCAAGCTTCATTTGAAGCAATATTTTCATTACTATAAATCGAAATGGAAATTAAATAAAAAGGGCATAAGCGACCCTGAAGAAAAGATGCCAAATTTAGTACTTGGCATTGTAATAAATATAGATGAAAAAATTATTGATGTGGAATTTGACAAATGGAGTTAATAAATAAATAAAAAAAGATAACATGGAACAAAGAGACGAACAAAATAAAAAAACAGGATTAATTGGAGCCGTAATCGCAATTCTAATATTTGCTATCGTAATGATTGTGTTAACTGTAACAAGAGTAATTCATTGGGGTTAACAATCAAATTATTTTCAATGAGCTTTAAAGACATTTTTAGAAGTAAATATTTTTCTATAATTACATTATTGCTTGTTGTTGCATTAATCTGTAATTTTTATTTATTTAATGCTCACAAATTTGGGCACTCTGGTCTAGGGCAGTTTGGTGATTTATATGGCGGTGTTATTGGAACAATTGTATCAGCTATCACTTTATTTTACCTGATTATTACCGTAGAAGAAATAAAAACACAAAACAAGCATATTCGCCAACAAATTGAACAAAGTGATTTTATGATGCTCTTGCATAATTATCATGAAATCATCGAAGATTTGGACTTTGATTTAAAAAATGAAAATAATGAGATTAAACAGGTGTTGCATGGAAGAGAGGCGATGAAGGAAATCCTAGCTGGCAAAAATGAAATTTATAAAATCAAACACATTGTTGAAACTGCCGTTTATATTTTACGGTTTCCTCAAATAAATAATATTGACTTACATTTCGAATCTACTAATAAAAAATATTTTCAAAATATCTTTATTCCTACATTGAGCGATGTAGAAAAAATAGCAATAATAAAAATTAAACACAATCCTTTTTTCAATGAAACCAATGATTTGGAAAAAGAATTTGATGCTTTCTTGCTGTCTTATAACTCTGATTAAATTTCTCTCACCACCGGATAATAAATCGCTCCCCATTTCTCATTTCTGTTTTCAATCATGATGTCAATGATAATAGGGATGAAGAGTTTGAGAATATTGCACGCATCTCTCACCTGAGCACGATTCACTTTGCTTTTATAGGTAGCGCCGCCATGAATGATCTGATTGCGCAATGTATACAATCTGTCGAGTACCACCTCAATGAGTTTAGCAACTTCGTTGTTGGAAAGATATCGATTGGCATCTTTGTTGGATTGTTCAAAAAGCTTTTTCCAGTTCACCGGTTCGCCGCGTTGGGCCTCCCAGAAAGGTTTGAAAATGTATGGGTTCTCGATAATCATTCTTACCGGACCTGAGAATTTATCCCAAAGCAATTTAAAAAACCGCTTCTCATGATCATAACTTACCAATTTTGAAATAAACTCATTGAACTGCTTTCTTTCCGTGATGTCGTTTTCTGATCTTTCGTCAATGGCATAACAGGCATTGTAAGAAACCCACAATGAAATAAACTGCAAATCGTGATTGGTGGCATTTTCTTCGGCGCACTTCAGCCAGCTGATGGCACGGTGGAGCCGAACGGCCAGCGTTTCGGGTATGTCTTTCTGTTGTTTGAGTTTTCGTTTTAAATCGGCAGATGGCATGGAGATTGTTTTTATAAAATAAATTCCAGATAATTCTCTTTACTGATCAATTGAAAATCAGCTTCCGGATAAATGGCATTAAATGCAGAAGGCTTTTTTATTTTTTTATTGTCCGACATTTTAATTTCAAACGCATTGATTTTTCCATTCTTTAATTCAATTAAATCAACTTCTTGCTGGCTGTAATTTCTCCAGAAAAAAAACTGGGTGAGTTCCTGGTTGTACTTTGTTTTTTTAATTCTTTCCGAAATAATATAGTTTTCCCATAACGCACCCATATCGTTTCTCATGGTGGGTATTCTGAAATCATTAATGATGGCATTGCGTATACCGTTATCAAAAAAATACCATTTGGCGCATTTGGCAACTTCGCTTCTTTGGTTAGAACTGTAAGAAGGAAGTTTATAGATGATGAATACCTTGCTCAATAAATCCAGATAATTTTCAACGGTGATTTTACTGATACCCAATTGATTGCTCAATTCATTGTACGAAACTTCAGACCCCACCTGAAACGCAATCAATCTCAGCAGTGCAGATATTTTATCGGCATGTTTTATTCCGGAATAAGCCAATATATCTTTCAGTAAATACGATTGCACCAGTTGTAGCAAATAGGTGCCTTTTTCATTGTTCGTGTTGATATTGAAAATTTCCGGATAGCTGCCATAAATCAATCGTTCGTCAAGATGTTGTTTGGCTTCCAAAATATTTTCTTTCAATTCCATTTGAGCAATGGGGTATAAATAAAAAGGCAGTTGCCTTCCTGTTAAAGGTTCACCCGATTTATTCATTAAATCGAGCGAAGACGATCCTGTTGCTATAATGGTTAAAGCGGGATTGGTATCAATCATTAGCTTTAAGCCCTTGCCTATTTCATGAATAGCCTGTGCCTCATCTATGATCAATAATGTAGCATCGCCAACGATGTTTTTATAATTGGCGATTGTTCTTTTTTTAAAAATTTCCTGAACATCAAAATCTTCACCATTTAAAAAAAGAAGTTTACCATTAAATTTTTTTTGAATGGAATTGATGAGAAACGTCTTGCCCACTCTTCTTGTACCAAACAACAAAATCACTTTATTAACTCCAAATTTGCTAACTAATTGATTTTCAATTATTCTTTCAATGGTTTTCATTGCGCCTTCAGTTTTGATTATCTAAATTAATACAAAAATAGATAATAGACTATCCAAATTCATTAAAATTTAGATAGTAGACCTATAATTCTATTATTCTTTATCATTTTTATTTATGGTTTATGACTTTCTTGAATGACCCACTCCTTCAATTCTTGCACCTCCTCAATAACTATTTGTAAATTTTTTGAATCAATCAAATCCTGTTCCTGGGCTTCAGTAAGTTTGGTATTCCCCCTCTGGAATCTGATAATTCTCATGATGGCACCTACACGATCCTCGCGCTCTTCCTGAAGAATAATCAGTTCATTTAAAATCTGATCAATTGTTTTTTCTTCCGGTGAAATGTATTGACTAATACTTTTTTTCAAGCCATAACTGAATATCTTCCTGTTGTTTTCTTCTCTCATTTCAAATTGATCACAGGATTTTCTTAAGCCCGGTACTTGAGCAAACATTCCCCCTTTTTCTTTTTTGGCGCACATCACACCCAGCCCAATCGCCACGGCCCATAACCGGTGTTTACAGTTGTAACAAACTCTTTCGTCGGGAGCAATATTGATTTTATTGTTTTCCATGATGTTTTTAAGTTTAAGATGAAAATTGTTACTTCTCCCGGTTGTCCTCCTTCTTCAATCTAATGGTGGGTTGATTAATAACAATCACGGGATTTCTGAATAAGTATATCAGCTGATTTTTATTTAATTATTTTTAATTTCTCCTGGATGACCGGCTATTCTTTGTTTCTTTTAAAAATTCGATCAATGAAATCCTTCAGCTTTTTTCCTTTAGACCTTTTTGTTTGTAAGCCTTCGGCAACAACCGTTTCATCTCCCTCAACAAAAGCTCTGAGTTCTTTCAATCCGCCTTTTTTTCTGCAATAGCCACATCCCCATTGATCAGAGGAAGTGGATATCATAATATGATGTTTTCCGCCTGACGGACAGTTGGCTTGCCAGCTGTTTGGTTCTCCCTCCGGTTCGGGATTCAGACCCTTGCTTTCACAATATTGAATCAGCGGATTGTCTTTTCCCTGTTGGCGAATTTCCTCTTTTCTTTTTCTGATGATTTCATTGCTTTTATCTTTCAATTGAGCAAACTCATCATAAGTAAACCAATCGCTTTCCACCAGATAAGGATTACCGTAGAATGGAGCGTTGCAAAGAAAATTAAAAAGGAAATCACTCAGGATGTTTTTTTCATCGCCAGCAGCTGAGTTTATTGGGAAAACCTCCACTATTTCCCTTTCAAATGTTCCGTCATATCCGTTGTGGATTTTAATCTTAATGTTGATTTCATTGGGCGGGGAGATGTGGTACCAGACTTCGTTTTTGTAAGCGGTGAAGCTCAAAATTTCTTCCTCGTAAGTGAGGAGATGTTTGTGTTCCATGATGCATAAATTTTTAAGGTTAAAAATGAATACACCAAGTAAATAATAAAGGGAAGTTTAGCGCTTTATTTTGGCTGAAGGCCCTCATCATTTTACCACCGCGGTCTCTCGACTCGGTTGGTTTCACTTTTTGTGAATCTTGATGTGAGTACAAAAATAGGGGATAGAATTATGTACTCAAAATTTATTTCTGTTAATTTTTTTTATTAATGGAACAAACTAACCTGTTGTATAATGAATGCTTTGTATTGCTGTTTGTTCTTTTTATTTAAGAATGAATTTTCTATTAATTCAATGGCACCGGGAAGCCATTCAATTAGTTTTTTATAAACAAAGTTTATTTGTTTGTTGTTTAAATCCAGTAATGTCCCAAATCTGTCAAAATAATCTTTTTTAAATTTCTTTTTTTTACCTCCCAACATAAGTGCCAGGTCTTCATAATCTTTTGGTAAGATAATTTTTACATTCAGCAAATCATAAGCAGGAGACAACACCCATCCTAAATCAGACAGCCACATAGAAAAGTTTTTCAAGTGCATATCATTATTCCCTATCACAAAATTGAACAGCGTGATTTCAAAAAAACGTAATTTATCCAGCAAAGCGTTTGAAGATAATTGACCGATGGTTTTTCCAAGAAGCTCAGAAGTGCCCATGTATTTATCCTCCAGTTCTAAAATTTGTAAAAAGTCAATCATATGAATTTTAGAGCCGTCGGCTTTTCTGTCAATACGTTTTGTTATATAGCACAATTCTCCGGATGTAAGACGAATCAAATTACAGGGTACTACATTAATTTTAAACAATTCGGCCAACTTCATTGAAAGATGCTCATTTTCGGGCATTTGTTCGTACAGTGGATTTTGAGGTTTCAAAATATATAACCCCTCCAATGCATCCATAACGGTTAAACGTCCATGATGTCCATCATTTAAAGCATTTTTAATTACACTCAGCGACAATTTCGGTTGCACACCCGGTACGCTAATAGACAAGTCAACTATTTGCTTTGCCAGCATTTCCATATCATCTAAATTATAGGGCAATGTTGGCGCATCGTTGCTGCCGTAAAATTTTTTAATGCAGTGGATATGATAATCCTCCTTATTGGATGCTTCTAATTCCTGATAACAATACAAACATTTAGCCATTGTCGGTTTTGTTTAACGGGTGAACACTAACGGCACCAACGGTGTTTTTACAACAAGCCAGCAACAAACCCATACGATCTTTTTGATTTATTTTCCAGGTATCTGCTGCTATATTTAAAAGCCAACCTTCAGGTATCAATCCATCAAAAAATGCAAACAGCCGCTTGCTTGTATAGGGTTGCGTTCTTACCGGCATTTGAAAGGTGATAAACAAATCCGGATAATTTTTGACATAGGATTCCTCATATGAAAATTCATATTGACCGTCATCGGTTTCCTTTAGGATTCCTGCTTCTATATTGTTGTATTTAATGATTGCTTTTCTCATATTTATTTATCGCTGAATAATTCTTCTTTATCTCTAACAGGAGATAAAACCTGTCCAAACATTTTCAACACCTGATTTACTTTGGATAAGCTCAGATTTTCTTTTCCTTGTTCTATTTTCCGAATAACAGTTAACGCAACTCCCGCCCTGGAAGCAAACTCTTCCTGTGTAAGTTTCAATTGCTTTCGTCTTGTTTTTACAAAACTTGAAATCAGATTCATTTTATATGCTTTTGAATATAAAAGTAATAAAATCTAAGTAATTATATGCAATTAAATATAATTAAACGAAAAAGACCATTTTTATATGTAAATACGTATAAAAAATAGCCTTTGAAATCAAATTAAATTCCAAAAAACGCTTTATTGATTCAAGCGGAACAAAAAAATGGAGTATAAAATTCGGAGTGCTTCGATTTTTCTTTAACAATCATCTAAGACTAAATAGGATGCTTTATCTTTTTTATCATCTCACAAATTAAATTGAAATACTTTTCTTTTATTTCAATTTGGTATTTATATGGTTCGTCTTTTATAAAATGTGAATTGAACCAATTTATAAAGTTTCTTTTAGGTGAATTCCCTGGACTAGTAAAATGAATACCTTTCTCAAGCATCTTTCCAATGACGATATTGTAGAGTGCTACACTGTCTGAGAGTGCTTCTTCGCCATCACCATTTTGTATCTTAGCATGCAAGGTGGATTGTTCCATTGATATAAATGCATCAAACAACTCGGCATTTAAAATAAAAGGATGTTCTGCATTACTATCTTTTTCAGATTTTGAATTATTCATAATCAATAGTTGGGAATGCAATATAGTTTGATTTTAAATTCTATAATGACCAATGATTCTGTGCGAAAAAAGAAATCCTCTTTCTATTCTTGATGTCGGTCCCATATTGTGAAACACGTCCTGATTTTCCAATACAATCCCAATATGTGTAACACCCGGTGAAAGTTCCCAGGTAACAATATCGCCCGGTTGATAATCTGAAGCGCTGTTTGTAATTGACATACCGTAACCATTTCGCTCAAAATATTTCATAATGTTAGGAACCCTGCGATGGTCGATGTTTGGATCTGTATTGTTCAGCCCCCATTTCTTGGGGTATTCCGAAAAATTTGAAACCATATCTTCATGTATGAGCTGTTGCAAATCCATATTGTTTTTTCTCAGCACTCTGATGACGACATCTGTGCAGGCGCCTCCTGAGGGCACATCGCCACCCGGATAGCTTAATTTATAGTAGGCCTTATCATATACCCAAGTGTTGTTTTTTGCAAGTTCAATAGATGATTGGTATATACCATTTTTGATTGTAGGATTGATTTTATATTCATCTTTACTTTTTCCTTCGATTGTAGAATGGATAACTGGAAAGAGATTTTTTTTATAAACTTTATCAAATGCAACAAATAAAATTAATCCGGACAAGATAATGACAGCGATTGTAATAAATGCCTTCTTTTTCATAATGAGTAAAATAAATCAATTAAAATGGATTTTCCATCTTTTCCTACAGCTTTGTCACCGGTCTGAGATCTTCGTCATAATCAGAATCATGTATATAGTTACATGTCGTATAGATGTCGCCTGCAAGTCGTTTTATTTTAATAAATTCATTCTCAAATTTGCATATGGAAAATAGGGAAAGCATAAAAGAACTCAGAATTAAGAAAGGTCTTACTCAGCAGCAGCTTGCCGACGAGACGGGTATAACAATTAGAACAATTCAAAGAATCGAAAACAATGAAGTCAAACCCAGTCTTTATTCATTAAATGCATTGGGTCGTGCATTGGACACCAATTTTTCTGAGTCAATCCCAAAAACTGACAAGAAACCATACGAATTTAATTTTAACCTCAAAATCACAGACATGAATCAATTCATCAATGACGTAAAAATTCTGGTAAAAAACCATTGGAAAGTATTGCTGATAATTGTTTTGGCAGTTTGGCTTGCTTCCAGCTATACGGACATCAAAGCCGGGATTATGGATGGCTGGAATGGGAAGTAAATTTGGCGTTTAAAATGCTTTCTATCACGAGTCGCAGACCGTAGCAAAAGGCTCTTATGATCAGAGTTTTTTCAATATTGAATATGGAAGTATCTTAAGAAGTAAACCAATTAAACGCCAACGCTTCGTAATGTAAACTACTTTTTTCTTTCTTTTGATGGCTGAATATATCTGTGCCGCTGCTTTATCAACGGGAGCCACCCAAAACAGTCCTTCGCCTTTTGCCATGTCTGTATTTACAAAACCCGGGCGCACATCTGTTACATAGATAGAATGGCCTGATTTGTCTGCATGTAAACGCAATCCTTCCAGATAGTTAATTTGAAAAGCTTTGGTTGCGTTATAAGAGGGCGCTTCTCCATTTCCACGAAGACCTGCAATTGAACTGATATTAACGAGATGCCCATGTCCTTGTTTTTTGAAAAAATTCATGGCCCAATTTGTCGCGCACACAAAACCCAGTATGTTGGTTTTAATGACATTGTTTTCTATTGAAAAATCCAGCAATTTATTTTCTTCTCCAATTCCTGCAGAAAAAATAACCACATCCAGGCCTCCAAGCTGTTGCACGAGTTCGTTACATTTTGATTCAATGGAAGATGCGTCCTGCACATCCATTTGTTGACAGTATATCTTATCAGGATATTGATCTTTTAATGATGCAAGCATTTCCGTTCTTCTTCCTGAAACACCAACAGAATAACCGTTTTGAATTAATATCTCAGATAAAGATTTTCCAATGCCGCTGGTGGCGCCAATGACGATTGCTTTTTTCATTTTGTAAAAATAATTGTTCAATCTGTACCGAAAAAGGAAAATCCATTTATAGCCTTTTTAGCGCCAAAAATGAATCATCCTGATCGCAAAACTTTGATGCAACAACTTATCCATGAGCATCCTGGTTTGTGGAATGAAGACATTGGAGAAACAGATGAATAGGACACTCTAATAACATCCCATAGGCAAAATCGCTTTCTTGTATTTCAAATTTATTGGAATAATCAACTCTTTTGGAACGTATGTTCTATCATAATTATATGGAAAGACTGGGTCATAATATTTATCAATAAATTCGTTGTACAATATTTTGATGTTACCTCCAAAGGAATAAGGCCCGGTCCGATGAAAGTTATAAAGCATACTATAGGAATTACCTTGTAAAATCTTATTAACTTCAGAAGGTTCGCAAACACCATTCAAATCACCGGTACAATAAATAGAATCTTTGTTATAATATCCAACTGCCCACGAATTTGGTATGTATCCCATGGTATTTGAAGAAATAATATTGCCGGAACTGTCTACTGTTTCTCTTGTTGTTTTTATACAAAAGAAATTTTGCCAAACATTGGGAGTAAATATGTTGTCTCCAATTTGTTTGAAATTTAATTGAACCTTTATCGGGGATGCCAAATATTGATAACTTGTGGCTATTGTTCGATTATTCACATCCAACTTTTTCCCGGTTTCTATTCTAAAATTCGGCATCACTTCTCCATAAAACGAATCGCCATCCGGGTCAAAGTTTTGACAAGTTAATGTACTAAAGTTTACCGTATTACCGTATATCACACCGGTATCATTTTTGATAAACGCTCTTGCATAATATTTGGTATTACAAAGCAGCTGTGTAAGCAGACCTTCGTAAGTGGTTCCATTATTTGAAGCATAAGATACAAAATCATTAATAGTGGGTAATTGACCGAGCCCGTAACATATCCCTTTCTGCCTAATGCCGGCTAATACTTTCGGATCCATGACCGCACCACAGACAGCTTGTGTATCTGAAATATTATTGGCGGGAAGTGTGACTATTGAAGTGCCGGTAGTTGCATTGAATATTATTCCTGAACTGATCAAGTTTCTGCCATCAGATAATTTTGAATTGACAATAACGGATTGATTTTTTCCTGTTCCCAGGATCCACGAAACGGCAGCCATTCCATTTTGATCTGATAGAACGACTGAATCGCTGAGCGTTCCATTTCCGTTATTAATCTTAAAATATACCGGCACATTAGATTGTTTTAAACCTAACGCATCTTTTACAATAACTACAATGGAATCTTTTAATTTTTGTTCCTCCAAACCAACCTGATTATCACCGGATACTTTTTCAATATCATAGGGCGTTTTGTAAAACAGAGTATCGCTGCTCCATTCTTTGCCGTAATCAAATAAAGACTTTCCGAATGCCTCTCCCCGAACTCCTGAGGCGGCACTTAACCATACGCCGGAAGAAAGATCCCAATCAAGAGATGGGCTTGCTACATTTATTTTTGTTTGATTATTTACTCCCAGCGAACCATAAGGCCCGGCTATACCATACAATTCGAAGCTAAAGGCCGGTATGACAGAAAGATTCATTGTAGCGCCTGCAACTCCGACACTTTGAGAGGGAGTCACCTTGTTCATAGTATTAAAAGTAAAGCTGGGAGTAAATGTCGCATCTTTATAGTTCAGCTCCATATCCATTGTGTTTTCTGAACTTACTGTAAATGTTTTACTGATTGTGCTGTTAATTGAAGCGCCATACTTGCAGATAAAATCGAGATTCATTACCACTACAACCGGCACCGGAACGCCATAGACTGGAATCCATTTTGTAAATGTTTTTGAATAGCGTTTTAGTGTATCTGTTTTATCAATCAGACTTACTGATCTTTCGGCATCTATATTAATATCAAATTTGCCGTTCAATGAAGCATTTTTAAAACCGGCTGTAAATGACTTCAGCGTTGAATTGTTAAAATCAAAGTTGAAATTCCAATTAGGATTCAATGAAATTGAGCCATTATTTAATGATATCGTTATTCCGTTGTTTTGATAAATTGTTCTGTTGTCTATGGTAAATGTATATCCGGATTCAGTTGCGGAAAAAGTATTATCACCAGAACCGCGTTGAAGCAAACTATCGGTTTCCAGATTAAATCCAAAATTACCTTGTTTAAAGGCCGCCTCCATATCGGACTGATTCGTTTGCAATGTTATGATATTGCCTGAAATACTGATGGACGTTACTTTTCTTATATAACCATTGCCGTATGAGCCCAATATCACATCTCCCACCTTAAACTGAGGAGTCGGTCCCGTAAAACTGTATTTATAAATACCCTGTAAAATTTCACTTTCAGTAGATATCAGCTCTACTGAGTATTTTTCAGGCAGTATTACATTGTTATTCAACACCAAGGAACTGTCGTAATTTATTTTCAACTCCCCGTTCACTTTTAGTTTTTTGCCGGCATCGACAATCACGTCAACACATTTAGGTATCAGTACAGCCGCGTTCATCACGCACTCTCCATTTCCTGCAGGGGATATTATGATTTTTGAACAACATGGAATGTCATCCGGAGGAATTGACTTGTTTTGCCAATTTTGTACATCATTCCAGTTTCCATTTCCAATGAATTTATAAACGGGCTGGAGATTATACTCTCTGATTGGAGTAAATACAGTATCTGTAACACACCCCCCTGAATTGTATATTATTTTACACTTGACAGAATCTCCCATTTGCAGGCTGTTTGTGGTAAACACGCTGTTTACTTCGCCCGGCAATGATGAATTATTCTTGTACCACTGATATGTTGGACTGAAGTTTACCGTATCGGTGACCGCTTTATAAATCGGATCCAGTCTAAAACAATTCGCTTCAGGCGAATTAAAACTCAGATTTAAGTTTGCAACAGTAGGAAGAACGTTTACAGTATTGCTAAACATAGTTCCTGCATCCAATGTTTTGATGACAGCAAAATATGCTCCCGGCTTTTGAGGCACAAAATCAAGATTGATATAATTTTTCCATTTAATTACACGATGATTGTTTACATCAGAAACGTAGATATTGCCTAATGAATCAACTATTACAGAGTTAGGAGTTGATAATTGATTTAAAGCGGTGCCTTTTCCATATCCGCCTGCCTCAGTTAGGCCTGTCCAGTAACCATTCTTCCATCTTTGTATTCTTGAGTTGGTATAATCCGCTATATGCAAATAATTTTCAGTATCTACAAATACACTTTTAGGATTGTATAACTGGAATGGCATACTGCCTGCCGTTGTGCTTCCTGCACTCAATACTCCATTTCCGGCTACAGTAACACCGGTTAAAGAGCCCGGTGACCATTTCTGTACCCTGTTGTTGTTATAATCAGAGACGAATAAATTTCCAAGGTTGTCAACAAATATTCCTTCAGGTTTATTAAACTGATTGGCGGCCGTACCGATGCTATTTCCTCCTGCCACGGTAATTCCGGTAGTAGCACCCTGCGACCATTTTTGTACTCTGTTGTTGTTTTGATCACTGACATAAATATTGCCTTGTTTATCTACAAAAACTGAAGAAGGCCTATTTAATTGATTAGTTGCCGTACCGGCACCATTCCCACCGGCAACAGTTGTTCCGGTAGTTGCTCCAGGAGCCCATTTTTGAATTCTATGATTTCCCTGATCGGCGATAAATATATTTCCTGCGTAATCTACAAATACATCTGCTGGTGAGTTTAATTGATTGGCATTTGATCCATTAATAAAATTACCTCCTGCTACAATAATGCCTGTAGTAGCGCCGGGTAACCATTTGGTTATTCTGTTGTTAAACCATTCACATACATAAAGATTCCCCAGGCGGTCTAAACAAATTCCCATTGGAGAAGAAAGCTGGGTTAATCCTTGTCCACTTCCGTTTCCACCCGCAATTACTCCAAGTGTTGAATTTTCATTAACAGCAACTCCAACCGAATCTCCATTACAATACCATGTAATTGATTGAACATAATTTGCTCCGAACAAACGAAGTTTATTTCCAACACAATTTTTTCCTGTTGTACTCTGCAAGTTTAAATAAAATGGCAGTTGAGAAAAAGATGAAGATGTTGAAATAAATACTAAAACGAAAATTATGATATTGCGCATTAAGTATAATTTTATAATTAATACCTGCTTTTCCTGTTTATCTATGGACTCCAATGTGAATCCTATTATAAAGCATCCCGGAAATTGATTATTTTCGTCAAATTTATTAAATTATAAGAAAAATTGAAAAAATATGATAAACTGGCACAGTACAACTCCGCCTCAACCACCGTTCATTGCATCCATCTTCAACTATTATCTCTCAGATAACTTAGAGGGATATATTGAATACGATGAATTAACATTGGAGCTGGTAAAACAAATCCCCGGTTACCTCGGATATGAAAGTTTTAAACACGACAATCGTGGTTCTTTCATCAGTTATTGGAAAGACAGAAATGCAGTAAAGGCCTGGGCACAACATCCTATTCATATGGAAGCAAAAAAACTGGGAAAATCTTCCTGGTACAAATATTACCACAGCATTATCGCAGAGGTAAACTCAATTCACATGCATGGGTTGGTTGGGTAAAACCATTCATCAAAAAAAATTTGCCGGTTACTGCTTTGTGTTTAAATTTACTAATTAAATTTCAGTCATGAAAACTCCGTTCAATAAATTTCTATACATAGGATTTATCTTGTTAGGAACCTACCAGGCACTCTATTCAAAAGATTATATACAAGCCGCCTCCTCATTAGGAATTGGAATGGCATTTGACCCTTTTAATACCGATCAAAAATGGAACGACAGGCCAATGTGGCAGAAGGTAGTTTTAATTGTACACCTTGCTATTGTTGCTGCACTGTTTGGTTTTGGAATTGGGGTGAATGATAAATAATTAAGTTCATTAAAAAATTATAGTTAGTCTTACGGTTTTATGATTGCGATATGTCTTGAAAGTGTTTATTAGCGCCAGTCTGTGACTGGCGCTTCATCTTTGTCACCGGTCTGAGTCCGGCGCCAAATGCACTTATTTAATTTTATATTTTGTGTCAATAAATGATATTTCGAGGCGAAAAATCATATTTGGATACTCAAAATAAAGCCTGACTTTTTTATTTACTTTATCACCCAAATAAGTATACAAGCACTTAATGCCATTTTCGTCTAAAGCAAACCATGAATATTGATCGCTTTTTTCGTCTTTATTTACTACTTTATAAGATGCTTTATCTAAAACATAATTAGCAATTGAACCATCTGAGTAAACAAAATAAATATTATTATCTTTTATAAATATCTCACTGCTAAAATTCACTGTATCACTTTTGGTATATTTATTTTGTAAAGTGTCACAAAAAGTAACAATGTAATTGTTAGATCTAAAGTAAATACATTGTGTTCCTTTGTCAATAAAATTTGAAATTTGAGATACACCTGTGTTTGTAATAGCAACTACAAATACTAAACTATAAATTATCTTTTTCATAAAAAATGAGTATAAGCGTTAGAGAATTTTGTTTCGATAACAATCAACTTTAAATCATTGCCGTAACCGGTTAATGGCACTTACAGTTTCCGGCAATTTTCTTTCTCTTTTATTTTAATTTATAATTGAAATCATAATAAGTTGGCTCAAACCAGTAGATTACATTTTTATAGGTTATATAAACTTGTATTAGTTTTGGTTTATAAACTGATATTTCAAAAAGCATTTTTATTCCATTTTTATCTAATCCAAACCAAGATTCAGTTGAACAACTATCTTCTCGATGTTCATTATATTCGTAGGTTGATTGATCTATCACATAACTATCAACTGAACCATCAGAAAATTTAACTACCAGACTGTTGTTATTTTTAAAATACATTTCATTACCTACTTTTTGTATGTTAGGTTTTAGCCAACCCTTTCCGGAAATAGAATCTTTATAACAATAAGCATAGTCTCTGCCTAAAAAATAAATACAAGTTGAATCACTAATGGATTTAGATAAGGCATTGTTCGTAATAGCAACTACTAATACCAAACAAAAAATTAGTTTTTTCATAAAAAAGGTTTTTAAGCGTTAGGGAATTTTGGTTTCTATAACAATCTACTTTAAATCATTCTCGTTAAACTGTTAATTAACTTTAAGTTTACTTTCATGTGTTTATTTAGCTTTTATATTTTTGCCAAATGTTATGCCCTGAATAATCATTCCCGGTTGGTTTGAGCTCGCTCTTATGGGCATTTGATGATTTTTGTTGAACTATTTTTTACTTAAAAAGTCATCTTTGTTATGCAGTAATAATATTTGATGATTGGTAGCTGTTTGATTTTCCATGATGCATAATTTTTATCGTTAAAACGAATACACCAAGAAAATAATAAAGGGAAGAGTAGCGCTTTATTTTGGCTGAGGCCCTCATCATTTTACCACCGCGGTCTCTCGACTCGGTTGGTTTCACTAATCGTGAATCTTGATGTGTTATAAAAGTAGGGAAGTAATTGATACTTCCTTGAATAAATTTGTTAAAATTAAAATCGGTTGTATTTCTTATGTCATCAATATCAATTCATCAGTTGCTGCATACCTGTTGTCACATCCATCGTATCAGCGCTAATTTTCTTCACTTCCATATAATTGCTTTTCATTTTGAGGCCCGGCTCAATGTAATAACCCACATAACTTCCATATTCTGCAAACATTGATTCGTGAGCTGTGTACACCGCAATTTTGTTGATAAAAAAATAAAAATAATCTCCCATCCGGATAATGCTAAAACGTACAGGTTCTTTTCGGTTGATTTTGGGAAGTTGCCTGTTCTGAAAACGATGACATATTCTTCTATGATCTTTTTCAAAATGCATGACCAATACTCTTTTGCCATCTGCAGATAAAGTGAATCTGTTGAGGTATTCATTGTTTTCATCAAAACCCCATACAATTCCAACATGCCCGAAACAATCTTCATGATTTTCCAATTGCACATTTGCTTCAATAATGAAATCCTGGTTTTTTTTAAGCGCAGTTTTCATTTTATAAAAATTCCAATTAGATGGCGAGGAATTTTTCATGAAATAATGTCCATCTCTGATAACTGCCGTCTCCGTATCTTTTTCAACTTCTTCCCAATCGCGATGATTGTTTTTAAATTCTTCTCTCATCAGGGATTTCCAGCTGTTTACCTGGTAAAGGTTGGTGATAATGAACATATTTTATTTCTTTAGGCAAATATCAGTTGCCACACCTCCGGCTATTGGAGGACTAAAAAGAAGTATTTTTCTGTTCAATTATTTGTAGAGGCCAATTGTTTTTTCAAGCAGCTGTTTTATTTCTTTTTTCAAAGCAGAAGGCTGCAGCACTTTGCAGCAAGGCCCCATAGAAAGGATGCTTTTACATAGTTCGGGATTGACATGTACCATAAGTTCAATTTCAATTGAATTTTTGGTTTGTTTTATTATTTTTTGAGAAAGATGCAACGGCTCTAACTGAATCAGTTTGTGATAAGGATCCTGAACAGAGAGTAGTACTTTCATGGGTTTGCTGTCATTTTCCATAATTCCTACCGAATGTTGCAGGAAATTATCGGGGTTGAAATCAAAGCGATGTTTTTGTACTTTTTCAACAACATCAATTTGGTGAATTCTGTCCAGTGCAAATGTGAGGTAATCATCCCTCTCGGCTACCCATCCGATTACATACCATCTGTTGCGGTGCTCTTTCAGCATTTTTGGATACACAGCATACTGTTTCACTTCCTGTTTGTAAATATTTTCATACTCAATATTCAGTATCCATCTGTTTCGCAGAGCGGGGTAAATAGTTCCAATCCATTGGTAGCCGGTAGTGGCGTTGACTGTTTCAAACTGAACATATTTTTCAAAATCTTTTTCTTCCAGATCAATCAATAAATTGAAACGGGTATTGATTTTTTCAATTGCTTCCTTGAAATTTTTAAATACCGGGACATCCGCATATTGATGCAACAGGTTAGCTGCATATCTCAATCCATCCCATTCCTCCTCCGCAAGTTGCAAATCTGCTATGGAAAATCCCTGCTCCGCATAGAAGTAACCTTTGTTTTGCTTGCTGTATTCAATAGGAGCATCATAACCGTTGGGCCTCGACATTTTCATTTGCCGGATGTCTTTTTCTATGGTAGATGTAGAAATACCCTCTCTGATTTTTTCAGAGCATATGCTTGCCAGCTCTTCAAGCGTGGGATAAGGTTTTTGTTTATTAGTCAGGCAAGCATCAATTATGTAATAGCGAGATACGGCGGATTTAATTTTTGGCATGTAGTAAAAGTATATAAAATTCCTTTTACAAAAATGACACTTCTCTGAGGTTTCCCTTTTAATATGAATGGTAACTCTCCGGATGTATCAATTGGATTTATCTCAAATAATATCAAACCTGGCTAAGAATATCTTTTTTCTTATGGTTGAACTCTTCCTCTGTAATCAAGGACTGTTTAAGCATTTCCTTTAAAGTTGCCAACCGGTTGATAAGGGTGCTGTCGGCAGCGGAAAATTTCTTTTTATATTCATTGATTTCTTTTTGCGTGAGTATATCAATTTCAAAGTTGATGTAGTCATCGTAGTTTACTCTGCAACAGGCAATTTTCCCATCTCTGGTGATATCCCAGCCTGTACATGATCCCCAGGGAAGCACTTTGTCTGCCATCCACTCGTTCCGGTCTCTTGGTTTGTATTTCATACATTGGTGTTCGCCTCTTTGTATCTGTCTGAGATGTACGCCGTATTTAGTTTCCAATTCGCCGGATTTTAATTTTCCGTAGGGATACATGTCCTGAATAAGTACGGGGGTAAGGATGTCTCTGATTTTTATTCTTTTTGCTTTTTCTTCTTCTTTCAGTTTTTTTTCTTCCTTTATTTTTTTCACTTCAGTTTTATTCAGCCATTCAAGTCGGTAGTAATAAAAGTCGGTGTAAGAATACCGATAGCAGACAATTGTTCCATCGGTAGTGATATCCCAACGACTCACTACATTCTCCAGTGTTAAATAAGAACCCCAAGCGAGCATATTATTATGCTCCCAGGTGACAGACTCATCCTTAGCAATCTGGTAGCGTATGTCATCTTTTACCATATATAGTTCCACCAAGCGACAATTGTAATTGATTTCCAGTTTTTTTTCATCAATATCCGTGTAAGCGATTTGGTTTTCAAGGATTATTTTTTTGATATTTTCAATAGCTTGTGAAGTTGACATATTTATTTTTTCAGCAAACATAAACTGATGCACCTCCATCTATTGGAGGAGTGTTAGATTATATTCCTGAGAAGTAATTTTTTTACTCCTCAAGAAAAATAAGGAGTGTGTTTATTTCTTTGTACAAACAAAACTTCAACACATGCATAATTCAGTCAAAAAGCACATTGAGCAAACTCCACAGGAAAAAGCAAACAAACCGGTTCGTTTATATAATCCGGGCGGTTTGGATTTTACCAAAGAACATCGAATCAATTCAATTGAGGCAACGGATACCTACACTCGGATTGATTTCATTTATCGTTCCTCTATGATTTATGTAAATGGCGGATGGATTCAGATGGATGCAGGTTGTTATATCCAACCGGCTAACTCATCGACAAAGTTTGGGTTAATCAAAGCCATTGGGATTCCTATCGCTCCGGAAAAATATTATTTCAACAGACGCGGGGAGTTTCATACGTACACGCTTATTTTTCCGGCCTTGCCCAAAAACACTACTCAGATTGATATTATAGAAAAAGAAGCGCCCGGTACTTTTTTCAATTTTTATGGAGTAGATTACTCCAAATGGATGACAGTGGCGCATCCGATTGAATTACCAACATCCAAAAACTAAATCATGGATATAATTTTATTTAAAGAGCAGTTACTTGAAATAAAGTGTAAGCTTTTTAAGATTGAGCAGAAAAAAAATCTGGCAGTAAAAGCTCATTACTTTGAGAAGGCCTCCGGTTTAAGGTTTGAAGAAAAGCTCATCCTCCAACAAATGGATGATATAAAAGACCAGATCATTAAAGCCATTGAAACATTCGATAAAGATTCCGGCAATATGTATGATTATATGAAATTGCTGGAATTACTGATTGAATTTCATTCATTTGAATTTAATAATGATTGTTATTATGTACAAAGTATAGAAGCAATTGATGAATATGCAAACAAATACCGTGAACTAAAACTTCAACTGCACATTCAATTAAATACATTTATAGAAGCAGCGTGCATGAATATAAGTGAACAAATAAAAGGTTTTAAACACGAAGAGGATAAAACAGATATAATTAATGCAGTTAATCGGTTGGCTTCAATTGGGCAATTATTATTAAGACACAGGCCATAGACGGATCGATAGCGTTTGTATTAAGTCGAGATTTATTTCTTAATCAAATAAATGGGGTAAAGGAAATTTAATACAATATTATATAGGATTAAAAATTTTGTCAGTCACTTTTGGATATTTTATGACAAACGATTTCTGTTGTGTTTTACTTAATAACCCAAAGCAATGTCCTTTTTTCCTCTGATTCTATATTCTTAATCATTTTTTTCAAAGAATGATTCGAAACAGCCGGACAGCCCCATCCTTCGGGTGTGCCGTCGGGATAGACCTCATTTTCCGGGACTGCATTCCAGGAGTGAAGTACAACATTTCTTTTAGAAGCATTGCTGTTGGTTTTATCCATGCCCGCCAAATGATAATTCACTTTAATGCCCCACTCACTGACGCCCTTATTGCCTATAATATATTTTCCTACTGATGAGCAGTGGCTTTCCGGCTCATTGCTAATCTTTGGATTTTCTTTGGTAAAATCCATTTTCCAAAAATGCGAACCGCAACCATGGCTCACCATATATCGGTCCGTGATTTTCTTTTCGGAAAAATCACACAGGTACAACCGTTTTTTCCCGGAATGAACCGAAAGATCAGCCAAAAAGAAAAATGATGTATTCAGGTTTCTTGATTTACAATACTGTAATGCTTCTTCCGTGTATGATTTGTAATCTGAATATTGTTTTGCCTCAGGGATAGGTGGGCATACAGTGTTACATCCAAAAAGATAGAATACTAAAACAAGCAGTATGTGAAAAGATTTTTTCAGGTTAAAGTGAGTTTTGATTATTGGAGAATTAATGAGTAAATGAATTTATTTCAAAACAAGGTTTCGGTCTAATTCAATCTTCTTTTTCTGTCCTGACTCCCCTTTTATATAATAATGCTTTGCCAGATCGGGGCCTATGGCTTCTTCAAATACCCTTTTGATTCTCGACATTTTCTGACTGGCGGAATCGCTGAGGGCATTTACCATATCATCTATCCTCATTTTCATTTCATGTAAAGCGCCCATATTTGAAATATGTGCGTATATTTCATAAAGCTCCGTGCGGTATTCACTTAAGCTACTGTGATAAATCCCTTCCGGGTATCTTAAAAAAAGAAAATAGAGTGCCTTTTCAAGGGGGCGTAGTTTGATTTCAATATTACCAAAATCCGGCAGGAATATTTTGTTTCTGTGATCAATCTTTAATTTACTGAGAGGTGAAAAACGTTTTAGATTTTGAGCAAACAACATCCGTTCTCTCAGAGAGCTCATAATCTGTAAGGCATGATGCAGTTCGGGAGTACTAATTTTTCCATTGGTCCTTTCAATACATGCCTCACACACATCGCCTGTTCTGAGTTTCAGAATAATATCTCTTTTGTGTGCACAAAAATCACTTACACATCCGATAGGATGTTCATGCACTTTGGTACGCAGATCATACAATCCGTCAAACATATGCTTTTGCAACACCAGCGCTACCACTTCATAAGCGATGGGAAAAGCAGCGGAACATTTTATATAATAATTCCAGTCGTCTGTATGTATAAAGCCGTTATAAGGCATGTTTTCATCGAGTGCAGCAAACCAGTTTTCTTTATTGGCAATATCAGTGAGAATAAGAACAAATTCGTTTTCCTGAATCCTGCGACTTGCTCTGTATTGATTTGCTTTTTTAAATAAAGTACTCCAGGTTATTGTTTCTCTTTTTAACGGGAACACAGGTTTACTACTACTAAACACCATTTCCTTCATCATAACCTTTTTCTTTTCGAATTCATGACTGTTTCCTATTTCAACCATAAACTTTTCATCGTCTTCGATATCAGTAACGGATGTTCCGTCATAAATAAAACTGATTGGTCCGGGGATAGATTGCAGGAAGTCAACCACCTCGGTAAACAAGGTGGCATCAACTTCCGCAGATTTTACTAAATGTACGTTCATGTGTTTATTTTATTCTGAAAAAAGGTCGCTCAAGTTTCCGCCTCTTCTTTTTTTATCCATATAACCAGACATTGAATGGTTGAGCTTATTCCATACTTCTGAATTCATACTAGACTTTTCAAAAGCATAGCTGTTTTGTTTTCTAATTGCCATGGTAGCAGCTACATCCACCGCATCGAGTGTGGCTCCGATAAAACTGAATGTCCATTTGCCGGTTTCCTCCAAACGCGATATAGCCTTTCTAATGTCCTCCAATTTAAATAATTTAGAAGCATTTTCGTGACCGTCGGTCAAAATTACAATAACAACTGTAGTATTCAGTTCACCTGAATGGTGTTTTGTCTCGTTTTCGATTTGTTTAATAGTTGATCCAACAGCATCGAGTAAGGCAGTTGTTCCGTCAGGTCTGTAAGTTTCCGTGTTTAATTTTCTCACAATAGCCGGGGGGCTTTGAAAAAAATGGTGATACACTTCATGATTGAAGGTGGTCAATCCGATAGTAATCTCCTGCTCCGGAAATTCTGTTTCCAGTTGCCTGATTTTGGAAACCTGCTCATTGAAACCATTGATGGTATTTTCAATACAGTCGCTCATTGAGCCACTTTTGTCGACAATAAGGTGGTAGATGGTTTTTTGTTTTTGCATGATGGTAGTTTTTATTTATTTACTGATTTAATTTAGTATCCGTAATAATAGTAAGAATTCGTATATGGACTTGAATAGTAATAGCTATTTGAATAAAGAGAATTATAATTGTTTGAATTATAACTAGGGTATGAATAGTATGAATTATTCTTACTTCCATAATTGTTATAGTCTGTATAAGTTCTAGTTCCAACGGCACCTGTGTAAGGGTTCACATTTCCGTATGTACTCCAATTATCTAATTTGGTGTTGTTGGGTGAACTGCGATAATGACTTTCAACATAAGTTCCATTACTTTTGTAATAACCATTTACATAGGTTTGGGCAAATGTTCCCATTGCTGCAAATAATACGATTGTCAATAAAATTGTTTTTTTCATGTGCTTTAGTTTAAATGATTAAATGTTTGTTTTTTATTTCGGGAATATTTAATTACAAGCTTAAATAGATTTTTTGTGGATATTCTCCCTGGAACACATATTCTGTGACCGGGCAAAGCCAAAGTCTGTGTTGAAAGGGTTTGTTCTGATAAGTTGTCACATTATAGTAAGCACCATAATCCACCGGAGCGTGTCCTACACTATTCAGTAAATCCCGGTTAAGTCCGATATTTATTTTTTCCAGTCGGATAGAATGGTTTTCAAAAGGTCTGGTGCTCATGGTTACGGTTACATTCGTGCCATTGGAAGACAACAGATCTAAAAAGCTATCCGAACCGTCTACCATCAGCAAATCGGCTTTGGTTCCAAGTCCATTTTCTAAAAACTCCGGAAGATCGGCATACCATAATCCCTTCTCTTTGTAAAATCCAATTGTTTTGGTCTCTGTACTGGTTTTGGTTAATTGCATATGTTTTTATTTTGAATGCAAATTACATTCGTGTGAAGGCGATTGGTGTTTTTTACAAGCTTGTAAGTGGAGGGGGTATTTTAACCTTATTTCCCTTATTTCCTTTTTCTGGGGAAGTGGAATCGGTCATTAATAACTACTCTCAGATCAAGGATGCGGTGCAGGTTGCCGTAATCGGAAATAATTTTTTTGTGAATCTTTTCAATTCCCAGGCTGTCGAGTTTATCGTGTTGAAAGGCTTCAAAAACAAATAAATCGCAGGCGGTGGATTGAATCCAGTCGACATCTGTTTTATAGCCAATAGCGGCAATGGCTTCCGTTTGTTCCAGGAAGTTTTTTATCAGTCTTTTATCAATATTGAATGTAGAGCACGATCCGAAATAAATTACCTTCCCAAAGCATTTACCCTCCAGGTAGTCGCCCAATTCATCAAGGGTGTACTTCATTTTGTTGGTAATAAAAATGGATCCCTCTCCGCCATGAAAGGCGAGGTACAGGATAGGATATTTTTCGCTAACGGTTTTATGGCTCCATTTATTCAGAAAGAACTCCAGTTCTTCTCTCGTAGCGCAGTCATGATAAATATAATCGCAGTAATTTCTTTTTTCCAGCAAATCCAGAATTGGCAGTACGGTGGATCTATCTTGTATGTCATGATGATCCCAGAGTCCTTCCAGGCAGTAAATCCCTTTTTTTCTGTTTTTGAGGGGCATAGCTGAGGATTATTAAAAACAAAATAAAGGAATTAATATCAAAAAGGGATGTGAAAAACAATTGTAATGTATTTTCATTAGTTATTTACTCAATTTTTTCAAGTATAACCAATTACTTGCGCTCAATATTGTTTAACATCCTTTCTCTACTGCCGCAAACAATTCCTCACTTTTATTGTTTTACTTTCTCATCGGACATTTCCTATTTCAATCATCTCTGTTACAGAGGGATTGTATTAAATTTGTCCTCTTAAAAAAAGTAAAACAAGCATATGTCAAACACTACATCATCAGGAAAATGCCCTTTTTCAGGTGGGCAATTGAAGCAGAGTGCGGGCAACGGCACGGGAAACCGCGATTGGTGGCCTAATCAGTTGAAATTGAATATTCTTCGTCAGCGTTCTACGCTTTCAAATCCAATGGGGGAGGCCTTCGATTATGTGAAGGAATTCGCATCGCTGGATTTGGCGGCCTTAAAAAAAGATATATATGAAGTGATGACCAACTCACAAGAGTGGTGGCCGGCGGATTATGGTCATTATGGTCCGTTTTTCATCCGAATGGCATGGCATAGTGCAGGTACATACCGCATTGCCGATGGTAGAGGTGGCGGAGGTAATGGTACACAGCGGTTTGCACCATTGAACAGCTGGCCTGATAATACCAATTTGGATAAAGCACGCTTATTACTTTGGCCAATAAAAAAGAAATACGGTAAAAAAATATCCTGGGCAGATTTAATGATACTTGCAGGCAACTGCGCACTGGAATCCATGGGTTTCAAGACTTTTGGATTTGCCGGAGGTCGTGAAGATGTCTGGGAGCCGGAGCAGGATATTTATTGGGGTGCTGAGAAAGAGTGGCTGGCAGATAAGCGTTATGCCGGAGATCGTGAACTAGAAAATCCGTTGGCTGCTGTTCAAATGGGTTTGATATATGTAAATCCTGAAGGACCTAACGGTAACCCTGACCCGCTCGCTTCCGCGCGCGATATCCGCGAAACATTTGGCAGAATGGCGATGAATGATGAAGAGACAGTGGCGCTGATTGCAGGCGGACATACTTTCGGTAAAACACACGGTGCGGCAGATCCGGGTAAATATGTTGGTCGCGAACCCGCAGGAGCAAGCATTGAAGAACAAAGCATGGGTTGGAAAAATACATTTGGTACCGGCAATGCGGGAGATACCATCACCAGCGGATTGGAAGGTGCATGGACTACTACGCCAACAAAATGGAGCAACAATTATTTTGAAAATCTTTTCGGATACGAATGGGAACTTACCAAAAGTCCGGCTGGCGCACAACAATGGAAACCTAAAGGAGATGCGGGAAAAGATAGTGTTCCTGATGCACACGATGCTTCAAAGCGTCACACACCAATTATGTTGACAACAGATTTGGCTTTGAGAGTAGATCCTGCTTATGAGAAAATTTCAAGAAGATTTTTTGAAAACCCTGATCAGCTAGCAGATGCATTTGCCCGTGCCTGGTTTAAACTGACTCACCGCGATATGGGACCACGTGCACGTTATATTGGCGCTGAAGTTCCGGCCGAAGTGTTAATCTGGCAAGATCCTATTCCTGCGGTTACATATAAATTAGTTGATGACAGCGACATCGCTGCATTGAAAAATAAAATACTTTCTTCCGGATTGACTATTTCGCAATTAGTATCTACCGCCTGGGCATCAGCTTCTACATTCCGCGGATCGGATAAGAGAGGTGGTGCAAACGGCGCGCGTATTCGTCTGGCTCCGCAGAAATACTGGGCGGTCAACAATCCTTCACAATTATCGAAAGTTTTGGATACACTTGAAGGCATTCAAAAAGAATTCAATGCCAGTGCTACCGGAGGCAAACAAATTTCAATCGCTGATTTAATTGTATTGGGTGGATGTGCGGCTATAGAACTTGCTGCAAAAAATGCCGGGCATGAGGTGAAGGTTCCTTTCACAGCCGGTCGTGCAGATGCATTGGCGGAGCACACTGACGTGGAGTCTTTTGCAGTACTGGAGCCTAATGCCGATGGTTTCCGTAATTATGTAAAAACAAGATATACCGTATCGGCGGAAGATTTGCTGGTGGATAAAGCACAATTGTTGACGCTGACTGCACCTGAGATGACGGTGCTTGTGGGCGGCATGCGTGTGCTGAATACCAATTTTGATCAGTCGCAACAAGGCGTATTTACTCACACACCCGAAGTGCTGACCAATGATTTCTTTGTGAATCTGCTTGACATTGGTACCAAATGGAGTTCTACCAGTGACGTGCAGGATGTTTTTGAGGGGACTGACCGCAAGAGCGGAGCGCGCAAATGGACAGGAACGCGCGTGGATCTGATATTCGGTTCCAACTCTGAATTACGTGCATTGGCAGAAGTATATGCCTGTGAAGATGCGAAAGAGAAATTCGTAAATGATTTTGTAGCAGCATGGAATAAAGTGATGAACCTCGATCGTTTTGATCTGGCGTAATAACAGTATTTAAACAATCCATCTTAAGGCGACTCAACAGCGGGTCGCCTTTTGTTTTGAATTTCATTCTGCGGAGTATTTTTTAATGAGGTCTATATTCTGATCAACTTGTGTTTACGAAGTGTATTCAATGTCAGAGGATTCCCATCATTTAAATTTTTATACGAAATCATTTCACACAGAAATGCTTTGTGATCGCCCGCATCGAAGCTTTTTATAACTTTCATTTGCATTACTGCGAGGCAGTTTTTCAGCACAAAAAAATCATTCCACAAAATGAGTTCATCTCTTTTTTGAAGTCTGCTTATTTTATCAATATTTTTTCCTGATTTTTTTCCCAACAAATCCACCAGCCGATACTGACCTTCTGATAATAATTGCAAAACGAACTCTCCGTCGGCTTCAATGTTTAATAATGTTTGTGTATTGTAGTAAATGCCGCAGATAAATCTTTTGGGTTGCATGCTTATTTGAGAAGCATAGGTAATGATATGCATATTGTTGTTGTCAGCCGATTTAGTGCTGCAACTATATACAGGTAAATCTACCCTGTTCCATGGCTTTTTTCTGGTCATTGATATGATTTTCACTTTTATTAATGCAGTTGAGAATTGAATACATAAATAAATAAAATACCATATAAATGAAATTAAATTTATTTAGATAAAATATTAAAATATTTACTTTTTTCTAAACAAAAACCAAGTAGCGTTGTTTAATACGTATACAAAATCATTAAACAAATATCGGGTTAGTGGTTATTGTTACAAACTATTATTAAAAACAAAAACAAAAAAAGAAAACGATGAAAAAGTTACAAAGTCTTTTCCTGATTCTTGCATTGGGAACATTTATTGCCACCACGTCATCCTGCAAAAAAGATGATCCTGCTCCAACACCTAAAACCATTACGGATATTGTAAGTACAGACGCTAATTTCAGCATACTGAAAGCGGCTGTTGTAAAAGCCGGCCTTGCTTCTACTTTATCAACCGGTTCCCTGACTGTATTTGCTCCTGACAATGCGGCTTTCGCTGCCAGTGGAATAACTGAAGCGACTGTTAATTCTCTGTCGGCTGCTGATCTGGGAGACTTATTGAAATACCATGTATTAGGTTCAAAAGTAAATGCTTCCGGTGTTCCTGCCAAAGGTTCGGTAGCTACCTTACTTGGATTAAAAATTTATACTACAAGCAATACCAGCGGAGTATATATCAACGGTATCAAAGTAAAAACAGCTGATGTGGCTGCGTCTAACGGTGTAATTCACGTAATTTCAAAAGTTTTAACTCCACCAACTAAAACAATTGCTGAATTGGTTTCTTCTAATTCAGATTTATCCTTATTATTGGCTGGTGTGTCTAAAGCGGGTTTAGTTGGTGCGGTATCAGATGTAAATGCTAACCTTACTGTATTTGCACCCACGAATGCCGCTTTCGCAACATCCGGAATCGATCAAGCTGCTATCGATGGTATTCCTGCAAATGTTCTTGCCTCAATTGTCAAAGCTCACGTACTTGGAAGTAGAGAATTTTCCAGTGATTTGAAAGCAGGAGAGGTTGCTACAATTGAATCCGGAGCTTCTCTGGTTGTGAGTCTCAATCCAGCTTCAGTGTTATTGAAAGGAAGTGCAAAACCTGCATCTAAAATAACCGCTACTGACATTATTGCAACCAATGGTGTTGTACATTTGATTGACAGAGTTATTCTTCCGTAATAATTGATTTAATCATTATCAAAGGGTATCGGTTTAACCGGTACCTTTTTTTATTAAAAACATCACCAACTCATCCCAATCCTGATTCCTCCCCATCGATGGTATTTTCCTGTATTGAATTCCTTGGTGAGTATGGACTGGCAATATTCTAAATAAATTTTTTTAATGGTCATTACTATCCCATAATCACCCTGAGCGGTGAATCGTTTTATTTGGTCTGCTGAAATAATATAAGGGCTTTTTGTATCAAACATGCCTCCCTGTAAGGTTGCATCGTATATAACGAGTGCAGGCTGACATCTTCCATACAAATGCCATCTAAATTTTTTCTTTACATGGCTTATGCTTTCGTAAGGATTATTGAACTTTCCTATCATAAAATTTAGTCCTGTTTTTATTTTGTTGGTATGTGTTCCTGCTGTTATTTCAGTGCATGCATTCAGCAGAAAATTATTTCTGTTTGCCCAAATTCTTTTCTCATAATTTATCTGATAGTTAAGAATGATATCATTCCGGATTTGATTGTCCCATCCTTCCGGTAATAAATTGTTCAGCCATCTGTGTACACTGGTTTGGGTTTCTTTTCCGCCCGCACCCTGTCCGATAATTCCAAGCGTAATGATTGATGTAATCATTCTTTTTCTTATCGTGTCTGTTGATGTAATGAAATTACTCAATGTAATATTGCCACAAAAAGGCCGGTCGCCGTATAATATAGTTTGAGTTAAAAAATCAGTTGGCGTATAGTAAAAAGCTGAAAAAGCTATTCCATATCTACATTCGCTTACCTTTGATTTTATTAGCAAATGATTTAAAGGAGATTTTTTTAAAATTGGATGAAGAAATTCCAACGTAAGCCCATCTGAATAGTATCTGTCTGTTTGGGTAAAATAGTCGTTATCAAAATGTAAACGGAGGAGTTTGTTTTCATGAGATTTGAATGTTGAAGTATAGTCTATTACCTGCGCAAAAGATTTATCTTTAAAGATAGAAAAGCAAACAAGTATAATAACAATACGCCACATTTCAATTTTATTTTCCTCATATTAATAATCTTTGGTTCTATATTTTTCCGGTATTTAACTAATCAGCATCTGTTTTTTGATATCATTTATTCAAAACTTTCGTCGTAATCCACCACAATGAATTCATCAGATGAATTTCTTCCGAGAATATTCAGGTCTTTAATACTGATATTATCCAGTCCGGTTGTTTGTTCCCAGCTGTCTTTTTCTTTTTTGAATATCTGTACAGATAGACCTATTCTTTCCTGAAATTCTTTTTCTATGTCCTTTACTTTATTCCAGGGTTTGATTTCAAGCAGCGTGGAGATATGTGTCTTTTTGATTTCCCCAATCGTTTTATAAGGATCAATCAAATTGGTATATTCTGACGATTCATAAATTTCATGATGACCTTTATAAAAACAAATAGACAAGTAGGGATAAAAATTGGAGAAAGTTTGCTGAATGTCTATCAAACGGGTATTATCATTTATTTCCAGATGCATTTTTTATTGCAATCTAAAACAGATGACTGCTGATGTAAATGATGTAGATAGGTAAGGGAACTGATGGAAAAAATATTAATTCATTGCTGCAGCGATTCTCGCCCCCAGTGCGGCATTATTGAGAATGAGTGCGATATTGGCATCCAGACTTTCTCCTTTGGTATGATTGGCAATATATTTCAGTAAGAAAGGAGTAACATTTTTTCCCGTTATATTTTGTTGATGTGCTTCTGTGAGTGCTTCCTGAATATACTTCTCCATCAGTTCAGAAGAAACTTCCTGGCCAGCAGGAACAGGATTGGCAATCAATACACTTCCATTCAGGCCCAGTGACCATTTTGTTTTTAACATTGCAGCGATTTCATTTGGTTGGTCTAATCTCAAAGGAGAATTGAAACCGCTTTTGGATGAATAGAAACTGGGAAATTCATCTTGTCCGACAGTGACTACTGCAATTCCTAAAGTCTCGAGGTATTCAAGTGTCAGACCGATATCCAAAATAGATTTTACACCGGCGGACACAACAGCCACATTGGTAGTGGCCATTTCGGTGAGATCTGCGGAGATATCCATACTTTTTTCCGCTCCTCTGTGCACGCCACCAATACCTCCGGTAACAAATATTTTAATACCCGCCATGGCAGCAATGCGCATGGTAGCCGCTACTGTAGTAGCGCCGTATAATTTTTTTGTAACCACATAAGCCATATCGCGGATGCTTACTTTCCAAACATCCGATGCTTTTCCAAACAATTCTATCTGTTCGGCGGATAACCCCACCAAACATTTTCCGTCCATGATGGCAATAGTAGCGGGTACAGCGCCGTTGTCTCTTACCATTTTCTCAACAGCTAAAGCGGTCTCCACGTTTTTCGGGTAGGGCATACCGTGAGAGATAATGGTGGACTCCAATGCCACAACAGGTCTGCCTTCTTTCAGTGCTTTTTGCACTTCGGGATGTATCACTAAATAATCATTCATTATTCTTCGTAGTATTTGGATACCAGGGTTAATAATTTTTCCTGATTGAGGTGAGTAGCAATGGCGCCATTTACCTGCAGTATTTCTGCGGATAATGTATGAGCGGTGCGTAAACTATTAAGATTGTCTTTTCCGAAATATTTTGATAAGATAAATCCGCTGACTGATCCGTCGCCTGCGCCGGTGCAGTCCACTACGGTAGCGTTGGGCGCATTGAGTTGCAAGGTCTCCGTTTTTTTATACAGTGCAGATCCTTCGCGGCCTTTGTGCAGCCATATATATTGAATCCCTTTATCCAGCAATTCTTTAATCTGCGCATCTGTTGTGGTTGCCTCTTTACTGCATAAAGCAGGGAGCTCATCTTCATTGGGCGTAATCAGATAAAGACCTTTAAAATTCGCTTCGGCAATTTTTCTCGCCGGCGGAACTGATACGGGTTCGATGATCATTTTTATTCCATGCTCATTGGCAAATTGAATCAGCCAATTAATGGTATCTAAATTAATATTTGCATCTGCCAGGATAAAAGCTGCTGTTGACAGCAACTCTTTGTGTTTTTCCAGATATGCCGGAGTAAGCAAATGCAGCGGACAGTTGGTAAGCAGGGCGGTAAACATACTGCCGTCAGGATTGATGATGGCAGTATATTTTCCGGTAGACAGTTCGTTGCTGGTGATAGAGGCATCCAGTTTCATTCCGGCATCTGTGCATACTTTTTTTACCCAGTTACCATCGGCATCATTGCCGAAAACGGAAATCAACTGAACGGGTATTTCCAGCAGAGAAAGCTGATGGGCAATATTTCGGCCAACGCCGCCAGCGGTGCGGGTTACGGTAACATCATTGGTGGTATGCATGAGCATTTCTTCTTTGGCGTGGAAGAGGTCATCTACCAATGCTGCTCCGATACAAATAACAGGTTTTGACATTCGCCAAAATTAAGGAAATGAGCGGGTAAACTTTTCTTTAAGTTGATGCAACATGAAAATATTATTATCCCAAACGTTACTTAGTGGTTTTTGTGTATATGGTTCCACGGGCATGTAAGGAACCGGTCCGAATTCCGGAGTGAAAGTCAACAAACTCGTACCTTTTTTGTGGTGATATTCCGCGATTTGTTGCCACCAGCCCATAAAGCGCTGAAGATGAGGCTGCCACTCGGGCGCAGCGGGATTATTTACCTGAGGGCCTTGTTCGAAGCCGACTCTGGCATGCACGTGCCCAACATGAGGAATAATTTTATGGATGATTTCTTCCTGATCTTCCAGCATACTTTCGGACACTGTACAAAAATGAGAGAAATCTCCAACTAGTTCAAGTTCGGGAAATTTTTCGAGGTAGGGCAACAATGATGCTGCGTGAAATGAAAATCTTCCTCTGTGGGTTTCATGTAAAATACGGACACCTCTTTTTTTACTGAAATTCAGCAAGGCCTCTATCACCCTGCAGTTGTCGTCAAACGAAAAATGATCTTTACCTGTGTGAGAATTAATGAATAAAGGGTTCAACTCAGCGATGGATTCCAGTCTTTGCTCCATTTTCTGAATATAGCTTTCTGCTGATTCAACAACGGGAAAGACTATCTGCATCGCAATGAGATAGAAATCGGGATTTTTTAATCTTATTGCTGTAATCGCATCAATAAAATCATTGGTTAGTTTATCAGGTGGCTGAAGAAATAATTCCACTCCATTGTAACCGGATTCATAAACATTTTCAATGAATTCTTTTGGAGTAAAATGATCATTTCCCCAATAAGAGCAACTGTATTTTATTTGCATTATAATTTTTTAATTAAATCCTTTTAAGTCAGACATGTTGCGTTGGAGCCAGTTTTGTTTAGGATAATCTGCTTTTCTGTCGATAGTATGAATGGCATAGGCCTGTCGTGATTTCCCGCTGGTATTAGGCAGACTGTAATGCGGAAGCAGTCCGTGTAAAACAATACAGGTTCCTTTCTTTACTTCAAGGGGAATCATGCCTTCCATCGAATAAGGTTCATCATTCAGCATGTGCATTTCCGTTCCGCCATCTTCTTTTTTTCTGAACCAGGAACGAAGTGTGGTTTGGTGTCCTCCGGTTTTTGCCCAAAGGCAGCCGTTTTCTGTGGTGGCATCTTCCAGCGCAAACCAAAATCCGATGCAGGAATTAGGCTCGGTGTATAAAAAAGTTGAATCCTGGTGTAGATCTACCACACCGCCAATTTTTGCATGCTTAAGAATGTGCATACTTTGAATGATAACGAATTCATCTAATCCCAGTTCAGCAGAAAGTTTTTTTAATTGTGGTGAGCGAGAGAAATCATTAAACACCGGATCGAGATCATGCAAGCCGTGACCGATTTTATTTAATGAATGAAACAGGGAGTTTTTCAATTTTCCATCATTATCAAAAGCATCTTTTTCAAAGAAGAAAGAAATTTTATCGCCAGACTCCAAGAAATAATCATCGCTGGTTTTGGTTTGTTCGGTTGTCTGAAACACAGATGCGTGTCCTTTATAATCGTATTGTTCTGCAAGCTCCATTCCGCGTTTCATCAACGCATCACATTGTTCAGGCGTGTTGAAATTTTCCAGGATTAAATATCCTTGTTGTTGGAATAGTGCTTTGTTATCCATAAAGAATAATTTTTTGTAACCTCATCTATTTTTAGTTGAGCGGTTTAGGGGTTTAGGTGGTTTAGGTTTTGTCGTTGATTTTTCTAAACATCTAAACTCCTAAACATTTAAACGTTATTTCACATGGAAGTTATGTTTTTTCGTCTGAATATTTATTCGGGAAGCTGATTTTTATTAATATTGAGCTACATATTCGTTTTAAAATAAATAGACAATACAATGATTTCTTTTGAGACCGAACAGACGGATGATTTGAATTTTGTGGAAGAATTATGTTGGAAGCTCTTGGCCTACGGAGCGAGCAACAGAAAGAGCCCTATGCGCAATGTGGTTATAGGCAGTGCGGTTGATGGAAAAGCGTATATGCAGACAGTCACATTAAGGAGGGTGGAAGTTGCGGAGAGAAAAGTGTTTTTTCATACAGACATCAGAAGTGAAAAAATCAAAGTTATTGCTCAATCGGGTCATCTTTCCTGGCTAGCACATGATTCGGAAAATAGGTCGCAGGTAAGGCTTTATGGGAAAACAGTTATACATCACCGTGATGCTTTATGTGCAGAGCGCTGGAAAAATACAAAACACCCCAGCAGAAGAGCGTATCTATTGCCCGAAGGGCCGGGAGTAAAAATTGAAGGCAGCGAACCCTATACGAATCCTTATTTTGAAAATTTTGATTATACTGATGAAGAGAGTGAGGCGGGCTTTGAGAACTTTGTGGTTGTTGAAACTACTGTTGAATGGATGGATTGGTATTATACCCATAGCAAAGGGAATCGCAGGGCGAGCTTTGAATATGAAAAGGGGGTGCTGAAAACGGCGGGCTGGTTGTATTCATAATGATGTTGCCGCTCGTGAGAACACGAGGCGGCAGTTACTTCGTTTGGGATGTTGAGGAGTTTAGATGGTTTAGATTTTTGAGGATAATCATTTATAAACTAAACTCTTAAACTTCTCAACGTTCTAAACGCAACACTTAGAATTCTACAATAAATCCAATCGTCGGTAAAACCGTTCCTTCTCTGTTTTCCAAAATAACAGGTATGGCATTACTTCCATTTTGTTTAACGGCTTCTCCATTGGTACTAAGAAAATTGGTATTGTCTGCATTTCTTTTGAAAGCAAATTGAGGTATTCCTGCGCTTTTAGATCCGTAGAAATTAGTGATATCCAAAAACAAATCAAGCGTTAGTCTTCTGTAGTTCCATTTTTTATCAATACGAATGTCACCAGAATGGAATGCCGGAAGTCTTTGTGTATTTATCAAAGCGTTATTAAAAATACCAGTACCAAGAGTCAGGTAATTGATTCTGCTTTGTTCCAAATCATAAGGAGTGAAAGGTGCCTCGCCCTGGTAGCGGAATTTCAGACCCAGCTCCCAGTTGCGATTGAATTTATATCCCATAGTAAGACTAACCAGATGTCTGTTGTCCCAGCTTGCAGGAGCAAATACACCTGTTGAAGTGGTAAATTCACTGCGATACCAGGTATAACTAAATACACCAAAAAGTCTTTTAGTGAGTTTTTGTTGCGCAAAAAATTCAAATCCGAATGCACGTCCCTTTCCGGTCTGTTGAATAGGCTCATTCCCGATGGCGCCAAACTCAGTGCCTTTGTTTGCGAGACTGATACCATCATTGATGCTGATGGGATAGTTGCTGTATTGTTTGTAGAATCCTTCTAATGTGAAACGAGTGGAGTTGCTCGGCAGAAATTCTACTCCAGAAACGTAATGTATGCTGCGGATGTATTTGCCGGGATTAGGTGTATTATTTCCGTTTCGTGTATCCGTAAACGCTAGTTGAGTGTAACTTGGCAATCTGTAGTAGACACCATAACTGGCGCTGGCATTCCATTTGTCTGTGATAGCGTAGCTTACACTGATGCGTGGACTTAATTGATTCAGTAAGTTGTTATCACTGTTTTTCAAAGTATTTGCGTCTGCTCTCAATCCGGCGTTGATAGCCAGTTTATTATTGAGTATTCTAGTTCCTGCCTGAACAAAAGCGCCGTATCGGAAGAAATTTGTTCCAATGTTGGCGTTGAATTTAATTTCGTCTTGAAGTACAGTTCCTGCTCCATCAGTAAGTGCAGGTCGAACGATTTGTGAAAATTTATTATCAAACTCTACAAACTGACCTACCACACCATAGCTCAATTTCCAGTTGTCTAAATTTTTGGTGACGTCGAAACGTAGTTTGTTTTCGGTTTCGTTGCTACGAATATTTAAGGTGACTTTATTTTCATCTGGGTTTTCGTTGTCTTCATATTTCTTTGCGCTGTTATCGAGTGTATTTCTGCTGATGGCCAGGTTCCAAAATCCATTGCTTATCAATCTTTTGATGGATGCGCCAATGCTGTAGCTTTTTTGATTGATGCTGGGATTGCTGTTAATGGCATAGAGTTTATCCGGCGTGGCTTCTTTTGGTGCTGCGAAGCGGAATTCGTCTATAGCGCCAATACCCAGTACATTGAGCGTTGTTTTATTATCTATGCGGGTAGTGGTTTTAAACTGAAAATCCCAATAATTAGGGCGAATAGGAAGGTCTATGGCCTGAAACAGTAATTGCAGGTAGCTTCTGCGGGCAGATGCAAGGAAAGTAGTTTTTTTACTCAAAGGACCATCGAAAGTAGCGGCCAGTTCGGTAGCGCTCAATCTAACGTTGCCCTGTATGCGCTTGTTGTTTCCTGTTTTTTGTTTGAACTGAAAAACACTGCTGAGGGTATTGTCGTAGCGCGCATCAAAAGCGGAGGTGCTGAGTTTTACATCTTCAATGAAACTAACGTTGAGAATACCCTGCGGACCGCCACCGCTTCCCTGTGTGCTGAAGTGGTTGATGATGGGCACTTCAATTCCGTCAAGATAAAATACGTTTTCGCTGGGAGCGCCTCCACGGATGATAATGTCATTACGGAAACTACCTCCGGCAGCTCCGCCGCCGACACCGGGTAGTGATTGAATTACTTTACTGATATCAAAATTGCCACCGGGATTGGCCTTAATGTCTTCTGTGGTGAGTCGCTGAACACTCAAAGGATTTTCCAGTGTAGCTGCTCTGACGGAATTACGTTTGCCGGTCACTATAACTTCTCCCAATTGCTTGGCACCGGGTTCCAGCTCAACTGATAAAGTATTTTCATTACCTGTAGTGATAACGATATTGGTAAGCGTTTTCTTAGTGTAACCAACGCTACTGAAATTGACGGCATAACTGCCAGGTTTTATATTGCTGATACGGAATGCGCCGGTTGCGTCTGATACGGCGGACTGATTCCCGGGTTCTATTACTATAGTGATGCCTGTAAGGGGTTGCTGGCTGTTTTTATCAATGATTGTTCCGCTTATACTGCCGGTGTTTTGTGCAAATGATGCTGTTCCTGTTAAAGTAATGAAGGTCAGCAGTAAAATAGAATGTAATATTCTCATGTTGAGCAATTTGATGTTATTTAGGGTAATAACAATAAACAAGATATATTGTTTGATCGAAATTTTCGACCTCACCCGACGCCGCCTCGTGTTTGCACGAGCGGCGGTAATCGTTGAGATGTTTAGCCGATAAGGTTGTTTAGATTTCATACTAAACTACTAAACTACTAAACTTTTAAACGTTATCAAGACCTCACCCCCCCGTCCCCCTCTCCTGAGTGAGAGGGGGTGGAGAGAATGAATCGCCCTAGAAAAAGTTTACAGTTTGGTAAATTAATTTTGTTTCTAGTTTACACAACACCCCTCCATTGGAGGGGCTGGGGGAGGTCAAAATGCTGCATCAGAC
>CANGYR010000019.1 GCA_947458275.1 Chitinophagaceae bacterium
CAGCGAATGGGTGGAAGACTATAATCTGCACAGGCCCCACAAAGCCCTCGGTTATGCCTCACCCATCGTGTTCAGAGAACAACAAAAACAGATGACGGAAAACTTAAAAAGTTAACTTTTGAATGGCACGAAAAATAGGGAAGCTGACAAAAATTGAAATAACTTTTAGCCACATTCGGTTTTACTTCGCCGTAAAAGTAAAATATACTTTTCTTGGTTTTAATCTAAGAGGATTAACAGGTATAGGTATAGTAGTTATGATTTCATTTATAGCGTAAGGCTTAGAAAGATATATATTCATAATTAAAAAATCACTTTAAACCCTTTCCAACCTCAGATGTAAATCGAAACAAACAGTCAAATCTGTTTGAAATTGAAAGAATAGAAATTTCATTGCCATTGTAATTTGTATGAAGACTTACATAACTTCCATGTAAATTATTATACATAAAAAATAATGAATAGTACAAAACAGGAAAAAAAGAAAGAAAATATAATATTCTTACAAAATGTTTTGATTTTGAGTTTAAAAAATTGACATTTAAGAAAACAAAACTGATTGAGATTATTATAAAATAATTACCAATATAATAAAACCTCGACAGCTCCCATACTTGACCATAAATTTTTAATGATGAAGAAAAAGCTAGTCCTATAAACGTTATTATTAAAAAAATATAGGTGAAATATAATTCATCAACTGAATTTCTTTTTTTTAATATCTTGACTAAATAATAAATGAATATTAGTCCAATTAATACAGAAAAGAAAGAAGGGATAAAAATTTTCAGTATTTTGTAATAATAATTTGTCTCATTATTTGGCAAAACTCTATCAAATACTGTATAAAACTCAAAATGACTGAATGATGATAAAACAGGATATCTAAATTCAAGAATATTATTGCCGTTCATTACACTCATCAAACCAGGAATACTAGATGATGGGAACCTTGTGTTTATGGCAAAAAGGCCCCCAAATATATAACCAAAATATAATGATATAGCAAGAAAAGAAAAACAAAACCAAAAATTTACTTTTTTATAAAATAAACTGAACCCAACAAATATAATTAAAGCCAAAAGTATATTTTGAGCACCGAAAAAATTCCATGAAATGCCAAATAATATAAGAATTATCTTATTAAAGATATTAGGAACTTTCATATCATATAATGCAATTAAATAAAATATAAAGAAAGAAAAAATACAAACATAAGTATCTGTGTTTGCTAAAAAAAATAACGTAGAGCCAGTATCAACAGTTTGAATATAGGTTAAACCTAATCCAGTTTGTCCAAAAAAAATCGCTGTCAATACGACGAAAATTAATCTTGAATTAGTAGTAAAATTAATCAATAGCCCATATAACAAACTCAAAGAATTATATAAAATAAATGCTTTCCATACTATTAAATTTATTTGAGGAAATTTTCCGAGAAGAAACATCGGGTATGTTGTAATTAATGATTGGCCTATATTTTGGTTTACTCTTGGTACACTATTTGATTCCAACAAATAGAACGAGATATTTCCCGATCGTAAACTATGCACAATTGCTCCAAAGCCATCAAAAGGATTTAAATATTCTAGACTTAATGATGCAAAAAAAGAAGGTAAGGGGATTAGCGCGATAATTATTTGGAGAAATAGAATTATTAAAATAATCATCACCTTCTTATAGTTACAATAAAATAACGTCATTAATCTACCTTTAAAAATAAGTAAACCAATTATCAATAGAACCAAAAAACAAAATGATAATTTCAACCCAACAAAATAACTTAAACAAATAGTGAAAGATGAAAAAATCAGAACACCTGAAAAAAATGAAAAAGATTCAATTACATGTCTATTTAGAAAAGAAAAATAATTTTTAATAGGCTTCCCCATTAGCATTTCGCCAAAAGAAACTAACAAATTAGAAAAAAAGAAATAAAATAAAAAAATAGCAATTATTAAACCTACTTTATACTCGATAGCTGATGAAATCATATTTTATTTTTTTTATCCCTGTAATTATTTTCACCTTTTTTTTGGAGAAGCCTTGCATTAAATAGATTTTAACCGAAGAAAAAATATTTTATCATATTTAATGCTTTTGAAATTACACTTGCAAAATCTTACAGACACCGACTCTGCAAATTAAATGAAAGAAATATCATTGACCATAATATGCCTTATCACCATGTTTTCTAGAAAAATGTTTTTCTAAAATATAACTAGGGAAATCAATTTTTGAATTTATACTCAAAGAAAAGTAAGCCATGTTTGCACATGCTTCTAGCGCTATTGCATTTTCAAATGCTTTTTGTGAAGTTTCTCCCCAAGTAAATGAAGCATGCCCTGACAATAAACATCCTGGCATATGTATTGGTTCTAGTTGATGTTTTGTAAAATATTCTACAATTTGAATTCCTGTCTCTTTTTCATAAGCACTTTCTACTTTGTCTTTATTTAGATATGGAAGACATGGCACAACTCCATTGAAATGATCAGAATGTGTGGTACCTAATACTGGTATAGATTTACTTGCTTGAGCCCAAATAGTTGCCCATGGTGAATGAGTGTGAACGACACCTCCGACTGAATTAAATCCTTTATATATTTCCAAATGTGTTAATGTATCTGAACTTGGTTTTAATTTAGAATCTATTACATTACCATCTAAATCGACAAGAACCATGTCTTGCCATTTTAATAATGAATAGGAAATCCCACTTGGTTTAATTGCAAATATCCCATTTGCTCGATCAAATGAAGAGGCATTCCCCCAAGTTAATACAACTAGTCTTTCTCGGACTATTCCCAAATTTACTTCAAAAGCTTCTTGCTTTAATTGGTCTAAATATCCTGTTCCCATAAGTGTATATATTTAAAATTAGTCATAACTGCATTCGGATTAAACCCCAAAGATTTCATTGAATGGCGATATGGTATAATATCACTAGGCCTCCCCCATCTTTCTGGACAAACTAGACAAGTTTGCATAGATGACAATGCAAGTTTATTAATAGAATTTATAGGTAGTTTAGTATTTGTATCAACCCACACCCAATCAACTAACTTATTATAATTATAAACTAATTCAATTGGTTCATCTTCGGAAAATCTAACCGCCATAGCACGTTCACCCAGACGGCTTGCTCTATACAAATAAGGAAATTCAACATCTAATAAAAAAAAAGATGGAATATTCCTTTCTCTTACTAATTGCAAGACATCATTCTCAATCCCTGCCTCTTTTATGTTTAAAATAAGCAGCCGATGTTTATAATTGTCTAAATAATCAACTAAACTATCTCCACTAAGATACGGTTCGTGATTTAAGATCAATTTACTATTCTGACATCGAATATCTATTTCGCAGCCATATTTAACAGGTACTTTCAATAATTCATTTATTAAGTTAATTCTATGTGCAACAATTTCCATTAACGATTGCCTTTAATGATGTCATTCCTTAATTCAATTATATACCCTATTGTTCGTTTAATCAATTTGAATTTCCCTTTTAATGTCCCACCTCCTTTTGCTTCCCCAAATTCTCTATTAGAAAAAAATACAGGAAACGATTTAATAGAAGTCTTAATTCTGTTAGCAACAAAAAGTACATATAAATCTAAGGAGAAGTCATATGGAGCTTTTTTAAGATGATTCATGAATTTCCGATGAAAAATTTTAGGCTGAGCGTTAATATCCCATAATTTTTCTTTTAAAAACAATGAAGAAATCAATGACATTCCACTAGTAAAGATATTGTCGAAAAGATTTCTACCCTTTCTTTCGCCTTTTACAATACAATGATTTGACTCTAATTCAACTTTATATAATTCATAGGCAAGAACTACATCTTTAGGATCAGTTTGTAAATCCGCATGAGTCCAAGACAAAATACTTCCTTCAGCGACTGCTAACCCTTGTAAAATACCAAATCCGTAACCTTTATTTATTGGCACATGTACAGATTTCCCAAAATTATATTTTTCTTGACTTAATAAGTGATCTAGGACAATTTTTGTTTCGTCTTGAGATCCATTATTAACGAAAATAAATTGGATATCATTTCTACCCTTACAAGCATTCAAGCAAGCCAAAAATAGTCTAGGCAATGACTTAGACTCATTATAACAAGGAATTACTATTGATAAATTAATCAAAATTAATTTTTAATTAAAACAATTTGTCTTTGTAATGCAAAAATTGATGGAGCTAATTTACATAAGAGATCATCAACAAGTTTTACGATTTTTAAAAGTGTATAAGGAAGTGGTATATACTTAGTTTTACTAATTACCCCTCCAGAATTTATAAATAATAAAAATTCACTAAACCCAGTATGTGCTATATTAAAACCAGGAATTTTGTTTTTAAAATCTTCTAAATTATCAAACAGCAAATTAGGAATTGCACAATTTGCAGACCATAAGTCTTCCGGATCAGTACATATCAATTTTCTATCAAATACATTAATAGTAAAATCATATCCTTCATGCCTCATTAATTTTAAGAGAAATCTCATCGATGAAGAACAATTAATTTCTTGAATTATTAATTTGCCACCTGGTTTTAATATACGGTTCATTTCTTCAAAAAAAAGTATAGGATATGGCACATGATGAATCATATTAGATGAAATAATAAAATCTAAACTTTGCGACTCAAATTTTGTATTTAAGGCATCAATCATTTTAACATCTAACCACTCATTGTTTGCATAATCAGTAGTTTTAAATAAATCCGATTTTATAAACTCTTTACTTACTCCAGTGCCTGCCCCTACTTCGATACCTTTATCATCATTTTGTATAAACCTATTCATCCATGTGAAACGATTTTCTAACAGAAAATGGAGATTTGTTGATACATCATTAATAAAATTAGCCCTGGCACGTATTGTATCCCCTTCATGTTTCATTCTATTTTCTTGATGACTTAATGGTTTGTATTTCATTTGAGTTTACGTTTAATCTATTTTTAAAATATGCAAGCCAATATTGATATTCTTGATAATCTTGAGGAGTGCCCCAACATATATATTGATCTACTTCATGAACATGCATGTTAAGACCAGCTTTTATTGCAAAATCACTTGCAACATCAACATAAAATTCATTATTTATTCTATAATTTGATTTAACCATTTCATCTACAGAATCAAAAAAAGACTTTGCTTTTTTAAAGGTAAATGCTCCAATTATTGCATGATCGCTCATAGGATTTTTGCTTATTGGAATTTTACAGCTAATATGAACAGCTTTAGTTGATTCGGGTTCAGTTTCTACCCAACCATACATTTTAGGGTTTTGAAGAACTGCCGGATTATTTCTAAAAGTCCAGATCCAACCATCTAATTCTGGATTTTGATACATTTCCTCTATAATACTCTGATTATACACCATATCGTTATCGGAAGCACCAATGTTTAATATAGCATTGTCTGGGATATGATCTCTTGCGGCTAAACATGTAATTGCTTGCCCCTCTGTTAACTCATCAATAGTTATAACTACAACATTATTCAAATACTTTTCCAGTATATCTTTAATTGGATATTCTTGTATATGATGCTTTCTGCATACAAAAATATTTTTGTCAGCAGCAGGTAATGATTTGCATGCACGAATTACCATTGGTATACCATCTACATCGATAAATGGTTTAGGTATTTTAAATCCTACATCTTTATATCTTTGACCTTCACCAGCCATTGGCACTAAATTGATTCTCATTTAATTCTTTATTGCCAGGTTTGAATAAGTTGATGACTATCTCCTAATATTTTAAATAAAGCTAAGCTTCCACCACTTTCTTTCAGATTTAAATTGATTGGTGTTGTTTTTATCTCATCAATTAATTTCTTGCCTTCTTTTTTAACTGAAGCTATCGTTAAGTGTGGAATCCAATGACTTCCTACAAAAGGAAATCCGTATCGATCATATGATTCTTTGCATTTACCTTCCCATGTATTATTGTAAAAAAGAGGCGTTTTTATAAAATCTAAAAGAGACTCAGATAGGTCTTGTTGAAATTGAAAAGCCAAAAAATTGGGTATTAAGCCAACTGATAATGTATCGCCTCCTGTTACCAAATCATTATAAAATATTTTCCAAGAATTCACTAAAAAATCAATTTTTACATTTTTAATTCTTGATATAATTTGAGATTGATCCTGCTCATCTGCATTAAATAAAAAAATAGTGGAATGTACGGGGTGATTTAAAAAAAATGCATCAGGCTCTATTTTTCGAAATCTATTTTTCCAAGATTCTACATACTGATTTAGCTCTTCATTCGGAATCCAAAAAATACCATATTTAGTAACTGGTCCTTTATATCCTACTAATTCATCTTTATACTTCTTTTGTTGTTCCTTTGTAAAGCTCGGGATTAAAACATTATTAAACACGAGGAAGTGGTGTTCATCAAGATGACCGGGATTCAACTTATACCAATTATAAACAGGTTGGTTATATACTTTACCTAATAATGCCCTCAAAACAACATTATGTGTTACTATTGCTATTTTGTTTTTTGTAAAAACCTTATTTATAAAATTTTGAAGCCTATTACTCACATCCAACTGACTCTCGCCAGCAGGAAATTTTGGATCTTCATTTTTTTTCCAAGATTGAACTAGTTCTGGGAATTTATCATTTAGCTCTTTTAATGTTAATCCCTCAGCCAAACCATAATCAATTTCATTTAACAATTCGTTTTGACAACGTTCGTTTGTTTTAAGTAACTCGCCAGTTTCTATAGTTCTTTCTAAGGTTCCTGTATAAACTACATCAAAGTATTCATCACTGTCAATTTCAATTGGCTTAATTATCGAAGGATTTCGTCCAACTCCAAGAAAACTACCATCATTCAATTCTGTCTTACCATGTCTAAAAAAGTATAATTTAGTTTGTGGTAAATTATTCATCCAGGTTGTAAGATCTTTTATAAAATCTTCAAGCCTAATAAAAATATTATCAGGTTCTTTCGCATTTTCATATTTCCAATTATGAAGTTCTAATAAAAAATTAGAATGATTGTTAAACGAAGGATCCAATGATCCAAAAATTTCAGTTAATTCAGAAATAGTGTATCTATTATTAACTTGAAATAAAATCTTTATTAAGTTAAGCTGTAGAAATTTTAATACATGATATGCATATTCTTTTTGATGTCTATCATCAATTTGAAAAGTTTGTTTTTTTTCAGAATAAGGATTTGTTGTAAAATCGTATTCTCTGTAGCTAATTACTTGTTTATTTAAATCGTCTAGATAAGCATCCAACCCTCTCCTTGAACCCACCAAGTCATTTAATTGAACACCAGAAGCAGGATAAATTTCAGATAAATTTTTGCCAAATATAGCTGGAAAAAACTCCCAATCAAGGCAAGTAAATGGGCTTTCCAAAACGTGTTTACGATGACCAACAATATCATAAACCATAATATGGAATACTACTGTTTTTTCATTATTAAACTTCAATGGGCCGAATGTCATATTCAGCTTAATATTGTAATCATCCAAGCCTATATCTACTCCTTTGATTAAACCAGCGGCTTTTTCAATCTCTCTAAACTTGATTTCTGAAAGCTCATCAACAATAACTATTATGTCAATATCACTTATCAAACTTATATCAGTTGAAGTCTCAAATGACCCAACAAAAGTAATCGAATTTAGACCTTCAATTGGTGAAAGTTTATTGACTATTTCAGTTTTTATTTTATCCTTTAAAGGATTAATATTCTGCATATTCTCCAGATGTTTGTAAATGCATAATATTTTTAATAGGATTTGGAGCACTTAATATGTAAGATCCCGAAACTACCGATTCAACATTTAAATATTTTACAGTTAAGTCGTTTACACCACCATCAACACAAATTTCAAATTCTGATCTGTTTCTATGTGAATTTAATTTCTCTAAAATAGGAAGCGCTGATACATCAAATTTTTGTCCAGAAAAACCGGGTTGAGGTATTGTCAATAATAAAACGTGTTTAATTTTATTATTTAAAATAAATGAATCTATTATTTCTATTGGTTCATACACACTCAATGCAATACCCGCTTCTACTTTACTAAAATTAATTTTATCAATAATCTCAGATAAATTTTCATCCATTGTTGGATGTATATAGATAACATCTACATAAGGAAGCAAATCGTCAAGCCATACAGAAGGATTTTTCGACATAATATGAACTTCTATTTTCTTGTTTTGCCAATAGGCTCTCACAACTTCAGCACGATAAGCTTTAACATCTTCACAATTAGGATTATAGGTTTTATCCACAATATCTATATGAATGAAATCAGAAATATTTGAAATTTTATTAAAGATCAGTTTTATATCCTCCACGCCATCGGCATAAATTGCTACTCCAACTTTTTTATACTCTCGAAATGAAAGTCTTCGATGAAGTGTATACGAAATCATAAAAAAGGAGCCAGATATTACAAAACGAGAAATATCCATGTCGTAACCATATTGCTGTATACTGCTTCTTAATAAAAGTTGGATGCTAAATGAAAGTGTGGAAATAAACGAAAAATAGATTAATGCTTTTTTTCTTTTGGCAGGAGTTATATGAAAATTAAATCTAATGTTTAGAAAGAATGCGACAAATAAACCAATTAAAAATGATAAAATTGTCGCTTTTAAAGAGACCGTATTGTAAAACAATAAAAATTTTGAAATAATCATCTCAATCACAAGTGACAAAAATCCAAAGATTGTGTACAAAAACAAGAAGCGATACCTATAAAAAAGAAAATTAATTTTTTTCAAACCATTAATATTATAGTTGATAAAATACAATATACTTCATTCTTTCGAAATTATTTTTTGGTAAAAAATCGCACGAAATTAATGACATTTGCTAATCTAAATTTATTCAAAACATTATCATATACTACTAACAAAAAAAAGATTATCGAAGTTAAACACAGGAATAAAATATTTTTTTAAATAATTATTATCGACGTCTTAGAATTGCAAAATTTCCTAAATATTTCGAAGGGACATTCAATGTATATCGACTATGATTATCAAAGTAAAATTCATCAACAGCCTTTTTAACCCCAGAAGATAGAAAATCATAGTCATCTATAATAATTATTCCTCCCTCGTTGATGACTTCATTCAAGAAAAAAAGTGTGTCTCTAATTGGTGCATACAAGTCGAAATCTACAAAGGCGAAGGATACAGATACAGGTAAATTACCTTTTTGAAGTGTATCATTAATAAACCCCTTTCTAATTCTTATTCTATCCAATGGGAATTCAACTTTTGATACACTTTCCATAAGCATCCACTCAGGAGAAGCCATACTTCCAGCATAAGCTTCCATTGTACCTAAATTTGCTACGTCATCAATCAATTCGTCTTCAATTGTAGGGGCAGATAACCCTTCAAAAGAATCAAAAAACCAAATATTCTTTGATGAATTACTAATTTCATTACAAATTAATGCTGAGGTTCTACCCTGAGCGACACCAAATTCACAGACATCCCCATTTAATATAGAGGTCTCCCGTAAGGCCGTAACAATGTGTAAGGCCTCTGATATCTCTGTACCTAATAAATTTTCCAAAAGCTTATTTCGTTTTGCTGAAACTTCATATTTCGCGTCTAAAAATGTAGTGTAATACCCCTGAATCTGATCAATAGTGTTATGATAGAGTTTCTTAGTAGTCTCATATTCTTCCACTAAAAAATGCTGCAACCCTCTTACTGTTATCCTATAATTTAACGGTTTTAAGAGTGAATTAATAGTTTTTTTTACTTGTTTTTTTATTGACATAATTTATATTTAAAATTAACAAAGATAAATTTAATGATTTTTTGAGGTGTTAGATAAATTAGAACTAACTATTCCATGTTGTTGATCTGATAAATAAATCAGAATTTACAATGTTATAGTTAAAATCTTTTTTTACCTCTTCAGTAATTTTTGTGTAAAATATTTTATCGACAATAAAGCCATTATTAAACTTTTCTGCCTTTTTAGCATTTGTAAAGATTAACCTCCGAATAAGTGACTTAAAATAAAACTTAAGATTAAAAAAAACAAAAGAACTGTTTGAAATAATTTTAAGTGCATATAATAGAAATACCCCTTCATATTCAAATTTATAGGCAGTTTCAAAAGAAAAATTTGAAGATGGGTTCTCTACACGTATGCATAATGGATCATTATAATATGTTATATTAGCTTTTAATTTTGTTATTCTCAAAGAAAATTCTGTATCGGGAGCAAAAGTTAAAGTCGAAAATAATCCAAATTTTGAGATAATACTCTTTCTAAACATTAAGCTAAGTCCACAAAAAGTAAAAGGAGTTTGAAAATCTCTGTATTTAAGAAAATCATCTAAAGAGCTCTGCAGAAAACGTAAAGAATCTAGATTTTGGGATTGAACATCATATGTTGATCCAAAGAGAACCTCAACTTCATTATTAGCAAGCATAAAATCTTTACAACGCTTGATTGAATCATAAAAAAAAATATCATCATCACTAATTAATTTAATCAATTCCCCATTTGCTAAAAGAATACCTTTATTCCAGGCGTGTGATTCATTAATATCATCTTCTGAAACTAGGATATCAATATAACCTGATTTTTCCAAGTCATATAAATAACTTACAGTTCCATCAGAACTATTTCCATCTACAACTATAATTTCATCATCTACTCCCTTATGATTTATAAGATTTGATAATGTAATTTTAACATACTCGTATTTATTTTTAGTTACATATATATAACTTAATTTTATACTCATAACAGATTATAATTATTAATTAAACACAATGAAAATAGTTCCTCATGATACTATATGTTTTTTAAAAGTTTTACTAACATCCTTATAAATAAAACAAGAATAACATATTATACAAAATATGATTCTGATCCAAAATGGGACACCAAACATCTGAAATCCAATTGCAATAAAAATTATTGTTATTGCCCCTAGCGCAGGAAGAGCCCAAAGATTGAAATGAAATGAACCAACAATTTTTTTATAATATGGAAGCGAGACTAGCCAACCACAGAGGTCGACAAATATTACAATTATTGCAGCACCTTTTACTCCAAGCTTCGGAACCAGCAAAAGGCCCCCGCCTACCGAAATAATAGCAGAAACAATCACAACAAATAACATAACTCGGTCATAACCAAAAGAGATCAGACAATTAGTGTACCCAAAAATAGCGTAATTGAAAATTACTGCCACAGACATATACCGAAGCAGCTCCACAGCTAAAATATATTTATTGCCATACAAAATACCTATAACTGATGGAGCTTCTGCAAAAAAAAAGGACGCAATAAAAAATCCAAGGATCATATGGACTTGTGCATAAATTTCAGTATCTCTCTTTGCTAAATTGACAGATGCTAAAGAAACTCTTGTAAGTCGTGCTAAAAAAACAGTAGCTAATATTGTGGGTATGGTTGCAGCAAGTTCAATGAGCATAAAAGCCGACATAAAAATACCCAAGTTAGTTGGACCTAAATAAAATTTTACAATAAGGTTATTAGCAAAGTGCAAAACCACTACTATAGACATCATGATTCCTAGAGGTAAAGAAGCTCTAATAGACTTTTTTAAAATATTAAGTGGGGGCATAATTAATTTCACTTTTCTTCTAAAGAAAAAAACGAGACAACCAATTACATTCAAAAAGGTCAATGCAGGAGCGAAAAGGGCATATTTATATATATCTTCAGGTGTATGCACAAGTGTAAATAGTCCAACAACGTTTATTACAGAAATAAAAACGTTCACAAAGGCAGGAATGCGCATCAGTTCCAATCCATTAAAAACCCAATCAATAGTAATCGAAGAACTCAGGACTGAAAGGCCACAAAGCAATACTACTGTTCTTTCTTTCGGTTCACCAATAACATAAAAACAATAAAGAAAGAGTAAAAAATAGGTAATAAATGCAAGAAATATTCGAATCACGTTTACAGTGACCAATACTTCACCTACTTTATTTCTGTCACGAGCAATTTCACGGGTTCCCCATGTAGTTATTCCAGGAAGAACCAGAATACCTGCATAGGCCACCAATGATGTACCAAATCCTACTAACCCAAAATTTGTAGGGCCTAAAATTCTGGCTGGATAACCAATAATAATCAAACTAATCAATTTACTAAAAGCTGATGCCGCACCTACAGAAAACAGATTTAGAAATAATGAGGAATTTGAAAGAGAGCGAAAATATTTCAGAGTTTCATTTTTTTATTAGTGTTATCAACTTCTAATTTGCATTAATAAATTTCAGCATCTATCTGAACAATATTCCAATTTTCGATATTAAAATAGATGGGATTATCTCCGAAATATTTAACACAAAAAAATCTTTCTTGAGCAACTGACTCAAAGCCTTTTTCTAAAAGCAATTGATACAATTTTGTATGAGGAAGAGCCCAAGTGCTTACTGCATTAATCTTCATTTTTATCATTTTGTCCATTACTTTCTCAAAAAGATTATCGAATTCTTCAATGGTATACTTTATATCAACTATATCTCCAACTATTACTCCAGTCAATGAATCCTCAAACTTTTTAATGACAGCAAATACATCCTTATTTATTATGATGGATTCATACTTATAAAATGGATGTTGATCATATCTCCAAAAGCAGTATTTTTTATCTTTTACAAATGAAATCAAGGCAGTTTCCTTTTCTGTACAAGATATATTAACTGTAGAATCAAATTTTACAAAATCACTATTTTTTAATAATAATGTATCTATTTTGGCTAAGGATTTCCAACCCATTGATCTGAAGGCCGAGTTTCCGTAAATATTAGGCAAAGCAGCAATAATCGAAACATCATTATCAAGACAAAACTTTTGCACGGCTCCTTCTAATAAAAAAGCAATACCTTTTTTTCTGTGCGCTTCATCAATCAGAAAATCAACAGCAAAGCCTATTTTAGCACTACTTGTGATTGAACTTATTTTAATCCCATAAATACCAATCAATTCATGACCCTCATATGCCATAAACAATTTTGAAAGAAGAGATGATTTGAAAAACTGCCAATTATAATAATCTATATTTGTCTTGCGCTTATAGTGTTTATTGAACAACTTAACAAAATCATGCCCATCTTCTATTTTAGCTTCTTTAACTATTACATCAGGACTCATCTCTTTTACACGATCAATATATTCTTGTAGTCTATCCACTATATTAAGTCTGATGCTGCATTAATTATAAGATTTGCCCCATTGATTTGCCCAGAAACATTGGCAAAATAATATACCGCTTCGGCAACTTCACTTTCATTTAACAAACGTTTATTGGGATTATTATTGATCATACCCTCTAACAATCGTTCATCAATATTATTCTTTGTTAAATTTGTAATCATAATTGAAGGTGATACACAATTAGAGGTGATCCCAAATGGTGCATTTTCTATAGCCCAGGATTTACTTAATGAATGTAAGTATGCTTTATTTGCGACATATTCAGCCAATCCTAATGGTGGTTTATTAATAATAAACGAAGTTAAAATAGTTATTATTTTTCCAAATTTTTTCTTTCGGCTCTCTTTTATGAATTGCTGGGTAATTTGAATTACCGGAACAACATTGGTCATAAAGCTTTCTAAAAAGTGGTCTGTATTAAATTTATGAAAATAATCATTTGTATAACCTGCAATCGCATTATTTACGAGGATGTCCAATTGCAAATCTGGCATTTTGCCAATAAATAAATCGATGCTTTCCTTAGAATTAAAATCAACTTTAAAAGATTCAATATTTGAAAATTGACTCTCTAATTTTTTAGCTTCTTCGAAAGAAGAGTTATAAGTTAAGAATACTTTATTTTTAGAGTCCTGGCATAATTTTAATGTTATGGCTCTGCCTAAGCCTGAAGCACCTCCTGTGATTAAAATATTCATAATATAATTCCTATTTGGATTTTACCTTTTGCTAAAGTGTTAGAATGCTCATCTTCAAAATTGAATTTAAGCTCAATAACATTGACAGATTCAAAAACATCTACAATTTCCGCTTTCAATATAATTTGTTGATTTAAATAAACAGGATTATGATATTTTATTTGCTGCGAATGAATAATGATATTTTTCTGAGGTAAACATTCCCCTATAAAATAAGAAAGAAAGCCTCCCAAAATATTACCGTGCATTACAACTGATTTATATCCTTTACTTTGTGCAAAAAAATCATTCACATGAAGTGGATTTTTATCTTCAAATAAATCTATAAAACCATAGTATACCTTTTCAGTAATCTTAAAAAAAGAATCGAATTTATCTCCTTTTATCATTTTTTGTTGCCTAATTTTAGCAATATACCTTCACACATTTCTCCAACATTTTTAAAATCCTGAATTTCCTTTGCTGTAAACCTAATTTGAAATGATTTTTCAATAGACACCACCAAAGCGATATGACTTAATGAATCCCATTCATCTATATCTTTTACGGTTGTTTCATAATTAATTTTTATATCATCATTCTCCAAAACATCGTTGAAAATAGCATTTACTTTTTTTATTACATAATTCAACTCTTCATTATTTTTCATCAATATATATTTTTAAAGATTTATAATTATTTACATGAAGTACCCAATTGTTATCTCCTGGAACAAAACCGAGTTTTAGGAAATGGTCCTTGACAATTCCGTTTTTGGGGGTTGGAATATACTCTCCAACAATTTTAGTAAACCCATATTCATTTGCGATATCGACTATTTTCTTTAGCACAAATTCCTCCATTCCTCGTTTTATTACCCTGCAACTCATAATCCAGGTATCAATAAATAAATAATCCTGAATTTTTTTTAGAATTACGGCTGAAATCAGACCATAATTCCCAAATTTATCATTTAAATCAAAAGACAATGTAAGATATTCCCCGCAGGAAGTTATTTCCATAATGTCACTTTCTGAGTACCTTATGGTCCTCAGATTAAATTGATTAGATCTTTGAGTAAGCTGCGCTACCCTTGGAATGGTAAAATTATCAAACGCTTTTACCTCTGAAGTCATCTTAAGGTGTCTAAGATATTCTATTTCCGAAGTGTATGTTTTTTTTAGATCCACTCTCTTTGATTCTTCCTGATATAATTTAGTTCGTTCAGCATCTTCTTCTGAAAATGAAGCCATCTCAAATAAATTAAGATTAATGAGAAAACCAATGTAATCTGAAGGATCTTCGGGAAGTTCAGGAACTAAAACTTCCGGAAACTCATTTCTAACTATTCCTCTTTCATAAGGATTATCATCCAAAAATACCATAGAATCAAAACCAATATTCAATATGGATTGAATGTATTTAATATTATCCACTTTACTTTCCCAATTGGCAACAAAAATGGAAATATCCTCAAGTTTAAGCAACATATCAGGATGTTTTACAAATGGTTCTTTTGCTATATACTCTGTGTTTTTACTGCATACTGCAAGAATAATCCCTCTTTGTTTTAATTGCTTTGACCAAGCTTGTAAGCTTGTAAATGCCTTTCCTATTCCGAGATCGCCTATATGAATGTTATCTATTCCATCATCGCCAATTATTCCTCCCCACATTGTATTGTCCAAGTCTAAAATAAGACATTTTTTAAACCTTCCAATTTGAGATAAAATAATATCTGCAGTGTTTTTTGCAACTTTCACCAAGAAGTCGAGACTAAAAACCATATCCGCATTGACATACATTTTTGGATCAAAAGAATAGCGAAAACCTTCTTGATTACTAAGTGAAGAGATGTCGTTGATGAAAACATTACTATGTTCAATAGACAAATTCATCAATTCATAATTTAATTTGCGGAGCTGAAAAATAAAAGAAGTTTGTACTTTGTTCCCGTAATTTCCAAAAACAAAGTCATTAATCTCAATAAAATTAAAATAAAGGACCTTTGCGTTTGTATTTTCTTTTACCTTATTAAAAAGATTATTAAGGTATTGAATATGATTAGTAGCAAAATCTTTTTTAGCAGAATCGCTACTTTCGTAAAATTTCGACAGTAGTTTTTGTGCAGAATGAAAGATGACAATAAAATTAGGATTAGACTTATAAAGTTCTGAAGAAGTGTTATACACCTCTTGATCTATTTGCCCATAATCAGTTTCGTATATTTGAAAATTTAATTGTATTTCATATCCAAAGCCTTTAATTGCTTGATTAAGCAATTGAGTTGAGGAATCCCCTAATATTGCTATATTCAAAGTCTTTAAACCAGAAAAATCTTTTTTTAAATTTTTCTTTAGAGATAAAAAATCTAAATCTATTATAAGTTGATTCATTCTCAATTTATCCATTGTAATATATAGCGAGCATTGTATTCCTAAGATGAAACAACTTACGCTTCTCACTAATATCAGCTAAATATTTTGTAACATCCGGACAAGTAACATCATTATAGTTATGCCAAAGAATTACACCTTTTTTAGAAAGCAATTTAAATGCCTGTTCAGAATCAATTTCTTTATTCTTATAGTCATGAGCCGCATCTATAAAAATTATATCTATAAGATCATTCCCAATCTCTGAATAATCAAATGTCGCGGAATCTCCCAGCTTTTGAATAATTTTTAAATCATTTCTATTTTTAAAATAAGATCCGGTAGAAGTACCGAACTTATCTTTGAAATGCTTAGATACATATGTGTCTAATTGAGAAAGCTGGAGACTTGCGGAGATTTCCTCTGGTAAGTCTAAAGTGTATGTTATACAATCAGATGGTGCATTTAACGCCATTTGAAGCGTTGTCATTCCATTGTAGGTGCCTATTTCTAGAATCTTTTTAGGCTGAATAAATTTGACGATTAAACATATTTTGCATAGTTCCTCAATTGATACATTCCCCCAATGTCCCAAAAAATTTTCCATTTTTATGCTTTGCAGTTCCAATTCAGGAGGGAAAATTTTATTCAAATTGCCGGAAGGAATTGTTTTTCTTGCCCTCTCAATGTCTTTCTCAAATTCGTCAGCTCTTGAACCAATTTCTTGTTCAATAATATCATCTGGAGCAAGACCTCTTAGTGTTACCAAATGTGGATATCTTTCAAAAATTGATTTTTGTTTATCTAGTTGTGCCATATAATTAATATTAGTAGGAATAAGATGATTTGTAATAGCCTATCGTAATTGTCGAGAGTCACATATTAAAGGTGTGGATTCTTTTCAAAAAGAGAATTATTACTATTTTGATTTAAATTGTAAATATAATTATTTTTTTTAATTAACTATTATGATACGATGAATTAATATTAATTAACTCTATTGCTTTTACTAATTCGCTAATGCCCTCTTCCATAGTTATTGTAGTTTCAAAACCCAATGAATGAATTTTTTCATAAGAAACTTTATAATTTCGTTTATCGACATCTTCACCTATATCCGCATAATGAAAGAGTACGTCATTAATTTTATCCTTAATAAGCTCACAAACCTCTTTTTTAGAAAAATTCATATAATCAGAGCCTACATTATAAACATTGTCTTTCATAACACTCTGGTTTTGTATTGCAAAAAGAAATGATCTGGCTACATCACGAACATGAATGAACGTTCTTAAAAAATGGGATTCATAAATTACAGCATACTTCTGTGTCAATGCCTTATATGTAAGATCATTGACTAATAAATCAAGGCGCAAACGTGGCGAAAGTCCAAAAGCTGTAGCAAAACGAAATGCAGTTGAATTGTTCCTTCCCATAACCAAATACTCAGCTTCTGTTTTGGTTCTTCCATAAATAGATAAAGGGACTAATGGTGTCTCCTCGGTACAAATCTCGTCCAATACCTCGCCATAATTTGAGCCTGTAGAACCAAACAAAAGATATTGATCTTCTGATAAAAGATCAATTAATCCCTTAGTTGCTAGAGTATTTACATCATATGATTCAGCTTCTCCCCTTTCACGACATATACCATAGCCTACATAAGCTGCCAGATGAATTACTATTTCATGCCCCCCGATGTGTTTCTTTAAAAGTTTCGTGTCTCTTATGTCTCCCTTAATAAAATGAAAATCCGGGTTAGAAATATAGGGTAATAATTTATCCCCATTATTAAATATTAAAGAATCATATACAGTAACTAAATATCCATTTTCTAACAATAGAGGTATAAGTGAAGTTCCAACATAACCGGCGGCGCCAGTTATAAAAATTGATTTTTTCATAGTTTTTCTTTGTAATAGTTTATTGTATTTTTAATGCCTTCTTGGTATGTAGTGAATTTAAAATCCGGAAAATGAACTCTAAATAACTTATCTCCTAAAATTTTTATTGGCGCACCATCCTGCTTTGTAGTATCATTTATAATATTTATATCTGTATCTAAAGTTTTTCTAATATACATCACGGATTCATTAATACTTACTCCCGATTGCTGTGCTATGTTCAAAGGATTAGGAAGATTAATCAAATTGCCGTCAATAATAATTTTTATAATCCGGGCAGCGTCCTCCATATATATCCATTCTCTAATTGGAGTGCCTGTTCCCCAAACTGAAAAATCTTTATCTCCAGCCTTCACTGATTTTATCATTCTCATAATAATTCCGTTCATCGCATGTGTCCTCTGCTCATCTAAATAATCAAAAGGCCCATATGCATTGGGTAAAATAAGATTCAAGGTATTTATTCCATATTGCTTTCTGTAACATTCGGAAAGAATGTAGCCTAATTTTTTAGGATTTCCATACGATTCAACAGAATTATGTACAATTCCATCCCACCACATTTCTTCATGCTGAATATCAATAATACCAGGATAAGAACAGTTTGAAATAGGGTTTATTAAAATAATTCCAGGATTTACTTTATGGATTGCTTTAAAAATATTCAAATACATTTGAGTATTATCATTACAAACTTCCGCAGCATTTTGAGAGACATAGGCAATACTTCCAACATGGGCCGCGGCATTAATTATATAATCCGGTTTAATATCATTAATCTTTTTTTCAAACTCTATATAATCAAGTATATCACAATCTGTTTTTCTTGACTCATTATAAATTTTATAGTTTGAACTAGCAAATATCTTATTAAGATTTTTACCTAAAAAACCATTACCCCCTAAAATTAGAATTTTTTTCATGAAAATATTTTTTTATGCTATCAACTATGAAATTGGCTTGTTCCACTGTTATCGCATTATGAATTGGTATATGTATCTGTGAATTATCGAATTTTTCTTGGTTGGTTAATCCCTTTGTTTCACCCCCAAATACCTTGTATTTATCAATTCTTTGATGAACGACTGATGAAGGTATGCCAAGATTTTTTAAATATTCAATAAATGATAAGCGATCATTTATGTGAAAACCGAAAAGCCAATTTGAACTTTTTCGATCAATTTTTCTTTCAAACAAAGTAATTTCATCTATACTTCTCAACCCATTTTCATAAATTTCAGAAATTTCTTGTAGATGCTGTAAACGGTTTTTAAATCCAATTAAATTGGCAATTCCTAAGGCAGCTTCATAATCATTCATATGATATTTAAATCCAAGTTTGTCCAAATTGTAAATCCGTTCCCCCAAAATTGATGGGGATGAGTTAACTCGATCAATTCCAAACCATCTCATTTTAATGGCATCTCGATAAGTTTCAGCTGATTGACATGCAAGTAATCCTCCATCCCCTGTCGTCAAATGCTTAATTGCTTGAAATGAAAAACATGTAAAATCTGATATAGAGCCAATTGCTCTACCCATATATTCAGCCCCTAAAGCGTGGGCAGCATCTTCAATAACAACAAGGTTGTGCTCCTTTGCAATTTTACATATCTCATCCATATCACAGGGATATCCAGCCCAATGAACAGCAATAATTACTTTGGTTTTTTTAGTTATTTTTCTTTTTATATCCTCAATTGATATATTACCATCCAAGTAGTTAACATCAACAAAAACTGGTGTGGCTTTTTGCTGTAAAATCACCAGTCCAGTAGCTACGAATGTCTGCGCAGGAAGTAATACTTCATCTCCCTCTTCAACTCCAGCTAAGACAAGAGCTAGATGCAATGCAGTTGTCCCAGAATTAACTGCTATTGGATTTAAAATCCCATAGTTTTGAGCCAATTGATTCTCGAATTCTTTTACAAGTTTACCTTCACTAAGAAACGTAGAATTTAAAACCTCAGCAACTTTTGAAGCTGCGCTAGGATCAATGTACGTATTGAAAAAATTCATACAAATACTATTTTAAATTATATTTTTACTGCATAGAAGAAAATGCTAAAGTCTTCTTCAATAATAATTACAGCTTTATCCAATTAGTTGGTATTGTGTCATTCTTGTTCATTGATTCGTTAATATACCAGTTACGAGGAGAAATGACGATTTTGCTTTCATTTTTATTTAACCATGCCGCCCACCAACTAAAAGAGCTATTCGCTATTATCTGATGTTTACATAAACTCATTAAATACATATCTAAATAATTTTTATCGTCTCCATTGATATCGACAAAAATAACTTTTTGATTAAATTCTACGTTCATTCTCACCCAATTTATATCATCAGAAAAAATGAATAACGTCAAATCTTTATTATGATTGATCATGTAATCAATAGCCTTTTTATAATAATCGTCTGAAACAATTCCCAGAACTGTTGAATTAGACTTCGAAATTAATCCTTTAGATATACCATGCAATCTTCTGTAGTGAACTCCAACTGAATTTGTATTTTTTATGTTTTCCGAAAATTGATAATTAATAGAATCCAAGGGTGCCCTTAGTGAAAATTCATTCAATAATTCTACTCTAATATCTTTAAAATAAAGTTCTGATTGCCAATAACCAATTAAATATTTATTTTTTGAAGAGTTAAATACTGAAGGATTAAAGTAAAGGTTTTTTTCATACACTATCTCCCAGTGCTTAGAATCAAGTAAGTAATTTAAAAAAGGAAATCTATTATCAAAAAAATCAATTATTTTTTGAATAAAATCAAATCTACTGCTTTTAATTATTTTTTTAGGAAGTATTTCGGAATCAACTTCATCTGATTTAATATTATAATGAGATAATCCAAAACTCCTTTCATAAAAGTCATTTTTGAAACCAGACTTACTCTCAATTTGAAAATCTAACTTGTTCTTTACAGAAATACTTTTACCTATAGCATATTGAAACATCTGATTTCCGAGACCTCCAAAAATTTTCACTACGACTTTATTCGAATTAATTTTATGCACCATTTACTTGATTGTTTATCCAATTAAAAGTTTTTTCCATCCCGTTAATTAAGGGCATAGATACCACCCATCCAATCTCTTTCATAAATAATCGATTATCAGAGTTTCTTCCTTTGACACCAAGAGGACATGGAAATCCATATTTATGTATAAATTCATCACCACAAATATTTTTTATCTTAATAGATTTTCCTGAGAGTTTAATTGCCATTTCCGCCAATTCATTAATAGTGACCATTTCCTCAGAACCAATATTGATAGGCCCTTTAAAATCCTTTTCCATAAATCTCTCTATAGCCTCTAAACACTCACTTACATATAAAAAACTACGTGTTTGACTCCCATCACCCCAAACCTCAATACAATCGCCATCTTTCGATTCGGCAACTTTTCTAATCATTGCTGCTGGAGCTTTTTCTTTTCCTCCCTTCCATGTGCCTTGAGGGCCAAATATGTTGTGAAATCTTGCAACTCTCACGTCTAGGCCATAATTTCTGTTAAATGCAAAATAAATTCTTTCACTAAATAACTTTTCCCATCCATATTCAGAATCTGGATTTGCAGGATAAGCTGATCCTTCCTCGCAATTTGGATTACTAGGATCTAATTGATTATGTTCAGGATAAATGCAAGCCGAAGATGAGTAAAACACTTTTTTGACTTTTTTTACAACACATTCTTTAGCTACATTTAAATTTATTAGTGAAGAATTATGCATAACATTTGCATCATTATTTCCACTAAATATGTATCCAGCGCCACCCATATCTGCTGCTAGCTGATATAATTCATCACAGTTTTCATTAATAACTAATTCGACAGATTTGGGGTCAGTTAAATCACATAAAATAAACTCATGACAAATATCTTCATGTTTGAAATATTCATGATTTTTAATATCGGCTATCCTTACATGATGCCCTAAATTTTTCATTTTTTTTGCCAAATGGCCGCCGATGAAACCTCCTCCGCCAAGTACAATTACATTTTTTCTCATATTTTTTATCGTTTTAAAAATTTATAATACCCCGTCAGCTATACCTTTATTCAAAAAAGCTTTTACATCAAATATCGCTGTATTCGCAGAATTTTTAAATTTGATATTTAAAAATTCTTTATGAGAAACGGCTAATATTATCCCACTATATGTTTTCGAAATTTTATCAATTAATTCAATTCCATAGATATTTTTTACCTCTTGCTTATCGGCATGAGGATCAAACACGTCTACATTGATTGAAAATTGTTGAAGCTCTCTTACTATATCAATAACTTTCGAGTTTCTAATATCAGCGCAGTTTTCTTTGAATGTTATACCTAATACCAAAGCTTTTGCACCATTAATTGCAATTCCCTTTTGTATCATTAATTTAATTAATTTATTTGCGATAAAAATTCCCATATTATCATTTACACGCCTACCAGATAAAATAACTTGTGGATAATATCCTAAACTTTCAGCTTTATGAGCTAAATAATAGGGGTCTACACTAATACAGTGGCCGCCAACAAGACCTGGCTTGTATTTTAAAAAATTCCATTTGGTCTCTGCAGCCTCTAATACATCATTGGTATTGATACCCATTCGGTCAAAAATTAAAGCCAACTCATTAACAAACGAGATGTTAACGTCTCGTTGGGCATTCTCAATAACTTTCGATGCTTCTGCCACTTTTATACTTGGCGCCTTGTGCGTTCCAGCTTCTATAATACTTCTATATATACAATCTACCACCTCAGCAATTTCTGGAGTGGATCCGGATGTCACTTTTCTAATTTTAGTGAGAGTATTAACCTTATCGCCTGGATTAATGCGCTCAGGAGAATAACCACAATAGAAATCCTGATTGAATATTAGTCCTGAATGTTTTTCAATCAATGGAACACAATCTTCTTCAGTACAACCAGGATATACGGTAGACTCGTAAATAACAATATCATCTTTCTTTAGAACTTTACCCAACATTTCAGAGGCTTTGAGCAAAGGTTTTAAGTCAGGAGCCTTAAATTGATCTATTGGTGTCGGAACAGTTACAATATATACATTATAGGTTTTCAAATCTTCAACCTTGGCAGATAACCGCAACCCTTTGTCAACACTAGATTGAGCCAAATCCATGGCTTTTTTCAACTCAGCTAAATCTGCCTCATTGGTTCGATCCTTAATTAAGTTTAATTCATCAACTCTTGATTGATTGATATCAAAACCTATAACATTATACTTTTTGCCAAATTCAATTGCCAAAGGCAATCCAACATACCCTAAACCAATAATCGCTATTTTGTAATTAGTCATTTCATTAATTTTAAAATGTTTAGCTCTTTTTTAACAACCAAGAAGATGATTGTATTTTCCCCCCCAAGCCATCTATTAATTCTATTCCCAATTTTTCACAAATTGGTCTTTCTGGGATCGTGTCATTATTTTGATCACCTCCATTTGCAAATGCAAGCTGATATTCATTACCAAATTGATTAAAAATCATTTTAATTGACTCAACTACTGTTCTGTCTTTGTCAACTGAAAGAAAACACTTGTCAACCAGTCTTAAATTTTCAACTATAAAAACCCTCTCCTCTTCATCTTGAAACTCTTTAGAGCCTTTTAATGCTCTTTGAAAATCACTGTTTACTATCACAAATAACTTATTCCCATTCGCTTTTGCATTTTGAAAATACTCAATATGCCCCTTATGAATCGGATTAAAATACCCGCTAACGATTATTGCTTTTGGCTTCATTTTTCTATATTATTTCCTAAAATAACGCACAAAACTGCGCACATTTAACCTAATTTTCAACCTTTTTTGGTGACCTATAAATAAAAAATCAAACATGTAAAGTTCATGATTTTCAATTTATTAACGATTTATGATTATCTGCGAACACTCAATATTAGTGTGGACCACACTACTCCAAATTAGAATTTACCCCCCCCCCCACTCCCCATTATACACGCATACATGCGGCATTTCTTGTAGCAGCGAGTTAGAAAATTCACTTTTAGAATAAATAGCGGTTCTAATTTTTTTATTTAATAACCCCTCAGCACGGGTAGCAAGTCTTTCAACATACTCCTTGTCAATATCTCCTACCACCACTTAATCAATAAAGGGTGTTTCCTTTCCATCGGCCAACTCGCCTGTCAGGTACACTACTGCTACATCACCCAAATTAAAACCCCCC
>CANGYR010000020.1 GCA_947458275.1 Chitinophagaceae bacterium
AGATGCTCGTAACGATGACCCAACCCCAGGAGACTGGATCTACTTTGATTTTCCAGATGATGGTGTAAACAGAATTTCTCACGTTGGTCTTTGCATTAAGAACAATGGAGATGGAACTATCCAGGTTATTGAGGGAAATACTTCAGGAACTGCAAAGGGAGATCAACGCAACGGCGGTATGTGTGTAGAAAAGACTCGTGCATATGTTAAGAACAATAAGAAGAAGTTGGTAAATGCAGTAGTTGGTTGGGGTCGTCCAGTATATGCTGGAGAAGAAAACCTTCCACTACTTTCCAAGGTTGGCTCTTCAGATGCACCATCAAAGCCTTCACCAGTTGCACCAGCATCTGCTGCAAAGAAAGAGTTTAAGCCATTCAAGATTGGCGCTAAGGGTGCCTCTGTAAAGATTGTTCAGCAGGCTCTTGGGCTAAAGGCTGATGGAGAGTTTGGTCCAGGAACTGATAAGGCTGTTAAGGCTTTTCAAAAGGGTAATGGGCTAAAGGTAACTGGTATTGTAGATGCTCAAACATTTAAAGCAATCAAGGAATCCAAGTAATGATAACACCTCTGTATGCAAATCATCCAAATCCTGATAATGTTGACTGGAAATATTCTTCTAAGGAAGAGTATCTTGCTGTTGAAAAAACATTAACAGATGACGTAGTATTTTTTGAGCCATTCTTGGTAGAAGATTTCTTTCCTAAAGAAATGTTTGATGAATTAGTAGAGATATTAACCTCTTATAAACTTGACAATGTAGATTTTTCTCATCAAATGAATAAGTGGGAAGAGGGGGTTCAGATACCTCAAAAGTTTATTGATTATGCTGTAGAAAAGGTTAAGGTTTTAGTTGGTGTTGAAGACGTTGAGTTTGGATATCATATGTATGCTCATCATCAGATAACCTCTGAAGGCAGAGTTCCAAGACTTCCTTTGCACATTGATCACGCTCCAGGACCATACATGGTTGACTTACATATTGGTGGAAACCGTGACTGGGGATTTGTTGCTGGTAATACAAACTTTATTACCAAGCCAAATCAGGCTATTATTTGCCAGCCACAGTTTGACTATCATTATAGACCATCTTGGAGTAATGACGACCCAGCCGAATACTACCAAGCATTATTTTTCCACTTGATTAACAAAAACCACTGGTGCGTTCCAAATGAAAGCCCAACTCAATCAAGGCCAAAAGAGATTAATGATAGGTTTAAGTTTGGTAAACTTTTTAGAGAAAGTGAAGAGTTTAACAACTTTGCCATGCAAAGAAGATATATGTTTGACAAACTTTATTTAGATGAACATGCAAAAATTGGCTTACCTCCAATACCTTGGTCTGAAATTCCTACTGCAGCAGATGCAGACATTCACCAAAGAAAAGGCGTAAGTCCTCTATCTGATCTTGACAAAGACAAGTAAGGTTGGTATAATTGTATTATGGAATCAACTAAAAGAACACTGCTAAAAACAGCAAGTTGGGAAACCTTTCACCTTGTTGGTGTTGCTGGGGTTATTTATTTATTTACTGGTGAATGGGAGTATGCTAGTTTGGGTGCTCTTATTTATATTGGGTGGGAAGCCCTTGGATATTTTCTACATGAGAGGGTCTGGGCTAAGTTCGGACATAAGGTAAAGTAATGAGAATTAAGATTATTAAATTTGTCGTAAAAGCGCTTGGATACGAATGGGGTGGGGATGCTTTAAAGGCCCCAGTCTGGACAGTAAAAGCAAAGAAGAAGTAATGCCATATGTTGTAACTGACGCATGCATTGACGTCAAGGATAGGTCATGCATTGCGGAATGCCCAGTTGACTGTATATACGAAGGTGGAAGAATGTTATACATTAATCCAGAAGAGTGTATTGATTGTGGGGCCTGCGAACCTGCTTGTCCGACAGATGCAATTTATTGGGCAGATGATTTGCCAGAAAATAAAAAAGAATTTAAAAGAATAAATAAGGAATTTTTTATACCGATTGGAAATCTTCACGGAGCAAACAAACTCAAAGATACCACTATGGATCATCCAGAGATAAGAGATAAGTAATGCCAGCATATGAATATTTTTGTGATAAATGTAGTATTAACTATACTAAGGTTAGAGGAATAAAGGAAGATGATCCTGGATACCATTGTGAGACTTGCAATACCGCTTTAAGTCGTGTATACTCTAATGTAGGAGTTGTTTTTAACGGCTCTGGCTATTATTCCACTGATAACAGAAAGAAGTAGTATAATGTTTACAATGATTAAAGATGAAGTAAAGCAAGATTGGCTCTTGTCACCTTTAGATCGATGTGATAGATGTAACGCTGAAGCACTAGTTAAGATTACAGGGATAACTGGAGACCTATTGTTTTGTGGTCACCACTATAACAAGATTATGGCTATCCCAGACGGATATAACAGTATGATGTCTTTCATGATTAGCATTATTGATGAACGAGATAAGTTAAAGCAAGACAGACTAAAGGACTAAAAATGATTATTCAGATTATCGGTCTTCCTGGTTCTGGTAAAACAGAATTAGCAAAGGCCCTTAAAGAGCGTATTAATGCTATCCATCTTAATGCAGATGAAGTTCGTGCAACAGTCAATTCAGACTTAGGGTTTAGCCCTGAAGATAGAATTGAACAAGCAAGACGCATGGGGGATATGGCAAGACTTATCTCTAAACAGGGTGTAGCGCCAGTAATCGTTGATTTTGTTTGTCCAACAGATTTAACTCGTGCAGCATTTGGTAAGCCAGATATTCTTATTTTTATGGATACAATTGCTGAGGGTAGATTTGACGATACAAATAAAATGTTTGAGCGACCAGAAGAAGCCAATTTCTATTTTACTAATCATGAACAAAACGCTGAAGAAAAGGCATCTCGTATTATTGAAAAGTTTATGCTACACGACTGGTCTGCTCCTACAACACTTATGCTGGGCAGGTATCAGCCTTGGCATGAAGGCCACCACGCCCTTTACAAAGAGGCAGGGAAGAGAACAAGGCAAGTCCTTCTTGGAGTCCGTAATACATACAATACAAGTGAAAAGGATCCACTCAAGTTTGATCAGGTAAAGGAGTATATTGCCAAAGATGAATTTATGGATGGCGCATTAGTGTTAAGACTACCTAACATTACAAATATAGTATATGGTCGTGATGTAGGATACAATATTGAACAAGTAGATTTGGGGTCAGATATTCATGCTATTTCGGCTACGCAAAAACGTAAAGAGATGGGTATCTAAAGTGTGGAATTTCATTACTAAGCCAAACAATATTGAGTGGCCTTCATGAATGTATCCAAGCAAAGATCAGCACTAAAGGCTATTACATGGCGTATAATTGGAACAGCAGACACTTTTGTTATCTCTTGGGTAATAACTAAAGAGCCAGTAACAGCAGGTGCAATTGCAAGTTTTGAGGTATTTACAAAAACAATTCTTTATTACTTCCATGAGCGTGGTTGGAATAAAATTAAATGGGGGAGAAAATAATGTATGAATACTATGTAAGAAAAGTAGAAGGCGTAGTAGATGGAGATACCATTGACGTTCTTATTGATTTAGGGTTTGACATTCTGTTTGCATCCCGTGTGAGATTGGCTGGTATTGATACCCCTGAATCTCGCACAAAGGATCTTAGGGAGAAGGCTCTTGGTCTTGAGTCTAAGGAGTATCTAAAGAAGCACCTAAAGGATGCAAAGTCTGTTGTAATCAAAACTGAGAAGATGGACTCATCTGAAAAGTATGGTCGCATTTTAGGCTGGGTATATGTAGATGGTAATACAGAATCTCTTAATGATAAGATGATCAATGATGGATATGCTTGGGGCTATATGGGTGACACTAAGGTTAAGGACTTTGAGGCACTTGCAAAGGCTAGAAAGAAGTCTGGCAAGTGAAGCATGTCCTATACTTTACTGCAGAATGGTGCAAGCCATGCGAAAAAGTAAGGCCAGTAGTAGAGCAATTAAACCGTGATCAAATAACTGCTAGATTCTTTATGATTGACGCTGATTCTGAGACTGAAATGGTTGAGGATTTTGGAGTTAGATCTATTCCAACCTTTATATTGATTGAAGATAATAAGGAAGTTGGAAGAACTAATGGTGCAAAAACAAGAGAAGAATTAATTACTTTTATAGAAGGATAAAATGGATATAAAAAATCAAGCACTGGTTGAGCATCTACTTAATCAGGGTGCTATAGAGGTTGCAGGAATTGATAATGACGGCCTTCTTACTTATAAGATAACGGACAAACTTAAAAATGTTAGTCCGTCTCTTTACGATGACTTACGAGATCAGTTTGAGCACCACATGTTTAGACTAATTAAACGTGGACCAGAAACTATGACGTGGAGACTAAGATAATGGATGAAGAGTCAAAGATCATTGAAGATCTTATATTGCAGGGAGCGCTTGAGGTAGCAGGAATTGATCTTGATACTGGAGAGCCATTATATAATTTTACAGATAAACTCAAGAACATAAATCCAGAACTTCATAATGAATTCTCTAAATATTTTTCTTCAGAAACTATGGCTTTATGGGAGTATGGGTTTATTGATATGGATATAACAAATATAAATCCAACAGTAAGAGTTACAAAAAAGGCTTTTGATCCAGAAGCAGTTTCCAAATTAGAAAAGGGACATCAGTATACCCTTAAAGAAATTATCAGAGTGTTGCTGGAGGATTGATGTCTTATTTTGTTGGAGCAATGACTACACTTATAGTATTTTTTGCTGCAACAAAATTTGTAATGAGCACTAATACTATTAAGAAAAACACTGGAATAATTTATAGACAAAGTCATATACATGAAATTGTTAGGCCAATCCTTCCACTTATTGAGTCATATCAAGAGCCTAAAGTTATAAAGCGCCAATCAAGAAACCATGAAAATAAAATAAATGTAAAGGTTTTAATTGTAAATGATATTGCTTATTGGATTAAAGATAACGCATTCTATATGGCACCAATGAATGGATTTTTTATAGATAAGGATCAGGCAACAATAGTTGACACGATGGGTATGGATAAGGTAGAATTAGATAAGATGCTTTTTATAATGGATGAACTAAGAAAGGATACAGAATAGTGATTGTTGTAATTCAAGGCACACAGGCTTTTAATGACTATCAGGTCTTTTTAAGAGCAATGGGTGTAGCGATGTCTACAATTAAAGATGATGATCCATACTTTTATGTTTATTCTGCAGGACCAGGAAATATAAACGCTATGGCATCAGAATTTACTAACTTATCTGAGCGTGGAATGAAGGCTCGTGGTAAGAAAATAAAGTTATATAAGGTTGCACCAAGTTGGGTTGAAGAAAACATAGAAGATGTTAATTACTTTGCTTTTCTTTCAAATCCAAAAGAGCCAGTCTCCAAACTTGCTGCTGCTGCCCAACTCAAAAATATTGATGTTGGATTATTTAGATACTAGGGAGAAAAATGCTAGTAAAGTCGTTAGAACAAATGGAGGCAATTGTCTCTAAGTCACCAATCCTATCGTGGGATGGATGGTCAGTTATTGAATTACAGCGCTCTGAAAAGGGTAGAACATCAGAACGTGGTGTTTATGTTAACGGTAAGTGGCACCTAAAAAAGGTTTTTGATCCTTCACGTATGGGGTGGGAGATTCCAAATAAGTATGTGATGTAGATGAAGAAGCATGATTGGAAAGACGATGCTGTCTGTTTAGATTACGACACAAACTTATTTTTTGAAAAGTATGAAGATGATGAGACGCTTCGTCCTGCAATAGATAAACTATGTTCAGAATGCCCTGTAAGAAAGCACTGCTTTGCTGTTGGTGTTTCACAAAAAGAATGGGGAGTATGGGGCGGAGTTTATCTAGAGAATGGCTCAATATCTAGAGAGTTTTCTCGTCATAGATCCAAGGCAGCCTGGGCTGAAACTTGGCAAACACTTACATTAGGAGATTAGTATGTGGTCGTGGATATTAGCAGTTATAGGAGTTACAGGGATATTCTTAGTAGGTCGTAAGACTATTTGGGGATGGTTGATTCTTTGTGTTAATGAGTGTTTGTGGATTGCTTATGCACTAGCCACAGATCAATATGGCTTTATAGCAATGGCAGTGGCATATGCAGCGGTATATATTAAATCATTCTTGCATTGGAAAAAGGACGAGTAATGTATACAGATCAAATGCGTATGGCATTTCACTCAATCCGTGCTCCTAAAAACTTTAGATTAACTATTGTAGATAACGAACACTTTATAACTGTTCGTGCCTCTGAAAAAGACTTTGTTGTCCTGTCTCATGACGAAAAAATTCAAGCAGTAGAATATATGATTAGGGTAAAAAAGGCTCTTGAAGACAATGGTGCAATAGTAATGCTAGTTAGAGAAGGAGGAAAAGATGTTTGATTTTATTTTTTTTATATTGTTTATGTCTTTTTTCTTTTTAATTATTGTTGATAATGTAAAAATGAGAATTAATCAAAAAGAGTTGTTAGTAAAACTTGCTCAGGCTGATGCTGATAATGAATTGCTTTTAAATAAAATTAGTATGGATTATGATAAAGATCAGATTGAAAATACAGATGGATTTGTAAAGTTTTTAAATCAGTCTAGAGATTGGGCATTTGACTATATCTATACAGTTCAGAGCGGAATATATGATTTTACTCAGAAGGTTGGACCAGAGATAGCCTACTTTGATAAATATGGAGATGCTGTATGGACCCCATTAACAGATCATATGAAAAAAATATCAGAGGCATATAAGGATCTTGAAAAACTTATACCAGATGATTACTCTAGGGCTATTGAGGATTATGGTAAACTAGATACATGATAACCTTTAAGTCATATAATGATCTTGCCTTTGATGCATTTTATTCTTGTCATGTATTAGAATGTGAACTTGAAGCAGAAAAATTATATTCAACAGAGACACAAATAAGAGATGTATGCTTAAATCATTATAAAGAGTTAACAGAAAAGGAATACAAATGAAAGAAATTGTTTTATCAGTTATAACAGGTTTTGGATGTGGTGTTATATTTGCTGCATTCAAATTGCCAGTGCCAGCCCCACCAGTTTTTGCGGGAGTCGCAGGAATTATTGGTTTATGGCTTGGCTATGATATACTAGTAAGAATCATATCCTAGGAGGAATAAATATGAATAAGCAAATCAAAGCAGCACTAGCGTCATACGGAAGATCAGTTCTTGGAGCAGCAACAGCAATGTATGCCTCTGGAGTGACAGATCCGCAGACACTAGCATACTCACTACTTGGAGCACTTGTCCCCGTTGTATTGAGAGCAGCAAACCCTTCAGATACTGCATTTGGCAAGATGCCATCAGTAGAAGAAGTGGATAGAGCAGTAAAGACTGCTAAGGTAGTAAAGAAATCACCTGCTAAGAAGGCTGCCCCTAAGAAGGCTGCAAAGTAGTTGGTAGGGGCATCTGAAATATGATGCCCCTATAATTAATTATGCTATATAACGACAATTTTTTAGATGAAGAATACATTAAAAAACTGCAAAATGTTTTTTATGAAGATGCTAATTCTTTTTTCCCATGGATCATAGAAAGTCATAATTTTAAATCAGGTGCATTTGTGCTAACACATAAAGCAATCATAGATAAAACAATCGTAAGTCCCCTTTCAGATGAATCTAAAAAAATACTTTCTAATTTTTGTTATGAAAAAATGATAAAGTTAGAGGATATAGTCGATTCAGAAGCACAACTATACATCTTTGGGGCAGACAGTTTAGAAGTTTCATTAGAAAAGTATGCTCCCAAAGAAGATCAGTTTTTATTTTTATATTTTGTTAATCAGTCTAACTCTAACTTTAAAATAACAAGCGACGGTAGCACAAACGAAGAGATTCTATCTTCTAAGTCTGGTAGAGGTGCGCTAATTAAAAACGGAGATAAAGTATTCTTATCTTCATCAAGTTCTAATGAATTTCAGGCAATACTTTTAGTTTTATTTACTGGCCACGTCCCAGAGTTTGTATTGTCTGACAGAGTTATATTAAACTAAATTATTTTTAATTTCTTCTATTAGAGTTTTGTGCTTTTTATTTAAAATAAACCTATTATAGTTTTCAGCCAATGGCAAGTTTGGAAATCTATCTTTCATCATCACACATTCATGCATAATTTTTTTAATTTGTTCTGTCTCTTTGAATTCTTTTAATATAACCTTTTTGTCAGTAATAAAATTAACATAGGCTAAAGGATCATCCTGGGATATCACCAATTCTCTTGAAGCATCCCATAACGAAAATGTTGGAATGATAGGCCTAAACCATTTACTAATATTGAATTCACCACTCAGGACCGTGGCATATTCTGATGCCTTTGTCTTATGAAAGTATGGTGGGGTTAACTGAATATTTATGTCATCCTCAGAAAAGAATAGCCATCTGGAATCGTAATCTACTGCAGGACCATCTTCAAATACTGGCATTCTTGGTCTAAATTTTTTAGCATCTCTGGTGTTTAATAATTTACCACCACTAAACAATATGTGAAGATTTTCTGTAGATGGAAGTATAAAAGTATTATTAAACATTTCTTGTGCAGACTTACATTTATAATATGAAGATCCAGGATCAGTATTCCTATTTCTTTCGCTAACAACACTATTAAAAAGTGGCAGGATGGGCTTAGACGGTCCTAAAATTGGTAGGTCAGTATCTATACACCAATATACTGTAGAAGTGTCCATAATCCCCCTTAGATGCTTTGTAGCACCCCTGGCAGGAATCGAACCTGCGACGCTTGGCTTAGAAGTCCAACGTTCTGTCCACTGAACTACAGAGGTATGTATTAAGTATACACTCTTAGCCCAACTTATGTCAAGTTATGATATACTTGATGAATGTTAAAAGAAGGCGATTTCGCAATGACCTCCCACGGTGGAGAAGGGGATACCCATATAGGGCAGGTAGTTCACGTTATGTATGAAGGCGCTCTTGGTAATCCTGGCACAGAATATTATATGGAAGCAAGTCCAGAAAATCCTGCGGTAATGATCCAATTATTTGAACAAGAAGAAAATGGCCTATGGGAAGCAACAAGACTATACACTGCATGTGCAATGTCTATGTATGTTCAAATTCCACCACTAATGGTTGAGCCTGAAGACTCAGAGATGGCTATGGCTGCATACGATGCATCAATTGGAAAGTCTGATGAGTTAGTTGAGGATCTTGGAAGTTTTGCAGGTATTGGTAAGGACTACACAAAGTCTACCAAAGAAGTGCATAGAGTAGAGGAATAATGCCAAAGAAAAAAGCAACAGCCTTTAATCCAATTCAGATCAAAGATGGATGGATCGTAAGATTATATAAAGATGGTCGCATTAAGTCTAAGATTGCACCATACGAAGTAAAGCACCCTAAGAATTCTTAAGTAACAGCACCTTATCACTACAAATTCCATAAATATTGTTGTAGTTTCTTGTGTCAGTTGTTTCTAAATCAACTATAATTGAGTTGGGTCCAACTTCCATTCCTGGATATGTCCATACCTTGTTATTACTTGTTAATGTAAAATCATCTAATTGATGCCAAAAGTAATTGTATGTTGGAAAATATTTGATGAAATGGTTTAATGCTTCTAAATTTTTACAGTGAAACCAAGAATGATTACATATCTTATAAAAGTCTTCTGATGAAACTATATACTGTGGCTCATCGTGACCAAAATATAATTTACCATCAATAGCCCATACATCTACTTCAACCTCAAACCCCATTTTGATAGCACTTAATAATTGATCTACTGTGTTTTCTGTTTCTGGGTTTGGGCCAGATACATTTCCCCTATGTGCTATGAGTATCAATTGTGCTTCTCCAAAAATACTGCAAGATCCTCTGGTGTTCCAAGTCCCCACATCTCATAAATCTTTTCAGATTTAATAATCTTTTCATCTTTAATTGCCTCATTGTAGACTGGACATATATAAAATTCATTGTTTGTTTTATTGCCAGACGCAACCATTTGATTTGTATATTTAATAAAGTCTGCTCCAGTTTTCCAATAATAGATGCCACAGGTAGCCTCATCACTAATAGCATTTTTTTCAGCGACAGCCCCAACAAATCCAAACTTATTTTGTTTTACAAATGACCACTTGCTGTCAGTAGCAAAAAATGTTAGAATGCCTCCATCAATACCGCTTCTTATAAATTCTTTTATTGTTCTCTTACTATTCCATACAACATACTGATCAGAGTTTGCAATAATAAGTGGTGAATCATTATCTATATAATCTTTTGCTAAAAGTGCAGATTTTGCAGCACCATCTAATCTGCCGTCTTGTAATATTAAGGTGAAGTCTTTGCACATCAGGGACAGATGACCAGATATATTATGCCTATCTTCATCCTCTTTTCTTGCAACAAAGATATAGTGAGCATCTATACCTATATTATCTATGACTAACTCAATCATACTTTTATCGTTTACATTTATTAATGGTTTTGGCATATCATAACCAACCGATCTAAATCTAGATCCTTCGCCTGCCATTGGAATCAACACATTTGGCTTTTGTTTTAAACCAGATAATTCATTTTGTATTTTTGTTAAGGTTAGGTCTGATCTATTTTTTATTGTTACTAGACGTGCACCAGAAAGTATTGCTGCCGTTCTTCCAGTATAACTATCTTCAAATATTGTTGTTGAATGCTTGCTTGCTTCAAGTTTATCCATGCACACATTATACATATCTGGGCTCGGCTTTGGGTTGACCACATCCTCATTGCTTATATAGAAGTCAATTATATCAATAACTCCAAGAGATGTTAGACAGGCCTTAAGGGTTTTATTAATACTATTACTTGCCACTGCCAACTTTATGTTATTATTTTTGATTGTAGTAAATATCTGAATAAGTTCTTCATCTTTTTTTAGCATCTCAAAAAAAGATATAGACTTTTCTTGCTTAGACTTCCAAATTTGATCGTAATAGTGCTCTGGTAATCCACGTGTATCTGTAAGTATTTTTAATTTCTGATTTGTTGTTAATCCCTCAAAGGTATTCTTTTGATCATCTTCATTGATAGTATATTTAGTGTCAACCTGCTCTAAGGCTTGGTTTAAAGATAGGTAGTGTATTTCTTTACTATCCACCAAAACACCGTCTAAATCAAAAACAAAAAGTTTATTGCTCACAAAATCTCTTTTCTAGTCTATACTATTATACACCAGATAGTAGAGCAGGTAGGACTTGAACCTACGATAACCGAATTATGAGTTCGGGGCCTTAACCAACTTGGCTACTGCTCCTTATATAGTAAGTATACTGTCAATAGCGGCTATTGTCAACTATTGTTTGTTATATCTATCAATAATCTTATTATAAAGTGATTCTGAAATAGAAAGATATTCTTTTATTTCTTTCAACTCTAAAGTTTTTTGAACATCCTCAACACCCTTATCTGATTTGTCTCTTGGGTATCTTCTTTTATCAGTAGTTATACTATTTAATATTTCAGAAAGAGGATTATCAAAAAAAGTATTATTTTTTATTTTTGTTTTTTGAATTTCTGATAAATCATTGTCTATTGCAAGTTTTATAAAAATATCTTTTGTCTTTGTTGTAAAGTCTTCAAATGACAATATGTAAAAATCTTCATTATCTAATATGTCATTAAAGTAAACTATCTGTCTACCAATTAGTTGTTTAACAACAAGAGTTAGATCCTCTTCGTTTCCATACTCATTCTCATTTATTCCAAAAAGCAACGAAGACGTTAGTGTCTTTTTTGGATCCCTAACAGTTACAAATACCTTGTAGTCTTTATAGTTTATATCTGCTCCAATTGTAGAGTCTTTATTTTTATTGTGTGTAGTTATTAAATCATTAAATATATGATTAAGGCAGTGGGATACAAAATGGGTTCCAGTTCTTTCTAACGTGTAAACAAGTATTGGCTTCATCTGATTGGCTACTGCCCCTTAGTTAGTCTAATTACTTTGTCTCTAGAGATATCGCTTGTCTTGCTAAGTTCTCCATTTAAATACATATTTTTTACATCGTCAGATGTTACAGTCCAATACTCAACAACAGGAAATGTTGTAATATCAGCAAGGAAATACCCATCAACCAGATCCAACTTATCAATGAAACCTTTTTCATCAAAACTTCTACCGCTACCTTTCATATTGCTGGGGCAAAAATAAACTCCCTGCTTAGTAACTGATCTAACTTCCCAGATCCTACCGCTGTGATCCTTAAAATCATATGGAGCGCCTTCAGATTCTGGCAGGGTTCCAAAAGCAACTTCATTGCAAAGTCTGCGTTCAATTAAGAATGATATGCGTCTTCCATCAGTAAAATACTTTACTGTATCTTCTTCAGATATGCCCATTGCTGTTGAAAGTAGTTCAACATCCCAAATAAGAACGCCTTTATGCATTATTTGGCCAACAAACCGACTAGGAGGCCAATGAGAAAAGATCCAATACCAATTACCCAGTGATAGGATTGTTTTAGATAATCTCTAATAATTCTAAGTTGTATATCTTCTGGAACATCAATCTCATACTTAGAATCAACATCGATAGTATATATACGCATTAGTGCTCTTTCTTAATATGACGATTAAGGGTTTCCATTGCAAAGATTCCCCATCTAACTTCTATACCACGTTTACATTGTGGACAAATAACTTCCCTACTCACCCTGATCAACTCCGTATGTCATTTGAATGTAGCATACTGCCCATCCAGCAAGAAAAGCGGGAATTAAAAATAGTGCGTGAATCATATTATCCTCCTAAATGGTTATATAACAAGTATACTACTGCTTGGCTATAAAGTCAAATTGAGCAGTTTATAGACGACTGCTCAGGTCTATTAGCCACGAAGGTTCAACTCCTGCTAACTCTCCACTCGAAGGAGCATCCGTTGTAAAACCTTTTAAAGTCTCATAGCGGAATGCTATCTATTATACTATAGTTTTAATGAGCAGTTTTTTACAGTCATGCTCAGGACTATACCAGTTATTTATTGTCGCTGTCTCCCCCGACAATTAGATTATACTATAGAATTTCTATAGTCTTGGGTAGTTTGTCTTCTGGGATCTGCTTTTCAAGCCTAATATCTAAGATACCGTCCTTGAATTCAGCCCCAATAACTTCAACAAACTCAGGAAGGGTGAAGATATCTGTAAACTTACGGGCTGCGATGCCCTTGTGTAGATACTCTGCTCCCTCTGGCAACTCAGGGTCCTGCTTCTCGCCCTTGATTGTAAGTTTGCGATTGTCTAGCGACACTGAGACATCATCCTTAGAGAAACCAGCCAAAGCAAATGACAGAATATACTCTGTATCATTTAGTTTGATCTGATTATAAGGTGGATAGTTTGTTGTTGTTGTTACCTTCTGAAAATTTGAGAAGGTGTTAAAGAATGGATCATTAAAAAGATCCAGTGCTGTTTTTACCATATTATTCCCCTTTCAAGCGAATAAGTTAATTTACCCCCCGTTTGGGCAGGTATAAATATTATAGCACAGTATGCTACAATTGTAAAATGAGTATAGAGTTTTATCTGGGAGTTGACAGATTTTTAGTTCAAAACAAGCCAAACGCCACAAATATTATCAATAAAGACCCAAATGATATATATATCAACTTTTGGAGAGGTGGATACTCCAAGCCGATCATTGAGTCTGTAACTTCATCAATGCCAAATCTATACATATATGATCATTTAACTATTATAAGTGAAACGGACTCTGGAGTTGAAGAAGTCGTTGAGGTTGATACAAAGAATCCAACCCTCTTGGCTGTTTATAATTCAAATTATTTGCATTTTTTATATGAAACTATAGGAAGGGTATTGTATTTAAGATATTTGGGCTTAGACTTTTATACAAAGATATTGGTCCAGGGATATCTAGATAATTTAATATTTTCAAAGTCAAACTGGGAAGAGTTTGGAATTTTACAAGATGATATATTATATACAACTCAATTTAAAGAATTAAGTTTGTCTAAATCAATTAACACATCTAGCAAAAGCCTCATACATTTAGAAAGTTACTCAATAACATCTAAACTTTTAAGAGAAAATCTTAGATTGAGTGGTAGCCCAATTAAAGACATATACGTTTCTAGAAAAAATGCAATTAGCGATAAAAGGTTTATTAAAGATGAGGAGTTGATAGAAGAATACTTTATTGGCCTTGGATATGAGATTGTATATAATGAAAAACTAACATTTGATCAGCAGAGAAATATTTATAAAGACGCAAGAACAATCGTTGGTATTTCAGGAACAGGTTTGGTTAATATATTGTTCGCACCAGATGAATGTAAACTGATTGAGTTAAGAACAAGTGATTTTAGAAACGATGATGTATTTAAGTATATATGTAAATTTTTAGATAATGACTACGAGTTAGTTGAGTGCTTTGACAGTAACAACAGTGCAGCGCCAGTTATTAATAAACTTACTTCTTTACAATAAATATCTGCAGGCTAACTCTAAACTTATCTTTATTTAGAGTTGGAGTTGTGTAATGCATAAGACCACCGTTATTTACTACCATTGAGTTATACTTTGGAATAATTGTTTTCCACTCTCTAAGACTTTCGTTATACCAGTGAAACATTCCACCATCTTCAATATCCCAATCTTCATTTAAATAGAGTGTTATTGTTTTTCTATCTGGTCCATCACTATGCTTACCAATGTATGATCCAGGAGTCCAAACAAAAGCCATGCACCCGCTACCATTATAAAAATCAACATCGGTTGCAAGGTCCATTACCCCAAGATCAACTAGTTTATTGGTTATGTTATCTGTTATATTTTTAGGAAGTTTCATGCATATCACTGCAGAACTTTTTTGAACAAGGTATTCTTCCCAGGCATAATTAGTCCAAACATCTACCTTTTCTTCACTATTTACATTTTTACCAGTGACAGTTCCAATTGCAAAGTTGTATATGTCTTTGCATAATTCATCTGGTAGCGCATTACTATATTGTTTCATCACGTATCTCCAACGGGATTCGAACCCGTGTTGCCACCGTGAAAGGGTGGAGTCCTAGGCCACTAGACCATGGAGACCTGGAGCGAGTGACCAGAATCGAACTGGCACTATCTGCTTGGAAGGCAGAGACACTACCATTATGTAACACTCGCTTGTTAAATAAGTATATCAGATAACTGCTATAATGTAAACATGAACGTAAAAGTTATTGATCCTGTAATCACAAATAATATTATTAACAATGATGAAATTGAAGAATTAAAAAATTTAATTAATATCAATAAGAACTTGCTGCAGTATGACCCATATTATGGAAGAATGGTTGTAACGGATACTTTGATTCCAGAATTAATGCACCATTCTAATAAACTGAGGGATAAAGCCAGAGAGATTTTTGGCAGCAATACATTAGAGCCAACTTATGTATTATTTGGACATTATTTTGGTAAAGATGCAAATTTAAAAAAGCATAAGGATAATTCTTTTGACTGTATGTATAATCTAGATGTCTGTCTATATCAAAATGATCCGTGGGATGTATATGTTGAAGGAAAGTCATATACCTTAAATCCAGGAGATGCTTTATCTTTTAATGGTGTTCACAACCTACACTGGAGAGAATCATTTCCAAACCCAGAAACTAATGAAGTTGGAATGCTTTTCTTTTTCTATACTGAACCAGAATACATTAAAAATTAATTACTTAACATACTTTCCCCACAATGGAAGGCTGTATCTGTGTCCAGATTCAATAGCATTTACACCATGTGGGTATGTTAAATTTCCAGGGAATATAACGAGATCACCCATCTCAGGCTTAATAGATATATTCTGATTAGGAAAAGTAATCTCTCCACCTTCATATCCATCACTAAAATAGATTACGCCAGATACTTGCAATACGGATACAACATCATCATCTGCGTGAACACCCATATCATTTCCTACAGACCATTTAACTATCCAATGATCATCTAGGCTATGTTCTAGTTTAACTCCATACTGATCCTGCATGGTTTGTAATGATTTATCTATATAGTCTTTAACAATTGTTTTAACATTGTCTGGTAAATCATCTACCTGAATTTGTCTGCGTTCATCTGGATCAACATCTGGCCCATCAGGAAGCAAAAAATCTACAGACTCAACTATAAGTTTAGAGTCTTCTGCAGAAACAAAAGACTTAAATGTTTTTATATTATCTGAAGATTTGCCAATCTTGTTAGTGCCTTCGTAATAAGCACCAGTTCTAGGGAGGCCTCTCCTAGTATCCACTATGCTCCGATTGTTGGCATTGCATTATCGCAAGGGCACATAATTGATTCTGGAAGTTCATGAACCTCAGTTTCAATAGAGATGATGGTCTTGCATTCAGCGCACTTATATATCTTTTTAGTCATAGTTCAATGATACCACACCTACTGCTCGTGTCTTTTGCATTTTGGATAATTACCAGGTGTGCCACGAAGTTTTGGACCACACACCTCACATTTTAGTCGCAGCATAAAATCAAACTTATTTAACTTATTGGCTAAATCTAGCATAGCCTTGGCTTTTTCTTCGTTCATGACGGCTGGACGGCTGTGAAGTGTTTCTTGCATACGCTTATGATCTTGCCATCTTCTTTACGTGGCTGATTATAGAGTGCTTCTCTTTCGCAATATTCACAGTTCATAATTTAAGTATAGCATATAGAGGGTTTAAAGTTCGGCGCAAAATAGAGAGTGGAAAACAACCCTACGAGTCTTGCGACTCGCTATCTGTTACTTTATCTTTAGGCACCCATACCTTTTTACCATCTTTGTAGACAGGCCAATAGCCTAGGCTACGCCAATCCATTTGAGCAATCTTAGGCTCTTTCATCCATACTCCTATCCCATAGGATTAAACACTTGGTGCACTGAATCCCTGCTTCACGCATATACCAAGTATGACTACATTCTTTTTGCACACCACACCCTATAATCACTCATTGTCTGATGATTATCCCAATACTCAATGTTTTCTTTGTCCATACCGCATTTATCGCAGTTCATCCTAACTCCTTCTCAATAGCCTCAATAACATTATCCATGGCAAGGTTGTAACCTTCATGAAACCAGCCAACTTGTTCTGCTGGCATATTAGTAGTGTCTAATTGTTTAATTGCTAATTCCACTACTGCACGAAGGGCAGATTCAAAGTTAAGGTTTGGTTCATAAGCGAAAGTTCGTGATAATTCTTTCATTTTTGCCAGCAATTCATAGTGTGTCATTAATATCCACCTAAACACTCATTTCTTGTATGATATAAACGAATTTTTGTCATTGTCTTTTTGTTGGGGGCATAAAGTTCCTCACCACAACAAGCAGTCTTAAGATACCACTCTTTAGCAAAGAAGTCATACACAAGGCCCTTAGAGTTGGCATACTTTTTGGCTACAAAGGTTTGAAATGGGTCAGGGATTTCCATATTAATCATTAAAACTCCTGACCAACATACCAGAAACCAAGGTCTAATGACCAATGATATTTGTCAATATCAAAGCCAATACCAAACCCAGACTTACGACCCCATGCAAACCAATACTTTCCAATTTTCTTTTCCATATGCCAAGCATACCAAATTTGGCAGGGTATGTCAATACGACCTATGATACTTATTATGTCTAACTATAGCCTCAGTGTTAAATACAATAGAGTATTTATCTCTGACTCTTAATGACCATTCAACATCCTCTTCTTGTCCCCATATGAGGTTTTCATTAAGTGGCTCATCTTCCATAACATATTTCTTGACTATCATATATGATCCAGAAATATACATATGTTTGGTCAAAGACCAGTCATCAGTAGGTATCTGGGTATAACGAGGAATATCAGGATGATCCCATATAACCCAATCATACCTATATCTAGAACCATCAATGTATAGTTGAGTGTTACTTGCGATATCCCAATCATTGCCAAACTCAAGAAAAGAATAATACCACCTGTGGTCAAATATAAAGTAATCATGCATCAGAATAACATTTTCGTATTTGGCATTATTAGATAAGATATTTTTCTTTTTAGTTATCCACATAGGGGTTGGAGCATCAAATGGTATCTGGATTACATCTGGATCTATCTGGCTATGGGCAGGACCAATGATTAAAATTTCATAGTTAGGTATCCTTAAAGACTTTATGCTTCTTATAGTCTCAAGTAAGCGATCTACATTTTTGTAGTCAGTCGTAATCCCAAATGTAAAATCCATCTACCAAGTATAGCCTATTTTGCGGGGGAGGATAAGAGGTCATCATAATCCCTAGTATAAGATATAAACCCCTATAGCCCCATATGCCCCATATCCCCAGTAACAGGGTTTGATATCCCCTGATTTTTTAGAGTTATCCACAGGTTTATCCACAGATAGATCTTACTGATTATATTGTTTAACATTCTAGAAGTGGAGTGAAGTGGAGGATAGTGGGTTATGGAGCGCTTTTATAAGGGGGCTCGTAATCTTTCTGACGGCCAAACCTCAAACCTCCAAACCTTTATATCCCGCTTATACCACAATTGGGGAAATTTGTCAAACCTTCGTAATCTTTATTTGGGCATTATACACCCTGAAACAGGGTTTGTCAAGCCCAAAACCCCATAAAAAAATCTCCCAAAATCAGGAGAAAATGTCGACAAACCTCAATAAAAATATATAAAGGTTTGATAAATCAGGAAAAAAGGTTTGAAACTGGAAAATAATTATATCTTCGTAATCTCTTGTTCTTTATTGGTGTATATGGTATACATCTTGTTGAAGTCAGATAGTTTTTCTACTGGAAGTCCCCTGGAAAAAAGGCGGGAGTTATAAAAGGCATACAAACCACTATACTTATACAAACCTTTATAGGTTCTATTGATCAATCTTTCCATAGCAAGTCCTAACTCGTTTTGTCCAGAATGATATGAAGATGGGGCATTAACATTTGACCCGTTAAATCTTGCATGGTTATGTGGACTCATATAAAACCATTATACCAGGATATAAGGTTTGACAAACCAAGGTTTGTATGGTATAAGGTTTGGGGAAATAAGGTTTGACATCGTAATCTTTTTATGCTACGATCTGGGAAATTTTTAGGCCCTTCGTAATATAGTTGACAAAAAATATAATGGTTTGGATATGTCCGATTTGTCTGAATCCTCGGGGATTTCCCCAGCCTTTTTACAGGTCTGGGGTATCCTCAGAAGTTTTCTTTTTGTTGAATGCGAATTGTAGAAGAAACCCTAATTCAATTTCTTCAAGTTCATCTACTTCTTCTTCTTCAACCTTTAGCAAACCGATAAGCATATCAAATGTTTCTTCAATATACTGTTCGCCAAGTGGTGTTGCTTCTTTAACCAAACCCTGTGCCATCATATATGCCATTGGCAAACCGATGTCGTTATACTCCACAAAATTCTTGAAGTCTGGGTCCTCTCTAAATTCGATCCATAGTTGTCCTAGGATTCCTGCTTTATCTGCGAGTGTTGCCATTGTGTGGTCCTTTCATCTCTAACATAAGTTTATCATACTCTTCCATTGCTGAGAGGCTCATTACCTCAAATCTGTGGTAGTTGATTAGTGGTAGATTTCTTACTAAGTAAAATCCTACTCTTTCTAAGTCTACCGCAAAATCTTGGGTAAGGAGTCTGCCAAGTTGTTCTGCTGCTCGTGTTTCCTTTGTCTTGCTTGCTTCGCTTCGTCTAATAGAATAAGCCATAGTTACTCCTCCATTTCATTATACCAAAAAAGTAGGAGAGGCGCAAGTGGCAACAACCTACGCCTCCCCTTTATTTTACTAGGGGACCCACTCCCTAGATTTGCTCAACCAAAACCTTTGGGGCATATGCATTAATAAATGAATCCCAGTCTACCTTGACATCTGAGCCTGCCTCGTATACAGTCTCTTTTGCGACGTCGACTACCACTGTAGTCTCACCTAGTTCAAAGTTAGTTCCAGTGATTGCATAAATGCCAAACCCTGTTTCCTCTAGGACGCTGTCTTGAATAAGATAACTAATCATCATACGGTTAAAGTATGCATAGTCTCTCCACCTAGGCTTTGAATGCTGCAGGGCCATTGCTAGGTCCCGTTGCCATTCAGTCTCTCCCCAATGGCTGTAGAGCACTACAGAGGCCTCATCCTCAACATCCTTGAACACGTAGTTAATTCTTGCTCCCATATTATTCTTCCTCTTCTTCTTCAATGGATTGGACTTCTAAAGGATACCAGTCAATGGCATATACTTCAACATCTTCTTCCCGTTCGATTCTTTCGATCTCAGCAATGGCGTCCTCTTCAGTGTCCGCTTCAATCTCGAAATCATATTGGGTCTCTCGTGTGGCCTCAATCTTAAACATTGGCATTTTTATTCTCCAGTCCTACTAGGGTTATCTCTTCAAGGGTAGCACATTCAGGACATTTTTCCAAATCGTGCTCATCAAATGCATCTCTGATTATATTATCAGGGTCTTCAAACTCAGCGCTACAGTTCTCACAGTAGAACCAATTATAACTAACACGAACCTGTATTGTTACATTATCTGGGCAAGGTTTATCAGTGATAAAATAGCCAAGCCTATTAACAAAGCCCCAACCAGACCAGATATAACTTCCACCGTCGTCTCCATCTCCATACATCCATATTTTATTAGCGTCCTGTGCTTTTACAAATTCAACCTCATCACCATAGGTCTCAAACATAATGCCACCTTCACCATTATCGAATGAGGCATTCTTGTCTATATGATTAACGATTGGCTTATAGGTGTCACACCATTCATCAAAGTCCATCTCAATAAAGTTATCCATCAATCTTCATCCTAACAATGTCGTAGGCGTCGATGGCACCAGCAAGATAATCATCCATTTCAAAATCATTATCCTTGATGTATTCTTTGCGTTTTTGGGTAAGGTCTTCAATTCTTTCATTGACAAATTTAAGCAGGTCTGTCATTATTCCTCCAGTGAAACTTGTGGGTTATATTCCTTATCAAATATTATATGGTATGCCACTGACAAACCGTCAACAAAGCCTTGTGCCTCTGTTCGCTCCATTGATTGCATTGCGTCGCCATAGTCATTGTCTTCTTCCTCCTTAGCAATCGCTAAGAAATCTAAAGTAGCCTTGTCAATGATTTGCTCTAACATTTCTTGTGGTTTCATTTAATTACCACCAATTTACATTGAGGGCAGTTATCAGGAATAATCTTATCAGTTAAGATATATCCACACTCAACACATTTCTTTACCTTTGTAGGCTTTTCTCTATTAAGTAGTTGCCTTACTTCATCGTTCATTGGGTCTCCTCTAGGTGCTTTCTGTCTATAGATAAATTATACGTCAAGCAATACATATTTGTCAAGGCCTCCATATACCCCTCTAGAAATCTATCAGGGTTATCAGTCATAGCCTCTTCGCAGTCAAGCATTTCCACCTTAAGGTGCCCGTGTAGCAGATCAATTAGGGGTATTGAGAGGTCCTCTAAGCCCTTCTCTAAGTGCGGCGGTATAAAAGGATACTTAGTGCTCATCTAATACTCCTAGTAGGTGATTACATAGTTCAATCTCTGCTTCTTTGACTCTGTAGAAATGATGACTGTTAACATAGTCAATCTTCTCTAGGTCTTGCTCTAGTGATATCTTATGTATGTTTAGATACTCTTTGAATGTATCTAGGTTCATTCCTCTACCCAGCATTGTAGTTCAGGAATAAACTTATTAGTGATGATACCCCATTGAGCGTCATCCCAACTAAGTTCGTCATCCATTACTTTAGCAATCTCGTCAATAAAGGTTTGCATAACGGCTTCTGCGTGGTGTGCATTCTTAGCCTTGATATTTGTAATAGAGATAGCAAGGTCGCACGAATAGTAATCTGCATACATACTTGGGTCTTCCATAGTTTGGGTTTCTAGGGTCATATCTTTCCTTCGTTAGTAGTTATATATTAAGTATACGGGTTTGAGTTAATTTTTACAACTTGGCGTGGTGTGATGTTAGTCACAGGCAGAATAGGATCCCAGGCGTCTTGACTATAACTAATATAGTTTAACATCCTACCACAAGGGCACTTCATTTCCACAACGCCCAGGGGAAAGCCAAAGCCATCTCTAGCAGTAAACTCAACCATAGCGTCACACTCATCAGGGTCACAAACAAATGTATATTTACTCCACATTAGTCAAAATACCCTTCTGCCCATAGGCCTTCAAGCAAATCTCTTGCCTTCCATACGCTATTGTGTAGGTATGGATTATCCTTAATTGTAGCAAGCACCTCTGACAAACCTTCTGTCATATCGTCTAGATCTGTTTTACTATATCCTAGCATTATTCACCTACCTCAATACCAGCATAAAATGCTATAGTGTTTAGTGTAGTATGGATATGGCAGTCGCAAGCCTCTCCACCCATATTTTCTTCAAACTCTAGGTGAGAGTAATTGCTTTCATATATTTCATTTATGAGGTCGTCTATTGTATTTATGGTTTGGGTCATACATTAATTGTAGCAAAGATTGGGGAAAAAATCAAATCTATCGTAAAGAAATTTTGGGGAAAATATCATTCCTTCGTAAAATTATTTTATTAAAAATATTATGTGACCCACATCACATTTCCTCGGGGCCCCATTTACGCTCAGCGATTCCAACGGGACTTGAACCCGCAACCTCTACCGTGACAGGGTAGCGATCTAACCAATTGATCTATGGAATCTTGCGAGCAGCTTTAAATCTTGCTCAGGATTTTTATTTTGTTATGCTAAGGACATTACGCCTTGAACAACTTTTAGCAAACGATTTTTTTCTGCGTTAATCGCAGGGTCAAATCCGCTTGCGCTTGCGAGAATGGATTCGTTAGAACCAC
>CANGYR010000021.1 GCA_947458275.1 Chitinophagaceae bacterium
GCTGGAGCCAATCCACTCGCTGCTGGCGCCAACCAGTAGTGGTGTGGATCAATAAGCCACCAGAAGGCGATCAATCCAACCAGGCGCTAACATTTATCAAGGCCGCCTGAAAGGCAGCCAAGGAGTGACACCTTTCCTGAAAGTCACCGGTCTGGGAGAAAACGATATCGACAATTGCTGTGTACTGACGAAGTCACGTCCTATTCGCCGAACTCCGCTGCGCTCCCTCTAGTCCCAGCTGGTACCCTTCCACAGCTACTTCCAGGTGCCTGACGCCACCTCTTCAATTGCCGGGCTGACCAGCGAGCAGCACCCTCACCTCAGGATTCAGTACAACCTCGGCAGGCTCCAAAGCGAACACCACCAGCTCCTCACCACCTGAGGAGATAAGACTTACTCCACAGCGCCGGGGCCGCCCTGGTCCCGTCATTCCATACCTTTCGCCACTCCGGCTACTCTCCACAACCTCGGCCGTGTAGTAGCCACCACCGTCGTAGCCGCCTACGTCCCTCACGCGCTCATCACCGCCTTGGTCGATCGTCATGCCGCCGTTGACTGGTGGAACTTGACGCGCACGACAAGGCCGCCAACGATGAAGCAGCCTGCACGGGTGATGGTCGACTTTTCTCCAGCTACAACAACCCCGAGCACTGCACGATCTGGCTCATCAACGATGACATCCGCGGGGTGAGGGATGGGCCACTGACGACAGTGCTCTTTCCTGCCGACTACTGACGCCTGGACAGCACTCGGCAAAGCAGTACCTGGAGCAGCGAAAAGGGCAGGCGCTTTGGCCAGCCCCCCTCAAGCCTCGGCCTGGATAAGCCGCCGATGCCTCCTCATCCGCTGATCGATTTCTTCCACCTGCTGGAGCACCCCCGCCATCACCGCTAATACCTAGTCCTCCAGCAGCGCCATCTCCTCCTCCCCGTAGGGCACATCAATCCAGCCCTGAGGGATGAACCAGCCTTCGGCAGCCGAACGCCGCAGCAGCCCTTCGACCACTTGCCGGCACACTTCCATCACCGCAAACGGATCCTCCTCCTGCACCTGAACCGGAGCCACCCTGAACATGGGAGGAGCCGCCAAACGGCGGAGTGACGGGACACCGCAAGGAGCGCCCCGCCAGGCAAGGGGCAAAACCTCAGCCGATGCGCGGTGAGCCCCGCAGGGGCGATCGCGCCATCGTCCAAAGTCGTCGCCTCGCGTCAGCCCTTGACCAGGGGCGATCCTGGACGGGGGCGGCGCGGAGCACCGGTGGGGCCAGCAGGAGCTTTAGCCGGACTGGCCAAACCATCGTTACGACAAAGGCCTTCGGGACGACGCAAAACAACAGGAGACCAACCCCCAGCAAAGGTGTTCTTTTCATCGCCTTGAGCACTTACTGGCAGCTGATGGTTTTTGGAACGGGAGACCAGACTGCGTGCCGCTGGGCAATCATCAACGGACATTCACCATGCGAACCAATGAAGTGGCCTGATTCGCCGTCAACAGCGTTAGCATCAATCCCTACTGGCGGCGCATGGCCCAGGGATCGGACTACAGCAAGGTGAGTATCGTGGTCGTACCACAAGTCAGCCTGTGGCTCCGTGCCGCTGAGACCATCACCGCGTGACTGGGCCCCAGGACGGGGGAAGAGTTGGTGCAGGCTGGGAGTGCTGGTCATCCCCGCCAGCTGGAATGCCCTCCCTGCAAGCTCTACACCAAGCCGCACTTTTTCGCAAGAAACAGCTAGCCAAAGCCATCGGCGGCCGCTAGCTCCTCCCCCAGGGTTCACTGGTCGCGCTTTGGATTCAGCACCTCGGCCGAGACAATGCCCAATACCGCTCATCTTACTACAACTCCAGTAATGACCATCTCTATCAGATGAATAGCCGTCTATCCCAATATCATCATTCCGCTCGCCGGCAAGTCGATCCGAATATAGGCTCGTCCATTGACTGACTGTACAGTTTTAGACTCCGACGCAGGAGTTTTCTTCAGCTCATCCTCCGACCAATCACCTCGATATAGAATTTTAATTTCGCTTCCGGGAGGATGCAACACTGAATCAACAGTAATGTCAGCCCCGCGCGAGGAAGTTCCGTGAGTATTCAGTGCTACCAATATTTCAGTATCGAACAAGATTCGCGACCAAGCAACGAGTTCACCAGGCCTTGAAGGGGAAAAATCAAGCCCCAAGACGCGTATGTCACGAGGGTATTGTCGGCCCCTTCGCATAGCTCTACCAATCGCGTCTGGAGCACGAACAACCCTGGCGATTGCCGCTATACGCAAGTAAGCGGGGTGATCTGTGTCAAAGAAATGACAGCCCTCTGTCTGGAAGGGTCCAAACCTACCTCCAAACATGCATTCTCGTATATAACGGTCATCATAGGGAATATTACCTCTACTGTCTTTGGGTTCAATCCCCTCATCATGGTAGTGCTCACCGCCATCAAAACCCTGCTCCGTGCCGTAGTAAATGCAAGGAATTCCAAGTGTCGTTAACTGTATACCGACAGCATGCGCAACCTGCTGGTGATTTGCGGCAATCGTATTTTTTGCGGAGAAGCGAGACTTTCCTCTTCCGATCATATCGTGATCGTCAAGAACGGAAATGTGATACCTCCCTACCTCTCGATGTGATCCAAGATCATCCTGCCCTCCAAACTGCCGAAAGAACTGAGCAACAGAATTCTGCTCCCTTTCGATTCCTGGTTGTCCTTTGCACATGGCAGCAAGGATTTTTGGAGGGTCACCAAGATCTAGTGCAGCATCCAGATTAATCCCAAATATATCAACATAACTACGGACCATTGATGCTCCACCCGCCACTTCACCAAGCAATAGAAAGTTTTCTTTTCCAATAGACTCTGCGTATTCTCGGATTCCACCACAAAAGTTTCGACTCGCCTCGATCTGCACATGCTTAACCGTGTCGATACGAAATCCATCACAGTCCGTCAAGGCAATCCAGTAACGATAAACTTTGATCAAATTTGCTAACACTTCTGCATGGTTGGCTTCCAATTCATTAAGTCGGAAATCCTTGAGAGCATAGAAGTCGCCTCTTCGGAACTCATTACGGGGATCACGAGGGTTCTCCCAATCCGCTGGATCCCATCGCTTTATCTCCCCAGCGCGTGTATAGAATTCAAAATTCTGGAAATCAGCAGGCCAAACTCCATCTTCCATAGTTATTGGATTGGGGATGCTGGATCCCCCCTCTGATCTCCAGCCATGTACATCATAGCAAGGTTCATACCGATAGGGGAGTGAATCTTCAGGAGTGCCATTAGCGCCTTTGTAAAACCAGTTGTTACCAGAATGGTTATAGATGATGTCGAGGATTACATACATCTCTTGTTGATGAGCAGCATCTACTAGGTTTCTAAGATCCTGTCTCGTTCCAAATCTTGGGTCAACTTCAAGAAAATTCTGAATCGCATAGCCATGGTAGTCATCAAATCCTTTGCGCTGCTTCCAGACAGGTCCCACCCATAAAGTGGTGACGCCCAACTGCTTCAGGTAAGGCAGCTTTGACTGGATGCCTTGTATAGTCCCCCCCTGAAATCTTTTTCCGGAGGCCATCCAAGCAGCCTTGTCGCCTGCAGCGTGAAGGGAAGGCTGCGAGCGTTGAAATAATGGGCGGTCGGATTCTTTGCTGTCACTGAAACGATCCGGCAAGAGAAAATACAGAATCTGGTCCCTCCAGTCCACAGGGCTCAGATGTACAGACCCACGAGGGGAAAGGCTTGTGCTAGCTAAGTCAAGAGGGGCTACGGGCTCTATCATGTTAAAAACGGTGCATAAACATGATGGACCCTATTCGCGCTTCCGACAGGAGGCAAGCATTAAGTCAGTGTTGTTAAAACTTCGTAAGAGATTGCCGCTCTGGGCTGAGGAATGGAACCGCTGGCTGCCACATAACTTGGCTCTCTAACTCGCTCAGGAAGCACTACGATCTTAGCTGGCGCTTCACGGAGCTACACCGGCCCGAGGCTCTATGTCACCTAAGGCCACCACTGAGCCATCAGCCCCATGCTCACCAGCCGAACACCGGGCTGGGCCCCTCAGGGATCGCCAAAGCAACGCCATGGGCACCCTTCCACACTGCCCCCCACCCAAGCGGCAGCAAGGATCAGGCCGGGCTGCTGACGCAGTCCTTGCAGCCACTCGGGCGGGGGGCGCTATGCGGGCGTCCCACGCCGTTCATTCCATGGCGATCCCCTCCGGTCCCTGCTGCCAGATCCGTGCTCTGGTGATGCATGTCTATCCCGATGGCATCAAGGCCTATGGCCATGAGCGCCACACAGTTCCCCTTGGCCGCCGCGGTAAGCCCGTCAAAAAGGTGCGCTTCATCCCCGCCGAGCGGGCCCATGCCCTCGCTCGCAAGCTGCAGGGGCGGTTTGGCACCACGGTGTCGGTGCTCTGAGGCCTTGGGCCTCGGCCGGCCGGGGGTTCCCGGCTGGTTTCCTCTTGGGCGCTTGCTTTCCCATGGGAAGGGCGCCCGGTGTGGAGCGCCCTTGGGCCTGTTGCAGGGATGGGGCTCGCGCCGCCCTGGTCTTGGCCTCTGATCAATTAATAGGTCCGCCAGTCCCCTCCTGGAAGTACGGCAAACCCGAGAGCATTTCCACCAATTGATGCACTTTCATCAGCTGATCGGTCGGACGTATTGGTCCAGAGCAGTCGGTCGGGTGTCCTGCGCCGAGCCTGGTGTGCTCAAACAGTTCTGAATAATGTAAATACAAGAACATACCGTTATCTTTAGCTGCTTTTCTTCTCCACTGATTGACATGAATGTCATAGGACTCATCACTACAACGGGCCTTGACTGAAGCCCTTCCGCACGGCAGCAAGTATCGAAAAAATGTTGGTGTAAATGTTGGTGTAGGAGAGTTAGCCCCCGCCGCAAACCCAGTTGCCATAAGGCTTCTGGGCTTGAGTTAAGAGGACACCCTCTCCGTTTTGACAGCCGCGTCCTGCGGATGACAGTATTTTTGACGGTATAGCCAGCCGGGTCCGGGTCTATACCGTCACTTGGCTTGCCGAACCGCCGAAACCCAAACTGCTGCAAGCCCGCCTGCAGCCATCCGGGGCACAGTGCCAAGCCTTTGATGCGTCTGCTTAGAAGAACCAGCCTTCCTGGAGACTCCGGATTCACGCTTCTGAGCCATCGGGCCCCAGCGTTGCAGGTAGGTGGCCGGTCTTGACCCAGATGGTGCAGCCCGCTTCACTCCAGGGCCGGTGCACGCTGCCGGGCGGATTGCGCAGCCAGCTGCCGGCCGGATAGCTGCCCTGGTCGTCCTGGAACACGCCAGCGAGCACCAGGATCTCCTCGCCGCCCGGATGGCCATGGGGCTGAAACACCGTCCCAGGAGCCCAGCGCACCAGGGCTACGTGCTCCGAGCCCCAGGCATGCAGCGGCAGCACCTGCAGTCCTGGCACCAGGCCCGGGAACCACTCGGCGGTGCGGGTGTCGATCACCACGCGCTGCTGATCGGCCGAGTGCATCTGCTGCAGCTTCACCAGGAGCGTGCAGCCTTGATTGCTGAAGGGGGCATGGCTGGTGCCGATCGGATTGCGCAGGTAGGTGCCGGCGAGGTAATCCCCCAGCTCATCGGAGAACGTGCCTTCCAGCACCAGGATTTCCTCGCCGCCGCCATGGCGATGGCACTCGAAGGAACTGCCGGGGGCGTAGCGCACGATCGAGGTGGCCCGGGCCACTTCTGCGCCCTGGCGATCGAGCATGCGCCGCTCCACACCCGCCATCGGCGATGGGCTCCAGGCGAGGGCGCCGGTGTCGATCACCACGCGCTGGCTCAGATCGGCATGCAGTTCCATGCCCCCGATTGTGCTCAACCGCTTTGCCCAGCCGCGGTACGGCAATGCCTCCATGCGGCTCAACACATGTCGCGTTTGAACAGGGCAAGCTGGAGGCATGAGCCCCTACAAACAGGCCCTCTGCCCCGATGCGAGCCATTGGGACCAGCGGTACCAGGAAGGCGCTGACGGCTGGGAGCTGGGCCAGCCCACCCCACCGCTTTCCCTGTTCCTCAGAGATCGAATCATGCTGAGCCAACTGAACGAACGAATGCAGAAGTGGGGCTTCTCGTGGGAGGGGCTGAGGGACAACCGCCACGGCGAGTGGTGGGTGCTGGCGCAGATGATCCTGATCGCCGCCCACTGGCTGCCGCCAACGCCTCCGCCCTTGGATCTGGGGATTCACTGGCCCCTGGCGCTGCGCCTGATCGGCGGGCTCACTGTCCTGATCGGCCTGGTTCTCGGCGCCCAGGGGGCCTTGAACCTCGGGGACAGCCTCAGCCCGCTACCCGAACCGATGCCCGGAGCGCCGCTGGTCACCGTGGGGGCCTACAGCCGGTGCCGCCATCCCCTCTACCAGTCGCTGCTGCTCTGTTCCCTGGGGGTGACGCTGGCCCTCGGCAGCCTGCTGCACCTGGGCCTGCTGCTGGCGCTGGCGACCGTGCTCAGCCTCAAGGCACGACGGGAGGAGCAGCGCCTGTGTTCCATGCACAGCGACTATGCCCATTACATGACCTCCACCCCGGCGATAGTTCCCTTTCTGCCCGGTCTCGACTGGCGGTAGCCCTGGCTCTCCTTGTTGAGCGTTGCGCAGGCAATTCAGGTTGTTTATCGTCACACCTCCAATCTCGATTCCGTCGTCGACATTGGTACCTGAACGCGCCGCTGAGTGAGTCTGCTCAGAACAGCCAGCCGGGCCGCAGCAGCAGAAGCAGGCCCAGGGCCGCCATCACCACTCCGCTGATTAACTTCAGCCAGCGACCCGTGCCTTCGGTGAGTCGGTTGCTGCTCAGCGCCAGCACGGCGATCGCCACCATCAGGGCGTCGTCGGCGATGTAGCCCACGATGTAGAGCCCCAGGTAGCCGTAATGGGCGGCCAGACCCAGGTTCTGTTGACTGAGCACAGCTGTGTAGAACGCAGGCAGCCCCGCAGTGCAAGAGGAGTTCCACCGAGTTCACCACCACCGCCAGGGCCGCCACTGCGGCCAGTGCTGCCGGCAGGGACCGGCTCTGCATGACCCCGCGCATACGCGCGTAGCGTAGAGACCCGGCTTGGCACTGGCGGATCGAGACGGTGAAGTCCGGACCCTTGCGCCAGAACTCGCTCAGATTCACCACCCCGTCAGCATCCCCCAGGACTAAGCGCCTTCTGTCGTCACCACGGGCTCACCGGCCGCCCTCCAGCTGCAGCGCCATCACTCCCATGGCAGAGCGAAATCCGCTGGAGCAATAGAGCACCACCTCTCGCTCTGGGGAAATCGCAGCCACGTGGTGGCTGAGATCGTTCACTGAGATCGTTCAACGGTCTGTTGATGGCTCCGGCAATGTGTCCCGCCCGGTACTCAACAGGGATCCGTACGTCAATCAATGAAACATTACCGCTGGCAAGCAGGCGCTTCACCCAGCCCAGTTCGGCGCCGGGGATCTCAGGACGGTGGGGGCGACCGCCGACGGCGATCAGGATTCGTTCCCCCGTGAGGCGGCACACCTCACCGGCTGCGTTGCCCACCTCCGAGGCAGCCCGTTTGGCGGCAGCCAGTCCACCGGAGCCGGCGCCGAGCACGATCAGATCAAAGGATTCGCTCATGGATCAGCCCAGGGAGGTGAGGTCGATGCGTTTACGCACTCCATCAGGCAGGTTGCGGGAGATGGGGCAGAGCTTCATGCGTTGTTGCATGTAGGCGATGGCGTCAGCATCGGCGAGGCCCCTTTCCTGCTCGGAGGCGGCCGCATCCAGGCGGATGCGGAATTCACCCTCCACGCTGGCCACGATCCAGTCGCTGCTGGTGGTGACAACAAAGTCGGCCTCCACCTGCTGCAGCGGGATGGCCTTCTCCCTGGCATTGGCCACCAGATAGAAGTGCTGGCAGAGCAGCAACGAGATCAGGTAGATCCGGAACCCCGGCATGGTGAGGCTGAGCTGCTGGGGTTCCCAGGCGCCGGAGTCGCCCAGGAACTCCACCACAAGATCCTGAGTGGCCCGATCCGGAGCGGGGTGGCTGCTGCGCAACCGGAACTGGAAACTGCGTTCATTCATGGCGCGACGGAAGTTGCGAAGAGGGAGAGACGGGTCGTGAAGACCAGGATGTGGAGGGCACGACCTGGCGGTTGGCGGCAGCCCTGGAAACGGCGGGCGGGTGGTCATGGCGTCGCCAGGCCTCAAATCCGCTGAGCAGCGCCGAGCCGATCAACAGGGCGGAGAAACCTTGGCGCAGCCGCATCTCCGGCAGGTGAGGCGCGAGCCGCTGGCCGACCACCGCCCCCAGGAAGCCACCACCCACCAGAGGAAGCAGGAGCGGCAGCTGGGCCGTGGGCCAGTGGCCCAGAGCGGCAAGAGCCACCAGGGAATTGGTGGCGATCAGCAGCAGGCTCGTGCCGCTGGCAAGCTGCATCGGCAGACCCGCCAGAAGAACGAGGGCCGGCACGATCGCAAAACCGCCCCCCACCCCGGCGATGCCGGTGAGCAGGCCCACCAGCACGCCCTGGCTGGCCAGCGCCATGGGCATGCCGGCTGGGCGTCCGTCCTTGGTGGGATGCTTCAGTGCACCCCGGCGATTGAGCAGCCAGGACGCAAGCAAAGCCGCTGCCGTGAAGATTCCCAGCTGCATCGCCTCCGGGATCAGACCGGCCTTCACCAGCGATCCGCCGATCCAGCTGCCGACGAGGGCCGGCAACCCCAGCACCAGGGCGGGTTGGATCGCGATCTGCCGGCGGCGGATGTATGGACCGACATTGCCGAGGGCCAGCAGGGTGACGACCAGCAGCGAGAGCGGGACTGCGGACTTGATGGGCAAGGCCGCACCGCTCACCAGCAGGGGCAACAGCAGGATCGAACCGCCGGCCCCGAGCACGGCGAGCAGAAAGCCGATCAAGGCGCCACCCGCCACGAGCAGCGCCATGGTCGCCGTGATCATTTCCGTTCTGATCCCATCGCCACCTGGTTCCAGGGCATGGCGGCCAGCAGGCGGGCCATGCCGCAGAAGCCGCTGATGCCCGCGAAGGTGAGGCCAGCCCCCACGAAGCCACTCAGCCAGATCCAGCCCGGGGCCACCGTCTGGCTCAGGATCACCCCCAGCAGCACCAGGCTGCCGGCCGCGATCTGCACCTGGCGCATCAGGGGAAGGGGTGCCCCCTTGAGCTTGCGCACGTCAAAACCGGCCTGCTGCCAGGCGGGCAGACCACCCATCAGGTCGGCCACCGGGTGGGGGTAGCCCTGCTGGAGAAGTTGGCTCAAGGCCTTGGCACTGCGGTTACCGCTCTGACAGACCAGCACCAAGGGTCCGCGGGGCAGATCGGCCTGGGTGATGCGCGCCAGCGGAATGTTGAGGCTGCCGCTGATGTGGCCAGAGGCGTACTCCATCGGTTCGCGCACATCAATCACGGTGACGTCGCGGGCCGCCAGCTGATCGGCGAGCTCGTGGGCAGTGATGCGGGTGGCGCCTGGTGTCGCGGAGGTGGTTGTCATGGTTGGGGGAGTGAAGATTTCAGGCCGGGGTAACGCCATCAAGCGGGTAGCCCTCAGCAGCCCAGCGGCTCAGGCCGCCGCGCAGGTTGGCCACCTGGGCCCTGCCCGCCTTGAGCAGCTGCTGGGTGGCCAGGGCGGAGCGGCTGCCGGAGTGGCAGACCACCACCACGGGCCTGTCGGCTGGTATCTGGGCCGATTGGGCTTCCAGCTCCGGCAGGGGGATCAACAGGCTGCCGGCCACTCGCCCATCGGGTCCGTTGAATTCCTCCGCGGAGCGCACGTCGAGCACGGTGATCTCGCTCTGATGGGCGACCACCCAGGCGGGGGGCAGCTCGGGTAATCCGGCATAGCTGCGGGCCAGGGGCGCCCAGGCGGGAACGGTGGCGGCCTGGCGGGGCTTGCCGGAGCGCATGTTGCCGGGAAGGGCCTCGGCGATCTTGTGGGGATGGGGGAGCTTCATGTTCTCCATGTGGCCAACGAAATCACGCTCGCTGGCCTCGCCGCCCAGGCGGGCGTTGAAGGCTTTCTCTTCCGCCACTGAGGTGACGGCGCGGCCGGTGTAGTCGTGGCCGGGATAGAGCAAGCACGACTCCGGCAGCGTCAGCAGTTGCTCGGTGATCGAGTTCCAGAGGGTGTTGGCATTGCCCTGCTGGAAGTCGCAGCGGCCGCAGCCGCGAACCAGCAGCGCATCCCCGGTGAAGGCGATCGACTGGTCATCAAGCACGAAGCTGATGCAGCCGTCGGTGTGGCCCGGGGTGGCACGCACCTCCAGGGCGCGGCTGCCGAAGTCGAGGCGATCCCCGTGGGCCAGGGGCCGGGTGACGTTCTCGGCTCGGGCGGCGGCGGCCAGGCCGATGGCACAGCCGGTGGCCTCATGCATCAGCCAGCTCCCCGTCACGTGGTCGGCATGGGCGTGGGTGTCGATCGAGGCCAACAACTCGATGCCCAGCTCGCGAATCAGGGAGAGATCACGGCCGTGCTGCTCGAAGACTGAATCGATGATCACTCCCTTCCGGCTCGGCACATCGGCCAACAAGTAGGTGAAGGTGCCGGTGTCGCCGTCGAAGAGCTGGCGGAAGAGCAGGGATCCACCACCGGCGGCGGCCGAGAGGGACAAGACGGGAGCGGGAGCGACGGCCATGGGTGATCTTTCGCCAACACCTATGAGCATAGCCGCATTATGGGCGTGAAGGCAATCTCAGCTGGTCGGGTCTCGGTGCGCCTCGGTCCTCGCCCTGCGCACTTGGTACATAATGCGTGTATCGACATAAGCTCGTCCATGCGCCGGACCCCGCCCCAGTCCCTGCCCAGTCCCCAGCTGCTCGATGAACTCAGCGGCTTCTTCCGCCTGCTGAGCGAGCCGGCCCGCCTGCAGTTGCTCTGTCAGCTCAAGCACGGCGGGGCTATGGATGTGTCATCCCTGATCGAGGCCACCGGCTTCAGTCAGTCCCACATCAGCCGCCAGCTGGGGCGGCTCCAGAGGGCTGGTCTGGTGAGTTGTGAGCGGGATGGCACGCGGCTGATCTACGCGGTGGCCGACCCCTTGGTGGATGACCTCTGCAACCTGGTGCAGCGTCGTCTCAAACAGCGGCTGGAGGAGCAACTGCGGCAGTTGCAGGGCGTCTGATCGTCTGATTAAGCCTCCTTCCGCGCCAGCCCCAGAGCCCGAACCAGTAGCTTGAACGGTTTCAGGAAGCGGCTTTCATGCAGGCGGCCCTTGAGCACGCGGTGCCAGTAGACCCAGGGGAACACACGGGTTTCCACCACAAACATGCTCCAGCGCTCCTTGGTGGGATCCACCAGGAAGGAGCTGACCGGCTGCAGGTCGTAGTCAAACTCCGCCATCACCACGCTGTGGAAGCTGGTGATCAGCGGGCAGGCGGTGTAGCCGTCGTAATGGGCCAGCAGGGGTCGTCCGTCGAGCTGAGCCAGCAGGTTGGCCACCAGCACCGGCGCCTGTCCACGGATCGCGGCCAGGCTTTTTGACGTGGGCAGGGAGCTCACATCGCCGAGGGCGAACACATCGGCAAAGCGCTTGTGCTGGCAGGTGTCCTTGTTCACCTCCACCCAGCCGCCCGGTCCCTCGATCGCCAGGGGGCTGTGGGCCACCACATCCGGCGCCGCCATCGGCGGCACCACATGCAGCAGGTCGAAACGGATCTCCTCCCGGAAGGGTTCCCGGCCTTCCTCCCGCACTTCAAACACCGCCACCTGCTCCTCAGGGCGCACCTCGATCAGGTTGTGCTGCAGACGGGTTTCAATGCCCCGGCGCGCCACGACGCGCTCGACCGTGGCGTTGTAGGCCTTGACCGGATAAAGCTGCGCCAGGGCGCTGCAGAAGATCACCTGGGTGTTCACCCCCACGCCACTGGTGGCCTGGAAGATGTCGTCGGCCAGGTACATCACCTTCTGAGGGGCACCGCCGCACTTGATCGGCGTGGCCGGATGGGTGAACAGGGCGGTTCCCCCCTGGAAGCCGCGGATCGCCTCCCAGGTGGCGGCGATGTGGGCGTGGGAATAGTTGCTGACAATGCCGTGGTGGCCGAGGCCCTCCGGCAGACCCTTGATCTGGCTCCAGTTGAGCTGGAGGCCCATGGCCACCACCAACACTTCGTAGCCGAGGGATTCACCGGCTGCGGTGATCACCCGGTGGGCCTCCGGCTCGAACGTTGCCGCGCTGCCCTGGATCCAGACGGCACCCGCCGGGATCACGGCAGACTCAGGGCGGTGGGTTTCCCCGTAGGGGAGGAGACCGGCGCCGGCCAGGATCCAGCCCGACTGGTACTCGTGAACGCAGGAGGGCTCCAGGATCGCCACATCCAGCTCCGGCCGGGCCCGCAGCAACTGGCTGGCGACGGTGAGGCCGCCGGAGCCACCGCCCACGATCAACACCTGGTGATGGCCGTGGCCTAAGGAGCTTAGTTCGGCCATCGGTTACCTCTGATCCACCTTTGTTCTAGACAGGCCATCGCGAAAGGGTGGCATTCCATACATAAGTTCATGCGTGAGCACGCATAAGAAGATAGAGTGTGCCGATGTCCTGAGGGAGCGTCCGATGGCGCCATGGCAACAGTCTTCAGCCCAGGGCGCCCCCGCGCCTTCGGTGCGGCTCCAGAAACATGGAGGCATCTTCACATCGGTGAATCCAGCCGACTGGATCCGCCACTGGCGCTATCCCAATCACCTGATGCTGGCCGTGCCGTGGCCAGTCTTCTTTGCGTTGATCGCCGTGGGATACCTGCTTCTCCACCTGATGTTCGCGAGCCTTTACTGGCTTGATGCCCATGGGATCTCGGGGGTGACAGGCCCTGCAACCAGTTTCATGGAAGCGTTCTTCTTCAGTGTGCACACCCTGGGGGCGATCGGCTATGGAGCGCTCTATCCCAGCACTCTCTTCACGAATCTGGTTGTCACTCTCGAGTCATTGGTGGGGTTGATTCTAATTGCGCTGATCACAGGATCGACCTTCAGCCGCTTCTCCAAGTCCACAGCGCGGATCCTGTTCTCGGATGTGGCCACGGTACATTCCTACAACGAACTGTCCACCTTGATGTTCCGCGTTGCCAATGAACGGCGCAAGACCATCCTCAATGCCAAGATTAAGGCTTATCTCGCCATCGATGAGCGCACTTCGGAAGGTCACCGGATGCGACGTCTGCACCCGATGACGTTGAACCGCGATTGCTCGCCCCTTTTTCTGCTCACCTGGACAGTGATGCATTCGATCGATCAGCACAGCCCCTTGTATGGACGTACTCCCCAGGAGCTGACCACAAGCCAAGCCGACATCGTGGTTTCGTTCAGTGGCATTGACGAAATCCTGGACCGGCCGATCCATGCCCATCACAACTACCCCCTTTCCCAGGTGTTGTTTGGTCATGGTTTCGTGGACATGATGCAGGAGGAGGATGGCGAGGGCCAGCGCTTCGACTTCGCCAATTTCAACCGGACGTATGTCTGCCGATCCGTTGAGCCGACCCGACCAGCTGAATCAGCTTCCTGACGCTCAGCTCAGCTCCACCAGGGCTTCTCGCCGGTGCGGGGATCGCTCTCGCTCCAGGTGCTGAGCAGCACCCGTTCGCCCTGAACCGCCACATGGGCCAGGGCCAACGGCAGCGGGGCGGGACCGCGGACGACGGCCCCCTCCGGGTCGTACTGGCTGCCGTGGCAGGGGCAGATGAACTTGTTCTCGCCGCTGTTCCAGGGGACCACGCAGCCCAGATGGGTGCAGATGGCGTTGAGGCCGATGGCGCCGATGGCTCCCACTCCATCGACGATCAGATAGGTGGGATCGCCCTTGAGGCCCTGCACCAGGCTGCGGTCGCCTTCGCTATGGCTGGCCAGCCAGCCGCTGACTGCGATCGGATTGCCGAGTTCGTCCAGGGCAAGGGCACCACCCGATGAGCCAGCCTGCCGTGGAGGGATGAAATAGCGCACCACCGGGTAGAGGACGCCGAGTGCCACCCCGGTGACGGCACCGAAGGTGAGCAGGTTCATGAACTGACGCCGCCCCAGGCTGGGGACCTCGTCGCTGGATGGAAGCGCGGAAACAGGGGTCATGGCTTTGCGCCGTTGAGTTGGCTTATGATGTGATATGCATAAAGTAGATAGACGATTGATCTGCCGGAGGTTCAGCCCGCTGCGGCGGCGAGAGCGGCCTGAACCTCCGGCAGGTGTACGGCGTACATACCGCGCAGTTCACCAACGGCCAGGTTGAACGCCTTGTCGTCGGGGTAGTTGTCTTTGATGAACGCCGGCCGACTGGCCTTGGTGCCATGGCAGGCCAGACAGCTCGGCTCGACGTTGATGCGTCGGTAGTAGTTCAGGCCGGCGCCCTGCTCAGCCATGGCAGGCTCCCAGAGCCCTTTGATGTCCGGGTGTCTGGTGAACAGATCGATCACCTGACGCTCTTGATCATTGGCGGGGGCATGGTCGGGGTTGCGGTACTTGCTGGCCACCTGACGCACCTGCCAGCCGTTCTCCTTACCGATGGCGATGGCCCGCATGCCTACGGGCTTGCACACCTCCTTCATCGTTTCGATGGTGGGCTCCTCGGTGCGGCCCTCGAGGGTGGAGGCCAGGGAGATACGCATCTGATTGAGCTGCTCCATCGCCACAATGGCCTTGGAGAGGCCTGCCGAATCGACAGGTGACGAGGCCTCGGCCGCCAGGGCGGTGCTCGGCTGGGCCGTCAACAGCCCAACGCCGACCAGGAGCAGCAACAGGGTGGAGAGGGCCAGCCGTGCCAGCCGCTGGAGAGGAGTGGTGAACGTCATTGGATCAGGTGCCAAGGGATATTGGTGATGCCGCTGAACTCAGCAGCTTCTGGACGATGGCGATGCCCGTGAAGGCCTGCCAGCCGAACAACAGCAGCACTCCACGGTTGATGGACACGTGCAGGCCCCGGGCCCAGTCCTTGCCCTTCTGGAGGGAAGGGCCCAGGGAGGCCGTGGCGATCACGAGCACGGCAACGGCCAGACCGACGAACAGGTGGGGGCCGAGAATCAACTTGCCGTTCTTGAGGAAGGTGGCCGCCATCCCACCGACGGCGCCCAGCAGGGTGAGGCCCAGGATCACCGCACCGAATTGGGCGTGGCGCTGGCCGTAGTGCAGGGGAACCATCGCCTTGCGTTCCTCGGCGCTCACCTTGCGGATCAAGCTGGCCTTGTAGCCGAGGTAGCCCGAGTAGAGCATCAGGCCCAGCAGCACCCACATCAGCAGCGGGTGGACGAAGTTCAGAGCGAAGGGCATGGGGCCGTGGCAATGGAAGGGATCCGCGAAGGCGGTATCAAGCTCAGCGTGACCAGGACTCCCATCCGCGATCCGAAAGGGTTTCTGGAGATCGAAAGGGGCCCGGATCACTCCAGGCCCCAGATGTTCTGCTCAGTCCGTTGAGCGCAGCAGGATCGACTGGGTGAGATTCAAAGTCCCACTAACCGATCGCAGGCGCACTGAGCGCCACAGGGGTGAGCTCAACCGCCGCCAGATCCAGCGGGAAGTTGTGCACGTTGCGCTCGTGCATCGCCTCAATGCCGAGGCCGCCGCGGTTGAGAACATCGGCCCAGGTGTTGATCACCCGGCCTTGGTGATCCATCACCGAGTGGTTGAAGTTGAGGCCGTTGAGGTTGAAGGAGAAGCTGGCCACGGCCAGGGAGGCAAACCAGATGCCCACCACCGGCCAGGCGGCCAGGAAGAAGTGGAGGCTGCGGCTGTTGTTGAAGGAGGCGTACTGGAAGATCAGGCGACCGAAGTAGCCGTGAGCTGCCACGATGTTGTAGGTCTCTTCCTCTTGGCCGAACTTGTAGCCCTTGTTGAGGGATTCGATTTCCGTGGATTCCCGCACCAGCGAACTGGTGACCAGGGAACCATGCATGGCGGCGAACAGGGCGCCACCGAACACGCCGGCCACGCCGAGCATGTGGAAGGGGTGCATTAGCACGTTGTGCTCGGCCTGGAGCACGAGCATGAAGTTGAAGGTGCCCGAGATGCCGAGGGGCATGCCGTCGGAGAAGGAGCCCTGCCCGATCGAATAGACCAGCAGCACGGCGGTGGCGGCAGCCACCGGCGCGCTGTAGGCCACGGCGATCCAGGGACGCATCCCCAGGCGGTAGCTGAGTTCCCATTCACGGCCCATCCAGCAGAAGATGCCAATCAGGAAGTGAAAGATGATCAGCTGGTAGGGGCCACCGTTGTAGAGCCACTCATCAAGGCTGGAAGCGGCCCAGATCGGGTAGAAATGCAGGCCGATGGCGTTGGAACTGGGCACCACCGCGGCGGTGATGATGTTGTTGCCGTAAAGGAGGCCGCCGGAGACGGGTTCGCGGACGCCGTCAATGTCGACGGGGGGAGCACCAATGAAGGCGACCACGAAGCAGCAGGTGGCCACCAGCAGGGTGGGGATCATCAGCACGCCGAACCAGCCCACATAGAGGCGGTTGTCGGTGCTGGTGATCCAGTCCTTGAAGCTGTTCCATGGGTTGCCCCAGGAACGCTTGAGGATGGTTGTCGTCATGGCGAGAAATGAAGACGGGACTGGGGAGAGCTGCGAAGGCGAGGGCGGCCCATCGTGGTGGACGACCAACCGAGAACCGACTCTTCCCGATATCACAGTAGCGTTGAAGCCCACTATGACGTCAGAGGCGTTATGAGCATTTCTTCTCAAAGGGCTGGTGCGGGTTTCTGCCCAGTTCCGCGCCGGCTGCATCGACCCAACTGGCGGCCAGTGGTCGCCGCTGTTCTGCTTGCCCTGACCCTGATGGTGCTGCCGCTCCAGGCCCAGGCAGCAGTCGAGCCACAGCGTTGGTCCCTCACGGATTCCTCGGGTCATCTCTGGGGCCTGACCCTGTTCGAGCAGCCTGATCCCGCCTATCCAGCCGGGTGGCGTCTGCGCTTGACGGCCCGCTCACCCGGGCAGGTGGTGGATCACCAGAGGCCGCTGCTCCTGAGCGATGCCCTCGGCGGTGCCTGGAACCTGCCGAACCGCAGCGAGGAACTGGTGCGACAGGGGGAAGAGGTGATCCCCGAGTCCTCGGCCCAGTTCGACGCCCATGCCCTGAATCCCAGGCCCAGCGAAGTGCTGCCGCTGCAACTGGAGGTGCCGACCGACAATCAAGAGGGCACGACCTTAGTCATGCTGCAAACTGAAGTGGTGCAGGCGCTCCATGAGCTGTCACAGAGCCTGGCGAGCTGACTGCCTTGGGCAGCCCGTACAGGCAACGCACCTGCACCACGCTTGGTCCATTGGTGCCGCTGAGGGCAAGCATCGTGCCGAAATCCAGGTCGTGGGTGAAAACGGCATAGCCGTTGGCAGTGACCTAGTGCATCAAGGCCGAATCTGGCGCCCTCGGATCGCCCACCTCGGACCAGAGCACCGCCTCAAGGCCGGCGGCCCGCAACAGGGGCATCCATTTGGTCGAGAGGCTGTTGCGTTGAAACAGCCATGTCGACCAGCAACCTGACCATCAGCTCAGGACCAGTGCCTCTTCCCGTTCTTCCAGGCGCCAGGCGGCTTAGGCCAGCGCCTCATCAATGCCTGCAGGTTCCAGTTGCGGATAGGCCTGCAGGATCCGCTCGCGGCTGCTGACACTGGCGATCAGCCCCACGACCGTGTCCACCGTGATGCGGAGCCTGCGGATGCAGGGTTTGCCGCCCATCACGGCGGGATCGTTGCTGATCCGGGGAAAAGCCATAGGTCAATCGTAGGCAAAGGCAGCGGATTCGCCGGCTTAGGTGAAGGACTCGGCAGCCCGACTGGGCTGGTGCTGAGCCAGAAACGCCTCAATCCAGTCATGGTGCCGCTTCTGCACGATCCGAACGGCGATCGTCGCGGCCTCCTCAGGGATGGAGAAGCGCTTGCGGAAGCCGTGGGTGAGGGCTTCCAGCAGTGGACGGGGCAACTTGCGGATGGTGTCGTGCAGCGTATGGATCGTGGCTGCATCGAGGGGGAGCAGCCCTGGATCCTGTTGGGGTGCAGGGGCAGCCCCATGGACCGGGGCTCTGCTGCTATCGCCACCCTTTCCTGGTGCTGAGGTGTTAGCTGGGGCGTCACCTCACGCTGCCGCTTGTCGTACAGAGCCAGGCCGAAGGGATTGCCAAAGGTCATCAGCGCCCGCTTCATGGCATCGGTCTCGGCTTCCTTGAGGGCGGACTGATGGGCCTGGCCGAGGTCCACCTCGAAGCGCTTGAGCTTCCGCGAAGCGGTTGCCGTGGCAGGCGGTGACGGTGACACGTACGCGGGCGGTGTAGGTGCTCGATCACCCAACAGGTGGCATCGGCCTTGGCGGCGAGGGCCTGGCTGCGGCTGTCGTCGTCATCGCTCTGCAGCTGCTCAGCCAGCTGGCCGATGGCAGTGGTGAGCTCCTGGGCCTCGATGCCCAGCTGCCACAGGGAGCCGGTGCGCTGCAGGGAGCAGGCCGGGCCCGGCGGCCGGGGCGAGAACTGCCGAGAGAGGAGCGGCTGGGGCAGTGAGAACGGCCATGGGGTGGTGAATGGGGATGAGGGACAAGAAGAACGGGGCGGCGATTGCCGCTCAAGCGGCGAGGGACTGGACCCGCCAGCCGAGCTGCTGGGCAGCGCGACCGATGGCGCGATCAGCGCAACGGGCCCCGCCATGAAGAAGCAGATGGACAGGCCGGCCACCGCTGCGCTGGAGCAAGGCGGAGGCGATGCGCTCCTGGGACCAGACGAGATCACGGCCACCAGCGGCGACGATGACGACCGAGCGATGGGCCAACGCCGGCGGCGGCAGGAGGCCAAGGGAAGACAATGCAGCGGCCTGGGCCACTGCAGCAGAGGACAAGCTCATGGGCTACAGAGCAAACGAACGGGGCAAGTTGTCCGAGGATTTCGTTGCCGCAGGCGATGGGCTCGCGGCCTTTGGCGCAGCTCTTATCTTACCAGTACAAACGCACTAAGCAGCGGACAAAGCGGCTGCGGGGCAACGGATCTACGCAAAGTAAGGCCATGCGGCGACGGATCAGAAAGGTGATAAGCAGGCCCGCCAGATTCAGCCCTGAATGCCCAGCCGGCCGCGCAGCCGCGCGAGGAAACCTGGGGCGTCACCCCAGCCCCGTGCACGGGGCAACTGCCCGGCCACCGCAGCCGCGGGAGAGCTGCCATGCCTGCCCACCCCCACACCGGCCCCGGAGCGGAGGGCGGCGGCGGCTGGCCGATGCACGCCACGGCGCAGCCGTGGCACGCTGAAGGACGGCCGTCGCCGACCGGAGCCCTGCGGCGGTTGCTCAGCCCCAGGGAACGTCCAAGAACTCCACCAGCAGCACGCCTCGGTGGGTGCCATGGATCCTCACCAGTCCCGCCTTGGCAGCACGCTCCATGCCAGGACGCTCCTTGCGGACCTGCTCCGCGGTGGCCAGCACCCGCACCCAGCCGCCGGTCATGAAGTCCTCGCTGCCTGTTTCAAAGACCTGCAGCCGGCGGTGCTGGTTGCTGTTGCGCTCGTAGTACAGGCCCCCACCGGTGGGGTCGGTCCCCTCCGCCCAGACCTGATCCACCATGATCTTTCCGATCGCCAGCGGATCCTTCGCCGCGGCGTCGATGGACTCACCGTCGAGCACCAGCGGGTTGCCTGGGTCCTCACGGTTGTCAGAGATGATCAATCGGTCGCCCATGAAAGGGTTCTCCTCAGCCCCTTCCTGTCGCGTGATCACGCCGCATGGGTCAATCCAGCGATGGTGCTCGTCAGTCTGGCTGCGGATCAGCTCTCAGCCCCAACCAGCTCCGGCTCAGCCGTCTCCCCTGAACCCTCAGGCCCGGGTCTCAAGCAGGTCCCGCAGTGGTCTGCAACGTGGAGATCGGCCCGCTGGTGCCGCCGCAGCCACCACGCAAACCCCAGCTCTCGGTGCAGGAGTCGCTGGTGCTGCATGAGCGGGGGGTGATCGATAGCGCCGGGTTGCGCCAGCAGCTGGGGCTTGATGGCAAGGCGGCGGCAAGAACCACAGCGAAACGGACTAACATGACGTAAGTCCTGCCGTGAGGCGTCGCTTGCCATGGCTGTCAGTCCTTACCGCGTCACACCGACCCGGATCGGTAACTCCTCCGGCCTGCGGCTGCCGGCAGCCTTCTACCGGGACCATCCCCAGTTCGCTGGAGCCGCCGGCCAAGTGGAGGTGCTGGACGACAGCACGCTGTTGCTACGCCTGGAACCAGAAGAGCAGCAGCAGGGCGAGGCAGAAGAAGACACCCTGATGCTCGGACTGTTCCTCGATTTCCTCAGCCGACAGGCACTGACGGCCGATCAAGGCCCTGTGCTCTACACGGAGGCTATGGCGGCAGACGACGACGAGCTGCTGGCCGGAGTGACGGTTGACGCCGCAGGCGAGCCGTTCGGGGCATGAGTGCGCCGCTGGTGCGCCATGGCTGGACGATCGCCTTCCAGCCCCAGCTCTTCGCGCGGCAGTACGCCGAGCTCAAAGCCGAGGTGAAACGGCTCAAGCAGGAGCTCGATCCCCAGTCCTTCGTTCAGCACCCCCAGGTGAAGCTGCTGGCGGCGGTGATGGAGGGGATCAAGGAGCGGATCGCTGCCGATCCCTACGCCAGCCGCTTTGCTCTCACAGGCCCGCTGCGCCGCTATGGCCGGCTCAAGGGCCTGGGCCTGCCGGATCGCTACCGCCTGTTTTTCCGCCCCTTTGAAGCGGAGGGCCGGCGCCTGCTGTTGATCCTCTGGCTGGGCTTCCCCCGCAAGGACGGCGACCGCAACGACTGCTACGCCGTGTTCTCGCGCCTGGTGCAGCGCGGCGAGCTGCCGGAGGACTGGAAGAGCCTGCAGCGTGAGCTCGACGCCCGCTGAGGGGACGACGCCTGGCAAGGCAGACATGACCCAGCCGGCCGCAGCGCCTTGCGGAGTGTCGAGCCCCCTCAAGCGTCCGTTGCAAGTAATCCGGTGCATATTCAATGGGGCCCTGTCGGACCGTCACCCCGGCTGAATGAGCTTCAGATTCCTGGCTTTACGAGCCCTATGCGTTTAACAAGATCGGGAAGATTGATCCGGCTTGTCGTCCCCCGAGATCCCAGCGCATCCCCCACAAGCCCGGCAAAGTGGTGGTGCAAATGGTGGTGTATTTGCCGAGCTCCCTCGCCTATAAGGCGGTGTTTGCAGGCTTTTTTAAAGCCGGTTCAGAGGCCACCCTCTCCGTTCTTAAGCGTTTTTGGGGTTTTTCCCACGTCCAAAAGGGGATGCGAGGAGAACCCCCTGAAGCCACGAAATATGTCGGTGTGAGGAGATACGGGCTCTGGGACCACAATCTCGGCGACACCGGCTCAGCGGCGGCGGGGTGCTGGTGCTGGTGGTGGATCAGGCCGGCGAAAAAATTGCCTGGGGCGAGTGATCAGCCTGGTACTGGACTACACCGTGGCCTTGGGGCACTGACCCCGTCAAGCAGATCAACAACCACTTCCCCTGCATTAGCTGGAGCGAGTTGCTGGGACTGCCTAGGCCCCGTCAGCAACAACACCGTGAAAATGGTGCTCAAGCGCATAGGCTTTGAGAGGCGATGTCGGCGAGCAAGGCCGGCACCTGCATGCGGATCTGCCTCCAGCTCCTCGCCATCGAGGGGCGTCGCGCCGTCCGGCAGGCCGTCGTTCAATCCCACAGCCGGGTGCCGCTGCTGCGCAGGATCTCCTGAGCCATGGCTTCAAGGCGTTCCTTCTGCCCGGTCGAGGGCGCATCAACCGGCTTGGCCTCC
>CANGYR010000022.1 GCA_947458275.1 Chitinophagaceae bacterium
CCCGGTCGAGTTCCAGGTCGTCGTGCGAGGTCTCGCGCATCCCGAGGGCGTGCTTGAGCCAGAAGTCCGCCGGGTTGGTCAGGTAGTCCTTGAAGGCCGTGGCGGAGATGCTGCGGCGGAAGGACGTGACCTGCTCCGCGCGGGCCGCGGGGTCGAAGCGCAGCGGGGCGGGAATCTGCCAATAGGGTTCCGGGGCGGTCTCGAGTTCCTGCTCGAACAGGTGTTGGACGCGCATCGAGAGCTCGTCGTCGGCGCACTGGAACAGCAGGCGCGAGGGGCGCAAGCCGTCGCCCTTGTCGTCGAAGCGGGGCACGATGACGTCGAAGCGGCCGTGGGTCCGGTCTCCGTCGACGGACTCACGGGAGCGTCGCAGGCGTTCCAGGGTATAGGCCGCGTTGGCGAAGTGGTGCTCCTGGGTGGTCAGGCCGAGCTTGGCGCGCAGTTTGGCCGGCAAGAAGGGGTGGGCATGGCTGGCCCGGGGGATCAGGTCATCGGTGAGCCCGAAGACAACCAGGTGCGGTACGGGGTCCCACGGGGCTTCGATCCAGCCCGGGAGGTTCACCGGCTGCAGGGCGAGGCTCTGGCGGAAGCGCTGCTCGCCCGTGAGCGTGAGCGCCAGGCGTACCCACTCGGTCGGGCTGAGCGTGACGCCGTGATGGTAGGCGCAAAGGGAGCGGAGGGTTTCCTCGAGGGCGTCGGCGACTTCCTTTGAGAACTCCAGGCTGAGCGGATCGCCGGACTTCGGAGGATCGATCGAAAGCACGAGCAACTGCGCGGCCAGTTCGCGCGGCGGCAGGGCGGCGAGCTCGGCGATCTTCTGCAGGATGGCCTGCAGCGGCAGGCGGAGACCTTCGACCTGCTTCCACTGGAAGCGTCCACGTCGGTCGCTCTCCGGCGGTTGCGGGAGATTCAGGGCGAAGTCGAGCGTGCGGCTGAGGTCTTGCGGGGGCTTCAGTTGACTGAGCGCATCAAGCAACGTGTTTAGCGGGTGGAACGGGATGCGTCCGCCGGTCAGCCGTTCGGCGAGGGGAGGGTGGAGCAGGGCGCGACGCAGCGTCGCGAAGGTCGGTGTGTCCAGGACGTCGAGCAGGGCGCGCAGGCGATGGTGGAGGACGTGCCCCGCGTGGGTTTCGCCTAAGGGATTGACCGCTTCGGCGCCGAGGCTGTGGAGCTTGTCCGCGATCAGCTCCGGGTAGGTCTCGCGTTCACACGGCGCGACCGCGAAGGCCCCGTGGTCGGGCTTCGTGTGGCCGAGGAGTTCGGCCAGACGTTCTGTCGCGTGGGTCGGGTCGGTCGCCAGGTGCACCGCGTCCTTGAAGTTCGGCCAAGGCGTCTGCCGATTCGCCCATCGGGCGGGATCAGGTCGGCCCCAAGCGTCGAACAGCGCCGCATCAGCCTCATCGGCGCCGATGATTACGTGGATGTTCAGGCGGTCCTTGCGTCGTTCCAGCGCCTCGATCAACAGCGGCTGCGGTTCCAGCAGGCCCACCAGCCAGACGTCCGTCACCCCTTCAGGCATCCCGTCGCCCTTGGCCAATTCCGTGCGGACCTGGTTGTGGTCACGCTGGCCCAGGCGCTTCAGCACGTTCAGGTAAGCCAGCTCGAGACGGTGGAGGTTATTCCAGCGTTCTGGATTCGTCTCTACGACTGCGGCCACCGCCGCGAAGTCATGGCCATCGCGGGAGGCGCCCAGCTGGTCACGCAATTGCATCAGCTGCTCCGCAAACTTCTTCGCCTCTTCGAACGTGAAGTCCGGCGTCGACTCCGCCGGGAACAACGCCGGGAAATCCGTCCGCGAAAAATGCGGACTCGTCAAAACCTCCACCCACGCCAGCAGACAGGTCTCCTTGGACGCCACGAAGCCTCTGTGAGATGTCTCTTGTTCGCCCCCGTGCCCCCGTGTCCCCGTGTCAACTTGCCCACTAGTATCGGCATCGCCCCAGTTGAGGAACTTGTCAGGTGTTTGGAATTCAGGGAGAAGCAACCCGCTAGTTTGTTTAGCAAGAAGCTCTTGTATCAGTCGCGATGCGAAGCTTGAGGGCACGATTACCCTATGGCTCCCCATGTCTACGGGCATGCCACTTCGACCTTTGAGGAGGCTTGAAGCAACGGCCTTGGCGAGGGACTGTGACCAACCGACGAAAATGGACGGACAGAGGGGCATTAACGTGTCTTCTGTATGCCAACGCCTAGGAATCCTGCAACCCCCCTCGGCCAATTACCTGTGAATATTATCCACAATCCCAGGGTAGGGATGGCCGGCCCAGTCGTCCTTTTAACCTATCAGCGAGCGGCTGGCTTCTTGGCGCTACTCTTGTAAACAACCGCCCGGCACCTGGGGTGCTTCCGGAGCATGCGATGCATCACTGTATCAATCTCTGTGCAGGCGCCGACGGACTTCATGACCTTGACGCCCAGGCGGGCGACCAAGTCGCGAGAGACGATGACCTGGCCGATGAGGCCCATACCCAGACGTCGGTGCTTGGACTGCACGACCACGACTCGCTCGCCCTTAATCAGCTTGCGCTTCACGAATGGCTTCCGGAAGACGATGACCCCGTCCATCAGCCGCTTGCCGTTCGTCTTGCCCTGCGGCAAGGCTAGGTACTCTTCCATCAGGAAACCCTTTGGGTAGCGCGTCTTGGTATACCAACGTGTCATCTTGGTCTCGTGCTTACTCATGCTATTTTCCTGAGGGAGTATCCATTTTTGTAAAGCCAGCGACAGTTCTCCGGGGTGAACAGGTGTCCACTTATGGCTTTTAAACCGGCATTAGATGTGATTGGGTGGGGCATGGCCAAGAAGCCCATTTACAAGTTCATCGATCTATTTGCCGGTATTGGTGGTATGCGCCTCGGTTTCGAGGATGCTGGTGGAGCCTGTGTCCTTACTTGTGAAATCGATTCGGATGCCAGGAAGACCTACGAGCTTAACCATAAATCCCCAGACAAGGAGCATAGTTATGCTGAGGATATTTTTGACCTGAAATCGAGCGATGTGCCAAGTCATGATGTGCTTGTGGCGGGCTTTCCCTGTCAGCCCTTCAGTATCGCCGGTCTGCGCAAAGGGCTGAAGGACAAGCGTGGCAAGGTGTTCGAGGAGATTATCCGTATTTTGAAGGATAAAAAGCCGGCGGCCTTTCTCCTGGAGAACGTCAAGGGTATGCTCAGCCATAATGACAAGAAGACCTATACGGAAGTCATGAAGCCGATGCTTGAGGAGGCCGGCTACAAGGTTAAGGAGGCTGTCTTGAACTCGATGACGCACGCTAACGTGCCGCAGAATCGCGAACGTCTGTTCATCGTTGGTTTCCGCGATGAATCGAAGAGTCGGGAATTCCAGTTCCCTGAGAAAATAAAGCTTACGACGACCATCGAGGACCTACTGCGTCATGAAGAGGCGAAGGAACGTCACTTTTATACCGAACGATTTGATTGCTATGCGCAGATCAAGCGGGAACTTAAGAGCGAGGAGACGCTTTATCAATGGCGTCGTCAATATGTACGTGAGAACAAGAGCAACGTTTGCCCCACCTTGACCGCTAACATGGGCGCCGGAGGACACAACGTGCCGTTGCTTAAGCACGGCAGCAAGATCCGTAAACTGACGCCACGCGAGTGCGGTCTTTTTCAGGGGTTTCCTGAGGACTTCAAGTTACCTCAGGGGATGGCCGAAAGTCGCCTTTACCACCAGTTTGGTAATAGCGTCACTGTCCCTCTTATCGCCAGGATCGCCAAGCAGATCGCGAAGGTACTGTGAGCCTGAGTTGCGATTTCGATAAGTACGTCAGGCTGCTTAAGCCGGTTGCTTCGTTATCGCACCTTTTCACCGATAATTCGATACCTTACGTCGACTCGAAGTTCGTCGAGCGCCTTTATCTTATGGCCTCTGGCGCCCGGGATACGGCAGGCGACAATTCCTCCTTTGATGCAATAGCCCCGGGGCTTGTCGGTGTGGGGGTGAAGACGTTCTGCGTTTCCAGGAGTGGTAAGAGTAAGTTCGAGAAAGTGGCTGAATTTACGGCTTCCGCCAATGCGGGTGCCTTCGATGGGCTTGATGCGGATCAGTCGCTCAGGAAGGCCATCCAGCTTCGTAACGCCCGTCTGAGCAGTGACGCGATTGCCTACGGCATCGACGTATCGAGGGCTATCTACCATTGCCTGCTTCGTATGGAGGGAGCCGCGATGATCCACGAAGAGCCGATGTCCTTGGTCGATGAGTCTGTTCTTTATCCGATAGACTCTTCGGGGGCTATTTTGACACGCACGGATGCCAAGTGTTTTGGGTATTCTGATGGGCGAAATGTCTACAAGTATAGTAAATCAAAGCGAGTCCTGCTTAAGGCGTTCCCTGTCGTGATTCCGGCGCCATCAGAGTTCGGTGGCTTGATCGACCTGCCTATCAATCGCGACATCCTGCAACAGATCATGGAAGGCGGGGTGCCTGGTCTTATTCCGCCTGCTATCAGCTCAGGGGTTGGGCCTGTTATGGCTCCGGCGGAGGAGGGGGAATTTGTCTTCCAGTATAGCTCAGATGAGGACGATCCACGCGTAGACGACGCGCGCGGGAGCTATGAAGTCATTGACGCTGAGATCGATTTACAGCCCCCTATGATCATCAAACGACCGACAGATTTCGTTATTCTGCCGCTGTACTCAACGCGCACCCGAGAGGTTCAGGAAAAGTCCGGTATTAATCAATGGAATGCCGGTGGCAGGGTCCGTTCATTCGGCGAGGCCTATGTCCCTATCCCGTCCTGGATACATCGGGCCTTCCCCGGATTCCTGCCTGAACGTAATCAATCTTTCTCATTGAGGCTGCAAGACGGTACGGTAGTGAGCGCGAAGGTTTGTCAGGAGGGGGACAAGGCTCTGATGAGTGACCCGAATGATGAGTTATGCCGTTGGCTGTACACGGCCATCGAGCCAGGTCTTAGTTACGACCGCATAAAGAACCGTCTACCTGAGAAACGTCCTTATACCTACAAGGATCTGGCAATGGTGGGGAAGGACTGCGTGAAGGTCTCCAAGGTCTCCGGCAAGCCTCATCAGTATGAAATGACTTTCTGCGGGCTGGGAGATTACGAGCGTTTCCTGAATGCCGCGACGGGATTGTGATACATCCTGCCTGAGATCATGCCGGATAGGTTACCATTAGAAATGCCAGACGTCTGCGGCGATATCGGCTAGCTCTTCGCACCGGGCCTTAAGGGATTTGGCGTTGAGCGTAGAAATCTGGAGCTTTCCATTGAACTCAAGGTTGGGATTGATCCGTCCGTTCGGAGCGAGGAAGGCATTGCCAAGGCTGTTGATGAGTTCCCTGAATTGTTCCTCATCCTTGAAGCCGTAGCCTACCCGGACGGTGTCGTCGAACTGGGTATGTTTGAGTTTGATGCCTCTTTCTAGGGTATAACCGGCCGTGATCAACGGGATGTGCTTGTAGTCAAGCGCTCGATTTGAGCTGGAGGGGTGCTTCAGCGCATAATGGATGCGGCTGGCGATCGCTTTGGAGACCTTGGCCTCGCGGAACATGTCTCTTAGCATCAGATTATCGATGAAGTCCTCTCGCGAAGGGGCGTCCTTGAGTTTCTTTAGCTCTGCGATGATACCGGCCTCCACTTGCTTCGGAGTATTCCCGAGAGAGCCTTTGGATATTTTTTTGGCAAGTTCGGCCAAAGGATGCTCGATGCTGTTAGCGCGAAGGTTGCAGATCTTCCATCGTAGGTGTAATTTCTCGAATACGAAAGCGGCGCGTTGCATGGCATCCTCGAGTTCATCCGGATCTTCAAAGAGGGAGGCGACGGCCAGGAGGGCAGGGCGACTGAGCTTGGCCTGAAGGCTGTTTAGTGTCTGAAGGAACTCAAATGGGATGACACCCGCGGATGGGTGGCTGTATTTATAGTCATTGAATGCCTTGTAGGCGCGGAGGGATGTCTCGAGTTCCTGGATGTATTTCTCGTGGTTCTTCGGGTGCTTCGAGAGCTCATCGTTGTAGGCGTCGAACAGGTCGTCCTTGAGGATATGGCCGTGGGCTGAGATCCAGTGGCTGCGGAGGAATTCGTTTCTCATGCTGTCCGAGCTGGAAGCATCAGTTGAAGCGAACGCTGTCGCCAGGGAGTTCTTTTCACCTTCGAAGAAGTTTTCCGTTCTGTCTGTCGCTTCCTGCGATGTGCCGTGACTATAAAAAGCGCTCATGACGAGTTCCCATGACTCAAGCTTGGTGCCGCTCGCGTTGATTGATGCGAAGACGCGCATGCCTTCCTTGCGCTCATCGGTGTCGATGATCACCAGTTTAATGCCGTCGATGATTGCCTCGAGTATCAGGGATGCCTCGATGGGCTGTTGGCCGTTCTTAGGCTGAACGAAATCGTTAATCTGTCTGTCTAGGGTTTCATTCGCCTGTACGATGAGGTGCGAATTGAATTCTTTCTCCCATTTTTGATTCTTTTTCTGGTCTGGGCCGAACGGAGCCAGGTTGGGTTGTTCTTTGGTCGCGATCTCGCGGAAGGCCTGCCGGTCGTCGCATGGCAGGTTTTTCTGCTGCTTATGAAGGATGACCGGGTTGACGCCATCGACGGTCAGGAGCCTGCGTACGTCCTTCTTGAGTTGAGAGTTGCCCGAGACTTTCTTGGAGAGGCAGTTGAGCAGCACGGACAGGGTGGTGAGACGTTGTTGTCCGTCCACCAGGTCCGTGACGCCCGTCTCAGTGTCATGAGACAACACGATTGAGCCTAAGAAACACGAGCGATCTTTGGCACCTTCGCGAAGGCGTAAGCCTTCAAGGATATCGGTGAAAAGGTCCTCTACGTACTCATCCTGCCACTTGTAGGCTCGTTGGTAATTGGGAACGATCAGCTTTCGATACTTCGTGAAGAACTCACGAAGGGTCATTACTTTAGCGTCGAGGGGCATATAAGGTCAGTTTACTTCGTCGTAGCACTTGATGGTGAAAGCGTCCGCCTTGCCGGCGCTTTCCAGGACGTCGAGATCGAGGATGCTAGCCCGAAGGCGGAGGTTCTTCAGGCCGTTTCGGAAGGCATTTCGATTAGACTTCTTCTTCGTCTTCTCGATGTGGTGCTTTGAAATAGCGCGGCAGATACGTGGGTATGACGCCAGCTCAGGACGTTCCATGAGTTCGCTCATCTCGGCTTCACCTAATTCATGTAGTAGGTGGTAAGGGTTTTTCATGTCTTCAGGGTCTTTGAGGAGCTCTGCGCGCCACCACAGGCGCGCGAAGGCATGACGTTCGCGCTTTTCTTGGGTGATCCAGTGTCCAGAAGGCGTTTCTGCCGGCTTGTTCGGGTCTTCCCATCTCCATGCCACGAGGTTCGGCATGTAGTGGCACGAGAGGGCATTCCAGATGCCCGCTTTGCTCGCTTCATTACGGGTGATACCCATGCGCTTATGAAGGATCTCAGCCCAAGGGCCGTCGGAATGGATTTTCTTGTCCCTGCTTTTAGGGTATGCCAGGTTTTTCGCGACGCCAAGAAGCTCGGAGTAAATATCATCGAGCTCTTTATCCGTGATCTGGACGCCGATCTTGCTGAACTCGAACATGTCCTCCGAGAAGTGGCTTTTTCGTTGGGCCTCCAGTGTTTGCAACGGAAGCCTGATCAGATTGACGAGCCTTTGCCAGTCGCTCCCAAGACTTTTGTCTTTGTCGACAGGGTGAAATTGAGGATATAGCTTCATGTTAGTCGTGGAGCGCCGACAGTGGCAGTTTGGATTGGAGTACCGCTTTAACGATCTCCGGATTGTCTTGGTATCTCTTGGCGATGCTCGCCGGGCTCACTGCCGCGTAGTTAATTCCGAAGTGGAGGTTGAGGAACTTGGCCATGTATTGTCCAAGGGTGCCTTCTTCGTATTTTTCACGGGCTAGGTCATCCGCATTTTTTACCGCGTGCTCCAGGAGCGAGAGGGCGACTCCATGATAGAGCATCTGCATCGCCGTCTCGTCAGGGTTGCCTTCGCCGGGCGGATCAATGCGGTTGATGAAGCTCTTGTTCAGGCTGTTAAGGACGAGCCTGACTCTCGACGGGCTGCCGTGCAGGGATGTCTTGCTCCAGTCTACCCGCCAGGCCGCGAGTTTCCCTCCTTCAGATTCCTTGAATTCTTCCATGGTCGTCGGGAACATGGCGCCTAGTCCTTCGAGGTAGTACCGTTCTTTATGCTCCCAGAGGATGGATGCGTGCTGCTGTGGCGTGAAATCTTCATTCTTGGTACCTTTCTTCTCAATGCAGATGAAGAATTCGAGCGACAGCTGCTCAGCGATCATCCCCGCGGGTAGGGTAAGGTCGAATTTAACATCTCTTCCTTTGGCACCATCGAGCGCTTCTGAACGTTCGCTGATCGTGAAACGTGTTGATTTGCAACGTCCGCGCGCGACGAAGACGAGCCTAGCGTCCTTGTGGAGTTCAAGTAGCTCGAAGATATCTGGACAGCTGATGCTGGCCGCGATGTGGAACGTAAGCGGTCGGTCGCAGGTGTAGCCTTTGACGAAATCTTTAGCCCGGACTTTCCCTTCTGTTCCTTTGGTTACCTCGACACTTACGCCCGAAAAGTCTGCCGGTAGCGTATTGAAAGGGGATGCGCTGATCTTTGGCATGTTATTTCAAGTTAATTTCGACCGACAGGCCGAAGTCCTCGGCGTTATGGATGATAAGGAGTGTTTTTTTCCCGATGATTTCCTCGGTGATTTCGAGGTCGTTGTCCTCGGATAACAGCGTCTTTTTGGTAGGTTCCTTGTCTGGATTTTTGAACCATCCGATTACTTTTCCTGCCTCTTTGTCTTCGATCTCCGTCGACTCTCCCCCGAGCAGTCTTGCCACTACTTCGGCTTCAACCTTCTTGGCGTTGCCGATATTCTTGGGGATGGTCACCTCGATGAGGATGCACTTCTTATTTCCGTACTTTCCCAGCCTGGAGTTGAACTTCAGGGCGCCTCTGGGCGTGCGTGTAGATGGTTCTGGCTCTGGACGAGGATCAGTGGGCTCGGTGGTACCACCTCCATCGCCTTCGCCGGCCCCCCAGAGGCCGCCGAGGGTCAAGGCGACTCTTCCCATGCGCCCAGAGCTCGCCGTCCCGGTGATCGTGGGGGGCGATACGTATTGGGTGACGAGGCTTTTAAGGGTCTGGAGGATCTTTCCAGCCCTAGGACTCTTCACCGCGCTCCACTCGTCGTGGGCCGCCGGTTCGCTGTTTTTGACTTCAAGGGTGATTTCCGACGCTTTTGATCCGGATGGGTGCAGGAAGAATACGGCGCCATACTCCTGGGACGGTCGAGCGCAGGATGTCATCTCCGTATAGCGAATCACTTGGCCAGGGCCACGGACGAGGGCGACATGATTCGAGATGGCGGGTGCGTCACCAGAGGACCAAAGCAATGTCGCAAGAGGGTGATTGGAAACCAGGGATTCTGTGACAAAGGTGGGCCGTTCTTCCTTGTTCGTCTTGAAGATAGCCAGGTACCCATAGGACTCATCCTTCCACCGGACTTCTTTCAGGTAAGTCTGCGGATCGGGTACGAAGCTTGAATCAGCGATCTTCTGCTGGATCTGTTCGAACGCGAAGGCGTAGTATTTGAACGGGCAATCCTCGATGCTGTCGGATAGTTTTATGGTTTTTCCATCATGATGAATCTGGCAGATGAGCTTTCCGTTCTGCTCGCCGGAGCCCATTAGCCTTGGCCAGTACCAAGCGACAAAGGATTCTCGGAAAGCTTCGGCGATCATTGCGCGTCCCTGTGCGGTGGCGACGGAGTTGCCATCTTTGTCCATGCTTTGGAAGACGGGTTCGATGATCATCACCGAAGTGCCGGTCTCATTTTTACCGAACTTCTCGAACCCGATGGCGGCGGCCAGTTCATCGGCTTGCTCGCCAGTAAGGGGCTGGTTGAACTCAGCCTTCGCGCTCGCGGGTTTTACCCCCCACCAGTGTCGGCCGGTGCAATGATACTGCTCGAAGCAGTCCCGGTTGAGGGTCATGCCCATCAGGCGGGCTACGGCCTTTCCATGTTCGTCCTCGGTATGGCTGTAAGTGATCAATGTCTTGGCACCGCTGAAGCGAAAGAAGACGGATTTGCCGAACCCGAACCCGCCTCCGTCGTTTTTGGCATGAGAGTCTTGTCCGATGTTGCGGACGAAAGAAACGAAATTGCGCTTTTTTCCTGCTACGTTGGCTTCCGTCGGTCCGGCTAGTCCTACGGTACCGACGTCTCGGACGATAACAAACGGCTTACCTTCGTCAGTATGTTCCCTGAGCTGCGAGATGAGTGCGTCTGCTTTCTTGTCACCCGTGAAGATAGATGTGGAGAAAATCTTTGCCTGCATGTTGCTGAAGGCACCGATTTTGATCGAGTAATGCACATCGTCTTTGCTTTCCTTGTCTCGTCGGGCATCCCAGGAGTTCTGTGCGGTTTCACGGACGAACTGAGAGTAATCGTCGAGATTCGGTACGCCGAGGAGGCGCGTCGCTTGCATGAAGTCAAATCCACCCAGCGGGGTGATGACTTCAGTGAAGATGGAGAGCTTACTCATTTGAAGGAGCGAAGGATTTGCTTGCTCGCCACATCGGACAGCGCGAGCTCTTTGGCGATAGACAGGTCGATCTTATATTTCAGGCCCGATACTCCGTCCGGGAGGGTGTTTCCGTGGAATGACAGGGGGGTGATCCTTGGGAATCCCTCACGGATTTCGTAGTAGGTCGACTCGTGCTGGGAGAATGCGCGTGCAGTGTCTTGAAGTTCTGCCGGCTTGGCGCCGAGCTTCAGGATGTTTTCCTCAAGGGTGGTCTTGCTGAGTCCAAGTGCCGCTAGCTCGCTGAGTATACCCGGAAGGTGAAGCAAGCCGTTGGGGGTGTTCTCAAGCCTGATGAAACGGAGAGTAAGGGTGCCATCGCAGGGTGCCTCAAGTTGGGTCGAGCCGTTGATGGATACGATCGATCCAGGGGTGGTCGTGACTTTGACTTCCAGGGCGATGCTGCCTTTCCTGAAGTCATGGCGCTCGCCTTCGAATCCTTGCCAAGCTTCGAGGCATTCCGGGCCGCACTCTTTCGCTAAGTCGCGCAGGGTGAGGAGTTCGCCGATAAGCCCAGAGAGCTTCTGTGCATCGAGTCCATTCTTGTTCTTCAGGAATAGCTCGCTCCATTCATCCAGCGCGGCGCCGACTTTAGCTTTGGTCTCGCCTGTCCCTGTTAGGTATTTCCTGACGATGGACTGGGTCAGCGAGGCGAAGAGGTCGCGAGAGAAGATTTCATCTGCTTCTACCACGACCCATGAGTGATCCGTGCCGGAGTCGCTGGCAAGGGTGGTGGCCTTGATGCCACTGCTTTGCCAGAAGGTCTTCTTTTGCTCGGACTTATCGGTGCTGTTCAGCCACAGGGAAATCGTTCGATTCTCGTCCATGCTGAGACGTGCTTCATAGCCCCCGTCGTGACCTAGTTCCAGTTTCTGGAACTTAAGCACACCCTTGGTCGGGGTGGCGACAAGGTCGATAGTTTCAAGCGATTCGATGATCGCTTCAAAGGTTTCGGCTGCTGTTTTCATGCGATGGTCTGTTCGTTCTCGTCTTCGTCTTCGATGACGGGGGTCGGCGGAGTGATCGTCACGCTGACGTAATCATGCTGCCCGGCCGCCTTCGGGTTGCCCGGGAAATAGATGGCGATGCCGATCGGATCGGCGGCGGCGTCCATCTTGAGTCGTGTCTTTGAGTTGGGACCCGGAAGTGAGTCCTTATGGATGGGGTAGAGTACGATGAGGCCGACGCCGTTTTCGTATCCACCGCGCACTTCCTGTCTGCTGGAGGCTTTGGACTGCGCCTCCATCGCCATCGGGTCTTCAGCATCGGCAAAGATATCTTCGCGGGTCGAGAGATTCTGCACGTAGGCGAAAGGTTCTTCCCCGTAGTTCTTGCTTCGCGGAAGCTGTAGTCGGTTGATCGCGAGTCCTGCCAATTTGAATCCGGAATTATCGTCATCATTGCGGGTCTTGATGGCGAGGTTCCAGGTGATGCACCTGCCTTGGTCGTTCTGTCCGGCGATGTACTTCTTGAGTATGGACGCATCCAGTTTCTGGTTCTTCGGGTGGAAGGCGTACTCCTCGAGGAACCTGATGACTTCGGCTTTATCCACTCCGCGCGTGAGGAGGTGCTGGCTTCGTCGCGTGAACTTGTCCGACCCTCCCACCCGGGTGATCAGACTTTCCACTGCCTTGATGTTATTCTCGAGGGCAGCCTTGTCTTTTCTGAACAGGAAAGTGGAGTTCTCCATGTGACCGCTGTAGTCGATGGAGCACTGTTTGGCGTAGATGAGCTTGGCGCGCGCCGTGATCTGCATGCCTGGGCATTGCCTGATGCGTAGTCCCACTTCAGCGGGCGACTTACCGGTCATGAAGGATTGCAACTCGTTGAACATATCCATCTCGACTCCGGAAAGACGGCGGAATTGATCCTCCATCTCGGCGGTCATCCAAACTCGGGGCATGTCTTCGTAGTCCTTGCGATAACCGAACCACCGGCCCATCTGGAGCAGGGTGTCGTAGGCGGAGGACTTGCGCACAAAGTAGGAAACGGTCAGGCCTTCTAAAGTGATCCCACGGGAGAGCGTGTTGCCACCGATGACGACTAGAACCCGGCCACGATTCTTTTTATCGTATTCGGCGTTGAGATTCGAGGCTTCGTTCGGGCTGCTGTTACTGACGATGACTTTGATATCGTCGAAGAACTTCGGGGTAAGCTCCTTCGAGAGGTCCTGCCAGGTTACTTTTGGTTGTTTGCAACCGATCTGCTCTTGTTGGACTTTTGCCGACTCTTCATTCCAGTGGCTTTCCCACTCGGCCGACTTATTTGCGAAATCAGCCTTAAGAATCCTGAGTAGTTCATCCATCTTGGGCTTCGTCATTCTGTGTACCCGGACCCACGGGGCCGTATTGACCAGCATGGACTTGAATTCCGGATCACGACCTGAGTTTTTTTCTCGGACGATTCGGGCTGCAGAATTAAGAAGGAAGTAGCGGGTTGCTTCGACTAGCGACGGAGGGGTTTCGAAAGAGAAGGTGTCCATTGCTGTCCGCGCGGCCGGGCAAACTTGGTCCGACTCCTCTCGGGTGATCGTCCGTACGATGTCGTTTCCTTCCGCGCCTAGGTCATGAGGGCCTTCGGAGTCCCGGCCAAAGATACGTTCTGGGCCGAAGTATTCAGGGTTCAGCGGAAGCGCGAAAAGGAAATCCCTAGGGTAAAGGTCCTGTGCTTCTGCATCCGGATTGGTCAAGACGTTCGCAAAGGGCGTAGCGGTATAGCCGACGTAGCTTACCTTTGGTAGCATAGCGAGGATATCGCGAATCTCACCGTTGATCCTTGCAGGATCCTCGTCAGGCCCCCTGGTGTTGATGGAGGCGTTGTCGCACTCGTCGTCAACGATGAGCACCGGGCACATCTCTTTTTCGATGTCAGGAATTCCGGTGAACCATCGTCGCAGGCGGGTGAGCACCGTCACGTTCTTCTTGATGACGGCGATGACTCGTACTCCCGGATTGGACATCGTGTGGGATGCTGTCCCGATTTCATTGAACTCACCAAGGGGATCGACCCGAAGGGTGGCCGGATCGCATTTGGCTTGGGTGAGCCAACGCCATTTTTTGTCATCAAACCCGATAAGCTCATTTTGGAGCCGTTCCTGGGTCTGGTAGCGTAGGGTATTCGTCGTGCCCGCCAGGACGATGATCATGCGATAACCTACGTCACCTGCCTTCGCGAGCAGCCCCATGAAGTTGGATGTTTTACCGCTTTGTACGCGACCTACGACAAGGCCTTGCCGACGGAACTTTCTCGTTGAAGGGCTGCCAAGGTTGCTGGTGATTCGATTCGTATCGGAATGAATCTGCTCGATCGTTTCAGGTGTATATCCCTTCTCGACCAAGCGTGCTCGGTATCTCGGCCAGAGGTGGTCGTTTTCCATCGGACCAGGGTACCAGCGTTCATGACGAGTGATAGGGTTGACGGCGATTCGTGGGTCGCGCTCGTCATAGATTTTCGCGAGACGTTCGCGGACGACATCAGCGGCCGCCTTTGAGCGTTGCTTGGCGATAACCTCCGCAGTGTCGTTTTCGATCAGCTGCTGATACAGTTCAATTTCTGCTTCGTCGACCGTTTGCCCGGATTTGACGGCTGTCATCACCGTCCGGATGTTGCCTTGCAGGGCTGGGTTGCTCATGGGGGTCTGTTCGTTTTGTCCTGATTTGAAGTCAGTGCAAGCCCTTGGGGGCCTTCTTTTTATAAATAATATTAAGCGCCGTAGCAGATGATTCCGGCGAGCTGGGTGGGCGACCGGTCGGACTTAAGGGGCGGAGGGTGGTCTTGCTTAGGCGGCCATACCTGACATCACACGCCTATGGCACGATGCATACCTGACTTTATTGAAGACAAGGATGAGGGGCACCCCGAAAGGGTCTTTTTCGACCGTTTGAAGTCCGAGCTGCCCGATGAATTCGTGGTCATACCGAGCCTGGAGGTCGCCGCACGTCGGGATCAGCAGGAGTCGGAGGTCGATTTCATCATTCTGCACCCCCGGGGCCGCTTGGTCATCGAGGTCAAGGGCGGCAAACTGCGGCGCCAAGCCGGTCGCTGGGAGCGCTGGAAGGGCGGGGTGTGGATCAAGGAGAACAAGTCCCCGTTCTACCAGTCCCGTATAAACAGCCATGCCGTCCGCGAATATCTCGAAGACCGTTTCGGCCGGGGTGACCCCCGGGCGGAAGCCCTCTTCGGCCGAGCGGTGGTCTTCCCGGACGCGGTCCTCGTGGTGGATTCGATCGAGGCGGTCGACCAGATGGTGATCGACCAGTCGAACCTGGTCGGGGCGGGTAGCTTGCTCGCGGCGATTCATAGTCTTTTCGACCAAGCGGAAAAGCAGTTCAAAGAAGGTCGTCAGCGCAAGGACCTGACCTCCCAAAAGGCCGAGGCGAAGCAGATGGTCGAGGCCGGCCTGACTCCTCGTCCGATCGTGGAGCTTCCCTTAGACCAGATCAGGCTGCCTGATCCGCTTACGGATGCGCAGCTCCTCCAGATCGCCGACGCGCTTCGTCCGGATCTCCTGATGGTGCCTAGCCTCTCGGCGACCGACGTCGAACGTGAGTTGATCCGCCTCTCCGCCGGACAACTGCGCGCCCTTGATACGGTGCAGGGCAGCAAGCGCCTCCGGGTCATCGGCGGCCCTGGCTCCGGAAAGACGCTTCTGGCGGTCGAGGTCGCCCGTCGTGAGCTCCGCGAGCGTCCTGGCTCCAAGATCGGACTCGTGTGCTTTAACCGCAGTTTGGGATCGTTCTTGGGTGAGGTCGCCCGCTCCGAAGGCCTGCTCACCGCGATTACGGGCTCTTTCTACGTCCATGTGGACCGACTGCTGGGAGATGCCGGCAAATCCGACGGGCATTCAGCCTATTATCAGAGCCGGGTGCAGCAGGCCATCGCTGCGGCCAAGGGGCTGGCGGAAGAGGCCAAGTTCGACGTCCTGATCGTCGACGAGGGGCAAGACTTCCGTGATGACGGCGATAAACTGGCGCTGCTGGACTCCCTCGTGAAGGGCGGACTATCCAAGGGTCGCTGGCGTTGGTTCGAAGACCTGAACCAAGTGCTGACTCCGACGACCGATACCGTGCCATCCGGCTTGCTGGCCGAGCATACGGCGACCCTCGATGATGCCGCCGAATTCGTGCTGAAGGGTAACTGGCGCAACACGGCCCAGATCGCCGAAAGGGTCAGCGCCGCCATGGAGTTGGATTACCAGTCAGATGGTCTCGCGCTCGAAGGCCCGGAAGTGATGACGGCTCCGCTGATGCCGGGTAAGGAGTTCGCCATGCTCGAGGCCTTGGTGCAGAAGAAATTGGCTCCCGAGATCGCCACCCGCCAGTATTCGCCCGAGGACATCGTGGTCCTAAGCATGCGCGGTGCTGGAAAGGCTTCCTTTGAAGGCCAGACCACCCTCGGAGGCTTCCCGCTCGTGCCGTATGATCCCGTTGCCCCCCGCGTGCCGGGTGCCATCCGGGCGACGTCCGTCTTTAAGTTTAAGGGCATGGAGAGCCATGTGGTCATCGTGACCGACCTAGATCAGGTCGAGACCCTGCGCGACCGCCGCAAGGCTTACGTCGGCATTTCCCGCGCCCGATATAAACTCTACCTCATCGCGACCGAGGCGGCCTTGGCCAAGCTCAAGCGAGCCTGACCCGCTCGTCCCCACGCAAAGAAACCGCCCTTGGAGTAATCCGCGGGCGGTTTCTTCATGAGCTTGAGATCTCCCCACGCCGAATGCCTCGAAAGGGTGCGTCGTGAGGCGGTCCCTCGCCCAGTCCGGAAGTTATGCCTAACCTGATCCCTTCCGCTAGGGAGCTAGGGAATGACAAATAAAGAAGCCGCTTATTGAGCGTTCACGGATCCTTAGTTATTGAAGCAGTGTGCCCACTTTTCTCTATGTGATGCAATTAAAGTAAGGTCTGGTGCGTGTAACTCTTGTGTGGGTATCCGTAGTTTAGCACCGGAGAGCTCATCGACATACATGGAACCAGCAGCGAACTTGCTCAACAAGACATTAAGGTTGCTTGAGTCGATAGTGATCACGCCAGCATCAAAGAGGCCGTGGATATCTGCTCTCAACAGTAGGCCGTTGCTAATTATGTTGGTCTGTCTTCCGCGGTACGGTGCAATATGCGCGGCTTCGAGCGCATCAGGGAGGTCGTAACCAGTGATCGCACATCTTCCTCTGTAGGCCTCAAGCAACTGGGCACGAAATAGCGACTGGCCCTCTCTGACAGCTTTCACGGTTGTCACGGTTTTGCGGGTATCTCGGTCGAGATCTTCGATGCTTAATTTACCTCTATCGGAATAATTCTGAGCGCTTTTGAGTGTGAAGAACCCGGTCCTTTCGTCGTAAGCTACGACCTGAGCTATGCCGAGGATCTGATGTGCTTTAACTTTCGATCCTGGAATCATAACCTCCCTGAAAACCCCAACTGGAATACCGTCGTTTAAGTTATTTATTAGGCGGATGTTTTTCCAGGTCGGGTTCTTCTCCTTGCCGGCAGCGTTTGGTTTGCTGCGGACTTCGTGATAGTCGTAAGTCCACGTTCCGTCATCATGGAAGACCGGTTCAGCGTCCGCGTAGATGGAATTGAGTTGTGCGCCTATGGTCGATTTCAGGCTCAGGGCATATTTTTGCCCTTGGGGACAAAATATGCCACCTCCTTGGCTGCCTTGAAGTAAGGCTCCGCTTGCGAGCTTAGCCGGGACTTTCTGCAGTTTACCTCGATTGTTGGCGAACCAGGTTAACGCCTCTTGGAAGTTTGCCGGTAACTCTAAGAGGGATGAGGCCACTCGATGAAGATTGGGCTCAAATCTTTTATTTCAAGATCGCGCTCCTGGTTTTATATTTACCGATATGAGAAGGGGGTGGTGGGGCCTCCGCTTCGAGATTCTTTCAGGGGTATAAGTGTGCTAATCCCTGTAGATTAATGGTTTAAGTGCGGACATGCGGTTTTCCGAAAACCCGTGTCAAATAAACTTCAGAAATCTTCTAAAAAATGGATACATTCATTTAGATCAATGAAATCAATGGTTTGGTGCAGATCGTCGAGGGATGTTTTGGGTCGATGTTTGCCTGGAAATAGGAAAATTCTTAAAACATGCTGTATAGTGTGTGGGTGAAAGTACGAAGCGCCCACGCCACCTCCCTCCGGAATCAACCCCGGAAAAGTAGCTAAAAACCGCTTCTAACTCGTTTTCGCCAAGTTTTCCAAATCTCCCGGGCAGGGGGACCAGGACCTCTTGTGCCTAAAAAAAGACAATCCATCCCTTTCGCCCCCTTCTTATGCGTACCCCCATGCTCATGTCCTCCGCCTCCCTCCTCACCGTCCCCGCCCGGACGCTTCTCCCCCAGGCCGCCCTCCGGGAGCGTGTCGAGACGCTCCTCCGCCAGGAGGACCGCCTCAGCCGCTCCTTCGTCCCCGGCAAGGAGGCCTTCGGCTTCCGCGTCAAGGGGGTCGACCAAGCCGCTTCGATCCGCTTCACGGTCCGCCGCCTGACCGACCGGATCAACCGCGTCGAGCTCACCTTCCATACGCAGGACCAAGAGCTCGCCGGTCGTCTGCTCGACCTGCTGATGCCGGACGTCGTCGACGAGTTCACCCTCGAGGTCTTCCGCCGCGCCCACGCCGACAAGTCCCAGTCGGCCATCGTCGCCTGGCCCGAAGAGCTCGTCGCCGCCTAATTGGCGAGAGTATCCTGTCGCATCCGTAGCCCCTAACCCGTTATTTAGCCTTATGGAAAATTGTAGTAATCCTAATTCGGACGGTGAGGGATTTACTCCTGATCCTCATCTCAGTCCGGACAATAACCACAAAGTCCAACGCCTCGTCGTCCTCTCTAAGAAGAACGGTTTCGTGACCGTCCAGAACATCAACGAGGTCATCCCGGACTGCGCCACCGACCCGGAACTGATCGAGAGCATCATGAACATCCTCGATAATCTGGACATCAAGCTCCTGGACGAAGACGAGGTCGGGGCCGAATACGGGGTCAGGCCGTTACTCTTAGGACACTGATACTAAAAGCGTAGATAAAGTGCGGATTTGGTATCAGGCAGATTCAATAACGGCCTGACCCCTTGGCTTGGCGTAGAAGTTTGCGCACGTTGGCGGCGCTGCCGAGGTGCAGTGCCTTTGCCAACCACCCTGAACTCGCCAAGGTACGCGCCTGGATGGCCTGCGCTACCGCGACCTTAACGCCGGCACTCTTGCCGAGGCCAGGTAGATCCTCCGGCAGGATACCGGCGGCGGCGAGCGCTTCGCCTAGGATACGCTCTTGTTCGGCGGCACGTTCCTGTCGGTGGCCGTCGGATGTCATCCCGGCACGTACGGGTAGACCGACCGCTTCGGGTAGTGCCCCGGCTTTGGTCTTACGCGCCAAACCGAAAAGCTCGTCATCGGTGAGGCTACGTTCGGCCGATGCCATTCGCAGGCGCAGTCTTTCTTCGTAGGCGTGCCATCCGGCAGGTTCGTCCCTGAGACCGTACAAGGCTCCGAGCATCGGCCCGATCGTCAGACGGTCGCGCAGGGCGGGCTGCCAGATCAGCCGGTAACTGTTCCATGGGTAATGCCGAAGCTCATCCAGGGATACGATTCCTGCCGCGACGGGGTTGTAGTGGACATAGTCGACCTTGTCTCCAGCCAGCTGGCCGAGCGGGTAGTGGTCTGCGCGGTAGCGAGATTGGAAGACGTGGCCGATTGTCCCCCGGTAGGCGCGGTGTTTGTTCGAGAAGCCCGACAGGAGGGCATGCATGCCTACTTCGATGTCCGCCTGGGGCGTCGTGAGCGCCAAATGGAAATGGTTGGTCATGATCGCATAGGCATGGAGTTCCCAAGTCAGCGTCTCGCTCACCCGAAGGATAGTCTCAAGGAAGACGGCCTTGGCGCCGTCTGACTCGAAGATGGGCTGGCCGAGCTCCGCTCGGTTATAGACATGATAGAGGCCTTGGTTGGAGAGCGTTCGCTTTGATCGGGGCATGACTCCTGTTGCC
>CANGYR010000023.1 GCA_947458275.1 Chitinophagaceae bacterium
CGGGACTTATGCAGCTAGAAGGACTTACTCCTACAAAACGTTTTAGGTCACCCGTTTCCCTTTCGGAAAGTTATTACTTTTTATCTGGTTACGAACTAAAGGCAAAACGTTAGTGGCAAGCATAGGACGACCGTTACGCATAGAATAACACGACCGAAAAAAATGAAAATAGATATAACGTTTAATGTTTATACAGACGCAAATGGTGGTGACCCTGACAGCACAAGTCCGACACTTCGCTTATATCATAAAATGCTATGGAGTAAATCATTGCCAAACGGACAATCTTTTGAATTAGACAACAAAAAAAGTAGAGCATATTTATATCACAAATCGGAACTTGGAGAATTTAATTTAGGCAGTGATGCCATAACTCATTCATATCGAAATCAGACAAGAAAACAATGGTTGATAAAACAAATTCCAAATGAAGTAAACGAACTTTTTGACGTAGGTTCAACTATTGGTGCTTACACCCTTTTTCCGAAAAATAAAATAGACAACAAGTTTACAATCAATCAAGCTCGTGGAATAAACAGCTTAATTGACGACAGGTTTGACCTGACTTTAGAATGTATCAGACTTTTTTACTCAGGACAACTAAACCCACTTAACGACACATTTTTAAGATACAAGGACTTCTTCGACTTGTTTGAGAATTTTAAAGGTTACATTGACTTCTTTTTACTCAACGACCTTGTTGACGAGAATGAAAATATTAAGTTTTACTTACCGTTTGACAATTTCAAAACAAAACCAACATTTGCGGACATTGATGAATATTTGACTTACAAAAAAAGAGTAATGGATTTCATAAAAGCACGTAACAAACGAATTGACAATTATGCTAACCAACAGACGACAGAACAGAATGCCAGCCACTAACACGGGTTTGGCAAAAGTGGCGGTTCAGTGCTCCGCAGACACATTTGTGGTTAATCAAAGTTTGGTACTCCGCATCAACATTTGTGGTGAAAATCGCCACCTTCGCCAAGCCCGAAACCGTTATAGCCAATGGTAGGACGACCGTTCACAAGACGACTGACCGACCAAAATTTAAACATTAAAACAAAGACAAACCATTTTGACAGGTGACCAACATACAGACCATATCTCAACTGGACAGCAACTGAGCCGTCACTCATTGCCGACCCTTCTGTATTTTTTATTTTCCCCTCCGCACATTTTTTTTAATTCAATTTTAGCCAGACGCACAAATGGCACATTTGGTTTTGCCCGAAACACAAGCCGAACCTTCGCAAAACCAAAAGAGCCATTTTTTACGAACGCACCCGAAAACTTATACTATATTTGCCAAGATTTGACAAGTCAATATTAAAACGATGAAAAGTCAATTTGGTGAGAGAGTAAGGACACTCAGGGAGAAGCAAAATTTGTATTTGCGGCAGGTTGCACCATTGCTTGAAATGGACACGGCTCAACTGAGTAAAATTGAAAAAGGTTTGCGGCAACTCAAACGGGAACAGATACCCATCATTGCCGAAATACTTAAAGCCAGTAGTGATGAATTAATGACACTATGGTTAGCCGACCAAATTTATGAAGTGGTAAAAGATGAAAAGATGGCGAATGAAGCAATGCAGGTTGCAGAGCAAAAACTAAATTTTATAAAACGTAAGAAGAAATAATGATTAACACCAACATAAAACCCGGCATCATTATTAACATGCGTAACCGTCTTTGGCGAGTTGACGAATTTGATGGTTTGGAAGTAGTAGCTACTCCAATAACAGGCGATTCCAGCGATCAACGCATATTCTTAGCAGATGTAGAAAATATTCGGGAAGAAAGATTTGAAAGAATCAATGCAGAACTACCAGGAGATTTATCTGCACAGCGTCTTTTATTAAGAGCCTATCAATTCGATTTAATACATGGTTCTGCTCCATTTCTGAGTTTACACCGTTCATCTGTTGTGCCATATAATTATCAAATGGTACCTCTTGTATTAGCTTTGGAAAAACCCAATGCAAGAATGTTAATTGGTGATGATGTTGGTTTGGGAAAAACAGTAGAGGCTGGTTTAATTATTTCAGAATTAATTCAGAGAGGAAAAGTAAAACGTGTAGTCTTCCTAACACCTGCCAACCTAAAGCAACAGTGGAAAGAAGCCCTTGATTATTTCTTCCACATCAAAGCAACTATTATTGATTCGTTTTCCAGAAAAGAATTTGAAAAAGAACTACCTGCCGGAGCAAATCCATGGCAATATTTTCAGTTTGTGATTGCTTCCATAGATTATGCAAAATCACCGGACATTAAACAACAAATTAAGGAACAACAATGGGATTTGTTATTGGTGGATGAAATACATCTTTGTGCAAGACCACATAGCAATGTAAAAGCCACCAAGCAACAACAGCGGTACGAATTAGTAAAAGATTTAAGTAAGAAAATTTCTAACGTTTTATTCTTAACAGCTACTCCTCACAATGGCTATTCCGATTCATTTGCCAGTATTCTGGAAATGATTAATCCTGCAATTGTTCAACAAAACGGAAACGGCTCCATCACATTCGACAAATCAAAAGCCCGTTATAATGTAATTCAGCGTAACAGAAAAAAACTGGAAGCATGGTACGAAAAGCAAGGTAAAAAATCTCCGTTTCCAAAACGTGACCAAAAAGAAGTAATTATTGATCCAAAGCCAAACGGCAAGCTGATACAATTACTGGATGCTGTTGAACGATACGGTGATTTCATTTTAAAATCTGCGAAAGAAAAAGATTCAAAGAAGGTGAGAAACATAGCTAATTGGGTTGCTATTCACCTACAAAAAAGAGCTATCAGTTCTCCTTATGCTGTTTTAAAGTCCTTAGAGAACAGAATTTCAACCATTCAAAATAAAGTAGATAATCTCAGTGAAAGCGAAGAAGAAACACTGGAAAACTATGTATATGATTTGTTTTCTGATGATGAACGCATCTCAGAAGAAATGGCTTCCCTTCGCTTAGATTTTGAAGCATTAAGTCAGGATGAAATTGCTGAACTAAAACGCATCATTGAATTTGGAGAAACGCTTACTCCAAAGGATGATGAAAAATTACAGAAACTTAAAAATGAAATTCTTCCGGAACTAATTGCTAAAGACCCGAAGGTTATACTCTTCACCAAGTATAAGGACACCTTAGATTATCTGGAGAAGCATCTCAAAACAAAAGACTTTGAAACTTTTGTAATGCATGGCGATATGAGCCTAAATGCAAGAACTGAAATCTTTGGAAAGTTTGACCGTGCTAAAAAAGCCATCCTTATTGCAACGGATGTTATCTCAGAAGGATTGAACTTACAACGACTTGCCTCAAATGTGGTGCATTATGAATTGCCGTGGAATCCAAATCGTTTAGAGCAACGAAATGGCCGTGTGGATAGGATTGGACAGAAAAGAGAAATCGTTAACATAAGAACATTGGTGGTAGACAAATCAATGGATAAGGAAATTCTCGATTTACTGCTTGAAAAACAACGAACCATTGAAATGGACCGTGACTATGCAGCGGCTTATTTTGGTGATGAAGAATCATTAAAAAGTATTATCCTCGAGGCTTCTGTAAAGAAAAGAAGCAGAAAGAAAGTTGATCCTAATCAGCCCGACTTGTTCGCTTCTGTTGGAGTAGAAGAAACCAAAAAAGCAGTTCGTCAGGCATTTAGTTCGCCAGAAGAGGATAAGAAACGTAAGAAGAGAATTGAAGAAGAATCTTTTTATAGTAGTTTAGATATTGAATTGCCTGAAATTGATAAACGAATAGAAGAAACCAAACGCATTGTTGGTTCTCAGGAGGAAGTATTGATTTTTGTAAAATCTGCTTTGGCCCGTTTTAATTCTGCGTTGATTGATAAAGGCTCCGGCTTTTATGAAATCACTATTAATGATGCAAGATTGATTCTGCAACGCTTTGGAGACAATATCAAGAAAGTAACCTTCGACCCGGAGTTGGCTCTAACAAATCCCGATGCAATTATTTTAGATGCCGGCCATCCTTTCGTCCGTAAGATGATTGAATTGGTAAAGGCAGAGTTCTTTACCAATAAAGGTTTGTATGGTCGCAATGCTTATTTCTTCTGCAATGAAGTAGAGGCTGTAACCTGGCATTATAATTTTCTGGTTCGCTTTACGGTTGGCCTGAAAGAAAAACGGGTAATAGAAGAATTAATTTCAATTGCTGTAGATAGTTATTCAGAAAAAGTATTGCCAAATACAAATTTTACTCCTGCACAAACTACCCGTATCATTACTCAGGCTGATGTAACAGAACAAATAAATGATGCTTTGGCATTTCAGGGATTGGATAAATTGATTGATGGAAAAATTAAAGAACGCAGGATAAAACTCATTGAAGAAAGACAAGAGCTTTACAATAAAATATTGGTAGATAGCAAGGACACCAAGCAACCGGATTGGCTGAACGATATTATCCATATTGAGGAAGCGGGACATGATTTGTTAACCCTAACTATTATTCAACCGCTTTAACTATACAACAGCATGGCATTAAGTTTTATAAAATCAAGCGGCAATATTATTACAGAAGACTTTTGTATGGCTTTAGCCAACGAAACAAAAGCCGAGTATGTAAAAGATAAAAGCTTTGGAGTAGAGATAAAAAAAGTAGATGATGTAATTGCTTCTACTTTTGAAAAACTCCGTGAACGCTGGGAAGAAAACCGAACGCAAATAATAGGTAACGAATATGATAATGCTACACTTCGTAAAAAATGGATACTTCCTTTTTTGGAAGCATTAAACTATCAAACTGTTTTCATAGCCCACAACATTAAAAGCGGATCGGGTACAGAATACCAGATACCTTACAAAGGTTGGGATAGTGAATATGCTCCGCTGATTCACATGGTAAACTCCGCACAGGATTTTGATACCAAAGACAAACACAGCCGTACCCATTCCAACAAAAGTCCACAGGATTGTTTACAACAATTCCTCAATACAAGTCACCACCAATGGGCTATTTTAATCAATGGCAAAAAAGTAAGACTACTTCGAGACTTTTATCATTCTATTACCAAAGGGTTTTTAGAATTTGATTTAGAAAGCATTTTTGAAACAGCCAATTCTGAACAGTTCCGGGTGTTGTATAGAATTTTACATAGTTCTAGAATAGAAAATCAATACCAAGGTAAACAAGAAATTGAATACGATGAAGAAGGCAACCCCATAGAAGTAGAAGACAATTGTTTGTTAGAGAGCTTTCACAAAAAGTCACGTGAAACTGGTGTAAAAATTGGTAACAAACTCCGTGACCAGGTTATTGAAGCCATTGAGAAATTAGGTAATGGTTTTGCAGAAAGTCTCAACCCAGATGAATTTCAAAATGGAAAAGTTAAAGCCTATTATGCCGAAATATTAAACATCATTTACCGCTTGTTGTTTTTAATGTTTGCAGAGCAAAAAGGGTGGCTCCCAGTTCGTAACTCAATTTATGCCCGCACATACAGTCTCAATTCTTTGCGTGAAATGGCAGAAAGAGGCAACTACTCCCATGATGATGAACACGATTTGTGGGAAGGACTAAAAATTACTTTTAAATTAGTAGCCAATGGTTACCAATTCCAGAATGGTGATAAAATAAATGCCTTTGGAGGGCAATTGTTTTCAGATAAAAAAATAGCCACTATTAAAAACTTGCCCATTAAAAACAAGTTTTTATTGGATGCCATTTTTCGCCTTAGCTATTTTAAATTAGATAACTTAAGTAATCGTATCAATTATGCAAACCTTGCCATTGATGAGTTAGGTTCGGTGTATGAAAGTCTTTTAGATTACGAACCTAAGCTGGCTATAGCTCCTGCAACTTTGGGCAAAAGAGGCATCAATCGTGGTGAATTTTATTTGGATGACAGAGGAACAGACCGTAAAACCACTGGCTCTTACTATACCGATAGCCGATTGGTAGCACAGTTGATTGAATCTGCTTTAATACCGGTAATTAATAATGCACTCACAAACAAACATACCATTGAAGAAAAAGAGCAAGCCTTATTGGATTTAAAAGTGGCTGATATTGCCTGTGGTAGTGGTGCATTTATTTGTGCTGCTTTAGAAAAAATGGGCGAACAACTTGCACTCATTCGCATGGGTGATGAAGAACGGCCTACAGAAGACCAACTGAGAGAAGCCAAACGGGATGTATTGTTGCATTGCATTTATGGGGTGGATTTGAATCCCATGGCTTTGGAACTGGCTAAATTCTCTTTATGGATTACAGCCTCCTTGCCTGATATGCCATTGACCTTCTTAGACCACAAACTGAAATGTGGCAACTCTTTAATTGGTGCAACTCCCGATTTGATTAAGAAAGGAATACCTGAAGAAGCCTATAAGGCTGTTGGTAATGACAACCCTACTATTTGCAATGAGCTAAAGAAAAAAGTGAGAAGAGAACAGGAAAGCCTGAGCCGTGTGAACGAACCAACATCACAATACGGCATACAATTTAAACGTAATGAAACCGATGAATTATTAAGGTTGCGGGAAGCCTTGAACAACCGCAAGCAGGAAAAGGTAAGCGATGTAGATTTAGCGGAAGAAGAATACCTCCAATTAGAAAAAATGGAACGCAAGTTTAAAGATTGGTTGATGGCCGATGTTTGGACTTCCGCTTTTTTTATTGAGAAAACAGAATTGGACCAAACATTATATCCTACCAATGTTACTCTTGAAAACCTACGTGAAAATCAACCGGTAAACGAGGTGCTGATTAATAGGGTGCTTAAAACTGCCGACCATTACAATTTCTTTCATTACCATTTAGAGTTTCCAGAAGTGTTTGGAAAAGGTGGCTTTGATTGCTTGTTGGGAAATCCACCATGGGAACAGATTCAGTTAGAAGAAGAAGAATTTTTTGCAGGTAAGGATAACGAAATTGCTGATACAAAAAATGCTTCGAAGCGATTGGAGAAAATAGAAGCTCTAAAATTGTCAAATGCTGCGTTGTACACTGAGTTTAAAGTGGCTGTCAATGTTTCAAATAAGATTGCAAATTTCATAAAGCTATCAGGAGCATATTCAAATTCAACAGGAGGTTGGCTAAATACTTATTTGGTTTTTACAGAAAAATATGACCAAATTTTATCTAAACAAGGATATTGTGGTATTATAATTCCAAGTGGTATTTTATCTGATAAGAACTCAATGCCAATGTTTCATAGTTTACTAAAAAATGGTAAAATAGCACAGGCAGTTGATTATATAAATATAAAGAAAACTATATTCCCCTCAATTGACGGTCGTACAAAGTTCTGTTCTTTTATTTTTTCAGGAAGTGCTGGGAAATATGAAAACACTAGAATGTCATTTTACAATATTGACATTGATTTAGAAAAAATAAAAAGCAGGGAAATTTTTGTTAGTTACGATTCTCTCTATAAAATCAGTCCAAATACAAAGAACTGCCTTACTGTAAGTTCGAACGAAGAATATAAGTTGATTTATAAAATTTATAAAAATGCAGTTATTATTTCGGAAGAAGGGAAAGAGAATGTTTTTGTCTCAAAGCAAATGTTTAATGTTTCAGATAAGGCTGACCAGTTTATTATTCTTTGTGAGGAATTAAAAAGCAGTATTATTCAAAATAAAATGTCATTGAAAGGTGAAATATATTTTGGATTATATGAATCAAAACTTTTCCATCATTTTGACCATAGGTTTTCAACTTTTGAAAATTCAAATCCTGCAGAAATTATTAGCGGCAATTCAAGCTATGTTGCAGATTCACAAAAACAAAAAACGGATTATTCAATTACTTGTAGATATTTTATTTCGAAAGAACTCACCGAAAGGTTTTATACCAAGCATGATTACAATTTTGATGTAGTTATTGCTACCAGGATGATTTCAAGTCCTACCAATGAGAGAACACTTATTGCTGCACTTACACCAAAACTTGCTTTCAGTAACTCGGCTAATTTAATACTTGGAAAAAACAAAAATGCTTTAGTGGTATTATTGGCAAACCTCAATTCATTTGTTTGTGATTTTGTATGTCGTAGAAGAATGGGCGGTATCAATTTAAATCTATGGAATTTAAATCAACTTCCGATTATAAGCTTTGACAGCATTCCAGAGTCGGTAAAAATTATTATTCTAAAGAATACAGTTCAGCTGAGTAACACATGCAATGATGTTGCTCCATTTTTTGCAGAATATTCAGGCATAGAAGAAATACCTTGGGATAAAAAAATTAGATACAAACTTCAATGTGAATTAGATGCAATTTTCTTTCACTTGTATCAGCTAAACATTGAAGATATTGACATGATATTGGATGCTTTCCCAAGTATCAAAAAGAAAGACGAAGAAACTTATAAAACATACCGCACCAAAGAAACCATTTTACAATTGTATGATGAGTTTGCCTGGGTTGGGGAGGAGATGAATAGCGTGAAAACATCACACAAAACATAAAATTAAGCAAAATAAACTTGCGAATATGCATTAAATATGTATTTTTGCGTGAAAATATCACGTTATGCTAATTAGATTACTTGTTAAGAATCTGTTTTCCTTTAAGGAAATCACTGAGTTTAATATGCTTCCGGGCAGGTTTAACCGCATGCCTTACCATGTATATGAGGCAAACGGCCTCGAATTGCTAAAACTGAATGCCATGTATGGAGCCAATGGTGCAGGCAAAAGCAATTTAATTAAGTCTTTAGCATTATTGAGTCAGTTTGTAGAAACCGGCAATTTGCCGATTGAGTTTTTAATAGAAACCTTCAAGTTCGATAAGGAAAGTCGAAAGAAGGATGTGTATGTAGGTGTAGAATTTATGAAAGATGAAGTTCCTTACTACTACGGAATAACCATTAACGAGGGAATTATTGTTGAAGAAGAATTGCAAATTAGTGGGGTTGGTAAAAAAGAAGATTATATCCTGTTTTTAAGAACGGATAAACCGGGTGATAAAAATCTGGAACTTACGTTTAGCAAAGAAGTGATGGAAGACAAAGAGTCAAGCGTTTTCCCTTTCTTCCTAAAAAATGAAGTTTTGGAAAGAAACCAACCGGTGTTATTTCACATGGCCAGTCGAAAGAATAAAGTGTTTGATCCATTCAAAATGGCGTTGAAGTGGTTTACCAACGATTTGGTTCCAATTATGCCATTTGCAAGACCTACTGGTTTGCCTTTGCACTTAGAGGAGGATATCGGCTTTAATAAGTTTGCCTCAGATGTGATGCAGGCGTTTAATACGGGCATTAAAAGTATTAATGTAGATACGATACCCATTGAAGATTTTTTTGGTGAAGACGACAAACAACAGGCTGAAAGAATCACCTCAGAACTAAGAGCAAATCCAGATAAGGTGCGACCTTTCCGAACAGAACATGAAGAAATCCTATTTGTATTGCGTCAAAACAAAGTAGTAGCAAAACGCTTGTATTTTTTACATGATACAGATGGAGGGGTAGTGAAGTTTACTGCAGCCGAAGAATCAGATGGTACAAGACGATTGCTGGATTACTTGCCGGCATTTTATGCTGCAATTAAATCCAAGCGGGTTTATATCATTGATGAAATTGAAAGAAGCATTCATCCATTATTGATAAAAGAATTAATCAGTAAATTTTCACACGATCAATCAACGCATGGACAGTTGATATTTTCAACTCATGAATCAAACTTGTTAGACCAGGAAATATTTCGACCTGATGAAATATGGTTTGCTGAAAAAAATAAAGAAGGAGCGACCGAAGTATATGCTTTGAGTGAGTTTAAAGAACATCATACGCTTGATATCAGAAAAGGCTACCTGAATGGCCGGTACGGAGGCATCCCCTTTTTAGGGAATTTAAAAGACTTAAACTGGGAGAAGTATGCCGAAGCCTAAGATATTTAGTTATGAAAAGAAAGTACCCTTCAGGGATGCCTTTCTATTTATCATAGTTTGCGAAGGCACAAATCGGGAGCCTGATTATTTCCGTTTTTTCGATGGTATGTCATCGAGGGTAAAAGTAGTACCGGTTGTAAGTGCAATTGGAAGTGCTCCACGTTTATTAATTGATGTAGCTGCTGCTAAAGTGCAAGAGTTAGAGGCAAGTGATGTAACAGATAGATTATGGTTTGTGATAGACACAGACAGATGGAGAGAACAATTGCACGAAATCAGGCAAGAATGCGAACAGTATCCCCATTGGCAAGTTGCCCAAAGTAATCCATGTTTTGAAGTGTGGTTATATTTTCATGCAAAGACAGCATTGCCTGAATTTGAGAATATAAACCAATGTAGTCAATGGAAAACCCTTTTGCCACAAGTAATTAAAGGTGGGTTCACTTCAGTTACGCATCCAATAGCGATTGAGTCAGCTACTGTTAATTCTAAATCTGCTTACCAAGAAACAGGTTATTTCCCAAATCCGGGCAGCACACAACTCTGGAAGTTAGCAGAAGAATTGTTACCATTAATTAAAAAAGAATTAGACGAATTAAAACCTAGGTTTCCCGCACCAGTAGTGATAAGCTGAACATAAAATCAAATTGACTATGGACCCATTTAAAATATACAAAGCCGTAAAAGAGCAGTACAAAAGCTATATCCAAACCTTTCAGGTTTTTAAAAATGCGGATATCAAAGCCTTTGTAGAAGATGGTATCAACAAGCGTAAAATGCTTTGGCAGGTGCCGGTAATTCAAATCAGCAAACGCTTCAAAGCTGGCTTGCCGGTTACTGAGTTAATCAGTAAAAATTGGCTTCATTCCAATTGTGCCAATGTGTATCCCGGTTTTATCCCTTATGCCCATCAGCAAAAAGCGGTAGAAATTGTTTCGCATAAAAAAGAGAATCTCATTGTTACTACCGGTACAGGTTCGGGTAAATCCATTTGCTTTGAGTTGCCCATTGTAAGTCATTGCCTGGAGCAATCAGCCAAAGGTGTAAAGGGAATCAAAGCCATCATCATTTATCCTATGAATGCCTTAGCCAATACGCAATACGAAGAGCTGGCAAAAAAACTAAATGATTCAGGCTTAACGATTGGTTTATATACTGGCGATACACAGCACACAGGCGAAGAAGCATTGAGGGCTTACAAAGATGTTTTTGGTGAAGATGCTGTACCTAACAATTCAGAAATTATTGACAGGGAACAACAAAGAAGAACACCACCTGATATTTTAATCACTAACTATGTAATGTTGGAACTGCTGCTCACCCGTAACGATGATGCAGCTTTGTTCAGAGAAGAGATTAAACGTAACCTCCGTTTCCTGGTATTGGATGAATTGCATACGTACAGCGGCAAGCAAGGTGCTGATGTGGCTTTCCTGATACGCAGATTAAAACAAAAAACCGAGACCAAAGGGAAGTTGCTTTGCATAGGCACTTCGGCCACCATGGCCAATGATTTGGATGGTGCAGGTTCTGCCGATGCGGTAGCTGGTTTTGCCACCCGTATTTTTGGAGAAGATTTTTCTTCTACCAACGTAGTGGTGGAGGAAGAAGACAAAACCATTGAATTTAATGGCAATACGATTTCACCATCTATATCCATTACAGAAAAAGACTTTGAATTATTCGAAAGTGAAATTGTGGCTACAGCACTTCCATTATTTGAGCCACTAATGGGTTATCCCTATGCCGGCAAAATGGATAATCTTTCTTTGGGGGAAGAATTGAAGAAATCAAAAATTTTAAGCTTCTTAGAACAGTCCTTAAAAGAAGTAAAGGACTTTGGAAAGCTGGCAGAGGTTTATAAAAATACATTAAGACCCGGTGCTTCTGAAGAAGCTTGTAAGCTGGAAATTCAGGCAGGTTTGATATTAGGAATGATGGGCACAGTAATGTCTGAAATGGGAAGAGAAGTACCCCGTTTTGTACCCAAAGTACATGCCTTTTATAATCAGGGTTCAGAACTCAGAGGATGCTTAACAGAAAGTTGCGGCTACCTGAGTGATAGTGGCGAAACAACTTGCCCAAAATGTGAAAAGGAAGGAAGAGGCATTACCACTTTATATCCATTACATTTTTGCCGTACCTGTGGTGAGGAATACTATGGCATGAGATACGATGAACAAACCAACGAAGCAAGCCCATGGACATTTCAGGATGATGCCAGCAAAGATAAATCGGGTTATTATTCACCCAAGTTTAAAGAGAGTTTAAATAAAGTACCCGAACATTGGTTAACTCCTAAAAGACGGGAATTAAAAAGTTCTCATAAAGAGAAAAGACCAGTGCTGGGTATCTTAGATGCACAGGCAAATACATTTACTACTTATCATGATGATGACAATGAAACGGGTACTTTAATGCCGTTCCCATTGTCTTATTGTCCGTCTTGCAGAACAGAACATACAGGTAGTTCAACCGAGTATTCAAAATTGTTTTTACTCAATTCCATTGGGCGTGCCACCGGTACAAATGTTATTGTAACCGCCTCTTTAGGAGCATCACCCACCAACGAAAGAAAAGTAATTGGCTTTACCGATAACAGGCAAGATGCAGCTTTCCAGGCTGGACATTTGGATCATTGGTATAACCAGATTTATTTCAGAAGAGCATTGTACAATGTGTTGAAACAACAAACAACATTTCTTCCAGTCAAAAGCATTCCGGATTTATTGTATCCGCATATCATTGATGCAGAGTATGAGAAAACCATTCCATTTGCACAGCGAAGAATGTTTAAGGAGAAATATCTCAAATACCTGGAAACGTATCTGTATGTAGAAATAAGAGGAACAAAACGTTTTATCAGCATCAACTTAGAAGATGTTGGGTTATTGGAAGCCACTTATGAAGCATTGGAAGAAGTGGTAGTGCAACCAGAATTGGAATTGTTTTCCGAATTAAAAGACAGGGCCAAACCTTTGCTGAAAGATTACATACTGGGCTTTATGGAAATCTTCAGAAGTGAAATGGCAATTGGTCATCCAAACTTAATAGATAAATCTACTTTTAAACAGCAGGTGGTGGACTTCATTGAACAAAAAGCACCGGAGAAAAGAATATTTGAAGCCATTGAAGATACCAATGTGGGTATCTACACCAATGCTGATAAAGATAAATTCAAATACACTTCTTTTACTTTTCATGCTTTTGATGGTTCAAGGGCATTAAGCTCATGGATAAAGAAATGTTTCAACTTAGAAGATACAGATGAAATAAAACGGGTTATTCAACAAACAAGAGATTTTCTCTTAAAGATGGGGTATTTGTCAAAACAGAAAGTGCAGTATGAAGATGTTTATTACATCGAACCCGATATGATTTTGATTCAGGCTCCAAAAAATGAATTTAAATACCAATGTAAAAAGTGCGGTTCCAAATACAATTGGGATGATGTTCAGTATTGTGTTATGCCAGCTTGTAAAGAAGTTTTGGTATCAGCAACCACCGAAGAAAATTTCTATACCATTCAATACACCAAGCCATTTGATGGCAGGGATAATATAGTTGCGGAAGACCATTCAGGTCAGGTAAAAGGTCAAGACAGAAAAATAAAAGAGAACAAGTTCAAAAAGAATCCACCCGAAATTCAATTCCTTATTGCAACACCTACAATGGAATTGGGTATTGACATTGGAACATTATCTTCAGTTTATTTAAGAAATGTACCACCAAGCCCAAGTAATTATGCACAAAGGGCTGGTCGGGCTGGAAGAAGTGGTCAGGGTTCTATCATTCAAACATTTTGTGGTTCTGGTTCAAGTCGTGGTGTGCATGACCAGTATTACTATAACCGTCCTGTAGAAATAGTATCAGGTAAAATAAGTGTACCACGTTTCAATCTGGCTAATACAACCTTATTTGAAGCCCATGTAAATTCATTAGTGCTTCAAACCATTGATAAAAAACTATTGACGCAGCCAAGGCAGTTTATTGATTTCAGCGATAGAGCAGAATTGCCAATGCTCAAAGATTACATCGAGGATTTGATTGTTTCAATTCAACGAAACAAAGACTCTATACTTAAAAATATCAAAGAAGCATTCGGCAAAGAAATTGAAAATTCTAAAGGACAAATATCTTGGAAAGGCATAGAAGACCAAGTTGAGCAATTTGCTTATTATTTTGATACCGCTTTTATTAAAATGAGAGCAGATTACAGAGAATCATTAAAAGAAGTTGAAGAAATTGATAACCGAATCAGGACAGAAGGAAATACCGATTATTCATTGCCTGGCAGAAGAAATGCTTTGGAGAAAAGAAATAATAACCTTAAAGAAGGCAAGGAAGATTTTTATGTATATCGTTACTTATCACAGGTTGGATTCTTGCCTAATTATGCTTTCCCATCAAAAGTAACCTCTGTACGCATGCTTCACAAAGGAGAAGAAGAAGAAATATCAAGAGACCATGCAATTGCCATACGTGAGTTTGCACCATTGAATACACTCTATTATGGAGGGTTAAAATATGTAGTTCAAACAGTAAGTAAGGAAGTGGACCCTACCAATAAATTTATGGCAGTTGTATGTGAAGATTGTGAACATGTTGAGAAATTAGGTGCAGGAAGACAGATTCCTTCAAACTGTCCAAACTGCGGTTCTGTTTGGGAATCTCAAACACCAGTTAGTGTTATGAAGTTTCCAAAAATGAGAGCAATTAAGAGGAATAGAATTACTGCTGATGAAGAAGAAAGGCTGAAAGGTGGTTATAAGATAATTCATAGTTATAAACCAACTGGAAAAGCAGAAGTAAATGAAGTAATAAGTGCAGGAAATAGTATTTGCAGAATTACATTTGAACGAAGTGGTGAAATGAATCACCTGAATTTAGGACAAATGGCAGATTACAACAAAGGCGATAAGGGTTTTATGTTGGACACTGTAAATCTTACATGGGTTCCTTTATATAAATTCGATGAATACCTGGTTGAAAAAAAATTAACAGCTGCACAAATTAATAGAAACATTTCTTTACTTACCGAATCACGTAATGACATAATAACTATTCAGCTAACTGAGGGATTTAGTGGAGAAGAAGCAATTTTTGCAAAAACACTTGCCAATGCTTTTATTCAGAGTATCTGTACTGTAATGAATTTAGATGACAATGAAATCAATGGCTTTTATCAGCCAATTGAAGGTAATAACGGAAAGCTTATCATTTTTGAAACATCAGAAGGAGGTACAGGAACACTTTCTTCAATAGTTAGGGATGTTGATTTACTTAAACGCATTGCAATCAAAGCATTAGATATATTGCACTTTGACGGAGTTGGTAATGATATGGAAGGTGCATGTGCATCCTCATGCTATAATTGCATTTGTAATTTCTTTAATCAGCGTGACCATAAATTATTTGACCGGCAAACAGTAAAGGATTTTCTATTAAGTATTGCGTCTAGTTCAAATATACAAGGTTCACAGGATGATAATGTAATGTTTGATGTTTACATGCAGCAAGCAGCCTCTAGTTTGGAGCAAGCAGTTTTACGCCTATTAAAGGCACAAGATTTTAAACTTCCTTTAGAAATGCATAAAGTAATTTCAAAGGATGGAGAGCCAATTGTAGAAGCTGATTTGTATTATGAACCTAAAATTTCGGTGTTTATTGATGGTCCAGACCATGACAAAGAGCATATAAAATTAGATGATGAAAGAAAGAGGACTAAGTTAAAAAAACTAGGATACAAAGTTGTGGTAGTGCATCATGCTGATATTCCAAATGGAATTGAGTTATTAAAAACATCTATTACAAACTAAGAATCAATGGCACTATACACAAACCAATCTGGTAAACTAAAAGAGGTTAAAGAAAAACCTTTTAAATTGGAAAAAGACATCCAAAAAGTCTTTGAGGAAAACCTTTCTGCTATAATGAGTTTAGAATTGGTTAAAAGTGAGTTTACCATCAAAAACAAGCGTATAGATACCTTGGCTTATGATGCACAGGCTTGTGCTTTTATTATCATCGAATACAAACGGGATAAAAACATCAGCGTAGTTGACCAGGGCTTTACATATCTCAGTTTAATGCTTGAGAACAAAGCCGACTTCATAGTGGAATATAATGAGAGTTTAAAACGCAATCTTAAAAGAGAAGATGTAGACTGGAGCCAAACACGGGTAGCATTTGTTTCACCAAGCTTTACAGAAAATCAAATACAAGCAACAAACTTTAAAGACATAGCCATTGAATTATGGGAAGTAAAGCAATACGAAAATGACACCATTGCCATCAACCCAATAAAAAAGTCTGTTTCTGCTGAAAGCATAAAACCTATAACACAACAAACACAATCACTCAAAAATGTAACAGCAGAAATCAAAGTATATACAGAGCAAGAACATATTATAAAAGCCTCTGACATCACAGGCGAGTTATACGAAAAATTCAAATCAGCTATTCTCAATCTTACTGATGGCATTGAAGTAAAGCCACAAAAGTTTTACATAGCTTTCAAGAAAGGAAAAAACGTAACAGATATTGCAATCTTAAAAAAATCACTAAAGCTTTTCATTAATGTTAAAGCAGGGCAATTAGACGACCCCAAGAAATTAGCACAAGATGTTTCGAATATTGGGCATTGGGGTAATGGTGATTATCAAATACAAGTGGAAGACGATAAAGACCTTGAGTATATAATGAGTTTAGTAAAGCAAGCAATACAATAATGAAATATCAAAGCCATCACACAGGTGTAAGCACATTTGCAAGCCACACAAGCCCAAGCACAAACCAAAGCTTGCAAAAGAGCTTCCACCTTTCCCACCTAGACAAAATTGAATTAAAAAAAATCTCCTACCCTTCTGAAAATAAAAAATACGCAATCGCACAACCCGACACGACAAAAACAGTGAAACGTTGCATTGACAATGGTTTGCAAGGACGGACGACAAAAACCACTGGCTATAACAGCACCTACCCAAAAGGCGGGGTTTCGTGTTCCAAAGACAGTTTTGTGGTTAATCAAACATTAGTTTTTCAAATCAACTTTTGTGGTAAAAGTCCCGCCCTTCGGGTAGCTGCATTCCAAGATAAAAAACAAGCTTTTTATGCAACAAATTGATTCAATTCAACGAAAGGTGTCCCCCTATTCACCG
>CANGYR010000024.1 GCA_947458275.1 Chitinophagaceae bacterium
AAATGCCGAGTTTGGGACTCAGTTATATTATGCAAAAAAAAAACAGTTATCATTTACAGAGGTTTCAGAACAGATTAAAAAGATTCAACCGGACTTCCTATACTTGAATCAATTATTTTCAGTCAAATTTGTTTTGTATCCTTTATTCTTAAAACTGTTGAATAAAATATCTTGTAAAGTAATATTGAATCCTAGGGGTACTCTATATGAAAGTGCTTTGTCGCACAAAAGATATAAGAAAATGCCTTTTTTGTTTTTTTTTCGCTTATCGGGTATAAATAAAAAAATACTTTTTCATGCCACCAATGATAGAGAAAAAGTTGCAGTTGAAAGTAATTTCCCGAAAAGCACGGTTCTTATAGCAGATAATCTACCCAATTTTCAACAGGATTCATTTCAATCTATTCCGAAATCGCCCGGAATTTTGAAATGTATATTTGTAGCGAGAATTGTTGCGATAAAAAACTTATTATTTGTGCTTAAAGCTTTGGAGAAAATTAATGCTCAAATCACTTTTAATATAATTGGTCCTAAGGAGGATGCAGAGTATTGGAATACATGCGAACAAAAAATAAAAGAGTTGAATGATAACATTGTTGTTAACTATTTAGGAGCACTTTCAAATCATGAAATCAATAGACATGTGCATGAAAGTCATCTTTTCATTTTGCCTACATTAGGTGAAAATTTTGGACATGCCATTTTCGAATCATTTTTAGCAGGTAGGCCTGTTTTAATCAGCGACCAAACGCCATGGTTAAACCTGGAAGCTAAAAATGCCGGTTGGGATTTGCCATTAAATAATATGAATGCTTTTTCGGAGAAAATTCAATTTATTTCCGATTGCAGTCAGGATCAATATGATGTATATTCAAGAGGAGCATGGGAATTGGCAAATCAATTTATAAATAATCCTTCTCTGATGGGAGATTATCTCAAATTATTTTCATGAGCCAACATAATCAGGTAAATAATGAATCTTTCAAAACAACCATGGATATTGGGGCGTCGAAATTTAAACAAATCCTGTGGTATTTTACCAATATACTTTTTATTAAAAACGGATTGAATGTCAGTTCCGGATTGAAAATTATTTTGCTTAAGTTATTTGGCGCTAAAATTGGGTTAGGTGTTGTGATTAAACCCTCTATTAACATAAAATACCCATGGAAATTAACCATAGGAAATTATAGCTGGATAGGAGAGGATGTATGGATTGATAATTTATCTGATGTATTAATAGGAAACAATGTTTGCATTTCTCAGGGAGCTCTACTACTTTGCGGAAATCATGATTACAAGAAAACTACTTTTGATTTAATCACTCAGCCAATCAACCTTGAAGATGGGGTATGGATTGGCGCAAAGGCTACAGTTTGTGGTGGAGTGACATGTCAATCCCATGCAGTGCTATGCGTTGCATCAGTTGCTACAAAAGATCTTGATCCTTTCGGAATTTATAGAGGTAATCCATGTGAAAAAATTAAAACTCGAGAGATTATGTGATTTTTCAATTATTATTAATCACCCTATTTATTTTACATTAGATATTAAATATTCAAAATTTTACTATTACTATAATTTTTTTGTAAATTAAAAATTAAATTATTATCGTCTCAAAGTTTCATGAAGGTTACCCTAATTACAGCTACATATAACTCCGAAAAATACCTCGAAGACTGTATTCTCTCAATAGCGAAGCAGACCTATAAAGATATTGAGCACATTATTATTGATGGTAAGTCAACCGATGGTACAATTAACGTCATAAAAAAATATGAAAAACATTTAGCTAAATGGGTTTCTGAAACGGACAGGGGAATGTATGACGCTATCAATAAAGGAATGGAAATGGCCACCGGCGATATTATCGGGATTTTGAATAGCGATGACATGCTGGAATCGGAGGATGCCATTGCATCAATTGTAAAAACATTTCAAGAAAAGAAAGTAGATAGCCTTTATGCTGATTTAGAATATATAGATCCGGAAGATACCAACAAAATAATCCGTGTCTGGAAAGGCAAACCATATAAGAGAAGTCTATTTTACAACGGCTGGATGCCGGCTCACCCTACTTTCTATTTTAAAAAAGAGGTCTTTAAAAAATATGGCGGCTATGAAAGCCATTTTTACAGTGCAGCTGATTACGAATTAATGTCTCGTTATTTGTTCTCTAATCACATAAGCGCCTATTATCTCCCTAAACTCATAGTAAAAATGCGAATAGGAGGTCAGAGCAATGAAACATTTCGTGCAAGATTCCGTGCTAATCGTCGGGATTATCTGGCGATGAAAAAAAATGGTATTCCATTTCCATTTATAGTGTCAATTTTAAAGCCGTTGAGTAAGTTGCATCAGTATTATAGGAAATAGAAATATTGTCCTTAATTTTACAATAAAAAAAAATTAAATGTTTATGTTCTCTACCGATGTGTTTAAAAAAGGTATAAATATTTTTAAAAAATACGATGTCTGTCCTTTTTGTAATAATAAAATGTATAATCCGTATTTTATAGGAGTTGATGCCGCTGTTTTAAAAGAAAAAAATGTAATTGGCGGGGGGAGAAGAAAAGCAGGATGTAGTAAATGTGGTTCATCTGATCGAGAACGTTTAATATACGTTTATTTAAAAAATGAATTGAATGTATTTAATAAGAAAAAATTGAGTATTCTTCACATGGCTCCAGAGAAAAATATCACCCAAAAATTACTTGAATTAGGATTCAACCAATATGTTTGCGGTGATTTATTTACTGAAGGGTATAGCTATCCGCAACATGTTAGGAATATAAACATTCTCAATATCCCTTTTATAGAAAATACGTTTGATTTAATTATATGCAATCACCTATTAGAACACATACCTAATGACATTGATGCAATGTCCGAAATTTTTAGAGTTCTAAAGACAGGTGGAACTGCAATTTTACAAGTACCTATTTCTGAAACCCTTGAAAAAACATTCGAAGATTTCACAATAACCAATCCTACGGACAGAGAAAAGTTTTTTGGACAATTCGATCATGTTCGAATTTATGGCCAAGATTATTCAGATCGTCTTCGATCTATTGGTTTTAAAGTTAATAGGGTTAATATTCATAATGAGTATCCAAAATTTGGTCTTAATAAAAAAGAAGATATTTTTGTCTGCTCCAAGTTCTAATAATAATTTTATCTTTCTAGGCTCATTATCAAAATGTGTAAAGTAGGTTGTAGTTGTAAAAACTTTAATGCACGTTTTAGAACAAACAGAAGAGATTATCTAGCAATGAAGAAAAATGCCACTCCATTTCCTTTCAAAGTATCTATTTTAAATCCTTTGAATAAGTTGCATCAATATTATATAATGTAATTTATTCTCTTTAAGAGTTTAAAGTACCTAAGAATTAATAATGAATCAACCTTTATTTTCAATCGTAAGCCCCGTATATAAAGCAGAGAAAATAGTTCCTGAATTAGTTCAGCGCATTCTTGAAGCTATTGAATCAATAACAGAGGATTATGAAATAATCTTAGTGGAGGATGGAAGTCCTGATAATAGTTGGGAAGCTATTTTAGAAGTAAGTAAAAAAGACCATCGTATAAAAGGTATTAAACTCAGCCGCAATTTTGGACAACATTATGCGATTACAGCAGGGCTAGATAATACAAAAGGGGAATGGGTAATTGTGATGGATTGTGATTTACAGGATCAGCCTGAAGAAATTAGTAAGCTTTTAGAAGTTGCTCAACAAGGATCCTCTATCGTATTGGCAAGAAGAGCGGTTCGAACAGATGGTTTTTTTAAAAAAATAAGCTCAAGAGTTTTCTATTCGGTTCTTAGTTACCTTACCGGAGTAAAACAGGATTCTTCAGTCGCCAATTTCGGTATTTATCACCAATCAGTAGTAAAAGCAATCCGTCAACTACGAGAGCCAATCCGCTATTTTCCCACTATGGTAAGATGGGTGGGGTTTCAGAAAACCTATGTTGATATTAAACACGGTGAGCGTTTCTCAGGCACTACCAGTTACAACTGGCATAAATTATTCCGATTGGCGATTGATATTATACTCGCCAACTCAGATAAGCCTATACGTCTTATTGTTAAGGCTGGCTTCGCTTTATCGTTTAGCGCATTCCTCTTTGGTTTATACAGCATTTGGCGTTACCTCACTGGACAGATTATTGTACCCGGTTACACAAGTTTACTGGTTTCTGTTTGGTTTATAGGAGGATTATTAATGAGTGTTCTTGGCATCATTGGTCTTTACGTCGGAAAAATTTTTGAAGGAGTGAAGAATAGACCCGTTTATGTTGTTGAAAAAATAATCAATGAATGATTAGCAGGTTAGACTGGGATAGCGAATTCTTTGGAGTAGAAACTGGTAAATTAGTTATATCTCATAATCATATTATTGATACTGAGTCTTTTAATAATTTTAAATTAGTTTACATTTTCTCAAATCATAAATTATCTGATGAGGAATTAAATATCTCAAAAGGGAAGATTTATTTGGCGGATGAAAAAATTGAATATCATAAATCCCTAAATATCACCCCTTTTAATTCGGATAAGATAGTTTCCTTTGATTCGAATCGTTCTATTTCGGATCGCTTGTATGACTTAGCTATACAGAGTGGACATTACTCAAGATTCTCAACTGATCCCTTTATTCCATCAAAATCTTTTGAGAGGTTATATAAATTATGGTTGGAGCGCTCTGTAAAACGAGAAATTGCAGATGAGGTGTATGTATTTGAAAGTAATAAAATTATTAGTGGCTTCATTACATTAGGGATAAAATCAGGTAGGCCTGACATAGGACTAGTTGCTGTAAACAATGAAAATCGTTCTTTAGGTATTGGCGCTTTGCTCTTGCAAGCAGCTGAGCATTGGGCATTATCAAAAAAAAAATATAATAAAATTCAGGTTGTCACGCAAGGCGCTAACAAAGGCGCCTGTCGTTTTTATGAGAAAAATGGTTACAGTATTTATTCTGTTAACTATATCTATCATTGGTGGAATAAATAACATAACATGACCCCATTTAACAAGCCCTACATAACCGGAAAAGAAACACAGTACATTCTTGAGGCTGTTCAGTATGGAAAAATTTCAGGTGATGGAATTTTTACAAAAAGATGCCATGATTTTTTTCAAAAAAGATATGGTTTCCAAAAATGTCTACTGACTACGTCTTGTACAGATGCTCTTGAAATGGCTGCTATATTGATAGATATTCAGCCCGGAGACGAGGTGATAATGCCTTCCTATACATTTGTTTCTACTGCCAATGCCTTTGTATTGAGAGGAGCAAAAATAGTATTTTGTGACAGCAGATCAGATCATCCTGGAATGGATGAAGATGCCATAGAGCAATTAATTACTTCAAAAACAAAAGCAATTGTGCCCATACATTATGCAGGTGTAGCATGTGATATGGATAAAATCATGAAAATTGCTAATGCTCATAAATTATTTGTAGTGGAAGATGCCGCACAAGCTATAGACAGTTATTACATTTATCCTGACGGCAAAAAAAAACCATTGGGAGGTATTGGTCATTTGGCTGCATTTAGTTTTCATGAAACAAAAAATATTATCTCAGGAGAAGGGGGGATGTTGGTTATCAATGATGAACGTTTTAATGAAAGAGCTGAGATAATTCGGGAAAAGGGAACCAATCGAAGTCAATTTTTTAGAGGAGAGGTCGATAAATATGGCTGGGTTGATATCGGATCTTCTTTTCTTCCTTCCGAAATTATTGCCGCTTTTTTATTGGCACAGTTAGAGAACATAGATGACATTCAAAACACGAGAAGACAACATTGGGATTTTTATTTTGATTCTTTCAAAAATTGGGAATTAGAGAATAAAATTAAACTACCTTTTATCCCTGAATATGCCACCAATAATGCCCACATGTTTTATCTGGTATGTAAAGATTTGGAACAAAGAACCAGTCTGATCAATGATTTCAAATCCAAAGGAATAATGTCAGTATTTCATTATCTCAGCTTACACAAAAGTCCTTTCTTTTGTAGTAAACATCATGGGAGAGAATTGCCTAATTCCGATAGATACTCAGACTGCTTGTTGAGGATGCCGATGTTTTATGAGTTGGAACAAAAAACTAATTTCAAATTAAGTTAAATCAAAATTGTATTGTAGAATGAATAAAAATATTAAATTGACAAAGAAAATAAATAGCTTTCTAATTTATATAATTTTCCTCTTTTTTTTTATAAACTACGTACTAATTTCATTTTATAATGTTTATCAAAATGATGATTTAACTTTTTATGCCGATGTTAATAAAGAAGGAATTCTAAGATTATGGTGGATTTATTTTCATTGGTGGGAAACAAACTTAAATAGTATTATTATGTTTGCCATGACAAAATTTGTAAGATTTATTCCTCCTTTTGCTTATAATATTTTAATTTTTACAACTAATATTTTATCATTCAATTTCTTTCTTAATACTCTATCAAATAAATATGAATTAAAGTTATCAACAATTAAATGTTTCTTGATTTCAATTTTCATTATTGGCGTAACTTATTTTTCTTGTTCAGCTCAAGGTAATGTTACATATTGGGTAGTTGGTCAGATAGTTTACTGTTTATTCCTTTCTTACCTTTTTTTAGGTATTTCTTTTTGGATGAAAAATAAAATAATTTCGGCTTCTTTTTTTTTATTCATGTTTGCCCATACAAGAATAAATTATGATGCCATTTTCATTGGATTATTTTTTAGTTATTTCATTTATAAGTTATTTTCAAATAGTGATACTAAAAAGAAAATCGAGTTAAAGGAGTTGCTACCATTCATTGCATTTTTATTTGGATTAATTTCATATTTAATGATACCAGGAAATTATAAAAGAGCAGAGTTATATAATTCAACTAATGAATCTACAATATCTATATTTAATCTATCATATTTGGTTTTAATGGCGGCTAAAGATTCTGTATTTAGTTTTATAAGCAATTGGAAACAAATAATTATTTTGCCAATAGGTATACTTTTTAGTATATTATATAAGGACAGTAAGATAGAAACCGAACTAACAAAACCACGCTTATTGTGGTTTGCTTTTTCTTTGATTATCGCTTTTATAGGACAAGCTTTAGTTTTGCTTATTAGTATTAAAACGACAAATTATTCTCCAAGAATTTACTTTTTCTTTGAGTTTTTATTTTTTATATTTTTATTTTTAATTGGATTGAAAATAGGTGTAAAAATAAATAAATTTATTTCTGATTATTTTTCAAATATAATTATATATATCACATCGATTTTTTTACTTTCTTTATTTATTTATGACTTAAATAATAATATACGAAAGGTTAGGAAGTTTAATAGAGCATATAACAAGAGAATAGAAATGCTATTAGATTATAAAAATAAAAAAAGAACTGAACCTGTATTTCTTGATCCACTTCCTGAATCAGGTTCGCTTAGTTTTATGGAAATTAAGCCGCTGAAGCCAGGTCAAAATACTGCATCAGATATTGAGGCTTATATACAATATTATCAATTGCCATATAGAATTTATATTAAAGAGAAATAATTTTATTTTAATAAGCTTCTTAAAAAGATGTCCGATTTTTATTTGAAATTGAACTTTTAATTTCATCCTTTTTTTCGACCACCTAAAATTTACATAAATGTCCAATGCAGCAGAGCTCTTCTTGACGTTGTTGAGAACACCTGCTTTTCCAATTTCATTCGTGATAGTAATTTTAAAAAGTTAAAGACGCAATAAAATGATTGTCATCAATTTTTTGTATATAAGTATAGCTTCAAGATAAGTTCTAACCATTGTCCTGTACCATCTTCCTTTTTCGATAGCGCGCGCAAGTGTCAAAATTGAAACAAGGTGTTTGTCGTCAATGATTATTGGAACTTCAAAATTATTTGTTGTGTCTATCGCAGCAGACTCACTTAACCGAGCGAATAATAACAAATTTATTACACAAATACTTGCAAATCGGGCATTATGTGCAGATTTTTTCAAAATGGAGTTTCATTTATCGGAAGTCTAATAGCCGCATAATCAAATACCTCACAAATACAATCGGAAAAATATGGCGAAGTCGAAGGAGTTGAAAAGTATGAGATAATCTAGTTGTTATTAGAAAAATATTCCTCTTCCACCAACTGACAGATGATATGTCCCAGTAAAATATGACTTTCCTGGATGCGGGGTGTATCATTAGAGGGGACATTCAAAAGAAAATCGCTCCATTCTTTCATTTTGCCTCCGGTACTTCCGGTTAAGCCGATGGTTGTCATTCCTTTTTCTCTGGCAGTTTCAAATGCTTTTACAATATTGGTACTGTTTCCGGAAGTGCTCAATCCCACCAAAACGTCTCCTTTATTGCCGACTCCCTGAATCAAACGTGAGTACACCACATCGTAGCTGTAATCATTCGCTACTGCGGTTAGGTAGGAGGTGTTTACGTGTAATGCTTCGGCGGGCAGTGCTGCTCTGTCGGTGTAGAAACGGCCACTGAACTCGGCAGCGAGATGCTGTGCATCGGCGGCGCTGCCTCCGTTTCCGCAGAACAATACTTTATTGCCGCTGTGAAATGCCTTTACAATCAATGTTACGGAAGACTCAACTGTTTTAATGAGTGCATCATTATTGAGGACAAGAGATTTTACATCTATTGATGCTTGTATGATGTTTTTTATTTGATCAGTCATTGTATTTGGTTGGGAAACAAAGATAAATAATTACAGCCACTAGACTGTCCAGCTTCTAAGTCCTTCATTGGTGAAAGAATAATTTTTCACCTCACCGCCAAATTTGAGCAGGGTTTCTTTTACTGCATAGCAGGAGTTGGCCGGACAATAAAAAATCATAAACCCTCCTCCGCCCGCGCCGCTGATCTTGCCTCCGGAAGCACCCGCCGCTCGGGCAGCCTCATAGATCTCCTCAATTCGGCTGTTGCTGATATTGGCGGCCATCAATCTTTTTTGCTGAAATCCATAATCAAGTATCTCTCCGATTGCAGGCAGTTTCCCTTTTAATAATGCTTCTTTCATCATCTGCGCCTGGTCTTTTAAATGATGCATGGCTTCGATGCTCTTCTCATTTTTGGCTTGCACATTTTTCACCTGTTCAGTGATGATGGTTGCGCTTTCTCTGGAAGTGTCGGTGAAATATAATACCAGATTGTTTTCCAGCTCATTGATGTATTGAGATCTTATTCTGAGTGGATTCACGATTACTTTATCGTTGTCGTAAAACTCCATGAAGTTGACTCCGCCAAATGTAGCGGCATATTGATCCTGTCTGCCTCCTGCGAGTGAGAGATCACTTCTTTCAATCTCATAAGCCAGATGAGCGATATCGTAATCACCTAGTGGAAGTTTAAGCATTTCAACAAAGGCACCTAAAATAGCCACCACCAAAGTAGAGGAGGTGCCAAGCCCTGATCCTGCGGGTGCGTCCACGAAAGTTGACAACCTGAATCCTTTTGTAGAAAAAGGAAAATCTTTCTGAATGCGGTTATACACTCCTTTGAGTAAATTCAATGTACCATTGAGGGGTAGTTGTGCAGCCACCTCAAAAGATTCAATTTCTTTTCTGTCGAGTGCTTCTACAATGATGGTATTGTTTTCGAGTGGTTCTATGCTTGCATGCGCATACAAAGAAATAGTGGCATTCAAAATCGCGCCGCCATAGAGATCACAGTAGGGACTGACATCCGTACCTCCGCCGGCAAGACCTATTCGAAGGGGGGCTTTACTTCTGTATAGCATTGTTTTTTCAGCAGTTATTTGTATGGTGAAGTTAAATTATATTGTTGATTTTTTGTTAAACAAGTTAAACAAGTTAAACAAGTTAAACAAGTTCAACAGGTTCAAGAGGTTCAAGAAGTTCAAAAGGTTGCTGTACACTGCTTATTCAAACCCTTCAACGATTTTCAACCATAATCAACTTCTCCGGGAATGGGTTTCAGAAGTTTAAGAGGTTGAAGAGGTTGCAGAGGTTGACTTCAACCCCTTCAACGATCTTCAACATTTTACATTGGAAATTCATTATTGGATATTTAATTTCTTTCCTTATTCCTTATGGAATGTAAAATGTAAAATATTGAATCTAAAATCTAAAAGGTAGATGCACAACCAAAAACCATAGACCACTTAATATAAACGCGCGAAGCGGAAGCCAAGAATCAAATATTCTTTTAAACGATTTGATGCCCAGATTCTGAACTGAGTTCTCTGTTTTGAATTAATACGATAACCAACAGATATAATGGCATCCAAATTAAAATATTCAATTTCTCTTTTGATTGCTCTTTTTCCTTCTTTTTGAACTGTTGCATTTTTTGCAACAGTTGAGTCATAATCAAGTTCAGTTTCTTTGTATATGTTTTTTAAGTGTCTGGAAATGACAGATTTATCACGTCCGAAAAGATCGGAAATTTGGTTTAGTGACAGCCAGACAGTGTCTTTTTCAAATCTTACTTCGATTTGAGTTTAGCCGGTAGGGCTTTTATGTAATTCAACTGAATTCACTTTTCAAATATAGAGAATAATTTAGCTGATTAAAAAATCTACTTTCTGCTAACGTTTTGTGCCTGCACATTTCCTCATCTCCAAATCTTCAAATTTCCACATCCTCAAATTGTCGAATTGCCAAATTGTCAAATTGTCGATTTATCGAATTATCGTCACACTCCCTGATAAAATTTTTCTATTACCCGCATTTGGATTTATCACATAAAAATAAGTTCCCAAAGGCACATCCTGACCATTTATTTTTCCGTCCCACGGCAATGTGTACCCGCCGACATATCTTTTCAAAAGCTGCCCAGAGCGGTTGAAGATATCTACCGTTGCATTGGTGTACTTCTCTATATTCTGTATCACAAACTTATCATTCACACCATCTCCGTTGGGAGAAAATGCAGTGGGGATGATTAGGTCTTCCAGCACTACAATTTTCACCGATTTTTTTGAAACACAGCCATCCTCTGTAGTGGCCGTAAGTGTATAGGTGATGTCATTCGGCGGACTTACAACTGGATTTAATGTGTTTTCATTGGAGATGGCTGTATTAGGTGACCATCTGAAGTTGTTGGTTCCCAATACCTTGCTGATGAGTGTGATGGATTGCCCTCTTAATACTTGTATAAACGGCTCGCTTATTTCTACCACAGGATTCAATACGACTTTCACATCCATTGTAGTGCCGACAGCGCACTGTCCGGGGTCAGGGGTGAATGTATAGGTGGCATCGGAGGTAGTGTTGATAGTCGCAGGACTCCAAGTACCGGTTATGTTATCGTTTGATACTGTGGGCAATACCGGGGCAGGAGAACTATTGATACAAAGATTGGGAATCGGGTTAAATTGAGGAATGACGGGATTTGCATTTACGGTAATAGTTGCTGTCGCACTATTTGCATCCGGACAAACACCACTGCTGATGACAGCCCTGTAGGAAGTGGTGGTTTTTATGTTGGTGGCCGTAAATGTGTTACCGGTATTGGCAATGCTCGTTCCGGCAGTAGCGAAGTTATCTTCAGATGATTCCCAGAGCGTGACAGCACCTGTATATCCACTCAAAGTCAACGTGGCGGAATTTTCCAGGATACAAACATTGGTGCTGCCGGCAATAGATCCTCCAACAGGAGCAGGCGTAACGGTTATTGCTGCAGTAGCACTGTTTACTTCCGGACAAACACCGCTGGCGATAACCGCTCTGTAAGAGGTATTTGCAGTTAAGTTCGTTGCGGTTAATGTATTGCCGGTATTGGCAATAGTAGCTCCCGGAGTGGCGAAATTATCCAAAGATGATTCCCATCGTGCAACAGCACCTGTATTTCCACTCAAAGTAAGTACGGTTGAATTTGTTCCGGTACATACAGTTGTGCTACCGGCAATAGTTCCACCTACGGAAGCAGGTGAGACGGTTATGCTGGCAGTTGCACTGTTCACTTCAGCACAAGCGCCACTGGCAACAACTGCTCTGTAAGAGGTAGTGGTGGTTAAGTCGGTAGCGGTAAGTGTGTTACTTGTATTGGCAATGCTTGTTCCGGCAGTAGCAAAATTATCTAAAGATGATTCCCATCGTACAACAGCACCTGTATTTCCAATCAAAGTAAGTACTGTTGAATTTGTTCCGGTACAGACAGTAGTACTGCCGGCAATGGTTCCTCCCACAGATGCAGGAGAGACGGTTATGACAGCATTCGTACTGCTTGCCTCAGCGCAAGCGCCACTGCCAACAATGGCTCTGTAAGAAGTAGTGGCTGTTAAGTTGGGGGCAGTTAATGTGTTGGATGTATTAGCAATACTCGTTCCTGCAGTAGCAAAATTATCGAGAGAGGATTCCCATCGCGTAACCGTTCCCGTTATGCCGCTTAACGTCAGCGTGGTGGAGTTTGTGCCCGTACATACAGTATTGCTGCCGGCGACGGATCCGCCCACAGAAGCAGGAGATACAGTTATGGAGGCGGTACTGCTATTGGCATCAGGACAAGCACCGTTGGTTACAACAGCCCTGTAAGCAGTGGAGGTCGTTAAGTTGGTAGCAGTAAATGTGTTGGTGGTATTGGCGATGGCTGTTCCTGCAGTGGCGAAATTATCCGTGGAAGACTCCCATCGGTTGACCGTTCCTGTTATGCCGCTCAACGTCAGTACGGTAGAATTTGTGCCGGTACATACAGCAGTGCTGCCGGAAATGGATCCTCCAACAGGAGCAGGAATGGCGGTTATAGTAGCGCTTGTGCTGTTATCTGCGGCACAGGCCCCACTTTTGACAACCGCTCTGTAAGAAGTAGTGGCTGACAAATTAGATGCCGTTAATGTGGCGGTAGTATTGGCAATGCTGGTACCTGCAGTGGCGAAGTTGTCTAATGATGATTCCCATCGGATAACAGTACCTATATTACCGCTCAAAGATAAAACGGTGGAATTTGTCCCGGTACAGACAGTGGTGCTGCCTGCAATAGTTCCGCCAACAGAAGCTGGAGAGACATTAATCGTGGCGGTTGTGCTGTTAACTGCAGGACATGTGCCGCTGCTGACTATGGCTCTGTAGGAAGTAGTGGCTATTATGTCGGTTATAGTCAATGTGTTGGAGGTATTAGCGATGCTTGTTCCTGCAGTAGCGAAGTTATCCGTAGATGATTCCCATTGTTTAACAGCACCTGTAATTCCGCTCAAAGTTAGAGTAGTGCTATTAGTTCCTGTACATACAGTTGTGCTACCTGAAATAGATCCGCCAACAGGACCGGGAGTAACAGTGATCGTAGCAGATGCACTGTTGGCATCAGTACATGCGCCGCTTGCAACAATCGCTCTGTAAGTTGTGGTGGCTGATAAGTTGTTTGCGGTTAATGTGTTGGTGGTATTGGCTATACTTGTTCCTGCAGTAGCAAAATTATCCAAAGAGGATTCCCATCGCGTGACAGCACCGGTAAATCCGCTTAAAGTCAACAGGGTTGAATTAGTTCCGGCACAAACAGTGGTACTGCCAGCTATGCTTCCACCCACGGATGCGGGTAAGACCGTAATTATGGCGGAGGTACTATTCACTTCGTTACAAACTCCGCTAGCAACAACGGCCCTGTAAGCGTTAGTGGCTGTCAGGTTGGTGGCGGTGAGTGTATTGGAGGTATTGGCAATGCTTGTGGCAGTGGTAAAATTATCCTGAGATGATTCCCATCGGGTGACCGTTCCTGTTATGCCGCTTAAAGTCAATATAGTTGAATTTGTTCCGGTACACACAGTGGTACTGCCCGCAATGGATCCGCCCACAGAAGCAGGAGAGACATTGATAGTGGCGATGGTGCTGCTCACTTCAGTACAAACTCCGCTGCTGACAATGGCCCTGTAAGAAGTGGTCGCCGTAAGGTTGGTGGCTGTGAATGTATTACTCGTGTTGGCAATGGTCGTTCCCGCAGTGGCAAAATTATCCAAAGAGGATTCCCATCGTATGACAGTACCCGTATTTCCGCTCAGTGTTAGTATGGTTGAGTTGGTACCGGAACAAACTGTGGTACTTCCTGCAATGGATCCACCCACGGAAGCGGGATTGACGGTGATGGTGGCGGGGATGCTATTGGCATCAGGACAAGCACCGCTGCTTACAACGGCTCTGTAAGCGGTTGTGGCTGTCAGGTTGGTGGGGGTGATTGTGTTGGTGGTATTGGCAATGTTTGTGACAGTGGTAAAATTATCCGTAGAGGATTCCCAGCGTGTGACCGTTCCCGTTATTCCGCTTAATGTTAAAGTCGTTGAATTTGTTCCGGCACAAACATTGGTGCTTCCTGCAATAGATCCGCCCACAGAAGCGGGAGAGACCGTAATGGTGGCGGTTGAGCTGTTGGTGGCAGGACATACCCCACTGGTCACAACAGCTCTGTAAGCAGTAGTGGCTGTCAGGTTAGAGGCTGTTAATATATTGCTGGTATTGGCAATGTTTGTGACAGTGGTAAAATTATCGGTAGAGGATTCCCAGCGGGTAACCGTTCCTGTGATGCCGCTCAAGGTTAAATTAGTAGAGTTAGTGCCGGAGCAAACTCCTGTGCTACCTGCAATGGTTCCGCCTATGGAAGCGGGAGAGACAATGATATTGGCAGATGTGCTGTTGGCAGAAGGACATACACCACTTGTGACAACGGCTCTGTATGAAGTAGTGGCTGTTAAGTCGGTTGCAGTCAATGTGTTGGTGGTATTGGAAATGCTTGTGCCTGCGGTAGCGAAATTATCAGTAGAGGACTCCCATCGGGTGATCGTTCCTGCTAAACCGCTCAGAGTGAGGGTAGTGGAATTGGTTCCATTACAAACAGAATTGCTGCCTGCAATGGATCCTCCAACAGAAGCAGGAGAGACGGTGATGGTTCCAGTAGCACTGAGACTACAGCCACCGGTTAAAGGAATACTATAGTTAAATGTACCTGATGCAGTGGGCGTGCCGCTAATGGTGATGGTATTGGCAGCCCATACTGCCCTGACACCGGCAGGTAGTCCATTGGCGCCGGCAATGTTATTGCCTGTGATCCCATTGGCTCCAATGGTATTGTGGGTAATAGAGGGAATAGGGTTGTTGATACAGACGGTTGGGTTATCTGATGCTGCAGAAACGCTGAAAGGATTCACTATCACTGCACCGGATATGTTGCTTCTAATGGTAGGACAACCCGCAGATCCTGAACTTACAATACAGTAATAATATTTGGTGCCTGCTGTTGAGGTAGGTGGAGTAAAAGAGCTGCCGTTGGCCCCACTGATGGGAGTAGCCCCTAAGGTTGATTTGGTGGAATTTTCATACCACTGATAGGTTAAGCCGGATCCGTAAGCACTCACTGATAATGTTTTAGCCGTAAAATTCTGACAGGTTGTTTGAGTAGCAAAGTTAGTCTCAGCGGCGATGGCATGATTTAGTAGTGAAAGGTTGTTTAGGTAAATTTTACCATTGGGGTTATCTGAGAAAAAAATAATTCTATCTGGAATTTGATTTGACACATTAGAGAAACTACCTGATAGATAGATTGTTGTATCTTTGGCTAAACTATATATTGACATTGAATAATTGTTTATATTAGTGTAAGTGATATTGACTTTTATTGCATCTTCTGTTCTTGATATTCCAGCTGGAGTATATCCTAATTGATCAAATTTTCCAAATATATTACCATTAGCAGCGAATAGCGACAATAGAGTATTGTTTGCGCTATTACCTAATCTAAATCCAATGTCTACTCCATCCAGAGATTCTAAATCAAAAATTAGGGATATTGTGTTACCAATGCTCAAATTACCGGAGAATCTTCTGGTGGCATAAACTAACCCTTGTGTTGATGGACAAATACCAAAAGCTTTTCCGTTATTTAAAATATCGCAATCTAAGTTTGCTGATGTAGCCAGAAAAAAAGGAGCTCCGCTAATGTTACCGGAAAATTCCCACGGTCCAAATCCTGTAGTGCCATCATTAGAGCCATTAGTCCACCCGCTATTGTATGCAGGAAGATCGGCACTGCTTACACATTGGGCGTGTAATGATGCATTCACGCCAACCAGCAGAAAAATAAACAATAAATGTTTTTTGAAAATATTAGCCATCATTTCACCATTCTATATTGGATAAATTAAATTTTAAAGCAAAACAATTATGTAAATACCAAAATGAATTAATCAGTCGCTAAATTAAAAATCAAATAACTGAAAAGATGATAATTTAAATTTCAGATAACCATATTCTCTCAACAACTAAATGATTAATTCTTTGTATTTGTATAATGTTTTCGAAAAGCAATTTATGAATAAAAAGGGGTAAAGTAAAGACGGGTTTTAAACATTTATTTTATGGTA
>CANGYR010000025.1 GCA_947458275.1 Chitinophagaceae bacterium
ACGAAAAGGCTCGCCAGGCCCACCCAAACCGCTGGAGCCAATCCACTCGCTGCTGGCGCCAACCAGTAGTGGTGTGGATCAATAAGCCACCAGAAGGCGATCAATCCAACCAGGCGCTAACATTTATCAAGGCCGCCTGAAAGGCAGCCCAGGAGTGACACCTTTCCTGAAAGTCACCGCTGCAGAATCCTGCGAAGCTTGATGGCATCAGACTCGGTTACCACGCCAAGATTGTGTACTAGTGTATGCCGTAATTGAAAGATCGCAGAGATCAGTTGAGAGCGCGATATATCATCATTCGATCCACCATGCTGACGCGTCATGGGGAACACGTAAAATCTCCCATCCGAAAAGGGATCAGCGAGTAACTTTCTGAATCTCTTATTGATTAATTCTCGGTTCAGCCATGTATCTGCTTCGCAAAGTGCGTTGCCAACACTACCGATATTAAAATGAGCAGCTGCAATACTTGCTGTTAGAGAAAACTCGTCAAGTCGTCCGTCGAGAGAAAACTCCGAAAGCTCATTCACGCAAATCACAGCAAGTTCCTTTAAGAATCTCTCAAAGGCGCCAACAAGATTTGCCAACACCATTCCATGAAGCCTACTCATGTGACGATCAAAAGGCTTTGAATAATGGTTTACTCGAGCGACATTTCTTTCCATGTAGACGACCAAGTTCCATGCGTCGTTCGCCGACCTTCTATAGTGCTCCCATGGCGAAGAAGACTCTGGCGGTAGGTCTCCTGAGTTGAGGACTGTGTCCAGAATTTCTTGTTTATAGTCAATTGGAGGCATAGCCATTTCAGCTGTCCTCAGTCAGATCTTCGGAGAGGACCCAGGCATCTTCAGGGCTTTGACCTTCCCAATAAAGTGAGAAAGATATAAACTCATCAGATTCTCCTGGGGAAACCGGTAAACGCAGTATGGCTTTCTCCAGAGTGGACTCGTTTAACTGTTGGACAAAATCCGGCACTTGCACTTGTAGAGTCTGATTGATGTCATGTAGTCTTGTCGCCAAGTCTTCAGTTGTGCAAGGAAAGTCGAGATGAGCCGAGAGCCTCTCTTCCCCATCGATGCTCCATAACTTATTCGGAACAAACATTCGCAACCAACTTGCAAGATCTTGAGACGAGATCGGAGAAAAATGTGATTTAGATGAGGTGCTGATCATGAGAATGACGGCATTAGTCAGAGCTTGGATGGACTAGGTGATCGTTCTGCCACCATTTTAGCACTGATCCACATTTCTGAAAATGTCAGGAAGGCGATGATTGTCTCAGACCGATGAGGAGACACGAAGAACTATGACCCATCTCACCCACCACCCCCAAACAACCGATCCCACGCCTCCAGCACCAACCGCTGGGTGCGGTACTCGCCGAACTGCCGCATCTCATTGTTCTTGAGCACGCGGAAGGTTTCGCTGGGGTAATCGGGGCCCATCACATCGGCGGGATCGAGGATGTAGCGCAGCTCATCTCTGTTGAGGCCGTAGAGGTGGGCGTAAAAGGCATCGAGTTCGGCCCGCAGCAGGGATCGGCGTTCGGGATCGAAGCGGAAGGGTGAGCCGACGTAGCCGAGGTCATCGGCCCAGGGCTTGAGGTCGTGGGCGGTGTAGGTGAGTTCGAGAACGCGGGGTTGGATGAAATCTCTGGTGGCTTTGTCGTAGGAGCTTGGCGCCAGGACGGGGAGTTGCTTTTTAACATGTAGCTTAAGGTGAGTTCCACCTAGTTTTTGCCTTGCAATGAAGTCATGAACAAGACATGCTGATTCCGCAAGCAAGCATGGATGCAGGCTTATGTATTCACGACCCGGGAAGAATAGCAATAATGTATCTCCGCAGCCCGCAGTTGGAATTATTCCCTGTATTACCTTGCGTTCATTTGTCACATTGGTGATATCACGCCAGCCCATCAACCACTCGCGCCCCCACCCCTGAGCCTTGGTCCGGTTCCGTGTCTCCTTGTCGCTCACCCAGTACCTAGGGGTAATACTAAAGTCAAAATCTTGCTTTTCTTCAAGCATCACTTCACGGTTGCTGCCATCGGGCTCATAAGTGGCCCAGCGGTGGTCATAGTGATGAATCAGCTTGGCTTCGTAGAGAGGAAGCCCATTGGTGCCAGGTACAGTGTTGAAATGCTGACTATCTTCAGCCATATGAAATAGCCGCGTGTGAAAGGTGACTCCCCAGGGATTCTCTTCCTCGCTCTCTGACTCTTTTATCAGCACTGGCACACGGCCGTAAATCTTCTTGGTCAGCTCAGCATCCATCTGGCTGCGGAAGACTGGACAAGTTCGCGTGTTGGGATTGATCAGGGCGATGTCGTTGGCGGTGAGGGTGAAGTGGCGGCGATCGTCGGTCAATTGATTCACCGCCGTGGCGAAGAACACGAAATCGGTGGCTTCTACCCCGTCTCCCAGGGTGAGCAATGCAAACTTGTAGCTCCTATGTACGCCAGGGAAGATCGCCTCGCGGTTCTCAAAGTCATGCAGACTCACCAGTCGCCCGCCGCTGGCAATTGCATCGAAATAGGCCTTGGTGCTGTTGTCCGTCGCGATGCCCGTCGGTACGATCACGCCAGAGCGGCCTTTAGGTCCAATCAGATTGAGGAAGTGTTCGGCAAACAGGGCATAGGTGTTCAGATCGCCAACGGCTGTGAGCGCAAAGCGGCCGGATCCGCGGATGAACTCACCGCTGCCCTCGGCTTCACGCTTGGCCAGTTCAAAATCGCGCACCAGTTGGAGGTCGGCTTCGTTGGCGTCTGGAGCCTTCAGGGCTTGGATTAATCGTTCCCGCGCTGCCTTGTTCGGTGCTGTTGCGATCGCCTCAGAACGTGCGGCGAAGAACTCCTTTTCCTGCAGTTTGATCCGCTCCCAAGGCGGATTGCCCAACACACAGTCAAAGCCTCCATTCCCCATTACTTCGCCGAAGCACAGATGCCAGTGGAGGAAGCGGAAATTGCGGCCGCTCTGTTGTACCGCCTGCTCCATTGCCTCAGTGATCGGCTGGCCGCTCAGTAACTTGAGCAGGTGTTCGGTGGTGGGCACCTGGGCCCGTGATTCGGCGGTTTTGGATAGGAAGAAGGCGGCGGTGTAGAGATTGGCCGCCAGGGTTTCGGGATCGCTTCCTGTCTCCTGCAGCCAGTCGGCATAGGCCGCCTGCTTGGCCGCCGTTTCCGGCAAGCTGGTTTCTGGCATCGATTCAATCGCCTGCAACCGGCTCTGGCCCGGGCTGCGTGTTGGCGTCGCCGCCAGGTTGAAACTGCCCTGCAGCCCGCCGCCCGTGCGGTTCGTTTTGCGGTAGCGGGCGTTGTCTTTCTTGAGGCTGGTGCAAACGGATGTGTTGTCGCCCGTGAGCACCTTGTAGGCCTCATCGGGGATGCCCTGCTCCAGCACCTTCGGGTCGAACACGCCCACCAGCGAGTCGCCGCACTGGATGTGGGCATCGAGGAAGCTGAGCGGCTTGCCGGGATCCACCGCTTCGATCCAGAGGGCCACCTTGCACAGCTCCACCGCCATCGGGTTCTTGTCGACCCCGTAGATGCAGTGCGCAACCACCTCGCGCAGGCATTCCTGGCGCAGCTCCTCGCTGGGCTCCTCATCGCCGGCGCGGATGCGGGCCAGCTCCAGGGCCAGGCGCCGGGCTGCCGCCAGCAGGAAATGGCCGCTGCCGCAGGCCGGATCGAGCACCCGGATCGCCAGCAGCGCCTGCTCCTTCTCTTCTGGCGTGGAAGCCTTGCTGAGGCGATCGGCAATCACCGGCAGCAGAGCCGACACGATCAACAGCTGCACCAGCTGATCCGGCGTGTAGTAACTGCCGGTGGTCTTGCGGTCGCTGCCGGCGCCACCCCCGTAGCTCAGCTGCCAGCTGCCGCCAGCGCGCTCCAGCTGGGGATGGAGCTCCAGCAGGCCCTCGTACACACTGCCCAGCTCCTCGGTGTTGAGATCTCGGTAGTTAACGCGGGTGAGCGTGTCTCCGGCCTGGAACCAGCCGATCGCCCGGATCGCCCGCAGTAGAAAGCGGTTGGCCAGTTCGCACGCTTCCAGCGCCTGGCATTGCGGCTCGGCGAACAGGCCCCCCAGGCCGGGCAGGCCCAGCGGTGAGCTGCTCTGGCGTAGCTGCAGGAACACCAGCTTCTGGGTCTGCCACAGATCGCCATAGGGCCCCTCCGAGGCGCTGCGGCGGATCGCCAGCTCCCGCAACCGGCCGACGCTGTAGCCCTCGCGGTAGATGCGGCGGCGCGGATCCTCCTGGCCCAGGGTTCGGGGGAACAGCAGATCGCGGTCTTCCGCGGTGAACAGAAACAGGAAGCGATACACCAGCCGCAGCAGCTGGCGGTGCAGCTCCTGGCCGCTGAGGGCTCCACTGGCCAGCTGGGTGCGCAGCAGCTCGTTGTCGGGGTGTTGCAGCAGGCCATTGCCTAGGGCTTCGAGGGCCTGCTGCACGCCGTTGCGCAGCTGCCCCAGCACCCGCTCGCCCGCCTCCTGGGCCTGCTCCTTCCAGCTGTCGAGCACGCAGCTGCCCGTCTGCGGATTATGGAAGCGGCTGGCATGCAGCAGCAGCCAGAGCACCGCGAACTCATCGAACAGCTCGCCCTCCACCAGCAGCTCCAGATCCACCGCGAGGTAGGCCGGCTTCACCAGCGAGGCGTTGTCGTGCAGCAGCCGCAGCCGATCGCCTGTGAGAAGCAGCCCCCAGTTGGCGTTGTCGTCGGCATTGAGGCATTCCTGCAGGCAGCTGTGCGGCGAACGACGGCGACCCTCCTGGCCGAATTGGCTGCTGCCCTTGTCGAGCTGATCGGCAGCAATGCCCCGCACGATCAGGGGCACGACGCCCTCAAATGCCCGATGGGTGATCGGGAACTGGGAGTCGCCGTGTTGCCAGCCGCTGCAGGGTTGCAGATCCGGCCAGCCGAGCACCTCGCGCAGGATTCGCACGGAGGTATGCAGGCCGCTGATGCCTTGTGCCGCCCGATTCCGCAGATCCTTGTGTTCCTCCCAGATTTCTTTCAGCCGCACCCAGGCCGCGTCGATTCGTTCCCGCAGACGTTCCCCCTTCGCCAGGCCGTAGTCGGCCTCCTTCTGCATCGGGGCCTGCAGGCGGGCCACTTGCTCCAGCAAGGAACCGGGAAGCAGGCTGCCCTTGAGCTCGATCGCCTGGAAGCTGACGGTGGCGGTGGTGCGGGGCATGGAGCAAAGGGTGGGGGTGGGAACGTAGACAGATCGGGCGGGGAGGAGACGGTGTGCTGGTGGCTGGATCGGGGAGCTCGACATCCTGGTGGCGCTGACAGACTGAGCTGAGATCCGACTCAGCCAGGAGGTCTGGCGCGATGGCCACCCTGACCCTGCACGACGTTCCCGATGGGCTGCTGGCGCGGCTTGAACAGCGTTCCCGCGCCCATGGCCGCAGCCTCACCAGTGAGGTGCTGGCTGCCCTGGAGACCCTGGAGCCTGCGGCGGCCGGCCCGGCAGTGGCTCAACCTGCTCCAGAACCTGTGAACATCGAGCCCACATTGCGGCGCATGCAGGAGATCAGCGCCGGGCTGCGGGCCAAGGCTGCCGCTGAGGGCCGCGAGATTCGGCAGGTGCCGCCGCTGCCCCCGATGAAAGAGGAGGAGATCCAGGCCCAGCTCGATCGCTGGCGGGAACTGCGCAGCCAGTTCAAAGGGCCACCGCTCACGAGCGAGGAAATCATCGCGGCGATAGAGCGCGATAGTCATCCTCGAGATCACGACTATCTGGCCACATACGAATAAGTCCATCTTCCTCTGGCTCACTCGTAAATGCGGATGCGATGACCCAGCTGTACAACCAGCACCACGAGGCGCTGTTCCACCAACTCACAGACAATTCTGTAGTCACCCACTCGGTAGCGCCATAAGCTCGTCATCGGTCCTGTGAGCGACTTGCCTCGCTCGCGAGGATCAGTGGTTTCAGCCACAAGTTTCCGGAGATACAAGCCCAGGCGCCTGGCGGTAGCCGAATCGAGCTTGCGCAGTTGCCGCTCAGCTCCACTGGAGAATTCAACAGTCCAGGCCAAGGTCTTGCATAACAGCGTCGAGAGAACGGGTGCTCGATTCACCGCGCCGAACCCGGTCGGCTTCCAAGGCGCCCAGATAGGCGTCTTCCAGATCTTCCATTCCCTGCAGGATCAGCTCCTTCAGATAAAATTCCTTGCTGCGCCCGGTGGCCCTGGCCAGCGCCTCCAGCCGGGCGTCAATATTGGGATCGAGCTGAATTGTGGTGCTCATGGGTGGGGCTGGAGTCGTGGTCTCAGGGTAGGACTGGTGGCTGATCACAGCTGCGGCGCCGGCAACAGCACAATCAGGCCGATCACATCCACCGGCAGGCTGGCTTCACAGCGGAAGCGCATGCGCAGCGCTTCGCCGGAGCGCAGCGAGGCCTCACGCACGCGGCGGTGATCGTCTTCCGCCTGCTGGGCGCGTAGCTGGGCCAGGGCGGAAAGCGCCGGCTGCAGAGCATCGAGTTCGGCGACGGCCTCCTGCAGCCATTGCTGGCGCTGCCCCGGATCAAGGTTGCCGCTGGCTGGGGCTTCCAGCAGCTCCAGCGCTGCGGCACCCTCCAGTGGTTCCACACCATCGCCGGTGACCCGGGCGGTGAGGCATTCCTCCACCAGCAGATCGGGCAGTGCCTCGTATTGACTGGCTGTCCAGCGCGACTGGTGCATCTGGTGCCGCAGCCGTAGGACCAGTACTTGGGTGCGCTTGGTCACGGCCTTGGTGCGGATCACGGAGGCGCGAGCCGCCAGGTCTGGCTCCAGGCCGCTGAGGGCCCGCTCGGCCACGAAATCAGCCAGCTCCACCACCAGCGGATGGGAGCGGCTGAGCAGCTGGCTTCCATCTCTGGCCGGTGAGCGGAAACTGAGGCGCAGTTTGCTGCCAAGGTCGTGGCTGCGCAGGCGCTCGTTCAGGGCCTGGCGGTTGTCCTCCAGGCGGGTGAGATCGAGCTCCCAGCCACCTGCAGCCTTATCGCCGTCACCTGCAACACCCCCTTGCGAGCCCCGTAAGGGGCCGATCGGCAGGTTGAGGCGGCGGCAGGCGTTGAGCACCAGCCGCTCCACCGCATCGGCGCTGCCGAGGGATTCGCGGGTGCGGTCCCATTCGCGCAGGGCTTCCTCTGGCTTGAGGCTGCGCTGGGCAAAGATTGTGCGGGTGGCTTTGGCGTTCTCCTTGGCGCTCTGCCATTCGGCGTCAAGCACGGCATCCAGGTCCGATCCGGAACCCGCGAAGCCAGGCAGGCCGAGGTTGAGGAACCCCTGAATCGCCTTGGCGGCCTTCCCGAAGATTCCGCCCAGAACCGCCTGGGTGATGGTGTTGGCGTTGCCGGGGATCGGCACACTCACCCCCAGCTCCTTGCGGATCGTTTTCTCCTTTTCAAGGATCACCGTCCGCACCCGCTCATCCACCGGGTTGGAGTCGCCGCCGTGCAGCATCAGCGCCCGCACGGCACTGCGGGCTTGGCCAAAGCGATCCACCCGGCCCTCGCGCTGTTCGTGGCGGGTGGGGTTCCAGCAGAGGTCGTAGTGGATCACCGCATCGAAGGTGTGCTGCAGGTCGATGCCCTCCGAGAGGCAATCGGTCGCCACCAGCACCGGCACCTTGCCGTTCGCCAGTTCGTTCTGCAGCTCGCGGATGCGTTCCACCCGCTCCTCCGGTGGCAGATCACCGGTGACGGCCATCACCACATGGGCTCGCTTGGGAAGTTCCTCCTCCAGTTGCTCCGCCAGGTAGTGGGCGGTGGGCCTGAAACGGCAGAAGATCACTGGTCGGAAGCCCTCCGCCAGCAGCCCCTTGAGCTCTTTGAGCAGCTGTTTGAGCTTGGGATCGTGGGCCTTGCCGCGCAGGCGATCGGAGCGCCCGATCAAATCCTTCAACAGCCCGGCATCAGCCGAGTCCGCCAGATCGGCCCCAGGGGCGGCTTCCTCTGCGCTGAACTCCTCTTCCGCACCGTCGAGCACGGCGAGCGTGGCCATCGCCTCCAGGTCATCGGCCAGATCGTCTTCGCTGGGAGCTGAGGCTGGATCTGTGGAGGCGCAATCCGTGCCGTTCTGGAGATTGAACAGCTTGGTGCGCAGGGAGGCCGAGGCGGCGGCAGGGCTGCTGCTCACGCAGCGCAGCAACGCCAGGGCCGCCCACCAGCTCATCCGCTGGCGCAGCTTGCTTTCGCCCACGCTCCGCTCCACGAGTGCACGGGCGTAGGCCAGCACGTCATCGAACAGACGCCCCCAGTCGCCACTGAGGGTGTAGGTGGCCTCGCGGGTTTCCCGATCGGGGAAGTCGGCACCCTCGGTGCCCCATTCCTCTTTGAGATCAAGCCGGCGGCGCTGCACGAAGTAGTTGCCCAGCTCATCGCGCAGGTCCTTGCGGCGCTGGCCCTCGGGCATGTCGCTGAGCCCCTCGAACTTGGGATCGAGCAGCCCGAGCAGGTTGTCGAACGCCTCTTTGTCGCCGCTGTGCGGTGTGGCGGTGAGCAGCACCAGGTGGCGCTGGGGATCGGCCGCCAGACCCCGTAGCAGCTCGTAACGCTGCTGGCGCCCGCCCCCCTTGCGTGCGGCGCAGGTGTGGGCCTCATCGACGATCACGAACTCGCCGCAGCTGCGCAAGAAGCCCTCGCGGTTGCGGTCGCTCTTGATCCAATCGAGGCTGACCACCGTGAACGGGATCACATCAAAGATCGACTTGCCCGCCGGCAGGCCCCGCTCCAGCTTCTGGGCTGTGCCGGGCCGCACCACCTCGGCCGCCAGGTTGAACTGGCGGATCATGTCGCTCTTCCACTTCTCACACAGGTGCGGTGGGCAGATCACCGTGACCTTGCGGATCTCGCCGCGATCGAGCAGTTCCCGGGCGATCAGCAGCGCCTCCACCGTCTTGCCGAGGCCCACCTCATCGGCGATCAGCACCCGGCTCACCTCCTGCTTGAGCGCCATCAGCAGTGGCACCAGCTGGTAGGGCCTGGGCTCCAGCGCCACGTTGCCGAGGCAGCGGAACGGCCCCGCACCGGCGCGCAGCTTGAGCAGCAAGGCATCGCGCAGCAGCAGCGCCGAGCTCTGGGAGCCGCTCAGGGCCGGATCGGGCAGGGCAAAGCTGGCCGGCTTCACCTGCTCGCCTTCCAGCGGCCAGAACAGGGTAGCGATCGTCTGATCACCGCCGCCCAAGGGCCGCAGCCGCAGCACTTGGTCCTGCTTCTCTGTGCGGCTCTGGGGCAGCGTCACCCACTCCCGCCCCCGTACCTTCACGATCGAGCCTGGGCTGGGAATGTCAGGCATTGCAGTGGGCTGGCTGAGGGTGGTGGTCATGGCTGGTCCTCTTTGCCGAACAGCTGCTGGTGTTGGGCAAACACGGCATCAAGGGCCTCCCCGAGATCCTGTCCTTGGGGTTCTGGGCCTGTGGCGGGGTCTCCTGACGTCTGTTGCGGCGGTGTAGGCGTGCTGCTGCCCCCGGAGCCGTTGTTACCACCACCCTTCCCTTCCCCGAACAGCCAGGCATGCTCACGGAATACCGCTGGCCATTCCTCACAGTGTTGGTCAAAGACCACCACGCGGATGCCGGCATCCTTGAGGTCCCGGCGCTTCTGTTGGTCCAGCCGCTGCTGCAGAGGCTGCTGGTGGTGGGGGCCATCGATGAACACCAACGCCCCAGCCTCGCGGTAGGTGAAATCAGGCGTCACGAAGTGACCGCTCACCTCCTTCTGGGCGTCATCGGGCAGGTGATGACCAAGCCGGAAGACTGTCTCCAGCCAGAGGCGCTCCAGGCCGCTTTGACAGAAGCCACGCAGCCGCTCCAGCCGTTCGCTGCGGCTGTCGCTGCCGCCCTGGCCTACCAGCTCACCACGGGCCAGATCCAGCAGGAACTGCTTGAGCTCGGGGATGCGGCGGTCGATCCGGTCGTGCTCCCGCTGGTTGTGATAGCCGAGCAGGCAGCGGTAGCAGCCGGCTTCACACTCCGGATCGGCATCCTCCAGGGCCGCTTCGATCACCGGCAGTGGGTCGCTCAGGCGCCAATGGCATACCTCCAGCGCTGTGCGGCCCAGCTGCCGCAGCGCTGCGGGGCTCTCCACCAGGCGGCTCAGCACCCCGGCCCCACCCTCGGCGCTCTCGTAGAGCAACATGGCGCTGGCCTCCTCGTCGTTCGGCATCAGCTCGGCGGCGATCTCGCTGCCATCGAGCTGGAAGGCCACCTCGATCCCGCGCTTGAGGGCGTTCTTGAGGCTGAATAGCTGCAGCGGCGTCCAGTTGCCGCTGGCCGGCTGATTGGGGAACTGCAACAGCAGGGCGTTCTTGCGGTCCTGTACGTAGGGCGTGATCTTCACATAGCCCACTTCGGCTGTGTCCTCATCGCCGTTTCCTGCAGATGCGCCCGCAGCCTCCAGTTGTTTCTCGCCGCCCCAGCGGCCGCTGATCGGATGGATGGGGAAGCCCATTTCGCTGCGGTTCTCCCGCCGCCGCCAACCGAGGTTGATGCGGCTGATCGTGGTGGCTGGCGCATAGCTCAGCTCCAGCAGTGGCTGGCCGCCGCTGCTCACTTGCGCCCGCGCCACCTTCACCAGACCGTTCTCCTGCGGGAACTCATAGGTGGTGAGCAGCTCGTAGCCCAGCCGTTGGCGCTCCTCGTCGTCGGAGGTGATCCGCTCGGCGCGGCGGGTGTTCACCTGCTCAATTTGATACAGCTGCTTCACGCGTACCGCCTTGCCCTTCGGTTCTTCTTTCAGCGGAACGCCGCAGTGCCTGCATAGCTCCAGTTCTGTGGACGGACCCAAGTGGGCGTGACCGCAGGAACCACAGAGCAAGGCGTCCTGGGTGGCCAGGGTCACGGTGCCCGCCGCCACGGCGTTGTCCTGCAGACCGAGGATGGCGCCACGCACCTTGTAGGTGTTGCCCTCGTGATAAATCAGCGAGTGGGGCCCGAACTCGCTGATGCCCACGAAGCGCGGCCGGGTGATGAACGTGCCGCCTCCCACCTGCTCACGGCTACCAGGGATGTAAGCCATCAGCGGCAGCCGCGGGAAGTTGTAGCCCGGCATGAAGCCCTGGCTTGCTAGATAGCGGTAGGTGCTGAAGTCGTTGTTGTTGCTGCTGCCTGGCTTGTCGGCCAGCAGCAGCTGTTGCTGCAGCCGCGCCGCCCGTTGCCTCTGATCTGCCGCCTGCCGTTCCCGCTCCGACAGGGAGTGGTCGGCCTGATCCTTCTGGGCGTGGGCGAACTGGCTGTCGACCGCCTCCAGCAGATCGCGCCAGCGACGCAGCGCCGCATCGAAATCGAGCGCCGCACCCCGGATCAGGGCATCCAACCAGCTGCCGGTGAGCCAGGGCGGCGGCGTGCTGCCCAACCAGTGGTTCTCCACCAGGTCGTCCACGATCGCCTGGCCATCGGCCTGGGCGCTGCGGCAGGCGTCATCGCTGGAGAGCGCCTCGCGCAGGTCTGCCACCAGCGGCCTGCCTTCGGCAGCAAGATCCACGAGTTCCTTCACCTTGCCCGGCAGTCGCTGGCGGGTGGCAGCCAGCCAGAGCGCTCGGAAATGGGCCTTGAGCAGTTCCTCGTTGGCCAGCTCCAGGGTCGGTGCGATCACCGCACCAGCCACCATGCGGGTGGGATCGGAGAAGAAGTACTGGTCGTGCGGTGAGGTGGCGCCGCAGTAGCTGAGCACCAGCGCCGGTTGACCGCTGCGCCCCGCCCGGCCGCTGCGCTGGGCGTAGTTCGCCGGCGTCGGCGGCACGTTGCGCATGTAGACGGTGTTGAGCGCGGAGATGTCCACGCCCAGCTCCATCGTTGGCGAGCAGTACAGGAGCCGCAGCCGGGCATCGCGGAACTGCTTCTCGCGTTGCTCTCGCACGCCGGCATCCACCTGGGCGGTGTGCTCCCGCGCTTCCAGGGTCTGCACAAAGGGCCTGCCCTCGGCCTGGCCCGGGTCAGCAATCAGAGAGGCGAGATCCTCATAGAGGCTGCGGAAGTAGCTGTTCACGGGTCCGCGGCGGCCGCTGCTCTCCTGCTGCAGGAGCAGACGTTCGGCATAGGCGTCCTGTGCGGGGGCTGTTTTTGATGAACCAGCATCAGGATCCACCAAGGTCCAGCGCAGTGCTGAGCTGTTCAATCGCCAGCCCTGCAGCACCTCGCTCTTGCGCTTGCCGACTTTCACCTCCTTGGGCTTGACCAGGCCCCAGGCCTTGAGCATCGCCAGCAGATGGCCGGTGATCTCCTGATACAGGTCGTCCTTCCATTTAAGGCTGCGGTGCAACTCCTCCACCGACAGCCAGCGCTCGCGTGCCTTGAGCCAGCGCCCGAACGCTCCCCGCAATGACAGACCCTCCAACCGCTGCAGGCGCTGCTCCGCCGTGACTGGGTTCATCAGCACGGTGCGGGCCAACTCGGGCTGTTCTTCCATGCGGATGCCCCAGACCTCCTCCAGATCGAAGCAGGCCTTGCGGCGGCGCTCGAACTCCTCCAGTCCCAGGGCATCGCAGTCGATCGCCAATCGATCGCGCATCTCCTCCAGCAAGCGGTGCAGGATCAGGAAACGCTCTTCACTGCTCGCCTTGGCCAGGAGCGGATGGCGCTGCTGCCAATCGGCCTGGTCCTCGGCGCAGTTCACCAGCTCGGCGTAATCGATCTCCAGTAGCCGCAGCTGCTCCAGGTTGGGGTTGGTGAGCCGCCAGCCCTTGCGCAGATCCACCAACAGCCGATACTCCAAAACCCCGCGCAACGCCTTGCGGCGCTCCTGCTCCACGTTGGGTTTGACACCCTTCGTGGCAATGAAGTCATCAGCTCTTAGGCGCAACGCCTTCTCGGTATCGAGCGCCAGGGTCTCCAGGCTCAGCTCATGGCCTGGCTTGCCGCGCAGCGCCGCCACCAGAGCGGCCCTCAGCTGCAGCACCCGCACGAAGTCGTTGAAGTGGCCCGCCTGCAGTGAAGCGTCCTGGCGGTTGTCGCTGAAGGCCAGCAGCTTGCGGGCGTTATCGGGGATCTCCGCCTCCGGGAAGCTGAGCAGCTGGCGCAGCACCGCCAGGCTCAAGGTGGTGGTGGCCGAGCTCCGGCCCTCGGAATTCAGGCCGCAGAGCTTGCGGAACTCGCTGCCGCGCACGTTGTGTTCCACCCCGCAGCTGGGGCAGAAGCGGAAACTGCCTTTGAGGAACCAGGCTGGGGTTCCGTCACTGCTCGTGCCTCCATCGGCTTTGATCCGGCAGGGCACCGGTGCGAACTCCCTGTATGTCTTCTTGAGCACCAGTTCCCCGTCCCGATCAGCCTCCAGCCAGCCATCGGGGAGCCTGGCCTTCTCCAGATCCTCCACCTCGTACGCAGCCTCTGCATCGGGCATCAGGTAGCCGTTGACTACATCCCGTTCCCGCAGGCTCGAATCATCGGAGAATTCGCGGGGCTCGAATCTCTCCGGCCTGCGGTTGTGCAGATGGGCCCAGACCGGGTGGAACTCCTGGCCGCAACTGCGGCAGAAGACCACCGGGTAAAGCAGTGCCTGGCGGCCGGCATTGGGTTGGTATTTCTGGCCCTTGAGGGTCAGGTAGCGCCGGCCAGGAGCCTCCAGGCTGGAATGCACATCACCGCCGGCCGAGACAAACTGGTGCAGGCGGAAGGCAAAGAAGCGGCGGTTTGGTCCCACCTCCACCTGATAGGCCGCCAGCAGAAACTGGCGCAAGCTGGTCAGCACCGCCTCGCGCACGCGCTGCCCGGCTTCTGAATCGGGGTCTTCATCCGCAGCCAGACGCCCGCTGGCCCTGGCGAGCTCCAGGGCTGCATCCTGCAAGGTGCGCGGCCGGCAGCGCACCCACTTCCCATCCGCTCGGCCGTCCTCCCGTTCCAGGCCGAGCCGCAACTCCACCCAGCGGGCCAGGGGGTGGTGGCGAAGATCATCCGGTGACCATGCGGCGGTGGTTTCCGGTGAATAATCCACAGCAAGAGCTGAACCCAGTTCAGCGGCATCGGGCAGATCGCCAATAGTGAGGCGCTCCAGCGTCTCGGTGACGATGTTCTCAACCGGGATGCTGGTGCCGAACAACTTGCTCGCCACCTGGGCCACCGTGCCGTTCCTTTCGGCGGCGGTGCCCTCCGAGGCCATGGTGGCGGAGGTGCCGATGCAGATCAGATCGGCATTCAGGCGCTGGCGCACCCGGCGCACGAGCAGGGCCACATCAGCGCCTTGACGCCCCCGGTAGGTGTGAAGTTCATCCAGCACCAGGAACTCCAGACCCTGGGCATCGCTGATCACCTTCTGATCCAGCGGATCTTGACGGGTGAGGATGTACTCCAGCATCACGTAGTTCGTGAGCAGGATGTCGGGAGGATCATTCTTGATCTTTTCCCGCTCTTCCTCACTCTCCTGACCCGTGTAGCGCGCAAAGGTGACACGCGGACCATCGGGATAACCCCAGCCGAGGTATTTCTGCAGCTCCTCAATCTGGCTGTTGCAAAGCGCATTCATCGGGTAGATGACAATTGCCCTGATCCGCTTGCTCTGGTCGCCACGCTCGCGTTCCTCCAGCACCCGATTGATGATCGGAATCATGTAACCCAGCGACTTGCCGGAACCCGTGCCGGAGATCACCACCAGGCTGCCGCCGGCGCGGGCGATCACGATCGCTTCCCGTTGATGGCGGTGCAGCAGCAGCTCCACCCCATCGCCACTGCCTTGATTGAACGCGTCCTTGCCCCAGCGGAAGATCCGGCTGCATTCGGGGTGCAGCAGGTCCTCCTCCACCAGAGCACTGATGCTGCCGCCCCCCACGAAGCTGGGGTTGAGCTGGATCAGCGGCGAGGGCCAGTACTCACCCGCCCCATAGCGGCCATCAACAAAGTCCCGCAGATCAGGCGCCTTGATCTGCGTAAAGCTCCGGCTGAACTGCCCGTAGTCCTCGACGACCCGGTCGCGGAAGGAGAAAACGTCCATCAGCGGGCAGCCTCAAGAAGGTGGTGGTCCGCCTGGAGCGGCGGGACTGGCATGAGTGTGAGCGGACGCTGCGGCCAGTCTGCA
>CANGYR010000026.1 GCA_947458275.1 Chitinophagaceae bacterium
ACGCAACCAGCCACCCAAACCATGAACAAACAGAGGCACCGCCAGCGCAGCCAAGGCGGAACCAGTCCGGAAACGACGCCACAGACCAGGTCGGGGGTGGCTCACTTTTCGGTGTCGGAAGTGGTGCAGTTTTCGATGTCGGTTGACAACATCCGTGTCTGTTCCGCTGGCGGTGTAGGACCAGGCCTCCAGGGAGAGTTCTGGAAAGGAGTGAACGATGAAGTCAGGCTCCTCGAAACGCTGCTTGAGGGATTCGATCAGCTGGAGATAGTCGGCGGCGCTGCAGCGGTGCTTGGGGCCATTGCGGCCGATGGTGAGGCGGAGCTTCTCGCTGATGTAGCTGCGGGAGCGCTCATCAAGGCTGAGAAAGCTCCAGGGGCGGCACCAATAGAGCCCGAAGGTGAGGTTCCAGGCCACACCGAAGTAGCCCATCGCTGCATCGAAGTCGCGGCTGAAGCGCTCGATCGCCTGCTCGGTGTCGGCATCGGCCAGCGACAGGCCGCTCTGAAACACCTGCCAGAGGGCCTCGATCTGGGCCGGGTCGCGATTTTTGGCGTAGGGGAAGAACCACGACTTCTGGTTGTTGAGCACCGGGATGCCCTCGAAGCTCTCGGGGAGCGCTTCTTCCACGCCCAGGAACTGGGCCAGGGCAGCAGCGATAGCTCGGCGGTTGCTGTCCTTGATGCCCCTGTTGAACAGGCCGAACAGGGTGAAGGGATCGATGTCCTGGATAAAGCCCTTGCTGCCATCGGCGAACTGATCCCCGCTGAGCAGGCCGAGATTCTCCACGCTGGGTTGGAGCTCCTGCAGAAAGGCAATCAGCCGGCTGCGATCGGCAGCGTGAGTGACCAACCCATCGGCAATGGCCTGGTAGAAACGCGCCCAACGGAAGCGCTTGTGCTCTTTGGGATCGGTGCCGAAGCGTTCCCGCCAGTAAGGGTCGTTGCGGAAGCGGTCGATATCCTGCGGTTTGTTCTGGAAGGTGAAATCGATCAGGGCATCGGTTTTCCAATCGCCGGGGGTGACCTTCCAGATCGTGGGCTGGTAGGTGTAGAAGTACCACTCGCGGGGAGGGCTAACGCGTTGCCAATGCACGCGTAGGCGGCGGCCATCCCCCATGTTTTCGGCGATCACGCCCGTGGCCTTGATCGCCATCACCGACACGGTGTTGCCGCTGGTTTCAAAATTCAGGCCGTGCTTCTTGATGTAGGCCGCCTTGATGGCGATGCGCTCGCCGGTCTGCATCGAGCGCACCTGGGCCAGCACCCTACTGTTGTCGTCGAAGTCGTGCTCCCAGAGGCCCTCGTCGATGAATCGATTGGTTTGATCGGCGCCACCTGTCATGGCACCCACGAACCAGCAGGGGGCTGATGACTGTCCTTGAGATGGGAAAGGAGTCTGTGTCATGAGCCGAACAACCTATCCCACGCTTCCAGCACCAGCCGCTGAGTACGATACTCGCCGAACCGACGGATCTCGTTGTTCTTGAGAACACGGAAGGTCTCGCTGGGGTAATCGGGGCCCATCACATCAGCGGGATCGAGGATGTAGCGCAGCTCATCGCGAGTGAGGCCATAGAGGTGCGCGTAGAAGGCATCGAGTTCGGCCCGCAGTAGGGCACGGCGTTCGGGATCGAAGCGGAAGGGTGGGCCGTCGTAGCCGAGGTCTTCGGCCCAGTGCTTGAGGTCGTATGCGGTATAGGTGAGTTCGAGGACGCGTGTGTTTATAAATCGTGCATCATCCGCGGAAAATGATGAAGGAGGTGGAACGGGAAATTGTTTTACGATGAAAAAGTTAAGGTGCACGCCCCCGACCTTGTGTCTTGCATAAAAGTCACAAACAATAGACGAAAGCCATCCGAGAAGGCAGCCTGCAAGGAAGCTCTCAACCACACTGAGATCCGGAAAAAGTAGTGCAATGCTGTTGCCTACAGCCACATTGGGCAGAACCGTCGCAATCAATGTCCGTTCGTTTGTTGCGCTTGTGATATCGCACAGACCCAAAAGCCAGTGCCTCCTCCACCCCTTGTCTTCAAGTCGTTGTGATGCTTCTTGCTTTTCGACCCAATAGTAAGGTCGGGCCCAGTACTCAGGTCTTTGAAGGTCCTTGACCTGAGCACTTGGCAATACCCTGTAGCCTCGCGATTCTCCTCGGCCTTCATAGGTAGCAGCCCGATGATTGTAGAGTGATACCATTTTAGCCTCGTAAAGAGGGATTCGATCAGCGGCTTCCTGCTCAAAAAAGAGGTAACTATCTTCTGTCATATGAAACAACCGTGAATGCATGGTCAACCCCCAAGGATTACCCGCTCGCCCCATCGCTTCATCAATCAGTATTGGAACCCTTGCGTAGATCTTCTTGGTAAGCTCCGCGTCCATTTTGCTCCGGAAGACTGGACAGGTCTTGGTGTTAGGGTTGATAAGAGAAATGTCGTGCGCGCTAAGGCTGAAATGGCGTTGCGCATCTGCCAAGTGCTCCGCTGATGTCGCAAAAAAGACAAAGTCAGTTACATTGACGCCGGTGCCAAGGGTTAGAAGCGCAAACTTGTAGCTCCTGTGTACACCAGGGAAGATCGCATCACGATTCTCAAAATCGTAGAGACTGACCAGCCTGACCCCACTGGTGATTTCATCGAAGTAGGCCTTGGTGCTGTTGTCGGTCGCGATACCGGTAGGCACGATCAGCCCAGCCCGCCCACCCGGTCCAATCAGGTTCAGGAAGAGCTCGGAGAACAGGGCATAGGTGTTCAGATCACCCACCGCAGTGAGGCCAAATCGACCGGAGCCGCGGATGAACTCGCCGCTTCCCTCAGCCTCCCGCTTGGCAAGCTCAAACTCCTGCACCAGTCGCTGATCCACCACCGAGGCCTCAGGCGCTCTCAGCGCCTGGATCAGCCGCTCCCGTGCGGCCTTGTTTGGCGCCGTGGCAATGGCCTCTGATCGCGCCGCGAAGAACTCCTTCTCCTGCAGCTTGATCCGCTCCCAGGGCGGGTTGCCCAGCAGGCAATCAAAGCCTCCAGCGCGCATCACATCCGGGAAAGCCAGATGCCAGTGCAGGAAGCGAAAGTCATCCGCTGCCCTGGCAACAGCTTCCGCCATCGAGCCTGAAAGCTCTGCTCCTCGCTGGATGGCATCCAGGTTTTGAGACACGGGCACGAGATGCTCCTTGCCTTCCTGCTTGGGCAGGAAGAAGGCGGCGGTGTAGGCATCGGCCCTCTGCAGCTCCTGGCGGATGGCTGGATCGTTGCGCCAGGCCTGATAGGCCCGTTCTTTGCGGCGCACCGCATCCAGATCGTTTTCCTCGATTGCCTCGAAACCCGCGGCGCTCGGCAGCGCCTGGGTCATCGCATTGGCAGTGAAGAGATCCGCCTGGCCCTTCACCACAAACGTCTGATTGGTCTTCTTCAGGCTGGTGCAGGCCTTCTTGTCGTCGCCGGTGAGGGGTTTGTAGGCGCCATCGGGGATGCCGTCTTCCAGCGCCTGGGGATCGAACACCCCCACCAGCGAATCGCCGCACTGGATGTGGGCATCGAGAAAGCCCAGTGGTTTGCCCGGCTCAATCGCCTCCATCCACAACGCCACCTTGCACAGCTCCACCGCCATCGGGTTCTTGTCGACCCCGTAGATGCATTTGGCCACCACCTCGCGCAGGCAGTGGCGGCGGAGGTCTTCGCTGGGTTCGTCATCGCCGGCCTCCACCCGCGCCAGCTCCAGCGCCAACCGCCGTGCAGCTGCCAGCAGGAAATGGCCGCTGCCGCAGGCTGGATCGAGCACCCGGATCGCCAGCAGGGCTTCCCTCTTTTCCTGCTGTGTGGTGGCCTTGCTGAGCCGATCGCGGATCACCGGCAGCAGGGCCGAGAGGATCAGCAGCCGCACCAGGTCTTCCGGGGTGTAATAGCTTCCGCTGGTCTTGCGTTCGCTGCCGGCCACCCCGCCGAGGGAGAAGCGCAGGTTGGCGCCGCTGCCATTGATCTGCGGATGCAACTCCAGCAGGCTTTCGTAGACGCTGCCGAATTCCTCCGTATTCAGCGCCTGGTAGTTGATGCGGGTGCGGCTCTGGCTCTGTTCGTCGTAGAACCAGCCGATCGCCCGCACCGCCTCCAGCAGCGCCGCATTGCTGAGTTTCGCCGTGTCGAGATCGGGGCAGCGATCCTCTTCAAAGAGGCCTCCCAGCGCCGGCAGCCCGAGGCTGGAGCCCTCCGGGTTCCGGAGCTGCTCGAACACCAGTTTCTGCACCAGCCACAGATCACCGTGCAGCTGCTCATGCGCTCCGCTTTTGATCGCCAAATCCCGCAGCCGGCTGAGGCTGTAGCCCTCGCGGTAGATCTGCCGCAGTTCCAGTGGCACCTCAGGTGCAAACAACAGGTTGCGGTCTTCCGCCACACACAGGAACAGCAGCCGGTACACCAGCCGCAGCAGCTGCCGGAAGAAGGCCTGGGTGCTGAGCTCACCGCTCTGCAACCTGGCCACCAGATCGCCATTGGCTCGGTGCTGCAGCACCCCCTGGCCTATCGCCTCCAGGGCAGCCTGCACGCCATCGCGCAACTTGTTGAGCGCGCGCTCGCCGCTCTGCTGCCCTTCCTGCTTCCAGCCATCCAGCACGCAGTTGCTGTCGTCACGGCGCTGGAAGCGGCTGGCGTGCAGCAGCAGCCACACCACCGCAAACTCATCAAACAGGCCGCCGTCAAAGATCTGATCCAGCGCTACGGCCACATAAGCCGGCTTCACCAATGCGGGGTTGTCGTGCAGCAGCCGCAGGCTGATGCCGTTGCAGAGCAGACCCCAGTTGGAGCTGTCGTCGGCATTGAGGCACTCCTGCAGGCAGCTGTGGGGCGAACGGCGGCGGCCGTCTTGCCCGAATTGCCTGTGCCCCTTATCCAGCTCGTCGTTGCCGAGGCTGGTGAACACCAGCGGCACTTCCCCTGAGAAGGCCTGGTGCGTGATCGGGAAGCTGGCCTCTGCGATCTGGCTGGGCGGGCAGGGCCCAAGGTCGGTCCAGCCGAACACCTGCTCGAGCAGCTGCTCACTGAACCACGTCGCCCAGGGCATGGCTTCCCCCCGCCGGCGCAGCTCCTGGGCTTCCTGCCAGAGGGCCTTGGCGCGGTTCCAAGCCTGATCCACCGCCACCTGTAGCCGCTGGTTCTTCTGCAGGGCGTAGTCACTGGCTTTCTGCTGCGGCGCCTGCTGCAGCGCGATCTGCTCGATCAAGGAAGCCGGCAGCAGCCCACCCACCAGCTGGATGGCGTTGAACTGCAGGGTGGCGGAACGGCGGCGGGGCATGGGGGTCAGGGGTGCATCACTCGTAGATGCGGCTGCGATGTCCGAGCCGAACCACCAACACCACAAGTCGCTGGTCGAGCAGTTGGCAAATCAGCCTGTAGTCCCCCACCCGGTAACGCCACAGCCCCGACATAGCTCCTGTGAGCGCCTTGCCCCGTTCACGCGGATCGGTGGTTTCAGCCACCAGCCTTCTGAGGTAGCCACCAAGCCGCCTGGCGGTGGTGGGATCAAGCCTGCCCAGCTGCCGCTCGGCTCCACTGGAGAATTCAACTGTCCAGGCCAAGATCGTGCATCACGGCATCGAGAGAACGGGTGCTCGACTCACCTCGGCGAACCTTCTCGGCCTCCAGGGCGCCCAGGTAGGCATCCTCCAGTTCTTCCATCCCCTGCTTGATCATCTCCGTGACGTAGAAATCCTTGCTGCGTCCTGTAGCCCTGGCCAGCTCTTCCAGCCGGGCGTCAATGTCGGGGTCGAGTTTGATCGTGGTGCTCATGGGGCTGGATGGGGCATTGGTTCCACGGTAGGAGTGACGAGTGATCACAGCTGCGGTGCCGGCAGCAGCACGAACAGGCCGATCACATCCACCGGCAGGCTGGGTTCACAGCGAAAGCGCATCCGCAGCGCTCCGCCCGTGCCCACCGCCGCCTGGCGCACGCGGCGGTGATCGTCTTCCGCCTGGGCCGCCTGGTCAACCGCCAGGGTGCGCAGGTCGGCGTCCAGGGCCGGCAGCTGCTGGAGCGCCCGCTGCAGTTCCATCTGCCGCTGGCCCGGTTGCACATTGCCCACAGCCGGCTGCTGGAGCAGGGCCAGGGCCTCTGCCTCCGCCAGCACCCGCAGCCCAGCGGCTGCGCAGTGCACCGTGAGGCACTCCTCCACCAGCAGGGGCGGCATCGCTTCAAAGCCGGCGTCGCTGCGGCGCTCTTGGTTGATCTGGTGCCGCAGACGCAGCAGCAGCAAAGTGGTGCGTTCCTTCACCCCATTGGTGCGGATCACGGCACTGCGAGCCGCCAGCTCCGGTTCTTCCCCGCTGAGGGCCCGCTCAGCCACAAATTCGGCCAGCTCCACCACCAGCGGATGGGAGCGGCTGAGCAACTGGGCGCCATTGCGGCAGGGCGGGCTGGTGCAGAGGCTCAGCCGCCCCTCCAGGCCCTGGCTCTCCAACCGTTCCCGCAGCGCGCGGCGCTCAGCCGGGATCTCGGCCAGGTTGAACTGCCATGCCCCTCCAGCCGCTGCTGGTGCCGGTAGCCGCAGGCGGGCGCAGGCCTCCATCAACAGCCGTTCCACTGCGGCGTGGTCGCCCAGGGCTTCCTTGCTGCGCTGCCACTCCGGCAGCACCTCCTCGGGCTTGAGGCGCCGCTGGGCAAAGATCGTCTGCGTGCGCTTGGCGTTCTCCTTGGCGCTCTGCCACTGCTGATCGAGGCTGGCCTCCCAGCCCACCAGCGGCAGCACCTCGGGCATGCCCGGGGGCGTCGCCAGCCCCAGATCCAGGCCCAGCTGCTGCACTGACTCCCCCAGCACATCGGCGAGCACCGCCTGGGTGATCGAGTTCATGTCGCCCGGCACCGGCACGCTCACGCCCAGTTCCTTGCGGATCACCTTCTCTTTGTTGAGGATCACCGCCAGCACCCGCTCATCTACCGGGTTGCGGCGATTGGGGTCTTTGCAGGCCCCATGCAGCATCAGGGCCCGCACGGTGTTGCGGGCCTGGCCAAAGCGATCGACCCTGCCTTCGCGTTGCTCATGGCGCGTTGGGTTCCAGCAGAGGTCGTAGTGGATCACCGCATCGAAACTGCGCTGCAGGTCGATCCCCTCCGAGAGGCAATCGGTGGCCACCAGCACCGGTGTTTTGGGTTTCTCTGGATCAAAGGCCTCCGCCTCCAGCGCCGCAATCCGCTCCACCCGCTCCTCGGGCGGCAATTCGCCGGTGACGGCCCGGATCACAGTGCTGCGCTTGGGCAGGGCAGCGGCGAGCTCTTCTGCCAGGTAGTGGGCGGTGGGGCGGAAGCGGCAGAAGATCACCGGCCGGTAGCCCTCGTCCAGCAGCTCCTGCACCTGCCGCACCAGCTGCCGCAGCTTGGGGTCCTTGCTGGGGCCCCGCAGACCCTCGGCCGTTTCGATCAAATCTTCCAGATGGGCCCGATCGGCCTCCACCGCCAGATCCCCCCCGGGGGCGGACTCCTCTTCTGACATCGCCTCATCCAGGCCATCGAGCACTCCCTGGCTAGCGAGGGCGTCCAGCTCGCTGAGCTGCTGCTCTTCACTGAGGCCCAGGCCGTTATTGCCTTGCTCCAGGCCGGCCAGCTTCGTGCGCAACGAAACGGCCGCCGCCGCTGGGCTGCTGCTGATGCAACGCAGCAACGCCAACGCCGCCCACCAGCTCAGGCGCTGCCGCAGGCGGCTCTGGCCGGCACTGCGCTTGATCAGTGTGCGCGCGTACTCGAGCACGTCGTGGAACAGCGCACCCCAGGCGCCGGTGAGCTCATAGGTGGCCTCGCGGGTTTCGCGGTCAGGGAAGTCGGAGCCGTCACTGCCCCACTCCGCCCGGATGTCCTGGCGCCGCCGCTGCACGAAGTGATTCCCCAGCTCATCCCGCAGGGCATCACGCCGTGAACCCTCGGGCATCGTGCCCAGCTCGGCAAATTTCGCATCCAGCAGGCCCAGCAGGTGGTTGAAGCCCTCGCTGTCGCCGCTGTGGGGAGTGGCGGTGAGCAGCACCAAATGGCGATCGGGCCGCGCCGCCAGACCCCGCAACAGCTCATAGCGCTGGTGGCGGCCCCGCCCCTTGCCGGCGGTGCAGGTGTGGGCCTCATCAACGATCACAAACTCGCCGCAGCCGCGGATGAAGCCATCGCGGTAGTCGTCACGCTTGATGTAATCAAGGCTCACCACGGTGAACGGGTAGGCCTCAAACAGCGAGTGGCCCACCGGCAGGTCCTTGCTCAGCCTCCCCACGGTTCCGGGCCGCACCACTTCCGCGTCCAGTTGGAACTGCTGGGCCATGTCGCTGCGCCACTTCTCACACAGGTGCGGCGGGCAGATCACGGTGATGGTGCGGATCTCACCGCGGTCGAGCAGCTCGCGGGCGATCAGCAGCGCCTCCACCGTCTTGCCCAGGCCCACCTCATCGGCGATCAGCAGCCGCGTGACGCGCTGCTTGAGTGCCATCAGCAGCGGCACCAGCTGGTATGCCCGCGGCTCTAGGGCCAGGTTGCCGAGACTGCGGAATGGCCCCGCGCCGGCGCGGAGCTTGAGCAGCAGGGCATCGCGCATCAGCAGGGCCGAGCTCTGCGAACCGCTCTGGCTGGCATCCGGCCAGGGGAAGGTTGCCGGGGTGACCTGGTGCCCTTCCAGCGGCAGGAAGAGGATGGCGATCTGCTGGTCGCCGCCTCCCAGGGGCCGCAGTTTGAGGGTGTTGGGGGCCGGGTTGGGCAGCACCACCCACTCACGTCCGCGGGCACGGACGATCGAGCCCGGAGTGGTGGGTGCCGTTGGTGCGATGGGGGTGCTGGTCATGACGGCTGGCCTCCAGCCAGCTTGTCAGCGTGCTGGGCGAACACCGCCGCGATCTGCTCACCCAGATCTGCGGCTGCGGTGCTCTCGCTTGTCGCGACCGCGGGCGGATTATCGCCCTGGCCCTCGCCAAACAGCCAGCGGTATTCGTTGAACACCGCATCCCACTGGCGTGGGTCGTCTGTAAACACCACCACGTTGAGGCCGGCGGCATCGAGGGCCGAGCGCTTGCGCTCATCCAGCTGCTGCTGCAGCGGTTGCTTGTGGTGCGGTCCGTCCACAAACACCAGCGCGGCCGCTTCCACGTAGGTGAAGTCGGGCACCACGTAGTGATCGGGCACCGGCGACTGCGCCTTATCCGGCAGCAGATAGCCCCGTTGCTGCAGGGTCTGCAGCCAGAGCCGTTCCAGACCGCTCTGGCAGAGTTCGAGCAGCTGATCCAGCCGCTCGCTCCGCCCCGTGGTGCCCCCCTGGGCCACCACATCGGCGCGGGCCAGATCGAGCAGGAACTGCTTCAGGGAGGGGAGGCGCCGATCGATCAGCTCGTGGTCGCGCTGGTTGTTGTAGCTGAGCAGGCAGCGGTAGCAGCCGGCTTCGCAATCCACGTCGGTATCTGTGAGGTCGATCGCCTGCTGGGGCAGTAGCCCCTCCCACTGCCAATGGCAGATCTCCAATGCCTGGCGACCCAGTTGCTGCATCGCCGTAGGGCTCTCCACCAGGCGGCTCAGCACCCCGGCACCACCCTCGGCGGCCTCGTAGATCAACAGCGCCGAGGCGTTGGCTTCGTTGGGCATCAACTCGGCTGCCAGCTCGCTGGGGTCGAGCTGGAATGCCACCTCGATCGCGCGCTTGAGGGCATAGCGCACCGAGATCAGATCACGGGCCGTCCATTCCTGGCGGAACTGCACGAGCAGGGCGTTCTTGCGGTCCTGCACATAGGGCGTGATCTTCACATAGCCCTCTTCTGATTCGCCGTCTTCCTCGTCGGCGCCGGCGACCAGATCCGACTCCTTGCCCCATAGCCCCTTGACCGGGTGGATGGGGAAGCCGATGTTGCCCGGATTCTCTCGCCGCCGCCGGCCCAGGTTGATGCGGCTGATCTGGGTGGCGGCGCCATAGCTGAGCGACAGCAACGGCCGGCCCGCCACACTCACCTCGGCGATCGCCACCCGCACCTGGTTGTTCTCCTTGGGAAACTCGTAGGTAGTGAGCAGCTCGTAGCCCAGCCGCTGGCGTTCTTCGTCATCGGAGGTGATCCGCTCCGCACGGCGGGTGGTGACCTGCTCGATCTGATACAGGTTGGGGATGTGCAGGGCGGTGCCGTCGGGGTGGAGCTTGATAGCAGCGCCGCAATGGCAGCACACCTCCAGCTCGGCGTCCTCACCCAGGTGGGCATGGCCGCAGCTGCCGCAGACCCGCGCATTGTGGGTGGCCAGGGTCTTGGTGGTGGTGGTGCTCGCCTGCTCCTGCAGGTTGAGGATCGCCCCGCGCACCTTGTAGGTGTTGCCCTCGTGATAGATCAGCGAATGAGGGCCGAATTCGCTGATGCCCACAAATCGCGGCCGGCTGATGTAGGTGCCGCCATTCACCTGCTCGCGGCTGCCGGGGATGAAGGCCAGCAGCGGCAGCCGCGGGAAGTTGTAGCCCGGCATGAAGCCCTGGCTGGCCAGGTAGCGGTAGGTGCTGAAGTCACCATTGGTGCCCTGGGGGCCGCTGCGCTCGGCCAGCAGCAGATCCCGCTGCAGCAAGGCCGCCCGCTGGCGCTGCTCGGCGTTCTTTTTCTCACGCTCCGGCAGCGCGTAATTGATCATGTCCTGGCCGGCCTGGACCAACTGGCTGGTGACGGCATCGAGCAGGCCGCGCCAGCGGTTGAGTGAGCGATCGAAATCGCGCGCTGTGCCATGGATCAGACCCTCCAGCCAGCTCTCAGTAAGCCAGGGTGGGGGAGTGGCCCCCAGCCAGTTGTGGCGCTTGAGGTCATCGACGATGGCTTGGCAGGCCCGCAGCGCCTGATCTCGCGCCTTGGGGTTGTCGAGCGCTTCTGCGATCTCGTTCACCACAGGTTTGAGCCCGGACTCGAGACCCACCAGCTCCTTCACCTTGCTGGGTAGGGCCTTGCCCGTGGCGGCCAGCCACAATGCGCGGAAGTGGGCGATCAGCAGCTCCTCATTGGCCAACTCCAGCGTGGGTGCACTCACCGCGCCAGACACCATGCGGGTGGGAGCCGAGAAGAAGTATTGGTCGTGCGGGGAGGTGGCGCCGCAGTAGCTCAATACGAGGGCTGGCTGACCGCTGCGCCCTGCCCGGCCACTGCGCTGGGCGTAATTGGCCGGCGTGGGCGGCACGTTGCGCATATAGACGGTGTTGAGCGAGGAGATGTCTACGCCCAGCTCCATCGTTGGTGAGCAATAGAGCAGCCGCAGCTGCGCCTCGCGGAAGGCCTCCTCCCGCTTCTCCCGCTCCAGCGCATCCACCTGGGCGGTGTGCTCGCGAGCCAGCAGGGTCTGCAGAAAGGGGCGGCCCTGCTCGCTCAAGGTGGTGGCCAGATCGTTGTAGAGGTTGCGGAAGTAGTCGTTCACCGGCCCACGACGACCGGAGCCCTGGCGTTGTTTCACCAGCGCTGCGTGGTACTCGTCCTGAGGCGCTGCTTCTGGATTGCACAGTGTCCAGCGCAGGCGACTGCTGCTGAGGCGCCAGCCGCTCTTGCTCTCGCCACTGCCGCGCCGGCTCAAGCGCAGATCCACCTGCTTGACCAGGTGGTAGCGCCCCAGCACGGTGACCAGCCCGCCGGTGATCTCCTGGTACAGCGCCTCATCCCATTTCAGGCCGGCATGCAGCTCTTGCAGTGAACGCCAGCGCTGGCTGGCCTTGAGCCAGCGGCCGAATTCACCGCGCAGCGACAGCCCCTCCAGACCGCGGAACTCGCGGCCCCGGGCATCGCGCGGCACCGTTTCAAACACCACACTGCGCGCCAGTTCGCCCTTCTCATCAGCACCGATCGCCCACACCTCCTCCAGCTCGGAGGCGGCACGGCGCCGTCGCTCGAACTCTTCGGCAAACAGCACATTGGTTTCGATCGCCAGCCGCTCCCGCAGCTCCTCCAGCAGACGGTGACAGATCAAATAGCGCTCGATGGCTGAGCACTGCGCCAGAAGGGGATGCTGTTCTGACCACTGGCCCTGGTCTTCTACGCAGTTCACAAGCTCGGCGTAGTCGACCTCCAGCAACTGCAGTTGCTCCAGGTTGGGGTTGGTGAGCCGCCAGCCGCGGCGCAGATCCACCACCAGCCGATACTCGAGCACCTCGCGCAGCGCTTTGCGGAACTTGCCCTCCGCCGCCGGGACGATGTCCTTCTGCTCAATGAAGTCGTCGGCCTCCAGCCGCAGGGCTTTCTCGGTTTCCTGGGCCAGGGTTTCCAGGCTCAGCTCCTGCTCCGGCTGGGCCTGCAGCGCTGCCACAAGGCCGGCGCGCAACTGCAGCACCCGCATGAAGTCGTTGAAGTGGCCAGCCTGCAGGGAAGCGTCCTGGCGGTTGTCACTGAAGGCCAGCAGCTTGCGGGCGTTGTCGGGCAGCTCGTTGGCCGGGAAGCTGAGCAGCTGCCGCAGCACCGACAGGCTCAAGGTGGTGGTGGCGGAACTGCGGCCCTCGGAGCTCAGGCCCACCAGCTTGCGGAAATCGCTGCCCCGCGCGCTGTGCTCCACACCGCAGGTGGGGCAGAAGCGGAAGCTGCCGCTCAGGAACCACCCCGGCAGCCCCTCCGTGCTGGCCAGCCCATCGGGACGGAAGCGGCAGGGCACAGGCGCTGCTTTGCGGAAGTGCTGGCGCAGCACCAACTCGCCGTCTTTGCCCGGCTCCAACCAGCCATCAGGGAAGTTGGCCTTCTCGGGCTCATCGATGGAATAGGCCCCCGCCGCATCGGGCATGAAATAGCCATGGATCACCGCCTTGTCGCTGGAGCTGGTCTGGTCGCCGAAGTCGCGGGGCTCCAGCCGCGCCGGCCGCTTGCTCTGCAGATGGGCCCACACCGGATGGAATTCCTGGCCGCAGTTGCGGCAAAACACCAGCGGAAACAGAAGAGCCTGGCGGTCGCTGCCCGGCCGGTAGATCTGACCCTTTAGAGTGGGATGGCGTGACCCTGGCGGCTCCAGGGTGCAATAGATGTCGCCACCGGCCGAGACGAACTGGTGTAGACGGAATGCGAAGAACCTTCTGTTCGGTGCCACCTCCACCTGATACGCCGCCAGCAGGAACTCCCGCAGACGATCGCGGGCCGTTTTGAGATCGACTCCACTGAGCTCGGCAAGCTCTTCTGCCGCTTTCCGGAATGCCTTGGGGTTGGAGCGAACCCACTTGCCATCGGACTTGTCGTCTTCTCGCCGCAGCCCCAGCTGCAGCTCCACCCAGCAAGCCAGGGGATGACGGCGCAGGCTTTCCACATCCCCAGGAGCCACGTCTCCCGCAAGGGCCTGGCGCAGCTCTTTGGCGGTAGGTAGATCGCCTGCTGTGACCCGCTCCAGCGTCTCGGTGACAACGTTATCTGCCGGAATTGTGGTGCCGAATAACTTGCTCGCCACCGATGCCACCAGTGTGTTGCGTTCTTCCGCGCTGCCCTCACTGGCCATCGTGGCCGAGGTGCCGATGCAGATCAGCTTGCTGTCCGGTGCCAGGCGTTGCCGCACCCGACGCACCAACATCGCCACATCCGCACCCTGCCGGCCCCGGTAGGTGTGCAGCTCATCAAGAACCAGAAACTCCAGTCCTTGCGCCGCCCGGATCACCTGCTGATCCTGAGGGTTCTGGCGCGTAAGGATGTATTCCAGCATCACATAGTTCGTGAGCAGGATATCGGGAGGATTGTTCTGGATCATCTCCTTTTCTGCCGGAGTCTCCTGCCCTGTGTAGCGAGCAAAAGTGACCCGTTCAGAGCCTTTGGGATAGCCCAGGCTGAGGTACTTCTCCAGCTCCTTGAACTGGCTGTTGCACAGGGCATTCATCGGGTAGATGATGATCGCCCGTATCCGCTTGCCGGTATCGCCTGCTTCTTTGGCTTCGATGATGCGCTGCACCATCGGCAGGATGTAGCCGATCGATTTGCCTGAGCTGGTGCCGGTGGTGATGACCACGCAACCGCCAGCCATCACGATCTTGAGGGACTCCAGCTGATGGAGGTGCAGCTGTAGCTCCTGGCCTTCGCCGTTCTCTTTCCCCCAGCGGAAGATCTGGCGGCACTCGGGGTGCAGCAGGCCCTGCTCCACTAGCTGGCCGATGCTCCCCCCGCCCACGAAGCTCGGGTTGAGTTGGATCAGTGGTGAGGGCCAGTACTCCTCGTCCCCATAGCGGCCATCCACGAACGCGCGGATGTCGTCCGCCCGGATCGTGGTAAAGCTCCGGCTGAACTGCCCGTAGTCCTCGACGACCAGGTCGCGGAAGGAGAAAACGTCCATCAGCGGGCAGCCTCAAGAAGGTGGTGGTCCGCCTGGAGCGGCGGGACTGGCATGAGTGTGAGCAGACGCTGCGGCCAGTCTGCACCTTACGGAAGCGAGGCGGC
>CANGYR010000027.1 GCA_947458275.1 Chitinophagaceae bacterium
TGCAAGGCCAAGTGAAATACCGTAAAAGTGAAGGGAACCCGTATTTGTATGGGGTGGATTGGTTTTAGAAGTTATCTCAAAAAAGAGACTTGAGGCAATTTTATCCCTTGCTTTATTCTAACCAATTCATTATGTTTGTAAACAATACGTCACGAAGTAGCGCCAATGTGCCAGAAAGAGGGAGTATTGGTGGTAAAATGTAGCGGGTATAAGAAAGTTATAGGGTATTTTAAAATTAACATTAGGGAAGGTGGTAAACATTAAAAATAATAAATCAATTCAAATACCTGGCAAAAGCATGTCGACAATCTTGACGATAGTTGCAATTTTGTTTACAGGTTACAAAAAGGACCTCCTGCCCGTTGACAATGACACCATTTCAGTGTCCATGAAAAATTCTGACACCTACACATTTTTGATCGGCTTCGGCGGCGATGAAGAGTGTGCCAAATTCATCAGAAAGTCACAGCATCATCAAAAAAGTGCGTTGCGACGAAATGAGTCAAGGAACTGGCAGGTAAACAATGACTACATGCCCAAACAAAATTTTGCCGGTCAAGCCTTTGTTGAAATTAAAGCTTATGGAAGTGCCAAAGGATCTGTGGCTCCGGCAACAATGAAAACACTAAAGTCTTTAATTACCGTAACAATATGACATCACCGGCCTGATGAGCATGCCTTTTGCCAGTAAGATACAAACACCCTATAACACACGCTTGGTGCAATGGGGTATGGGGTGCAACTTTGAAAGTTGGTGCTACTTCAGGACATTTGTGCAAGGTGGATGCAGGGTTGTTCAAGATTCCCCACTGCGCCAAGCGTCTAACCGTTAGCAGTAACTGTAAATAGACCAGACAATGAAAAGACATTTATCATTATTGAGACATATTACTTTGACATTCTCATTCGGACTGACAAGTTGTTCATCAATTTTCACAAGACTTTACGGAATAAAAAAAATAAAACCTGTTGACGAAAAGACTATTGTTCGATATGCCAAAAAATTTAATTTTCGAGATGTCGACAGTTACGAACTTGACACAGCTTATTTTTCATATCTCTTCTCACTTGATTCTACTAAATATAAAACACAAATAAAAAATCACTACCAACCATTACAAGCACTTTATTATGACAATTCAGGACATTTAATATCATTTCAAATGAATTGTTATGCAGGCGGTTTTCCAAATTTAAAGTGGGACAGAAATGAAATATTGACAACTTTCCCACCCAAGCAACAAGCCACAATTGATAGTATTGTTTCGCTTGACAAACAAATAAAATATTTAAAACCACTATCGCAGACTTCCAAATTTTATGTAGACAATTATGATTACATTGTAATTGTTTATTGGAATAGATTTATGGGAAGACAGAGTAAGAGACTAATTCATTTCGTTCAAGAAAACAGTAAACTTGAGAAAGAGAAAAAAGTAAAAATAATATATGCCAATACAGACAACATTTTCGCAGGACAATAAAAAAACGGCAGAAGGTAACAGGCGTTTGGTGTCATGCGGGTTGACAGTGGTTAATTGTCCATTTTACCTCTCATCAACTTTTGTGCTATGTTGCCAGTTTTGAGCTCCGCTAACCGCTTCTTCGCAAAGCCGCCAACCTTTACCTGCAAGCGTAAAAGACGACGACACAACAGAAAGACACGAACTTAAACGACAGAAAAAGTAAACCAATTTGACAGGGGAACACGGACATACAAACGATACAACAAATGGACAACGAGTAAACCGACACTCATTACCGACCCTTCTGTGTTTTATTTTTTTTCTACCGCACAAAATATTTTGAAATACTAAGTATTCACGAACACAAAAAACAATAAAAGTGACATGAGTAAATTATATGCCTGCCCGCAAACGGCACATTTGGCTTTGCCCCAACACACAGAAAAAAAATTCGTATTTTGCACCACTTGTAAATAATATTTTATAAATGAAAAAAATTGACGGAACACCAAAGACAATCAGAGAGCTATTTACTGGAGTAAAATATACAATTCACTATTACCAACGCGAGTACCAGTGGCAGACAAAACAAATTGAGGAACTCATTGACGACTTAACGGAAGAATTTTTTGAGTTTTATTCCGACCAAGACGAAAGAGGAAAAGTATTAGAGTATGGCCATTATTTCATGGGGTCTATAGTTTTGACCGCTGACGATAACGCAATTATTGATGGACAACAACGCTTAACTTCTTTAACACTACTGCTTATCTATTTGTATCATCAGTTAGAAGACGAAGAAGAAAGAGCAGAAGTACTACAACTGATTTATTCTAAAAAAGCCGGAACAAAGACATTCAATATTCATGTGCCTGAAATGCCTGAACGCTATGATGTAATGAACGCATTACTTCAGGATGAGTACATGGATGTTACGAAACATTCGGAAACTATACGCAATATCTACAATCGTTACGCAGACATAAAAGCAATAATGAATGACACCTTGCCTAAAGCGGCATTGGATATTTTCAAGGACTGGCTCATTGACAATGTGGACTTCATACGCATTGTGGCTCAAACAGAACAGGATGCTCACAAAATATTCGTTTCAATGAACGACAGAGGGTTGAGTTTAACACCAACCGAAATGTTGAAAGGATATTTATTGAGTAAAATTGAAAATGATAGTGTTCGACAACAAGCAAACGACCTTTGGAAAAAAAGAATACTTGAATTAAAAGGTTTAGGCAAGGAGGAAGAAAGCGATTTTATTAAAAACTGGATTCGTTCTCAATACGCAGAAACAATAAGAGAAAGAAAGAAAAACGCCTTGCCAGGCGATTTTGATATTATTGGTACTGCATTTCATAAATGGGTTAGGGAACACAATACACAAATGAAATTGGTGAAGAGCAAAGACTTTGAAGACTTTGTTTTAAAACAGTTTGATAAGTTCAGTCAGATTTACCTTGACTTAAAAAAGTATTCTCTGACCCTTACAAAAGGCTTTGAATATGTTTTCTATAATGCAGACAGAAACTTCACTCTCCAATATCAATTAATTCTTGCTGCGATTGACCCTTCGGAAACCAAAGAAGAATCAGACAAAAAAATAAAATTGGTTTCTTGCTTTTTGGATTTGTACTTCACTCGTAGAATTTTCAATTACAAAACCGTTGACTATTCTTCCATTGTTTACAATGTTTTTATGCTTTCTAAAAGAATCAGAAGAAAACCACTGCCTGATTTGTTAGATGTATGCAAACAAGAAATTACAGGAATGGAATTTCAATTGGAAACCATTGATGAATTCCGCTTGAATGGTTGGACTATCCGATACATGCTTCATATCCTTTCTCGTGTTACTGATTACATTGAAACACAGAGTGGCATTCCATCTAATTTCAATAACTATATCAATAGGGAAATTAAAAACCCTTATGATATTGAACACATCATTTGCGACCACCACGATTGGTTTGTAGCTGAATACCCAGAGAAAGAAACTTTTGACCGACACCGCAACAAGTTTGGCGGCTTACTGCTTTTGCCAATGGACAAGAACAGAAGCTTGAACGATTTGACATTTGATAAAAAGCTAGCGATTTACTTTGGTGAAAATTTATTGGCAAAATCATTAAACAGCGACTGCTATCAGAACAACCCACAATTTAAGCGTTTCTTTGAAGCAGAAAATTTGCAATTCAAAGCCTATGCCTCTTTTGACAAAAAAGCCTTACTTGAAAGACAAGAATTATATGAGGAATTGGCCAAAAAGATTTGGGGCATCACTCGCTTAGATGAACAATTAAATTAAACATGGCCTTTAACGAAAATACAAGAGTAAAAATCCCTGCTATTCTGCATCTGTGCAGACTGGGATATAAATATGTTTCGCTATCAAAGGCTAAATGGAATATTGACACCAATATTTTCACAGACATTTTTGAGGAAAGCATTCAACGTATCAATCCTGAAATGGAACAAGGCGACATCAAAAGATTGCTTGAAGATGTTTCTTTGGTTTTAGACAATGAAGATTTGGGCGAAGCATTTTACAATATGTTGATTGCTACTTCTGGCACAAGACTGATTGACTTCAAAGATTTCAATAACAACTCTTTTCATGTTGTAACTGAACTCACCTATAAAAACGGTGAAGATGAATTCAGACCTGACATTACTTTGCTCATAAACGGAATGCCTTTGGCATTTGTGGAAGTAAAGAAACCCAATAACCAAGAAGGTGTTTTGCAGGAAAGAGACCGCATCAATGTTCGATTCAAGAATAAGAAATTTCGCAAGTTTATCAATATCTCTCAGGTGCTTGTGTTTTCCAATAACATGGAATATGACATTGAATCTATTGAACCGATTCAAGGTGCATTTTATGCTTCTACTTCTTATGCTTCTGCCAACTTCAATTGCTTTAGAGAAGAAGAAAAATTTGATTTAGCAACTTTGTTAAAAGCAGAAGATGATGATTTAGAAAATTTGGTTTTGAAAGACAATAATCTTTCAGCCATCAAACATTCGCCTGAATTTATTACCAACAAAGAACCCAACTCACCAACCAATCGCATTCTTACTTCGCTATTCGGCAAAGAAAGATTTGCAATGATTTTGAAATACAGCATTGCGTATGTGAACGAAGAAAAAGGTTTGGAAAAACACATCATGCGTTATCCGCAGTTGTTTGCAACCAAAGCCATTGAACGCAAACTACGTGATGGAATTAAGAAAGGAATTATCTGGCATACGCAAGGCAGCGGCAAAACAGCACTTGCTTATTACAATGTAAAATACCTGACCGACTACTTTCAGCAAAAAAGCATTGTTCCAAAATTCTATTTTATTGTTGACCGTATTGATTTAATGAATCAGGCGAAACGAGAATTTACAAGTCGTGGTTTGATTGTACATACTGTAAATTCTAAAGATGAATTACTTCGCAATTTCAGAACCCGACAAGCCATTCACAACCTTTCGGGCAAAAGAGAAATAACGGTTGTAAATATTCAAAAATTCAAAGACGATACCGATGTGCTGAAAGCTAATGATTACGACATTAGCAGCCAACGGATTTATTTCTTGGATGAAGTACACCGTAGTTATAACCCTACTGGCAGTTTCTTAGCCAACCTTTTCAATTCGGACAGAAACGCAATTATCATTGGCTTAACTGGAACTCCTTTAATTGGAAACGACAGAACGTCTCGCCAAACTTTTGGTGATTACATTCACAAATATTACTACAACGCTTCTATTGCTGACGGCTACACCTTAAAACTCATTCGTGAGGACATTGAAACCACCTACAAGTTTCAATTGAAAGAAGCCTTGAAAGAAGTGGAAATTTTAAAAGGTGATGCCGACAAACGGGTGATTTATGCTCATGCAAAATTTGCTGAGCCAATGCTTGATTATATTGTTCAGGATTTTATAAAAAGCAGAATTCGTTTTGGCGACCACTCTGTTGGTGCTATGGTAGTTTGCGACAGTGCCGAGCAAGCCTGTAAATTATTTGAAATATTTATCAGCAAATATAATCCAACTCAAAAAACAGTGGAAACTGTTGAGCCTTATATGATGGCTGCCGAACCTGCTGTGGAATATGGAATGTATAAAGTTGACCAAAGTAAAAACTTGGTTGCTTCATTGATTCTGCATAACATTGGTTCAAAAGACGACCGTAAAGATGAAGTAGATGATTTTAAAGACGGTAAGATTGACATTCTGTTTGTGTATAATATGTTGCTTACTGGATTTGATGCCAAGCGATTGAAGAAATTATACATTGGCAGGGTTATTAAAAATCACAACTTATTGCAAACACTCACAAGAGTAAACCGACCATACAAGAAATTCCGTTACGGTTATGTGGTGGACTTTGCCGACATCACCAAAGAGTTTGACGCTACCAACAAAGCCTACTTTGACGAACTGCAAGCAGAACTGGGGGATGAAATGCAAAACTATTCTAACCTCTTTAAATCGAAGGAAGAGATTGAAGAGGAAATAAAAATCATTAAGGAAAAGTTGTTTCATTATGATTTGAAAAATGCTGAAGTATTTTCCCAACAAATCAGCCAAATTGAAGACCGCAAGCAAGTATTAGAAATTAAGAAGGCTTTAGAAATTGCGAAAAATATTTATAACCTCATTCGTTTAGAAGGTCATTTTGATTTGTTGGAGAAAGTTGATTTCAAAAAACTGAATCAACTATACAATGAAGCAGCACGCCATTTAGATTTACTGAACCTGAAAGCCAATATCGAAAACAATGTGGACACGACCAATCTGCTAAATGTGGCGTTGGAAAATGTACTGTTCATGTTCCGTAAAATTTCGGAAGAAGAAATGGTAATTGCGGACCAGTTAAAAGATATGCTTCGCAAAACCCGTGAAGCATTAGGCGGCAACTTCGACCAGAACGACCCACAGTTTGTGAATTTATATGACGAGTTGAAACGCTTGTTCGACAAAAAGAATTTGGACGAAATAACGCAGGAAGATATGCGAAACAACATTGGTTCGCTGCAACAGATTTACGACCAAGTAACCGAACTCAACCGCAAGAATAATTTGCTAAAAGCAAAATATGAGAACGATGCCAAGTATGCCCGAATGCACAAACGCATTTTGGAAAAAGGCAACATCTCAAAACGAGAAAGCGAAATTTGCGAAACGCTGATGGACATTAAAAAACAGGTGGATGAAAAAGTATTGATAAATACGCAAATGTTAAACAATGAAAGCTATTTTGACAAGCTGATGATTCAAATGGTAATTGGCAGTTTTGGTAAAAACAAAATTGAACTCGATCCCGAATCAGCAAAATACATCAACACCTGTTTGGTGAAAGAATATATGAACGAATATCAAGGAAATAGGGCATGGTAACACAAGATTTTACGGCACAAACAAAAGAGCTGATTGATAACCTGAAAGGTGTTTGTACCTCTTATGGATTAGGAAACGATGGCAATGAATTTAAAATCATTACCCAAGTGTTTCTGTATAAATTCATGAACGATAAATTCGGCTATGAAGTAAAACAATTAGTACCCAAACTGACAACAGCCGAAAGTTGGGAAAAAGAAATTGCACAATACAGCGATAAGCAATACGAAATGCTATTGCTACGCATGAACCCCGACAGTGCCAAACTGAAAAGAGAACATTTCCTTTCTAACCTTTACAACAAACAAGACAAAGAAGAATTTGCGAAGTTCTTTGATGATACGTTGCGTGACATTGCCATTTTCAACAACGATATTTTCTCAGTTAAAACAGGCACAGGTGCCAAAATTGTATTGTTCGATGAAATAAGCAATTACATTACCGATAGTAGCCAACGTGATAATTTCTGCAAAGCTATTATCAACCAGTTGGTGAATTTCAGTTTCGAGAAAATATTCAATCAGAAATTCGATTTCTTCTCTACCATTTTTGAATACCTCATAAAAGATTATAACAAAGACGGTGGCGGAAAATATGCAGAGTATTACACGCCTCATGCCGTTTCAAAAATCATGGCTTCCATATTGGTAGATAAGCCCGTGAGCAATGTAACCTGTTACGACCCATCGGCTGGTTCGGGTACCTTGCTGATGAACTTGGCACATGCTATTGGCGAAGACCGCTGCACCATTTACTCGCAGGATATTTCGCAAAAATCGTCAAGTATGTTGCGATTGAATTTGATATTGAATAACCTCGTTCACTCCATTCAAAACATCATACAGGGCAACACCATAAAAACCCCTTACCACAAAGTAGGCGATAAGCTGATGGCCTTTGATTACATAGTTTCGAATCCTCCTTTTAAATTAGACTTTAGCGATTATGTAGCCGATTTAGATACCAAACAAAACAACGAACGCTTTTTTGCAGGCTTCCCTAAAATTCCTAATAAGGATAAAAACGGGATGGCCATTTATCCTTTATTCATTCAGCACATTATGTTTTCTTTGTCAGCTAAAGGACGAGCTGCAATTGTTGTTCCTACTGGCTTTATTACAGCCCAAACAGGTATTGAAAAGAAAATACGGGAACGATTGGTAGAACAAAAAATGCTGCGTGGTGTGGTGAGTATGCCAAGCAATATTTTTGCAACCACTGGCACCAACGTTTCTATTTTGTTTTTGGACAAAGCCAATACCAAAGGCGATATTGTATTGATGGAAGCATCTAAATTGGGCACCACAGTAAAAGATGGAAAGAACCAAAAAACGTTGCTATCGCCCCAAGAAGAACAAACCATTATCAACACTTTCAATAAACACGAAGCCGTAGAAGATTTTACGGTAGTGGTAAGCTACGAACAGATAAAAGAAAAAAATTACAGCTTTAGTGCCGGTCAGTATTTCGATGTTAAAATTGAATACACCGATATAACATCAAAAGAGTTCGAGTTCAAAATGGATACCTTTAAGAAAACTCTTGACAACCTGTTTAATGATTCCAAGGTTTTGGAAACCGAGATAAAAAAACAATTAAACAGTTTAAAGTATGAGTAAAGAAGTAGAATATATTCCAATTACTGATTTGCTTACTGACATAATTGATAACAGAGGCAAGTCTGTTCCAACAGTTGAAAGGGGTTTTCCATTAATTGCAACAAACTGTATAAAACATTCAAGCATATATCCTACGTTTGATAAAGTAAGATATGTAAGTGAAAACACTTTAAAAACATGGTTTAGAGCTCATATAAAACCCAATGATATTCTGTTTGTAAATAAGGGTACACCTGGTCGTGTTTGTTTAGTGCCAAATCCAGTTACGTTTTGTGCTGCACAAGATATGATGGCATTTAGAAGTGACCCCGAAAAAATTAATTACAAATACTTATTTGCAGTTCTTCGGTCAAACGAAATACAAAAAAAGATTGAGAATAACCATGTAGGGCTTGTTATCCCTCATTTTAGAAAACAAGAGTTATCTAGTTTATTAATACCGATAAAAAGTAAGCAAGAGCAGAAAGCTATTGGTGAATTATACATATTACTTTCTGAAAAAATCGAACTCAACAACCGCATCAATGCCGAGTTAGAAGCAATGGCAAAAACGCTGTACGATTATTGGTTTTTGCAGTTCGATTTCCCCGATAAAAACGGTAAGCCCTACAAAACCAGTGGCGGCAAAATGGTTTGGAATGAGGCGTTGAAAAGGGAGGTTCCAGATTTAGAAGGTTGGAGTGTGGCTTCATTGAGTAATGCCGTAAATATCTATGATTCAAAACGTATTCCTTTGTCAAATATGGAACGGGAAAATAAGAAAGGAAAATATCCTTATTATGGCGCCACAAGTGTAATGGACTATATTGATGACTATATTTTTGATGGTGAATATATTCTTTTAGCAGAAGATGGTTCCGTAATGGATGAAAAAGGCCTACCAATAGTTCAATTTATATGGGGTAAGACGTGGGTAAATAATCATGCTCATGTTCTACAACCAAAAATTCAAAGTAATAATGAGTTTCTTTTTCATTTGCTTAAATCAATTTCGGTTGTTCAAATAATGACTGGTTCAATTCAAAAGAAAATTAATCAAGAAAATCTCATGAATGTCAAAGTTATTTATCCCGCCAATGAAACACTCGATAGGTTTTCAAAATTTGCCACTCCAATTAGAAAACAATTGATGACTATCTATGAAGAAAACAACAAACTTACAGAACTCCGAGATTGGCTATTGCCTATGCTCATGAACGGGCAGGTGAAGGTGATGGGTGAAAAGGAAACAGAATTGTCAATGGCTGCTGAGCCTGCGGCTACTTATAAAAAAAGCCGCACATGATGTGCGGCTCATTGCGACAGGCCAAGGAATCGAACCTTACCACTCCCCAGTTGAATTCAGTCATCGAAAACATTTACACTCAAAAACTTATTGGCACAACCTGTCGAGAGGAATGGCCTGCCCACCAATTAGCGTTATCAAACATCCTAAATTTGTTAAGAACCCTGAAATAATCAAGTGAATGCAGATTTTGTTTATTGTTTCTTTCATACTATTAAGTTTAAGTTTATTAAAAATAAATTCTGACAGAAGTACAACAGCAACTTCGTGTAAATGCCATGATTTCAAACAACTGAACCAACCAAGACCTTAAATGCAAGTTTGGGAACTGCAAATTTAATCAAATTGAGTAACTTTGAGCCATGAGAAATGAAGTAAATGTAAATGCAAATATCCTTACCTGGGCAATAGCTCGGGCGGGCTATGAATTGCAAACATTTACCGCTAAGTTTCCCAAAGTTCAACTTTGGATAGAAGGTGAAAAGAAGCCAACCGTAAAACAATTAGAGGAATTTTCTAAAAAGGTTCATTTGCCGTTTGGATATTTATTTTTACCCGAACCACCAAAAGAACATCTACCAATTCCTTTTTTTAGAAGTAACGGTAATCAGGCAGAAAAAGTCAGCATCAACGTTTACGATACTATCTTGTTAATTCAGCAAAGACAAGATTGGCTAAGAGATTATTTAAAGGATAACGATTTTGAACAACTTAGCTTCGTAGGGAAGTTCAGAAATACAACCAATGTACAAGCAATTGTTGCCGACATTCGCAATACATTAAATCTTCCTGAAAATTGGGCAAGCCAATTCAGAACATGGCAAGAAGCACAAGACCATTTGGTTTTGCACATTGAGGATAAAGGAATTATTACTGTTTTTAATGGTGTTGTAGAAAATAATGGATTTAGAAAAATTCCAGTAGATGAGTGCAGAGGTTTTGTTCTTGTTAACGAAATGGCTCCTTTCATGTTCATCAATAATGCTGACTGGAAATCTGCTCAAATGTTTACTATTGTTCACGAGTTAGCCCATATCTGGACTGGACATAGTGCGGGATTTGATTTTAGAAAATTACAACCAGCAGATGATCCTATTGAGATACTTTGTGACAAGGTTGCCGCTGAATTTCTTGTGCCTGTGAATAGCTTTAATGAAGTATGGAATCACAATCCAAGTATTCCGTATGCTTCTCGCTATTTTAAAGTAAGTGAAATTGTAATTGCTCGTAGAGCATTAGACACAGGAAAGTTAACTAAGGGCCAGTTTTTTGCATTTTACGAAGAATATTCTAACAGAGAATTTGCCAAAAAGGAACAACAAAGTTCTGGTGGAGATTTTTATGCAACTACCAAGAAACGGTTAAGTTTAACATTCGCTTCCCACATAAATAATGCTGTAAAATCTGGCAATCTTCTATATCGTGACGCATACAAACTTACAAGTTTAAAGGGCGATACATTTCAAAACTTCTTTTCTAAACACTTTTAAGCGGAATGGAAGTTTATGTACTTGATAGCAACTTTTTTATTCAAGCCCACCGCGTAAGTTATCCGTTGGACATTGCATTCAGTTTCTGGAACAAAGTAAAACAGCTTGCAGATGAAGGAAGAATCATCAGCATCGACAAAGTAAAAAATGAACTTTACGATAAAAATGATGCTCTTGAAGCATGGTGTAAAGACAATCTACCCGAAAACTTTTTTAAGGATACCAGTCATGTAATGGCTGCATATGGTCAAGTTTCTGCTTGGGCAATTTCTAGAAACGGACATTATTTGCCAAATGCTTTAAATGAATTTCTTGATGCAGACGAAGCAGATGCTTTTTTAATAGCTTACGCTTTAGCAGACAACTCAAATAGAATTATTGTAACGCATGAAATAAGTAATCCGAACCAAAGGAATAAAATAAAAATACCTGAACCATGTAACGCTTTAGGAGTAGTATTTTGTACTACAATAGATATGTTCAGAAGATTAGGGGAAACATTTTAGCCAACGCATTTTGCAAGCACATTTAAAAGCCGCACAAGCCAACGCTAAACCAAAGCTTTTAAAAGAGCTTGCAAAGCCAACAGTTGACAGTGAAGTGCTCCGAAATCGGCAACTGCGACAACACCCCAAAATTTTAGTAACTGTTATTCCTAAACATGTCCGGGCTCACCACCGTAAATACCCTGCTGATGTTGAAACCAAAGCTGAAACCGCGGTTGCGTTGCCACTGATTGGTGGTTTGGGTAATAAATTGAGGTTCGGTCATGCCCGCACTGTTGGTGAAATGCAATTGAAATACATGCCCGCCAGTTTCAATGTCAAAGCCAATGGAAAGCGAGTTGGAAAACTTGACCTGATCTTCCGGAATACTATAAGTATTGGGGCGTGATAGAACAGGAATATACTCAACATTCAAAGTGGTGCGGTTGGTTAATTTGTACCTCATTCCCATACCCAGCGCCTGATTCAAGCCTTCACCCATGAATACGGCCGTTGGAGAAAGCTGCATTGAAAATTTCTCGGTAAACTTTCGACCGATAA
>CANGYR010000028.1 GCA_947458275.1 Chitinophagaceae bacterium
ACAATCAAGGAGGGCCGCAGCATCTATCGCAATCCCGCCCTCAGCGCCGGCGGGGCCACCACCGCAGCAGCCCCGATCAACGAAAAGGACAACTGTTTGGTGCCCCACGACCACCCCCAGAAGCCCCTCAATCCAGCCCAGCAGGCCACTATGGAACGACTGATGGCGCCAAGGCCCTGAGGCCCTAGCGGGGCAGGGACCCAATCAGGGGCTGGTGCTCCGAGAGGCCAGCCGTATTGCAACGATGCGCGGGCAATCGGGCACTGTTTGCGGCAGCGATATACCTAGAGCTTCTGGCGTGCCAGCCATTCAGGGTCGGCCCTCATTCAGCCCGTAGGGCGGCTTGTGTCAACCGCTACATGGGGATATCGGGTCCGATAACGACTGTTCACGACAAACACATCTGCTGTGAACTGACTGCAGTGGCTAGGATTGAGTTGGCGAGAAGGAGGTGGATATCGTACAGAAGCAGGGGCGCCGCCGTGGTTCTCGGAAACCATCCAATAAGCGTTAGGCACATATCAAAGCCCACTGCACTATTCCTAGCTCTCTCTCCGAGAGGCTCAACCCTGCATTAATCACCCTGCCCCTCCATGGGAAGAGGCGATCACCGACCGGCCTTGCTCCGATGGGATGTCTGCTGGCATCCTGTGGACACCGAACTGCCCGCCCCGTTGATCTACGCCGCTGAGAACCCACTGAGCGACGCCGGCAGCAACGACGACCTTGCCGACGAGTTGCTCGGTGCGCTGACTGCCCTGGGTGGATCAGCGGGCAACGGCCGCCTGCGGGAAACCCTGGAGTGGGACGAAGCCAGTTACGAAGCTGTCAAGGCGGACCTGCTCAGCCGCCGGCTGATCGTGTCCGGCCGTGGCCGCGGTGGTTCGGTGGCCCTAGCGGATGGATCGGAGCTGGAAGCCTCCGGCAACGGCAAGGCCCCAAGCCCTGCCCCCCGCACCCGCGCCCCCAACGGCACCCGCGCGGCTTCAGCTCCCAGCTCCTTCGAGCAGGCGTTCCGCGCTATCGACGACTGCCTTCGCAAGGAGGCCGGCTGCGGCACCGAGCTCGACTACACCGAGCAGACCTCCTGGCTGCTGTTCCTCAAGTACCTCGACGGGCTCGAAGACGACCGGGCCGCCGTGGCTGCCCTGGAGGGCCGCAGCTACGCCCCCATCTTGAAGGAGCCCTACCGCTGGAATAGCTGGGCAGCGCCGAAGGATTCCGATGGCCAGCCCGCAAAAGAGGCGTTGCTCGGCGACGACTTAAGGGACTTCGTGAACCAAGAGCTCTTCCCTTACTTAGGAAGATTCAAGGATAATGAAGACAACAAGGGCACGATCGAATACAAGATTGGCCAGATCTTTGGGGAGATCCGTAACAAGATCTCTAGCGGCTACAACCTGCGCGAAATCATCGATGTCATCGATGGCCTGCGCTTCCGCTCCCAGGCGGAGAAGCACGAGCTCTCGATCCTCTATGAGGAAAAGATCAAGCGCATGGGCAACGCCGGCCGCAACGGCGGTGAGTACTACACGCCCCGGCCTCTGATCCGCGCCATCGTGCAGGTGGTGAACCCGCAGATCGGTGAGTCGGTCTACGACCCGGCCGTGGGTTCCGCTGGCTTCCTGTGCGAAGCCTTCGAATTCATGCGCAAGGGCGGATCCACCGGGGCAGAACTCAGCACCGCCGATCTCGACACCCTCCAGACCCGCACCTTCACCGGCAAGGAGAAGAAGAGCCTCGCCTATGTGATCGCGATCATGAACATGATCCTGCATGGCATTGAGGCGCCCAAGGTGTTGCACACCAACACCCTCACCGAAAACCTCAGCGATGTGCAGGAGCGGGACCGCTTCGATGTGATCCTCGCCAACCCACCCTTCGGCGGCAGCGAACGCAAGGAGGTGCAGCAGAACTTCGAGATCCGTAGCGGCGAAACCGCGTTTCTGTTTCTGCAGCACTTCATCCGCCTGCTGCGGGCCGGCGGCCGCGCCGGCGTGGTGATCAAGAACACGTTTCTCTCCAACACCGACAACGCCTCGGTGGCCCTGCGCCAGAAGTTGCTGACGGATTGCAACCTGCACACGGTGCTCGATTGTCCCGGCGGCACCTTCCAGGGGGCGGGGGTGAAAACGGTGGTCTTGTTTTTCGAAAAAGGTGCACCGACCCGGAGGGTCTGGTTCTACCAGCTCGATCCCGGTCGCAACCTTGGCAAAACCAACCCGCTTAACGACCGCGACCTGGCGGAGTTTGTGGCGCTGCAGAAAACCTTTGCGGATTCGCCCAAGAGTTGGAGCGTGGCGGTGGACTCCATTGATACGCAGAGCTGGGATCTCTCGGTGAAGAACCCCCATGGGGGTGAGGCGGTGGCGCATCGGAGCCCGCAGGAGATCATGGCGGATATTGCGGCGTTGGATGCGGAGAGTGCTGAGGTGCTGGGGAGGATCAGGGCGCTCGTATGAGGGAGGGTTGGCAGGTAAGGAAACTCGCTGAGCTTGTCGTGGCTCAGAACGGTTATGCGTTTAGCAGCAGTGATTATGCACAGACCGGACACTTTGTGATGCGCATAGGAAATGTCCAAAATGGCTACATCTCCACCGCCGATCCGAAGTACATGCGGATGCCAGTCGATGGATCCTTGAATAGATTTATTTTATCAGAAGGCGACATTTTGGTTTCACTCACGGGTAATGTTGGGAGGGTCGGCGTCATAAAAGATGAACATCTACCTGCTGCGTTGAATCAGCGCGTTGCCAAGATAAGTATTCGCAATAACTCGCCAGCGACCAAGGAATTTCTTTTGCTTTTTCTTGGCTCCGACTGGTTTCGGGAGGAGCTCACTGGAGCTGGTCATGGGGCGGCCCAGCAAAATGTCTCAACAAAGGATCTCTTAGAGATTGAGGTTGCTGTCCCCCCACTCCCCGAGCAACAGCGAATCGTCGCCCTGCTCGACGAAGCGTTTGCGGGCCTCGCCACCGCCAAAGCCAACGCTGAACGGAACCTCCAGAACGCCCGTGCGATCTTTGAGAGTCATCTTCAATCCGTCTTCAGTCAAAGGGGGGAGGGATGGGTGGAGAAGAAGCTCGAAGAGATTGGAAGAACGCAGACAGGCTCGACTCCGAAGACGTCCGATCATTCGAACTACGGCGACTTCATCTCCTTCGTGAAACCGGGCGATTTCAAGGCAGATGGAACGTTGGACTATGGAAAAGATGGGTTGAGTAAAACTGGAGCAGATGGCGCACGCATTGTGCCTTCCGGCTCAGTTTTGATGGTGTGTATTGGTGCGACCATTGGGAAATGCGGCTACTCCGATCGGGCTGTCACTACCAATCAGCAAGTAAATGCGCTTTCGCCAAGTGACGGTTCGTCTAATCGATTTATCTATTATCAGATGTTGACAGAATCTTTCCAGAGAAGTGTCATCCATGCTTCTGGTCAGGCCACCCTGCCAATCATCAATAAGTCAAAATGGAGTGCCCTTCCAGTGTGGCTGCCACCGACTTCCGCAGAGCAAGAGGCAATCGCTGAAGTGTTTGACGCGCTCGTACATGAAACCCAACACCTCACCCGCCTCTACGAACGCAAACTCGCCGCCCTGGAGGAACTGAAGAAGTCCCTCCTGCACCAGGCGTTCAACGGCGAACTCTGAGGGCGCAGGCCTGGGAGCCCTCGGTCGGCCCACCTACACTGAAGCCCTCAGCCCAGCAAACCAATGTCCGCCCCTGCGGTCACCCCCTGCGCCAGCCGCTCTGAGGTGCTGGAGAGGCTGCGTCAACACTATCCGGATCTGGCCTCCCAGTTCAAGGTGAGCAGCCTGGCGCTGTTTGGATCCTTCGCACGCGAGGAGCAAACTCCTGCCAGTGATGTGGATCTGCTGGTGAGTTTCGCCGAGCCCATCGGCTTCGGTTTCATGCACCTGGGCGATCGCCTGGAAGATCTCCTCGGCCGCAGGGTCGACCTGGTGGCCTCCGATGGGATCAAGGAGAACCGTCGCCCCTCCATCATGAGCAGCCTTATTCATGTCGCGCAGTGACTGGGCCCTGTTTGTCGCCGACATTCAGCAGGCATGCGACAAGATCAGTGGCTATGTCAGTGGGTTGAGCTTCGAGGAGTTCCAAGCAGACAGTCGCACCGTTGATGCCGTGGTGCGCAATCTGGAAATCATTGGCGAGGCTGCCCGGGCGATACCCGTTGAGATGAAGCAGGACCGGCCTGCGATTGATTGGTCTGCGCTCAATGGCTTGCGCAATCGCATTGTCCATGAATACTTCGGCCTCAGCTTGCCCATCATCTGGGCGATCGTTCTCCACGATCCTCCAGTGCTGGATGTTCAGCTCAGGGAATGGATCAAAGAGCATCAATGAACCTTGGAAGGCGTCCCCTCTCGGGCCCTTGGGCTCAACTGCCGACCAAGCGGTCGTACTCCGCGTGGGTGCCGATCCAGAACCAATGGACGCCATCGGCGGTTGGCAGACCAAGTGTGCGGTACTGCAGCCCGACTCGGGCGCTGTAGACCCTTTGGCTCGCCAGCAACTTGAAATGGAGCGAGGGGTGCTTGGGGTCCGCCTTGAGCAGCCTGAAGTTCTTGTCGGCAAGATCGCGAACATCAGCAGGCAAGGCTTCGTAGCAGCGCCAGAACCTGCTCGATGCCGTGTGGTTCACAGGGGGCTGCGGGGCTGGCTGCGGTAGTCGTCTTCCGCTTCCGTCAGCAGGGCGTCCAGCTTGCCTGCGGTGAGGTCGGCTTCCAGCTGGCGATCCCAGGCGGCGGCATCGAACTCCGCAAACCAGCGCCTGAACTCTGCCAATGCGGAGGGATCTAGGGCTTCAACGGCCTCCTCCAGAGCTCTGAGTTCGGGCATGACCTGGCGCCGTCCAACGCACGTAGATGGATTCTGACTCCTTTAGCAGCTGCCGTGCCGTGCAAAAACATCCCCTGACCACCACTCCCCCGATCACTGTGGTGGGCATCGACGCGGGCGGCGCCCGCAAGGGCTTCCACGCCGCGGCCCTCTCCGATGGCGCCTACGCCAGGCAGTTGGCCAGCCATGACGTTCAGGAACTCCGATTCCGATCTGGATCTGTTGGTCACCGTGCCGGATGATTGGTTGGCCGCTTATTCTCGGTTTATGGAAACCGATGCCCTGGGCTGCAAATTGGCCCATCACCGGATCTTTAGCTCCATGTCCGCTGGTCTGCTCGATCACGTGGGAAGCCTGCTGCCATGAACGAGGCCGAAACCCGCGCTGAGTTGATCGATCCGCTGCTGGTGGCGGCCGGTTGGGGCGTAGTGGAGGGCAGCCGCATCCGCCGCGAGTTTCCGATTGCCCCCGGGCGCATTGAAGGGGGCGGCCGCCGCGGCAAGTCCCTCAGCGCCGACTACGTGCTCAGCTACCGCAACACCGCCCTGGCGGTGGTGGAAGCCAAGGCCGATTCCCTGCCGCTCACCGAGGGGGTGGGCCAGGCCAAGGAATACGCCGCCAAGCTCCAGCTGCGCTTCACCTACGCCAGCAACGGCAAGGGCATCTACGCCATTGACAGGGAAACGGGCGAGGAGGGGGAGGCTGAAGCCTTCCCCAGTCCCCAGGAGCTGTGGCAGCGCACCTTCGCCGAAGAGAACGCCTGGCGCGATCGCTTCGCATCCATCCCCTACCCCGACAAGGGCGGCAGCTGGCAAATCCGCTTCTACCAGGAGATCGCCGTGAAGCGGGTGCTGGAGGCGATCGCCTCCGGCCAGAACCGCATCCTGCTCACGCTGGCCACCGGCACCGGCAAAACCTCGATCGCCTTCCAGCTCCTCTGGAAGCTGTTTGCCGCCCGCTGGAACCTTTCCGGCGAACCCAGCCGCCGGCCCCGCATCCTCTTTCTGGCCGACCGCAACAACCTCGCCGATCAGGCCTTCAACGACTTCACCGCCTTTGCCGCCTTCGAGGAGAACGCCCTGGCGCGGATCGAACCCGATGACCTGCGAAAAAAGGGTCGGGTGCCCACCAACGCCAGCGTCTTCCTCACCATCTTCCAGACCTTCATGAGCGGCCCGCCGGTGGACGGCAAGCCCTCCCCCTGGTTTGGCCAGTACCCGGCTGATTTCTTCGACTTCATCGTGATCGATGAATGCCACCGCGGCGGCGCCAACAACGAATCCACCTGGCGCGGCATCCTCGAGTACTTCGCCCCCGCCGTGCAGCTGGGCCTCACCGCCACCCCCCGCCGCGCCGGCAACACCGACACCTACGCCTACTTCGGTGAGCCGGTGTTCATTTACTCCCTCAAGGAGGGCATCAACGACGGCTTCCTCACCCCCTTCCGCGTCAAGCAGATCACCACCACCCTCGATGAATACGTCTACACCCCCGACGACACGGTGGTGGAAGGGGAGATCGAAGCCGGCAAGCTCTACAAGGAGGCCGACTTCAACAAAATCATCGAGATCAAACAGCGCGAACAGCAGCGGGTGGAGATCTTTCTCAACCAGATCGATCAACGCCAGAAAACCCTGGTGTTCTGTGCCACCCAGGACCATGCCCTGGCGATCCGCGACCTGATCAACCAGCTCAAGACCAGCACCGATCCCAACTACTGCCAGCGGGTCACCGCCAACGACGGTGAACTGGGCAACACCTGGCTGCGGGCCTTCCAGGACAACGAAAAGAAGATCCCCACCATCCTCACCACCTCGCAGAAACTCTCCACGGGGGTCGATGCCCGCAACGTGCGCAACATCGTGCTGCTGCGGCCGGTGAATTCGATGATCGAGTTCAAGCAGATCATCGGCCGTGGCACTCGCCTGTTCGACGGCAAGGAGTACTTCACCATCTACGACTTCGTGAAGGCCCACCACCACTTCAGTGATCCTGAGTGGGATGGCGAACCCCAGGAACCCGAACCCGTTGGCCCCGGGCAAGCTCTGCCCCCACCTGAACCCCCGGAACCCAAGGACCCCGACGGGGATGACGACACCAGCGGCCAGCCCCAACGCCAAAAGGCTCGCATCAAGCTGGGCGACGGCAAGGAACGCTCCATCCAGCACATGATGGTGACCAGCTTCTGGCACCCAGACGGCACACCGATGAGTTCCCAGCAGTTCCTGGAACTGCTCTATGGAAAACTGCCGGAATTCGTGAAAGACGAAGCTGAGCTGCGGGAACTCTGGAGTTCCCCAGACACCCGACGCAAGCTGCTGCAGGGCCTTGAGGAGAAGGGGTTTGGTGCAGCCCAGCTGGCCGAGATGCAGATGATCATCAATGCCGCGAACAGTGATCTTTTCGACGTGCTGGCCCATGTGGCCTATGCCCTGCAGCCCATCCCCCGTGAGGAGCGCGCTGCGCATGCACGCCTTTATATCCATTCCAAATGCACGAGCAAGCAGCAGCTCTTCCTGAATTTTGTTCTCCAGCACTACGTGACGCTGGGTGTGCAGGAGCTGGCTCTGGAAAAGCTCACGCCATTGCTGCAGCTCCGCTACCAGAACTCCATCGCTGATGCCGTCGCCGATCTGGGCAGACCAGAAGACATCGGCCAGCTCTTTTCAGGCTTCCAGAGGTATCTCTATGAGGCATCTGCCTGATTCCTGCTTCGTTCTTTAAGGCCTGTAACCGCGAAAAGAAAGTGCCTAACAATCCATTGCACCTGACCCGCCACTAAAGACTTGCTGGCACACCACCCAGCTCATGGCGGGCAGGTGATGGCAAGCGTTAGGCAGTCAACCGAGGGCCCACGGACTAAGCTTGGCGTTACCCCTCAAATAGTCTCTAGACATTCAACGTAGAATCATCAGCATGACGATCCAGTTCGACCCACAGGTCAAGGCAGGTGACATTCTCACGTCGGTAAGTATTTTTCTTTCTGCCGTGGCATTAATCGTCTCTTTAGCCAAAGACCGGGCTACCCGGGTAGCCGACCAGGCGAATAAGGTTCGACTTGCAGCTGCGACTACACTGGTTAAGTTGGATCGCTGGCAAAATGTACAGGATTCCTTTTATGACGAGCTCCAACCTGAGTTTGTAGCGCTCAGCCAAGACCTCAAGAAAAAATACGACGTTGTGGCAGTTCGCGATCGATTCTGGATCAAAGGAGTTCAAGCACGGGCCCGCATTCAAAAACAAGTTTCTGATGAGCAGTTAGCAACTGGGTACGTTGATCTGTTGACCCATTTCCCCGCCGCAAGAGGTAGGGTTAGCTCTGCATTTACATCTGCTGAGATTCTAGCAAAAAAAGCTGCGAGTGATTTCATGACCAAATCAGAGCAGGCAATCTTTCAATTTGAAGGGAAAGAATCTACATATCACACAGCATCCCTTGGGAACGCCTTTAGGCAGGAAGCATATGCATCCGCCTCAAAGTTACATAATGAAGTAGACAAGGAATTCGAATCAGTCAGGAGGTACCTCTTTGCGGTTATTGCTCTACCTGATGATGAGCTTGTCAATACCAGCAGGAGCAAGAAGTAATGCCTAACAATGCCATGCACCTGAGCCTCAACCAAATCACTCCTAGGAATCGCGATGCCATACTGCGGCCAGGTGATGGCAGCGTTGGATGGAGAAAGGAGAGCAACGCAAACCGGAAGGTCAAAGTAAAATTGATAAGACAGGAAATGTTCTTTTGCGGCAGAATAATTTTGGATTACGGCAATTGGCGTTTCCCGCACAGCGGGGCCATAGGTCGTTTTCAAGGTCGTCGGTTAGGCCCCCTAGTGGATGGGGCAAAACGAGTGGACAACTTTCCTGACAGTGGGGGCGTCGGCATTCTTCAAGATTCTGTTTATCCTTTTGGCCTACCACCACCATCGCCAGGGTCAATCATGATTGATCCAAATTACAATTATCAAGGGCCTATAGAGGCTTGTCCAACAATTTAGTCTAAAAATTACTTTGACAGCATAATCTTTGCTAATAGCAGGTTAAGTTTAGCACTCTATTGCCTATTACTATCCAACATACCCCTCGAGTGGATAGGTCACCACCAACAGCTCCTGCTTCGCAACCCAAGGCTCCCTCCCTGCCACTCAAGGCCAGCGTTCGTCGTCCAATGCACTATCTGCAGACAAGGCACCGGATCAAGGGTCTACAATAAATGCAAGAAAAGAAATGTCACAAGGTTGTGACAGGATAAAGGGGTATCATTAGAGGGAATAGCTCATTAGTACAATGGCCGGCCCACTCGTTTCAGCTGCAACTACTCTTATTGGGCGATTAACTGGAGACTTGATTAAGTCGGCTTGGTCTGCAGTAGCGACAGAGGTTGAGATTTTCTATACCCCTGCCAAGATTCGTTCCCTTTCCAAGAAGCTTGCCGCCCTTGAGACAGTGAAAACCATCAAGAATCCCGACCGTCCATGTAAGATATCAAGTTTTTATGTGGCACCAAGATTTGAAGAAGACGGCCATGGCACATTTGTTGCAGGGTCAATTAGTGACTTTGGCAAGAGTGAGCACCCCTTAATTGAGGGCATCGCGGGTCAGGGTAAGTCTATTTTCATGAGACAGCTTTGCATTCAAGAAATAAGGAGAGGCCAGCGACTCCCAGTGCTTATAGAGCTACGAAAGATTACGGCACAAAAAAGTTTGCGAGACTTTGGGATTGAGTATCTGAATATGATTGGTTTTAGCAGATCCGATGAGATCTGGAAATATCTACTAGAAACTGGTTTTGGCGTATTATTATTAGATGGTTATGATGAAGTCTCGGAAGAATGTCGCATGCAACTAAACCACGAGATTAGCGCACTTGCAATGGCTTATAACCAGTTAAGAATGGTTGTTTCAAGCCGGCCTGAATCATCAATAAAGGGAGTCTCTTGCCTAAAAACCGTCAGAATGTGTCGTCTCAATGATTCTGATCGCAATAAGTTAATTGCAAAAGCCTGCACAGATAGCACCGCAAAGAGTCTAATTGGTAAAATGAAAAGCAACCAGAATCTTTCCATGATAGTTGACACCCCTCTATTTGTTACCCTTTTATGTATTGTCTACGGAGCCGAGAGCCGCCTCCCTGAAAATGTTCATGAATTTTACGACCTCGTTTTCCAGACACTGCTCTATAGGCATGATGATCAGAAAGAAGGATATATTAGACCCCGCAGGTCAGGCCTTGGCAACTACATGTTTAGTGCTGTATTTGAGAACTTTTGCTTTCGCTCTGCTCTGAAAAGACAGCTCAGGTTCCCGCAGGAAGAGGCTACCGCGATTATCGCGCATTCACTTAAGCTAGAAGGACTAGATGCAACCATGGGCGATAGATACTTCAATGATGTTGTGAAGATAACATGCTTGTTAGTAAAGAATGGTGCAGAATATCAATTTCTGCACAAAAGTATTCAAGAGTATTTTGCAGCAAGATACGTCAAGAGACTGCCAGACCAAAAGGCTATGGAATTTTATCGCAAAATTATCGACTTGCCTCAGAAAATCTCTCTTCTAGAAGATTCGCTCCACTATTTATATGAGATTGACAGTTATCGGGTTACAAAATACTTTGCATTACCCGCCTTATCAAAAGCGTTTTACGTATCAGAGGAAAGTTTGGGTGCGTTGCCGGATTTTAAATGGACTGGCGATCTAATCCTGCAATTATTATCAGATGCTTCTGCTGTAATCTTTGCACGAACAAAGGCGAACTTATTCAGAGCGTCTTGTTTAGAAATGAGCACGGGAAACGAACAAACCCCACTCAGAGTGATGCTCGCGCGACACTTTGGCATGTTAGAATTGATTTCGAGGTTCACATTAGATCTTGTTGATGCAAAGCTACTTGATGGCTATAATCCCAGAGATCTTGTTGATTCGGATTTGGATGGTTTTACTGAGCGTGAACGTGAAATTTACGACAATAAGGGTATGATGAAGATCTCGTGCGGCAAACTCGTTGAAAAGCTCTGTATCCAGTCCGATATCGCGAGTAAGGTCAATGAGACACGAAGGATGCGTGACTTCCATGAGGAGATGACAGTACTGATAGAGAAGATGAAGAGAGTAGATAGTTCGGATATGCTTGATTTTGTGTGAGAAACTAAGGCTTGAGAGTAATTTGTTGGACATCGAACAAGACCCTCGAGTTGACAGGACACCCAAAGCAATCTGCTTGTCAACTTCGGGCTCCTTGCCTGCCACTTAGAGGCAGCGTTAGACAGACCAAGCAGCCGGTTGAGCATCCGTTTCTCCTGGGATACTATAAGGGATGGTTGGAGTCAGGGAGACGCCTGCCTATGCCGCATGTTTTGCTGCATTGCGCGACCGGACTGCAAGGGCTCGTACCTGTAGGAGATGGCGTCTCAGAGCTGCGGATCCATTACGGTCCCGGCTATCGGATCTATCTGACAAAGCAAGGAGATGCGGTCGTCATTTTGCTTGCAGGCGGCGACAAGAATACCCAAGAGATGGATATTCGTCTCGCCAAAGACCTTGCTCGAAATCTCTAGGAGAATCCAATGACCAAAACCACTACGACAATCTGGGACCCAGCCACACACCTTGCCACGGCTGATGATGTCGCGGCTTATTTGGAATCTGCACTTCAGG
>CANGYR010000029.1 GCA_947458275.1 Chitinophagaceae bacterium
AAGAAGAAGGTTGAGGAGCTAAAGGAGCTTCTCAAAGATGCAGACGAACTGATTCTCGCGACAGACGAGGACCGAGAAGGCGAGGCGATTGCCTGGCATCTTATGGAGATCTTGCGACCGAAAGTCCCAGTCAAGCGGATGGTCTTCAATGAGATCACCAAAGATGCCATTCTCAAGGCTCTTGAGGAGACGCGAGATATCGATCAGCGGCTTGTCGATGCACAGGAGACTCGTCGAATTCTTGATCGACTATTCGGTTATCGGCTCTCACCAGTCCTTTGGAAGAAGGTCATGCCGAGGATCTCTGCAGGCCGAGTCCAATCTGTCGCCACCCGCCTCATCGTCGAGCGCGAACGTGAGCGCATGAAATTCATCTCCTCCACCTGGTGGGACATAACGGCACAGTGTGAACCTGGGTTCAATGCACGGCTTCTAGAAGTGGATGGCAAACGCCTCGCCTCCACGAATGACTTTGATGATCTTGGAGCTTTGAAAGAGAAGAGTGCCAACCAGATACTTCTTCTCGATGAAGCGCGCGCTACCGCGCTCAAGCTAGGTCTACAGGGCCAACCTCTCGTCGTTCGCTCCCTAGAAGAGTCGCCGCGTACTGAGCGGCCAAAGCCACCATTCACCACTTCAACGATGCAGCAAGATGCAGGTTCGCGCCTTGGCTGGGGCGCGGCTCTCACCATGCGAATAGCCCAGAGCCTTTATGAAGGTGGCTACATCACCTATATGCGAACTGACTCCGTCAATCTCTCTCAAACGGCGATCAATGCTGCACGATTCGCAGCAAAGAGCCTTTATGGTGCAGACCACGTCTCTGAGAATCCTCGTCTCTATGAAGGAAAGAGCAAGAATGCTCAGGAGGCTCATGAGGCTATTCGTCCCGCGGGTGATGTCTTCAAGAGTCCTGGTGAGTTAGCACCGGAATTGACTCGCGACCAACTCGCTCTTTACGACTTAGTTTGGAAGCGTACTGTGGCCTCACAGATGGCTGATGCCAAGAAGATGCAGACGAGAGTTGACTTTGACGTTGAGACTAAGGATGGAGAGTCAGCCACTTTTCGTGCTAACGGTTCTGTCGTAACTTTCCCAGGATTCCTGGCAGCCTACGACGACTCGACCGAGGAGAAGAGCGACGAAGATGACAGGCGCCTTCCTGCCATGTCTGCCGGTCAGTCGATCAAGGTCAACGAGTACATCTCTGAGTCGCATGAGACCAAACCACCAGCGCGATATACGGAACCAACACTCGTAAAGAAGCTTGAGGAACTGGGCATAGGAAGACCCTCTACCTTTGCTTCGATCATACAAACTGTTCAGGATCGCGGCTATGTCTTCAAACGAGGTCGGGCTCTTGTTCCAACGTTTCTCGCATTCTCTGTGACCGGGCTCCTTGAACAACACTTCACCAAGCTGGTCGACTACGAGTTCACCGCTTCAATGGAGGAGGATCTAGATCGAATTGCAAACGGAGAAGCAGAGAGAACAAATTGGCTCACTGACTTTTTCTTTGGTCATGATGGTAATCCAGGCTTACAGGATCTAGCAGCGGACCTAGGCGTCATTGATGCCCAAGCAATCAACACCATGAAGATGGGCGATGAGATAGAGATTCGTGTTGGTCGCTTCGGTGCTTACTTGCAGCAAGGTCAAGGTGATGATCGAAAGTTCGCCAACATTCCCGAAGGAATGGCACCGGACGAACTGACATTGCCTCTAGCACAAGAATTACTGGCACAACCCTCAGGCGAGCGACCATTGGGTATCGACCCCACAACAGGTTTGGAGATAGTGGCTAAGTCTGGGCGCTTCGGATCGTACGTGACTGAGATTCTTCCCGAACCACCAGCGGAAGAAGGAAAGAAAAAGAGGAAGTCGAAAGATGCCCCTAAGCCGAAGACTGCTTCGCTCTTCTCCTCCATGTCCCTCGACACCATCGTTCTGGAAGATGCACTCAAGTTGCTCTCACTTCCCCGTGTGATTGGTGAGTATGAAGGGGTGGAGATCACCGCTCAGAATGGTCGCTACGGACCGTACCTACGACATGGAACCGACTCTCGCACTCTAACGAGTGAAGATCAGATCTTCTCTCTCACCCTTGATGAAGCGATTGAGATCTACAAGCAACCTAAGGTGAGACGCCGAGGTGTAGCTAAACCTCCCCTTAAGGATCTCGGAATCGATCCGGAGACGAAGAAGCAGATCGTCGTGAAGGACGGGCGATTCGGTGCCTACGTAACCGATGGTGAGACCAACGCAACCCTGCGTCGTGGAGATACTCCTGAGGCTATGACTCTCGAGCGCGGACTTGAACTCCTTGCCGGTCGGCGCGCTTGGGAACTCGAAAATGGGGATGCTCCGAAGAAGTCGTCAAGAAAGTCTTCCAAGAAGGCGCCAACATTGACTGAGAAGACTATCGAGGGAGTCGGTGCCAAGAAGAAGGCCAGAAAGAGTGCAACTGGCAAGTCCAAAAAAGAGGTTTCCGTCTAAGGGTTAGGCTTCCAATATGGCGCATTCCATCCCCACCCCTACAAACCCACGATCCGGTATGCGGGATAGCGTTCTCTCAATCCCCCCATTCAATCGCCTCTGGCGGGCTCTTTCTGTCTCATCCTTCGGCGACTGGCTTGGTCTATTGGCTTCGACGGCGCTTGCTCAACAACTTGCCGGGGATGACTATGCAAAGGCAAATTTCGCCATCGCGGGTGTCTTCATCGTGAGACTGATCCCCGCGGTTCTCCTTGGCCCTCTGGCGGGAGTGCTCGCTGATCGCTTCGATCGACGGAAACTCATGGTCGTCACAGACTTGATGCGATTCTCACTCTATCTCTCAATTCCTATCGTTGGAAACTATTTTTGGCTCTATACCGCAACTCTCCTTGCAGAGACTGTCACACTCTTTTGGAGTCCCGCCAAGGAGGCGACAGTTCCCAATCTAGTTCCGCGCAATAAGTTGGAGTCAGCTAATCAAGTGCAACTTCTCGCGGCATACGGGACAGCACCATTGGCCGCTATCGTGTTCTCTCTCCTAGCGCTATTCAACTCAGCCCTATCTGGAATCCTCAATTGGGAAGACTCGACTGCAGCAGACATCGCTCTCTATATCAACGCATTCACCTTCCTTTATGCCGCTTATGTGGTCTACACATTGAGAGAGATTCCTTCCCGGTCGGCTTCCTCGGAACATGAATCATCCATCCTCCAATCACTTTCGACTGGTTGGCGATTCGTTGGAGAGTCATCCATTGTCCGAGGGCTGATCATCGGAATGATCGGTGCGTTCATTGCGGCGGGAGCAGTGATCGGTCTAGCAAGAACATTTGTCGATGACCTGAAGGCAGGTGAGGCCGCCTACGGAATCCTCTTTGGTTCCGTCTTCACGGGACTCGCACTGGGCATCACACTTGGACCTAAGGCATTGGCTCAGTTCTCGCGAAGAAGGATCTTTGGCGCATCCCTGACTGTCGCAGGATCATTCCTTATCCTTCTATCCCTGATTCAGAACTTGGTCTTGGCCATCCTCATCACCCTTATTTTGGGCTTCTTTTCGGGTATTTCGTGGGTCACTGGCTTCACGATGCTAGGCCTTGAGGTCGATGATCAACTGCGAGGAAGAATCTTTGCCTTCATACAAAGTCTCATCCGTGTTGTGCTCATTTTGGTTCTTGCCATCTCACCACTTGTAGCAGCAGCAATAGGGCGCCATACCTATGATGTCTTTGAAGTCACTCTCACATATAACGGTGCAGCATTCACTATGTTGTTTGCGGGAATCATTGCCACCGCTGTGGGTGCGATCTCCTACAAAAAGATGAAAGATCGGCCAGGAATTTCGTTCTTGGCAGACGTTCGCAGTGCTCTTCGTGGCGATCTAGGAGCTTCGGTCAACATGGTCACCCCAGGGCTATTCATTGCCTTTGAAGGAGGGGAGGGGTCGGGAAAGTCGACGCAATCGAAGCTGCTGCAGGAGTGGTTGGAGAATGAGGGAATCCAAGTCGTGCTCACGCGTGAACCAGGAGGAACCCCTTTAGGACAAGGTCTTCGAAGCATTCTTCTCTCTAAGGAAACCGGCCATATCTCGCCTCGAGCGGAAGCACTCCTCTACGCCGCGGATCGTGCACATCATGTTTACTCCGTCATTCAGCCAAATCTTGACCGTGGCCATGTCGTTATCACAGATAGATACTCAGATTCGTCAATTGCCTATCAGGGAGCGGGCCGGATACTTTCCTCTGAGGAAGTGGCGCGAATCTCTCGATGGGCCACGAACGCTCTCACACCCCATCTCACCATAATCTTGGATCAAGCCCCAGATATTGGCCTGGCCAGAATAGAAGATGGGGATCGGCTTGAAAGCGAAGCCATCGACTTCCATGAACGTGTCCGCGATGAATACTCCATTCTTGCTGGAGCGGACCCTGATCGCTACCTGGTCCTCGACGCGACATTGGACGTGAATGAATTGGAAGCACGCGTCCAAGAACGGGTAAAGCCTCTGTTGGAAGCTCGAAACATCGGCCGTGGTCTCTAGGACTCCTCTGGTCAGGCAGAATTCGGCTATGCGACTAGACCACGTCTCTTATGCAACCTCTCACGATTCTGTCGTTGACGTCATTCAAAGAATAGGAAGTCAACTCGGCGCTTCTTTCATTGATGGTGGAATTCATCCTCAATTCGGAACCCGTAACTTCATCCTGCCATTGAAGGAGTCACGGTACATAGAGGTTGTTTGTCCTCTAGATCATCCTGCTGCAGACAAGACTCCGTTTGGTCAATTGGTGAGCAAGAAAGTTGAAGCTGGTGGAGGCTGGCTCACATGGGTAGTCGCAGTGAATGATCTCTCCCCAATTGAAGAGAAGTTACAGCGCAAATCAATAGCAGCGCATCGAAAGAAGCCTGACGGCAATGAGCTCTTTTGGCGCCAAATAGGTGTACTCGACACTCTAGACCAGGCAAGCAATCCCTTTTTTATCGAGTGGCAGAGTGACTTGCACCCATCAACGGAGCGAGATTCTCTGGTGGTCTTGAGCTCGATAGAAATTCATGGGGATCGGGGTTCACTTCAGACGAGATATGGTCTGGATGCTTTCTTCTCCGAAGGTGACGTACAGTTCGAGTGGATTCAAGATGAAAATGAAACGGGCCTCGAATCAGTTACTTTTCTGACTCAAAACGGAGAGGTTCGAATCGACTAAAGATTGCCGCCTTAGCTCAGTCGGTAGAGCGTCGCTCTCGTAAAGCGAAGGTCTCGGGTTCGATTCCCGAAGGCGGCTCCCAATATCCGCAAATAGGAATCCCAGACATCTTTCTAGTGCGAATCTCAATTCAGATTGCTATCGATGGTAATCCACTCTTCTGGAATGAAGTCAACCTTCTCATGAAGGTTTTGCTTGAACCATGGCCAAGGACAAATGACAGGAGCATTGCGATCTTTCCTCAGATATGCACCCCACCAACTAAACGATGAATTACCAATCACGTAGGCAGAGAAGTGTCGCATCAACTCAAAGGTTTGGGATGTCTCTTTGAAGTTTGGCGCAATGCGATAACTTCGAGAAAATTCCTTCGGCAGAAAGTTGTACACACGCGAATAGTCATCAGAGAAAACCCAGACTTCTTGCTTGCAGTTTGCAGCACCAAGTTGACTCAAGGCATCTCGATAATAGTCCACACTCGGTGTACCAAACGAGTCGGGACCCAGATAATCTGTAAGTCTCACATGGATCAAAATGGGACGACTAGAAGTTACTTCTTTGATCGCCGCCCTGAGCTCTCCAGATTCTCTTTTTGGGACAATTCTCATCATGTCAGTGAATACCTCAGGAGATTCCACAAATCGATGAGATTGGAAGTAACCCACGTAAAGAAGTTTGTTGTAGTCGACTGTGTTAACATCAGATCCCACTCCATGAGCGAACTCCACTCTCAACCCCTCTTTGTTTGAGAGAATGAAGATGACCCTCTGGATCAGTTTGACTATCGCTCGATTGGATCGCGAAACAGCAATTCTCAAACCCCTTCCCAGCAGTTTAGTTAAAATTCCCTGGTCCCAAGCTTGTTGAGTTGCAACCAGGGCCCGTTCGGGAAGTTGCAATGAGCAAATTTCCGGACTTCCTTCGGGATTGAGACGTACATTCCCAAGTACTGGAACTAGCGTAATTGAATTGTTGGGAGACAAACTAAGGCCGTATGCCAATTGAAAGAGTTGATTTCCCAATCCACCCATCAAGGAGATGCTAATCATGCGAATCCATACCGAAGCTCGACAACCTAAGAGTCCGAGGAAGTTTTGGAACTAGGTACGTTGGATGGCGAGCAACAAAACCTACGATTTTTGATATGGCAGATAGAGCTCCAACATAAGGAATCAAGGCAAGCCTAGTCTTTACATAGAAGAGCAAGAGAATCAAGCCGCCGGAGCTTCCCTTTGTCGTTTCTTCTAAAGACTGGCAAAAGTCCAACAAATAGATCGAGTTTGACTTCTTGGAAGTGAGTGAGTTTATGCTCTGCTGATTGTAAGAGTAAATAATCTGATCTCCTCGAAAGATATTCTGCGCTCTTATCATGGCTTTTACAAGGAAGTCTTGATCTTCACACCATTTCCAATGCTTGAATTCGATCTGAGTTGCCAAACTTCTTCTAAATGCGAATCGCCATATGCCGGGCCAACGGACTATTCCAGCCCACGAATTAGTCATGATTCGAATGCCTTCAAGAGTGTCGCGTTGTGCCAAGCCGATTGCCAGGTCCGCAGGCGTGGAATGTGCTTGGTCTATCAATGAAAGCGCGGAGTTGATGGAGGGTGCGTCATCAGCATCCCAAAAAAAAACCCAATCACCAGTTGCTAAGGAAAGCCCGAGATTTCTTGGCCCTCCAGGATTTCCCGCCCGGATTCGATGCAATTGAACTTCCTTGATTCGCAACGCCATAACTTGATCTACAAGAGGATGATTTTCGAAAGATCCACCGCTGTCTTCTCCTTCATCCAAAATCAATAGAAGTTCATGCCCCCGCAGGTGCGGATCTTGTATCCAAGTGATGAGGTTGTGATGAATTGGTCCCTTCAGAGAGACGGGAACAACAATGGAAATTTTGGGGTTCATGGTGCTTACGGGTCAACCGTGCTTACGAACCTTGGTTGCTTTAGTAGTACGGATACACACTAGTTTTTGAAGCCTCTCCTCATAAAACCACACAGCTTTCATCATGGACCTTCTTGGTAGGGTATGTCATGGTGGCGTGTCCGAGCGGCCTAAGGAGCGCGCCTCGAAAGCGCGTGTTGGGGAAACTCAACCGTGGGTTCAAATCCCACCGCCACCGCCAGTTACAACCACGCAGAGTGAAATTTCTCCGCGGAGGATGAGGGATTTGAACCCTCGATAGGTTTCCCTATACACGCTTTCCAAGCGTGCGCACTCGGCCGCTATGCGAATCCTCCAGGCACCTCTTGACTCGAGCCAAGATGAGAGGGGAAGTCTAGTCTGAGTTGGAAACTAGACTTGGCCCCGATTCCTCGTGCGGCGATGGATCGGTCTCAACCTCCAGGGTCGGAAGACAGCAAAGGAAGGTTGATTCTTTGGGTGCACGAGGGATCCTTATTCAAGGAACAGTCCATGTAAAGAGGGGGGCTTAGTGAATCTTCCTCTTGCGCTGAAGTATCGTCCCAGTTCATTCAATGCTGTTATCGGCCAAAATCAAGTCACTGCTTCGCTTATGGCGGCGCTATCCTCAAAGCAGATTCATCATGCTTACCTGTTTTCGGGGCCCCGAGGATGTGGAAAAACTTCAAGCGCGCGGATACTGGCAAGGTCATTGAATTGCGAAAAAGGACCCATCGCGGATCCATGTGGCGAATGTCAGTCATGTCGAGATCTCGTCGCAAATGGCCCAGGGTCCTTTGATGTGATTGAGATGGATGCTGCGACCCATGGGCTCGTTGACGATGCCCGTGAATTGCGCGATAAGGCCCTCTTTGCTCCCGTGCAGAGCAGATACAAGATCTACATCATTGATGAGGCCCATCAGTTAGGGCCTGCGGCAGCCAATGCTTTGTTGAAGATTGTGGAAGAACCACCCCCGTATGTCATCTTCATTTTTGCCACGACAGAGCCAGAGAAGGTTATTCCCACGATTCGGTCACGAACTCATCACTATCAGTTTCGCCTTGTTGGTCCTGAAGCCCTGAAGGAACACCTCCTTGAGATTTGCCAAAGAGAAGGTGTGTCTCTTGACGAAGGTGCACTGACTCTCGCGGCAAGGGCTGGAAATGGATCTGTTAGAGATGCACTCTCTGCTCTCGGTCAACTGATCAATGGGGCTATTGATGGAGAAGTGAGCTACGAGTCCGCACTGCAGCTTCTCAGCCACACAAGTAATGAGAGTCTTAGACAAGCCTTCCATGGATTGCTCAACCACAGTGCAGGGGAGCTTTTGGGTGTGGTGGGGAAAGTCTTGGAAACCGGAGGTGATCCGAGAAGATTCACTCTGGATCTTCTAGATCACATGAGGGATCTAATGGTTCTCAGTGCTTCAAATGGGGAGAAGAAGCTCCTTCTGCGGAGCTACACGGATAGTGAATTAGCCGAACTCGTGGGCATCACCAGCGCCATCTCGATCTCTGATCTGATTGCAATGACTGAAATCGTTGCTGACCACCTTGTGCGGCTCAGAGGCGCAACCACACCTCAGATTACCCTTGAAACCATGATGATGCGGCTTCTTCAGGCTAGTTCTTCACGTTCCACGACGGAGAGCGGGCATAGTCCAAAAAGGGCAAGTCTTGATGAAGAAATCATTAGTTCAGTGAAGAGGACGGCGCCATCGCCGGAGATCAACACCAACCCACCGAATTCAGCAAAGTCGCCATCCATCTCAAAGGTATCTCTAACTAACTTGAAGTCATTGGAAGGTAATTGGCCGCGCGTACTTGAGGGAGTAAAGAATCGCAGGCGTCTTACGTGGACACTTCTGAGCTCTCACGCATTCCCATCAGGTTTCGAATCTGGGGTGGTCAAAGTAGCCCTCCCGAGTGCAGGAGCGCTTGATTCATTTGAAAGATCGAATAGCCGAGATGTCCTCCTGAATGCCATGAAAGAGGTCTTCGAAGGTGATTTCGACATCGAGATGATTGTGCAGGGAACTAGACAATCAACTTCATCACAGGTTCAAGATTCTGATCTTACGGACTCTGTTGATCAAGTTTCTGGGGAAGAATTGCTAATGAAGGCCTTGGGAGCTCAGATTATCTCTAAGGAAGATCAGTAGATGTACGAAGGTGTCATCCAGGAGCTGATAGATGAATTGGGAAGACTCCCTGGCATTGGTCCAAAGAGCGCGCAACGGATCGCCTTCCATCTCATTCAATCGGAACGCGTTGATGTCGATCGGCTAGTTGAGGTCCTCCGCAATGTGCGGGAACGGGTGAAGTTCTGCGTCGTTTGCGGAAATGTCTCAGAAGATATGGAGTGCAGGATCTGTAGGGATCCACGACGTGATTCTGGGGTGATTTGTGTCGTGGAGGAGAGTAAAGATGTGGTCGCCATAGAGAGGACACGTGAGTTTCGTGGTCGGTATCACGTCCTCGGTGGTGCGATTAGTCCCATAGATGGTGTTGGGCCAGAACAGTTGCGAATCCGGGAACTCCTAGCTCGACTTACGGACACACAAGTCACTGAAGTTATCCTCGCGACAGACCCCAATCTTGAGGGGGAGGCGACCGCTACATACCTGGCAAGAATGATCAAACCGCTCGGGATAGCAGTCTCTCGTCTTGCTAGCGGGCTCCCCGTGGGGGGCGATCTCGAGTACGCCGATGAAGTCACACTCGGAAGGGCATTCGAAGGAAGGCGAACTCTCGAGGGATAGTCCAAATAGTGGATCTATGTCGGTCTCAATATATGGAATGAATATGAACCTGAGTACTAAGGTCCTCAGAATTGGCTCGTGGGCCTCATAGTTCAGAAGTACGGCGGATCGTCAGTTGCTGATGCCGAAGGCATCAAGCGGGTCGCGGCACGTATTGCCTCAACCAAACGTGCGGGCCAACAGGTCGTTGTCGTTGTCTCCGCAATGGGAGACACCACTGACAATCTCATCGACCTCGCCAATGAAGTCACGCCCATCCCAGCGGGCCGAGAACTCGACATGCTTCTTACGGCGGGCGAGCGAATCTCGATGGCATTGCTTGCGATGGCAATTGGGAACCTAGGTTTGGAGGCCAGATCCTTCACAGGAAGCCAGGCTGGGATCATCACTGATTCCACTCACGGTAGGGCTCGAGTGATCGATGTGACACCTGGCCGCATCAAGGAAGCTCTTGATGACGGCGCCATCGCCATTGTCGCTGGCTTTCAAGGGATCAGCCAAGACACAAAGGATGTGACGACTCTAGGTCGCGGCGGGTCGGACACGACAGCTGTCGCGCTTGCCGCAGCACTAGATGCTGATGTCTGCGAGATCTACACCGACGTGGATGGAGTCTTCTCTGCCGATCCCCGTGTTGTTCCTATGGCAAGGAAATTGAAGAGCGTCACTTATGAGGAGATGCTCGAGTTGGCGGCAAGCGGTGCAAAAGTCCTACATCTTCGTTGTGTGGAATATGCACGTAGGTATGAACTACCTATTCATGTTCGTTCATCGTTCTCAAATCTCGAAGGGACATGGGTAGTCAAGAATCGTCCAGAGGAGGCAGGTATGGAGCAAGCGATCATCTCCGGTATCGCTCATGACCGAAGTGAAGCGAAGATAACTATCGTCGGAGTGCCAGATCGGACCGGTGTGGCTGCTCGGATATTTCAATCGATTGCTGACTCTGACATCAATATCGACATGATCGTTCAGAATGTTTCAGCCGCGGAGACCGGTTTGACCGATATCTCCTTCACTTTGCCAAAGAGTGAAGGTAGTAATGCAATCGGGATTCTCCAACGCATTCAAGGTGAGATTGGATTCCAATCACTCCAATACGATGACCAGATCGGCAAGCTATCCCTCATTGGCGCAGGGATGCGTTCACACCCAGGAGTAACTGCGAATTTTTTCGCTGCGATGGCCTCTGCCGGGGTCAATATCGAGATGATTTCCACTTCCGAGATTCGAATCTCCATCATCTGCAGAGAGACTGACTTAGATGCGGGGGTCAAGGCC
>CANGYR010000030.1 GCA_947458275.1 Chitinophagaceae bacterium
AAGTCCACCCGGAGCATCTTAATTCCTACGCAGGTTGTTTACAACTTAATCGAATCGCAGAAACCTGACATGCTTAGATTGACCAGCGTAATTCATTTCTTCGAAAAGGAAACCAAAGATTCTAGCGCAAAGGAAGCCCGACATTCTATTGTGTTTTCTGGGAATGCGGCCACTCAACTTCAAATCGACAAACAGCTAACAAGCAAGGCTTTGGCTGACTTGCTGCAGGAATACAATTCTGGGTGCCTAGACGAGGGATTACCAAAAACCATCAAAAAAACGTATCAATTTAAAGACTTAAGCCCTGAAGAACTTGCCTTTATTGATCTGAAGCTGAAGAAAAATAGCAGCGAACTATTTGGTATGGCCGCCAATTACGCTCAGCTCTGCCCTGCCAAGTGTTTGCAATTGGTTGGAACATTCGATCCAACCCAACGAGTACTCAGGTTGAAGGGAATGGTTAAGTAAGTTTGTATTCTCTATCAATCTGCATGCTTAGCCTTTTATTCACACTTCCGCAATTCATTATTGTTGTTCTGGCCCTTTTTCAAAGGTCAAAACTGAGCACAGGAATGAAATTCATGGCTTTACAGGCCTTGGTTTCGTGCTTTGCAGATATGATGGCTTTTTGTTGTATCCGATTTTGGGGAATCAGCAATGAGTTCATTTACAACTTCTACATGATCGCAGAGTTTGTAATCATTGCTCTTGCGTTTAGAAGTGCAATAAATTCAGTCTCCATTCAAAGAGCAATTCGAATTAGTATTATCGCTTTTCCCGTTTTTGCCGTCCTCATCTTTGGGCTAACCAGCTTTATGAGCTTGAATTATCAGGTCTTAGCCCTGTCTTTTCTGGTTTTGTCGGTGATTAATCTTGTTTATCTGATTCTTCCCGACATTCGGTTAAATTCTTCAGATGGATTAATTCTCGTGGCCATCGGACACATCATTTATTTTCTTGGAGTCACACCATACTTCATTGGTCGAGAGTTGATGATTCAAAGCCAGCCCGAAAAAGCAAATGAATTGTTCGTTTACATCAACCTTGTTCTCGCCATTTGCCGATATCTGTTCATCATTTTGGGCTTTCTTTCATTGTCGCTTAGAAAAAAGCCCGAAGCAAAATCATGACCGATCAGTCGCTCTATATTGGTATTGTCCTGGTCACATTGATCATTCTGCTGCTTATTGCCAGTGTTATCATTTCCGTTTTTCTCTCGAATCGTCAACGGTTAAAGCAAGATGTCCGGCTTTCGGAACTTAAGCTACTGTATGAAAAGGAACTTCGCCATGCCGAACTTGAACTGGCCGAGCAACTGATGACGCACATCGGACGAGAGCTGCACGACAATGTGGGTCACACCTTATTAAATATGCAGTTGATTATCGAAAATCAAAAAATTGATAATCCCGAAAAGTCTCCTCATTTTAATAAGCTCGCCGAATTACTGACACAATCCATCGAGCAGCTAAGAATGTTAAGTCGATCGTTGAGTCATGACTATTTTTCGGATTTAACCTTCCAGGAAGCTATTCACAAAGAGATTGAACGGCTGGAAGCCTACTCAGCCATGAAGGTGGAGTACCTGCCCGGCACCCGCAAATACGATACACTCGACAAGGATCAGCTGCTGATGAGCTATCGCATTTTTCAGGAAGTCATCAACAATATAGTTCGCCACTCCAAAGCAACATCAATTGTTGTCCGAAGCAACTTCAATGATTATTTGCTAAAAATCGATGATAATGGGGTTGGATTTAATGTTGAGGAAATGCTAAGTTCCAGCAAAGGTGCAGGTTTGAAAAACATTTCGAAAAGAGCTATGCTGGCCGGACTTGATTTGAAAATAGACGCTGTTAAAAATAAAGGTACTACCGTTACTTTGTCGCTGCCTAAATCAGAACCCAATGAGCTCAAATAAAAAATCGATTATTCTTGTTGATGACCATGTTATTGTACGAAATGGCCTGAGGGAACTGATTGAGAAAATCGGTGAATACAAAGTCGACTTTGAATTCGATAAAGGCATCGACCTGCTCGAGGCCATCGAAGCCGGAACACGAGCCGATTTGCTAATCCTCGATCTTTCCATGCCGGGCATGAACGGCGACGAGGTGCTGGCGGAACTCAACAAGCGAAAAGTCGATATTCCGGTGCTTATCCTAACCCTGAACAGCGAGCCCGGCAAACACATTCAACTCTTCCGGCTTGGAGCCCGCGGCTACATCCAAAAAAATTCTACTGCCGATGTACTTCGCGATGCCATCGAATCGGTGCTCCGATTTGGATTTTATCAAAACGAATTGATGCTCGAAGCTCTGCGCAAAGACTCACCATTACAAACCAAAGAGTATAAGTTTCAGGTCTTGGACCAACTTACCGACCGCGAAAGGGAGTTTCTCAAATTGGTTTGCGACGAAAAAGAGTACACCTACGAGCAAATTGCCTCAATGATGGGCGTCCACCGCAGAACGGTGGATGGCTACAGAGAATCCATATTCAGCAAATTCGATATTAAGTCGAAAGCCGGACTAGTACTGTTTCTGGTACGCAACGACCTAATCGATATTCTGTAAATCCGCCGGTATTCCTTATTCGGAGGCTTAGATTTTTGCCGATTTTTTGGCCTTGGAATTTCGCAGGTGTGTGTGGATGACCTTTAATTGCCTTGCGGCTACCCGATATTCGTTCATGGCCACGTTCATTTTTAAGCCATTAATTGGCCAATCATTTTTCTGCTGACCCACCTATCTGAAATTCAAAAAAGCGCTTGGATAGAATTTATTTTTGGGCCCGGAGTCTTTGTCAGAACTTTTCGAGGAGGACTCAAATGAAAGGAATCAAAAAAGGTGGGCCCTTAGGTAGATTCTAATTGTATAATGGTGCAATTCCAGCCAACGAAACAATTGAGTGTGGAAATGTTATGAAGCACTGAAAACGGAATTAAACGATTAAATCCGTGCACTTTAATTTGGTAAAATCCGCTTGAATCGTTTAAAGTAAATTCACTCAGCGTTTTTCAGTACACCCTGTTTATTGAGAAGAAGTGAATTAGCCGCACAAGAATTTAAGGCCTTTCTCGGGAGAGTCGATTGAATACCCCCGCAATTTACACGGGTGGCGAATGCATCTTTTCTCTTGAATCCCTGCATTTTATAACCTTTTCCTGCGCTTTGAGGAGCTTCATCTTTGTCCTGTAAAACCAATCACAACAAACGATGAAAACCTCTGCCAACCTCGCTGCATGCTCCCTATTCCTGCTACTCGGAATTGCCTTTCTGACTCCTGAAAGCACTCATGCGCTTCCCACCCCGTTTGAACCCTACAGCCTAAACTCCGAGGTCTTTCCGAAATGCGCCATACAAAGCGCATTCGGAGCCCAGGTAAACGCTGCTACTTCGATCTACAGCGATTACTCAACCGAAACCAGCACCGTTCAGGCCGATTTGAGGCCGGCCGATGTGGAGTATCCTGATGCACGGCAAAAAATCACTTTCACAGCCATTGCCGGAACCATTGCCTTTCTCTTCTTATTTCTTGCCTTACTCGATACGAAGATAATTCGAGACAATGAGTACTTCAAAACACTCAAGATCAACGTGATATCGCCCATAAAGCTGAGTGTCTTGTTATCGTTCTATCTCATCATTGCCGAATTCCTGCTATGCCTCTGGATACAAGGTAGTCTTCCTGAACCAAGCCCCGGACTGTTAATTTTCGCAGTGATTGCTTTTTCAACGGCGGTATTCCATCACTTACTGAAGCTCAGAAAAACAACACGCCAACACCTTAGTTTTTATCGCCTGCAATTCTTGCTGAATATGCTAATTCCGGTTAGCAATGTATTGATAACACTTTATCTGCTTATGCCGGCAATTCATCAATCAAGCTTCAGCGAAGTGCCTGAGTTCATCATTATTCCCTACCTCATGCTTTCACTATTACATGTTGGAGTGAGAGCATTTGGATCTTCAATCTCAGGTTCTGTCGTATTCAAACAAATGGTTCACCCTGAATTGAAGAAAAACATTACGATTTAGTTCAGTAAGTTGGTTGTATTAATTGCTTTATTAATGTAGTTGATTATTCGGATTTGTCGGTCATTTTGGGCTTCGCCGTATCGTTCCTCCTCCTCCTTTTCGATGCGAAAGCCCTTAAATGGCCGGCAAATCCTTTTTAATCATTTCACCAGGGCTTTGTGGACTTTAGAGTTTTACCATGTAGCGAAAGCTGAAGTGCCGCCCTCGACCAGTTTCCCTTCGACCATTCTACAGTCTTTCCCGAAAATAATAGCCAAACAATACGATAGTGATTGCTCAGCATCATCTAAAGTAACAAGGGGGTGTTTTTCACGGAGGCTGTTTGGGTGTTTTCACGGAGCTGCTTTGCACGAAGTGCCCTTTTCCGACGAGGCAACTGAGGGCAACTTTGTATCCGAAATGTTAGCCATGTTAATCTCACTTTTACCCTGCCTCGGGCTGTCGCTTTCCTGTCATTGGGAATTGCCAGTCGCGACCATAGCAATGGGTAAAGTCGATCAGATGGCGCTTGGCTCTGCTTTGATCGATGGTTTGCATTCTGCGGTTAGCGGTATTTCGGAGAGCCAAACAATACCCACTAAAACAGCGTCATTCACCGAACAGTACACGAGTCTAGATTATGCCAATCCGGTTGACGAACAGCCAGATATTCTCGACAACCAAATCAAAATCACAGTGGCCACTTCAGCGGCATTGATTGAATTAGTGCTCCTTTTTTTTCTATTCAAAAATACCCCGATACTTTACGATATCGAAAGAAAGCCATCCTCGAATGTTGAGCACTTTTCATGGATGAAATTTATCAGCTTTTTCGGGCTTTACTCTATCCTGTTTTCATTTCTGCTCTCATTTTGGCTGAATAACACTGCGCCTGAGCTATCCTTTAGCCTCTTTGGATTCTGCTGCATCACAATCATTACGACGGTATTTCACCATCGCCTGAAGAAGAGCCATTCCAGCAATCATTCTCAAACCCATACCGAGCTAAAAGCTTTTCTGGCTCTCCTCTTCCCGCTGGCTACGCTCTTGCTTACCATTTACTTCATTTCCTCAGTTTTTTATCACAACGTATTTCCCGAAATGCCATGGCCTACAGTGCTTTTTCACATCATTTTGGCTATGGTGCATGTTGCGGTCAGAACCTTGGATTCACAAATAGTAGACTCTCACTGGGTCCATCATTTCTTAAACAAAGCCGACAATAGAAAAGGTTCGCCCAAATAAAGTACGTTGGTTTATTAAGTTAAACATATTAGTGTAGCAAATTAAATACAGGTTTAGAGGAGGGTTAAGGAATTTCGTCGCATTGCTCGACAAGTTTCTTCCCTCCTCTAAGCATTTTAATGACTTGGCTTTGGAAAGTTGAAGCCTTCACCGAGCTGGGTTGTTTCTCTGTTGCTTGTGTTTTATTGTTTTTGGGCTGATGACCGTCCGTTCTTCCCAAACGACCCGGCAAGGCCTTTATCATGAGGAAGGCTGTAAGCGATGAGAAGCACCACTGAGGAGTGCCTTATGCCTGTCAATGATAAGGATCAACGTCAAAAATTAGTCTGAAACCCTTGAGTGGATTCTCTTCGAAAAAACGAGCGGTTTGTTTCTGCAATTCCTCCTTCACCTTCTGGAGAGCAATGCCCTGCTCGAGTTTCAATAAGAAGTTCTTCTGAAAGCGGTTGCGAACTTTGGCTACCGGTGGAAATTCCGGGCCCAACAAACGATTGCCGAAGACAGAGCGAAGCCACTGCCCCAACAACTCGGCTGCTGGTTCAAGCTGATTAACCTCTTCGTGCCGCAAATAAATGCCAATCAATCGGGTAAATGGCGGATAGCCATACTTTCTTCGCTCCTCAATTTCGCTCTCATAAAACCCCTCATAGTCGTGCATCTGCACCCATTTCAACACGGGGTGGTCCGGTTTCCAGGTCTGGATCACCGCCAACCCGGGCTCTTTCCTTCGTCCAGCCCGGCCAGCCACCTGGCTCAACAACTGGAATCCCCTCTCGTTTGCCCTAAAGTCGGGGTAATTCAGCATGCCATCCGCGCTTAGCACCCCTACAAGTCTAACCTGCCCGAAGTCGAGCCCCTTGGAAATCATTTGCGTCCCCACCATTACCTGGGTGCGTTGCTCGCGAAAATCCTCCATCAACCTGTGATAGCTGCTCTTGGATCGGGTTGTGTCTAAATCCATACGCCCTACCGAAATACCCGGAAACAGTTCCTGAATCTCTTCTTCGATCTTCTCGGTTCCAAAACCCTTCATCCGAATATCGGTAGAGCCACATTCTGCGCAGTGTGAAGGAACATTGAGCGCGTATCCGCAATAATGACAGCGCAATTGGTGTTGTGATTTATGGTAGGTAAGGCTGATGTCGCACTGCACGCAGTGAGGAATCCACTTGCATTTGGCACATTCCAGCATTGGCGCGAAGCCTCTGCGGTTCCTAAAAAGCAGCACTTGCTTATTCTGCTCAAAACTTAGCGAAGCCTCCGAAACCAGCAAAGGTCCAAAACTACCTTTCATCCGGCCCTTTTTTGTTTGAACTGAGAGGTCATCCAGCAACACATCCGGCAAAACAGCTCCACCAAAACGCTCTTTCAAAAGCACCGAATGATACTTTCCTATTCGCGACTGATAAGCGCTTTCTAAGGAAGGTGTCGCCGAACCCAAAATGATACCGGCGCCATTTTGCCGGGCGAGATAAATGGCCGAATCTCTGGCCTGGTAACGCGGCGAAGGGTCTTGCTGCTTGAACGAAGGGTCGTGCTCTTCATCCACAATGATCAACCCGAGCTGCCGAAAGGGAAGAAACAGCGAGGACCTTGTACCCAGGATCAACTGGCCTGATGTTTCAAAGTGAGAAACCGCATTCCAAACCTCCATGCGTTCCTGTTCGCTAAATCGGGAATGATACACTTGAACCCTGGTTCCGAAGTGCCTCCTCAACCGAAGGATGATTTCAGAACTCAGCGCAATTTCAGGTAACATATACAACACCTGATCTCCACGCTCCAGGGCTTCTTCCATCAAGCGAATGTAGATTTCTGTCTTCCCCGAGCCGGTGGCGCCTTGCAGCAAAACAGGCTTTCCCAACTCAAGACCATCCTGTATTTCTTGGAGTGCGCGGTTTTGCTGATCGCTGAGAGAAAACGACTGCCCATCCAGACTTTCAGCGCCCAACCTGCTGATCGTTCGAGTCTCTGACTCAAACACCGATTTATCGATTAATGCCAACAATGCCGCAGCACCTTTCGGGAAATTGGCCATCAGCGCTTTGCGCGAAACCCAATTAAAACCTCCTTGTAGCCCCTCTGGTAGTGAAAGGTAGCCGAGCAGAATTTCTTGTTGCCTCGTAGCCCTGTTGAGCGAATCGAGCAAGGCATTGAGCCGCTCTTCTTGCTGATATTCAGGCGAAAGTCTAATGAAGACTTCCTTACGGGGTTTAAAAACATCCTTGAGCTCTTCGTCTGCTGCAACCAGCTTTCGATCCATTAATCTTCTGAGTAAGGGAAAGATAGTCTTGATGCCTGCTGCCTGAGCAGCCTCTTCCAGGTTAAGCGCTCCCGACTGCTTTAAGGCATCCAGTAATTTGATTTCCCTTTCCTGTAAACCTTGGATGACGGTTTCTTCATCAATGTCGGGGTGCAGGCGTACAATAGTCTCGCTCGATAGTTTGAGTGCTGTTGGTAATGCAGCATTCATAACCTCTCCCGGAGTACACATATAATAGCTCGCCATCCAATCCCAAAATGCGAGATGCTTTTCGCCAATGCAAGGCTCAAGGTCGAGCACATCTTCGATGTAACGTGCTTCACGGTCTTTGGGCGCCTGGTGATGTAGCCTGGCAATCAGTCCGGAGTACCGCTTCTTTTTCCCGAATGGAACAACCACGCGAATCCTTTCAGCGACGGCTCCTTCCAAATGCCTTGGAATTCGATAGACAAAGACCTTCGCCAGGGGCAATGGAAGTAAAACATCCGCGAAAAGGGTGTCTGTCATCGGAGTCCAACGATAAATCCGACGCGGTAGTTTAATGGTCCTCCGTAGATGCTACTGGCTTGAGTGCCATCGTCGAGGAGGTTCCACAGTACAGTAAATGTAAAGAAGGAGTTTTCCCCGGCCATCTGGCGAAAGCCGCCACCAATGTGTACGGCCGGTGTCCATGTTCGTTTAAACTCAAAGGCACCCAAGGAGTTTTCAACCCATCGTTCATTATTGATGGTTTCATATTCTCCGTGAAGAAATATGCCGGGGAAGGTTTCCGGTAGTGGAACGATTCGGCCAAACGCTCTGCCGCCGTAAAAGCTTGCTCTTTCTGAAACACCGGCAAAACGATAGGAGTAAAACATCCAGCTTGCTCCAAGCCCTGCCGATAGATATTTATTAAAGTTGTACCCGGCCAATGGCGAGATGTCGATATTGGTAAATGTTCCGAAGCCAAGTCCGAAGTTGCCACCTACATAAATCCGGCTTTTGATGGTCTCACCAAATTCGGTTTGAGCAGTGCTTGTATGAATGGAGCCAAGCAGAAGAAGGGCTGGAAGAAGTATGCGTTTATACATGCCGTAAAGGTAAGAAGGGGAAGTGGTTTGCCGGTAACCTGAGTAAAATGCAGCTTGATAACGCGCGGTAATGCGCTCACATTATGGACTTACAAAGAATATATGCCAATATGAATAAGTCAATACATATATATGTATGTTCGCCGTATAAATTTAACTAGGGTCGGTTATGAACAGCAAGAGCGTTTCAGGAATAGAAGCGGTAGTTACAGGTGCTTCGGGTGGGATTGGATCAGCGCTTTGTAAGCAGCTGTGTGAGCAGGGGATTCGGGTTCTAGGGGTTTCAAGAAGGGCACCTGACGGTTGGAGTTCTGCCCATTATCGGCATCTATCGATCGACTTGAGGCATCCTTCGGCGTCCGAAAAGGTGGCCGCTGCATTGGATTCTACGAGCCATGCGAGCCTTCGTATCGTAATTCATGCCGCTGCTGTTTTGCATTCGATGCCATTTGAGTTACTGAATGAGGGCATGGAGGACGAAATGCTGCGCTTGAACCTAAGGCTTCCAATAACACTTACGAGGGCCTTATTGCCTTGGTTAAAGGTTGCTAATGAGTCGCATAGCGTGTTTATCTCCAGTATGGCGGGTTTCCAGGGGAGTTTGAAGTATTCGGGATTGAGTGTATATGGTGCAAGTAAGGCTGGTTTGGTTGGATTTACCGAGGCTATCGCTGCCGAAATGGAGGGTAGTAACCTGTATTTCAATACATTGTGCTTGGGGGCGGTACAAACAGAGATGCTTCAGAGGGCTTTTCCGGGTTATTCGGGCGGAGTGTCTGTAGATGAGATGGCGAGATTTATCGCCGGTTTTGCACAAAATGGGCATAAAGTGATGAATGGCAAGGCTTTACCTGTGTCTATCGGGAATCCTCGCTAGGTATTGGTCGCGTAAGGGGGGCGGAGTTTACCAAACATTTTCATTCTGATTATCAATACTTAACATTGCGTTTAATAAAAAATAGTGTGTCAGGTGTTGCGTGGAATATATTCCTTACTACTTTTGCCACCCCAAAGTTCTTTAAACGTCTGCAGGCAACCGCCGTTAAAAATCCCTCTGAAAAAAATCTTTAAAAAAGATTTGGAGGTTTCGAAAACGGTTGTAATTTTGTCGCCCTGTTCTTTGCACGGCGAGCTTCTAAAAATGCCAACGAAAATGAGACTGAAAAAAAATTCAGAAAAATTTTCAAAAACATTTGGAAGTGTCAAAATAGGTTGTAATTTTGCAGCCCGTTTCCGAACAAAGGGAAACAACGCCGAAAGGCGACGTTCTTTGAAAATATTGAGAAAGGTAATGAAACAATAAGTATCGCGAAAAGCAGCGATGCTTGTCGAGAAGTAAATCTGAGACATACTTCCGGTGAATAACCGGGAAAACAATATCAAACTTACAATGGAGAGTTTGATCCTGGCTCAGGATGAACGCTAGCGGCAGGCCTAATACATGCAAGTCGAACGGTAACAGGGTAGCAATACCGCTGACGAGTGGCGCACGGGTGCGTAACGCGTATGCAACTTACCTTCAACTGGGAGATAGCCCCTCGAAAGAGGGATTAATATCCCATAGTAATATGAAGTGGCCTCACTTTATGTTTAAAGCTCCGGCGGTTGAAGATGGGCATGCGTGACATTAGCTAGTTGGTGAGGTAACGGCTCACCAAGGCTACGATGTCTAGGGGTTCTGAGAGGATGATCCCCCACACTGGTACTGAGACACGGACCAGACTCCTACGGGAGGCAGCAGTAAGGAATATTGGTCAATGGACGCAAGTCTGAACCAGCCATGCCGCGTGAAGGATGACGGCCCTATGGGTTGTAAACTTCTTTTGTACGGGAATAAACCCAGGTACGTGTACCTGGCTGAATGTACCGTAAGAATAAGGATCGGCTAACTCCGTGCCAGCAGCCGCGGTAATACGGAGGATCCAAGCGTTATCCGGATTCATTGGGTTTAAAGGGTGCGTAGGCGGATTTGTAAGTCAGTGGTGAAAGCCTGCAGCTTAACTGTAGAACTGCCATTGATACTGCAAGTCTTGAGTACACTTGACGTGGGCGGAATGTGTCATGTAGCGGTGAAATGCTTAGATATGACACAGAACACCGATAGCGAAGGCAGCTCACGAAATTGTAACTGACGCTGAGGCACGACAGCGTGGGGATCAAACAGGATTAGATACCCTGGTAGTCCACGCCGTAAACTATGAATACTCGATGTGTGCGATATACAGTACGCGTCTAAGCTAAAGCATTAAGTATTCCACCTGGGGAGTACGGTCGCAAGATTGAAACTCAAAGGAATTGACGGGGGCCCGCACAAGCGGAGGAGCATGTGGTTTAATTCGATGATACGCGAGGAACCTTACCAGGGCTTGAAAGTTAGTGAC
>CANGYR010000031.1 GCA_947458275.1 Chitinophagaceae bacterium
ACATTGGCCATACTATGGTTAGCCACAGGATATAAAGCATATCATTCCATCAAAAATAAAAATGTCCAAGCACACCAATATTGGATGTTTATCAATTTTGCACTCACATTTGCAGCAGTAACATTGCGAACTGGATTAGGATTAGGTTTCGCTAGTGGAACTCCTTTTGTAGTATTCTATCCATACCTTGCATGGCTTTGTTGGGTACCTAATTTACTTGTTGCTTTGGTTATTGCTAAAAGACAATAAAAAACTACGCCTTCAACTCAAATAAACTAACAAGTGCATTATGGTAATGTTGAGGTAATCCGTCTGTATTTTTTAATTGAGAGAGCCCCAAAAAATCAAAACCACAAGACGTATAGTGCTCTATTAGTTTTAGGTTCTCTCCTACCGTGTCCATGCGGACAAAATTCTTTCCATTTTGGGTAGCGTAATTTTTAGACCACTCAACAATTTTCTTTACCAAGCCTTTGCCTCTAAAATTAGGATTAGTGGTTATCCTGTGGATATACACTGACGGATCGATGTTCTTTTCTTGCCAAATTAAAGGATCCGAAAATGTAGTAGCCCAAATACATACTATTTCTCCATCAATAATCATCTTCCATTGTCTATTATCTGCAATTTCATTTACAACCATCTCTCTTTCAAAATCCGGCCAATGACTAATGAACCTTTCTTTTTGATATGCTGTAGCAGACTTGTATAAATCAAGAATGAAATCTAGATCTCCAATTGAACTATTTTGTATTTCCATGAATAACATATTGTATGGGTAAAAGTAAACAACCTCACGCAGAAACAACAAAGGACCCACGATTTAACGTAAGTCCTTGATTTTCATGTAGCGAGACTGGGATTTGAACCCGGGACCTCAGGGTTATGAATCCTGATAATGTTAGCTAACCTCAATAACATTGGTTCCTTATAACTTATTATTGATTCTTAGCTCCAAAACAGCTGTTACATCAGCAGCAAATTCCTCCAAACTGCCTCCTAAGGTGGCTACAGTGCCTACCGAAGCAGTTGCGATGGTGGGCATTTTTGTTTTTAAATTTTAGATACTGGTTCCTCTCCTACGGTGAGCAGGCCTGCCTGCCGGGATTCCTGTCGGTACTACTTTTTACTATGAGGACAATATTGGTAAGTAGAGATACTATAGTTTAAGGATCTCTTTACTATTTAAAGAGAAGGGAAATTTTACAGCAATTCCACTTTGGTATTAAAGAATTCGTTTTCGTTTAAACCAAAAATATATTAAAATCGAAATAACAGCCATTAAGGCCAGGATCAAAAAATAGCCTGACTGCCATTTTAACTCAGGCATGTTGTCAAAATTCATTCCATAAATTCCTGCTATAAAGGTCAATGGCAAAAAGAAGGCAGAAAATACGGTCAGCAATTTCATCACATCATTGCTTTTCTGCGCACTGACAGACAGATAAGTATTTAGTAAGTTGTTTGCATTCTCTAGCACTTCATCATAGCTTAAAATGAGGCTCAATAGTGTATCTTTTATATCTTGTAAAGCGGTTTTTGATTGTTCGTCTATTAATATTTCATTAGCAACCTGTTGAAATAACTGTAATAATTTTTTTATAATTCGAGATTGGGCTTTCAAATAATAAAGATCTTCTAACGAAACATTTGAATAGTTTTCAAGGAAAATTGTTTGTTCGATTTTAATTATTTTTTCATCCAGTTCATTTAAAGGCAGTTGATAGGTCTCTACCATTTTATGAATGAGGTAAACTAAAACTTCATGGGGATGGTTGTATTGAGTGTTTATATTTTGTAAAAAATCGAATGGCTTTCTATGGATTGTTATTATTTTTTTCTCATTATAGAAAAATGCAATTTTATTTGAAAGCTCATTTATGGTGGTTGCTCCTCGCTCGATAGTTGAAGTAAATGCTCTGAGAATAATAAAATTATAGTGTGGCTGTTTTTCAAACTTTGGCAAATGCCCCTGCTCTAAACTATCCCTTATTAGAAAATAGTCTAATTGATATTCTTTCGCAATATCTTCAAGCGCATCCTTATCAGGTTGAAAAAGATCGATCCATATAAAACTTTCAAACTTTAAAATATTTTGTATGCTGTTTTTCATCTTTTTAATTGATGCATTATTGGAAATTGGTTTGCCAATGAATATTTATTGAATCTCCCTAATCGCCTCATATTTTATATCCATCAAATTTTACGTATTTACATGTATTAGGCGGTTTGAAATTAAATGTAAGACTTTTTAAAAATAAAATGGGGCGAGGTATTCCCTCTAATTTCTTTTGAATAAACTATAGTAAAAACCACTATACTATTTTTTATGTACATCCTATTGGATCTGCCCCACTTTAAAGTACGTGCAAACTTGATATATTTTATTGGTTGTTGCTCTATGAATTCAACTCATAAATATGCCAGACATGACTACTCTTACACATGTTTGAGTGGATTACATTGCTTTATCCATGCTTAAAATCCGATGATGGTTTTCAACCGCCCCCACAATTCATTATCAAAACCAGAAAGGGCGAGGGCGGGGGTGCCGGAGGATTGTCCCAGCCGGATCACGACCAGTTTTTGGGAGGGAACAACATAGATTTTCTGGTCATCTTTGCCCAGCGCGCAGTACATATCAGCGGGTGCATTGGGAACAAGCATTCCCGGGAACACCGTTTGAAATATGGGGGCCATGAATGTTGATTTACCATTCAGCCAGGTGAGATAGCCGTAGGATGGATTGATCGTCTGGGAGGAGTTGATCTGTGCATTAAAGTAATTCGAATCGTTCAAAATGGGTGTTTGTTCCCATATTCCTTTGTTGAGCATGAGTAAGCCAAATCGGGCCATGCTGCGAGCATTACTGAAATAGACATTATTGAAATTGTTTTTTACCCATAATCCGTTCATGCCGATTCGATTTCGAATCTTTTGCTGGAAGTATAGGTTGTACGATAAACCGGTTGCATTTTCAACCACTTTATCCAGTAAGGTATAGGGCGCATTGTGATAGGCCCAACGGCTGCCGGGTTCGGCTTTGAATGTCAGACAGGCGGGCGTGGTACAATCATCATCTGCACCGGCATCATCGAGGCCGGTGGTCATGGTAAGCTGGTGGCGAATGGTTATGCGATCCTCCTGCAATACGGGCAGAGAAGTCCAGCCCCGGCCTAAATAGGTGGAGCTGCGGGTATTGATGTTGAGTAATCCTTCCTGTTGTGCAATGCCCACAAGCATGGCCGTCATGGTTTTGCCGGCGGAGGCCCAGTACCAAAGACTATCTGCCGTGAAAGAACCGAAATATCGTTCAGAAACAATTTTTCCGTTTTTGAGCAATATAAAGGCTTTGGTGTTTCTGGATTGTAGAAAGGAGTACAGATCATTTAGTTGCGCCTCGTTCCATCCCAGTGAAGCAGGTGTAAGCGTCTGCCATTCCGATCCTGAGACCGGGGGAAAATAGAGGCTGCTATTGGATGGCATAGGTTCCGGAGTAGTACCATTTTTTTTACAGGCGATTGATCCTACGGTGAGGAACATTAGTAAAGTAGCAATGATTCTTTTAATCATGCAATTATGACAAAGATTTTGAGTGAGGGTTTAATTTGAACATCACAAACAAATATCCGGTCTGAAAAACTGGTTCTCATATCGGTGAACGTACCCCAACTGATTGGTCAGCATCCTGGTTTTTCCAATGGTGAATTCCGGGATATTTTTATGGTGATGGCCGTACACCCAGGAATCAACTGGGGATGATTCAATGAAATCAAACAGCTCAACAGCAAATGCCTGGTTTAGGGCATCACCTTTGTATTCTTCCGGGTAGTGAAGGAATGTAGGACAGTGATGGGTAAATACAGAAATACTATCCTCTTTGGATAATTTGAGCTCCTGTTGAATGAAGTCCAGACTTTCCTGATGGAGTTCATTGTATAGGACCGATGAAAATCGATGCCTTCCGTTTTTGATAAGATGAAAATCATTGAGGTTTCGTTCAATCTGCCATTGGTTTTCTACACTGATGTGGCTCCACAGCGTAGAGAAGAGTAGTCGGGTCTGTTGGTGAACTATGGAAACATTATTGACCAGCCACACATTGCTGCGGATATTTTCAAAAAGTTTACCTGATCTTTTTGCTATATCAAAATGGTAGTACTCGTGATTGCCCGGAAGCCAGTAGGTGGCTTCAAAATGATCCGAAACATAGTTGAAAAAATCATTGTGTTGTTCCAGTTCCCTGAATGGTACAATATCTCCTGCCAGAACCAATATGTTGCCAACGGGTTGCAGTGGGTTTCTTTTCATGAATTTTTTATTATCATGAAATTCTAAATGCAGGTCGGATGCATATTGGATACGTGTTTGCATAGTTTCAGTTTAAAGTAAGTTACAACAAAATGAGTAGGTATATTTCGTACATTAGATCATTGTGCACCATGCCGAATATAATTTTTATTCTGACCGATGATCATCGTTCGGAAGCGTTGGGTGTTGCGGGGTGGTAAGGATTATAAATGTAAATGACTTAATCAAAGTATATGTTTAACGAAACTGTAGATTATTCTGAACGTACGGTGAGAAGAGTAGGGATGCTTATCAAACTAAAGTCTGACTGTCTGGAGGAATACAAGCGGCTGCACGCAGCTGCTCATCCTGGGGTACGGGATCTGTTACTTCGCTATCATCTGCATAATTTTAGTATTTTCCTCCAAAAGATCGGCGATGATTACTATGAGTTTGGTTATTACGAGTACAGGGGGGAATCGTTTGAGTCGGATATGGCCAAGCTAGCGATGGAGCCACGGAACATCGAATGGCTAAAGGTATGTGATACGATGCAGGTTCCGCTGGAAGGGCATTCGGGCTGGACGGAAATGGAAGCGATTTACTACAATGGCTGATCGTGTAAATTCAACCGTTTTTCAGTAGTGCAAAGGGATGTATTATAGTTTAAAAGATTAGCATTTTTGATATAGGTTTTCCTGTCTGCTGTCAGGCAGGAATTCTTGCTGATACTCACTTTTTTTGAAACGAATATTGTTAGAAAGAACAATAGATTTTTCTAACAGTTCGCATTAATCATATGCCTTGTATAACCTCACTGGTCCAAACAATCCAGATCTAAGCAACTGTGTTTTGGGTGCCAGAAAATCAAAACGGAAACCATCATGTGTTTTGGTAAATCTTTTTTCGACTGGCTGGTTTAGATCTCCGATAACCCGGTTTGCCCATAAATTGATAACGTTAACTTCCAGTTTATTCCCTGTCGATATAACGGCATCTGTAATTTCAACACGCCACGGAGCACTCCAAATAATTCCCAGATTCTTCCCGTTAAGCCACACTTCGGCTACATCTTTAAGTTCACCCATATCAAGAAACAGTCTTCTCTTTTTATTTTTTTCAGGGGCTAAATCGAAGGTTTTTGTATAGGTGGCTTTGCCCGAATAATATCTGATTCCCTCTTCTGGTCTGTCGGTCCAGCTTATAAGTTTATCAAATGATGTGTTGACTGGTCCGCCCCACTGTGGGTCAAATGAAACATTCCAGGCACCACTGAATTCTGTTAGTTCCTTTAATTCGGGGAAATTTGGTTTAGTTGATTTGGGAGGTTGAATGGAAATTGGCTTTTGAAAAACGATGAACCAGGATCCAAAGCTTTCCATATTCAGTGTTAAGGCAATGCCAGTGTTTGTTTGCTGATAAGCTGTTGCCTGCTTTAATTTACCACTTACCGGATCCCATATTTCGGGTTGTTTTCCAGCTACCCGAAAGGAAAATTCTTTTTTCACAGGCTGATTTGTTCGGTTGATTACAAAATAGATATCCATATCACCATGCCTGCGATGGATGTAATCAAACTGCCCGGGATTGGTATTTTGTTCTCCGAATGTAAAGTCTGGCATTATACCATCTGCAAGAAGTATTTCGCGGGCTGTTTTCCCCCAGATAATCCTGCCTTTTCCGTATGTTCGTTCGGTGCGGGTTTTACCGTCAAGATCACCCCAAATTTCTGTTACTATTTCTTTCAACTTTTTATCACCTTCCGGATAATTTTTCAGGCCGATAATAGTTGCTGGTGGAGGCCCCACAACTGTTGCTCCTGCCAGGATTAACTCTTTTAGTTTTTGAATCACCTCCAATGACATGGCATCTGAGGGCGTTGAAGAGACCTGTAATCGCTGATATGCACCAACCTTTTCCGTGATTTCCGGAGAAGGTGAAGTGCAATTCTGTAACACCAGCATACGATAACTCATTCCATCAGGAAGCGTGATTTTTCCATCCTTAACAGACATGCGGTTGAGCAGCACATCGGCATTGCTGTAATCGCAGTCGTATCCTGCGCCAAGGGATGGAACAATATATTTTGGCGGCACCAGTGTTGGGGATCGTTCGCCCAGGTAAAAGCAGACATCGGCAACAAAATTGCCCTGTTGCAGCATATACTGGCAACGCGAGAGATAAGTGAAGAATGCAGGTGATTGTTCCCACCATGTGAGGTTTGGGGTAAAATGCTGTCCTGCACAAAACTCGAAGCCCGGCTTCCCGTCGGAAGGTGGCTGGCTGGTAGCCTGATGCAGCATAAAACGGTTGATACCTTCGCAAAAAGCATCATTGGCATAGGGTTTTAGATCGGAAGGGCCCAGTGCCCAGTGAGTGGCATCGCCGTCCATCATCGTAAAGGCCTCTGCCATGGCTTCTCGTTTTCCGTAAATATGAGCTGCTGTGGCTGTTTGTTTTAAATTGAGTCTTTGCCACATATCTGAGTTATATCCGTTCGGTGCTTTTCTGTGTCCGTTCGTCCAAAATTCACCAGCGGGTATATCAGAGTACCCCAGATTTTTCAAGGCATCGATTGGGGGAATGTCGTTTGGTCCGGCGGCTTCGTTGCCCACTTTTACACCATTTTTGTGGCAGAGCTCCATGAAATGACCGTAAAAATTTTCTGAAATACAATCTTGTATAGTTCGGTTAAAATCTTCACGAAAACGTTCTGAAACATCCTCATTATCTACCGTGTAACCGGCTAAGACAGGTAAATAGGGTTTTAAATCGTATCCACGAAAACGCCTGAACTGGTTGGGAAAATCCTGCGTCCAGGTAAGTTTACCACATTCCCAGCTATCAGACCAAAAATAGGCGATTTTTCCGCCTGCTTTTTTGGCTTCCTCAAGTATTGGCTTGCCCAGATGTTCGAAATGGTTGTCTAATGCCGATGTACTCAGATAATCGATTTCATAACCATCGCCCCCTTCGAAAGTATCGGCCTGCGGGGGCCCTGGCCAGGCAAACCACCTGCTCCAAAAATGTCCAGTGAGTGTGTAGCCATTCCGCAAAATGATCCACTGGCCATGGGGTACTTCCCAATCAAGCTGCCCGTCAGGTTTAAGCCTGTCTGTTAAATCCACCATTGAACCCGGAATAATTTGTTTTGAATTTTCCTGAACGCGGAAGGCCTGTACCCAACTATCATGATAGTATTCGTCTACTGTTTCAGGCTGGGGTAGTTTACCATTAAATTTTGAGGGGCCTGAAACTTTTAATTCAGATGACACAACCTTTTTCATGGCATTATCTTTTGTTACCCAGGGGCCTTGCATGGTCCAGCCACCGGCGGAAAGATTAAAGCCAAGTTCAATATTGTTTCGTTTAGCTTCTTTAACAGCATGGCGGAAGAGCTCCCACCATTCAGGGCTTTGGTACTTCACTCCTAGCAGAGGAGCTTTACCGGCATATCCCCCGGTACAAATCAGGTTTACCCCACTTATCCCTTTCGCCTTAAATTCTTCAAAATCTCTGGTAATGCTTGCTTTATCTACCCGGTTGAACAACCACCACCAATACACGCGGGGTTTTGCGTTCATGGGTGGCGTATCAAATGATTTTCTTATCGATGCAATATTTTGTCCACAGGCGGAAGCAATGTTCAGGAACAGTGCAGCGAAAAAAAGAACCGGGTTTACTTTAATATGTGTCATCAGCAAGTTGAACGTAAGAGTAATAATAGTTACTAAAATAACACGTCCAGCGTTCAATTACCTATGATTTTTAGGAATTTATTTATTTGAAAGCGGTTAGTATTTTATTTTTTGTTTATCTGGTTTAAAATTTGACAGGATGTGTGGAGTCTGATTGTATTTGATTATTTTATCCAATAGCATAGCGTATTCTATATTTAATTCTAAACTTCAATCAAAAATGGCAGTTCGAGTTGTACAGATACTTCTGACTTTCTTTATCTGTTTTTCTTTACAGGCTAAGGTCACACTTCCAAGTGTTTTAGGTTCTCATATGGTACTGCAGCAAAAGTCTGTTGTCAAATTCTGGGGATCTGCCAATCCTACGGAGAAAATCACGATCACCACCAGTTGGGATACTGTTTCGTATAATACGGTCACAACAGGTAACGCGCGTTGGGAGGTACAGATCCGCACACCGGCTTCCGGGGGGCCGTACAGTATCCGGATCAAGGGATCGAATACAATCGATCTGGAAGATGTGATGATTGGAGAAGTATGGCTTTGTGGCGGGCAGAGTAATATGGAGTGGTCGGGGTTGAACAAGCTGGAAGAGGCGATAGAAGAATCGCCCAGAGCCAATAACAAGCAAATACGTTTTTTTTATGTTCCTAAATTAACTTCCTATTATCCTCAGGATCATATTCCAGGAGCCAGATGGGTAGTTTGCAGTCCGGAAGAGATGATACGATTCAGTACGATTGGTTATTTCTTTGGTAAGCAGCTGCAGGAAAAATTGCATACACCGGTAGGGTTGATCAGCTCCTGTTGGGGCGGTACCTATGCTGAATCATGGACGCCAGCTTATGTGATCGAAAATAATGCGTTGATACGAAAGGGGGCCGCCAATCGAACTCCTCATGCGATTCGGCCACATGAAAATAGTGTTGCCTATAATGCCATGATTTTTCCATTGACGCAGTTTCCGATTGCCGGGGTCATTTGGTATCAGGGAGAGGCCAATGTTAATGCGCATTATGCGTATGATAAACTTTTTAAGGGGATGATTGATTCGTGGAGAGCTGCGTGGCAACTTGATTTTCCTTTTTATTACGTTCAGATCGCTCCGTATAAATATCCTTTCCCCTACATAGGGGCTCTTCTACGGGAGAAGCAGACGCTTTCTGCGACGCATCCCAAGACAGGGATGGTGGTTATTTCCGATCTTGTTCCGGATACGCTTAATATTCATCCGACCAAAAAAGTAGGTGTTGCGCTTCGACTGGCTAATCTGGCGTTGCATGATACGTATGGATTTTCAGCTATACAGCCTTACAGTCCTTCATATAGTAAGCATACGATCCTGGAAAATAAGGTGACGCTGGAATTTCGACATGCTGAGAACGGGTTAATTTCCCGGGGGGAACGGCTTACCTGTTTTGAAGTGGCGGGTGCCGATCAGCGATTTTTTCCTGCGGAGGCTCGTATTGTAAAAAATAAAGTAGTAGTAAGCAGTGATTCTGTTGCGAGTCCGGTATCTGTTCGTTTTGGTTTCAGTAATACGGCTGTGCCCAACTTATTTAGCAGGGAGGGGTTGCCGGTAAATATGTTCAGAACTGATAATTGGGATATTGTAACGCCTTTTATGAAATAGACTTTGGTTGGAAGAAAGATTTCTGAAATATTATCTGATATCCATTACCAGTATATCGACGTTTGGATAGAATCCGGAGGGTTGATAAAGCCGGATTCAAGTGAGTCTGGTATTTTACCAGACTTGTTTTTCCTGAAATTGGCGGATATGATTAAGGTAAGGATGGAGCTTATGATCAAAAGATATTTCATACCGGTTATTTTTGGGAATGCCCCTGATTACGATAATCACCTGGTCTTAAGCCGGTTTTTGCTTTAAAGAAAGTTACGAAGTAACTGACGTTTAAAAACTTTAGAACATAGGCAATTTCTTTGATGGACATATTGGTGCCAATCAGTAATTCTTTTGATTTTTGAATTTTTATTTCCAGCATGTA
>CANGYR010000032.1 GCA_947458275.1 Chitinophagaceae bacterium
GTAGACGTGCGTGCTAAAAAAGCCCCTTGTGAGCGTGATCCTTTAGCGCTATTGCAACGCCGGCAGGCACTGACCATATTCTCTAAACTCATTGGATCGCCCCCATTTTTGATGCTTTGTATATGGTCCACTGTATCGGCCGTCTCACCGCAGTAATGACATACATAACCGTCTCGAGCTAGGACTACTAGCCTCTGCTTTTTATACGCTCGGCTTACGCGTGGATCTTGTCTACCTTTGACCATTAGTAATGACCAGTCATACGGTGAAAGGCTAGGGCCTTACAAGGTGTGAGGTGTCGGTGCTTTATGTACTTGAGTCCTAAGTCCATCTGTATATAAGGATCTTTAGCCTTGAGCTTAAGTAGTTGAGGTATCCCATATGCGGTGCTCTTAGGGTTATCTGCTCGAGGATTCCAATTACTCTCTTTATTCCATAAGAGCTCTAAACATCTATATTGCTTAGCATCTTTAAGCTTCATATGAGCATATAGCTTGTAGTTATTAACATCTCTTGCAGTACTCACCGCCACTGACTGAGGCATATTCCCAATAAGCAATAGACTCACCACTAGCGCTATACATCGCCTGCGAGCTATCCGCCTCAGCGGCTCGCCTGCGAGTGTAGAGCGTAATCGCTTGTCAAGTACAGAGTCAAATATGTGGATAACTTGAGCGTAGTTTCTGCGTGTCATCCACACCTTTACCTTACCTGTGGATAACTCCTGTGGATAACTATTTAGCATTAGCTACCTCACTTGCCTTAGGGTAAGGCTCTTGCTCCCATATAGGTACAAGTGTCTTATCTATGAGATATACGTATCTGTGTTTACGTGATCTCGGCTCCCAATGGCCCTCAAAGCCTTTAGACTTACCTCTTGAGAGCTTTGTACCATCGGCAAAGTAAAAATCGTTACGTTGAGGACTAAGCCCGTAATAGCCAAAATTACAAGCTTGATATACCGCTCCTACGTGCCTAGATGAATCTGCGTAGCTTATAACCGCACGTATGCCCCGCTGCTTAAGTATCCGTAAACTACGACCTACAAGCATCGACCCGTAGTTTTTACCGTTAAGCTCAGGCTCTAATACTAAACGGCTCATCTCGAGTAAATCGGGGTAGTTACCTCGAGGAAAGCCAAAAGCGCTAGTAGCTGAGTTAGGCACGCTTAAAGGTGAGTAAACCACGGCCCCAATTACTTGTAGATCCTCAATAAGGCCAAAAGCGTGCTGACCTATAAAGCGCTTAGGACCTAGATAGTGATAAGCATTTACAAGCTCGTAAGCGTGGTTATAGCTGATCGGCTCTACCTTAAGCATCTTTACCCCACCCCGTACCCTTAAAGCTTACGCCAGGCACTGAGTAGACCTGCCTCATAGATACGCCGCAGCATAAAGGCGCTACGTTTTCACCGATAGGTGCCGTAGTCTCGTAGCTTATATTGCAGCTAATACACTCATACTGATAGGTCGCCATTATGGGCCTGCCAATCTTCATAACCGAGATTGTGCAGCTCCTCGGGCCTATGTATATAGTCGTAATGGCTCTTGCATAACGGGATAAGTAAACGCCTCATACCTGCAAGCTCACCATCTACAAAGTAAGGCTCGTCTATATAGCTATTATCGACTGAGTTACGTCTACACGCTAACGCTAGGTCGAACTCGTATATCTTGCATTTAAGGGCTTTAGCTCGTTGCATCGCTAGGTTCCTCTACAAGGCATACGCCTATAACTCCACACTTAGTACACTGCAAAGTTTTTACATATGGTGGCAGGTTATCGGTAATGATTCGCTCGATCTGCTCGGTTACTTTCTTACACTGTCTGCACTCGTGCTTATAGTTAGTCATCCTCGGCAGTCCTCGCATAACCATAGGACTACCATCCCTGACATATCTCGTACCTCAAAGCCAAAATCGCCCGACTTGAGCTCGTTACATCCGTCGCAGCGCTCAGCGGGTGCACTACTTACGTCGCCGTTTTCGTGGATCGTTGTAGCTACGCCATTTTTTATAAAAGTCATCTCTCCCATTAGAGTTTTACCGCCTTATCTATATGTAATAGCGCTACCTCTTTGTCGATAACCGGGCCTTTTTCCACGGTGTTAGACGGTAGGCGCTTAATAGTCCAATTAACCTTAATTTTGCGTAGGTTAAACGCGTATATGCCTTTAGGCGTTGAGTTAATGTAAAACGGCGTAAAGCCTAAGCTCTCAGCAAGTGCTACAAGTGACTCGTATTTATCCTTTTCGAGTATGAGCTCGTCGTAATGAGTATGACGGCATTTAAGCTCTAGCGTGAGCCTATATCCCGCACTCGTTGCATCCGTATACTCGTAAGTGTGTGTGGACTTTTCTAAGTCCTCGAGGTATGTCTCCTTGATATAGTCAAAGAGAGCCTGCTCAGTCATTATTGAGCTCGCCATTTACCGTCGCTGCCGATCACTTGCCATATCGGGTCGCACTGCTTATCGCGGGAGCGCTCGGTGCACTTGTAAGCTGCCCAATCTTTACCCGTTTTAGCGCTTTTACCCTCAGCCCACACCATCGAGCCGTGTACGCAGCGAGGAGCTGCATCAGGCAATACGCCGCCTAAGCCCTGCTCGATCGTCTCGATAGCTTTACCTAGCGTAGGGATATCATCGGCTACAAATTTAGTAGTCCAATAGTCAGGCTCAGCGGTTGCAGTCTCTACCTTTTGCATATCTTGTACGGTAGGTCTGCCGCCGTCACTAGGCGAGAGCAAGCCAATAACTCTACCGTAGGCAGACGTGAGAGAGTCCTCTATAAACCATTTACGCATATTTTGAGGGAGTGTCGCTACGTTGCCAAAAGCGTAATCGACCGCGCTAGGCACTGCATCCTCGTAGTTACGGTAAGCCTCAGCTCTTACAAGGATCGTGCCCTTGTCTAGGTCTACGTCCTCGATGAAAGCGATCAGTCTGCCGGTAGGAAACTCAGCTCTAAAACGCTTAATGCGTGTATTAACGTCCTCGTAGTTATCTAGAAACCCCATTAGCGTAGGGCCCCTTTATCAGCTAGTGCCTTAGCAATAGCGCGGCCTCGTACAAAGCCCTCGCCGTGGCCTTGTCGGTATCCGATGGTATACGCAGCTTTAATAAACGCTGCCATAATGCCCGTAACTGTGAACACTACTAAAAAGTCTAAACTGTTCATATATCGCCCTTTGTTAAGGCCGATGAGGCTACTACCCGAGTAGCCCTCTCGGCGTGTGTAGTATCAGTATGAGGGCATATACCGACATAAGGCAATTATTTAGAGAGGCGTGTCTCTAGCAATATCTCGTAAATTTTGTCTATTTTGGCATCCATACGCTCTTGACGTACCTCGATATGGTCGATCCGACCGCGTAGGTTATGCCCACCGTTGCCGTCAGGCTTGAGCTCGCTGAGATAAAACTTTACAAAGTGTCGGATAAGTCCAGCCCCTAGCCCCAATATGGTAAAGCTCCCCAAAGCTATACCTACTACGAGCTGGACTTGCTCCATTACTTAGCCCCTACGCCTAACTGCTTCTCCGACGGTTGCAGAGCTTTTAGTAATGGACCGATTAGCCCTGCGATAAACGCATTAGCTAATACTTTTGGATCTGAAATACCTGACATATAAAGCGCCGCTACGCTAGCGAGCGCTGCTCGAGCGTATGATTTTGCGGCAGCAAGTACTTGCTCTTTCATTGTGTTACTCCTCTTGCCCTTTATATTTGTCTAACTATAAACCTAAACTAGAGATAAGGGCTTTAGCCTTAGCGGGTGTCACTTCTACCTCAAAGTGCATATCGTCAGGTCTGCTTTTAAAGTCGCCGCCCCACTTGAGGCCGTACTTTTTAGCAAGAGCGCGCAGCATCGGTATTTTCTCTGCGGGAAAGGTGCCCGCCTTACCTAGTGGATGCTTTGTAGCGTTAAGGTCGATCGCCGTACCCGATGAGTGACACGATAGACGGTCAGTAGATCCTCGGACCATACGGAAAGCGTAACCCCAATCGTCAAAGGTGCCCTCATCGATCGGCTCGATCAGTATATGAAACTCGGCAGCAAAGGCGGCTAAGAGTGGGCCCACACTCTCAGCGCACCTGAGCTTACGATCCGTACCTTTTACGGGGTACGACTTTATCTTAATCTCGTCGGGATCTTTAGAGGCAGGGTAACCGTTATAGCTTTTAAGCATTATGAGAGTAGGAGCTCGGCCTCATCGGCAGTAATGCCAAGGCGCTCTAATAGTGCAGCTCTATCTACTGCTCGTTGAGCAGCGAGAAACTCTTGCTCGGCTATTTTTGTTTTACTAGCCTCTTGCTCTGCTAATTCTTGCTCTGTGTAATCTACTAAAGTCTCTGTACCTTTAGTTACGTCTACAATTTTATGCACTGACATAATTACGCTCCATATACATAGATAGTACCTGCGTTAAAATTACCATTGGTCGAAATAATCGACACACTCGAGACGGTAGCACTGCCACGCCAAGCGCCTTGACCTGCGACTCGATTGTTATAATCGTTAGCGATTAGACCTGAGCCCACGTATTGCACTGGCTTTACTCCGGCGGCATTTGCCCCCTGAATAGTAATACCGAAAGTAGCAGGCGTTTTATGCCCACCTAAACCTATGCTAGTAGCTGAGGCCGATTGCAGGTTAGCAACGGACAAAGCACCACCCGTGGTATTTGTTGATACTAAAGATCCTGCTACATACTCGTAATTAGATCCCGTATCTGTATTTATTCTAAAAATAAGATCAGAATAATTATTACCATCGCCGCCGCGAGCACCATCGACAAAGATATAAAGATCGTTACGTCCTGAAATACCCGAGATTGTGACCGTACTCGATCCACTTAGAGCAGTGCCGCCCGTGTTTATAATTGTGTAACTAGGAGCCGCTGAGGCGGTCGCCCACTTTAACCCAGTTGCAGCGGTAGAGTCTGCGGTAAGTACTTGACCATTTGTACCGACTGCAAGGCGAGCAGGTGTATCGGCTGCCGTAGCTGCAATTAGATCGCCTTTAGCATCGACTATTGTATTTTGGATAGCGTTAGAGTCATCCTGCGCTACCCAAATAAAATCCATATCCGTATTAGAGTTTTTTGCTAGTACCTGACCGCTAGTGCCGCCTTTAAGATCGACAAGCGAGGCATCTATAGAATCGCCTAAAGCCTCGATCGCCGTCGCTCCATCTTTTACGAGGTCACTCGACGTCGGTACGGGCCAGTTAAAATTAGGTGTGACTGTTGCCATTAGGTTAGACCTCCAAAAGCGTTTTCCCAGATAAGAGTAGCATTTACTCCCGTCCAAATTAGGGATGGTGGATTTACTGTGTCCCACTGCGGCGCGACGAGTGAGAAATCTGTAGGGCTTAGGGTAAGGGTAAGGTCTACATATTGCGGCGTAGCCTTGATAGCAAAGCCCTCGACAAAGCCATTAAAAGAGCCATTAAACATATTTATAGGTAGATCGTTTATGACTACTGGCTCGCCAAAAAATACGTCTATAAGCTTATCTCGCTCTGCATCGGGTAGCTCTGAGTTATCGAGCCTAAAGGTAATGCTCTGTAGCTGCTCTCGAGGTACGGCGCGTAGCCCTAGCTCGCGCTCCATTACATCTTCTACGTCTGTTAGGTTATGGAGGTTAGAGTTAAAACTGCGCTGATAGCGGCCATAAGTAGCGATCGAGTCAGCATCGAGGTCCGTCGCTTGGCTATTGTAATTATTGCCGTAATTAAATACTAGAGAGTTACGGATCTTGCCTATCTGTAGGATGGACTTAACGCTAGACGGGGTAGCGTAGTTAGCCGATAAGGTCGTATAACCATTGGCCGATAGGTAGGCGGTACGGTGATCTCCATCGGCATAACAGACCCGCCCAGCCTTATCCTCGTAGAGCTGGCCAAGTGCGCTTTGTGCGATCTGAGCGCAGAGGTTATAGCTGCTAAAAGGCTCAGCGGCTCGAGAGATCATCTCGTAGAGTCCAGGCTGATCTATCTCGCCTAGCCCTACGTTTTCAGCATTAGCCCACGTAGTCGTAGGGTCGTAGTCTGCCCATTGTAGAGACGGCGCTACCTCGAACCACGAGTTAATTAGTAGTTCGTTAAGTATGTCATAAATCTGAGTGCCATCCTCAGTTTTAGGCAGGGCATCCGGGAAAAGGGCTTTAGTCAGTTTAGACAAAGATCCTACTGCCAAAATATTACCGATTGTTATAAACCCGATCTCCTCAGGCGAGCGCACCGAGATACCAAAATCTGATACTTGACCGCCAAACACGGGTACGTAGACACCGGCGCTATTCTTAAGCTCAAGTACTAAAGCATCGGTTACGTCGATATCAAAGGCTGAGTTATTGACGTTTACGATCTCCATACGTGCGTAGCCTGCGTTGCACTGTAGGTCGATATCGTCTCGGCCCGAGGCCATATTTACGCTTAGCACGTTATCGTAGACGGTAGTGCCTACGGTTATGCGCCACTCAGGTAGCCACGCGCTCATAGTATGTAGTTACCCGTACCTCTACCCGTCGAGGTGCCTCGATAAGTGGATTGGTTAAGGGTGTCCTCAATAGCGCGAGCAATAGCCTCAGGATCTCCAATACCCGCATTTACAGTTACTTGTACTGTCGTATTGTTAGAGGCCGGGACGTAGTTAGCCGTGGCAGCTTGATCCATTAAAGCGATACTAGCGGCTGAGTCTGATCGAGATCCGCCTAGCCCGTAATTAGGTAAAGTCCACTCAGGCGGTACAAAATTAGGTACAAGGCTACCGAGTTTATTACCGCCGTAATCTAGGCCAGTTCTATTTAAAGCATTGTTATAGTCATTGAGAGACTTCATACGGGCAGCATCGGCGGCAGCTTGAGCCTTTGCCACGCGGTCAATCATTGAGAGCTCGGATGACTCAAGTAATAGGGTAGCCGTAGTGGCAGCGTTAGAAGTCTTACTAATTGAGGCTAAGCGTGCGATCTCTGTAAGTTGGATCTGTACGCGCTCGCTATATGACTCCTTAGCGGCAAGGGTACCCGCAGCCGTTATCGCAGCGTTATACTTTTTAAACGCCTCCTCACGTGCTAGCTCTTTATCGCCCTCGGCCATCTTGCTCTCGTTTACTACTCTAAGCTCTGTGAGTAGCTGCTTATTTAGAGACTCGAGCGTAGCGCTGCTAATTTCCTCGACCCCTGCCAAGCGCTGCATATCGGCGTTTTTTTGGAATTTAGCAAGCTCGTCGATTTTCTTTAGAGCTGCCTCACCCTTATCTTCCTCGATTAGCATAAGAGCCTCAAGGCGTAGCTTTGTCTCTTTGTCGTATGTAGCTTTAAGAGCTGCGGCTAGTGAGATACGGGTGCTATCAAAAACGGCAGCGGCCTTAGTCAAGGCTATCTTTTGCTTTTCAGCCTTAGCTTGTTTAGCAGCATCGGCGGCCATCTGCCGTCTACGCTTTTCAGCCTCGGCCTCGGCCTTTTTACGCTTAGCCTCGTTAGGATCTACGTAAGTACCGCCTAGAGCCGAGCTCGGATAACCGCCCATACCGGCTTTACCTTTAGCCTCTTTACCTACACCCGCTAAAGCATCTAAGAGTTGGACGACGGGACCGATCTGCGGTAAAAACTTAAGGATATTTTTAGCGCCGCCTGCCTTATCTATAAGACCTGCACCCGGTAAGTTTTTTAATTTCTCTGCTAAAACGGCTACGCCATAAATAGCATCGCCAATATAGGTAGCAAAATCGCCCATAGCATCGGCTAGAGGTTGGATACTGTTTCCCTCACCTGCAAGTAATGACAAGCTATCGACGAGTGAGGTACCGATAATCTCTTGAGCGTTTCCCGCTGCTTCACTGAGTACTCGCATCTTGCCCGAGAAAGTCGTAAGCTCCTCACTAGCTGAGCCCTTAAACGTTTTTGCAAGCAGCGCTACGGCATCCTCATATTTAATAGTGGATAGTTCAGCCTGAGTTAGCCCGAGGTTATACTTTTTTAGGCCCTTAGTATTGCCTACATATAGAGCAGCGAGATCCTGATTTACGGTTAATAAATCTTGGCCGCTTCCCGCCGCTACGTCTAGGCTGAGGTTAAGTAGATCCTGAGATTTAGCAGCCGAGCCCGTGACTGTAATGAGCTTTTGGAAAGCCTCGCGTAGTACCTCGCCTTGATAACCATATTTAGCCGAGATATCGTCAAGGCTTTTCTCGATCATTGGAGTCTCGAAAGCGAGTCCTAGATTTTTTACTACGGTCGCTAAACGTTTAGCCGACTTCTCGTTATCAGCAAAAGCCTTAACCGCATTTTTACCAAAATTGACTATCTGCTGCACACTGAAAGCGGCGGCAAAAGTTGCACCTAACTTTTTTGCGCCTTTCTCAAAGGCCGTGATCTCTTTGCCACCCTTGGCTAACGCCTTACCATCAAAAGTAGTAACGGCGCTTACGACCATACTAGGTAATTTAGATACCATTTATGCCGCCTTTGTGTATGAGCCTTGATTAAAGGCGTTGATCGTAGCCTCGATAGCTTTTACTACTGCCGCCTGCGCTTTGCCTTGATCTTCGTGCCACGCTCTAAAGATCATACGGCCGCGCTCCTCGCGTGTAGATCCATAGAGAGGGCCCATACGACTTACAAAGTGCTCACCGGCTCCAGGGTTATTAGATCGGTAGCCCTTACGAGAGGTGGTCTCGGCTCGGCCTGCGGTCTCATAGATCGCGCCTGCGGCTGATCCGTTAGCTACAAAGTACATAGCTCGCCAGCCGTTTTTATTGCGATCACTGCCGCCTGCTTTGTAGTAGATACCCTTTTTAACTGTCTCATAGTCATATAAAGGAAAGAGGCGTACTCGGCCCTCAGTATTAAAAGTCCTAAAAGCCGAGTTACGCGCCGTGATCTTTTGTCCTACTGTGTTTTCGTTCCATCCATAGAGATTATCGGGCTGCGGTGACGGTGCGTATCCTCTAGCCTTGTCCCGGATAGGGATCATCGCAGCCTTTATCTCTTTGTTCATATTCTTTAATAGCTCGGGATCGACCTTACGGATAGCTTTAAGAGTAGTTTTAACGCCTTTTACTTCTACGGGCATACTCGTCAGCCTCCTTAGCTTGATCGTTTAATACTTGTATTAAAGTTTTATACATCTCTATATCGAGGTCAAGTACTGACTGAGGCGAGATCCCTAAACGTATAGATAGTTGCGCTACCTGATACGTTAGGGAGTCCCGCCCTAGTCTAAAGGTTCGTCGTCTAGGACCTCGACCTCGGTAAGTTGATCGAGAAAAGCCGGTCCAAATTCTTTAACTACTACTCCCGCCGTTTTAAGGCACTCGTAAGCTAAAAAGTAGAGATCGGTCTGCTTCTCATCTTCTCTAAAGGCTTTTCTAAAACCTTTCTTGGCAAAAATTTCAAAGGCGTACTCGATACGTGGCGTGATTTGATGCTCTGTAACCTCGCCGGTAGCCCTTGTTATTTTGAGTCGTGCCATTTTTTGCCCCTTTTCTATTTCGTTATGGTGTGGTGTCTACGATAATTGGAGAATTACAAGTAAACGTAATGGACTGGCTGGAGATATCGCCCACGGCACCGTTAATATCGGTGGTGTTATTTACCAAAATCGTACTCTGGTATTCCGGATTGGTTGTCGATACCACTGCGCTAGTCTGCTTGAGAGTGATAGGTACGGTTGTACCCCACGCAGCTTGCAGCGCAGCTCTAACTGAGCCTACGCCTGATGCAGCGTTATCGTTAAGGAAATCGAGCGTGATAGTTGAGGTCTCGAGTCCCTTAGTGTACTTCCGGGATGAGTCGCCCATAC
>CANGYR010000033.1 GCA_947458275.1 Chitinophagaceae bacterium
AATTCGGGCCACGCTCTGCCTGTTCGGCGGACTCATCCGCCTTCTGACATCAGCCTTGATCGCCTCGCTGTAACGACGCATTGCTCTGCTCCATCAAGCCCCCGGGTTTGCGATTGAGAGGGGTGACATCTTTCCTGGTAGTGGGGGTCTCGAGTTGGTCCTACCTAGCCAATCTGTTGCCATCGAGAAGCCAAGACGCCTCAGCCATAAGACGTACTGCACAGTCAGCCTTGAAACGAAAGCCAAAATGCCACAAGTTGTTGGAGAACTCGATATTGACGACAAACTAGAGGAGCTGATTATTCCGGACATACGAGTCAAGATTGACGTAGAACAGGACGAATATGTTCTAAAGATCCGGCACGAGGGCCTTGATAACGCGGTTCTAGCTGAGTGGAGCTGCGAGGGCTTGACGAACAGCACCCACTACATCCTGTTTAATTACGAGACAAATGAAATCATCAACGACGAAGTATTGAATGGCAGCAGCTTGTCTTTCCTGTTCAGACGGAATTGGGATGTTGTCTTGTCGGACGGGATTGAAGCTGAGAGTGAGGAGCCAATAAGTGTGTCAAGACTTGGAGGATGGCGTCTCCTTCTGCTTGCGAAGACGAGCCGGTTAGAGAAACCTGAAACGATCTCTCTTGCCAATGTCACCGGCGAGAAGCTCGATATTTGCTGGGTGGACTCCGGTGATGGAAATTCCAACAACAGACCACTGCTCAAAGGCTTGGGGCAACCAGGGCAAGCCACGGGATACATCATGCTGGAAGAGAATCCAGAAGTATGGCTGCCTCCTGGCATCACGGATGTTCAGATTGAAATGTTTAAGATTGAGGATGATGAGTTCTACATGCCCATCGGATCTCTTCAGGTGCCTTCTACCGAAAGCTGGCAGCAAGCAGGAGTACGAAAACTCGTTACCTGCCCAGGCCTCTATTCAGTTCGTTTGTCTTATTTTGACAACTCCAGCTCAAGGACGCGGAAATGGTCCAGACATATCATCCTAGCTGAAGAGTCCAACATCAGTTGCCTTCATCCAGCCTCATTGCAAGCCAGGTACAGATTAAAAGAGACATCTAAAGTGTTAGATCTTGAAAGGGACGTATCACCCTTCGTGTTTCAAAAGTCTCAAGAGTTCTGGAATGCTGTTTGGCTGATACTTGGTCTGTGGCCGCATGAAAAGATTCGCGTGCACCTGGCCGGTGATGGGGATAATTACTCACAAGTACTTTCAGCAACTTGCTCAGGTAGCTGCGAGATCCCAATTTCAACATTCGAACCGTATCTACTATCGAGGGAATCAGCGCGACTTTCGATCCAGAGACAAGGATTTATCTGTGAATACGAGATGGCTGTGCTGAACGGGATAACAGCAAGAGATGGCCAGCAATTAACCCAAGCTCCAATCCCGACTACTACAATATCGACTAAACCTAAAGTTCAAAAGAGAAGAGTAGTCGATACGCTTGAAATTGTCGTCTATGGCATGAGAAGTGACAAGATCCAAGACAATCTGGTCGCCCAAGTTGAGGATCTCATCGCGGATGACTATGTGCATTTAGATCATAGCACAATAGAATATCCCGACACAAAACGTGCGCCAGGGAGGAGGTTTGTGTTTCACAGGATCAGTTTTAAAGGTCTTGACAGTGAAGAGAAAGACAAGCTGCGCATTGGAATAGATTCATTGGTTGGCACGATTGTGGAAATGTCGGGCCTTGATTTCAGAGCTGAGTGGAGCAGGAGAAGAGAATGAGGCCATCCGACATAAAACGACTCATTGTCACACTCTTGTCGGGTGCTCGTAACCCCGATATTCCTAGTCACTGTCTGGGGTTGACATGCCGGCAGATTTGCAATCACATTGCAGCACTTCTTCCACCAAATCAAGATGTTGGGGGTGCAAGGGGCTTGTGGGACCGAGTTGTAGAACAGCTTGAGGTTCTAGAAAGCGAATTCGAGGTTGCTTCAAAAGGAGAGGGACGGAGGACGTACAGAATGGCTCCACCCATCTTGATTATCGAGAGAGAAGCTCCACTGCGTGCGAGGTATGTTGGTGACCGAGCCTACTTCAATGCTGTGGTTGAGCTCCTTGGCGCTGAGTGTGAGACCGAGACTTGGCTAATAGAGACAGTCAAGACCGCCGAAGAATCCAGAGAAATCCTTGAGGCGCGAGGAATAGCAGTGCAAACGGAGCAAATGCTGTTCCAGTTCCTTCCCGAACCCGCATTGCCAACAGACATAGAGCTATCCATGGCAGAGCAAATATCCGAAGATGATATTGGAGCAGACATCGAAGTCTATATTCCAAGGCGCATGGACTTCTTTGCAACTCGGTGGGTTGATCTCGATACGGCTTTGCCAAGTGCAATGAGTCAGCTTCGCAGAGTTAAAGCGAGGACGTTCCTGCCTGGAAAATACGACGTACTTTATTTCTGGGAGACAGCAGATTGCCGATACAGTCTCAGCAAGGATCAGGCCATGCTTGCGTCGTACCGCATCGATCATGACCGGAACGAGTCACGACTACTTGATCTCGACAGGCCTATCCCAGCCCAAATCAGAAATGAACTGCCGAGCGCCTATCGTGTAGTTGTTGATCGGTACACCGAAGTGATTCCAGACACCCAGAATTCGGGCGACAGTGGCAGTAGACGGCAAAGATATATTCAAGTCAGATTCAGGTATAAAGAGTTATTCTCCAAGCTGCTTGAAGCAAAGCTTGGCATTAACAAGCCGCTGACCTAAAGCTGGCGTCCCCCGGAGTGGTGTAATTCCCCCGGCCCCCCATGCCGGCTTAGCCAGCTTGGGGGGCGCATCTCAGACGACTGGCTCCGGCTGGTGTTGCAAGAGGTGGGCAGGTCCGTTTCCCTGGTTCGAGTCCTACCTCAACCAGACGAACCATGCCCAAGACCCATTGTGCCGCACCTGAGCTGGCATCGCTACTGGATGGCAGCACTGCCGGTGAGCTGATCCCCGAGCTGGCGCGTCACGGCCTGCAACAGCTCATTGAGCTGGAGGTCGCCGCTGTGATCGGTGCTGACCGGCACGAGCGCACCGAGGAGCGGCACGGCTACCGCAACGGTTACAGGCAACGCAGCCTGACCACCCAGGTGGGTGACATTGATCTGCTGATTCCCAAACTGCGGGCCGGCAGCTTCCTGCCCTCCATTCTCGAGCCCCGCCGCCGGGTGGACCAAGCCCTCTACGCCGTGATCATGGAGGCTTACATCAACGGCGTCTCCACCCGCAAGGTTGATGCTTTGGTGTCCGCGCTGGGCTCCCAAAGCGGTATCTCCAAGTCGCAGGTGAGTCGCATCTGCCAGGAGATCGACCAGCAGGTGCAGGCCTTTCTGAACAGGCCCCTGCAGGAGAGCGGCTATGCCTACGTCTACATGGATGCGACATACCTCCACGGCAGGCTGGGCAAGGCCATGCAGGTTTGCTCGCGGGCTGTCGTCGTCGCCATGGGAGTGAATGTCGACGGGCGTCGTGAGCTGTTGGGCCTCAAGGTGGGCGATAGCGAGAGCGAGGGCTTCTGGAGCGAGTTCATTGCCTCGCTCAAAGAGCGCGGCCTCACTGGGGTCAAGCTGGTGATCAGCGATGCCCACGGGGGCCTCACCAAGGCGATCCGCAGGCAGCTCCAGGGCTGTGTGTGGCAGCGCTGTCGCGTTCATTTCGCCAGGAATCTGTTGCAGCGTGTCCCAAAGGCCCATCAGGGCATGGTCACCGCTGCCCTGCGCAGCGTGTTCGCCCAGGAGAACGCAGGCGATATCCTCAGCCGCTGGGATGACCTGGCTGTCTCGCTGGCGGAGCGCTTCCCCAAAGCCGCTGAGCTTATGAACGAGGCCAGAGAAGACGTGCTGGCCTTCCGTCACTTCCCGCCGCAGCACTGGAAAAAAGTCTGGAGCACCAACCTGTTGGAGCGGGTCAATAAAGAAATAAAGCGCCGCACCCGCGTCGTCGGCATCTTCCCCAACGATGCCGCGATCACCCGCCTGGTTGGGGCGGTGCTGCTGGAGCAGGACGAGCACTGGCAGCTGGAGGGCCGCCGCATGTTCTCCGCCGAAAGCATGGCCGCCATAGCGGAGCTGGAAGACCTGCCGGCCCTGCTCAGCGCTCCTGCCTGAAAGGTGCAACACCCAGGCCCCAGGTGAACGAGGTCGCAGCGCCCCCACAGGGCGCAGCGACCTCGTTCACCGCCCGGGGGCCGGTGCTGTAGCCCCTAGCCAGTACAGACCACTTCCTCTGACAACACAATTACGATCCGACGAGAGACTTGACAAGTCAATCGTCTAGTTTCATAGTGGAGAAGTGAGGTGCATCAGCACCTCTGGAATGACAGCTCGTCATTCCACCCTGTTCACCCTCTGATCAGGGCATTCTGGCCAAAGGTTTTACATCATGCAAAGGGACACTGCCGACCTAAATCATTTCTCACCCTAATCACTCGCCATACCTTCAATGCCCCTCGACGCCGTCTCTGCAGCCACGACCACCAGGGACAGCCTGGTTGAGTATCTCCTCGCTGCTTACCCGATCAACGACGCAGCGCTCAGGCGCGGATTTGAGGAGCTGCTAAGGCAACCTGGAACGATTTCGCAAGACCCCTACCTGGAGGGGAACCAGCCGTATGAGGCTGGCCAAACGATCCGCCAGCTGACGAGCAAAGGCCTCCTCAATCAAAGGCTGATGGAGCTGTTCGAACCTGATCGACCATTGTACGCGCATCAGGAGGCTGCGGTTGTTGCCACCGTTCAGGAGAAAGCAAACATTGTTGTGGCCACTGGTACAGGATCCGGTAAAACGGAATGCTTCCTGATCCCAATGCTTCAGCTCTTGCTGCAGGATCCACGTCCTGGAATGCAGGCCCTGATCCTCTACCCGATGAATGCCCTGGTCAACGACCAGGTGAAGAGGCTGCGGAAGCTGTTATGCCACCAGAACGATGGCCCCAATCTGATTCGGTTTGGCTTCTATACAAGCCGTACAGAAAAAACCCACGGGAAAGCAGAAGAAGCGTTGCGGCGTGAGCTGGAAGGGACCGAACGACAAGAGTTACTCTCCCTTTTCGATGAAACTGACAGGAAAAGGATGATCGGCGCAGCACCTGAAGAACTTGTTGAAAAAGCCGCTGCCAGGGTGATGCGCGTTCAAGCCATTTCCCGCGAAGAAATCTGGAAGGCACCGCCACAGATATTGATTACAAACTATTCAATGCTTGAGCATATGCTCATGCGTCCAAAAGAAAGGGGCGACATCTTTGAGTCATCGAAGTATTTCAGCATGCTGATCCTCGATGAAGCACACACATATACAGGTTCAACTGGAACCGAAGTTGCGATGTTGTTGAGGCGCTTCAAGCTCGCAATGGGAATTAGAGCTAGTGGTCAGATTCAAGCGATTGCAACGAGTGCATCCTTGGGAGATCCACGGGAAGAAGGAATCAAGAAGAAGGTATGCAGTTTCGCCTCACAGCTGTTCGATGAGCCATTCGCTGAGGAGCATCTGATTTGGGGAACGAGGGTCAGCCCAGACAAGCGTTTTGGTGCCACCTATGCAGTGGAATCACCTCCCGAGGATGAACTCTATGAGCGTTATGAAGGTATTAATATTGGTTCCATATTCACATCCGTAGAGTCCGCCAAGGAGGGCCTAAAAGACTTGGTACCTTCTGTGCAGTTAAAGAACGCGCAGCAAGAATCTGGCAATGATGTCCATGTTTTCCTTTGGCACGTTCTCGCAGGGCATCCGCATATCCGTCGCCTGATGAAGGTACTTGATAGCGGTCCACGGCCATGGAGCCAGGTGGCGACGAGTGCTGATTTATGGACGCTTCCACGTTCCCTCGATGGAGATGTGGAACCACAAGAGCTGCCACGTGCGTTGAAGGCACTCTCCAATCTCGTCCAGATCGTGACCAGTGCGCGTCTTCAACCGGATGAACAGCCGCTGCTTCCCGTGCGCTTGCATCTGCTGTATCGAAGCATGGAAGGGCTCTTTGCATGCATCAATCCCCGTTGTCCCGGTGCTCCCACAAGCTTTGCGAACACTCGGAGCATGATGGGATATGGCAGGTTGTATCTAGATCGACGCACTCACTGCGAGTCATGCTCAGGGCCAGTGCTCGAATTATCTTCTTGCCGGAAGTGTGGAGAGGTGTATTCAATTGCCGTTAGCAAATCGAACCAACTAGTAGAGGTTCCACGCGCGGTAGAGCTCATTGAAGAAAATGAGACGATCATGTGTCTGACGCCAATTAAGCGAAGTCTGTTGAGCAGCGATGAAGACACAGGAGAGGAGGACTCGGTCGGTGAAGAGATGACAGCATCTGAAACTGTCATTACGTTGAATGGGGGCTATCAGCTGAATTCCGTTGTGATTACGGAAGATGCTGGCCAATGGCATGTCCTTGAAACGGAACAAAGCGCATCAAAGGCAATGAAATTGCTGTCGGATAATACCTATCAGCTTTATCGCTACATCAAGCCCAAAGCCAAGACTGTTGCGGAGGGGGAGGATCCAATTCCAAACTGCTGCCCGGGATGTGGTGCCAGAAGGATGCGGCAAACCTGGATGAGCCGTTTCACATCGTTTACCGATGCGCCCTTATCGGTGGTCATCGACCGCCTGTTTGATCTTCTCAGCGAGTCATCTCATGGATCAGACACTGTTAAACAGAGAGAGTCTGAAAAGATTGAAAAGCCCAGCTCTAAGATCCTCACATTCTCAGATGGCAGGCAGGATGCCGCTTATTTCGCGTCAGACTTTCAACGCTCTCATACAGAATTCTTGTATCGTCAAAGTATCTGGAAAGCCTATTCAGGCGTAGCAAGCAATGGCTCGGCAACGATGTCAGACGTGGAAAAGGAGCTAACGCGACTACTTAGAGAAGCTTCTATTCCCCATCCTGATCGCAATACCGAGCTTCATCATAAGAGCTACTCAAGCAACGAGCCGAATCAACATCTAAAGCTGAATACAGCTGCCAAAGACCTCGACAAACTGGCTGCCCGGAGGGCTCGTGAAGCCTTGCTGTGCGAATTTGGCCTGCCTTCGGCTAGGAGGACGTCCATGGAGGCCCTTGGTTTGGTGGCCTGTCACGTGGATGAGATCCCAGATCAGCTCATTGATCAGACATGCTCCATCTTTGGCTGGACTGATAGCTGGAGTAGAGAGTGGGCCCGGGTCTTCCTCTACGGCTTGACAGATGAAATCAGGCTATTCGGTGCTGTCGATATCCAGGATGCCTCTAACTATTACAGCGAGACAGGTGGCGATGATGCCACAGGTAGGCCAGGGATTTTGGGCGCCAAAGGGCAACCAAAGAAGTTTCTGAAAAAAGCCAAGCTGGAGAACGACAAGAATGGGAAGGATGTGATTTCTTTTCAACCCAGGCCCAACCGAAAGGATGGTCAGCCAAATCTGAACCAGAGTAGATTAGTTCGACTGGTTAAGAAGGGGCTAGGTTACATTCCCAGTAGGGAAGTCATGTTTGAACTCTTTGATGCCCTTGTCGATAGCGGTTTGCTTGTTCTCTATCCAGGTCAGGGGTATCAGATGGCATGGAGACAGAACGGTCTGTCTGAATCAGATCATGATTGGTTTGAATGCCCTCAGTGCAAGCAGATATTCCACAAGCCAGGTCTCAGCTCGATCGATATCAATCAAGTACCAAGAGCCTTTCTCTGCCCAGCGCACAAATGCGAAGGTGTATTGAGCATCAGAGCTGAGGAGAATCTTACCAAGCAGCACTATGTTTCTTTGATTCAACGTCGTCCCATCTCCTTAACGGCCGAGGAACATACCGCCCAACTCCAACCGGAAGAGTTGTCTGCGCGTGAGAATAGGTTCCGATCAGGCGAGATCAATCTGCTGAGTTCCTCAACAACTCTCGAACTCGGGGTTGACATCGGCGAGCTGCAAGTCGTGGCTCTGCGGAACTTCCCACCGTTCGTCAGCAACTATCAGCAACGGGCTGGCCGAGCTGGTCGCCGCGCTGATGGTTTGGCTGTCACCGTGATGTATGGGCAGCGCCGACCGCACGATCGCTATTTCTTCGAACAACCGCGACATCTGATTGCCGGCTCCAATAAGGTTCCTACATTAGACCTTGGCAACTATTCCATTGGAAAACGCCATGCCCACGCTGAGTTAATCGGCCATTTCTTGCGATTCAACCACCAACTCGGGACAGAAGATCTGACGGTCGGTGATTTTCTTGGGCTTCCAGACTTGGATAGCCAGGGACCAGTGACTGTTGACAGACATGAACTAGAAGGTATTTACAGGAAACTCTGCCTGTGGCTAGGTGGCAAAGAGGCCAATCATCAATGTAAAAAGATCTTGGCTCTACTGAGTGAGGAAATCTCAGAGCAGGCGATCCTTGAAGATCTAAGAAAGGATCTTGAACAATTTTGCGAGGGCCAAGTCGATGACTGGAACGGACAGGTTAATAATCATAATGATGTATTTGATGAATTAAAAGAAGTGCTTGGCAGCACAGACAAGCAATCAATGCTCAAGTCAGAAAGGCTCAGCAAGGCTCGTGCAGCGATTATTGCAGAACTGAGAAAGATCCGCGCGCTCAAGCTTCATGATCTGTTGGCACAAGCCTGCATTCTTCCGATCTATGGCTTCCCCATTAATGTCGTCCAGCTGTTGACTCAAAGGAACGACACGCGGTTTTTCGGGACCGGAGGGCATCGTCTGCAGCGTGATCGACGATTGGCGCTCACAGAATATGCGCCCGGTCAGGACGTTGTTGTCGATGATCGGGTCCATCGATCGGTCGCAGTGGTGCACCCTTGTAAGCTTCTTCAAAGATGTTATTGGGTATGTGACAAATGTAATGCATTCGAACAGAAGACGAACCAGGCAGAACTCGAGAGTTCCCTGACAAATCAAGCTGGTGAACTCAAATGCCGTGTTTGCGGTGCCGAGGTGAAGTCAGGTGGCAAGCTCGGAGTCGGTCGCACTTACTGGATTCCTCGTTCTTTCAGCACCAACTGGTCTGAAACCCCGAAAATCACACCGTTTAGAAAGCCTTTACGACAGCCAACCTCGCAAGTCTTCCTGGCGAAGGAAAATATAGATCATGATCTATCGGCAACAAATTCTAGTAAGTACTTCGAACTTGTAACAAGCCGATCTGGGACCTTCTTTTTGTCTAATCAAGGCCCCCGGGGTCGAGGGGGCTCATTCGCCTCAAGTGGATACTCTCTTTGTAGAAAATGTGGACTCGATTTATCCTCTCAAGAACAGAAGAAGCGTGATAACAAGTCACGCAAAACAGAATATGCCCAGTCTGAAGATCATGCAAACCCAATCACGGGTAAGGCCTGCAGCGGCAAGCCGATTCGCGTGCATCTTGCCCATGAATTTAAAAGTGATTTCTTGAAGCTTCGCTTCACTAACGAGGCGTTCCCCTTCAGGGGCCGGGACGAGCGAGTGCGAGCGTTGAGTCAGCCCAGCCCTTGACGGCAGACTGATTCCCGCTTGCATCTCATCAGGAGACTGCTTGCGATGACCACCGCGCCTGCGGGAATTTCAGGAGCTGACTGGTTGG
>CANGYR010000034.1 GCA_947458275.1 Chitinophagaceae bacterium
CGGCTGTCGATCGCGTCACCGCCGCCGATGACCGTTGAAATACCGAGCCGTTACCCGCCGCTGACGCGGCCGGCAACGGCTTACCCATCGCTTCCGGGTGGCTCACTTTTGGTGTCGGCGCTGGCTCAGTATTCGATGTCGGCTGACAGGGGCAGCAGGCGCTGCAGCAGAACCTGATGGGCCAGGTGGTTCACGGCGACCGTGAGCTCGAAACCCTGCACCGACCAGCGCGGTTCGCTGGCACCGCTGTACTGCAGGCCGGCGTTGAGCACCAGGCTGTCGATAGGCTCTGCAGCCGCCAGGAGATCGTCTGCGCAGCGCTCGACGCTGGCGAGATCAGCCAGGTCGCAGATCGGCGTCGCCAGCCTGCTTCCCTGGGGTTGGTCCATCAGGGGACTGTCCCCCGCGGGTTGCTCCGCCGGGTGTTGCTCCGCCAGTGGCGCCAGCACCTGGCCGAGGCGATCGGCGCTGGCGGCATCGCGGCAGGGCAAGGTGAGGCGATAGCTACAACATCACCCGGGTTGATCGAAAGCAGGCCGAGCCTGCTACGCGGCGGTAGCGAGACCCGAAACCGACGATGAAAGTGCTGCCGCAGGTATGGCAGACAAGCAGGCCCTCAAGGTTGGGGTCTTGGTTGCGAAGTCATTGCCGCTGGGTGCCCGTGATCCTGGGTACTGGGGTGTTTTTTGTTTTGTTCTGTTGAACCGAGCGAATACGGCTGCGCAGGCGGCGGCTCCAGCCAAGGGCAGTGAGGGCACCAGCGAGCGGCAGCGGGCCCGGTACCGGCAACGTCTCATCGGCATTGAAACCGGTGATTGATAGTATACCGTATTCCCCAATATTATCAGAGGTGCTGACGCCGAACCCGAAGACTTCGCCTGCCGCCAAATAAATGTTGCTGAGACTACCCAAGGAACCGTCAGAACTGCTGAGGATGATTTTGTTGAGCCCTTTCAAAAAGAATCCGGTTTGAGTAGTAGATCCCGGAGGGGCGGTAGTCAGAGACCAGTTAAAACTAAGCCGGGAGGGTTGGGCGCCGTTGCTGACAGTCCAGGTGGTGGTGCGTAAATCACCTGAATTTCCGCCACCATTCTGTCCAGTGATGGAACCCGCTACATTAACAGCACCGGAAGCGGCCGAGATATTTTCCACACAGGCCACGTCGTTGCCATTGCCGCAGTAGTAATTGGCTGCCGTGATCGGTGGATTGCCGCTGCTGGTCAACGTCTGATCAACGGCGCCATTGCTGGTGTTGACCAGGGTCCAGTAAGCCGGATCAAAGCTGCCGATGAAGGCTGCAGCCTTGGCTGGGGCTGGCAGCACCCCGATGCCGAGCAGGGCGAGCATCAGGCCAGCAAGGGGGGTGAAACGGCGCTGGTGCGGGATAGAGATCGTCATTGACTTGCTATAGCAGAGGTGAAAAATAGACGATGTATACGCAATAGCGTTACAGCGTTGCGTCTATACAGACCGTTAGAGGGTGGCAAACAGCAGGCTTGGGGTGAGAGAACCGCTAGCAAACGAAGACGAGAGGCCGGTGACATTGATCAACAGATCGTTGCTGCTGCTGAAGGCGGCGCTGCTGTCGTTAACAGCGACGAACCACTGGCGCGTGCGGCTGTTGCCGGGGGTGCTGTCGTAGGCGAACAGTACCGCCTCGCCGGCGGCGAGGGCCTGGTTGCCGGCGGTGAGCCCATCCTTGTCAGCAAAGGCGGCGGTCACGGCGCTGGCGAGGGTGGGGCTGCCGGGAGTGATGGCGCCGGTGTTCCAGAGGGCCGAGGGCAGGGCGGCCAGGGCGATGCGGTCCTGGTCGCTGCCGGTGAGGGTGAGATCGCGAATGCGATCGGTGCTGTTGAGGGTGGAATCGCTGAAGGAGAGATAGCGGAAGCGATCGGGGCCAGCGCCACCGGTGAGGATGTCGGCGCCGCCGTTGCCGGTGATCGCATCACCACCGCCGATCTGGCCGGCAGGATCGCCGTTGATCGTGTCGGCGGCGCTGCCGCCGATCAGGATGTCGGCGTACTGGCCGCCTGAGAAGGTCTGGGACGTGGTGGCGGCGCTGTTGTTGATGGTGAGCGATTTGCCACTGTCGTTGTCGACGATCTCGATCGTGGCGGCAGCGGCGGGCAGGTTGGCGCCGTTGGCATCGAACAGCTCGATGCGGAAGGATTCGGTGGCTTCGATCGTGTTATCACCGAGCAACTGGATCGGCAGCAGCTGGGAGGTGCTGCCGGGCAGGAAGATGAGAAGCTGGTCGCTGAACGCGACGTAATCACCGCCGCCGCTGGCCGTGATGCCGGTGGCACTGCTGCCGCTACTCGCGGCGAGGGTGCGCACACGCACGCTGACGCTGGTGCTGCTCGGGGCCGAGAGGCTAACGATCAGATTGACGATCGGATTGCTGCCTAAATCGGTTTCCACCACAGAAGCGCTGGAGATGGCAAAGGTTGACGTCAGCGGCGGGGCGACATCGTTATCGAGGATGGTGGCGGTGGCGGTGGCGGCGGCGATTGTGTAAGTGAGGCTCGATTGCAGGAGAAGCGAGAGGCTGCGATTGCCATCGACGGCACTGTCGTCGATGGTGGGCACGCTCAGATCAACGCTGCTCTGGCCCGCCAAGATGGTGACGGTGTCGAGGCCGGTTGTGACATCAAAGTCGGCGGGATTGGTGTAATCGCTGCTGGCGATCGCATTGCCCCCGAAGCGATAGGTGACGACCAGGTCGCCCGTTGTGTTCGTGCGGCTGATGCGGAAGTTGGTAGCCACCGTGCCGCTTTCATTGCCGTTGCTCAGCACCGCAGCGCTCAGGGCCGGCAGGATTGGGGTGTCGTTATCGGCGCTGCCGGCGGTGGGGGTGGCGCTGTTGTTATTAGCGAGGAAAGTGTTGCTGCTGCTGCCGTTGTCGCGGATGGTGACAGTGCCGCTGGCGCCTGCGGGATTGGCGATCAGGCCACTGATGGCGCCGGTGCTGATCGTAAAGGCTTCACTGTTTTCGTAGGAGCCGTCGTTGGCAATGGCGACCCGCACCAGGCGGCTGGTGACGCCGGCCGCCAAGCTGATCTGGCCAGCGCCAACGACCTCCCAAGTGCTGCCGTTGAACACCTCCAGGCTGCTGCCGATATCGACACCGATGCTGGCGCTGCCGCCTTGCAGGGATGGTGTGAAGGATACGGCGAAGTTGGAGGGATTGGTGAGGCTCACCTCCAGCACGGCGTACGGCGAAGCCTCGCTCACGATCACCGAGGACACGGCGATCGAGGGCGTGTCGTTGTCGGTAGAGCGCAGCAGCGGCGTGGCGCTGTTGGTGTCTTGATCGAAGATATGGGCGGAGCTGCCGTCATCGGCGATCGTTACCATGCCGCTAGCGCCGGCGGCATTGTTGAGGGCAGCGGCGCCAGCACTGATGGCACCGGTGCTGATCTGAAAGGTTTCGAGGCCCTCGAGGGTGGTGTCGTTGTTGATGGCCACCCGCAACAACAGCGAGGTGCTGCCGGCGGCGAGGCTGACGCCGGCGGCGGCGGACACCCAGCTGGCGCCGTTGAACACCTGCAGGGTGCTGCCGGCGTCGCTGCCGATGCTGGCTGTGCCGCTCAGCAACGTTGGTGTGAAGCTGAGGTTGTCGCTGATCGCCGCATCCAGGCCAACGGCAACCACGGCATAGAGCGACGACTCACTGACCGTGATCGAGCCCACCGATACGGTGACCGCTGCGGTGGTGAAGTTGAGGGTGGTGGCATCGCTGATGCCGGCATAGAGATTGCCGGCGCTATCGCGAACGGCGGTGGCTGCCACCTGGAGGTAGTAGGCGCTGCCCCGCACCAGATCCGCGAAGAAATTGATGGTGACGGCACTGCCGCTGAACGCCACCGAGCCGCCGGCGGAGCCGACGCCCGTGGCCGCATCGAAACTCTCCACCAGGCTGCCATTGGCTCGATAGAGGCTGATCAGGCCGCTGCCGGCGGCAATGGTTTCACTGAAGTTGAGAACAAGGTTGTTGCTGACTCCCGCATCGGTGGCGCCATCGGCGGGGGTGCTGCTCAGCAGGGTGGGAGCGGCGGTGTCAACGGTGACCGTGTAGTTGGCAGAATCCGCTGACACGTTGCCCGCCGCATCCGTTGCGGTGGCGGTAAAGGAGTAGGTGCTGCCGTTGAAGAGGGTGGCAGTGGTGAAGGTCCAGGCGCCGGAACCATCGGCGCTGGTGGTGCCAAGTGATGTGCTGCCGTTATAGACAGTCACGGTGCTATTGGCTTCTGCCGTACCGGCGATCACCAACACGGTGTCATTGGTGCTGCCGCCGCTGGCGACCGTGCCGGTCAGCGGGGAGACGTCATCGGTGACGGAGGTAATGGAAGGAGTCGCTGGTGGGGTGGTATCAACGGGGACCAATTCGTCGCTGTTGGCATCGAAAACACCGGCACTGGAGAGGAGAGTGGTGCCGGAGTCGCTGTAGAACTTGATGTTCGAGGTGGAGAGCTCTCCCCCCAGAGAACCACTGGAGATGATGAGTTGATCCGTGCCGCCGCCGGTGCCGGTGGTGCCAGACCAGTTCCAAATTTGAAGACCTAATGCTATCTCAGCCGTCAGGGAGGCCAAGGTGAGCACCCCACTGGTGGAGCCAAAATCAATCACCCGGAATCCGGATCCACTGGAGAGCGTCAAAGACCCCAGGGTTTCGGTGACGGCTCCGGAGAGTTGCAATTTAGTATCTGTAGCCCCGCCCAGGGAGATAGAGGCCCCATTGCTGATCCGATCGGCGGCCGATCCGCTCAGCAACAGCGTGCCCCCACTGATATTGACCCCGCTGGTGGCCGTCAGGGCTCCGGCGGCCCCGCTTACATTGAGCGTGCCTGCGCTGAGCGTCGTGCCACCGCTGTAGGTATTGGCGCCGGTGAGCGTCAGAGTGCCTGCACCGGATTTCGTGACCGCTCCTGTGCCGCTGACGACACCCGCATAGGTCAACGCGTCCGAGCGGTTGAAGACCAGGGTGCCACTGTTAGCCACATTTCCTGCGATCGAGCCGGAAGTCGAACCGCTTCCAATAGAAAGCGTGCCTGCGGAAATGGTGGTGCCGCCGGTGTAGGTATTGGCACCCGTAAGCGTGAGCGTGCCTGCACCGGATTTCGTGACCGCTCCTGTGCCGCTGACGATACCCGCATAGTTCAACGCGTTCGAGCGGTTGAAGTGCAGGGTGCCACTGTTAGCCACATTTCCTGCGATCGAGCCGGTGGTCGAACCGCTTCCAATAGAAAGCGTGCCTGCGGAAATGGTGGTGCCACCGGTGTAGGTATTGGCGCCGGTTAGCGTCAGCGTGCCGGCCCCCGCCTTGGTGAAGGAACCGGTGGTGGCGGTGCTGGCACCGGTCATCGTCAGGTTGGTACCTGCAGAGTTAACATCCAGCGTGCCGGTCTTCCCCGCATTCAGGGTGAAGTTGCGGTCGGTCGAAGCAGTAGTACCGGTGTATCGGAGGGTGCCGCCATCGAAAACGAGCCTGTTTGCGGCGTTGGCCGCCGAGCCGAGATTGCCAGCTACGCCGCCATTGCCGATGGTGGCGACCGAGAGAACACCGCCGCTGAGGGTGGTCACGCCGGTGTAGGTGTTCGTCCCAGAAAGGGTCAGGGTGCCGGACCCGGTGACGGTCAAGCCACCACCTGTTCCGCTGATGATGCCCGACATCACCGCGGCGTCATTGGCGGTAGTTGTGTTGTCCACCAGCTGAATGGTGCGGGCCGCTGCTCCCAAATTCAACCCCGCACTGAGGGTGACCACGTTGTTGGCTATGCTGCTGCCGAGGATGAGGGGCGTGCTAACTGCGAGTCCGTTGGTCGTCGACGCCCAAGTCCCCAGATTTGTGGAAACCGTGAGTGCGCCGCCGTAGGCCGCAAAGCCGCCGCCGCCCGCACCGAAGTTGACGCTCGCAGTGCTAGTGCCGAGCGTTCGTGCAAAGGAACCGGATGTAGCGATCACACCGCCGCGGAGCTGAATTAGTCCTGAAAGGCTGGTTGTAGAACTCAGCGCGAGCGTGCCGGCATTGATCGTCACCGTGCCGGTGCTCAACACATTTCCCGAGCTGAGCAAAAACGCACTGGTGCCAGTCTTTGATAACCCTTTGCTGGCATAGTCGTTCGAGGTGCCGGAAAGGGTGACCAAGCCGGTGCCATTTCCGCCCAACGTGAAGGGACCATCGCTGACCTTGATCCCACCGGAGATCGTTTGATTGGCTGAAGAACTCTGGGTGATCCCAGTGCCAGATCCGATAAAGTTGAACGGGCCCGAGTTCGCAATGGTGTAGCTGTTAGTTCCAGTAAATTCGAAACTATTAGCTTTGAATTCGGTGCTATTCGTCAGACTATAGCGGCTCGCTGCGTTGTTACCAAAAATAAAGAGCGCCGAAGGATTTCCGTCGGAACCCACGGTAAACCCGGCCGGAATGTTATAATTTGACGAGACGTTGAGCACGTTGCTCGTTGTCCCGGTCCACGTAATGGTTACATCGGCCTGCTCCACCACCACCGTCTGCCCGTCCACCTGCACCGTGCCCCAGTCGTTCTGGGTGTTGATGGCGGCAATCTGATCGGCATTGAGGCCGGCGTTGGTGATCAGGTTGGCGAACAGTTCGCCTTCGTCGCCGGCGCACTCCAGGCCGGGATTGAGGCGCACGTCAAGAGCGTGGCCGTATTCCTCCAGCACCACGGCCGTGAGTTGCTCCGGGCTGAGGTTGCCTGCATTGATCCAGTCGGCATTGATATAGATCATCTCGTGGCCATTGGGCCCCACCTGGGCATAGGCGCCGATGGCGCCCCCCATCTCGGTGCTACTGCGCAGGTCGATCGCGATCCTCAAGCCGGTGGTGCCGATCGCCTCCAGCAGCGCCTGCTTGTTGGCCTCAAACGTCGTGGCCTCGGTGCCGGCCCGGCCAAACACCTCGTTCAGCAGGGTGTCGCGATCGGCTCGGCTGAGCAGCTCCACAATGTGGACGCTGGCCTTGGCCAGGGCCTGCTCCCAGATCGCTGCCGCATCGGTATTGAGCAGCGTCGTGCCGCCAGCGAGCACGTACTGTTTCGGGGCCACCTGGCTGCTGGTGAGGCTGGGGCTGGTGGATTCGGCAGCTGCCATTGCTGTACAAGAAATATACCTCTACTAGACAGCCGCGCCGCAACCCTTGACAATCGACTAAGGACGATTGTTTTTTGAGAGGTTCTGTGCTACCGAATTGATTGTGCGGCCTTTCAAGCGTGGACGCACAGCGCTGCCAGCATCAGCACCGCGCGCCTGCTCACGCCAAGCGCCCAAGGGCCTTGAAGCCAAGCCTCATGGCTTGAACCAGGGCTTTTTGCCTGTTGTTGGCGCCCAGTTTTTGCAAGAGCTCGGAGCTGTAGGTCTGCACGGTTCGCGGTGATAAGCAGAGCTGCTTGGCTGTTTCCTGATTGCTCAGGCCAAGGGCATAGGCCTCCAGCAGTTGGCGTTCGCGCCTGGTGAGCAGGTTGGTGCCTTCAATAGGCGCCGCAGGCTTCTGGCTGAGCTCGCTGCAGCGTTCAAGGATTGTTGGACTGTGGTAACTGGTGTTGGTGGCCACGGCCATCGTCATCAGCGTCACTGTCTCCGGATGGACAAGAAGGTCTTGGTCGGCCACAATGATTGGGCTTTTGATATCATCATAGAACTTGTCAATTCTGGATAGTATCGCCACCGTTCTTATGGCTGGCTGCAGCTTTTTGGCTTGGTCCACAAGGCTGCCTAGGGTCATATCTGGCAGGTCATCGCACATCAGCAAAACATTGGGCTTGACGCGGCAGAGATGCTCCAAGGCCGCAGCGCCTGTGGTGCAGGCACCCAAGCAGTCGCCCCGATTAGCTCCCATGCCACGATAGAGATTAGTGAGCTGAAACTGGCTACCAGCAGCATAGACAACTGTCGGCTCAAAGCCAGATGAGAGACAAGCCAGTAGAAATCGTCCCTGGAACGTTCCTAAGGCTTTTTCCAGCTGATTGGGTGGAATAATCATGCGCTGGTTGCCGTTGGGGAGGCGGTCATGACAACACCTCGAGTTGAAGGAGCAGGGCGGCTTGGTTCAGACGGCGGTCGTAGCTGGCAAAGACAACTTTCTATTCGGCGTTGAGGAGCAGTTGATGGGCGGCGGCGAGCTGCACACTGTCGTAGCCCCGCAGGGCAAACACATCAGCAAATCGCCCAGCCGTCTCCACCAATGGCTGATTGACCTCGACGGTGGAGAAGGTTGACCAGGAGTGGATCAGGTGCTGCCGAGCCTCATCAAGATCTGCGCTGCTGTTCGGGTCTTCTCTTTGGCGGCGGGCCAGGGCTGCCATCGTTTCAGCCCACCTGATCGGGCAGACCCCGATCCTCAATCACGATGTCACTCATGAGCTTCCCCTTGCCTCGCAATTTGACGGGCGGCGGCAGGTTGGGCTTCTGACCGTTCCAGCTGACAATGCCAGCATCAATTGCTTTCTGCAGCGGGTTGGTGGAGACCGGGTCCGTTTGCCGCACAGCCGTGATGCGGGTAATCGGTTTGCGGTGTGAGGTGACCTCCACCACTTCACCGGCCTGCACCCGGCCAAGCCATGCGGAGAGGTGGGTCTTGAGATCCCGCACCGACACTTGGCTTGCGACTACATCTGGCACGCTTATCCCTCAAACTGCAACCAATTTAGCTTCCTCCCTTGTAGGGTATCCAATGGCTGCCGGTTAGTAACGCC
>CANGYR010000035.1 GCA_947458275.1 Chitinophagaceae bacterium
CCGGCCGTCAGCCGCCTGATCAAGCGTTGCAATGACTTTGGCGCCGGCGGCGTCTCCGTCGCCATCGGCGAACTCGCCCCTTCGCTCCACGTCCACCTCGACCGCGTGCCGCTCAAGTATGACGGCCTCGATGGTTCCGAGATCGCCCTTTCCGAATCGCAGGAACGCATGGCCGTCGTCCTCGAGCCCAAGGACGTCCCCGCCTTCCTCGCCGCCGCCCGCCGCGAAAACCTCGAAGCGGTGCAGGTCGCCGACGTCACCGACTCCGGTCGCCTGATCATGGAATGGCGCGGCCAGCGCGTCGTCGACATCGCCCGCGACTTCCTCGACACCAACGGCGTGACGCAGACCGCGTCCGCGAAGGTGCTCGCGCCCGACGCCTCGAAGAACCCCTTCCAGTCCGGCTCCGCGCCGACGGCTGATGATCTCCTGAAGTCCGTCTCGGCTCTTCCGAACGCCGCCCAGCGCGGCCTGGTCGAACGCTTCGACGCCTCGATCGGCGCCAACACGGTGCTGCATCCTTTCGGTGGCGCGACGCAGTCGACCCCGCAGGAAGCAATGGCCGCCAAGCTGCCGGTCCTCGGCGGCGAGACGGACGTCTGCACAATCATGGCCTACGGTTTCAATCCCGTGGTCGCCCAGTGGTCTCCCGGCCACGGCGCGGTCTGCGCGGTGGTGGAATCGCTCGCCCGCCTGACCGCCGCCGGCGGCGATCCGGCCCGCGCTCGCCTGACGCTCCAGGAATATTTCGAAAAGCTCGGCCAGGATTCCTCCCGCTGGGGCAAGCCGCTCGTGGCGCTTCTCGGCGCGCTCGAAGCGCAGCTCGAGTTCGGCACGGCCGCCATCGGCGGTAAGGACAGCATGTCGGGCTCCTTCAAGGACCTCGACGTCCCGCCCACGCTGGTCTCCTTCGCCATCGTCCCCGGCAAGGCCAGCCACGTCATCTCCGCCGAGTTCAAGCAGGCCGGCTCCACGGTCGTGGTCGTCGACGTGCCCCGCACGTCCGCGCTGCTGCCTGACTTGCAGGTCGCCCGCGAGCGACTCTCCGCCATCCACGCCCTCGTCAAGGCCGGCAAGGTCCGCGCCGCCGCCGCGGTCCGCCAGGGCGGCATCGGCCACGCGCTGACCCGCATGTCCTTCGGTAACCGCCTCGGCGTCACGCTCGCCGCCGCGCCTGCGGCCGACTTCCTGATCCCCGCCTACGGTTCCGTCGTGCTCGAAGTCGCTTCGGCCGCCGACCTCGGCGCGCTCCCGCATCGCGTGCTCGGCCAGACCAACGCCGACGCCCAGATCGCCTGGCCCGGTGCGTCCGTCTCCGTCGCCGACCTCCTCGCCGCGCATGAGGGCGTGCTCGAGTCCGTCTTCCCGACCAAGGCGAGCGAGCCGCAGGGCACGCCCGCCCCGATCAGCTTCTCCGTCCGCTCCGGCCTCAAGCCCAAGGTCCGCGTCGCCAAGCCGCGCGTGATCATCCCGGTCTTCCCCGGCAGCAATTGCGAATACGACACCGCCCGCGCGTTCCGTCTCGCCGGCGCCGAGCCCGAGATCCTCGTGCTGCGTAATCTTGACGCCGCCGGCCTCGGCGAATCGCTCAAGGCCCTCGCCGACGCCATCTCCCGCTCGCAGATCCTCATGATCCCCGGCGGCTTCTCCGCTGGTGACGAACCCGATGGCTCCGGCAAGTTCATCGCCGCCGTCATCAAGGCCCCCATCGTGCGTGACGCCGTCATGGAGCTGCTCAAGAACCGCGATGGCCTCGCCCTCGGCATCTGCAACGGCTTCCAGGCCCTCATCAAGACCGGCCTCGTCCCGTATGGCGAGATCCGCGACGTCGATGCTTCCGCTCCGACGCTGTTCCATAACCGCATTGCCCGCCACATCTCGCGTTACGCTCATACCCGCGTCGCCTCGGTCAAGTCGCCGTGGCTCGCGCGCATGGACGTCGGCCAGGTGCACACCATCCCGCTCTCGCATGGCGAAGGCCGCTTCACCGCGCCTGCGTCCGTCATCGCCGACCTCGTCAAGAACGGCCAGGTCGCCTTCCAGTATTGCGACGCCGCCGGCGCGCCCTCGAACCGCATCGAGTTCAATCCCAACGGATCGCTCGAAGCCGTCGAAGGCATCACCAGCCCGTGCGGACGTGTCCTCGGCAAGATGGGCCACACCGAACGCACCGGTGCCAACGTCGCCAAGAACATCCCCGGCAACAAGCACCAGCCCCTCTTCCAGGGCGGGGTGGACTACTTTGCGTAAGCGCCAACCCGGCTGGGATGCGATGACATCGCATCCGCTGCATCGCTCGTACTCTGCGCGCCCCTCTGATGCCTGAGCTTAATCGTCATTTTAATAAATAATGCGTATCGTCCGATACAAGCAGAGTGAATACTTGATACCTTGGAACTGGCGGAAGAAGAGCCCGCTGTATCGGTTTATTTTGGATATTCCCGATGCACTGTATTTTTCCATCGTCCCTGGGCGGAATGCACTAAACGAGGTTCTTCGCTCGGGGTCAGCCGGTGGCGGTATGGGGACTGGCCTATGCTGGGATCCGTTCGAGGTATCCGAGGAGGAATACAAAGAAGTCGCTGAACACTGGAGGACGTTCGATCTACGGAAGGTATTGAAGTTCCGAGTCGAAGATGTTCCTGATCTGAACTTTGTTTTCGATGAGGAGATTCTGATCATCCCGCATCACCTCGACTATCTTCGTGCAAGCAGAGCGAAATACTACGCACGCTTCTGGAGGCAGAAAGCTGAATAAGTTGGTTGGCTGAACACGGCGTCAGGCCGCACCTTTTGGCGAGGGCACCAAAATGGATTGGGCCTGAGCATAATGGGTTCAGACCCCATTAATAGGGTCAGACCCCATTATGTGCGGTGCGCCCTCGAACCGCATCGAGTTCAATCCCAACGGATCGCTCGAAGCCGTCGAAGGCATCACCAGCCCTTGCGGACGTGTCCTTGGCAAGATGGGCCACACCGAACGTGCCGGCGCCAACGTCGCCAAGAACATCCCCGGCAACAAGCACCAGCCCCTCTTCCAAGGCGGCGTCGATTACTTCGCGTAAGGGTAGGGATGCGATGACATCGCATCCGCTGCATCTAAGGTAGGGTCGGCACTGCGTGCCGACCTAGTCCTTTGGCACTGTGACACGTGGGCAAGGGGTTGTGCATCTCCCCTTATGACCGTTACTCGTGCCCACTTTCCACCTCGAAGGCTCAGCCTTTATCAGCACCACGTGCTGTCCTTTTCCTCTGGTAGGGCGGGCTCTCCGAGCCCGCCGCCCGCCTTCGGCTACCTAGTCGTCGACTTGGCCGGGCGTAGGCGGAGGCAGGTGCGGCACGACGTACTGGATGTAGAGCTCGAGCAGCGCTTGGGTCGGGATCTCGTCGTCCACGAGCATGCCGGAGGCGCCCAGGAGCTTCATGGCCTCAAGGCGGGCCTTTGCCGTGAGAGGCAGGTCTCCGTATCGGCTAAGCACCAGGGTGCGGCCTATCTCCAGGCGGCGGATCTCCTCGGCGTGTTGCGGGTTGCGGACGTAGTGGTTGCCCAGGAACGGATCCCGGGGCGGGGTGGGGTCGTGGCTCATGTCAGGGCTGTTTAGGAGGTTCCTTGGCCGCGACGGCCGAGATGAGTTCGGTCAGGCGATCGTAGGCCTCCATTATTTCGAGGAACTCAGCTGATCCGTGAGGTACTTTTTCGCGAGGCCGACCAGACATACCAATTCTTTTGGTGACTTCCTCGACATTATCTCGGCTTCTCCAATTAGGCTGCATGACTCGTTCTCCGTAAATTCCTCGGGCAATTCTTTGGCTGTCGTCATCCGTAGGACCACCATAAGAATAATAGTGCCAAACTGAATACCAATTCGTGCCATCAATCGTGAAGTTAGTCTCAGGAGAATCGCAGTCGCCGCCGCCGTGGACGTGGTCCAATTCATCGCACCAGTCTGATGACCCACCTGGACCGACCCACAGGGCACAATAGGCTTTGCCAATTATTTGGCCATCAACTGCTAAGTCGGTAACGTACATGTTTTGCCAGAAACTCCACATCCAATTGGTCTTGGAGTCGCCATAGAGCAGCCCGCAGGAGTGGTCCTGGAAGTTAACGAGAGTGAATTTATGGTTATTCTTCATTAAGGATAGTAGTGTGTAGCGGAGTTAGTTGCGGTAAATGCGAATGCGGGAGGGCTTGCGCCTCTGACCCTATGATCGGCCCTCCTCGGCGTGCTGCGGGTTGCGGACGTAGTGGTTGTCCAGGAACGGATCCCGGGGCGGGGTAGGGTCGTGGCTCATGTCAGGGCTGTTTAGGAGGTTCTTTGGTGGGAACGGCTTCAATCAGTGTATCGAGGTGAGCATAGGCGAGCATGACATCGTCGAACTCCGTATCCTCATTGTTTTCAGCCAGCCGCCTCTTCAGCTCTGTGATGCTCACTCTATCCTGACACGCGCTGTAGCTGCCGTGGTGACTGAGGTGCCACCGGTTACTTATTGGCATGTCGGATGGGGCGCCGTTCTCGCCAAGGCGCTTGGTTACATGGACTCGGCCGAAAGTGTACCGCACTGTGTACCAATTCGTACCATCGAGGGTGAAGTGTGTTGCCTGAAACGGGTGGTCATTTCCACACTTCTTGTACGCTCTACCTACGACCTTTCCGTCGACTGACAGATCTGTGTCGAACATGCGGTGGGGTGTGGAGTAGTTGCCCGTATAATCATCGATATGCTCAATGAAATAAGGGTTTTCCTGAAAGTTGACTAAGGTGAAGTTTGGGAGTTTTTTCATGGTAGTTTTGAAAGGGGTAGCCGAGTGAGTTACTTTAAACGAGGCAGTGGGCGGATTTGAACCGCCGACCCCCGCATTATCAATACGGTGCTCTATCCAACTGAGCTACGCGACCTAAAGTGATCCAACATGTTGCCGACTACCGATCCTGGAGTCCAGGTTGACGGCAGCCGGAGTCTGCCGGGTTCTTGTTATCCATGTCGGTTTCGGGGAAATGGGCGAGCACCTGGCTCAGCCGGTGAGGGTAGCGACCAGGCGCCGATTATTTGACGGGTAAAGACCTGACCCCGTGTGCGTCCCTATTCATGTTGTTTGTATGTGGGGCGGTTTCGTTTTACCGCTTTCTTAGGTCTTCTGGGGAGGTTTGGCCGCCACGGCCGACACCAGCTCCGTCAAGTGATCGTAGGCCTTTATGACGTCGTCGTACTCGGTGTTATCTATATTGCTTATCAGCATCTTCAGTAACTCTGAGGTGCTTAATCTCTCCAGATTTGCGAGTCGCTCCGAGTCACTTAAGAGCCCCCGGTTACTTGTAGGAACGTCGGTTGCTTCGCCATTTTCGCCAAGGCTCTTTTTGACATTCTCGTAGCCATCATAGTACGTCACGGAATACCAAGTTGTACCATCGAGGGTGAAGTTTACCGCCGGCGGCTGTCCGGCATGTTCATGCGAGGTGTTAGCTTTGCCTACGACCTTCCCGTCGACGGATAGATCTGTTTCATACATGTGCGTCCAATGATCCGAGCCGCAGCACGGACAGTCGCTGAACATTTCGAGGTATCCGCTGTGGTCCTGGAAGTTAGCCAAGGTGAAGTTTAGGTTAGTTTTCATGGTAATAGTGGAAAAGGGATGAGCCGAGTGAGTTGCTGGAAGGGTGGATACGGGAGGACTCGCACCTCCGACCTCACGGATATGAGCCGTGCGCTCTGACTGGCTGAGCTACGCGTCCTAAATGGTGGACGCAGATGGGGTTGAACCATCGACCTCCCCATTATCAACGGGGTGCTCTAACCAACTGAGCTATGCGTCCGAAAGAGGTGGGCCCTGCCGGACTTGAACCGGCAACTAACCCTTTATGAGAGGGTTGCTCTGACCATTGAGCTAAGGGCCCGAGAGTGGCGACCCGAACAGGAGTCGAACCTGTATCAGGCGGGTAGAAACCGCCGGTTCTTTCCATTGAACTATCGGGTCTAAATGCGGAGAGAGTGGGGATCGAACCCACGGAACCCATTTCGGGTTTGCCCATTTAGCAGGCGGGCGCGCTAGGCCACTACGCGACCTCTCCAAATTTTCCATAGGGTAAATTTAAACACCACGGGCGTCCCCGTGTGAGAAGTAATACCTAGATCTCTCGGCTCATTGATTGTACCGTGGTTTGGCGTACTTCTCATGTGGCGCGATGTGTCCCGAATAGCGGTACGGTCACCATCCTGGCCTCCCAGGCGGTCAGATCCCCTTTGGGGAGTCCTCTGTTGTAGTCACGGTATTGGCCACAAAACTAATGTGGTCTACCGCCAGCTTCATTGGTTGGCTGGAACCAGCTTGTGCTGATCAGAAAGGGGCCGAGGCACGAGTGCCATGCCGTCGGCGGTGGTCCCCGGTCGTATGACCTGGGGACGAAGCAACTAACTCGACTATCAAGGAGCGGTGGTGCCGTTGGCAGGGAAGGGGGTTAAACCCGCGCCCTGGGTGGCGGCTGATAAACAAAGTGGAGTTTATTAACTTAACGATGTCAACAGTTGAAAGCAGTAAACTGTCAACAAATGATGATTACATAAACTATTAATAAATAGATGTTTATGAATGTATCCTATTTCTCTCACGCCAGAGATGTGAGATCGAATGACAAAAGATACCAAGCTGCGGGTGGCCTCCGTAGAGGTGTGCACGATGAATCGTGCCCCAAACTTCAGACCCGGATAAACACCTTCCGCTTCCATAGCCACCAGCAGAAGGTCCAGAGGACGGCGAGGACCAGGAGGCTCTGCATCAGGGGGCCGGTGGTGCCTTCGAAGAGACCATTGCCGAGCCAGGTGCGGCCGACGCTGCGGATCCAGCCGGCGGTGAGCTGATAGGCGACGTAGATGGCGATGGAGTTCATGCCGACGACGACGAGCGGAAAGGTCCATGCTTTGAGGCCCTTGATGTCGATGACCCAGTAGAAGAGGGCGAAGGCCCAGAGGACGACGGCGCCGCTGTAAAAGGCCCAGGAGGGCGTCCAGAGGCGCTTGATGACGGGGCAGAGGGTGGTGCCAGTCACGAGCGCGAGGACGAGGCAGATGGCCCCGCCTTTGAGCAGCCAGCCGAGTTTCTCGCCTGCGGTCTTGTTCGCCCGCAGATTCTCCCCGGCCATGAGCCCTAGGATCATGGTGATGAGCGCAGGGACGAAGTTGAGGGTCTGGTAGCCGCCGTTGTTGAAGACGAAGGGCTTCTCGCGCGGGAAGAGGTTCAGGAACCACTGGTCGAAGTCCGCCGCGAAATTGGCGTTCATGTTCCAGTGCGCCCAGAGGCCATTCAGCGTCTGGCCCGCCTCAGTCACGCCGAGCGCTTTGAAGTCCGTCTCAGGTATGGCGATGGGGGTGCGCACGAACGCGGCCAAGGTGGCGACGGCGATGACGCCGATGGCGCTGAGCTGGACCTTCCATCCTTTGCCCACGAGCAGGGTGAGGAAGACGTACCCGAGTCCGATCTGGGCGAGGACGTTCGTGAAGATGAAGTTAGGCCGAGACCCGGCGCTGGTGGATAGGAAGACGCCGATGGCGACGAGCACGAAGGTCCGCCAGAAGGTATGCAGCCAGAGTTTCCGTTGGTCCTGTCCTTCGGCGGTGCGACGCGAGGACGAAAAGGGCAACGCCATGCCGACCATGAACATGAACGCAGGCTGAATCATGTCCCACGCCCCGCCGCCGATCCACGCGGCATGCGAGGTGTTATAGCGTAGCAACTCCCAGAAAGCCGAATCCGGATAAGCCTTCGCAATCTGCGCGATCCCGAAACCTGACGATGCCATGAACAACATCGTCAGCCCACGGAAGGCATCGAGGGAAACGAGGCGGTCGGGTGTGGGTGCAGAGCCAGAGGGGGTGCTCATGGCGGCGAGAATCGCCGCTAGGGGACACGTTGGCAAGTGGACACGGTGACGAGGGGTGGTAGCGGTTAGCGGCTGGCGGTTAGCGGTTGGGGCGATGCATAAGACAAGGGGAGACCGGATACGATGATGGGGTATTGGGTAGGGCGGGCTCTCCGAGCCCGCCGTTGGGCTGAATGAGAGACGGACCGCTGCAGACGAACGGACGGCTCGGAGAGCCGTCCCTACCAGACCGCCGTTGAGCCGAATGAGAGACGGATCGCTGCAGACGAACGGACGGCTCGGAGAGCCGTCCCTACCCAAGGCACTAGGGCAGCACGCGGTGCTGCCCCTACCTCGATATATCTATGTCGTGACGCGGTCTCGGCCCTACCTGACATCTATTCAGCCCTCGGTATCGGGATTTACCCCTATCGACTTGGGCTTGCCCTAGGGCCGTCGTCAGGCATCTTTAAATACGAACCACCTGCCCAAGATTCGTTGGCTCAGGCGGTGCCTTCGGGGCGAATCAGACAATACGTCCGGTTCGCCCCTTCTGTTTCCATTATCAAAGCCATCGCTTCATCTCGATCAATTCTGGCATGCACAGGAATCCCTGCCTCGAAG
>CANGYR010000036.1 GCA_947458275.1 Chitinophagaceae bacterium
ACCTGTGACCCCCGCGTTAGGAATGCGGTGCTCTATCCAGCTGAGCTATGGAAAGAAGATGGTAGGAAGGATGGGATTCGAACCCATGATCTTAGGGATATCAGCCCTTAAACCGAATATAAGTCGGGTGCCTTAACCGCTTGGCTACCTTCCTAAAAGATAATTAATGATAACAGAATCGAATTATTCACATAGACTTACAAAGTCCTGTGTATTCTTGATAATACTTATTTATGTTTTATTCTAGTCTCAGAAGTGAAGATGTTCAATTAAACTTCATTTTTCTACCAAGTTGCCAACCTTTGTTTAGCCATTCTTGCACATCTTCCTTCTTGACTCTTATGCTCTGTTTCTCTGAAAGGGAGTAAATCCAACATTTTCCATACTGGGAATTCTTCTCTCCAGCTTGGGCAATTGACATAACTTGACTCATCATTTTCTTAAAGTCATCATTATGAGATTTATTAGAAAAGCCTGGTGATCTCCAACCATTTTCACGCATTTCTAATATCTTTTGTCTTCCCTTCGATAGTCCTAAAAATGACCATTTAGCAATGTTTTCAGCATTCTTGATTCTCCATTCAGTTTTATTAAATGGAGATCTTTTTATTTGAAGATCACTTCTCCATAGCAAGTTAGCATTTTTAAGATACCAACCACCATATCCACCAACTTTCAAGTTTAAGCAAAGTGGATCTTTTAAAGTTTCTTCAGAAACTAACTCAGTTTCAAGCTGAAACATTTCTTGAGCATTGTCAAAAATAGCTAAAGTTTGCCTTTCAAAAGATTCCTTACCATATTTTTTAATGCAATATCTTAGCCTCTTACCAGAACCAATATAATCATCGTTTAAGTTGCTGGTAATGTGAACACCAATATAATATTCACCGCTGAGCTTGTTGATTGTTTTGTAGACAAGAAAGAATCGTTCCATATTAGTAAATATGTCTTTAGAAACTATTCATGTCTTATTATTATGGAGGAAGTGGCCCGATTCGAACGGGCGGTACCTTTAAAGTACGGCAGTTTTCAAGACTGCAGGTTTAAACCACTCACCCACACTTCCTTAAGTGGAGGAACTCTCCTATTCCCCATGCTTAGAATATAATCTACTTTCTCAAGATGTACAGGAAATATTTCAATTTTAAGTTGGAGCAGGTAAAGGGATTCGAACCCTTTTCTCCAGCTTGGAAGGCTGGGGCACAACCCATATACCATACCTGCATGGTGCTGACTGTCAGGATCGAACTGACGACCTGTTTAAGCAAAGTTAATATAACGCTGATAGCAGTTTTGTTTAAAAAAATCTGGAAGAAGAAATCTTATTTTTCTCCCAATTGCTGCTGTTGTAAATTTTATATTAGCATCTAATCTTAATTTTTCATTAAGCTTCGAAACCCATCCATAACGACTAAAATCAATTTCATTGAATTCAAAAGCTTTAAGAGTTATTTCAATAATTTTATTGTCAAGCTCTTTTCTTTTTTGTTCTCTTATTTCTAAAAGATTTTCAAATTCTAAATTTTCTTTTCGAATACGGCCTGATGATTTCTTTTTGCTTCTCCCCCAATTTCTAAAATTTGGAGTTAATGCATGACAATTTGGACAAAGAACTCTAAGATTTTCCTTTTCATTATTAGTATGATCACCGTCAATATGATCAATTTCAAGGATTGTCTTACCATTTTCTCGGGTTTTTGAAAATTCACATTGAGAACATTTATAGCCTGCTTCTTCTAAAAGAAGAACTCTTTTTTGCTTAAAGCCCATGTTTTCAAATGCAATAATTTCAGGAGGAAGTAAAAGCTCTATTTCATTTTTCATTGGGCAATATGCCCAATGACTTTTAACAGCCTTTCGTGATTTAAAATTTCTTTGACAACCATTACATTGGAACATGAGCACCTCATGCTAATTATAATGGTCAAGTTCATATAGTGTATGGTGCTAAAATTGGGACTCGAACCCAAGGCCTACTGCTTACGAGGCAGTTGCTCTGCCATCTGAGCTATTTTAGCAAATCTTTCACTTAGCAAGACCGCTGCTCTACCAACTGAGCTAAATCAGCTAAGACTTCATTCTTACCCTTTGAACGCAAAGAGTTCGTGTAATACCGTTATAGTACTCAACGGTTTCGGATTGTATAAAGCTTTCAAGAAGTCCTCCCTTTAGAAGGGCACGAATGTCTCTGTTGACGCACTTGAAAGTACCATCAGCATTGAGAAGGTAGAGACCCTGCGTCCACAATCGAGTAGTAATAACCTGAGAAAGGGCTTCATCCCAGGAGAGGAGCTTCATGGTTGTAGGAAGGATAGCACCCTTTTTCCTCTTACAGAAGAGGAAAGTAGAGTATCGAAAAGCATCGAGCTTTGAAGCGAGCTGGGCACTATGCATTAGCATTCACTCATTGAAGCAGTAAGATGCAAGGTACTTCTTTTCTCCACCGTGGTTTTCGATTACCATTTCACAAGACTTTTCGTAGGATTCATCAATGTTAGGAATGGCACAATAGCATTCAAGAAATCCCATATTAGCGATAACAGATTCTTGAATGTACTCATAGCAATCTGAGGTTTCAAACGGCTTTCGTGGTGCATCTTCACATGCATCACAAGGACTTGGTCCTTCGTTGTGATCTCCTCCCTGCTGCAGTTCTAGAAAATTGCAAGTACGAAAACATTCACCTGCACATTCAAGCCTTTCGGAAGGAGAACAAGCAACAGCAGCAAACAAAGTCATGAATACAAAATTCTTCATCTTATCCTCGGAAGTAATGCTCTATGTTGTTTATGAGTTTATCTAGATTGAATCAGGTTGAATCGCAAACATGATTGAATGGTTTACCATACCTATGCAAGCGGGTTCATCTGTGAATCACGTGATGAAAACTTCAAATCTCTTCATCCAAGAGTGCTTTCTCAATCTCTTCCATGGACTTCCCCGTGAAGAAAGAATAAGCCCTGGCCCAAGACTCATCAACATGAAGAATCCTGCCATCCTTCAGACAGAGATTAGAACCACCATGCCAGACGGGTTCTACACTATCGATCTCATCCCTGGAAATCGTGAATGGATTGTAGTTGAAACGGGATTCATCAGGACCAGGGTTTGTCTTTGGAACAACCAAATGGAATGTCAGCATTGTCATTTTCACTTCCCTCCCATGTTGTGCTTCTTGCATTTTAGGTTTTAAGTGGTGGGCCGCCTGGGGCTCGAACCCAGGACCAACGGATTAAAAGTCCGATGCTCTACCAACTGAGCTAGCGACCCGAAATTTCAAATAGATTTTCTTTGAAATGATTTTATATCTGGAAAGTATTTGTTCAATATTCTACGAACATGTGTGTGAGAACAGTTCATAGTTTTTGCAATTTTACTAATAAATCCAAATTTGGAAGTATCAGTAATTCTGATTGTATCTTTCCATTTCTGAAGAGATTCTTCGGAAAGTTTTTGAGATTCTGTATATTCTTGTTTTGTTGCAAATTTTCTTGAGAAAAGTCTTTTGCTATGAATTCTATTCGCAGGACTTATCCTACCAAGATTCCACCCATTAGAAATTAAATTTTCTACTTCCTCAGGTTGAACACGCCTTCTTGTGTTTTCATTACAAATCCAAAGTGTTCCCTTTGTTGCTTCACTAATTGCTTGATCAATTTCATCTTTAGTTTTCTTTGTTCGCCATTGTTTGATCTCAAATGTTAAATCAACATTCTTAAGGTCATGATTTTCTATCAATGATGCAACAATAGAATTGATCTTTTCTTCGTTGTAGCAAGATGAATAATGAATTTCATAAAGTTTCCAACCAGCTTCTTCAATCAAATTGTGTCTTTCTTGATAGTATGATTTTAAAGATCCATCACGATTGTAATGTTGCTCACCATTGACTTCAATTCCAAGCTTCAACGCTGGAAACGCAATATCGATTGAGAAAAATCTGTCAATTAAAGGTGTAAACTCAGCAATGTAATTTACACCTGCTGCTGTCAATGCATGTTTAAGATTTTGACAAGGTTCACTGTCAAATTTTGACTTCTTCCAAGGATGCTTATCCGGATTTGCCGCAAGCCATGCCTTTCTTTTTTCAGAAATTTTTAGTTTTTGACTTGCACTAAGTTTTTGTCGCTGTTTATGAGAAACTTTATTGTCATAAGCACCTCTTTTATGTGCAGCTTTAACTGCTTCACTTGATTTTGAATAAGATTCTTTATTGATTGAATTTCTTGCTTTTTTAAGCTTTTCAATATGAATGTTTTTGTCTGGATTTTTATCGCAAAATTTGGTATGTCCACCAATGCTTCTTTTACTGAGTTCGCTATTGCAAAACTTGCAATTTGTTAACTTACTCATTTGAACCTCCACGTTATATATATTATGGAGGTTTTGCTTTATCCTATAAGATGGCGTACCCTGCAGGACTCGAACCTGCGACCCGCAGCTTAGCTTACCACTATGACTTTCGTCACCACTAATGTGTTTGTGGTCTGGACTATCCCTCAACCATGAGAATCTATTTGATTCTTTTAGGCCACTCCCATCTAGTCTCTACACCTTCCCTTGCGGGCTTGGCTCGGGATTGTCATCAACATTACTTGTAAGATTTCCCCGAATTTGAGAGTGTATGCAATGCAACGTTTCCATTGCAAGGCTCCAACGAAGGCTGCCGCTCTATCCAACTGAGCTAAGGGTACATTCTCCATTTTCAAATTTCTCTGTCTTTCCAGAGTGTCAAACCAGGAAGAAAATGCTGTTCATTAAAGTGGTGCACCCAGTAGGATTCGAACCTACATAAGTCCAATTACGGGTTGCTCTTTACGAGTACCGGTTAGAAGCCGGGGCCGATATGGGTGCATGTGAATGGTACTCCCAACGGGAATCGAACCCGTGTTTCCAGAGTGAAAATCTGGAGTCCTGACCGTTAGACGATGGGAGCAAATGGTTGGAGTGGAAGGATTCGAACCCTCATAGCCTGATCCAAAGTCAGGCGTCCTGCCATTGAACGACACTCCAATAAGTGGTACCGAAGACGGGATTCGAACCCGTATTCCCGTAAGGGAGGAGGATTTTAAATCCTCGGCGTCTACCGTTCCGCCACTTCGGCAAAGATTTCAAAGATTGTGAGAGGGGTGGCTCCGGCAACTGGACTCGAACCAGTGCCGTACACAGATTTTTTAATCTGTTGATTAAGTTAAGTCGATAGCCTATTGCATAGCAGGTTTAATGTTGCCATAATAAGCCGCATGGAGATCTTTTGTAAACCAAAAAGGTTTCCTGTGAGTCTCAGTAGCAAACTTGGTTAAGATATCTCTTTTGAGAATCGAAAGTTCATTGTATTTTCTCCATTTCTCATTTAAGCTCTTTACGGAAACAAAACTCTTGCATTCAACAATGAAACAATCCTTTTCAGTCTCAATGATAAAGTCAGGAATGAATCTTCTCTTCTGCCCATTGTCATCAAACTCGATTGATTCATTACAGCGCTTCATCGAAATGGCATTGTGTACAGTTTCAAAGTAGTGTAAACAAGCATATTCAATTTTTGAGTCACAGCGTATTTGTGAATCATTAAAGGTGTATGTACATTTTATTGACTTGTCGTTAGTCTTTCCATCAATGATAGCTTGAGTTCTTGCAATTGAAAGCTTCTCTCTAACACCTGGTCTAGAGTTGGAAAGTTTACTACGACACTTAATCGAGCATGATTGTTTTCCAATCCTTCTCTTTGTGACCTTAAATGTTGTTAAGCAAACAGGACATATCTTTTCAATGAAGACTGTTTTAGATTTTAAGGTTTTTGCAACCTTCTTACTTATTTCTTCTCTTGTTTTTGAAGTTGAAAAAGATCGACTGCATCTTGAACTGCAGAATCTTCCGCTAGCATATTTACCACTGTGTTCTATACCACAGTTTTCACAGGATGTCATTGCTGTCCTCCAACAATAACTATATTCGAACCTGTGATTTTATGATTATTTTTTTGAAGTAAAGTAAAAACCGACTATGATCCGCTTGCTCTACCGACTGAGCTATGCCGGAACAAGAATCACTTAGACTTCTTAGCAACCGAGTTGGCCGCATTGATGATGGCCATGATTTCGTCCTTGACAAGACCATGGAAGTTCTTGATGTTGGACTGGCTACCGGAACCCATCACAGCAGAGTGAAGGGCCATCTTGCCCTCACCGGTGAGGACATCAAAGAACTTACGAAGGTTGCCGGCCTGGGTGAGGTCCCACTTGTTGGAGGAGGAGTGGACCTTCACCTTCTCGATGATGGCCAGCTTCTTCTCAGTGGGGAGGGGCTTCACCTTGGCCGCCACAGCATCCCAACGATCCAGAATGTCCTCGGCCGTGATGACGGAGGAGTAGTTCTTGACGAAATCCACCAGGGCCGCGGCGGCCTCCACCCCGACAAAGCCCATGGCCATGGGGTAGAGGATCTCAGGAGGAGAACCACCCAGGTCCGAGAGCTTGTGACCGGAGGACTTCAGAGCACGATCCAGCATGGCCCAAGCACGCTGGTTAGGAGCCACCTTGCCGGGCTCCACCGCCTTGGTGGGTCGAAGGTGCATGGGCTGGAGGGTGATGAAGTCGATGATGAGATCGTCGATGTCACCCTCGCTACGAGCCCAGGCAATCCAGTCACCGTGAGTGGGCTTGAACTCAGCCACCCAGAAACGGGAGAGGAGAGCCGGGTCCATCTCATTGACAGTGTAGTCACCGCCCCAGTTGACCGCGGCCACCACCTGAGTGCCGGGGTGAAGACGACGGGGACGACCATCCGGACCGTTCCCCAGCTCCCGGTCCAGAACCACCTGGAAGAGGGAGTTGAGAACACCAGGAAGACCGCGATTGAGCTCGTCGAGGAAGAGAATCACCGGCTCCTCACAAGCCCGAGCGTACCAGGAGGGGAGAGCGAAGGAGGCCACACCGGTTTCCTTGGTCCGCTCAAGGTCGGGATAACCCACCACATCACCCTCCGACATGGTGGAGGCGCGGACATCGATGAGTTCCTTCCGCTTGGACTGGGCCAGCTGGTGAACGATTTGGGACTTACCCACACCGTGGTCACCGCGGATGAGGATGGACTGAGAATCCGGAAGGATGGAGATGATTTGAACCAGAGTCTTGGCGTCCATGTGAACAACCCTTGGGAAGTGGAAGGATCCATTTCCTTCCGATGTTTAGAATATAATCAACTCTTGGATTTTGAACAGGTGGTTTTGAAACTTTTTTGAAAGTTTTTTGTTCAGATCCAGTTGATAGGAATGCGGAAGGAGGCACCCTCACCCACATCGGAGGGAGAGGGAGGAGCAATGCCCTCGGTGGTGAAGTAAGCCGCGATGGCAGCCTGGACGGTCTCCCGATTGGGACCCATCACCTCAACCAGTCGACCGGCCAACCCGGAAGCGGACTCATGGGCTTCGTGAACGATACCACCCACATTAACGTGAGCACCCTTGATGCCCCGCTCCTGAAAGGAAGCCTCGAACTCGGATTGGAGAATGCCTCGATAGGAAATGGGGCTTCCGATCACATCATCCTCAGAAGTGGCCGCGACGAAAATTGCCTTCACCATGTGTGACTCCGAGGAGAGGGAGGAACCATTTCCTTCCGATGTAGAGAATATAATCAACTCTTGGGGTTTGAACAGGTGGTGATCACACTTTTTTGAAAGTTTTTTTGGTGATCACTTCACCCAGCAGGTGTCAGCGCAAACCGCATTGCCCTTCTTCGAGATGAAGAGGGGAGCGCCACACTTCTTGCAGAGGCCGGTGCACTTCGCAGCCTTCCAAGTTTCCCGCATGCGAAGGTACATACGATTGACGATGTCATCGATGTGACCCGTACGATTGACCCGAGAGTCCGCCTTGACGAGGCCACGCTCCTGCCCCTTGGGGTTGGTGTACACCGCACAAACCCGAATGGCATCGGTCCCTGCACGACGAACCTCAATGCCCCCGGAACCCCCCACCACGGAAGTGTAAACCAAAATCTGTACCCCCGTCATTCCATCCACCGGACGGAAGAAGACGGCTTCATTGCTCCCCTTCCAAGGGAGGAGCTGAAAACCGGTGGCTTCCATCTTCGAAAAGATGGCCTGAGCCAGGATTTCACGATGCTCTTGGTAGGTGGGATCGTATTCGTAGCCGTGCATGTGAGCACCCTTTGTGGGAGGAAGGATCCATTTCCTTCCGATGTAGGGAATATAATACGGTGCCTCAATTTGAACAGGCGGTGATCACACTTTTTTGAAAGTTTTTTTGGTGATCATTTGTGAGATGAGAAGTTCACGATTTCACCCAAGGTGCCCATTGAAGAAGCTTCCAATCGCTTCGTTCCTCCTCATTCAAAAGCTCCCACAGAGCCCAAAAGCCCTTGTCACCTAAACCGAGAAACC
>CANGYR010000037.1 GCA_947458275.1 Chitinophagaceae bacterium
TAGAAAGCGCGCGGTATATGTGAGAAATGACAAAGGAAATGTAGTTAAAGTTGGCTTTGGAGAACCAGGAATGAAAATTAAAAAGAACAATCCAGCAAGAAGAAAGTCATTTCGTGCTAGACATAATTGCGACAATCCAGGCCCAAGATGGAAAGCTAGATATTGGTCCTGTAAAGCTTGGTGACATATGAAATATTATATAATATATAAAATAACAAATTTAGTTAATGACAAAAAATATATAGGACAAAATAAAACATGTAATGCTAGTTATATGGGATCAGGAAAAATTGATTAAGTTTGCTATTAAAAAATATGAAAAACAAAAATTTAATACCAGAAGCTGCTAGATTGAAAAAATTAGCAGGTTTGTTAAAAGAGGATGCCCAAGAAGTAGGAAAGTCTCTTTCACAAGCATTTAAAGCGGGGCCGGAAAAAACTGTTGTTTATCTTAATAAAAATGCAGACAATCCAGATTTGCTAAAAGTTTTACAAGCGCCAAAAGACGATGGTGCTGATGACGATGATTTTGCTGGGGTTGGTAACGTATCTGGGCAAGCAATGTCATTCTCTCCAACGCAAAGTGAAATTGATTTAATGAAATCAGTTTCTTGGCCTTTAGGATCGGCACGAAATCTTATAGATGCTATTAATTCTGGTCCGATAGCAAAAGGAGTTGTTGCCGATGCACAAGAAAAAATAATTATTGACGGTCACCATAGATGGTCAGGAGCAATTTCAATTGGGGGAGATAAAGCACAAATCAAAGGAACGGACTTCAATCTGCCTGGTGCTAACGTTGCACAAAAATTAGCAGCTGCACAAATACTTATAGTCGCAAAAAACCAAGGAGGTAAAGTTCCGGCACAAGGAGAATCATTTAAAACAAATATATTAGGCGCCGACGCTAATAAAATTGAAAAAATGATAATGTCTAATATAAATAAACAAACTGACAAAAACGCTCCGGGGGCTCTCTTAAATGATAAAATGATAAAAGATATTGTTGCACAAGAAATATCAGGGGTAGAGGTGATATACGATTGGCTCGGCAGTAAACCATTTGAAGATAAAAGCTCTAATAAAGGATATAAATTGCGTTTAGCAATCGCAAAAAAAGTTGCAGAGAATTTAGCTGCATTACCTCTGCCAGCAGAAGGATCTCCAGAGCGTAAGTTCATGCCACAATTCGATCCTGGTGCGACACCCGCTGGCCCCAAAGTAGATGCTGTAAAGGCCGATGCTAAAGCCGGTAAATTTAACATTGCAGTACCATTTGTCAAAGAATCTATTAACAAAAACTTTGAAAACAATCTTTTCGAAGCAGTTCTTGAAAAGTCAATTAAAGAATTCAATAAAACTAATAAACGTAGAAAATGATTAAATTAACAGATTTATTGAAAGAAGTTGATGATAAACCAACTTGTCCAATAGCCACTCAAAATGTAGCAGTTAATTTGAAAAACAGACAAATTGCTATTGATCGATATGGGTATGGCCCATTAAACCCGAACAATCCAAACATTAAATTTTGGAAAGAAAAAGCAGAAGCATGGAAATTGGATACTATGGAAGAAGCAAAATCTGCTAGATGTAATTCCTGTGCTGCATTTAATATTACACAAAGAATTTTGAATTGCATTGAAAAAGGACTTGCTGCAGGAGAAAAAGAAGTTCCGGTTCAAGAGCAAGAAATAGACTCGGCTCCAGAAGAAGAAACTACTAACACTGAACAAGATGCCTGGGATACAATTGAAGCAGGCAAATTAGGATATTGCACCATGCACAAATTTAAATGTGCAGGATCAAGAACATGTAATTCATGGGTAACAGGTGGCCCGGTAAAAGATAAATAATATGCCATTGATTAAATCAGTTTTGGAAGCTGCAGTACTTCAAGCCGTTGAACGTTTATATTCTGGACAATCAACCAAAGTTCAATTTGCAAAAGATTTATCTACTGCAATTGATTCATATATTAGGTCTGCTACTATAATTGTACCTCCGGGCCAGGCAATATCAAATTCAAGTGGCCCTGGAACAACAGTTTCTCCTTCTCCGCCAGCACAAATAACTTAAATATTTATGAGCAATTACATTTCTTCTTTATTGATATTAACAGCGGTGATTACATCGCTGATATTATTTCCATTTAATTGTAGTGAGCCCAATCCCACGCAGGTAAATATTGACGGAAAAAAATATACTGTCGTCAAAACAAAAATAGATACTTTAATTGTCCCTGTAACGAAAACAGTGTATAAGCCTGGTTCTACCATTTATCGAGATACTACTATTTACGTTGAAATTCCACAAATAATAGATACTGCGAAAATTTTACGAATGTATTTTGCAAAATCAATTTATCGAGATACATTGACATTTACAGATACTATAAATGGATTTGTTTCTGTTACCGACACAATTTCGCAGAACAAAATTGTTGGACGAACATGGAATGCTGCATTTAAACTTAAAACTATAAGAGAAATTTATTATGTGCAACAAAATACTAGAAAATTATTTGTCGGCCCTGTGTTCGGAATTGCAGTTGATCGATTGAAAAATCAAACACAACGAGTGGGGTATTTCGGGGCGTCTATTAGTTATTTAACGGCAAATGATCGACTGTATACGGTAAACGTAGGTATGAATACGAATAACTTTTTATTCACATCTGCGGCAATTAATTGGAAAATTAAATTAACAAAATAGAATATGCAACAAGCCAGTTTCAAAGAAATTATTCGAGATGAATATAAAAAATGCGCTACAGATCCAGTGCATTTCATGAAGAAGTATTGTAAAATACAACATCCTAAAAAAGGAAAAATACCATTTCATTTATATGAATTTCAAGAAAAGACTTTATGGCAGTTACGAGACCATGATTACAACATCATCTTAAAGTCACGACAGTTAGGTATATCAACATTAACTGCAGGATATGCATTATGGTTAATGACTTTTTTTGCAGATAAAAACATTTTAGTAATTGCTACAAAACAAGAAGTCGCGAAAAATCTTGTACTTAAAGTAAAGGTAATGTATGAAAATTTACCTTCATGGCTGAGAAATGAAACTGTAGAACAAAATAAATTATCCCTTCGATTCACCAATGGGTCTCAAATCAAAGCTACTTCATCTTCAGGTGACGCCGGTCGTTCAGAAGCGCTGTCTTTATTAATTGTAGATGAAGCAGCGTTCATATCCAATGTTGGGGAAATCTGGACTTCTTCACAACAAACCCTGGCTACAGGTGGAGGTGCTATTATATTATCCACACCTAATGGTACAGGAAATTTCTTTCATAAAACATGGGTTGATGCTGAAACCAATCCAATGTCAAAATTTCATCCTATTAAATTACATTGGACAGTGCATCCTGAAAGAAATCAAACTTGGAGAGATGCTCAAGATGAATTGCTAGGAGTAAAGGCCGCGGCACAGGAATGCGATTGTGATTTTATAACTTCAGGACATTCTGTTGTTGAAGGAGCGACATTACAATGGTATCGAGAAACTTACTGCAAAGACCCTATAGAAATGCGCGGGTATGATCAAGGATTATGGATTTGGGAGCATGCAAATTACAGCAAAGATTATATTGTAGTAGCGGACGTTGCACGTGGCGACGGAGCGGATTATTCAGCATTCCACGTACTCGATGTTGAAACGTTAGAGCAAGTCGCTGAATATAAAGGGCAAATTTCAACTAAAGATTATGGAAATTTACTAGTAAACATTGCTACTGAATACAATGACGCATTGTTGGTAATTGAAAATGCCAATATTGGCTGGGCATCTATACAAGTAGCCATTGACAGAGGCTATAAAAATTTATATTATTCTCCTAAAGATTCTTCTATATCGGATGTATCACAACAATTAGCCAAATACATTGACTTAAAAGACAATTCACAAATGGTACCTGGATTTTCAACAAATTCTCGAACTCGTCCATTAGTAATTTCCAAATTAGATACATACATGAGAGAACGAGTTCCTGTTATTTACAGTAAACGTTTAATTGACGAATTGTTTGTTTTTATATGGAATGGTTCGAGGCCGGAAGCGCAACATGGTTATAACGATGACTTGGTAATGGCATTTTCCATTGGCTTATGGATTCGTGATACTGCATTGAAACTTAAACAACAAGGGCTGGAATTGAATCGTAAAACCATGGACTATTTCAGCAAAGGGCCTAACAGTGGCATGTATGTAAATTCATTTCGTCGCAGAGCAGACACCGGCTGGTCAATGGAATCAGGGAAAGGTGCCGAAGATTTAACTTGGTTGATTTAAAATCGAGTATTTTAGTATATCCGATATTTATATTAAATAATATAATATGTCAGATAAAACATTTTACGGAAGATTAAAACGATTATTTAACACCAATGTAGTTATAAGAACTGTTGGTAAAAACAAATTGCGCGTAGTTGATAACGACCACTTGCAATCTGTGGGAAATGCACACAATTCTAAATTCATTGATAGGTTTACTCGATTACATGGAGTACGACCTAATTCATTATCTACTTACAATCCAAATTACAATTACTTTTCTTCAAAAACAGAATTGTATACCGATTATGAAGTTATGGACCAAGATTCCATATTAGCTTCTGCACTCGACATTTATTCAGACGAAACTGTTATGAAAGATGACTTCGGAGATGTACTTCGGATTACCAGTGATAACGACGCTATTAAAAGAGTTTTACATAATTTGTTTTATGACATTTTGAATGTTGAATTTAATTTATGGCCATGGGTTCGGAATATGTGTAAATACGGCGACTTATATTTGAAATTGGACATTCAAGAAGGTATAGGAATCATCAATGTCACTCCATTATCTGCATATGAAATTGTAAGAGAAGAAGGATTGGATTTGAACAATCCATATCATGTGCAATTCAAACAGCTAGGAAGCGGAAATATTATTTATGAAAATTTTGAAATTGCACATTTTCGTTTATTAAATGATTCTAATTTTCTTCCTTATGGAAAATCTATATTAGAACCTGCAAGAAGAGTTTGGAAACAATTAACGCTGATGGAAGATGCTATGTTGATACATCGTATTATGCGTGCACCTGAAAAGCGTATTTTCAAAATTGATGTAGGTAATATTCCTGCCGGAGAAGTTGATAATCATATGGAACGCATAATGAATCAAATGCGTAAAACCCCATATGTCGACCCGCAAACCGGAGATTATAATTTGAAGTTCAACATGATGAACATGTTAGAAGATTATTTTCTTCCAGTACGCGGAGGTCAATCCGGAACTGAAATTGACACGTTATCTGGCATGGAATTTACTGGGATAGATGATATTGAATATCTTCGTAATAAAATGATGGCCGCATTAAAAGTGCCAAAAGCATTTTTAGGATATGAAGAAGGATTGTGCATATCCCCGGATACATTAATACCTTTGATATCAGGAGAAGAAAAAACAGTTTTGCAATTAATAGAAGATTATGAACTCGGCATAAAAAATTACGTTTATTCAATTGATGAAGACTCAAAATTAATTGTTCCTGGCGAAATAGAATGGGCCGGGTTTACCCGTATGAATGCAAAAGTAGTACGCGTTCATTTAGATAATGGAAAATATATAGACTGTACGCCTGATCATAACTTTTTAACAAGAGATGGCGAATGGATAGAGGCACAAAATTTAGTTGCTAATCAGTCGTTAATGCCATTATATACTAGATTATCGGCGGAAAAAAATATATCCGGATATACCGAAGTATATCATCCTGGAACAGGAAAATGGGAAATGGTACATAGATTAGTTGCTAATCATTACGGAATTAAACAAACAGGTAAAGTTATACATCATATCGATCTAAATAAATGGAATAACAATCCAGAAAATTTAGACGGGTCTATGAGTTTTTTCGAACATAGAAAATTTCATCAAGAATTAGCAAAACAAGGAAACTATTCCAAAGCAATGCTTGAATACAGAAATTCTGACAGGATAAAAATAAATGCATCTATTAATGGAAAAAAAGGCGGAGACATTTCTGGTAAAAGATTAGGAGAGTGGGTTAAGGCAAATGGTCCGGCAAATAAAGGATTGCGTTCATTGCAATATCACTCATGTAAAAATTGTAATACAATGAATTACAATAAAGAATTTTGTAATACAAAATGTTGGGGTGATTTTTATAAAGGAAATACATATAACTGTAAGTTTAATTCTATAACATTTGAAAATTTAGTTTCTATTGCTAATCAGAGTAATTCTTTTAAAGATTTAGAATCTAAATTAAAAGTAACTAGAAATACATTGAATAGAATTTTTGATAAATTTGATATCGATAGATATAGTTTTGTAGATACACATATGCCATTAGCTAAAGTTAATAAAGGGTTTATAAATAACTTCAAAGGAGAATATGCTAATCATAAAGTAGTTAATGTAGAATTTTTATCAGAGCAAATTGACACATGTGATTTAACAATAACTAAATATCATAATTTTGCAACATCAGCCGGAGTGATAATTCACAATTCAGGAAAAGCTACACTTGCTGCTGAAGATGTTCGATTTGCAAGAACCGTTGAACGTATACAAAGAATTGTTATATCTGAATTACATAAAATTGCGATTATACATTTATATTCACAAGGATATGAAAATGCCGAGTTAATCAATTTTGAATTGGATATGACTTCTCCTTCGACTATTTACGAACAAGAGAAGTTAACATTATATAACACCAAAGTTGATTTGGCTAAATCTATGATAGAAGGAAAATTACTTCCCACTGATTGGATTTATAAAAATTTATTTAACTTTACTCCAGACGAAATTGATGTAATAAAAGAAGATATTATTACAGACCAGAAAAATACATTTAGATTAACGAAAATTGCAGAGGAAGGAGAAGACCCCGCCGATCCTAGAAATCAAGAAGCTAAAAAAGAAGGAGAAGAAGGAGAAGAAGGTGAAGAAGGAGGTAATCCATTTGCTGCCGGCGGTGGGGAAGAAAAGGAAGGTGAGGAAGGCGGTGGGGAAGAAAAGGAAGGTGAGGAAGGCGGGGGCGGTAATCCTTTTGCTTCTGGCGATAAAGAAAAAGAAGCTACGGTACAAGATAGCGTAGATTTAAAGCTTCAGAAAAAATATGACAGCGAAGCAAAAAAGAAACGTACTCCTAAGGGCGGATGGCCAGGAGCGGGTAGACCTAAAGAAGGTATCAAATATAACACGCACGAACATCCTAGAGGATACGATCCTATGGGCCGTATAGCATGGAAAAATTCCAGAACAGGTAAATTTCGAAATGAGTCTGTAAATGTAATTGACAAATATGGATTATCTAAATTTACTAAAAAATCTACATTGTTGTCAGAAACTTCCATGTTAGATGAAGGTAACATAATAGAATAACGAAAATATAACTTATATATATTTATTATTAAAAGATTGAAACTCTAGATGAAATCATTCAAGCATTCAAAATTTAAGAATACTGGTATTTTGTTTGAGTTACTTGTGCGTCAAGTAGCTTCCGATACCTTAAATAATGTTGATTCCAAGGCGGTTGGCATTATTAAAAAATTCTTTACTAATTCGTCTGTACTTTCCAAAGAATTGAAATTGTATCAGACATTGGTTAAAGAGCGAACAATTAAAGAATCAAAAGCAACTGCTATACTTGATGCTGTTTTAGATGCTCATTCCAAGTTGAGTAAAACTAATTTAAGCAAACAAAAATACAATTTAATTAAAGAAATTAAAAATTCGTTTGTAATCGAAGATTTTTTCAGAGCCAAAGTTAATAATTACAAAACTTTAGCTTCGATATATAATTTATTTGAACATACCGTTGCTGACAATCCTGTTGAATATGTAAACAACAAATTTACATTGATGGAGCATTTAGTTTCAAAGCCATCTGCAACAACAAAATTAACAGAATCCAATACCATTAATTCGTTTATTAAGCAAGACAAAGAAATTCGATTGCTGTCTTATAAAATTCTCGTAGATAGTTTTAATACAAAATATTCCACGTTGGATAAAAGCCAAAAAAATATTCTACGCGAATACATTAATTCTGTAACCGACGGAACTAATTTGAAAGATTTTGTTACTACTGAATCAGTTAAATTGAAAAAACAAATTCGAAATCATTCTGAAAACATCGATGATAAAGTAACAAAAATTAAATTGTCTGAAGTAACGAATATGTTGAATTCTATATCAAATTCAAAAATTATTTCTGACTCTCATATATTAACTTTGTTACGATATCACGAATTAATTAAAGAACTTAAAAAACTATAATATGTCAGCAAATCCTATTTCA
>CANGYR010000038.1 GCA_947458275.1 Chitinophagaceae bacterium
CATCGGGCAAAAAGCTTCTTCTGGGTCTTTATCGGTAGTTCTTTCTTCTGATTCTCAGCCAATTGTTTCAAGTGGGGCTATTACTCAAATTCAAAAAACGGTGGGATTGACTGCAGTGCGAGCTACAGTATCTGGATCGGCTCCTTCTGCCGCTCGTAAAAAACTTTTGATTAAACCTTCTAAAAACAATTCAGGATCTATTTATTTTGGGTCTTCATCCGTGACAACTGCCAATGGTCTTGAGATTATAGGGCCTGATAGGCTTGAGTTTTTGCTGGATTCTTCTGATTATTACCTAATCAGCGACACAGCAGGCCAAGTTGTAGAAATCATCGAGGTTGTTTAATGAGAACATTAGCTATTCTATTTATTCTTTTTTACTTCCTTAATGCTTTGGCGGTCGCTCCATACGGGTTTAAAGGGCAGGATCAAAGCACAACTCTTTATTCGAATGTGCTTCAAGCCCCTAACAGCCAAGTTACAAATCTTGGAGGGATAAACGCACTTATCGAGACCGGAAACAAAAACATCTTGGCAAATGCCTCATTTGAAGCTCTGATTGTTTCCAACGTCATCCCCTCATGGGTTTTAGGAGACTCTCTTAAAACGAACGAAACGTCTATCGTTATCGATGGCAAGAGATCCTTAAAAGCCAATTTCACCGGAGATCCACTTCTTTTAATTCAAGATTCAACTACATACGCAGCACAATTTGCTGACGGTGTGCAGGGAATTGCGATGATTCGCATTAAAACATCTGTCGCAGGACTTCGAGTTTGTCCTAGAAGCGGCGGCGTAACTCTTACATCTACCTGCGTCAGTGTTGTAAATAACAACAAGTGGGGTCTTTATAAAGTTCCCTTTATTTTAGGAGGAACCTCAAACGGGATTAGTGTTAACTCCAATTCTGTAGCCGTTTCAGGTGACTTTTATTTTGATGATGCTTTCGTAGGTGCGGTGGATTTAAAAGTGGATGGTCAAACAGCAATAGTTCAAACTAGCTATATATCGCAAACTGCCACATTTGGAAATACTAACATTACAGGCTCCCTGACTTCATCTAGTGCGACCAGTGGAGTTTACTCATATAATTCTTCCACTGGTGTTTATACTGCGCTTAGAAACTCTGTCATCCATGTAAATGCCTCGTTTCGTAACTCGGGCGCAGCCACTTCAATCCCTTTAATATTCAAAAATGCTTTAGATGTTTCTTTCTCAAGCACGGCAGCTACTTCAGCTCTGTGGTCAAACGCAAGTGCTAGCTTTGATGTTGTACCTGGAGATACATTTAGAATACAAAACGCAACAGGAAACACAACTGACAATCAAAGGATACTGGTTACAGCCACGGCTCACGAAAGGTCTTCAACATACTCATCAAACAACGCCGACACTGACTGGGCACCTTGTCAGTTCTCTACACTTGCATGGCAGGGATTGGGGACAGTTACAAATTCACTCCAGTGCAAAAGACAGGGCGGAGACTTGTTAATCAGCGGAAGCCTTGTCCTTGGGACTGTCAGCGCAAGTGCCGCACAAATCCCAATGCCTTTATGGAATGGCTCTCAACTTGCGGCTCGCTCAACTGCTAATAATATAACCCTAGGAAGAATTGCTCGAAGCAACAATACTGCCAACTCAACAAAAGATTATACGGTAGTTTTAACAAACTCAACCACAAGCGTACTTCAAATCTCCGTTCCTGAATATGCAGTGACTCTTAATCCACTATCCCCACAAATTGCAAACAACATTTTAGCAAATGGGGATCAACTTAGTTTTGAAAATATTCGAGTCCCGATTCAATTCTGGGAGAATTCAAACATTATCATCGGTCAATTCAATGGGCTGGAATCCTGTCAAGACAGTTACACCTGCACTGACACGTTCTCCGCTAAGATCTCAAGTTCAGGGGTTGTAAGCGATGAGAACCTTGATTTCATCTCAGGGAACTGTTCTGTTTCAGGCTCTAGTGTTTACACTTGCACGCTTGTAAACGGTCTTCGTGGTAGCGGTCAGAACCTCACATCTGGAATGAACTGTTCCGTTTCTCCAAACGCCGACGGCGTAGGAACTCAGTTTGTTTCAGTTAATGGATCAAGCACAACAACATTAACATTTGCGACAGTTTTCAACTCAGGAACAGGTAACAGACCTTTTTCCGTCGTCTGTCAAAAAGCAGGCGCAGATTACATCGCAAAGAGCGCCAAAGCCGTTTCTAGTGATCAGAACGTGGCGACCCCTGGACAGGTCAAGGCTGTGCTTGTTTCAGCACTTGTAACGGACGGGGCCTCTACGACGACTGTGAGTCAAGATGACAGTGATTTCATCAACGGAAACTGCACCAATCCATCGGCTGGCAATTATACCTGCACGTTTAATACTAACTATTTCACCGGACAGCCTCACTGCTGGGTGCAGGGTTCAGGGAACTCACGCTTCTCTTTGGCAGGGTCAATTTCTTCTAGTTCGGCTAGTTTTGTATTTGCCGACTCAGCGACAACGGCCTCAGACATAGGACAATTTTACTTATTTTGTAAGGGCACTAGGCAATGAAAAAACTAATCGTAAAAGCTGAATTCGTAGTCACACCATATTCGCCAGCAATTCCCGGAATCCCGGCAGTAGAAGCACAGCCTGAGAAGTGGGTTAAAGGCGAAGAGACTGTCTTCGAGGCTCCACAAGATTTAACCGATTGGATCTACCATCCTGCGGTTGAGGCTGTAGCTGAAGTTCCTGAAGTCCCAGAGGTGCTAGAGGTTAAGGAGTGGAGAGTTATCGCTCAGACTCAAGGCACAGATGAGGAGCTCGCGGTCTGGTTAGCTGGCGACTCCTTCAAGTATCCCGCAGGATACCAAGTAGAATACATCGACCTAGCCGCCGAAATCGAGCAAGCAGATAAATTTCAACAGGCCATGGATGAAATCGCTAAGGGCATTAAGGGTATCGCTGTCTTCAAAGTGAAGGTCAAAGAAAAGCAATTAACCGGGCAGCAGATTGCTCAATTATTTGCAAGCGAAGAAATTAAAAAGATCATTGAAACACTCTCAACTGGATCACTCCCCTTAGCGTCATCGCTTATTGCTGCTTATGTTGCTGACGGTGTTATTGTAACAGAGGACGATAAACAAGCAGTGTTAAGCGCCATAGGATAAGAATGAAAAACGTAGATGCGATACGTGTTATTTTTAAGTATATAGTTTTACCAATTTCGGCAATAATTGGTACGTTGTATTCCATAGATACCTATGTGATACAGAGGGCAAACACTGTTGTACTGCCAACCGAACTTAAGGTACAATCTATAAAAGACGATGTTATCGAAATCAAAGAAAGAACTAAGAGAATCGAAAGCATTTTAATGGAGAAGAAGTAATGTCACTCAAAAAACCAACAGAAGACGATAAATTAAAAGACGTATTTAAAATACTGGATTTTATGAATGCTAATTCTGACATAGGGGAAGTACCGTCCTATGACAATGAATTTGAAGGCGGAGAATCTTCTGGTCCTAGGGTATCAGGATACTCTCCTGCATATATGGAAGCAGTAAAACAAAAACAAATGGCCGCAGTTCCTGACGTATCTGAAGCCCAAAAAACTGCTGAAGATGTATCAAAAGCAGGGTCTTTGATGACGGCTACAGGATCCGTTCCTTCGCCTGCTACGCCGTATCTTGTGGGGGCTGGGCTCGGGCTTAAAGCTCTTGGAATGGTTCAACAAGGCAAGGAAGCTAGACGACAAGAAAAATATCGTGCAGAACTGGCAAAGGCCAATGCCCGCCAAAACGCCATTAGTAACTTAGCCAGCCTAAGTGCAAGGCTTCAAGCATGAGAAGACTTGAATTTTTGATAACTCAGGTTAGGAATTCTACGGATAATAAGGATATCAATGGCATCAGTAATTCTGAAATTGTGGGTTATTTTAATGATGCTCAGAGGTATATCACTTCTATTATTTTTAAGGCTAATCCTTACGCTGATTTATTTAAAAGTCAAATCGAGTACTCAGCTAATTCTAGTGGCGAATATGAACTTCCTGAAGACTGTTTTTCGACTAATTCACTCTCAATGGTAGAGGGTAGATTTGCAGAAACGGAAAACAACAAAGGATACTCTAGGATTAAGCCAGTTTCAGAATCCGAATTTAGCTATATTTTTGGGTACATTACTAGAGACAATAAAGTCTGCATTTCTGGCCAAAACGAAATAGCAAACCTAGAAAAAATTAGAATTACATATTTCAAGCAGCTTCCCACACTCGACGTTCGTCAAGCAAAAGTAAATGGCGTTACTTCTGGGGTGTCTATTGCTTTGTCTTCAGCTCCTACGGATCTATTTGTCATGGACGATCATTGCTGCGCTGTAAACGCCAAAGGCGAGCAAGTAGTAAGCAACATTTATTTTACGAATACTTCTGGGTCTACTCTTTTGACAGCTAATACTGCAGGAGTTACCACAAGTCATTATATAACAGCAGGTAAAAACTCTTGTAACAAATCTTTGTTGCCAGACGTTTGTGAAACATATCTACTAGACTACGTAAAACAACGTATTTACACTAGAAACAACTATGAGGATGCTGGAAAACAACAGTATTTCACGGAACAACAAAAACAAGATATTGCATCTATTTTTTCTAAGAACAAAAAAGATGACGATACTGTTCCGATTACTGACGTAAACTTTTTATTTTTTTAAGAGGTAGATGTGGCTATAGGCAAAATGCTAAAATTAGGGGGATTGGAGAATTCACCACCAAAGGCTAATCAATCACCTAATCGATTCAAAGTTGCCAATAACGTAACATTTACTGATGAGGGTTATATTACACCTAGATGCGCTATGTCTGGGTTTACTGGCAATTCTGTTTCTACTTATCCCGTAGAAAGATGGACGTTGTTTTCTTCTTACAAGAGTGTAGTAGATAAGAAGATGTATCCCCTAAAATTAGGAATAGTCGATCAAGCTGGGCTCAAGTTCAGGCATCTTTTTTTAAATAACACGCTCATTGAATCCAATAACGGATTAGGATCAGTGGGCCCAGTATTCGATACCAATTACGTAAACAATTTCTCAGATCAATGCGTAGAAGTTAACAATGTAAAATACATCTTATCTTCTCCTAGCAGATCAGACTGTACATTATTAAAGTATGACGGCTACGAGGCATCTACAGCCGGAATAGGCATTCCTTATTTTACTCCGATTGCGGGTAGCTCTTTTACCGACATTGAACCAGCGGCTTCTACTACAGTTGGCTCTAGATATGTAAAAGTAGTTGGCCATGCATTGGATATGCAGGGCAATCAAATTACAAGCAGCGATGTCAGCTATAGAACTACGGGAAACTCTCAAGGATTTAATAATCTTGCTGCTGGATTTACTCCAGAGGGCGTAAGAATTTTAGTAGGGGTGGGAGATGCTGGAATAGCATACACCTACGATGGCGTTAATTGGGACGCTAACGTAAGATACAATAAACAAGGAACTATTTTTACAAATGCATTTGGAGCGGTAGCTTACGGAAATGGAGTATTTGTTGCCTTAAATAATAATTCAACAAACGTAAACCAATTTCCTGTATGGATTTCTTCAGACGGAGTTAATTGGAGACGAGTAGAAGACGCTTCCCTATCAAGCATCGGTGGAGGATGGTCTAGCGTTACATGGAGTGGGTCAAGATTTGTAGCAGTAAGGAACTCTGGAGGGGCTTCTGCCGCACAAAGAGTAATGTGGTCGTCAAACGGAATAGTTTGGCAGTACGCCACTACTGTGCCATCAAATCTTGCATGGACTTCTGTTGTATATGGAGGGGCTTCTCCGCTATTTGTTGCAGTAAACCAAAACGGAACAACTACAAACTGTGTCATGACATCTCCAGACGGGGTGACTTGGACAAATAGAACCGTTCCGGCTGCATTACAATATACGTCTGTTACGTGGGGCGCAGGGCCTAACTTATTTGTTGCCGTAGCACAGACCGAGGCTACTACCGCGAGCATAATCACATCCCCGGACGGAATTACTTGGACTTCGAGAACTGCTCCAGCAGCTAAACTCTGGAGAGCCGTAACTTTTGGATCAAATATAGTTACCGGAGCTTCATATTATGTTGCCGTAAGTACAACAAGCAATGCTGCCAATAAAATTATGTATTCCACTAATGGGACTACTTGGACTGGGGCGACTGGCCCTAATCTAGAAGCGCATTGGTGTGTGGCATTTTTTCAAGTAGGAACCACTTCGACTAATTCCACAGCCTACTATGTGTCTGGGGCATTTATGACCCCCGGATCTGCGTCAACTAAGGGGTTCATGTATGCCTCTGACGCATCGGGATTTACAATTTCTTCGTGGACTCAACAGGATTCCCCAGTAACTACAAAACTCAACATGAGTTCCGATTCCGCTACAGTCTCTTCATTTCTTCAGACGTTTGGGAACCAATCGTATTTTGATACCGGAGACATGAATCCGTATTTCTATGGCACAGCCACCTATAGCGCAGTTCAGAATAGATTCAATTTAACTACATCTTCTGGATTTGATTTCTGGGGAATTATCGCGGCGGGTGGGAATGTCTATTTAATTAGGCCTATTTACTTCACTCAGACTGTAGGAGTTTCTGTTAATTCCTATGGCGCTATTGCCTATAAATACAATTCTGCAGGCGGGTATTTTGAGGGAGCCCTTAAAATATACAATATAAGCAAGGGAACTTGGGAAGATTCCGATGGATCTTCTTTGCCGATAGCAAGCGGAACTTTTGCGGCGGGAAGAAGATTTTACACTGTATGGGCAGCTTCAGGTCCGAACAATATCTTTTACTATAAGGGCTTAATAACTGCTGCGACTTTCAATTTGACTACATATGCGTCAGAAGTGGTGTACACTGTAGACATTAGGGACACGACAGCGGCCAATAAAGTACAAAGCGTAGCAAATCTTCCATTCTCCATAAGTGCCTCCTTGAATGACTGGTACGATGTTACAATCGTTAGAACTTCTTTTAACGATACGGAAGTTTCCTCTAGGCCGTATATTTCACTTACTCTGTATCAAGATCTTTTGTTATTGGCGGACGAGAATAACATCTATTTTTCCGACTTTAACAATGGCGGATCTCTAGAAATGAATGCCGGTCAGTTCATTTTGATCGGGGAAACTCAGTACGGTAGAATTACCTCTATTGTAGGCACTAAGGACTACTTAATTGTAAGTAGAGAGCGAAAAGTCTACATGGTAGCGGGGAATATCACTACTCAGAACATTCGAGTTCAAGAAATCCCTGAAGTGCCTGTAGGGGCATATTCCAATACTTCGATGATTGAAATTTTTGGTACAGTATTCATGATGGCTTCATCGGGTGCTTGGTTGCTAAATGGAGCAAATGCCAAAAAGATCTCTACTCCAATCTCTCTTAATTTTAAGACATTCATGGTCACCGCTACTCCGGAATTTCCTGCTGTGGAGCAAGATTCCATCGGTCTAAACATGAATAATTACTTAACTACTGCGTATGACTACCCTCCTAGCCTAGTTGGATATGTGCCTAAATACTTGATCGCAGTATTCGATCCATTTAAATCCAAAGTAATCGTGACTAACAGCGACTCAACGAAAAGCGGGCAATCTTTAGTATTCCACACTGCAAATGGCGAATGGACTACTTACGATGCGTATGACAATTCAGGAACATCCTCTGTTACTGCCATGACAATGGTCGAGTCCGTGCTTTACGTGGGAACCAGAAGAATTTCGGATAACACCGCCAGAACTAGTTTAGAGGATCTATCTTCTTATAATTACGACTACGCTACAACGTCTCCATCTAAACTAGTAACTACTTGGATGACTGTCGGAGAGCCATCTCTTGAAAAACTATTGCTTCAAATAAAGATCTTCGGATATCTATTCGGAAAATTAGACATTAAGCATTACGCCAACTGGGATTATACAACAGCCATAACTGACACCACGTATACTTCCCCCGGAAAATACGTAATGTTCCATAAGCAAAGGTTGAATTCATCCAAGCCGATGGCCGCTTCTATTGAATTGACCATGAATGCTTCGACAACTCAGGCTTTTTGGATCGAAGGAATTGAGGTAGAATTTGAGCAAATCCAACAAGGCATGAAGCGATGATAAAGCCTACTCAAACTCTAAAGGTACAGCCTAGGAAAGCAGCCGGAGATG
>CANGYR010000039.1 GCA_947458275.1 Chitinophagaceae bacterium
CACGTCGGGGCGACGGTTCACTTGGCCTTCGACGACCGTAAACTGATTGAGAGCCAGCCAGTCGTTGTTCTCGGTCTTTGTGAAGTCGACCAGTCTGACGTGATCACCGGCTATTGAGCCGTCTGCTCGGGGGTATTCCACCTCTACTCCGTCGCGTAGCATCGTGTGGAAGCGACGGTTAACCGTGATCAGGTCCGACCCGTCGACGCGCAGTAACTTACGTAGGGCTTCTTCCTTGGCTTCGGCCGGGACGGAGGGGTTCAGCCGTTCGATCGTCTTCCTCAGGCGCTCGACCAGGAGCACGTCTCCGTAGGTCTCTCGCTCGGCGTTGGGTTCACCAGGGGCTAGGTTAGGGCCGTGCGCGATGTCATACCCTAGCTCACGGAACCAGCCCAGGGTGATGTCTTCAACTATGCCTTCATTGAGAATCATGGGGATGGAGTTGCAGGAGCCGACGTTGTGGTTAGCTCAGTAACAGGCTCTTCTACAAAAGCGTCTGCCATCATCATCTTGTAATGAGCAGCGTGTCCCGCCTTGGTGAAGATTGCCCTAAAGATTTTAAGGTGATTTTCCACCGTTGAACTATCAATAGAGACATAGAGGTCGTCGTGGGCATAATGCGACCCGTCATGCACCCAAGAGCAGAGAGATCGGCAGATGATCTTCTCCCTTCCATCGAACATGGAACACAGCTGATCGAACTCAAAGCCACCAAGAATTTTGAAGTAATTTTCCAAAATCCTTCGCAGCGTATTTTGGATCGCCAAATTCGAGCGTTCGGGTTTTTGTACTTCTGCCCAAAGCAACTGGTACGAAGTCTTAACGGGATTTTCTAGATACTCTTCCACCTTGGATGCCAATCCAGGCCTCCTGACGAGCCAGAACGTCTCCCCTTTCAATTTACCTTTGTTCGGACGTTTGGAGCTATAAGTGACCTCCTTGTGGAAGTACACGTTATGAGTCAGTACAAAGATTTGTTTGATGTGACCAGACCCGGAGCAGACTTCATCAAAAAGACCTTTGATGAGGCTGCCGACGATAAAAAGGATGTCGCTGTCGAGGCTCGAGACGGGATCGTCAAAAACGACAACGCGGTCAGTCGTCATACCGCTGTCAGACTCGCTGCCTTTCAGAAGGTGATAAAAGTAAAGAAAGGTGACGAATGTCTTCTCGCCTTCGCTCAAAGTCGCTTTGGCATCGGAGCCGTCTGACCTGACCAACTTGTAGGAGGTGCCGCTTGCTGCCTTGGCGAGTTTAAATCCCTGGAAGCCAAAAGAGACGAGCAGTTGGTTGATTCCGTCAATTGTTGGCTGAACGCTCGTCGTCTGCCTTTCTAGCTCCCGAATCTCTTCAGCTTTTTTCGTCATTTCCGATCTCATCGTTACAATTCGAGTCGTCATGGCTGCGATTGCCTTATCCAAGCCATCTTTTTCCCTCATGAATGCCGCGAGTTCGTTTCGGAGTTCATTAACCACGAATCTCCAGATCTGTGCGGTCAGGGCTGCTCGTTCTGCGGCTAGGTTCGCAACCATCTTGTTATGCGCTGCAACGCGGTTATTTGCAGAATCAAACAGCGCTTTGATCGTGGTGAGCACGCCACTCAGTGATTCCAACGTTACAACTTGGCTTGCCTCTTTCTTCTTTCCGGCAAGGCGCTGGCTGTTAACGGTGATTTTTGTGTCAAGCAGTTCCTTTTCTGCTTTCAGCTTCTCGACATCGAGGAACTTGGGCGAAGCCGCAATGATTGACGCCAGCTGATGCTGGAGCTTAGCCGCGTCTATTGCGTAATTTGTGACTAGGGTGTCGATGGCCTTGCTGTCCGTAACAAAGGTCTCGTCGAAATACTCGTCCAAACTCCGGCCAAATGCTGCAGCCGTGTTCTGTTGGCAAAACGGACACGTGCCGTCGTTCAAGTCGTAGAACGCCCGTCCTTCACGGATCCAGTCGCTGTTCCCGAGCTTCTTAATCATCGCTGCGATATCAACATCATCCTTGCCGATAACCCGCTTCTTCAAAATAGGCTCCGATTCGTAGGCGATGAGATTTATCGTATCAAGGGCGGCAATAGGAACCTCAGCAGTGGGTGTCAGTCCGAATACACTCTCGGCTTTCTTCTCAAGTTCCTCCTGCGTCTGGAGCGCGCTTGAATTGGAGGCGAATTCCTGGAGAACCTTGGCTCTAAATTTTTCGGAGCTACTTCGATACCCCTCGAAGCCACCTTGAAGCCTTGCGTCATGCTTCTGCTTTTGTGCCCAACACTTATCTCTGAATCCAGTCTCAAGAGATGCCAGTTCTCCTTTCTTTCCGCCGGCACCATTAACACCTTGCAGCCCTTGGGTCAGTGCCTCGATCTTCGCGGAAATTTCATCCAGTTCCGCCTTCGCCGTCTCGATTTTAGCGAGAGTATCAACTTGCTTCTCGCCCAGCGTAAACACCCCCTTAAGTTCGGCGGGTTGATGGAAGTTTCGGTCAACGAAATCACAGTTGTAAACCTTAGTCTCAAGCTTGTTTCCCCCTTTCCAGGTCACGCTACAAGTCGGGAAGTTTGATTCATCTGCGATGACGCGGCTGATAGTCGTCTTCCCCGTGGCGTTCGACCCGAACAGATAATTGAGCTGAGACAATCCGGACAGTGTCTCCGGAGTGTTCGCGTATGTCGCGACGCTGGCAATGCTGATTGTTTCAATCATGTCACGACGACCTCGTTAGGATTGAAATTGCTCGCGCTTAACTCCCCGCTCAGCAGTTTCGGCAACAGCGTGTCGCGCAAGGTGGCGAGTGTGCGTGATTCGATGCGGTTCGCTTCGGCCTGCTCGAAGAGCGGGGCGCAAAACCGATGGAAGGATTCCAGAACCTTGGAGTCGTTGGGCAGCGCGACTTTCATGGCTCCAATGATTTCGGGACGCACGGCGGGATAGGCTCCACCGTCGGCCAATACGCCGAGGTGATCAGAGACTTCTGGACGTGTTAGCGCGGCGTGGAGGAATGACCACGGGACTTTCGTAGGCGTGAGCACGGCGAAACCAGTCGAGACGATGCGGTTTTCCGGCGGATTCAACGCGAGGAAATACGATCCACGGTCAGGGCGGACAGTGGATAGAGCGGTGTCACCATGTCGCATGCGGCGGCGGGCTCGACTGGGTTCTTCGCCGCGAGGGTAGGTTGTGATGTTTGAGATATCACCACGGTTCACTTCGGAGATCTCGACGTATTCTAGACTCTCTAGGTTATCGCTTTGGCCTAGCGACCATCCATTTATTTCGCTGACTTCTTTGATGGTGGCGTCGCGCCAGCCGACGGGAAGCATGCCATCCGTACTGTACACAAAATGAGCCGGGAAAAGGTCGGCAGTCGCCTTATCCATGCCGGTCGGCTGACGGCCGGCGGCCTTGGCGTGGACCGGGTCGAAGTCGACGAACCAGGACTTGAACAGTGCCTTGGCCATCTGCTCTAGCGTCTCGTTCATCTTGCGGTTTAGTTCGATCTTGTCGTCCAACGCGCCGAGGATGCCCGCGATGTTGTCTTGAACTTCGATCGGGGGGATAGGTATCGGTGCTCGTCGGAAGTCTTTAAGCACTACCCGCGGAATAGCACTTCCTGAAACATAGCCGTCTTTAAGCATCGATCGTGTTGCGGCACAATCTAGGTAATAGCGTAGATAGCCTGAACGTATTAGCTTAGAAGGCCGAAGAATCGCGACAGAAGATAGTAGCACGATTTTCTCTGCCTGCCTGTATTCGCAAACAGTATCAAGGCAGGTTGCGCCATCCTTGGCAATAAGCACATCGCCCTGTAGCGGTTGGCACCCATTTCGAACTTGGGCTTCGAAATCTTCCGGTGAGATTGTCCTGCAGGTTTTAATATTTATGCCCCATCTCGTCATGTCCTTCACTGAGGCCATCGGGAGCCCGCCTGGGTAATCTTTAGGAGATGCATGGGCCCCATCCGTTAGGACCTCGCAAGCCTCTCCCAGCGTTAGAATAGGCCAATTATTCGGCATGACCTAGTCGTTTGATGTTCGTCCGTATCAGTTGCTCAAGCTTAGCCGACTCGGCGAACTGGGCATTCAGTTCGGCAACTAGCCGCTTCATCTTGGCGTCGTGCGGCTCGCCGTCGTCTTCAAGGTCCTCTGCGCCGACGTAGCGCCCGGGGGTTAGTACGTAGCCGTGCTTCTTGATTTCCTCGAGGTTCGATCCTTTGCAGAAGCCGGCGACATCTTCGTATCTGGCCGCTCCCTTATCTCCGCGCCATGAGTGGTAGGCGCCTACAATCTTGGCGATATCGTCGTCCATGAGCTCGCGGTGCACGCGATCTACCAGGGTGCCCATCTTGCGAGCGTCTATGAACAGGGTCTCGCCCTTGCGGCTGCGGCGCTTGCCGTCGGCCTTGTTTCTGGCTAGGAACCAAAGGCAAACGGGAATCTGGGTGGAGTAGAACAGCTGGCCCGGGAGAGCGACCATGCAGTCGACTAGGTCGGCCTCGACAATGGCCTGACGAATCTCGCCTTCTCCGTTCTGGCCGGAGGACATGGCACCGTTGGCTAGGACGAAACCTGCGAAGCCGCCGGGGGCGAGGTGATGGATGAAGTGCTGTACCCAGCCGAAGTTGGCGTTACCCTTGGAGGGGATGCCGTATTTCCAACGGACGTCCTGGGGGTCGAGCGCCCAGTCGGAATCGTTGAAGGGCGGGTTGGCGATGATAAAGTCGGCTTTGAGGTCCTTGTGTAGGTCGTCGCGGAAGGTGTCCTCGTTCTTGGGGCCGAAGTTGGCCTCGATGCCGCGAATCGCGAGGTTCATGACCGCCAGGCGGCGGGTCGTGTGGTTGCTCTCCTGTCCGTAGACCGAGATGTCGCCGATCTTGCCACCGTGGGAGCGCACGAACTTCTCGGACTGGACGAACATTCCGCCCGATCCGCAGGCCGGGTCGTAGATACGGCCCTTGTAGGGCGCCAGCATCTCGACGATGGTCCGCACGATGCAGGAGGGGGTGTAGAACTGGCCGCCGTTCTTGCCCTCGGCCGAGGCGAACTGGGTGAGGAAGTATTCGTAGACCCGGCCTAGGACGTCCTTGGAACGGTTCTCGGCGTCTCCTAGCCCGATCGTCCCTACCAAATCGATTAGCTCGCCTAGACGCTGCTTGTCCAGGCCAGGTCGGGCGAAGTCCTTGGGTAGGACACCCTTCAACCGGTCATTGTCTTTCTCGAGGGCCGCCATCGCGTCATCGATGACCTTACCAATCGTCGCCTGTCGCGCTTGGGCCTGGATGTGGGACCAGCGGGCAGTCTTGGGTACCCAGAAGACGTTGCCGGCCAGGTACTCGTCCTTGTCCTCAGGGTCGGCGCTATTGTCAGATTCCAGCTTCTTGCGCTGCTCTTCGAAGGAGTCGGAGATATACTTCAGGAAGATAAGCCCTAGGACCACGTGCTTGTACTCGCCCGCGTCCATGTTGTTACGGAGCTTATCGGCGGCCTGCCAGAGCTTGGCTTCGAAGCCTATGTTGGCCGTTGAGCCGGTCTTTTCTGCTTTCTTGGGTCTAGCCATGAGGGGGAGTCCTTGACGGATACCCCGGAACTCCGCCCGGGCAACCCCTCATTGCCCACATAGGCTTACAATCCCAAGGGTTTATTCCCTTCCGTCGTGCCAGGCAGGCAGGGAAGGGAGGTTTTATAATAAAGTGACGCTGCGCACTTCGAGTATCTGTTTATGTTAAATGCTCATCTACTTCCCTGTCTTTTTCCGGGCGGCGATTTCTTCGTAGAGTTCAGTTGAGCGTCGTTGGGCGCGCTTTCTTTCTTCTGGCGACATCAACTTTTCTATCTCATCGCGTCCGTTCTCCTTGTTGTTTGTGACGCTGGCGAGATTGTACCAAGCGTACGCCTCCACATAGTTCTTCGGTACGCCTAGTCCAAATTCATACATGGCTCCGAGATTGGATTGGGCCTTTATGTGCCCTTGTTCGGCCGCCTTTCGATACCACTTCAACGCCTCCACATAGTCCTTGTGGGCGTATTCACCGTAGGCGTATAGATCCGCAAGATTGAATTGGGCACTCGCTAATCCTTGTTCAGCAGCTTTGTGGTACCATTTTTCAGCCTCTGCATAGTCCTTAGGTACGCCCCTTCCCCAATAGAACATACGCCCAAGATTACACTGGGCATCGTCTAGCCCTTGTTCGGCCGCTTTCAGGTACCATTTCACTGCCTCTGCATCGTCGCTTTTTGGTACACCCATGCCGCTAGCATACATGAATCCGAGATTGAATTGGGCACTGGCTAATCCTTGCTCGGCCGCTTTGCGATACCAGTTTGCAGCTTCTGTGTAGTCCTTAGGTACGCCGGTACCTGTGGCGTAAAAATCACCAAGACTTGATTGTGCTACGTCAACGCCCGCGTCGGCGAGTTTCTTTATTCCGGCGAAATTGTGTTCCTGGATATGTTGAGGAGTTCGGAGGGGTCGGAAGTCGGGCACTTGCGCAGAAAGTTGGCCGCAAAATGCTAAGATAAATCCGAAACGGATTATGGGGGTGCTCAATGCTATCATAGTGTCCTTCTATTATTAGGATTAAAACCTGGCAAGAACAGAGGGGAATCTCTTAAGATTTAGGGCAATATTCCGACAGTCCTCATTTTATCGTGCTAACAGAAGCGGGAAAGCCATGGGTAGTTTTTTGGGGGGTGCCTGGGTGGGGGCGTGTCAGCTGGGCAGTTCGGGCAGCTTTTCGATCGCGGACTTGACGGAGTTCCACTCGCCCTGGCTGTAGCCCTTGTGGACGTCGGTGCTGGCGTGGCCAACGATACTCATGCGGACCTCCTGGGGGACCTCCATGCTCTGCATCTTGGAGACCAGTGTGGTACGGAAGCTGTGGAAGCACTTGCGTGGCTGCTTGCTCCGGCCGGTGATGGAATAGCAGGGGTCTACGCCGGCGGCCTTGAGCAGCTGGACGAAGACGGTGCTGGGGCCCGTCTTGCCCCCTAGGGGCCTTCCGGTTAGCCCGGGCAGGATAGGGCCCTCCTTGGGTGCCTTGGAGGTCTTGTGCCACGCTAGGAGCTGCTTCTTGAGGGCAGGGTGGACCGCGATGGTAACCCAACCCTTGGATCCCTTGCCGGTCTTCTTCTGCTGGTACCTGACCTTGGGGGCTTCCCCTAGGTCAAAGTCCTCCCACTTGAAGCCCAGGCAATCGCTCATGCGAGCCCCGGTGTAATACCCTATGAAGACCAGGGTCCGCCATTCCTCGTCCGGGCAGGCCTTGAGGATCAGGGCGATGTCCTCGTCCGTGAAGGGGAGCTTGGCGCTGCTTTCACCCTCCGGTACCTCGACCGTGGCGACGGGGTTGATGGCGCATATCCCCTCATCGACCGCCCGCTTGAACATCATCCGCAGGACGACGATGCCCTGGCGGACCGTCGCCGGTGCGGCGCCCTGGTCCATTCGAGCCTGGATGAAGGCCTGGACGTCCGATGAGCGCACCCGGTTGACGGCCTTGTCGGCTTCCGCGCGCATGTGCTCCAGGAATAGGTTAACCGTCTTGCGGTAGGAGGCGATGGTGGCCGTCTTCTTGTTGATCGTCTTAGCCTTCAGGAACTCGTTGAGGAAGACACGCAGGGTGGGGAAGCGTAGCTCGCGACCAGAGGCGAGTCGTTCAGCCTCAATCGCATTGGCGACCACCTTGTGCGCGACCAAGCCTTCGACCTCTGCGATCCGGGAGTTGCGCTCGTACTGCTGAAGGATCTGTTCGGCCACGCGCTTGTCTTCGGTGCCGGTGCTTCGCTGCAGCCATTTCCCATGCGGACCTTTGTATCGTGCCAGCCAGTTCTTCGAACGGTCGAGTTGTCTGAGGAGTGAGCCCATCGTTTTTAGTGCCATTACGCTCTAGCAAAAACTCTAGCAAATCAAGGTCGTCTGAGGGGGTCTAAACCTAGGAAAAACCAATAAAAACAGCGTTTTTCGACCCCCTGAGCGTATCGTGGGTTCGAATCCCATCCTCTCCGCCACTTTAACGCGGGATGTCCGAAGCAACGGACTTCCCCGGTTTTGCCTCATTATTTTGCTCATTCCGAGGGCTTTGGTA
>CANGYR010000040.1 GCA_947458275.1 Chitinophagaceae bacterium
ATTCGGGCCACGCTCTGCCTGTTCGGCGGACTCATCCGCCTTCTGACATCAGCCTTGATCGCCTCGCTGTAACGACGCATTGCTCTGCTCCATCAAGCCCCCGGGTTTGCGATTGAGAGGGGTGACATCTTTCCTGGTAGTGGGGGAGACCATCGAAGAGTGATGCGGCGTCAATTCTGCGTTTTTGCATGGTACAATTTGTTAAGAAGAATTCTTCATATTCTAGATTAGTGATTATTTTAGAAATCGTAAAGTAAAGAAGACCATGGCCTCAGTAGTCACGCCCACGAAAAGCATACGCGTCTCATCGCCCATAGATTTTTCGGCGAAAGAAGTTGCGGACTATATCTTCAACCCCGACGTTGTTGGCACCTGGCTAGGAAGTCAGAGCAGGATTCGAAAAAGACTTTACTCACATACAATTCTGATGCAAGTTAATCTCAACCAGCACAGAAGCCTTGAGAAAGGAGTACTTGTCTCGTTGTTGTGGCCAGCCAGACCAGGCAACCCTATACCCGCTGGAATTTACCAGATATCAATCTCGATACCAAAAAAATATGGAAACTCCGTTGTGAATATACGTATATCTCCGAAGCCTGGTGGAGGCTGTAGAATACGAATTCAGCAGGACAACATTCCTATTAAAAGCATTCAATCATACGTGATTCTTTGGCAGGAAGCATTAAATAAAGTGCGGCAACTGTTACTTCAGGCTCACAATCGGTATTGTAGAGATAGGCAAGCAGTGATCCTCGTTCATGGCATAGGTGAGCAGCGGCCCGGCCAAATGCTGCGTGAATTTATGGACAATATATTTGACAGAGATGCCGGCGAATACTATTATATTAAACCCGACTATGTATCATCTCTCTTTGAGATGCGAATGGCGACCGCACCAAAAGGCCACTCATTAAGACCCGCGACTGATGTTTATGAGCTGTACTGGGCTCATACTATACAGGATACCACTCTGCCTCAAGTCTATAGCTGGTTGGTTCGGCTGATCTTTTCTCGAAGGTCCAAGATCCCAAAAACGCTTAGAAATCTTGTCGGCATTGCAAGAGTTTTCTTAGTTATTGCATTAATTATAATTGTTTTTTTCATGGTTTATCACATACCCATAGGGCTAAAGGGAGTAGGTGGTAGTATTTTCATTGCACTTGTTCTAGTCTTGCCTGTTGTTCTAAAGACGTTTGGCAATTACTATCTCGTTAATTTTGCGGGCGACGCTGCTCGCTATCTCGAGCCACGTGCTTGCAACATCTCTAGGCGCCAAGAGATTCGTCAAGCTGGAGTTGAATTTATAGATACATTACATAAGAGAGGCCGGTATTCACGAATTATTGTCTATGGACATAGCCTTGGGAGTGTTATCGCATACGACATCCTCAGCCTCGCATGGGCACATCGTTCACGCATTCATAAGCCCACTTCTCATGTGAGAAGCCGCCGAATGATGGCACTCGAGAATATAGTCAACCGAATACCCTCGAACAGGACTGAGCTTGATTTGAATTACGTCCAGAGCATGCAGAACAAAGCATGGCTTGAATATAAACAGAACGGATTTAGCTGGCTTATTAGCGATTTTATCACGTCAGGATCACCACTTGCACATGCGCAATGGCTACTTAATTTAGACTCTAGAACCAGCTTTAACGATCTGGTGTGTGAACGGACATTTCCTACTTGCCCTCCTCAGACAGAATCTCCCAACATTATCTCTGAACATAGTAATACTCGGCAAAAATTTACATTTACGCATTCATTTTATGACCCAAATTCGGATAATGAGGATCGTCAACTCTCGGTTCAAGTACCTCATCATGGTGGCTTATTTGCGATCATTCGCTGGACGAATTTATATTTCCCATGTAGCGGATTAAGTCTGCGAGGTGATCCGATCGGAGGTCCCTTGTCTGCAAATTTTGGGCCATGGATTAACGACATATCTCTTATGCAAACGAAACGGACTTTTGCTCACTCTCTTTACACAAAAAGAAGTGTAGAGGCAACTGCAGTCCAAACGCTCAGGCGGACACTTAGATTGGAACAATCTTTAGCCTATTACGCCTCAGCCTTGCAACAAGGTGATTAAATTGAGATTGGATGCTGCCAGGGCGCGCAGGTTTTACAACCCAAAGGTTTCACAACCCAGAAAAGATCCGGAGACAAACGGCTCCGTTACTCAGACGCCATTAACCTGGCAGCAAATTCATTTTGCTGTTGCAGTGTAATTTTGTCAAGCAGCTCTTCATTTCTCTTGATCATCCAGCTTTGTTTCGCCGCCGCAGTGGTAGCGCAGCTGGAGAAAAGGCGGCCGTCGCCCGTGAGGGCTACTTCATAGTTGGCGGCTTTGTCGTCTGCGTCTATATCGCCCCAATCGTCTTGTGCTGGCGATCAAGGAATGCCGTGTTCTCGTGGTGGGGAACGGCGGCGGCGAGGGCGGCAGTGGCGACGACGCGGCCAAGGTTCTGGAGCATGGGGAAAAGTTTTGCAGGGTTGGAGCGAGGCGCCGGGGCCCAGCTTGAAGGGTCTCCTTGACTTGCCATGGTACTATTAAGCATTTGATGTGTGCATCTTGCAACAGATGTTGACATCGACAGAATCAGTGCTATCTTTTTAAAGATATAATCAGAAAAGATTAGATGCCCATCTTTCGCTATGGTGAAGATGATGTTGTCAAAGCTCTTACATCACCTGGGGACGAATTGCCTGCCTTCCCCGTTTCATCATTAGGAGAATATTGTGAAGTTACTGATCTTATCCGCAAAGCCTGGGTAGAAAAAGTTAACAAGAGACAGGACGAGACCGATCTTAAAGGATACGTCGGTGAGATCTTGCCCTGGTTTCGCGGGGTCCGAAAAATAAAGGCCGGAATGCTTACTCCAAAGCTTGCCAGAGAATGGATCAAGTATAAGAAAAGAAAAGCTGATGGCACTGCTACAGATAATCCAGATCATCGAAGTATTTACGATTTAGAGGACTACTATTTTGACCGCTTTACTCGCTTTGGTCGGCCTTTCATTGGCAGCGTACTGCCTATGGATGAAATTGAATGGAATTATATCATGCGACATCATGAGATACCCTCCCGGCTACTGGACTGGACGAAGGGCAGCTTGATTGCCTTGAGCTATGCTGTACAGCATTCACTTCCAACACGTAGTGAATTAAACTTATGTGATCTAAAGGGTAAGCGAAAGCCTGAAGATGCGGTTGTATGGATGCTTGAGCCCAGACGTCTCATGGAAATTGCCACCCAAGAGCTTTCGAATTCTAATTCGAAGGGCATTCGCAATATTGCCAGTCGTGAGCCTCAAGTTCGTGGCATGCGACGCGATTATTTTAAAGATCCCAGCAGGTATAACGACAATCATAAACCTGTTGATAAGGATGGATATTGCAACTATCTTTCATGGGGCAATACTAACTATTGGAAGTATCCGCTGCCTTTGATACCAAGTCACATTTCTGCGAGAGTGGAATCTCATCTTAGTCGCTTTACACTTCACAGCCTTGATTCCTTCCGTCATGAAATCAGCCGAGAATCATCTAGTAATCAAGAAAGTCTTCCCAACGAAGACGAAAGTCTAAAGCATTTTGCTACGGAAACATTTAATAGTGATGCTTATTGGTATTTGGCTAAAATCGAACTTTCTGGCACGGATCTGTTCTCTATTGCTAGAGTTCTTCGGATGACTGGCGTTGGCGATATGAACTTTACTCAAGATCTTGATGGTCTCGCACGCGAGCTGCAAGTCAGAGCACACTTGGGTTTTCAAGATGATCTTGCCTGATTGCAGACCTACGACCCTTGAGTTCTCTTCCTCCATAGACTCTACAAGCAACGCCCCAAGTCAGTCAAATTCTTGCGTAATGTGAGTACAATTCTTTAGTGGCTCCTAAAAATCAAGTCTACTGCAGCGTAACTTATTTCAATGATCGAGACTTGCTAAGCTTGGGACGTTAAAGGTAATCGAGGATTGCCGGAACTGCTGAGCACTGCAGATCCCTCACATTGGGTGTAGGAGCGAGAATGGCCATCAAGCCCCAGGTACTCAGCTAGCGGCAAGCGACTGCCCAGCTCCGGATAACGCGCCGCGATGTCCCCTACCAGGTGGATCACGCCATCACAGCGCTGGATGTAGGTGTCGAGCATCTCCAGGGTTTCATCGCCGCTGACGATGAAGTCCTCCTGCACCTTCACCTCCACATCGGGGCGGGTGAGCAGGTGACGCAGCCGATCGCGGTAGCTGCGGAACTCAGCCGAGACGGTGGAGAGGAATAGCTGAACCCTCGCCACACACCGCCAGCCTGTTGGGGGGATGCTACCGAGATCCGGCGGGTTTCTCTCGCCGCTGCCTGAGGTTCGCATAGGAGGCCACTGGCCACAGAGTCCTCCAGGGGCTCATGCCATTGCCGCAAGCCCGGCCGCGAGTCCTGACGCCCCCTCAGTAGTCATCAGGAAAAAGCACCGTGGTGATCGGCCCCTCCCCCTCCCCGCGGATGTCGTTCGTGATGATCCAGATCTTGCCGTAGTCGGGTGTGTCGTAGCTGGAGAAAAGGCGGCCATCGCCGGTGCGGGCTGCTTCATCGTTGGCGGCCTTGTCGTCTGCTTCCAGATCGCCCCAATCGCCAGCTCAGAGGAACCAACGCCATGAGCCCGGCCCATTCCTCCCCTCCCCCCCGCAGGCCCGCCCTGTCCGCCTTCCTCGGCGGCGGCCGGCCGCCCAGGCACACCTTGGTGTGCATCACCAGCCTGCGCGGCCTGCGCCGGCTGGTCCTGCTCTCGCTGCTGGGGCAGCTCCTCACAATCGCCCTGCTCATTGGCCACTTCTTGTTTCCCAGCCCGCTGATCGACCCGGGCCGTGTGCGCCCTGGGGCCCATGGAGCCAGCCAGGGCATCGGGACGCTTGCGCTCAATCCCGCCGCCAGCACCGCCGCCGCAGGAGCCGCCACTGCGGCCGGAGCCGCCGCGGCCGACGCTGCGGCCACTCCCGATCTGGTGACAGTATCGACTCTCTCCGCCTCGGCCCCAGCCAGTCTGGAAGCATCGGCCCCAATGCCCCATGGGGTAACGGCCCCCATGCCCCTAGTCGAGGTGGCGCCATGACCAGCAGCAGCACCGAACCCGCCCGATTACCGGCCCCGGATCGACGTCTATTGCGCCTGCCGGAGGTGCGCCAGAAGGTGGGCCTGTCCCGCTCGGCCATCTACAAGCTGATCGCTGAGGGCCATTTCCCCCGCCAGATCCCCATCGGTCCCCGAACCGTGGCCTGGTGCCAGGACGATCTGGAGCGCTGGATCGAAGCACGCCTCAGCCCACCTGATCCAGCAAATCCGCCCAGCGCTGCATCATCTCCACCCGCTGCGGCCAATACTCGGCGCGGTTGTAGGCAGCCATGACCTTGTTTTTCTCGATGTGGGCCAGCTGCCGGTCCACGATCCGCAGCTCGATCCCCAGCTGCTCCTGCACATTGGTCATCGCCAGGGCACGGAAGCCGTGGCCGCACATCCGCCCGTCAAAGCCCATGCGCTTGAGCGCCATGTTCACGGTGTTGTTGCTGATTTGGCCCGAGCCCGTGCGCAGGCTCTTGAACACATAGCCCTCGGGGCCCGTGAAGCTCCACTGATTACCGAGAATCCCCACTGCCTGACGGGAGAGGGGCACCAGATGCTCGCGCCGGTTGCCCCGACGGCCCTTCATTCGCTCCGCCGGCACCGTCCACAGGGCCGCCGCCCGATCGATCTCCCCCCACTGGGCCGCGATCAGCTCCGAAGTGCGCACGAAGGTGAGCGCCAACAGCCACATCGCCTGGAGGGTGCTGACGTCGGCCTGGATCGTGTTGGCCCGCATTGCCCCAAGCAGTTCCGGCAATTCGCTCCAGCCGATGCAGGGGAAGTGGCTGTTGATCTGCTTGACAGGCGCATGCCGCTTGAGGGCATGGGCCGGGTTGTGGGGGCAGTGCCCCAAGGCAACGGCATAGTCCAGCACCAGGCTGATCACCCCCAAGGTGCGCTTGGCGGTCTCGTTCGAGTCCCGCTGCTCAATCGCTCGCAGCACCGCCAGACAGTCCTGGGTGGAGATCGCCTCGATCGGCAGTGCCCCAAGGGCCGGCAGGATGTCGCGCGCGAGTTTCTTGGCCACATCCTCGCTATGGCGCCCGCTCCAGGTGCCGGCCGTTTTGGTGCAGTGCCAATCCTTGGCCACCTCCGCAAAGGTGGGTCCAGATTGGCGACTCCATTGCTCAGATCGCGCCAATTTCTTGGCTTTACAGGGATCAATCCCCTGCTCCTGCAATAGCAATCTCTGCTCATCTCGCTTCTGTCGCGCCGCCTTGAGCGACAGCCGCGGGTAAGGGCCCAGCCGCAGATCCTGCTGGCGCCCGTCCTTCGTTGGCGGGAAGCGATGGCGCCACAGCCAATACTTTCCGCCGGCCTGATCCACCTCCAGCAGCAGCCCCCCGCCGTCGCTGAGCCGATATCGCCGAGATCGCGGTCCTAGAGCCCGGATCTCCTTGTCGGTTAGAGCCAAAGCCGAAATACACCAACACCACAGACCATACACCAACATTTACACCAACATTTTTCGCGGCTTTACCTGGTTCTCCTCGCATCCCCTTGGACGTGAGATCGAGCCCAAAAACAAGTGATGTCAAGGAGTTTGCAGACATACTGAGCCATCCCAGGACTTGCCGGGATAACCCCAAAAACGCTTAAGAACGGAGAGGGTGGGATTCGAACCCACGGAAGGTTTCCCTTCAAACGATTTCGAGTCGTTCGCTTTCGACCACTCAGCCACCTCTCCAAGCCCATGGCGCCAATTCCCCGTTGGATTCAGGGAAGTCATTGCCGTAGACAAGAGCCACTGTAAGGATCGATGGGACCCCCAGCCTTGAACGACGCCAACCCTGCTGCCCCAGCTCCCCTGCAGGACCTGCAGCTCCAGGTGCAGAGCCTCGCCCAGGAGGTGCGGCGGTTGCGCTCTGAAGTGGCCTTGCTGCGCTCGCTGGTGGAATCCGAGGGCAGTCCCTTGGGGCGCAGCGCCAGCCCCAGCACCTTGCTGGCGCTGCGCAACGGCGAGCGGCTCAACAGTGAGGTGCGGCAGCGGTTGGCAACCTGCTCTGCGGGCGAGTCAGGCGAAACCCCCACCGAGGTGGATCTGCTGATCGATCGGCTGCATGGTTTGGCGGAAGGCCCTGTTGGCGAGCGCGCCTGATCTCCTCGTCAGGCCTGGGCCAGGCTCGATTCAAGGCCCAGCACTCACCCTTCAAGGCCCAGCGCTCACCCTTCAGGACCCAGCCGTCACCAGGGAGCCCCGCTCGCCACTGCTCTGCCAGCCCTTGGGCAGCTGCGCCCCTGCTGGCGCCCGGCCGCTGATCCAGACGCGCCGGGGCCTCAGGGCCTCCAGCCAGCGCCGCTCGCCGGCCAGGGGTTGGAAGCCCAGCCACAATCCCGCCTGGATCGGGGCCTTTGGGCTGTGGCGCCAGGCCTGCAGGGAACCCCGATCGGGCAGCAGCAGCCAACGCTGGCCGCCGAACTGCAGCTGCAGGGCATTGCTCTCGGCGGAGAGGGCTTCAACCGCCAAGCCTTCACTGCGCAGTCGTTGGCCTGGCCCCAGCGGTGCGCTGTCATCGCCCGACAGCAGCACCAGGGGCGCCAGCGTCCGCCAGCAGTCCGGTTCGGGGCTGGCCAAAGGATCCAGCGATAACACCCAGTCGTAGCTGGGACTCCCCAGCCCGACCGCCAGCCGTGCCGCCCGCCGGCAACTGAAGCCATCGGCGCTGCTGGCCACCAGGGCCGCCCGCCCCTGGTGGCGCGCCACCAGCAGATCGGCGTGGCCATCGCGCACCAGCATCAGGGCATCGGCGCGCAGGCTGGCCACATGAATCGACACCACCAGGACTAGAAGGCCGCTGGCCAGCAGCCGCCAGCGCCGCCGCAGGCCCGGCACCAACCAACCCAACAAGCCCAGGGCCAATCCCAGCACCAACCAGGGCTGGGGCCTGCCGGTTTGCCATTGGGCCATCGGCAGCTGGGCAAAGCCATGGGCCAATTG
>CANGYR010000041.1 GCA_947458275.1 Chitinophagaceae bacterium
CCCATTCGAGCCAGACCTCTAGGGCGTTGTCCTGGCCGCTCATGATGAGTTCCCCGTGCCGTTCGCGCGGCCGCTAGGAGCCTTGGGTGCATCGGCGGAGGCTTGTCTGCGCCGCGCCTGTGACGCGGGCGGTTTGAAGACTAGGTCTTGCAACCTGCGGCCCACCTTGTCGTCTGCCGCCAAAGCATTGAAGTCGGCTTCAAGCCCGAGGACCGCCATCACGCGCAGGTAAGTGCCCAAGGTGGCTCCCGGGTCGCCCGCCTCCACTTTGTAGAGCGACGTTCTGGAGATGCCGGCCCTCTGCGCCACGACGGCGTTGCTCAGCTTGCGCCGCAGGCGTGCGAGCCTCAGCCGCTCGCCCAACTGGGAAAGCAGCCTTTGCTCCTGCGGGAAGACGACCGGGGGTTTGCTTGGCATTTCGCCATTATGGACATTCTTCAGAACGAATGTCCATAATGGCGGACTTCTTGCCTGGTAGAGGCTGCGCGCAGGCAAATTTCTCGCAGTTCCTGCGCCGCGAGAACGCGCAGATGGCCGCCTTTCTGCGGCGCTGCCTGGAGGTGGGCGATCGGGGCCGCACGATTGAGCAGATCCGCGACGGCAAGGCCAAACCCAGCCAGCAGCTGGCCGATGAGCAGAAGGTGGTGGACGAGAAGGCCCTTGGCCCTGGCTCGCCCAGCGCCGGTGGTGTCGCCAGGCCGTTTGGGCCGGCAGTTCTCCATTTTCCCTGAACCGCCTTAGCCTGAAATTGCTATTGCCGCAGGGCAACGATGCTCACCCTGCCCCGCACGCTCACCCTCACGCCTGCCCAGTTCGCTGAGGTGTGTGCGGCCAACCCGGAGGCGGTGCTGGAGCTCGCTGCCGATGGCACCCTCATCGAGATGACCCCCGCCGGCGGCAGCACAGGTGCGCGCAACCAAACGCTCGGGGCCTTGCTGTGGCTTGCGATCGAGCAGAGCCGCCTACCCCTGAAGCTCTTCGACAGCTCCGCCGGCTTCCTGCTTCCTGATGGCTCCGTACGCAGCCCCGACGCAAGCGTCGTGCGGTTAGAGCGCTGGCAGGCGTTGAATGAGGCCGAACGGGATGGATTCCCGCCCCTCTGCCCCGATCTGGTGGTGGAGCTGGCCAGCCCTGCAGATGGGCCGCAGGCCCTGCGCCGCAAGATGGCCGCCTACATGGCCAATGGAGCCAGTTTGGGTTGGCTGTTGCTGCCGCAAAGCCGCACGGTGGAGGTGTGGAAGGCAGGGGCAGCCGAAACAGCCAACTCTCCCCTGGTGTTGTCCGATCCGGCACGGCTGGAGGCGGGCCCCGAGTTTCCGGGCCTGGTGATCGATCCGCGTCGGATCTGGGAGGTCTGAGGGCTATATCAACGGCCGCCTCTACACCGGGCTAACCGCGGCCCGCTCGGGGTGCGCAGCCCTGCTGATCTTGTGTAGCAGCACGAACATATGGTTCGCGGGTCCTCGAACCACGAGTACTGTTATGACTCAATGACTTGAAACCCTATGCTGCCGCTGGGTTCAGTCAAGAGGCCCAAGCGCCTCTTGGCGTGGTTTGCGGAAAGCCCAGAGGGAACTGGGCTTGGTTCTCGGAACCTTCCAATAAAGAGTTAGACACTATCAGTGGCTTGATTGCCCAAGATACTGCTTGAAAATTAGTCTTCACTGGCCAACAGCAATATGAATCATTACAATAGAAATGATATGCGTATCAATACATCCGGGTCCTGGTGCGGTTAAGGAGCAACGAGACCCAGCTTTGCTCAATTGTCTGCGTAACAGAATGTGAAGTGGCCGACAAAGAAAGCACGAGCGTGTGCATAATTAATTTGCATTTCACTCTTTGGTCAAATGACTGACTTCCTTTGTCAAGTCAAAGTAAAGAACAATGTTGAAGGCATGGTAGTTGACCAGATCGTTTGTCAGTTTAAATTCTTTGATGGAACTCAGTACATTCATGATAAGGATGTAAATATACTCTACGGAGAGGCAGGCTATAATGACTCAAATACCAATACCAAACCAACGAGAAGTGTTGGGACTGTAATCAAGTGTATCTACGGAGGTCAGATTTTCACCATAACAGATGAGAGCGGTGATCCACCTCCAGGGAAGTGCTGGATTTTGATCCCTATTGAAATCAACCTTGAAACCCAATTAGCTCTAGAACAACCTATAGGCTTGTCACCAGAAGAAAAGTTAAAGTCGCGCTTCAGAATTGACAGGGCATAATCGAAGGCGCTGATTTTATTTTTTAAGATGAAATGAATCAGTGAGATTCACTCATGGGCACCTCGATAAATCCGGTTTCTAGAAGAGAAGCGCCTTGAAAATTTTTGCTGGCACTGGTCCGCATCAGTCTCTTGGGGCCGTAGAGATCATTTTTTGAAGTGCTCTTATTTGTTAAGCCCTCAATGGATGAAGGCTAATTTGGGCAAAATGAAGACATCCTAATGTCATGGATATGCAAGATTTCATAATTGCTGTTGCGACGCTAATCTGGGCTCACATATATCAGGCCTGTTGGTTCCTCTACCGTTGATGAGATTCTCAAAAGATTGTTGGCAGTATTTCAGGGCTTAGAAGATGCCTAACATCAAAACAAAGAAATCAAAATATAATGTTGAGGCTTTTCCGAAATCACTCCCCGCTCCTGGTCTGGTGCGTTAGACACATAGGAACATGAGCGGAATAATCAACGATGCTTGGACATTCGCGCAGCCACTTTTCTAGAGCTTTTGCTTGATGAGCATGACCTTGCAACTGGAAGCGGGTTCTTCTGGGAAACGAAGGCGCTTTTTACTTGTTATCGAATTGGCGTAACCTCTCAGGCCGAGACCCCTTAACGAAGTCAACACTTTGAGATAGCGCCGCGCTGCCAGACCCAGTAAGGTTTCTTGCATACGAAAAGGGTGAGAATAAGCCCGATGGTAACTTATACCAAATTAATGACCATCAGATTGCTCTTCCGCTGTTTGCTGTTTATTCATCTCAGTCGCTGTGGTTCGAGCATTCCAGTCGTAGTTCGGACGAAGGAGATCTTACTAGTATGCTATGGTCGTATCGATACGATTACTATTGGGCTAAGTCAGGGATTGCTTGAAAAACGCATTGAATTGATGAAATCATTAGCGGTGTCAAAGGTCATTTATAATACCCAGTGTCTAACATCATCATGCACCCGACCAGGCGAAACGAAACTGGTCATCGGTTTGCCCCCCTCCGGGCGGGTGATGATGGACGTTAGACTCACTGACGGTGCGGTATTCCACCCGGAACTCAACTCTAGCAGAAAACAATGATCCAACTCCAGGAAGTTTCCTTTCACTTGTCGACAAACCAGGTAATCTTTGCTCAGTTGATTCAACTTCATGACGGTACGTTTACTGCGACTGTCACGCAAGCACACGATAAGGCGAGCATTCCAAGTACAAAATATTTTCTTGGTTAGCCTGCCCTGATAAAGCAAGTGCGAAAACAGCATTCAGAGAAGTCATCTCTGCCATTCAGCACCTTTGCCATCGCAATGGCAACTCCACGCTAGTCAAAGTCAACAATCCTTGCAACTGCGAGTTTCTATCGGCTCAAGAGGAGCAAAATATCGCTGGGCAATCTGTGAACGTCGTTGTTAATGAATCAGTTTAAAAGGAACTGAGAATAAACGCCAAAGAGGCGGAGCGCCAAACTGGCAGCAAGAGCCTAGAAAAGCTCGACCCTCTGTTCTAGTCTGCCGAGAACTCTGGCCATTCCTTCAGCATTTCATAGCAAGTGTTAGCCCGCACCGGCATTCGGCTTCAATCACCGATTAACCTGGGTGTTAGGTTATTTTCCTGGAAAACCACCATGCCTGAAAAAACTTGCTTTGTGATTATGGCTATCGGCGACCAGTCGACAGAAAACGGAACAGTAAGTTCATCAGAGCTGAAAAGCAAATATGATGATTTAATCAAAGAGGCAATTCTCAGGGCAAGGCCAAAGCTTGATGTTGCGAGAGCTGACGACAATCCCATGCCTGGGACCATCACAACTGACATAGTAACTCGCATTATGCATTCCGACTATGTCGTTGCTGATGTGACCTACCCCAATCCAAACGTATTCTACGAACTAGGGTTGAGGCATGCCTGCAGAGCAGGCACAGTTATAATTAAAGACCGAGAAGCGCCAAGGGTCCCTTTTGATATTGCTCATCTTAGATATATTGAGTATGAGAATACGGGGTCTGGACTCAAGGAGCTTGCCAATCAGCTTGAAAAGTATTTTGATTTTTTAGATCGTAATCCACATCGGCCAGATAATCATTTCCAAGAACTTGCCAAGCTTACAAGTTATGAATTCCCTAAATACAGCAAAGAAGAGCCTTCGTCCCCTGAGATTGATATGATGATGGCGTTGATGGACTCTCCTGAGATGCTTGACATAATTGCAAGGCAGGCTGCTGGCGAGAAAGTCGATCAAGGTGAGATAGTCAGATTGGTAGCTACAAATCCGACGGTAGCGCGTCCATTCGTGGAGTCCTTAGTTAAGGCCGGCACGATTTCCTTTACTGGTAATGCGCAACTTCCTACGAATAGCGATGAGCCGCATGAAGACAAAGGTTTTGGTAGTGCCCAGAAGAACACTTCTTCTAGGCGGAGAAAATAGCCTAACAACCAGATCCAGAAGACGGGGGCGATAGATGGTCTTTTGGCAAGGATGTTGGCCCGCTTCTGATCTGGAGAGTTCGGCGAGCTGATGACCATGAATCAAATCATGGCAATTCAACTTGTTCTTATATCATCAACAGATAGTCAGCTCACTTTTGAGTAGTGCTCACTTAGCACTTTGTTCATTCGATCCAGTAAAGGAAGAAATCCAGAGAAGTCAATCGTGTTGGCTTGCTTTTCCACGACTTGCCTTGCGAATACAGCTTTTCCGTATGTTTGTGGAGTGGCCTCTTCGCCAAAAGGATCAAACCGCTTACCGTTGATGATGGTATCTAATGCTTCTTTAGCAAATAGTTGCTCAATTACCGTGTCCGTCTTTGGATCATCAGTTGGGACAAAGATGAGATAAAGATTTCTGCACACATGAATAAGCGAATCCGAGACGGCCTTCTTCGTTGAACACCGATTGTTAACCAAGTTCAGAATGGCTCTACCAGCTTTATCGTTGTCTAAGATAACAATGACCGGATGCTTCATGCCAGGCACAGAGTACTGGCGGCACTCCTTTTCGTAGATTTCTACAAGATTGGCTTTAAGGTCTCCCGTACCACCACGAATGCCGAGTATCTCACCAGTTCTTGTGCCTGAGGACTTGAACCGCTTGAAGGTAAAACCAGCTTTATCCCCATCATGCAGTGATACAAGTAAATTGTATCGATGCTTGTACTGCCGCAAAGCACATTCAATATAAACATAATCTGTCCAACCCTCGCACAGCACAACGGGTCTTGTTGCCGCGTAAAACTCCTTATAAAAAAGAAATTTCCGATAGACTTTTTCCTTTTTCTTGATTATCTCTTGATAATCTGCTTCACCTAGTTGATCTGAAAGAAACGCGAGGTTGTATCTATCAATTCCATCAATAAAGCCAAGCATGCCATGCAATTGATTTATAGAAGCGGGAACGCATCCGTGAATGAACGCCCCACTTGAATCCTTGACAAAACCTTTGGTGTAGATAGTGCCCGTTTTGAAAAGATGGTGTGTCATTGCGCGGACTTGACGCCGATATTCACACTTGATATTTACCTTTTTATTCACAACAAGACCTGTAACCTCCTGCCTAGAAAAGTGAAACTGCATCCTTGTTTTCTTCGGATTAATCTGGAATCCAGATCTCGATACTAGCCGCATCAACTCAGGGCCTGGCAGCCAGGAATTGTTGGACTGGCTAAATACAGCTATGCATAGTGGGAATATGGACTTGTTCGTTGAGAAAGTAATATCATCAACGTACCTAGAATAGAAACACCCATTCTTCTTGGCTAGTCTGGATAAATGTACGTCTAAGATATTTCCAATTAGATTTGAAATTACGGGCGAGCATGGGCTGCCTTGAGGCAAGCAGTTTCGATAACAGACAATTTGAGCCAAGACAGTTGCAACTTTTGGATTCAGCTCAAAGCTGTGATCATGGATAAAGAATCCACGCACTCTTCCAAAGTGAATTGAAGGGAAGAAGTCTTCAAGGTCGATATTGAACACATATCTACGATTCCTGTGGTTGCGCGCATTGGTCCTAATCGATAGTTTTCTTGCGAAGCCATGATACGCATAGCCAAACGAACGTTCTGGAGTTGCTAAGTTGGTCGAATCATTGATTTCATCAAGACAATCTTGCAAGAGATCGGCAAGCCGCCTCTGCAAGATCTTGAGGCCACCCAAAGGGGCTGAGATAATGCGGACACCTCCAGATCGCTTTGGAATAGTAAAGTCGCTATACTTCAGTTGGTCACTCTGTTTATAGATTAAGTACGAAAGATTTCTAGGGGCAATCGCAAGAAGCTGCGCTACGTCAGAAAGATCATTTGAAGCCTTTAACTTTTGGAGCGTGCTCACACAGAATAAATGAATTGGGAGGGCCCGCAAACACTCCTTGGCACAGCATGACCGTACACAGTACGATTACAGCACAATGGGAACACTGGAGGCTAGGCCCCAGCATCGTTTTCAAGTGTCGCGAAACAACGACATAAAATCTGTTTGCAGACCCAATAAGACGGTATCATCAGTCGTATGTGCCGTCAAGCCCTGAAGCACAGAAAAAAATCGATATCACACTTTTCTGTGCCCGCAGAATACCCGGCTGCTTGCTCTAGGAGTCAACATTCTATGTTCACGACAATACTGCATGCAGCCCAACATCCAGATGCAAAAGACGGGGGCGTGGGTTGCCTCTCCACTCAGTGCCCCTTGCCCGCTTCTGATCTGGGGCGTTGGCCTGATCTTGATATTGACTTGTCTGTTGAGTCGATACGCAATCCCGAATGCTTTCCTTTAAAAGCGCAGTGACGTGACCCCCACCAGCCACCGGCTCCCCAGCCCCAAGGCCAACGGCACCAGACTCACCACCAGCCAAGGCCGCCAGGCCTGCCGCAGCAAGCGCCGCAGCAGCAGCACCGAGCCGCCCACCCCCACCAGCAGCACCAGGCTTTGGCAGAAGCCGATCACATGGGGATCGGCGCTCCAGGCCGGCAGGCGGGCGGCGGTTTCGGGCCACCAGGGCGCCAGGCTTACGGGCAGCACCAGGCCCGCTTCCGCCATGCCCAAGCCGAGGTGCTGGGCTAACAGGGCGGCCCAGAGCAGGGGCAGCAGGGCATAAAGCCCCAGGTTGAGGGCCCGTTGGCGGCTTGGGCCCGCCACGGCACGGGCCAGCAGCATCAAGGCGGCGGGTAAGGCCAGGGCCAGGGCCCCGAAGGCCAGTCGCCCCAGCAGCGGACCTGCCGCCAAGGAAGGCGGCGCCAGGGGCAATCCGCCCAATAACTTCTGCCAGCTGTGCAGGCACAATCCCCCCGCCAGCACCAGCAGCAGTCCGGCTTCGCCGGCCGGGGGCTGCATGTCCTTTTGCAGATCCGCGGCCGGCGGCCGCAGCCGCAGGCTCACCGAACGGTGCGGACAGGCCTGCACGCAGGTGAGGCAGAGCACGCAATTGCGGTTGTCGGCCAGATGGGCCGGATGGGTGCCGAGCGGACAGCCCGCCGTCGCCAGGCCCTCGCCTTCGGCTGGGCCCCCCTTGAAG
>CANGYR010000042.1 GCA_947458275.1 Chitinophagaceae bacterium
TCTGTGTTCGGTTTGTTGGTAGTGCTCCAAACAGGGTCACAGACCGGCCCACCCATTGCAACAGCAGAGAACTGATGGAGGCGAACCGTCAGCCCCGGCTACGCCGGGGCTGCTCCTCCTGAGTTACACCACTCCACGGGACGCTGCTCGTAATACCGAAGAAATTTTCGAACTAAACCGCATCCGCAGTGCCGAGCGACGGCTGTTGATGCTGCTGCGCTGGCTCGGTATTCACTTTGGCCAGGTTAGTAGTCGTGGTTATCGTCTTTCGCTCAAAGAGATGAACCTGAACCACCGCTCTCTGGCTGAAATATGCGGATTGACAAGGGTGACAGTCACCAAAAATCTAAACAGGTACAAAACGCTTGGGCTGCTGCAGAACATCGGCGAAGCCGATCTGTTCATTCCAGGGGAGGCCCTGGCCTCCGCATTTTGAAAATCACGTTTGCTCCCTTTTCGAAAATACAAACATCACCATGACCGCACAATTTTTGCACGCCCATTCTTCCCGCAATCAACAACAGCGCTATACGCTTGTCTTCCGAGACGGTCAGTTGCTGCGCCATCAGGATGCTCTGACTATGGTTCAGTATCGATCGGATGCGCGCTTGGTGGAAGTGAGGCCGGAGGTGCCGATAGCTGCAGGGTATGGCTATAATCTTCAGACAGACCGAGCTAATCCCTATTAATAGCAATGAATATTGAAGCATCAATAATTGATCAGCGACTGACATCCATTGTCAATGACATAAGACAGCCCGCTTTCGAGCAGCTTCGGATTGAGGAACCACAAAGACTGAAATCACTTGCATTTGTATACCTCTGCGTAAAAACGGTCCTTGACTTAGAAGTTGACGAAACATTCGATTGCCTAACGGAAGGCGGTGGCGATTTTGGAGTAGACGCAATACACATTTCTGAGGAGTATGATGGCGAGTTTACAGTTAGTCTCTTTCAGGCCAAGTATAAGCATAAAGATCTTGGCGGCAATTCAAATTTCCCTGAGACAGGGATTGATAGCCTGATACGCGCCATAGGTCTGTTATTCGACCCTGCTGCCCAGCTTCAACACATCAATCCACGCCTGTTGGCAAAAGTTGAGGAGGCGAGAAGCTTGATCCGAGATGGATTTATCCCACAAGTTAGAGCTATTGCCTGCAACAATGGCATCAAATGGAATACTGCCGCCGAAGAGGCGATCGCCCAGGCATCATTTGGCGACCAAGTTACATGGGAACATGTTAACCATGCGTCTCTTGTAAAAATCTTACAGGCCTCAAAGCCTGTTACAGATACGCTACGCCTTAGTGGCAAGGCAATAGTTGAGGACATGGACTTTAGTCGGATCTTAGTAGGCCGAGTCTCAGTTACAGAAATTACCGAGCTTATTTCCCGACATGGCGATAGGTTACTAGAAAGAAATATACGGCGGTATCTTGGTTTACAGGGTAACCGAGTCAACGAGGCAATACGCACAACATTAGAAAGCGGTGAACAAAGCAACTTCTACTTTTACAACAATGGAATTACTCTTACCTGTGACAAATTTACATACAACGCTTTGCAAGAAGGTGACTTTCAGGTCAAGGTAGAAAATCTGCAAATCATTAATGGAGCACAGACTTGCATGACAATTTTTCAGACATTGCAGCAACGAACCCTCTGCCCTAATGAAGCTTACGTACTGCTAAGACTTTATCAACTACCCACCGATAATGAAGACTTGGTGCAGCGCATTACGTTTGCTACAAATAGCCAAAACCCCGTAGACCTGCGAGATCTTCGCGCCAATGACCAAGTGCAGCGGCGTTTAGAAATGGATATTGAGCAATTGGGCTTCACTTATCGGCGCAAGCGGTCTGACTCTGGTTCCAGGGCTATTGATATTACTTCCGGTGTTGCGGCGGAGGCAGTCCTGTCAGTTTGGCGCCACCGCCCGCACCAAGCGAAGTTCTTTACCCGTGAGCACTTTGGCAGGCTTTATGGTGAAATCTTTTCGCCACTATTAAATGGATCTCAAGTAGTGCTTGCTGTCCAGTTGTACCGCATTGCCGAAAACCGGCGTAAACGCCCTGAGGATACCGACCCAATTGTCGTAAGGTATGCAGCTTGTTTTATCGCAATGCAAATGGGCCGGCGACTTCTTGCCGAACTGAATCTCACGAATGTCGAAGACATTAATCATCTCAACTTCAAAGCTGCATATGAACTTGTTGAGGCAAACGGCAATAGATACTACATCGAGTCATTAGGTGATATACAGAATGCCCTTGCTGACCTTTACGGAGGTCAGGAGGTTTCTCTTCAGCAGCTTTCTGCTACATTTAGGCGTGGGGATTTGATAGAAAGATTGAGCAGAATACGGGTGGGTTCAGGTTAGTGTAGGTTCTATTCTGGCGACATGAACGTGAAAGAATCAGTGAGTCTGACGTTGCTATTAACCGGCCTGCTGTCGCCAAGTGAGGTTGAATAGCGGGTTAGGCAACAACATCCTTGCGTGGCCGGGCCCAATTGCAGTATCTATGTGTGAGTCTCGCATTTTCAGGAATTGTTTGTCCTCCCATCCAATACTGCTTCACATGATCAATTGCAGAATCGTCGATTGACAATATATTCTGTTGGCATATAGCGCAAGTCGGATTGGCAGCCATCAACTCCCTTTTCAGCTTATACGAAAAGCAACGAGGCTCCCTTTGATTAATGCCAATAATTTCTTGAAGCATCTGCCGCCACTTGTCAAATCTCGTCGTAACGGCCTGAACAGAGCTTGTGGACAACTCAATTGAGTCCACAAACTCTTGGTCATCAGTCATCAGAGTAATGAGAGCTTCCTTAATGGAATCTAGATTCTGAAATACTTTATTCTTATCCTCCTTTGCAAAAGAGTACATTAATACATCAAAGAGTGACGTATTGAATTTTTTCGTTTCCCAGTACCCATTTGGTTGACCGTCTTTACCTCTATAGAAGCGCTTGAACGCGTTGCTATCGAAGATCGATCTAATTATTTGGCATGAGTTCTTAAAGGCGGCCTTGAGTTCAAGTAGCTCCTTGTCGGATATGTCTCTCTTTTCCTGAGCTTCTATATTTAGAAAATTGCGGATCGGAGCCTTATAGTTTAGGTAGGTCTTATGATAGAAAGCACAGAAGCGCAATACCAGCTCCTTGTCCTTCATTCGTTTATCCGGTGCTTTCAAGCCGCAGATATACATGAAGTCGGAGTCGGCTGCCATCTGCTGTAGTGCGACGTTGAATCTTCCTCGATATAGGCAATTTCGAAGTTCTTGATCGTTCAACTGGACTGATCCTGTATTCAGTCGCTCGAAGATTTCAAATTTGAGATCTTCGCTCGACTCCTTCTTGAAGGTTATCGCTCGGACAATATAGAAGCGAACCTTATCTTGCAAATCGTCTGTCAGCTCACTGAACTTCTTTCCGTTCAGTTCCGGGCAGACGTTTAGTCCGCTCAACTTAAAGAGTCTGCCGTCGGGAAATTTTCCATCAATGAACGAGAAGAATGAGGTGAGGCGCTGTTGTCCATCAATAACATATTCCTTCCCGTCCTTCTCTTCTGAAAGATATATGATCGGAATAGGAATTAGTAGAATCGCAGATTCTATAAGTTTGCTAGCCTTAGTTACATCCCATACGTATTGACGTTGAAAGTCGGGTTGCAGAATCAATTTCCCTCTCTTTTCCTTCTGGTAAAGGGAATAAATTTCTAGATCACCGCTCGCCGTAAAGATACTCTTCCTGCCAGCGGGGATCAATACCTCATCGGCTGTTCCGTCATCAAAATCTAGATCGGATCCGACATCATTTGGTTCCTTCATTTCCTGTGTTTCGATTGATTGCATGGAGACAATTCTGCATCATAGCGCTTTGCTCACTGGAAAAATTGGGAGCGCGGCGACTAATTTTCCAAGTGCATAAACTTGTCATGCCTTGGTTGCTAATTGATCGTAACCAATTAGTACTGACGGACTAAATGACTCAAACTGCCAACTTGGCAGTCGTTGGCGGTCTGCCTTATAAGCTTCCATCAATTTGTTTAGGTCTGCTGGTTTATCAATACATAGGACGCACTTAACTTTTTCAAAGTATGACTTTGATGACGATCTTGCAAATACTTCAAACGCACTGTGAAATCGCCCTACATACAGCAATGTATCAGGATACCAATTAGAATAACAGTCAGCTTGCATTACTTCTGCTCTCATAAATAAGATAAAATCAGCCTGCATTAGGTAACGAAATTCTATTCCTGAGTGTTTACTTCTTTGCTCAAGAAGATCCGCATGAATAGATAAACGCCTTAGTTGCAGCCTGTTATTTCTATGCTCTAATGAACGCAGGTGATGTTGGAAGGACTCATAGCCAACCATTACATCCTTTCCATAATCAGATCTTCCAGCTACATAGTACTGTTGCGTCAACAACAAGTTAACTTCATCAAACCTTTCATGCTTGATGAAAATTGCAACTGCATATAAGAAAAGTTCGTGAACTATAAATTTGAAATTATCGGAGTCCCATCCATTCCAGTTATTAACATTTTCTGGCCTACTCATGTATGTGATCAATGACTCAAAAAAGCGGTGAACTTTACGGATATTTTCTTCTTCTGGGGCGTATTGTGCGAGAGTGATAAACAAATTGACTAATTCGTTTCTATAGGGCAGAAACTTCTCTATGCTATTAATAACCTGCTCGTCAAATTCACCTTCCTTTTCTGTGATTCTAAACTTTTCAAGGTTACTAACAAAAGTTGACAAATACTCATCTAGCGCCCCTGACGCGAATGGCTTATTTTCCTTGATAGCCGATATCGCCCTTTTGTGCGCTGCCAAAGTACCTAAAGATATTCCATCTGACTTATCAAGAAAAGATGGTCGCTTACCTATTTCCGGTCTGGTATAAAGAGGTTTATCATATATCCAGCGCAGAAGTTTTTCAAAATTGTCTGTATAATTATCGGGTTCACTTAAATCGATATATATTCTCGACTTGTAGTATGTTGGTAGGTATGCTTTTCCTTGTGAATCTCTCTCAGGAATTATCGCCACAAACTTTCCCTGTTCCTGATTTTCATATATTTCACGCGAGATGATTTGAGTTTCTGTGCCTACACCACCCGATCGACCATCAGCCTTTGATGCATATACTTCGTCGCATATCATAGCAACCTTGGTTATCTTTGGATCTGTAACCATTTTTTCCATGAACGCAACGGAATCATGCCCTTCTTTGAGATCCCATTTATCAAGAATTACATGTACGCCTGATTCGGTCAGCTCATTAGCCAAATCAATTACCCACTGCTCATGTGTTGGATTAGACCAACTATATGAAATAAATACTTTAGGGTTTTCCATCTATTCGTAGATCCTTAAAGGGTCATAACGCCCCAAATCAGAACCGGGCAAAGAATCACGTCGAGACATTGAGCCAATCGCCCGTCTTCTGTATTTGGATGTTAGACATTTCTCCAAGGAGCTGCTTCTCATCAGTTTCTGTATAGAATTTTCGAATCTCTTACGAGAACATGGCTCATGCCATGCTCGCCAAGAAACTCCCGAACACCTCTACAGACAAGTGGATCGGAATCCGGCCCAATTACAATTTTTTTAATAGCACTCTTTATTAGTTTCTTTTCTGCGTCGGAATCAGCCAGCTCCGTTGAAACCATATAAGGTACAATTCTTTGCCCAGCAACCCGAAACTTCTTTGACTTCTTGCCATATGGATTAAAGCTCGCCGCCATGCTGGTGTTTTCTTTGTACATTAATCGCACCTCCTGCTCCGCCATGTAGCTAGCATCCTTGACAAATGCCATAAGCTCAAAAAGCATCTCTACGTCCTTGTACATAGAGGATAGGACACCCGGAGTGGCTGAGGGCTTCAAGTCCTCAATTAGCGAGGATAAGATGTGACTCAGGTACAGCTTTGCCAGCCACAGCTGCTCTTCATGGCTATAGATTACTTCGTTAAGTATCGCTCCAGTTGCATGAGAAGCGAGCTCCCGTGGACAAAAACCAATTGAGATCTTTCCGTAAGCACGCCATTGGCTCAGGTCATCACCTAGTCTTGAAAAAGACGCCAAACAGATTCTTATCGGAGAAGACTCCCTCATTTCTTTCCAGTCCAAGACATTCTCCTGCCAGCTTTCAAGGATGTCCGTGCTTGTAGCACATGATACGTGAGGCATCAATTCCTGAATGGCTCTTACAATAAGATCACTGCCATGAATTAGTTCCTTAGGGTCATTCAGGTACGAGTAATCGGTTAACCATAGGCAATTAGCTTGTACTATGCCAATTAACCCCTCTAGGCTCGTATAATGATAAAGGAGTTCCGGCAACTGATCTTTAGACGCTTTCATTCTACGCCTGTATTCGCTCCACACTGTCCCGGATACAGTAAGTTTATTGAAACCTTCATCGTTTGATCTCCAGCTGTAGTAAGTATCTTCGTTGCTATCGAGCCATTCATGTCTTCTCCAGTGCAAACTCCAGTCCGCATGATCTCGACTAGAATAAACAAGCTCTACATCATCATCGGCACAGCCATTCTCGCATCCTGGCCAAGGACATGGCAGCTTGTCATCAATCCCGTGCTCAACGCAAGTGAATCGTCTGGTTTTTGAGAATTCAATTTTGGTCATTTTATTTGACTCTTGATACTTGTACTTACGCAACTACAGAGCCTGGCCGTCTATACTTATGAAATCTTGCGGAGTGAATATGGCTAGTATATAAAATGTCGACCCGTGTATAATGCAATAACAGATTATCGCTGCATATCCTGCAAATAACTGATCTTTTTGATGGTTTGAAAACCATTGCTGTGACATGGAACCCATGGTAGCGATCGGATTTGATGAATGTCATTTGGATTCATTTTATCACGCTTAACCCACACCTGGTAGGCATCGTCAACCAAGCACCGGATAAGGCGGTCGGGGTCTTCTTGAACAGTGCCATCGTCAACCTCAGAGACGAGACACCGCCCCAAACCGCTGTTCCCTCCGTTGGCGAAGCCTGTTCCCCAGGAGTTGACCAAGCGCCGCACCCACAGTCCCGAATGCAAGGCCCGTTGGGCCATAGATGCCATCAACGACCGCATGCCCCTCCAGGCGCTCACTGCTAACTACGCCATTGGGGTTGCTCAACGCAGCGCACCACCTGTCGCTACCACCCACCTCAGATGTGCCCCACCTATCACCCCAATTCAAGACAAGCCAAGCCATAGACATCCGCCAGGCTGACCTGGGGCTGGGCCCCCCGGTACATCCGCAGGGTTTCGGAAATCGGCGCAAAGCCCAGACCCCGCAGCAGGTGCTCCGCCAGCTCTGGACTGTCGGCCAGCAGCGGTCCGATCCGCCAGCCGCTGCCTTGCAGCCATCGACGAACACAATTTCTAGGGTCAGTCCCGTGGCCACGCCATTAGGCGCGGGAGCCATCAGGGGAGCTCCAGCCAACTCCGCAGGGCCAGATCCAGATCCACCAGCACCTGGGGCTCCAGCTGTCCCACCACCTCACCCACTGCCGCTGCCGGCACGGTGAAGAGTTTGTCGACCATCA
>CANGYR010000043.1 GCA_947458275.1 Chitinophagaceae bacterium
AGTATGGAAGATTTTGACCTACTGCTGTATGGATTACATGAAAGAGGCATCAAATTAATTATGGACTTAGTAGTGAACCACACAAGTGATGAACATTACTGGTTTAAGGAAAGTAGAAAATCAAGAGATAATCCGTACAGAAATTATTACCATTGGTGGGATAATGAGAAAGGAGATCCTCCATATCGCTGGAGTATTTTTGATGAAAAAAGTAATGCCTGGAAATATGAATCAGCCACCAACAGTTATTATTTTCATATTTTCAGTGAGAAGCAGCCCGATTTGAATTGGGAGAACCCGCAGGTGAGAAAAGAAGTTTATGACATCATGAAGTTTTGGATGGATAAAGGTATTGACGGTTTTCGACTGGATGTAATCACTTGTATTTCAAAAGACACTGCTTTTCCTGCTTTGCCAAAAGATATGTCAGTAGGTGAGTGGTTCCCTTACTACGCTAAGGGACCCAATTTACATGATTATTTACAAGAGATGAATAGTGAGGTATTTTCGAAATATGATTGTATGAATGTTGGTGAGGCATCCGGTATAAGTATTGAAGATGCTTTATTATTTGTGGATGAAGACCGCCATGAGCTTCAAACATTTTATCATTTTGATCATACGGGATTTGGCATCAGTAAAGAAAACTTTATGTATGCGGATGATAAAAATAGAGATTTAGTGGAATGGAAAAAGATATTTAGCAGGTGGGATAAAGTATTTATAGAAAAAGGATGGGGTACTGTTTACCTGGGCAATCATGACATGAGTCGGATGACAAGCCGTTATGGAAACGACAGTGATACATATAGAGAGCTTTCTGCAAAAATGCTTCACACTTTTTTGCTAAGTTTGAGGGCTACACCTTACATATATAATGGGGATGAAATCGGCATGGTAAATACCAACCATACTAGCATTGAAAAATATCAGGATGTTTATACCATTAATTATTACAATCAGTTAAAAGCAAAAGGAGAAGATCATGAGGGGTTTTTACAATCGCACTCAAAAATTAGTCGTGATAATGGCAGAACACCCATGCAATGGAACGATAAAGCAGAAGCCGGATTTACAACAGGCAAAGCCTGGCTGGAAGTAAACAAGAATTATAAAAAGCTCAATATAGCAGAACAAGAGAATAGGCATGATTCTGTGCTGCATTATTTTCGTAAAATGATACAATTACGAAAAAGCACTTTAACACTAGTATATGGAGGGTTTGATTTAATTGATGAAAACAATAAACATATTTTTGCTTATACAAGGTGTTTTGGCAGTCAGAAGCTATTAGTAGTCCTTAATTTTTCCCAAAATGAAGCTTTCTTGAATACTGAGATTGATCTTACACATACCAATATACTTATTAGTAACTATACCGTTCCCGCCCGTAATAAAATTTATGCACCTTTTGAAGCCGTAATTTATGAAATTGAAAAATAAAGCTCTTAAGATAAATATAAAATTATTCGCAGCATCAATTTTACTGATTTGTAATTTTACAGGGCACTCACAAAAAAATTCAAGGGGAGATAGAGGGGAAATCATCTACCATGTTTTTCAGCGGAGTTTTTACGACGAAAACGGAGATCAAAACGGTGATTTGAATGGTTTTAAACAAAAATTACCTTACCTGCAAAACCTGGGTATTACTTCAATTCTACTACTGCCATTATATTCGGCTGATTGTTACCACAACTATTTTGCCAATGACTTTGAAACGATAGATGCTGAATACGGTACTATGCAAGAGTATATTTCTTTCGTTAAAGAGGTTCATAATCGGGGGATGAAGTTATATATTGATATGGAAACGCAGTATGTTGCAGAAAAACATATATGGTGGAAAGATGCAGTAGCAAACATTAACTCACCTTACAGTGATTACATATTATTTGAAGATAGTCTGCATTTTATTCCCTCAACGATGGTGTTTGATTTGCGACAACTTAATAGTTATGATGGTTCTTTTATTAAAGCAACTACTGTGAATCTGCTAAATAAAAATGTACTGGATTATAATAAGAGGTTGTTTGCTTTTTTTGTGGACCCCAATAAAGACGGAAAATTTGATGATGGCGTAGATGGATTTAGATTAGATCACGCAATGGATAATTTAGATGGTAAACCGGCACTAACTGATTTGTTTACTCGTTTCTGGAAGCCTTTGTTAATGCATTTGAAACAGCTGAATCCGGCACTAAAAAATGTGGCAGAGCAGTCTGATTGGAACAATTACGGATTCAGCTATTTTGAAAAAATGGGAGTGGACAGAGTATTTGGTTTTGGTTTGCAACGGGCAATACTCTCATTTGATAAGCAACAGTTAATAAAAAATGCAGATTCCATTTTAGCAAAATGTCCCGAAGGAAAAGCACAAATCCTATTTTTAGAGAATCATGATATGGATCGGTTTGCTTCACTGGTACCTGAAATCAGTAAGCAAAAGCTTGCCGCTGCGTTGCTATTACTAATTGGAGGTATTCCGTCCATTTATTACGGACAGGAAATTGGCATGAAAGGGAAAATCGGCAATTGGGGAAACACCGACGGTAATGATATTCCCCGTCGGGCTGCATTTGATTGGTATGCATCCGCTACCGGTAAAGGTATGGCTACCTGGTATGAACATACTGGTGGTTGGTGGGATCATCACCTGCTTATACCGAACGATGGCATTTCTGCTGAAGAGCAATTCAATAACGACAGCTCTTTGTTTAATTATTATAAAAAAATAATTCACATCAGGCAAAGCAATCCTGCCTTGAAAAACGGTTCATACGAACATGCCGATAATGAAAATGACTATGTGTTTAGTTTTTTTAGAAAACACAATAATTGTAAAGTATTAGTTGCTGCCAATCTTTCGGGCGAAGCGCAAACAGTCAGATTTAAGTATTTGAATAAAAACTGTAGATTATTGTTTGGCAATAATCACTCTTACAACAAAACTGTTCAGTTGAACCCATATGAAGTATTGGTTTTTAATATAGAATAAATGAAAATAGCTTTTTCACTAATGTTGATGTCTTGGGTAATTTCTTGCCAATTGCCCAAAAGAATTGATTATTCCGTATATGTAAATCCTTTTATCGGTACAGAAGGGACAGGGCATACATTCCCGGGTCCCTGTATGCCATTCGGAATGGTACAGCCGGGACCTGATAACAGAGATAATGGGTGGGGTTACACAAGCGGTTACCAATACAAAGACAGCATCATTCTGGGCTTTTCACAAACAAGAGCAAACGGCACCGGCATCAATGAATTTGGTGATGTACTGTTACAGCCATTTACACAAGATAGAGTTGAAAGTTATGCAGAAGGATATCACAAGGAAACGGAAAAAGCTTATCCTGGCTATTATACTGTTACTTTAAATAGCAATATAAAAGTGGAACTTACCTGTACTGAAAGAGTAGCATTTCATCAATATACTTATCCAACAGAAAAAGGCAAGTTACTCGTCGATTTACAACATGGCCTTCGGTTCTTAACTGATTCATTGGTTTTGGAAAGCGATGTGAAGTTTGAGGACAGCACAACGATCAGCGGATATTGTCATACCAAAAACTGGGTAGAGCGGAAATATTTTTTCACCATTCAGTTCAATGAACCCTTCATCACTTCTTTTCAACTGCCACTTAAATCAAAAGAAGCCGCACCACGTTATGTGCTAAATTTTAACTTGAAAGAAAAAATACTAAAAACTAAAATTGCTTTATCTACTGTGAGTATTGAAGGAGCAAAAAATAATTTACAAAAAGAATTACCCGACTGGGATTTTGATGCTGTTGTCACTAATGCAAAAAAAGTATGGAACGGTTATTTAAGCCGTATTGAAATTGAGACAGATAAAAAACAAAAAGAAATATTTTACAGTTGTATGTATCGTCTGTTTATTCAGCCGACAAATATTGCTGATTCAGATGGGAAATACAGAGGACCTGATGATTCCGTAAGAATTGCAAAAAATGGGGAATACTACTCGACTCTTTCCTTATGGGATACCTATAGGGCCGCTCATCCCTTATACACATTAATTGCTCCTGAGAAAGTTGATGGATTTGTGAACAGCATGATTGAGCATAGTAAGGCTGCTGGTTTTTTACCGATATGGACAGCTTGGGGTAAGGATAATTATTGCATGATTGGCAACCATGCTATCCCTGTCATATCAGATGCTTACTTAAAAGGATTTAAGGGTTTTGATGCAGAAGAAGCATTGCGTCAAATAATACGATCTACCACAGAAAATCATATCAACAGCAACTGGAAATTACTGAATCAATATGGCTATTATCCATTTGACAGCCTCGATAACGAATCCGTATCAAGAACACTAGAACATGGTGTGGATGATTATTGTATAGCCCTGATGGCTGATAAAATGGGCAAAAAGGATATTGCTGCCACCTATTATAAAAGATCAGGGTATTATAAAAACCTGTATGACTCATCTACCCAACAAATGCGAGGCAAAGACAGCAAAGGTAACTGGCGTAAAGACTTTAATCCTTTAATTGCAACTTCTCCAATGAATAATCCCGGCGATTACACAGAAGCCAATGCCTGGCAGTATTTCTGGACGCCGGCACAATACGATGTTGAGGGAATGATGCAATTATTGGGAGAGCGTAAAAATTTCACAGCTCAATTAGACAGTTTCTTTTCCATCAAAGCACTCAATCCGAATAAACATTTGGGACAAGAGGCCATGATCGGACAGTATGCACATGGGAATGAACCCAGTCATCATATTGCCTATCTCTATGCCTATACCAATAAGCCAGATCGTACAGGTGATTTGGTGACCCAAATTTGCAGAAGGTTCTATAATAATACAACCACAGGTATGATTGGTAATGATGATTGCGGCCAAATGAGTGCCTGGTATATTTTTTCAACACTCGGTTTTTATCCGGTAAATCCTTCAAACGGAGAATATGTACTTGGAAAACCGCAGGTAAAAAGTGCAAGCGTATATTTAAAAAATGGCGCAGTTTTACAGATTAAAAATAACAAAAGCGAGAAGGCGTCACTGAATCATCAAAACATTAAAGGATTCACCTTGCATCACAAAGAAATATCTTCCGGGGGGATATTAAATTTTTAAGAATAAACAAATGCCTCTCCATTCGGTTGGATGATTGTGTCGCTATCGCAAAAACATGATTATAAGCCTTTATTAATCATGTTTTTGTTGCTGATGACCTCTCCCGGCTTCATTTCCCCATCAACCTAATTTATCTGATTCCTAAAGAGCGAAATACAGTGGTGGTTATTAACTCATCCATATCCTCCTCACAAAAGTTCGAACTTGGGACTGTCGGGACTACTTGTTATTTTTTAAAATAATATTTTTAATGACAATTCCCCTCGTGAATCCTAACAACTAATTAAATCTTCTATCCCGCCGATGATAAAATCCGTCCTTCTTTGTTCTGAATAATCCAAATGTGCGCTTACCCATTCATATAAGTAATTCGATTTTGATAGATTTTCAAACTCAGTTTTTAGATAGTGTTTCAAATTTGGAGAACACATCTGCATCTCATCCCAGATGGCTTGTCTGTTATTGAATACAAAAACAATATCTTCAAAATCTGAACTTAAACGACCATCTCCTGATCCTCTTCCTTTAAATGCCTCCATTTTGGAAGCAATAAAAAAAGGTGGCTGAAACAGTCGAATAATACAATCATTTCCCAGATCTTTTTGTATAGAATGCACAAACCCTTCCTCATACCAGCGATTAGTAAACCCCAATACTTTACCTCTTGTAGGCATCACATCCACTACTATACCTTGCACTTTATAACGACATATAATTCCTGATTCTATGTCATTCTGAAATCCTTTTTTACGCAATGCTTCTTCAAGGTCGGCATACCCTGAGTAATTGAGTAACTCAATCAGAATATCCACATCTTCTGTAGGACGTGATTCGACAGATGGTCGATCGGCATACAAAGACACGGTTGCACCTCCAACAAAAATCACTTGCTGATTCAATTCGCCTAATGCATAGTTAACGGCTCTGATACGAGTAATATTTTGAGCATGACTCATGGCAAAATATCTTTATTGAGTTCCTTAATCGCTAACTTGACTTCCCTGATACGCCCAATACGAATTACGTCAATGCAAGCGAGTAATTTATATAATTTCTCATCTTTAATGACTGCCTCTGTTACCCCTTTATGCAAGGGAGTGATGGCAAGACCGCGAACTAAACCATTTAAATCCGGCCATACATAATTGATGTCTGAATTAAAATGCTTTTTAAAGTAAGGATGAGAATGGCCTGTAGGAATGCCCGTTACCATCGTACCCGGTATTTGTGGAAATACATAATGTAATCCATGTTCGATAAATTCCATTAAGGATTGACGATGCACCTTACGTCGACGCTCATCAACCAAGCCAGCTATATGACTTCGATGCAAGGATTCAGAAATTTCCGAAATACTTATAGATAAATCAGCTGCTAAATCCCGGTATTGCCAATCAGGCTTGGATATCGTGATAATTTTTAGCAGGATAATAATATCCTGCGGCCTCATACCATTATGCGACTTCATCTAAATTCCTTTTTAATTTGATAAATATAAACAAAAATAGTTCTTTGTTCTTGATTTGCAAACAGCGAACAAAACTAATTTCATACAATCACACTAAAAGATTCCCGACACCCTCCCAAAAGTTCGAACTTGGGACAGTCGGGACTACTTGTTATTTTAGAAAATAATATTGAACCCCGTTTTGTGTATTTATAACACATATTTTCCTTTTTTAGCCTTAAACTATCCCTAATTATTGAATTAGATTATTATCGCTAACTTTATTGTATGAAAACGATGACGCTCAATTTACCTGACAACGCAGATGTTGATAATAAACAGCTGGCTATCCTCGTTGCGAGTAAACTTTATGAATTAGGAAAA
>CANGYR010000044.1 GCA_947458275.1 Chitinophagaceae bacterium
GTCATGAAATATGATGATCTCAAACGCTTGGGCACAGAGCAAGCAGTCAAAGATGCCGGTTTATACAAAGTGGAAGGCAAGGAGTATATCGTGCACGATGGTGATATCATGTATTTTAGGTTTAATGTGTGAGATGGAATTCTGAAGGGCACTATAATCAGGGGAACATTATGAATTGCGAAACAAGAGAAGTTTTAGAAACAATTCAGAACATGGTTAAAGTCGAAGCGATATAGGGCATCGACCTTACAAACCTATTGCGATGCATTGCGGGTATTCTTTACATTTCATAAGGCTATCTCGATTCAGCATATCACAATGCAGCATATCATTCAGTTTAACAATGAGTATATCATAGGAAGGGGACTATCCATTTCCTATCAGAATCAATTTGTCAATGCATTAAAACTGTTTTATTTGATAATTCGAAATACGAATCTCATTATCGAGAATATTGCAAGACCAAGGCGTGAACATAGATTACCGAATGTTTTGAGCAAAGAAGAGGTGAAGATGCTTCTGAACACAATAAGGAATCTCAAGCACATAACAATGCTTTGCTTATTATACAGTTGTGGTTTACGAAGTGGCGAATTATTGAATCTACAACCCACACATATAGATTCAAAAAGGAATATCATTCTCATTAAACAGTCCAAAGGTAAAAAAGACAGAATTGTACCTTTGAGTCCGAAGATATTGGAAATGTTGAGGGAATATTATCGATATTACAAACCTAAGACCTATCTATTTGAGGGGCAGAATATAGGAGAGCAATATGATTCAAGAAGTTTGCAATTGGTATTGAAGCAGGCAGTCAAGAAAGCAGGAATACACAAACCGGTAACATTGCATTGGCTCCGTCATAGTTATGCAACACATTTATTGGAAAGTAGCACAGATTTGCGTTATATTCAGGAATTATTGGGACATAATAGTAGTCGAACAACAGAGATATATACTCATGTCAGCACAAAGAATATTCAACAGATAAAAAGTCCATTTGATGATCTATAAAAAAAGATATATTGATAGAAAAAGATATTTCTTAGCTTATACATACAATGTGTATGCTATAAGCGAAAGAAAATATCGGGTATAAGGTAGTTAGTGGCAACCTTAACTGACACCCAAACGACAGACAAAATTTAGAAATATGGAAACAGAATTAACATCACTAAGAATAAAAGCTGAAAGACTTGGGACAATTCCCGAAGTAACAACATTCCTTACCGACCTTGAAACAGCATATAATAGTATTTATGCTTTTAATTTTCTTGTGGACACATTGGAGCAAGACAGACACAGAAGACTAAGACAGTTTGCCGAACACTTTCATAGATATAGAAAATATTGGAAAGAATTTTCAGACAGAAAGGACTTCCCCTTTGACCCATTTATGTATGAAATGTTTTTTGAAGAATATGCTTTAAGCCGAGCAAAAGGGTTTTCGCCAAATTTACTTGAACTTCAAAGCAAAATTGATATTGAAAAAGTCGTCTTGCCAAGTGACAGATTGGTTATTTCAAAAGTAAATATTCAATCTCCAGGCTTTTGGGAAGTGCTTGGAAGTTTAAATCCTTTACAGCAAATAAGAGAATATCTCAAAGACAGACATGAAAGGCAGAAAGACAAAGAGTTTCGTAACAAACAAGAAAAAGAAAAGGGAGAGCTTGACCTTGAAGAACAAAGAAATAAAATAATAAGTCAGCGAATTGATATCCTAAAAAGTCTTGGACATAGCGAAACTGAAATTAGACAACTTGTTATGGTTATGGTAACTCAACCTCTTAATAGACTTGGCAGACATCAAGACAATAACCAAATTGAAGGACCAGATGAACAATAAAGGCAGCCACTAACAGGCGTTTGGCAAAAAAGCGGGTTCAGTGGTTAATTGAACATTCTACCTCGTATCAAATTTTGTGCTGGTTGACAGTTTTGTGCTCCGAAACCCGCCCGAACGCAAAGCCCGAAAACGTTGCCGGTAATTGTAAAACGACAAAAACGATATAGATGAACTTTTATGCAATAAGATATTTCGTAGTAAAGTCCTCTTTGACTTTGTTCCCTTTGGACGAAGGACTTCAACCTAAAGATTTGTTTACACTTCCACTTGTAAGTAGGCTTGAAACAAAATATTACAACAGGACTTACACAGCTCGAATATTAAACGACAACCCAAAAGACAGGTATTTGGTGGGCTATCTATTAAAAAGCACGGACACTCACGTTATTCAACTTGACAAGGACTTATTTAATGAATCAGATATACCAAATTGGGAGAAATTATTCTTTGTAATTGACACGGAGAAACAAATTGTAATCTTCGAGTATAACACACCTATCGCAACCCCTGACAATGTAAAAAATGTTCTCCACCGATTGACAAACAAATCCGCCAATCAAAGTGGGTATGAAGTAAAGCTTGACTTCTTAGTTGACAAATTTGCCTTTTGGGATATTATTAAGGAATCCGCAGGGATTTATCAAATAGCATTTGACTTAAATGCACCGAATTTATTTGGTGGCTCCAAAAAAGCTAACGAATGGCTTAAGACATTAAAAGAAAAGCATAATATGACTCACGTTGCAGTTGATTTTAGAAACGAAAACGCAGAGCTTAACTATGAACAAGAAGAACTAGAATCATACAGAGATTACGCTGATTCAGGTGGTGGAAGTTGGACTTTAGGTGTTTTACAAAATGGAAGAAAGAAAAAATATAAAAGTGTTAATCACCTTAGACGAAAAGAAGTTGAAATTAACACTAACGACCCGAGAGAAACAAAAAGAGCTTTGACAATAATAATCGAAAGACTGCAATCTATAATAGACTCGTTAGATGACAACTAAATGGAAAATATTGACCTTCATTGGCATATTCATATTTGCCACAGTTCTGACTTTGTTTATTGAGCAAGTAAAACTATCAGGTCTACTAGAAAAACTAATATTCCCTGCAGTTTCAGTTCTTGTCGGACTGTCCATTGCTATTATTGGAATTTTTTTAAGTTCCATAAACACTATTTATTTATCAATTTACAAGATTTTAAAGACGAAAGACCAACAGATATTTACAAAGACAAAAATCAAAGAAATTAAAGATGGGCTTTCAGACTTGGTTGACGAACTAAAAGAGAACGCGGTTTTCACACTTTTTGCTTTCATTATTATCTTGACACTGTTCTTCATTAAAGACTTAGACCTTCCATACATAAAGTGGTTCATTGAAAGTTCGGTTGTGACAAAGGAATTCGTGATGAACCTTTTAATATTGCTTGGTAACTTTTTGATATTTTGGGCAATTATTGACTCAACAAAGGTTGTGTTCAGAATAACTAAAGCTTTTGAACTAATGGACAATGAAGAATAGAACTACTACCGCCAACACACGTTTTGCGTCATGCGGGGTGAAGTGCAAACTTGGAGCTTTGTGCCTTTATTCAAGTTCAGTGCTGGCAGACAGTTTAGTGCTTCGAAACCCGCCCGAACGCAAAGCCCGAAAACGTTACCGGGCATTGTAAAACGACACTCAAACAGACAATATGAACATAGATAATATTAGACAATTCATCAAAGAGAAAGCGGAACAGTTCGGTGCCAAGACTGACAACGAATTTAATAAACCTTACGTTGAACGAAACAACACTGGACAAGAAGCTTTAAAAGACAACGGAGCATATTTTGGTTTTATTCATCCAGAAGAAGAAGCTTCGGGACCATTCCACGACTTTTCATTAACCATATTTCCAAACGACCAAGACTTACCTTGGTTAGTTTGTTTGGGTATTGGTTCTAGTGGTTTTAAAAATGACTATGAACTTGCTACCTATCCTGGCCTAAGACGACTATTTTCTAAACTTATTAACGAAAAGGGATTTTGTAAATCGGACTTTTCTGATATAGAAACAAGTTTGCCAAAGTCCATAACTGGCAGCCTAGATTTACAACACATAAAAACCACAATAAAGACTTACACAAAAGTTTTACCGGCTTGCCAAATTGTTGATGACCCGGAAAGTGAAGAAGGAAAGAAAACAATTGCTGCATTTGTAGCTGGTTATGCAAAACTTAGAGAATGGCCTTCAAACAAAGACCACAGAAAAGCTATTTCAGAAGCTTTGGAACCTTTCCTTAAAGAAGAGACAATTGATGAAGCAGAAGAAATAAAAAATCTTTTGAACGAAAGAAAATATATTGTACTTCAAGGACCTCCGGGGACTGGTAAAACAAGAACAGCAAAAGAAGTTGCAGAAAAAATGAAAGCCCAAACATTTTTTACCCAGTTCCACGCAGAGACAAGTTTTTCAGATTTTATTTTTGGTATACGACCGGACCTTAATAACAAAGAACTTAGCTATAAAGAAAATTTAGGAAGCTTCACAGAAGCATTGAAGTATGCAAAAGAACATGATAAAGAAAAGGTAATTTTAATAATTGATGAAATTAATAGAGCAAACCTTTCGAATGTTTTAGGCCCCATTTTCTATTTGTTTGAACACAAAATGGACAAATCAAATGTTGAAATTGAAATTTCCCCTGGTTTCAAGATTAACAAACTCCCAGATAATTTCTCTGTAATCGCAACTATGAATACAGCTGACAGAAGCTTGGCGGTAGTGGACTTTGCATTGCGTAGACGATTTGCTTGGTATACATTAAAACCAAAGGCAATTAAATCGAACCAATTTTTCAAAGAGGATTTTGCAAGAATTCAAGAGATATTTGATTGGTACGCCTCAAGCAATGAATTAACCCTGCAACCTGGACAAGGCTATTTTATTGCAGACAGCGAAGAAGAAATGACAAATCGTATCAAGTACGAAATATTCCCTTTGATTAAAGAATATTTACAAGAAGGGTTGATTAGAAATGCCAAAGAAGAATTCAATAATTATTTCGCTATTCGAATAAACAAATCACTTTTTGAATGAGTAAGCCATTAGATGTTTTTTGTGAAGTGCCTTGCTTAACTGAACAATCAAGACAGTTAAGTGGAATTGCTTTGCAAAAAAAATGGTTTAAATCGGCTGACAAAAGAATTATAGGCCAGTACCTTCAAAAGTTTATAGACTATAACTCATCGCAATTCAAGTTCATAGGCGTTCAACCATTTATTATAGGCTCTGACCAAAATACCTCATTGACATTTCGTTCTTCCAGCTTCATTGGTACTATTCCTCTAAGAGCATCTGACACAGGAAAGCAAATAGGTGATTTTGTTGTAATGCCAAGGTTTACGGGTCGTGACCTTTTTGAAGATTACATTGAAATTCTGAATTTACTCGGAACAGAAATAAGCCCGGAAGTTATTGACAGCTTACCTCTTGCTTCTGGTAAAAACTTCAGACCACCCTTATATTTAGAAGCAGTTAAATTCATTGCTTCTCTTGAAGCATTGCTTACAAGACCCTGGCGTAAGTTTGACAATATCGAAAAAATATCCAGCCAACCTGCAGGTCAAATCAATTGGAACAAATACATCAACAACCAATATAAAATTGAAAATCGTTTAAAGTTTCCAACCCGAAAAAACATTTTAAGTGAGTTTCATAGCGAATATGCGGAAGTACGATATGTTTTTGACATTTGTAAGAACGAGTTACTTTCTTCCAAAACACCGCAAAGAATAAAAAACACTATTCGGGTAAAGCTTAGTTTCATTGAAGAAAAGCTATATCATCATAAACCCAAAGCCACAAATAATATTGTTACAAAATCATCTGACAGCCCAACAGTAAAAACGTGTAAAGAACAAGCTAATAAAATTCTAAATTATAATTTGGTTGACAGCACAGCATGGAGAGTAGACTTCTCAGATGTTTTTGAAAAATTCGTTCAATACATTTTCAAAGCAGTTGCTAAAGAGACAGGAGGAAAACTATTTGCAAATTTCAAGTTCCACTCACGAACTTCTAAGCATTATTCGTGGGAACTAAAACATATTGAACCAGACGCTATATATCAAAAGGAAAACCTCTTAGTATTCATAGACGCTAAATACAAATCAAACCTTTATAACAAATTCGATAATAGCGAAACTTTGAAAGACGACCACAGACACGATTTACACCAGATTATGGCTTATACTTCTTTCAGTAAAACAGTCTTTAAATATGGGTTTCTTTGTTATCCATCTGACCAGTTAGAATTGAAAGCTATAAAATATAAGAATGGAATTAACGAAGTAACAAATACAGTTTTAGTAATGGGTATCCCATTAAAAAAGGACAGTATCAATGAAGCAAAGCGACTATTAACAAACGAACTTAATGAGCTTGAAAGAAGAACAACGACCCGGTAACACGGGTTTGGTAAAAGTGGCGGTTCATTGCTCCGAAGACACATTTGTAGTTAATCAAAGTATGGTTCTCCGCATCAAAATTTGTAGTGAAACACGCCACCTACGCCAAGCCCGAATACGTTATGCTCTATGACTATACGAATCTACAAACAGAAAACGATACAAAATCAAACCATACTAATTGACACAAAGTTTGAACAACGCATTTCAATTATTTGATTCCGGCGCAATCAATGACATTGAATTTTGA
>CANGYR010000045.1 GCA_947458275.1 Chitinophagaceae bacterium
CACCGCAACCACCGAGGTCGAACGAGCCGCTGTTCGCGCACCGCATCGCCGGCTCGCAGGCCTCGGCGGTAAGTGGTTTGCCGGGTTGGCCGCCCACTCTCGCCTCCGTGAACCGGCCGAACGGTGGATTGCTCATCAAACCTTGCACGAGCCGCTCTTGGCGGCCTTGGGTTACTCGCTGAAGCCGGATGTCGTGCTGTTGCAGCCCCACATGCCGATTCCAGTTTGGTCGGTCCTGGGCGAACCCCATCAAGCTCCCCGGCTGCTCATCGTCCCGGCCTACACACCAGACCACGAAGACGAAGACCCGCTCGACCACACCCTCCAGCCCCTCCATTACGGAGGTCAGGAAGTACCGTCGCTGCTGAAAAAGACTCCCTGGCTGGAGCTGGTTTCCGAGGCGATTTTCGGAGCCGACCACCCCCCTCGCTTCGTCCTCCTCATCGGGTTCAAAGAGTGGCTGCTGCTCGACCGCTACAAGTGGCCCAACAACCGTCTGTTGCGCTTCGATTGGAATGAAATCCTCGACCGCAAGGACACTCACACCCTCCAGGCGGCAGCGGCATTGCTGCACCGCGAAAGCCTGGCCCCCGATACCGGCTCCAGCCTGCTGGATGGCCTCGATGAAAACGCCCACAAGCACGCGTTCGGCGTCAGCGAAGACCTCAAGTATGCCCTCCGCGAAGCCATAGAACTCTTGGGCAATGAAGCCGTGCGACAACTCCGCGAGCAGGCCAAGGCCAGCAAGCAGGGATTCTACTCCGGCAAAGATGCCGTCGAAGCCGGTGAGCTCAGCCTGGAATGCTTGCGGGTTGTTTATCGGCTGATGTTCCTCTTCTACATCGAGGCTCGCCCCGAGCTGGGCTACGTGCCCATCCAGAAGAGCGAGGTGTATGCCAAGGGCTACAGCCTTGAATCCTTGCGCGACCTCGAGTTGGTCAACCTCACCACGCCGGCTGCCCATCAAGGCACCTTCTTCGATCAATCGCTGCGTCGGTTGTTTTCCATCATCGCCCAAGGGTGTGGATCCCAAGAAACCCGAGCCTTGTCCATGTCGGCCAACCTCAAGGAGGCGTTCACCTTGGCAGGCCTCGACAGCCGGTTGTTCGCCCCGGAATCCACGCCGCTGCTCAACAGCGTGGTGTTCCCCAATTACATTTGGCAGCAAGTCATCCGCCTGATGTCCCTGACAAAAGGCAGTCGCAAGGGCCGGGTCAGTTACCAGTTGCTGTCCATCAACCAGTTGGGGGCCGTGTACGAGGCCCTGTTGTCTTACCGCGGGTTTTTCGCGCCCGAAGACCTGTACGAGGTGCAGCCGGAACCGAAGAAAAAGAAGGAACCCCGAGCCGAGGCGGAGGACGGCGACGACGGTGACGAGGAAGCCGCTGAAGCCGTTGCGGAAGATTCTGGCGGCAGCACCGACGTCATGGAGAGCGCCTGGTTCGTGCCGGCCAGCCGCATCGAGCAGTACAAACCGAGTGAACGGGTCCACGACATCGATGACCAAGGCCGCAAGACCCTGCGGAAATACCCCCGCGACACGTTCATTTACCGCCTGGCAGGTCGCGACCGGGAGAAGAGCGCTAGCTACTACACGCCACAAGTGCTCACCCGCTGCCTGGTGAAGTACGCCCTCAAGGAGCTCCTCCAAGGCAAGAGCGCCGACGAAATCCTCCAGCTCACCGTGGTGGAGCCGGCGATGGGCAGCGCGGCGTTTTTGAACGAGGCCGTCAACCAACTGGCCGAGGCTTATCTCGAGCGGAAGCAGGCCGAACTCCGACGTCGCATCCCGCACGACCAGTACACCACCGAGTTGCAGAAGACCCGGATGTACATCGCCGACCGCAACGTGTTTGGCGTGGACCTCAACCCCATCGCCACCGAACTCGCCGAGGTCTCCCTCTGGCTCAATGCCATTTACGGCGAAGCGACCGAAGCCGGCCAACCGCCCAAGGCCGCCCGAGTGCCGTGGTTCGGATACCAACTCTTCGCGGGCAATAGTCTCATTGGAGCCCGTCGCGAAGTGTTCCCCGCTCACCTGCTCAGCTACGGTCGCGGCGGTGCCAAGTGGTTCGAATCGGCTCCGCGCCGCCTCGATCCAGTCCAACCACAACGGCAGCCCAACGAGGTGTATCACTTCCTCCTGCCGGACCCCGGCATGGCCGAGTACACCGACAAGGTGGCCAAGCAGCTCTATCCCGCCGACTTCGACCGGCTCAAACGCTGGCGCAAGGAATTCACTCTGCCGCTGGAAGACCACGAGGTGCGCCGGTTGCAGCAGTTGTCGGAGGCCATCGACTCGCTCTGGGTGCAGCATGCGAAGCTAATGGCGGCTGACCGCATTCGGACTGAAGACCCGCTCACGCTGTGGCCGGGCTCTTCAGACGCTGACCAGGCCTTGTCCCGCGCAGACAAGGAGGCCATTCGCAAGTCGGGGCTGCTGAATGAAGACGACGACTACGCCACCCCCTACCGCCGGCTCAAGCTGGTGATGGATTACTGGTGTGCGCTGTGGTTCTGGCCCATCCAGGCCAGCGCCCAACTCCCCAGCCGGGACCAATGGTGGCTGGAAATCGGGGCGATTCTGGAAGGCAGCCTCGTGGAGTCGGTGGCGCCGCAAATGCAAATGTCTCTGGCTGCCGAGACCCCCTGGGTTAAGCCGCGAACTCAAAAAGAGCCGCTATTGCTCATCGACGCCCCAGAAAACCAACCCCGCTTGCACGACCGATTGGGCCAACTGCGCATCAGTCGCCTGCGCCAAACCTTCACCCGCATTCCCAAGGTCGAGGGCATCGCAGCTCAACGGCGTTTCCTGCACTGGGAACTCACCTTCGCCGACATCTTTGCCCGACGCGGTGGGTTCGATCTGGTGCTGGGAAACCCGCCGTGGCTCAAGGTCGAGTGGAACGAAGCCGGGGTGCTGGGCGAGGCCAATCCGCTGGTGGCCATCCGAAAGTTGAGTGCCACCGAACTGACTCGAATTCGATCCGAAGCCTTCGGTCAGTTTCCTAAATTGCAGGCGGAGTGGACGGCTGAATTGGAGGAGGCCGAAGCCACTCAATCGTTCCTGAACGGCCAGCAAAATTATCCGCTGCTCAAGGGCATTCAATCGAACCTCTACAAGTGCTTCTTACCGTTGGGATGGATGCTGTCAGGGCAACGAGGCGTGGTGGGGTTTCTTCATCCCGATGGACCGTACGATGACCCGAAAGGCGGCCCGTTGCGGGAGGTGGTTTACGGGCGGCTCCGGGCGCATTTTCAGTTCGTTAATGAGATGAAGCTGTTTGCGGAGGTGGGTAATCAAGCCAAGTACAGCATCAATATTTACGGACCAGCACAAGAAACCCCAAGCTTCCATCAGCTCGCGAATCTCTTTCTGCCCGCAACGGTCGATACCTGCTTTGCGCACGACGGAAGCGGGGTTGTCGGTGGCTACAAAAACGAATCCGGCAAATGGAACGTTGCTGGTCACGCCGACCGCATTGTCCGAGTGGGTCTTGAACAATTGGCGGTGTTTGCTCAGCTCTACGATGAGCCAGGAACTCCGGCAAACCGGGCCCGCCTGCCCGCTATTCATGCCGGCACACTGTCGAGTGTGCTGTCGAAGCTGGCCGCCTACCCAAGGCGATTGGCGGACCTAGGCAACAATTATTTTCCGTCATACATGTTTGACGAAAATAATGCTCACCAAAAGGGAACCATCATCCGCAATGCCGATCGGTCAGCGCCCTTTCCATCCAGCCCGGAAGACTGGGTTCTGTCGGGGCCGCATTTCTTTGTGGCCAACCCGTTCAATCAGACGCCGAAACCGCTTTGCAATACGCATCGCGCCTATGATCGACTCGACCTCGAAACTCTCCCTGACAACTACCTGCCGCGGACCAACTACCGGCCGATGCAGGACCGCGAGGAGTACGAGCGCCGAACCCCGGTGGTGCCCTGGCAGGAAACCGAGGAGGTGACCTTGGACTGGAAAGACCTCTCCGCCGAAGAACAGGCCGCCCACGTTAGCCAGAAGGGGCATTCAGTCACCGTCCAGCGCATGCGCCGCAAGCGAGTGACGGAGTGCTTCCGATATCAGCAAAGAAAGCGGATCAGTGCCTCAAACGAGCGAACATTGATTTCTTGTATTGCCCCACCACAAGTGATGCAAATCGGCTCTGTAAGCATCGCCTTCAGAAGCTCAAATAACCTTTTGAGTTTCCTCGCATTTACGAACTCGATTGCAGCGGATTTTTTTACCAAGTCAACGGGGCTCCCAGACCTTTTGACTTCGGCGCTCGATAATTTTGCGTTCTTCGAAAACCCGCATGCTATCCTTCGCACCCTCGACCTCAACTGCCTCACCACCCACTACGCCCCCCTCTGGGAAGAACTCTTCACCGAAGACTTCACTCGCCAAGGCTGGTCCCAGCCCGACAACCCGCGCCTCCCGCAGGACTTCTTCCGGAACCTGACCCCGGAGTGGACGCGCCACTGCGCGCTGCGCACCGATTACTCCCGGCGTATGGCTCTGGTGGAAATTGACGTGCTGGTGGCACAAGCGCTTGGCCTGACGCTGGCGGAACTGCAGCTCATCTACCGCGTCCAGTTCCCGGTGATGCAAGGCTACGAGCGGGACACCTGGTACGACCTCGGTGGCCGTATCATCTTCACCAACAGCAAGGGCCTCGTCGGCGTCGGCCTGCCCCGCAAAGCCGGGCGCACCTCCCCCGATGTCACCCTGCGCTTCCCAGACGGCCGATCGCGCACCGCCAAGCTGGGCTGGGACGACCTCCATCAACTCCAAGACAGCGGCGGCCTGCCCGCCGGCACTACCGTGACCACCACCGTCGAAGACGACACCCAACCCGGCGGTGTCCGCCAATCCACCAAAACCTGGACCGCCCCCTTCGCCACCGCCCACCGCGAAGAAGACTACCGTGTGGCCTGGAAATTCTTCGAGTCCCGCAGCGCAACCCCGTCGCCGGGCTTATCGCCTCAACCCCTCCCCTCAGGATGCCTCCCATGACTTCGGAAGAGCTCAATAGTCTCCTCAATGGCAGCGAGGGGGAGCACGTGGAGTTCAAGCCATCGCTCCTGGGGCGTCGCGAACTCGCCGAATACGCGGTCGGCCTCGGCAACTCCGGAGGAGGATGGCTGCTGACGGGCATCAGTGATCGCAAACCCCGAAGGGTGCTAGCCTTCCCCTGGCCCTCGGAGGAAGAGCTGCAAAGAATTCGCACGAGCATCTATGACGCCGCGCGTATCCGTGTCGATTTGGTTCGCATCGAGCATTCGGAGGGCCCAGTCCTTGGGATGCGGGTGCCGCCTCGCCCACGCGGCATGGTGTTTCACACGCAGGACGGCAAATACCTCATCCGACTGGATGAAGGATTGCGAGGGATGACGCTGGCTGAACTGGATGGCATCCGGCAGGAAGCCGGAGTGGAGCGGACGGCCATGCCGATTCCAGGGCCGTGGACGGACCGGGTCCGCCCCGCCGGGATGGAGGCGCTGAGGGACCTCATGACGGAGGCGGGAGCTGCCCGTGACTTGCTCGCTCTGCCGGATGGGGAGCTTTTACGCGCTCTGGGGATCCTGGATACCGCCGACCAACTCCTCATCGCGGGTCTCCTGCTGGTGGGTCATTCCGAGGCGATCCGGGCCCAGGTGCCGCACGCCCAATGGAGCTTCTTTCGCATGACCGGCGACACCGACTACGCGCAGGCCGAACGCGGTTATGACTGCCTGACCGTGGCACTGCGTCGCCTCCGTGAACTGGTGGGAACTAACAACCCGATCGTTACCGTCAAGGGAGACCTCATTCATGCCGAGTTCCCGAGGTATCCGCAAATTGCGCTGCGCGAGCTGCTGGTCAACGCCCTCGCACACCGAGACTTCGAGGTGCCTGGAGGTGTGGTTCTCAAGCAGTATCCAGACCGGATCGAGCTGAGCAACCCGGGTGCGTTTCCCACGGACATCACTCCTGAGAACATCCTTCATCACCCGTCGACACCCCGATACCCGGCCCTGTTTGGTGCGCTATCACGGGTCCGACTGGCCAACGCTGCGAACCTGGGGGTTCCGCGTGCGTTCCGGGACCTGCTTTCGGAGGGCAAGGAACCCCCTGTATATTCCACCTCGGGGCAGAGCATCACGGTCACCGTCCGAGGCCAGGAGGCGAGCCCAGCCTTTGTGGCGTTGGTCCGGCGGCATCCTGACCTCAACGTCGACGACCTTCTGGTTTTGCACTACCTCACACGCCAC
>CANGYR010000046.1 GCA_947458275.1 Chitinophagaceae bacterium
CGCTCGCCTGAAGCTGCGCCAGCAACTGGTTACGCGATGCGTCCGCCTGCGCCTGCGCCAGTGTCCCTTGATTGGCCTGCCCCGCGTTGAATTGCGAGACATTGGCTTGACGGTCATTGTCGCCCGAGATCAGCCCGGCCGCCGTGTTGAAGCCTTGCGAGCGGATATTCGCCAGCGACGATGCCCGAGCGCGGGACAACTCGCCCTCCATCAATGCAGACAGGACCGCGTTGTTCGAGTTCCGAAGCCCGCCGTTCGCCGCCTGCATGGCCGCCTGTTGCGCCCTGATCCGCCCGTCGTTGCTATCAATATCCGCCAGCGTGGTGTCAGTGACCTGCCGGGTATACGGGTTCTCATAGGCCGAGAAGTTCGCATCGGTGAAGTTACGGGCCGTCGCCTGAGACATAGGACCGACCTGCGTTTGCCCCACCTGGAATGCAGCCGGATCGATCATCTGGGCTTGCGCCGTGTTGGCACCCGCCGTCCCCGCGTTCATGCCCAGCATCCCGGCAAGATCAAACACGTTGTTTCCGCCGATCCTCGGACTGCCGAGGTTTGACGCGCCTTGAAACGACTGCTGTTGAAGTGCGGACGGTCCAGAAACAAACGGCTGTTCCGCACTGCCTAGCGCGTTGACCCGCTCATAGTAGTTTTCGGTCGGCCTTTGAATCCACGAAGGCGCATTCGGCGTCGTCGTCGCGGTCTGATTGCTTGTCTGGTTTGAAGTCGTCTTCGACTTGCTTTTCATAATGTTTTCTCCAGAATGCCGTCAACCAGCGTGTAACCGTGCGGCTCAAAAACCCGTCGCCAGCCTTCGCGGCCGTCTATCGTTGCGCGCTTGCAGCCCCATTCCCGGCCTGCCTGTTCGATCATCGGGCGCATCTGCATAAGCTCCGCAAGATCGCCCGCGCCTAACCAGACGTGGACGGCGTCACCCACGATTTCAGTGAGAAGAACGGACCCCTCGCCAAGCCAAAGCTGGACGGTGTTCTCATCAATCCGGGCCTGAACTTCATTCCATTTTTGGCCCGGCAAACAAGCCGAGCGGAGAAGGGTTTCAACGCTCGCCGGTGATAACGGCATCGAACACCGGCTTTCCCATCCGCCATGCGGAGGGGGACGACGAAGAACTGAACTCAAAGTCAAAGATTCGACCCGAAACAAGAAAGTCTATCTTGTTCGTACTAGCTGGAATCACAAATGGACCCCACACCGTTTCTTCATCTTGCGGATAGTCGCGGGTGTAGATCGTCAGGTTGATGGCCCCGACCTGATCCTTGAAGTCGGGCCACAGGCCACGCAGCAAGGTCATCCGAGAGGCCGGGTCCATGTATTGCCCGCCAGAGCGAAGGCTGGATGCCAGAACGCCGCCGTCCGCCGAGGAGCCGCGTTCATGCCAGTAGATCGCGCCGCCGTAGGTCACGCCGACCGGGGACGGGCCGGGGTTGGAATCCACGAAGGCCGTCCGGGCGAGGTCATCGCGCATCCATGCGCCGTCAACCGTCGAAAGCCTGACTGCCCGGCTGTTCTCGTAGCCTTCGCGGCCATCGGCATAGAACCAGACCACCTCGCCCCGCTCTGCAACGGAGGCGGCGACGATCTTGTCATTCTGACCCGGGGCCGCGTTCTCGGCGAAGTCTTCTCGAATAGGGCAGACCAGAAGCACCGGAGCGCCGCCAAGGGGGCAGGAATAGAACTGGAGGTCCGGCGAAACCCAATAGGCCGTCTGCCCGACCACGACCGCCGCGTTAGGTCCACACAGCCCGCCCGCACCGGCCCGCTGGAAGGACCAGCTATCGGTAAAGACGCCAATGTGAAGTTCGCTGTCGGTCCAGACGAATACATACTGCCCGATGGCCCGCGCACCGACGATCCGGCCGTTGCCTTCAAGATAGAACTGCTGCGCCGTGGAGGAGGTCGAAATGGTCCACGTCGTCGGGGCCACGATGTCGCTGATACGGATGCAGGAGGGGTTAAACAGGCCGCTCGTGTCGGTGCATCCGAAGGCCATCACCTGACCTGTCCACGAGACAAGGATGGAGTTGACGGCGGCTGGCGCACCGGACAGGGCCGTGGCCGGGGCCGAGGTCACGTTCTCCCACTTGAAGATGCCTTGCCCGCGAGGGTTGGCGTAGAGGACGCCGAGGCGCGATCCGTAGGACCATGTTAGCGGGAAGTAATCAATCGTCGAAGGCTCGCCGTAGTCTCCCACGCCGTAAGCGCCGGTTCCGTAGCCGACCGACCCGGTGCCGTCGATCTGGCCCGTGACGAAGCCCGAACCGCCCGAGAGCTTGCCCGAGCCCGAGACGGCGATGCCGGTCGCCGCTTCCGTCAGGACAATCAGGTTGCCCGCGACGCCTGCCGTGGTGGCCGTGACCGTGACGACCGCTGAAACAGCCGCCGCCGTGGCCGTTGATGGAATGTCCGCCGTGATAGCCGCGACGATGTTGGTCGCCTGGGTCGCATTGACGGCGCTGATCGTCACCTCACCCGCAACGGCCCGAGAGGCTTTGAAAGTGAAGGTCTGCGTGCCGACGACGAAGGTTTCGTTTGCGACCGGCGTTCCCGAGACGGTGATGGTCCCTGTCGCCGCAACTGAAACCGGCGTGACCACGGCAAGTTCACCGTTCTGCCAGACGGTCAGATTGTTGTGGCAGCCGAGCGCGAAGTTCAGGAGGTTGTCGGAGTCCGACCAGCCCCAGACCGTGCGGCAGACACCCGCCAGCAGGGTCAGTGTCAGGCTTTCCCAGCCCTTTACGGTCTCGGGCTTGCCGCGCCAGAAGCGGACGTTCGACCCGTCCCGCCAGCCGCCCGTCGAGAAGTCTGTATCGTCGGATACCAGGCCCGGCGCGAGTTCAAGCGGGATTTTCACCGTTTTGCCCTCACCGCCAGCCAGAACAGCGCCGCCTCAAGGTCCGGTGCTCCTTCCGACCGCAAGGCCCCGTAGAACAGCCAGTCGATGATCCATTTCTTGTGCGTCGAGGTGCTTAGAAGGTGGTCGTGCAACAGGGCTGGACCGGCATACTTGCCCCACGAGGCGTAGCGGCTACAGAAAATGCGCGGGATGGAGGCCCCGTCGCTGACGAACCCGGCCTCGATCACACACAGGAACGACCCGTTGAGCCGCACCTCAATGTCGTTGACCACCTCGAAGCGGTCCCGACCCTGTTCTTTTTCCTTTAGCGGCCTTAGCGCGATCTTGGAGAAAGTAATCAGGCGACAATCTCCGCTGCCCGTTCGGGCGTCATGACCCCCAGATATGAGAGAAGCATCAATCCCTGATAGGTGTCCGGGTGGTTGAGTTCGATGAACTCAGCGGGCTGTTCGAACGCGAACATCACGTCTTCCGCCGCGACCAGCAAAATGTTGGCGGGGTCGGAATATTCAGCCGGGGGAAGGGTGGCGATCAACTTGCGAAGCGCATTGATGGCGTATCGCTCGGCAGGCGTCAGCAGGCGCTGGAAATCGGCCTTCGTGACCCGAACGGGTTGGGCAGGGCTAACAGGTGCCGTGAAAGTCTGACCGTCATAGGTCCAGCCGGGACCGGCGACGTCCGTTGCAACATCATCGGGGCCGGGGTCATCGGTCAGGATGACGTTGGCGACCACGCCGTTCTCTATGACCGCGTATCTCATCCCCAGACCTCCACGACCAGAACACCGGCACCGCCCGTGCCACCGGCACCGCCCGCCGTTGTCCCGCGACCGCCGCCACCACCGCCGCCGCCGTAAATGCCACCGGTTCCGCCGTTTCCGCCCGTGGTGGAGGAGCCGGAGCCACCCCCGCCACCGCCAGCACCGGGATTTGCCGCCGTTGTGCTGCCCGTAGCGGTCCCGCCGTTTACGCCCACCGCACCGGCCGCACCGCCCGCGCCGGGCGTTCCGGTCCAGCCGCCAGCCCCCGCGCCGCCATCAAAGAAAACCTGAGCCGCACCTTGGCCCCCCGCACCCGCACCGGCACCACCTTGGCCCCGAGAGCCGTTTCCGTTGGTGTTGCCCACCGAGGCCGCACCGCCCGGATAGGTGCCGCTGCCAGAGATGGGTCCAGATACGCCAATAGCGCCCACGCCGCCTTGCGCGACCACAAGGGTTCCCAGCGAGGTTGTCCCGCCCACCGTTCCTGCAGTGGTCCCAGCCGCGCCGCCCGGTCCGCCTGCGCCGATGGTTACGGTTTCCGTCGCGCCTAGATCGGCAAGCAGGAAGCGCCAGACGACCGTCGCGCCACCACCACCACCGCCGCCCCCCACATTCGTCGTTCCGCCGCCCCCACCGCCACCGCCGCCAATAGCCCTGACGACGACGTATTTGCCCGCGCCCGCCGCGACGTTGCCCGCGTAATCAGCGGGTTTCGTCCACGTTCCACCCGCTGTGAAGGTCTGGCGGTCGATGATCTGTCCGCCACCGCCACCGCTGCCTAGAAAGGAGGCTAGTTCGCTCATCCGGTCACCTTCCAAGTTCCGCTGAGATACGTCAGACGAATCGCGGCACCGCGCGTCCGACACGTCAGGTTTTCAGCTAGGCCCCCGATGGTGCTGCCATTCCGGCCAATCGTGAGGTTGTTTCCGCCCCAGCCAGCCGACGAAGGCGTCACGCCCCCGTCTGCGATAAACACCTCGTCACCCGATGCAGGCGATGCAGGCAGGGTGATTGTAAAAGCCCCACCCGTCGTGTCCGCCAGCAAGCGGTCCCTCGCGACAGCGGTGTAAGTCGTCGTCTTGACCACAAGGGGCGGGATTGCATCGGCCCAGCTTGCCGTCGTGCCGTTCGTCGTAACGAACTTGCCCGCGTTGCCCGTCTGTCCCGGAAGCGTGGTCGAGGACGAAAACGCCGTATCGTCCACATACTTCTTCGTCGCCGCGTCAGTGTCGGTCGTCGGGGCACCAAGGTTCGTGAGCTTGGCACCCTCCACGTTGCGGAGCGCAAAGCGCCAGACCGTCGTGCCGTTCGTGATCAGGGGGACAATCTCCCCGGCATAGATCGTTACCGAGGACGATCCGTTCGTGATGATGTGATCCGCGTTCGATGCGGCGTTGCGGACGAGGTAAAGCTTTTCAAGCGCGGGGATCGTGACCGTCGCCGCCGTGGTCGCCGTGATGTTCAGGATACGCGCGCGGGCTTGATCGGTCGTCCCGTTGGCGGTCGTCAGCGTGGTTGCGCCAGCCGATGAGATCGTGGTGATGCCGTCAGCGGCGAAGTCGATAAGGTCGAGGCCGCCGCTGTTGAGGACGGTGCCCCAGGTGTTGGTTGCTTCCCCAGTCGCCTGTTTGTTGAGGCGATTTCGAGTCGTGTAAGAAGATGGCAAGTGATTTTCCCCTTCTTACTGTGTGCTCAAATGTGCTATTGGTTGCACATGAAACTCACTGAAAAAGACGTTGCGCGGTTCTGGTCAAAAGTTGCCGTTGCCGGAGACGATGACTGTTGGATTTGGACCGGTTGGGCCAACAGGTTCGGTCACGGCCGATTTGACGTTGGGGTCAAAAAGTATCTGGCCCACCGGTTAGCTCTCGTGCTCGGCGGGTTTCCTGTTCCGGCCGCGCCGGGTGATTGCGCTTTGCACGGCGACTGCTCAAACCCGGCCTGTTGCAACCCCCGACATCTGCGTTGGGGAACTAAGGCCGAAAACTCCGCTGACCGTGATCGGCTGGGCCGGGGTGATTGGTCAAATGCGCTAGGCGAGGGCAACTGCAACGCAAAACTGACGGCCGAAGCAGTCCAACTGATCCGGCGGTCGGAGCTAAGTCAGCGGGCTATGGCCCGGCAGCTTGGGGTCAGCCAGCGGACCATCTGCCAAATCCGCAGGCGCGAGACTTGGGCTCACGTCGCCTAGAGGGTCGTCCCGGCGTAGTTGATCCAAACGCCATCCAGCGCGTAGGCAATGCCCTTGGTCCCGCCGCCGATGTTGCGGACCAGAACCGGGCGGCCCTGCCATTGTGTGGCGTTGGGCAAATCAGCGACCGTCGCCACGACCTTGATCCGAACCGAAAGAAGGTTGTCGAAGGCGTTCTGAACGGCGTTGGCGAAGTTAAGAACGGGGCCGGTCAGGCCAGAGAAGGCGAGCTTCACGGGGCCGAACTGGTGATTTGCAGCGGACCGCGCATCGCATCGCCGGTCTCGATCTGGTTAATCCGCACAATCTCGGCAAAGAACATTGGCTGAAACCGGGTAATCAGGTCGTCATCCGCCGTCTGCCGCCCGAGTTCCGCAA
>CANGYR010000047.1 GCA_947458275.1 Chitinophagaceae bacterium
CGGACATCCGCAGCAGTGCGGCGACGTTGTCGACATCGGCATCGATGCTTTCGCGCACACCGGGATACTGGACCTTGATCGCCAGTTCCCGGCCGTCGCGGGTGATCGCACGGTGCACCTGACCGATGGAGGCTGCCGCTATCGGGCGCAGCTCGAAACTGCTGAACCGCGCCCGCCAGTCAGACCCCCACTCCCGTGTCAGAACACCCTGCAGCTGGGCGGGCGGCATATGGTGGGCGCTGTCCCGAAGCCGGCCCATGATTTCGGTCAATTCGGCCGGTAACAGGTCGCCCGCATCCATCGAGATCATCTGCCCGAGTTTCATCGCGGCTCCTCGCAGATGGGACAGTCGGTCAGCGACCCGGCCGACATTGGCCGGGGTGAGAAGCATGTCGCGAAGATGCGGCCGTTCTCCGGTCGCAAGGCGCCGAGCCCCCTCGGCAAGCATGCCCCCGGCAACCGACCCGGCGAGACGCCCGAACTGTCCAAAGCGTGACAATCGACCTCGTGGAACAACGCGGCCACGACCGTTGGAGTCTTTACCGGTCATCCTCTCACCAGCCCTCGCTGCCCGGGCCACCCTTGAAGGGACCTGCCAGCCGAGCCGTGATCCAGCCACCGTAGAACGGGCCAGCCTGAGGAATGACCTTTTCCCCGTCCACGGTGCACTGGTCAAAGGGTGCGGCGTAGAAGGCAACGTGGTCACGCAGGATCTCGAAGGCTGCTGTCGGCTTCGGGTAGCTCCAGCCGACACGCTTCAGGGTTTGATCGCCGATCACCACATCCCGGTAAACGGCTGAACCCTTCCACTCGCAGAACGATGCCCCGTCTGAAGGACGCAGGCAGTTCGGGGCGATGTCAGACAGGGGGATGTAATAGCTGGGCGGGTGACTGGTCTCCAGGGTTCGGATCGACGAACAGGTGTCCGCAATGATCAGGCCCGCGTGGCATATGACGATACGGGCAGAACTGAACTCTGCGATCGCCGGACGTGGATACCCCCAGACGCTCTCCTGGCCTGCAGCGGGTGGAACTGGCCGGGGTTTCATCGATGGTCCAACGCTTTTTGCCCGGAGAGAAGCTTCCCCAACAGCGAGCCAGATTGCCAGGCACTCTCAACTCTTGGGCCGATCAGCCAATCTCCGCAAACCCCCAAATCCAGTGCGGGATTGTGCAACAGACCCGCGCCGTGCGCGCCCGATCGCGCATAACGCCACCTGTGCGACGTGGCACAAACGGGGTCAGGGATCGCGATCTGCAGGCAATCGGCCAGACCGGACAGCAAGGCCTGCGTCACCCACGTAGCATCAGCTTCGAGATGCTCGAGGGACCACGCGGGCGTGGCCTGGATAACCCAGGTTTGCGGCCCCGTTCGGCCAGGCTTGCTCGAGTTACAGGCCGCCCAGGCAATCGCTCCGCAATCCCGTAGCGTCATGCTGCCCGTTGGCAGAGGCTCAGCCAGCGCAATCATCGCAGTCCAGCACGGGTCAGACCTGGTGGCGGCCGCTTGTTGCGCCATCGCAGCGTCCCAAGGCTCCAGCAGGACCGCAGCCTGCTCGGCGGGCACGGCAATCACCACCGCGTCAAAAAACTGCCCGGGTAGCCCTTCGCCCTGCAGGCTCCACCCCGCCGCGGCGCGGCGGAGCGCATCGACTCGGGCAGACCAATGCACATCATGCGCGGCCGCCATGTTTTTGACGGGTGCATTCATGGCGGGCACACCTACCCAGGCATCGGCCCCGGCTTCGGGCCAGCGGGCGGCAAGCCCCAGCGCCTCCCATTGGGCCACCAGCGCCTGGAATCCGGGGATGCGCGCTGTGAAATACTGCGCGCCATGGTCAAAACTGGCATCTCCAAGCTCTGTTGCCATCCGGCGAGTAGCCATTCGGCCCCCCGGCCCACGAGCCTTGTCAAACAAGGTGACGTGATGGCCCGCTGCGGCTAGTTGGTCTGCGCAGGCCAGCCCCGCCAATCCGGCTCCAACAATGGCGATCGTTCTGGCGGGGGTTGGGTAAATGCTCACCCAAACTACATACCGACCGCGGATGGGCACCGCTATATGCCTCCGAAGATGGGCAAAGTGCAGGTCTGGTTCGATGGTAACGGCTCGCGGCCTTTGCGGGAGATCGCGCTGATGCGGCGGATTGAGTGGCACCAGGCTATCGGATTGACCGGTATACTAGGGCCGCAGCTTCAGCGGGCATCGTGGCGATGATGGCGGGCGAGGCTCGTGTTCCCGCAACGCGCGCCGAAGGGCTGGACCGCCTGTGCCGCTTCGTGCCGCTGGCGGGGCGTGACTATGCGGCGGGCCGAAACACCGACTACGGGCCAGATGGCCCCAGCGCGGTATCAAGGCTGTCTCCCTATTTGCGCTATCGCCTGATCGGCGAGCAGGAGGTCGTCGCCAATGTGTTGGCCTCGCACAGCCTGACAGCCTCGGAAAAACTTGTGCAGGAAGTGCTCTGGCGGACCTATTGGAAAGGCTGGCTGGAGAAGCGCCCTTCGGTCTGGGCACGCTATCTCGACGAGCGGCAGCGCCAGCGGGATGGCTTGTCCGATGCCTCTGCGCTGATCGACGCCGAGGCGGGCAATACCGGTATCGAGGGGTTTGATGACTGGGCGCGGGAGCTTGTCGCGACCGGTACCCTGCACAACCATGCGCGGATGTGGTTCGCGTCGATCTGGATCTTCACACTGCGCCTGCCGTGGGCGCTGGGCGCAGAGTTTTTCCTGCGCCATCTGATCGATGCCGACCCCGCAAGCAATACGCTGTCATGGCGCTGGGTGGCAGGATTGCAAACGGCCGGCAAAACCTATCTGGCTACGACGAACAACATCGCGCGCTATACCGGCGGCCGGTTTGCGCCGACTGGATTGGCCACAGAAGCCGTTGCCCTGACCGAGCCTCCGATTGAGGCCGTGCTGCCTTTGCCCGATGTCAGGGTCGTTGACCCCGGCAACCCGGCGCTTCTGCTCGTAACGCATGAAGATCTGCATCCCGAAACGCTGTTTCCGCAGGGCGATGCCATCAAGGCGGCGATGGTTGCCCATGATCCGGCCCTGCTCTGGGGCGAGAATGCCCGACGCTTTGTGGCCCCGGCATCAACCGACACTGCGGCCCGTGTGAGTGCGCATTTTCGATGCAGCGTAGACCTCACCGATACGCTCGATCCGCACCGCCTGGTTTCCGCAGCACAAGCGGCGGGCGTGCGGCACATCGTGACGACCTATGCACCCGTTGGCCCCATTGCCGATGAACTGGCGCAGCTTGGGCTGCAGTTGGCGTCCGAAGGCGTCACCCTGTCGTCCGGCCGCCGCGACTGGGATACGTGCTTCTGGCCCCATGCCACCAAGGGCTTCTTTCCATTCAAGGAGCGCATTCCCGGTCTGCTGCAAAGTCTGGGCATGCCATGACGCAGCCACTTAATGTCGTCTGGTTCAAACGCGACCTGCGCGTTGCCGATCACAGGCCGCTGACGCGGGCGGCGCAGGCGGCGATGACCGGAGCCGGTCCAGTCTTGCCCATCTATATCGTCGAGCCCGATCTATGGGCACAGCCCGACACGTCGGCCCGGCAATGGGAGTTTGCTGCCGAAAACCTTGGCGAGCTTCAGGTCGTTCTTGCCGGTTTGGGCCAGCCCTTGTGCGTGGTGGTGGGAGAAGCCGTCGCCACCCTCGACCGCTTGCATCGACTCCACGGCATAGCCGCGCTCTGGAGCCATGAGGAAACCGGCAACGGCTGGACCTATGCGCGCGATCTGGCGGTGAAGGCCTGGGCCCGGGCGGCAGCGGTGCCCTGGCACGAAGCACGGCAATTTGGCGTGATCCGGCGCATACGATCACGCAATGGCTGGGCCAAGGCATGGGACCGCGACATGGCAGAGCCAATCACGCCGCCGCCTTTCATCCTGCCCCCATTGGACGGCGATTGGCCCACCCATGTTCCGACCAGTGCCGAACTCGGCCTCGCGCCCGATCCTTGCCCCCATCGGCAGCGCGGCGGCAGAGCGGCGGCGATGGCCACCCTGGACAGCTTTCTGTATCAGCGCGGCCGTGACTATCGCTACCGGATGTCCAGCCCGGTAACGGCCTTTGATGCCAGTTCGCGCCTGTCGCCGCACCTTGCCTGGGGCACGGTTTCCATGCGCGAAGTGGCGCAGGCCAATTGGGCGCGGATGCGGGAGTTGAAGACCGCGGACGAACCCCATGCGCAAAGCTGGCGGGCCTCAATGCTCTCCTTTGCCGGGCGGCAGCACTGGCACTGCCACTTCATGCAAAAGCTGGAGGACGAGCCACGCATCGAGTTTGAAAACCTTCATCGCGCCTATGATGGCCTCCGCCCCGATGTGGCCGACGCGCAGCGCCTGACCGCCTGGAGCGAGGGCAATACCGGCTTTCCTTTTGTCGATGCCTGTATGCGAGCACTCAACCAGCATGGCTGGATCAATGTCCGCATGCGCGCGATGTTGATGTCGTTTGCCAGCTATCACCTGTGGCTGCCCTGGCGGGAAAGCGGGCTGCATCTGGCCCGCAAATTTGTCGACTATGAAGCCGGCATCCACTGGCCGCAGGTGCAAATGCAATCGGGGACAACGGGCATCAATACCGTTCGGATCTATAATCCGTTGAAACAGGGCTATGATCAGGACCCGACAGGGCAGTTCGTGCGCGCCCACCTGCCTGAACTGGCAAATGTGCCGGATGCGTTCATTCATGAACCATGGCGCTGGGAGCGAGCGTCGTCGCTCCCATATCCCCCGCCGATCGTGGACAATGCCGCCGCCGCCAGGGCAGCGCGCGATGCGGTCCATGGGGTCCGCAAGCGCGCAGATCACAATCGGGCGGCGCGCGACATCGTGGACAGGCATGGCAGCCGCAAGACCGGCATGCCGATGACCGGATCGAGGCGCGGCACCAGGCGCAAGCCGGCAGCGCCCGAGCAACTGACCTTGGATCTTTAAGGCGGTTCCAGTCGCATTTTTATGGTGTTGACAGCTTAACCGCGCCCGGTCGGAAGCCGCACCGCACCGCACCGCCCGGCCCGAAATCATGCAACCGCAGCGGCCCGGACCCATGCCGCCTCGTTGGGAAAGCGGCGAACAGTGGGGCTGTTGATCACATACCAGTCGATGTGAACGGTGATCGGCCCCACCTCTCTGGAGCACCCGGAGCCGGATGTTTCCGGCCCGGAATTCAGTTTCACGGGAGCCGGTCTCAGCAGGAAGCTTGCAACGCATGCGGCAGCTTGACGCGCTCAAGCCCGCCACGCATCTGCGAGCGGGACGCTACCGTTATCTACTCCGGTCGCCTTGAGGCGATCGCAGTCAGGAAACACCCCATGAAGCTCAACGCCCTCATCGGCGCCGTCTCGGCCGTCGCCCTGCTCGTCGCCGCGCCCGCCATGGCAAGCCCGGCCGCTGAAGCGTCCTCCATCGCTCAGACTCAGCAGACCATTGTCGAGGCCGTCGTCGCCTCGCCCTCACACACGACCCTGGTCGCCGCGGCCCGGGCCGCAGGCCTTGGCGATACCCTGGCCAGCGCAGGCCCTTTCACGGTTTTTGCCCCCACAGACGCCGCCTTCGCCGCCCTGCCGTCCGGCACGGTCCAGACCCTGGTCCAGCCGGCCAATCGCGCCATCCTGACCAAGATCCTGACCTACCACGTCGTGTCCGGTCGCGTTGCCGCCGCCGACGTGATTGCCCTGATCCAGGCTGGTGGCGGATCGGCCGCCATCACCACCGTCTCGGGCGATACCCTGACAGCGTCGCTGCGCGATGGCTCGGTGATCCTGACCGA
>CANGYR010000048.1 GCA_947458275.1 Chitinophagaceae bacterium
CAATCAACACCTGCTGCAATGGAAAGCGGCCTGTCTGGTTAATTCACCGGTTACCATAACCATCGAACGCGCCATCAATAACAACAAGTATACGGTGCTGTCCTCTTTAATCGCCGATGGCAGTCGATGCAGCCAGCCTTTCGAATATGCCGACAAAAACATCCAGTCTGGCACACATTATTATCGTCTTCGCTTCGAATCAAACGATGGTCAACGCAAATACAGTAATGTAGTTGCCATTAATAACGGAATCATTCGAAAAAACCGACTCCAGATCATCCCAAATCTGATTGAAAACGAACAAGTGCGGATACAATTCCAGGCCGAAAAAGCCAGTGTCATTCAATTAAACGTATTTGATCCGGCGGGCAGATTGTTGCTCCAAAAAAACACAGCCGTTTTTCCCGGAACAAACAACATCCTCATGGACGTTCCTTCATTAAAAAGTGGCCTCTATTTCTTAAAAGCCACTGGTGATTTTGGTCAATCAGAGACACAATCATTCATTATAAAATAAGCTATCACGGATTAAAGAATATGTTTTAAATCAATCTACATGAAATCAACTTTTTTGTTTCTTCTTTTATCTCTTCTAACGTGTTCGGTATGGGCACAAGATTGGAAGTCCGTAGCGAAAGAACAGGATGGCAGTTTGTTCTCCTATAAATCAACGTATGAGTCTAAAACGAAACAAAAAAAGGCAACAATCATCAAAATATGGATTAAACGAGACTATAAATCAAAAACTATCATGGATGAAAATGGAGATGATGTTGCCATCCCAAACGCGTCTGATCAAACGCTTTGTGAATTTGACTGCAAGAATCGCCAAGTGCGCTTTTTAGAATTTATATTATATGACGGAAACGGAAGGCAAGTTGAAAAAACAACATTGGCGCCGGACAAAATAACCTGGAAAACTATCAGTGTTGGATCGGTGATGGACGAGCTATTGAATGGGATTTGTGGAGATTTTAAGTGATTTTACTCGAGTATTTCATTGATCCGAAAATGAGTACAATTTCCTAAAGTGTACTCAGCACATTAATTTGCAGACATTCATTGATCACTCTATATTATCGGATTCCCTGTTTCCGATACCGCTTTACTATTTACTCTTTCTTCTCCTAATTGTTCGGCTTTTCTATTGGAGTTTAAATTGAAATAGTCTTGGCTTTGTCCTAAAGACAGGACTCCATAAAAATATAAGGCCTACATTATTTTTGTTTGATATTGTTTTTCAGTTCCACTTTGGGTTATTTAAATGCTAAAGCGGTACATTTGAATGGTATCACTCTTCTGTCTACGTTGGCTTTGGCGCCGCGACGATCATTCTGTTTTAAGAAATGTTCGTTCCCTGCATCTCCTGTCAATTAACATGGATGCTACAGATCCGGTTTAGAACATTGGTTTATTTTTTCTTCAAATTATTATTATGGTCGTTATTTCACAAGTCATATTGCTAGTCGGTTGTAGTATTCTTCTTTTCGGTGTTCTCGGGTTTTTTATTCGGTCGTGGAGCCCCTACGTCAAATATATTTTGCTTACGATCGGAATGGCGCTCCTTTATGTTACCATCTTTGGACCGCTCTCTAATATAGAAAATAGAATAAGGGAAATCACCAAAATTAAAAGTAACACCGTTGTGTCAATTGTATTACAGCCCACAAGAAGAAATGAAATGATGAGGCTTTCAATGTTTGAAAAAGACACTGTCATTACCGATAAAACATCCATTAACGAAATGTGTGCATTGTTGCGTCATTCCACCGTTTTAGATTTGACATATAAAAACAGGATGCCGGCAACAGGATACCGGTTTCAACAAGTTTGTCGTGTAGAAATTAATTTTGCAGATAACGAGGTTATCACATTTGGCGTTATAAAAACAGATAGCCAAACAACTATAAGCCTAAACGCTGATGGAGAGTTTGGGTGGCATTATGCAAACCTAAGTGCAAACGAATGGGGTGAACTATTAATACGATATGTTTCAAAACCGCTAGGAAACAAATACTAATATCCGGTTTTTTGATATGTATAGATTGCCTGTATGGATTCGTCGAGCTATTGTTGAATCAGAATATAATAATAAAATTAGCATGGAAGCAATATCGTATCATTATAGTTACTAACTATTTATCATAATTAAACCAAAATGAAACAACCAGACTTAACTACGTTACCCATTAAGGAATTATTAAAAGAAAAGAAAAAAGCAAAAACGAATTACATTGGTTTCGTGGTTGCTTATGCGTTGCTTGTGGGTATTTCGATCTTCGTTTCGTTTCGTAAGGAAGCAGATAATCTTCCCGTTTTTATTTTATTGCCTGTAGTTTTTTTACCACTTATGTTGAATGTTTCAAAGAAATACAAAGCAATTCTAAAAGAAGTTGAAATCAGAAACTCAACTTCTGAAAAGCAATAATTGTATTGTAAAATTGTCGATAGGACAAAAAATAAGGAATCCAATCAAATAAAGCAAGAGCCCACAGTTTAAACCGTGGGCTCTTGCTTTATTTATTTTATTGTTGTTACAGCTTCACCACACGAGTCACTTGGCGGTTTCTACCCTGACTCGTTTCGAGCAGATACGTGCCCGTTTTCAACTCGGTACCCAAGTTCAGCGTGGTGTTCGGCGCTACGATGTACGAACGAATGAACCGTCCGCTAACATCCAACACCCGCACCTTCACGGTTTCTTTAGCCGCTGTGATCACCTGCAGGTTGAACGCTTCCGCAGATGGGTTCGGGAACACCTGTACAGCCATTGGCGTAACCTCCGTTGACGTGTTGCCTTTGGTCAAGGTGCCGCCGCCACCGGCAAATCCAACAGGACAAGCCTGCAGCTTAACACCCAGACGTCTTATCGCTCCCACCGAACAGTTGTTTACACCGCGTACCGTAACATCGCCGACAATCACGCCGCTCGTGTACGATACAGAGATGCTCGTTGTACCCTGACCACTCACAATCGTACCGCCCGTTGGAACAGCCCACAACAACGATGTGGCCTGTGATGGCATTGCCGATACGGAGTAGGTGAACACACGGTTCGGACAGGTTGATGTATTCACCACATCAATAGACGTTGGTGATGAGGCCTGCAGTACCGCAATGCTCAAGGAGCGCGTTCCGCTGGTTCCGCAACCATTGATCCGCTGTACAGAAATCGTACCGCCGGTATAACCAGCCGGATAACGGAAGGAAATCGTGCGGGTCGTGCTGCCTGTTACATCCGTAGCACCTACCGGAATCGTCCAGTTGTAGGTCTCGAAGGCAGATAGTGCGGCCACACTATAAGTAGCCACCTGACCATTGGCGCCGATGAACGAACAAGCATTGGTCGGTCCGCTGATCAGGGCCGGTGTGGCCGGGTTACTGCGGCTGATGGTGATGCTGCGTAAGCTGCTCACACCACACTCATTCACCGCGCGTACGCTGATCGAACTGGTCGTGAAGCTGGTCGTAAAGGTTACAGCAACCACCGTATCATTCTCACCCGCACCGTTCACACTCGTGATGCTGGTGGTGCCGGTTTGTGCCGTCCAGATGTAGGAGGATGCTCCGACAATCTTTCCGGTAGTGTACGTGATGGGCACGCCTGTTCCAAGGCTCGGACATACATCCGTCGTAGACGGTGTAATGAAGCGAGGCGTTTGTGGCAATAACGCATACAAAGAGTAGATCCGGTTGCTACTGCTTCCGCAAATCGAATTAGCTCGGCAGTATAATGGACGCGTAGACACCGTTTGTGTCGCGAATCCAGTCAGGAACCGAACCACCAGGGTGTTCGTTCCTTGGCCGGATACAATCTGTGTGAACGATGGTATCGTCCAGGTATAGCTGGTCGCTCCCGGTGTAGACGCTACATACGTAGCGGTTTGCTCGGTACCAATCAAGTTACAGATATTAACAGGACCCGTAACCGTTGGTGTAGCCGGTATGAACGGTTGTGGATTCACAGTCACCGATGTGCTGACCAGAGCCGCACAACCCGCGCTGTTTTGTACACTCAGGCTGTAAGTGCCCGGTGCTACATTACTGAACACGGTTGAAGACTGGAATGCTCCACCGATGCTGTATGTAAATCCTACACCCAATGGTCCAGTTACATTAATTGTTCCGGTAGCCACTGAACAAGTCGGTTGAACAACCGTTGCCGTTGGAGCTACTGGGTTGGTGATGATCGTTACAATCGCACTGCCACTCAAATCACCAGATACAGCTGAACAGTTTGCATCGCTCAGCGTAGCTACGGTGTACGTAGTAGTTGAGCTTGGCGTTACCGATACTGAAATCGGACTGGTGCTTCCACTGAAGGATTGACCATTGCTCAGTGTACCGCTCCATGGTCCATTACCTGTTACGGCAATGCTCAGGCTGGTTGTTGTGTTTTGGTTTGCACAGTATGTTGCACCACCGCTGAGAACAGCTGTAGGACGCTCGTTGACTGTGATGGTAGCAGAACCACTGATATCTCCGCTCACTGCAGTACAGTTGGCATCACTCAGGGTTGCTACGCTATAGGTAGTTGTTGAGCTTGGTGATACAGACACACTGATCGGACTGATTGATCCGCTGAATGACTGTCCATTGCTCAATGTGCCACTCCATGGGCCTGTACCGGTCACCGCAATGCTCACGGTTGTTGAACCTCCATTACAGATGGTTGGTGTACCAGAGATTACAGCCGTAGGACGTGGGTTCACGGTAACCAGTGCCGCTCCATAAAGTGTTGCTCCATTTGGCTGAACTGGATCATTCATTGTACTTATTGATTGCGAAACCTCTACTATTTGTGATGACGATAATACAGAACCATAAATCATAACATCCGTAAATTCACAATCAGAAAATAGGCCATCATATGGCTCTCCATTTAATTTAATTCCTTCAGGACCACTTAAGCCTCCATTATTCGATGCAATCTGAACCCCATTTTTATACACCGTAGCAATACTTCCCGTTCCGGTGGCCGCATAAATATTGTACTGATTTAAAACAGTAGTTGTATTATAAGTGCTTACCCAACCATCAAAATATGCCAGATCTTGCATACCAGCCCAATAGCCCAACAACCAATTGTTGTGTTTTGATGAAAGCACTCTTGCTGAATTTCCTGTTACCCTTGACCCATAAATCACTGAATAAGGTGGAGGATAATTTACATCATTAAACATGGTTTGAGTTGTAGTAAACCGAAGTGTTGGCTTGTTATTGATACCGGATAGTACCAGCAATGGCTGTTTAGTAGTATTTGTCTGCGAAACATCTCCGCCATAGCCCGATTGATCATACAGTATTTTACAATATCCACTCGCCCCATTCAACCAGGTGCTGATGGCGCTCACATCCAAATCATTTCCTGAAAAACCAAAATCCTGTTCCTCGTTATCCGAAGATCTTCTCAAACGAATTGCAGAACCTGTATAACCTATTCTCAATTTCCGCAACCCTACCGCTAATTTAATTGAGGGGTTAGAATTAGAACAATAAGCATCGTTCAATGTTGCCACGGTGTAAGTCGTATTCGTTGTTGGCGAAACGCTCACGCTGATCGGG
>CANGYR010000049.1 GCA_947458275.1 Chitinophagaceae bacterium
GTGCGACATTTCATAATTTTGTTCCATTCAAATTTAATGTTTATCAATAAAGCTGTCAAATAATTTGCATTTGAAGAAAAAATTTGATCTCATACAGGTTGGCAACAGAAATTACTCTTCTAAGCGAATATTTTTTAAGCAAATTATTCTGTTTTGCTACTTCAATTTGCTTTTTCATTCATTTCTATTTCCTGTTTTTATTGAGCATTACCTATAACGTTTTGCAGCTACCCGAAGGGCGGGACTTTTACCACAAAACTTGATTTGAAAAACTAATGTTTGATTACCCACAAAACTGTCTTTGGAAAACGAAACCCCGCCTTTTGGGTAGGTGCTGTTAGGTGCTGGCGTTCTGTCTGTCGTTGCTCTGTTGTCCATTGTTTGCAGTGTTTTTGTGCGTTGGCTTGGTAGCTCTTTTGCATTTTTTAGCGTTGATTTGTGTGTGGGCAAAAAATACAAATGTGCCACCAAATGCGTTGGCTATATTTTCAATGTGTCCTCCAATGTCTTTTTAAATTCGTTTTCGTTTGCATAGTTATAGAAAGGAACACCAGTAATTACATAATTGTCTGTGTCAATTTTGATGGTTTTTTCTTCTTCTCTGATTTGTTTTAAAAACTCTTCTTTCCACTTGTCGTTGGCAATTAAGTGAGCACCTTTTGGCTCAATGAAAACTTGATATGTCAACTCTTTTCCTTTTTTCTGTTTGCAGAATAAAACAAAGTCAGGTTCAAATGCTCTGCCTAATTTATCAATGATTTTAATTTCTCTTTCGTTACGGATTAAGTAAATGTTAGTGAACTTTTCTTTTAGTCCTTCAAAGCGTCTTTGAAACAATTCAACAAATTTTTTCTCTTCGCTAGTTCCGTAGTTTGCATTGTAAACATACCACGGTTCATTTGCTACAAGTGCTTCTTGTCCGTCTGCTCTTTCACTGTCTTTGTAAACTTTGATTTCCTTGTCTTTGAAAACCTTGTGAACATATTCTTTGATGTAGTCTGAACCTTCAAACTCTGTCAAGTTTGATTTTATTTCCATTTCAATACTTTGCAATAGTCCTTGAATAGCTAATAAAAAGTCGTGATTTGAAATGTTTGCAAGTCTTGCTTTTGAAGCATTGAAAGTGATTTCCAAACCACCCAAATAGTCTTTGCTGTCAATAAAGTTTGAAAGTGATTCTACGTTAGGAAAAAACCTTTCTAAACTGTCAAAGTAGAAATATGGATTTTGAGCCAATGCAAAACGAATGATGTGTTTTGGAATGGCTGAAACTTTAATGTCTTTGCTTTCTGTCTTTTCGGTTGTAGTTTCTTCTTCTTTGCTAAATGCACTTGAAATTCTGCCTGAACCCGATGAAAGTGTGAAAGCAAAATTTCTTTTTGAAACACCTAAGTCTGCAAACGATTTTACATTGTTATAGCTTTTCTCAACTTTCTTGTTGTAAACAACTTTACCAGTCTTATAAAATTCAGTTTCTTTAAAGTCAAGTTTTAGAGTAAGTTGCTTTGTTACCAATTTATCTTCGTCCTCATAAATTCCTGATTCTACAAGTGCTTTCTTCAATTCTGAAATATATCGGCTGTCCTCTTTTGTATGATAATATAGTTCTTCCAGAATTTTTAAATCATTGGCTTGGTCATCATCATATTTTCTTGTGTATTTGTCTTGTCCTTCTTCTAATGCAAAAGGAAAATATCGTGCTCCTCGTCCAATTAATTGGGCTTCTGCAAGTGTTGTTGCTCCAACGGTTGTATTTGTTCCTCCTGTGTTTTGACCTTCGTATAAACGAACAATGTCATAAAGATTTAAAACGTCCCAACCTTCGTTTAATTTTTGAACTGCAAAAACTGCTCGGATTGGATTGTTCTCATCTTCTAGTGTGTTTAAAAGCAACTGATTTTTTTCTGCTTCTTCATCGTTGTTTGCACTGATGCAATTCTCAAAACGAAAGTTCGATTTTATTCTTCTTGAAATTTCGGCTGATGAAATATTGATTGAATCAAAGAAGTTAAACGCTTTTTGAACTATTGAAACTGTTGCTGTATTTCTTATTTGGTCAACAAGTTGAGCTGACATTAAATCAATAAGATTGTGAAAATCTACTTTGTTCTGTTCGGATTCTTTAATTGTCTTTTTTGCTTTGAAGAGAATTACAGGCTTTAAATTAATATTGTTGGCTGTCGCCAACTCTTGACGATACAAGTTTAAAATCAAGGCTTGTATAATTCTCTCTTGTTGGTCAAAGCCCGACCTTATAAGATTTATTTCTTTTGAATATTTGTCAATTCTGAATTGAGCAAGGTCGTATTTGAAAATAACTTTGTCTTGATAATGATTCAGTAAGGCAGCAGTTTCTGTGTCAATGGTTGCAGTAAATTCAAGTAAGATGTTATCAAAATTTGCTTCGTGAATTTTCTTCACTGTATCTTCCCAACTACCAAATAAATTTCCTGACCTTGTTCCGGCAACTAAATGGTGTGCTTCATCAGCTATAAGCACCATTTTTTTGTCCTTGAAATCTTCGTAAGTAACACTGTTCTCTTTTGTGTTGTTTAAGTCAATGTGAAGTTGCTGAATAGTAGTGAATTTGATATTGATGTTTTTATCATCAGCACTTTCAAAAGTGTCTGTTTCCTTTATGTAAACTTCTTTGCCGTCAATTACTATTTTGTCATTGAACAAATATTTTGAAGCCTTAGGATTCAAAAAATTGTCTTTCGTTTTTTTGATAATGTTATTTGAGTTTACAAAAAACAAGAAGTTTCTAAAACCTTTTTCATACAAGTAAAGCATCAAGCCAGCCATTACTAAAGTTTTACCGCTACCTGTTGCCATATTATATAACAAGTGAAATGGCTTTTTAGGTCTGCCTTCAAAATCTTCCGTATGACAAAGTATGTAACGCTGAAACGATTCTACTTGATAAGGTCGTTGACCAAAACCAGGTTTAAGATTGTCAGTTATGTAATTGGGAACAGGAACACGGGCAATTTCTCTCTTACCAAACTCCTGCACCAATGTGTCGTGTAAAAAACTCATTGTGCTTATTTTTTAAGTTGGTAAAAATCTTGGGTTACTTTCTTTTCTTCGGCTGAAACGGAAAAATCTTTGTCGTTCAACGATGAAAGATTTACATACAATTGATTCTTGTCTAATATCTCAACCAAATGCTGTTTTTGTTGTTCTAAAGGCAATGCTTTAAAATCTTCAATATTCTCTTCTTGTTTTTGCAAATCAACATTGTAGTTAAGAAAAGATTTTGCTTTCATCTCCTCCCAAATTTTCAAAACTGCTTTTTTGTCTTTGGCAGATTCAATTTGTTCGATAAAGTGTTGATTAGATTTTTTTAGTTCAAGGTAAACTAATTCCCCGCCACCTTTCCAATTTACTGCATTTGAGATTCCAGTAACATCCCCAGCAATTACATTTTTTATCCTTGCAACACTGTCGTTGTCACCATAATCTAATTGTTCTAAACCTATATATTGTAAACCTAATTTATGGGCTGTAGCTGCTGTGCTTCCGCTTCCTAGGTGATAATCTAAGATTATTTCTCCATTCTTTACTGCTGCTATTTCAAATATCTTTGATAAAAACAATTCAGGTTTTTTCCCATTTTTAAATTTTACACCACCTTCTTCTGAGGCATTATTAAATTCCTTTTCAAAGTCGTAATAATTTGGATATGGATTGCCCTTATCTTCGGATTGACTTATTGGTTTTCCTTGGTAGTAAAATCCATTTGTGCCAGTATTATCAAACGGTTGTCTAATATATCTAAAGCCCAAACCATCACCTTTTTCACCCATTTTTATAACTTTATATAGGGCACCTAGTCCATCTTTTGACTTTCTACTTCTTAAATTTAATTCATAAAACTCCGAAGCTGAACCCTTTTGCGTAATAAGTGAGCCTCGAATATTATATTCTTTTAATGCTCCGTTTTCAGATTTTATTAATTCATAATCTTCTCTTTTATAAATCTCCACAGCTAAACCTGAAATATTTACGCTTTTTGGGGTTACTCCTTTTTTTAATTTAATGTCAAATTGATAATTATCATCTGGGTTTTTATCTAAATTAAAAATTCTATTAGGTTTGTAATTAGGCATACTATAGCATAGTGCTTGTTCAATTACTTTCTGATACCTAATATCTTGACGAAGAATTCTATTTTCGTGTCTTACCTTGAAATGAAATATATTTTCAAACCTTTCTAAGCCAAATATTTCATCACAAATACATTTCAAATACGTGTACTCATTGTCATCACAACTAATAAAAATAACACCATCTTCTTGAAGCATTATTTTAGCTACTTCTAATCTGTTTCTCATAAAAGTTAACCAAGTACTATGATTAAATGAATCATTATAATGAAAACTATCGCTACCAGTATTGTAAGGTGGGTCTATGTATATAAGTTTAACTTGACCAGCAAATTCTTCCTTTAAAGAATGAAGAGCTAGGAGGTTATTTCCTTTTATAATTAGATTGTCGGTAATTATACCCTTTTCGTTTCGGTTAAACTTGTCAAGTGCCTTTCCACCTTTTGAAGTGTAACGTTTGGCATTGGTTAAAACCTTCGGTTCTAAGAGTTGGGTAATTTCGTCTTGTGCCAGAGTTTCGTTAAAAAATATTTCTTCTCTTTTATCTTCTTCACGACTTTGTCCGCCTTCCAAAACGCAGTCTTTAAAAGGCCAAACTAACGTAACTTCGTTGCGTTGTTTCAAATATTTTCCGTCAATGTTTAAACCAACTTTGTTTTTGTATGAAGTATAGCTGTCATTCAAATAGTTCTTTTGTTCTAAAAATTGCACAAACAAAGATTGGTTGAAAACCAAAACACCTTTAATGTCAAGAAAGAACTTTGCTTTTAGTTCCTTGTCGTCAAGCAACAAGCCAATAAGTTCAGCATCATAATTCTGTGCTTTATTTATTACAACCCATTTTTTAAGTTCTCCGTTGTCTGTAACGAAGTTGGGTTCTTTTTTAAGTTGCTTTTCTAGTGTTTCGTATAATTTCATTTCTTGTGTTCTGTCTTTAATTTATGATGTCGTAAAGTTAAGTTTTTAAACCTCGTTTTTGTCAAAAGTTGCCTCCAAATTGTCAACCGTCCACTGGTCGGGTGGTGGGTGGGCTTTGGGTGCGGTTGGGCAAAATTAAATGTGGTGTTTTTGTGTCGGCAAGTGCGTTGGCAAAACACCTCTTTTAATTTTGCGAAGCGTTGGCATTTTCGTCCTCCGTTTCTGTCGGTTTATGTCTGCACCTTCGGTCGTCCTACGCTTGCACCTAACGTTCTCGGGCTTTGCGTTCGGGCGCAGCCTGACGCAAAACCCGTGTTAGCGGTAGGCAAATTATTCTTTATCTTCAGTCTTTGCCCAAATTCCAAGTTTGTTATTTTGTGCGTAAGTCTCTGCGACTTTAATTTGTTTTATAAAA
>CANGYR010000050.1 GCA_947458275.1 Chitinophagaceae bacterium
ACATTGTTTTTTGGCCTCCCCTCATCGCTCCTCTCTCTCTCCTTCTCTCTCCCTCTCTCCCTCTCTCCCTCAACCTCTTCCCTCGCACTCTGCCTCTCTCCCTCTCTCCCTCCCTCTCCCACTCCCTCTCCCTCTCCCTCTCCCTCTCCCTTTCCCTCTCTCTCTCCCTATCCCTCTCCCTCTCCCTCTCCCTCTCTCTTCCTCTCCTTCTCCCTCTCTCTTCGTCTTCCTCTTCCTCTTCCTTCGCAGAAGTTACCAGGCTAGCAAGGCCCCCTTCTCCTTCGCTTGCTGTCGTGTGTTGTGATTTATCTCCTCCCTTTCCTCCCTCCCCCTTTGTGTGGTGCTTCCTTCCTTTCTTGCTTTTATTTTCGTCCTGCTCTCTGCCGCTGTGTTTTGCTGTGTTCTGCTTACTCTCTCCGTCTCCCTCTCTATTCCTTCTCCCTCTCTCTTCCCTTTTATTTGACTCTAGGCGTGCTTGTATTGTGCTTGCTGCGCGCGACTACCGTGCCCACTGTGTTACCTTCGTTTACCAGCTTAATGTAGCCAGAAGGTGCGGGTCTTTATGGATCGCTCGTATCTGTTCTAGACCGTGAAGTCACACACCTGGATGATCTGGGAGTAAGTCACCATACTCAGCGAGACATACCTTGTGCATAAAGAGATATAAAAAGGAGCGAGCAAGACAACGGCACGAAAGGGAGAAAGCGAAAGCGAGGAAAGTGTGCACATGGAAAACAACACGGCATCCCTTGCAGCTTGGTAGCCGGAGCAAATTTCCGAAATGGTATAACCGGATTGTCCGAAAATTCACAAACTGTTCACTACAAATTCTTATCAGATGCTATACGTAGTGATGCTGTAATTTCCGTTCAATCCGAGCAGGGGGGGGTATAGTGTGCACTTTTCCCCTCATATTTACATCTATTCCTGCAAGATTATCACAAAAAAAATGGGGGTCACCAAACAAGGGGGAGCGCGACGAGAGGTTTAGGCAGGGGGGAGCGCAGTTGAACTCGATTGAACCGTCCAAAATCACCTTTTGCTGTACATCTGCCGCACCGCAATTATAATAAATGGGCATATCTCCTCGGAAATTTTTTTCTGGGAGCTGATTTTTGGCAGACATAGAGAAAACATGTGGGAGTAGCAACTGGCTGAGTTGGAACAGTAGAAGAGGTCGCTTTCATGGGGCTGATTCATGGGGAGCAGTTTGTGCAGATTGGATCAGGGGAATCTTCTAGGGTAAGCAGCCTGGCTTCATCCTGTGCTCGAGTGGATTCTATTTTGTTTCTTTTGCCCCTTAAACATCTCCTGTCGTATTCCTCGTGTCACGAGGAGTACAGCCATGTAGTTTTCAAGAAGGGTTGCATAATAAAGTGGGACCGGAAAAGCCCCGTGACCGTGACGGGTTCAGTTGTGGCTTTTGTGCTATATAGTCCAGCCGAACCGCCGGCGTGAATTCAAGTTTAGAACTTGAACTGAAGGGCCGGGTGACAGTGACTTTGACTAGGCGCCAAGGACTCGGAAAGGTATAACGAAAATCAAACGGAACTTGAATCTGAGTCACGAGATTTACGAGACTGAAATAAACAGGGCAGCATGAGATAAGTATAGTAGTATACATGCATCAGCAAGGCACGAGACACAACGCAGCAATGATGTACAAAAACGGTAAACGTAGGAAACCCTGGCATGAAAACATACCTCCCTCTTATCTATCTACTATACTTCTTTAAGCTCGAGCTGAACAAGTACCTTAATCTTAATATCTTCCCCTAATTCCTCGATGTCGTCGCGTCCATGTCCCCCGGCCCCTCATTATCAAATTCTTCCTCCGCATCCTCTTCCTCTCCACAAGAGAAGCCGTCATCGGACGACTCAGCACCCGCATCGAATTCTAAGTCAGGCTCGCTCGGTTCAGGGTCAGCAAATCGACTCTGAAGGCTTTGATACTGCAGATCGATTTCATGTGTTAGAAGCTCCGCAGACGGTATGGTAGGGGCACGCTTGTCCCGCCGCGCCCGCTGAATGCCCTGGAGCTTGCGGTGGTTCCACTATATTTGACGGGAGGAGGGAGGGTGTTAGGAAGGTAGTAAACGTGAGACAGTCATAGAGGAGTTTGAACAGGCGAGATATACCCAGCAAGCACTCACGTAGAAAATGGCTATCTGCAGCATTAGGCACGCCAGCGGTAGCTTCATGTGCTTTGTCGTCTGTCGCACAACACTGATGAACCGGTTGAACTGCTCACTGGCTTGCTGCAGGCAGAAAGGAGAATACAATGTAGCAGTGAGGATCGAAAAAATCAAAATCAAAATCAAAATCGGCGCGTTCAGATCATGCAAGCACATACCCCTCGGCCTCGCTTCAAATACAAAGACTAACAGCCATAACAAAATACACGACAACGAAGAGCATACCGTGTTGACACTGGCACGGTTCGAGGTATCAGACACCTTGAGGTCGAAGCAATCAGAGCAGTGGTGGACGAAGGAGTGGAATTCCTGCCAAAAATAAAGTGAATTAGGAGCAAACGGACAACGAGAGAGGAAAGGGGAGAGCGAAAGAAAGAGAGAGAAAGAGAGAGATTGCGTGGAAGAAAGGCGCACATGTGAAGAGAGAGGGAGGGAAAGCCAATGGGGCGAAGTATGAAAACAGAGATTGAAGGTACTCACGTCGTGGGATATGATGACATCGATGAAGAAGTTGCCGGCACGGTTCAGAGCATATTCAGCAAGGCCACAAGCAAAGTCGTAGAAGATGATCTTGGGCGCCCGAGGCAGGTACTCGAAAACGACATCGAAGAAGTCCTTGCGGCCCTCACTGCCATCGACAAAGTGGAAGCCCCAGCACCACTCGTGATGGGCGCAGAGGCAGAAGAAGGCGTAGGAGTTGCCGCTGCGACTGCGCACAAATTGCTTCACGCAACGGTCGTCTCCCTTAGGCTCGTCGTCATAAAGAGCGGTCAAGCCCTTCTTCTTCGTCTTCGCACCTCCTCCAGGCTTACAATCCAGGCCTTCAACGAGCACACCTTCGCGCACACGGCGACCATTGTTAAAGGCGTAGTAACATCCGGAGATGGGGTTGTATGTAAAATCCTGGATGACTGGCGCAGCTGTTACATCCCCAGCGAGCACTGCAAACACCTCACGAGCGCGCTTGATAAGGAAAGCAAACAAAGTGCACACCGTGTTGGTGATGGACTGTTCTCGGACAGAAAGGGACGCTGTCCGCAATCGCTCCAGTCGCTCGCAGCTCAACGCACACACGAAGGTCTTGATCATGGCCTTGGGCATCTTATTCAGCTTCAAAGAGGCTATATGGAGATGCACGTTGTACTGACGAAGGAAGACGACACTTTGCTCCACAGCTGGGTTTGTAATAACGCCCGCAACCTTGGAGAGAAAGTCGTCAATAATGTCGAGATGCTGCCTTTCAAACATATTGGTCACAGATTGGCCTAATGTAAGCTGGTGAACACAATTGGCACAAGCGCGTCGCTCCTCATCCTCCAGGGTATCACCAAAAAAGCACAGCCATTCCACGAGCTTGACAAACTCTACGGGCAAGACGCGCGTGAGTTGAGCTAACAGGTTGGCGCTGGAAGCAGTCACATGCGCGCCAACCATGGCTGCCGCGCCGACAGAGGGAGCACCAGACATCACGTAAGCAACAGATGCTGTGCTAGCCGAATGCATGGGGGTGGCTGCTGTGACTGGCGGTGCTGGCGGTGCTGGCGGTGCTGGCGGTGCTGGTTGTGTTGGTGATGGTTTTGGTGCCGTCGCCGTCGCTTTTGCCTTCGCCGCCGAAGAAGATGATGGGGCTGTTGCACCACCATTGGCAGAGTCTAATAGAACCAGCACTTCGGCAGCCAGAGCATCGAGAGTTTCGAGAGCAGCAAAAGTGGCCGCAGCACTACCAGCAGTACGAGTAGTAGTAGTTGCGGATCCCTTCCGTTTCGCCTTCTCATTCTTTCCTTGTGTGGCAGATGCAGCTACGGTCACCGTGGTGCCGCGATCGAGCTGAACTTTCCCGACCCTCATATGAGGGACCAGAGCAGTCACATAACGCATAGCAGCGTTGTACGTCGGGCGACCATCACCGGATACACAACCGATAGCCATACGGGAGACTCGGTCACCTGTACCTCTTTTCTTCGTAGTGCGATTCAAGCCGGCGTGAAACACATCGCCATGGTGGCGGCTGACCCGAGTGATCTGCGTTGTGCCATCGCCAACTGTTCGAAAAGGGGGAGTGAACGAGCAAGACCAAATTAGAGAGCAATACACAGCTCCACCCTTTCCCCCGCCAAAACAAGTACGCACGGACACGTACAGACAACTTACCGATGGCTTCGATGTTGTCCGGGTCACAGTTTGGGCAAGGCATGCGAAAGTCAATGCGTTGCCACGAGCCTGAAGAAAGGGAGGATGAAGAAGAGATGGGAGGGGAAAAGGCGACAGATCAGAGAGAGATGGATAAAAAGATAGATAGCAAGAGAGAGGCCTCGACTAATTTCCATTTCTCCTCCCACTTTACCGTCTTCCATGGTTCCCAAAGTACACCACCACTCGAAGAAGATGCGCTGGAAAACCTGCCTATGTAGAGTATAGAGGGTAGAGGATGTGGGCCTACGAAAAATAGTCTGTCAAATAATTCTCATTGAACCCCTCACCGTGATAAGAATTGGCGGCTACCGGATTCGCGATAGCGTTCTGCCATGAGTTGAGCAAAGGCGTTGAAGTTGAACCCGAATCGAACACCCATTCCAAAGAAGAGACGCACTAGACAGAGTTTCGAGGAAAGTCAACACCAAAAGAAAAGGAAGAAAAAAAGGAGGGAGGGAGGGAAGAAGGAAATGAGCGAGGAAAGGAGAGAGGGATGGAGGGAGAGGGGGTCACGGAAAGAGAGGGATGGTTTATGTGTGACCTACAGACGTCGTGCTGCATTGCAACGTCCGGAGTACTGCGATGTAGATAGTACTCCAAGCCTGTGCACTGCCGCACACACTCGCCGCATTCCCCATAAGCCTCGATCACATCCATGCACACGACCTTAACGAGAGTGAACACCAGCGTCTGCCCCACTGAGGATAACGAGGGGGGGGGGGAAGAGGGATGCGAGAGAGGCGGGAGGGGAGTAGAAGAGATAGAATCAGCAGCATGTTCTACTCTACTCGTACATTCCTCCCCACGCTTGCCTTTCCGAAGTTGCCATGCGGACTTTTTCTCGCAAAGGCAGTGGGGGCCTAGTCCATGGGGTCGCAAGTCGACAAAATTGTGGAGCTCTTCTTTAAGAAAACGTTTCATTTCCTCGGAGAGATGACCACAGTCAGCGAAGAAAGGGTGTGAGACGACCTAGCGCGGACAATGTAAGAAATCAAGTATGAAATTAAAAACGAAAAAAAGAAAAAAAGAGACCCCC
>CANGYR010000051.1 GCA_947458275.1 Chitinophagaceae bacterium
CCCAGGAGTCTCAAAAACAAAGGGCCATTCAAATTTCTGACATGTTTGTTGAAGAACTTTTTGCTGAAATAGAAAAAGGAAATAATTTATTGAAGACAATTAGGACTGAGGTGGGGTGATTGGGGGTTTAATTGCGTAATTTTTGAATAGAAAAAAATCTTGAATTTCTTGTAAAATTATAATTCAAATCTTACCTTGGTTGAACCCAATTCAATTAAATAGCCATGAAAATATTTTGTAAAGTACATTACCCATCCCAAAATAAAGCCCATATTTTATACGACAATGGAGCATATACTGTTCTAATAGGATGTTGTTTATTCGAGAACAAATGAGTTATGCGTCACCCTATGACGACCGATAGTGCTAACATTAAACGAATAGACAAATGAGAAATAAAGCCAACGCTTCAAAAAAACAAAAGAGGTGCAACGCCACCCACAAGCCGACACACAGTTGCACCACATTTGTTTTTTCCCAACCCTCAAAAGATACGACACTATGCCATTAAGACCAATCGTTCTAAAAGGAGAACAAAAGCGAGTTTTATTTTTACAAGTAACAGACCCAATACAAATTAAAGGTGTTGCAGGAAGCGGTAAGACAACTGTTGCTTTATATAGAGCAAAACACTTACTTGACACACAATCAAATTTATTTCAAGAGGCGAAAGTTGCAATTTTCACTTACAACAAAACTCTTGTAAAATATATCAATGCTATTACACCCCAAATATCTGGTGGCTATCAGGCAGACAGCGAAGAAATAAAACCTACCAAACCAAAAGGAATAAATGTTTTTGTGACCAGTTTTCATAAATGGGCATACCATTTTATTGAGCAAAACGGAATTCCACTTTCCAAAATAGTTGATGGCAAAAGAATTTTTAAAACTATTTCAGGAGCAGTTCAAAACAATATCGTTTCAACTTTAAAAACAAAATACGCTACTCAAAATATTGCGAACAAAACAGTTGACTTTTTTGTTGAAGAAATTGCTTGGATGAAAGGCAAAGCCTTTCAAACCAAAGAAGAATATTTTGAAGCAAAAAGAGCAGGAAGAGGAACGAATGACAGGGTAACCAAAGCAGATAAAGAAACTATTTGGAATATTTACACAGATTACAATAATCAACTAAAAGTAAATGACCAAGTTGATTTTGACGACTACGCACTACTTTGTTTGAGGGTGATTTCTTCAAATCCCAATTTTCAAAAGCCGTTTACACATATAATAGTTGATGAAGCACAAGATTTGAGCAAAGCTCAAATTCTTGTCATTTCTCAAATTGTTTCAGAGGAAACAAAAAGCATTTCAATCATTGCCGATGCTGCTCAAAGAATTTACAAGAGCGGTTTTACTTGGGGCGAAGTTGGTTTGAATGTTAGAGGGGGAAGAACAATTGAATTCAAAAAGAATTATCGTAATACTGTTCAAATTGTAAGAGCAGCTCTTTCACTTCTCGAAAATGAAGATGATAAAAGTGATTTTACAACAGTTGAAACAGCTCGAAAAGGCGAAGACAAGCCTATTGTTGGTTACTTCTCAAATTGGAATGAGCAATGTGCTTTCCTTTTAAAACAACTGAACAAATTAAAAGCAGATGGCAATATCAATTCAACGGTTATACTTCACAGAAGCCACAGCGGAATAAGAAATATAAAAGACTTTTTAGAAAGCAACAATTTTGAGGTTCAAGAATTGCTAAAAACAGATGATATAGATTTTGAAAGTGACTCTATAAAGGTTTGCACATTATCATCGGTTAAAGGACTTGAATTTGAGAACGTTTTTATAATTGACTTAAATGATGATGTTATTCCTTATCCACCAGGATTTAATGACGCAGAAGATGAGTTTCACATTTCAACCGAAAGACGTTTGCTTTATACATCAATGACAAGAGCAAGAGAAAGACTTTTTTTGATTTCAAGCGGAACACCAACAAGGTATCTGGCTGAAATAGATGCAGACTTACTTGAAAGAGCTGGAAATACAAGCAGCCCAAAAATTGCTTCAAATGACGATTTGCCATTTTAAATACTATGGAAGAAAAGCAAAATCATATAGAATTTAAAAAGGAAATTTCGGATAGAGGAATTGAATACTTAATTCACTTTACACCGACAATAAACTTGTTAAGCATTTTTGAACAAGGCAAACTACTTTCGAGGGCTTTGCTCGAAAAAAATGACATTGACGACACATTATTAGATTTTATTGAATTTTTGGATAGCATCCGTTTTGATGATAAGAATTACATTAATCTTTCTTTGTCATCACCGAACTACTTTCTATTTAATCGCTTTCGAGAACGCACCCAAGACAAACCATATATAAATTGGTGTGTGTTAAAAATCAACCCAAAATATATTTACAAGACAGATACACTATTCTCTGTTACAAATGCAGCATCTTCAATAGCCAAACATACTTATGGAATTTCAGGAGATATTCAAAAATTCAGAAAACTTTTTGAAAATGGAATTACATCAAAAGTTGGTAATCTTCAAAGAGGCAATCTGAAATCAAAATATCCAACAGATGTTCAAGCAGAGATTTTAGTTAAAAATGAAATACTACTTTCGGACATATTACAAGTTTGCTTTAAAGATGATGCCGATTTAGCAAGAGGAAAAGCAGCTTTAAGCGATTACAATACAAGCAATTTTGTTGTGGATGCAACACTATTTACAAACACAAGATTATAATGAAGCCAGAAACCAAATATAAAGGAAGCATCAAACTATCAGCCATAGGCGATGCTTTGGGTTGGATAACTGAATTTGAAAAAAGCCAACAGTCATTGAAAGAAAAATTCGGAACAGAACGAATTGAGAACTTTTACACTTGGAAAAAAACTGTCGGTGGTCGATTTTATGGTTTCGTTGACACAATCAAAGCCGGTTCATATTCAGACGATACACAATTACTTTTAGCAGTTGCAAGAAGCATTAAAAAGGATGGCAATTTAGACCATAATTATTTTGCGAAAATCGAACTTGCAAATTGGTTAGACTATGCAAGAGGTGGCGGAAGAACAGTAAAAACAGCAGCAGATAAAATATCTAGAAAATCAACAAAGTGGTTCAACAACTTTTACAACTTCAAAGTTAACGGAGAAAACTACGATTACAAACAAAGCGGTGCAAACGGTGCAGCAATGAGAGTTTTGCCAATTGCATTGGCAAATCTTGGAAACACAGAAAAAATAAAAGAAGAAATATTTTGTAATAGTATCATTACACACGGACACCCAAGAGCAATTTTAGGTGCTATGCTTTACGGTTACGCAGTTAACCAAATTATCGTTTACAGACCCGAAGATTTTAATTGGGAAAATTATATAACTCAAATTGGTTTAGACTTTCCTAAAAAGTTTGAATTGTCCTTTATCAATAAAATGGAAATTCGAGAATGGTTAAGGGAATGGAATAAGTCAAGCAACAAAACTTTTGAAAGTGTTTACGCTGAAACAATCACTGAAACACAAAACCAATTACGATTTGTATATCAAAGCATCAAACAAAACACACCAGTTCAAGAAACACTAAAAAAGATAGGTTGTTTTGACACAGCAACAAAAGGTTCAGGCATTGCGACAGTTGTTGCAGGTATTTACCTGGCGACAAAATTTCACGACAAACCAATAGAAGCCGTTATTCAATCCGTAAACGCTTTGGGTTCAGACACAGATAGTATTGCAGCATTTACAGGCGGACTTGTTGGAGCATTACACGGACACAGCATTATTCCAGACAGATGGAAAACTGTTCAAGACATTGAGTATTTAGACAAAGTAGCCGAAAGACTTTTGGCTATTTCAGAAGACAGCCTTGAAGAAAACTCACAGCCGACTTCTACAAATTTGAAGCTACTTAATAGCCCAAAAAAGGACGACTTTAATCTTGACGAACAAATTGAATTTATTCCGTTAGGTAAAGGAAAAATCACTTTCATAGACAGACAACCAACTTTGACAAAAGGTAAGTATAATTTACTTCTTGAAGCACTATTAGACAACGGACAAAGCATTTTAGTTTCAAAGCTATTTGACGACCAAAACTATACACATAAAACAGACGAACCGAACGAAATAGAAACCTTATTTCAATTAGCAACCGACAAACTAAAACCAAAGACTTTAGCGAAACTTAAAGACTTTATCGGCAAACAAAAGAAACTACCAAAAGAACAACTTGAAATAATTATGGCACTAATTAAAAATGAAGAATAGCCAACGCATTTGATAGCACATTTGCAGTTTTTCCAAACGCACAAAGCCAAACAATAACTGCAAAAGAGCTACCAAGCCAATGAACAACGATATGACAATGGACAGACAAACAACGACCGAGAAAGAAGGGCGAACGCATAACAGCGGTTTTGCAAAAAAGCGGGTTCAGTGGTTAATTGAACATTCTACCTCGTATCAACATTTGTGCTGGGTTGACAGTTTAGTGCTTCGAAATCCGCTTCTTCGCAAAGCCGCAAATCGTTAGCTGCTATATTAAAACGACAATCATTACAATGAATAATCTTCCTGACAAACTAACTGAGACAATAAAAGACGCCAACTTTCAAGACGTTATTATGGACTTGGGAGAAACTGCCATTGACACAATTTTTGACGATGGAGTTTTAAAGGAAATTCCAATTTTAGGAAGCGTTTTAGGTCTTGCAAGAGCGACAATGACAATTCAGGATAAGTTATTCACCAAAAAGTTGCTGACCTTTTTGCTGCAATTACAAAACACAGACACAAAAAGCAGAAAAGAACAAATTAACAAAATTGACAACGACCCTAATTACAAGACAAAAGTTGGAGAAAAAATATTGCATATCATAGACAAGTGTGAAGACAGTGAAAAAGCGGCTTATATTGGCAAACTTTTTCAGTGTTACATTGAAGAGAAATTGCATTATGAAGATTTTCTGCGTGCTTCTAAGTGTATTGAATTGACATTTTTGTATGACCTTAAAAGATTTATAAAAGAAAAATGGAACAATATGGAAATGGAAGAAGCAGGTGACTTGGTGGGTTCGGGACTTATGACTGCTATTTACACGCCTGGCGAGCAAACTTGGGGCAATGTTGGTAGCGGGACACTAAAAGTAAAAGCATCAGGAATTGGTAAATTAATACAAGACTTACTTGACGACACTAAATAAAAATACAGCTTGTAACAGGCGTTTGGCTCAATGGCGGGTGAAGTGGTTAACTGAACATTCTACCTCGCATCAACATTTGTGGTGTATTGACTGTTTTGTGCTCCGAAATCCAGCACGAACGCCAAGCCCGAAACCGTAAAAGCCAATGCCAAAATTCAATTGAAATAATGAAACAGGCTGATGAAATTAGATTAAAAAATAAA
>CANGYR010000052.1 GCA_947458275.1 Chitinophagaceae bacterium
CCGAACATCACGCCGATCTTCTCGCGGATCTGATTCGTGAAGATGCAGATGCAGTTGGTGCGGCTGATGGCGGCCGTGAGGCGGCGCATGGCCTGGCTCATCATGCGGGCCTGGACGCCGACGGTCGCATCGCCCATCTGGCCGTCGAGCTCCTGCTTCGAGACGAGGGCGGCGACGGAGTCGATGACGACCACGTCTACCGCGCCGGAGCGGATGAGGGTTTCGACGATGTTGAGGGCGTCTTCGCCCGATTCGGGCTGGGAGACCAGGAGGTTGTCGAGGTCGACGCCGACTACCTTGGAATAGCGGGGGTCGAGGGCGTGCTCGACGTCGACGAAGACGGCGTTGCCGCCCTGGCGCTGGATTTCGGCGATGATGGAGAGACAGAGGGTCGTCTTGCCGGAGGACTCCGGGCCGAAGATCTCGACGATACGGCCGCGGGGGAGTCCGCCGACGCCCAAGGCGAGGTCGATGGCGACCGAGCCAGTGGAGACGGACGAGACCTGCATCTTGGTCGCGTCTCCCATGCGCATCAGGGTGCCGTCGCCGTACTGCTTGTTGATGGCGGAGAGAGCCAGATCGAGGGTCTTCTTCTCGGCTGCCTGGTTGGCAGATTTTTCCTTAGCGGTGGGTTCGGATTTGGCGGACATAACGTTGGGTATGCGGAATGGAATTTGCCGGACACGGCGAACGTGGCAAGCAAAATGAACAAATGTTCACTACTTCTTTCCACCCCCATCTGGCCGGGGTTTAGAAGCTAAATAAATCCCCCAGCCAGTCCCAGAAACCCTGCTCTTCCTTGGGTTTGACGATGACTTTGGGTGCCGGCTTCGGCGCCGGTTGACGGGCTTGGACGGCGGCCTGGGCTTGGAGTCTGGTCAGGCCGGCCTTCATTAGGTCGGCGGCGAGCTGGTCGCGCAGGCGTTGCTCGGGCTTGGCTCCCAACGGGCTATGGCAGCCCAGCACGACCGCGATCACCCGATGCTCGCCGGCCTTGGCGGTCGTGACGATCGAGGCGTCGGCGGCCTCGGTCCAGCCGGTCTTCAGACCGTCGCATCCGGGGAAGGAATCCAGCAGGTGGTTATGGTTCAGCACTTCCATCGGCTTGAACGGCCGGCGGAGGACGTAGCGCTTCGCCGAGGTGAAGCGCAAGGCCTCCGGCATGCCGCAGAGCAGGACGGACAGCTTGGCGAGGTCGCGGGCGGTCGTGGTGTCGTGCGGTCCTTTGCCATAGGTCAGTCCGTTGGGGGTGACGAAGCGGGTACGGGTCATGCCGAGTTCCGCCGCCCGGCGGTTCATACGCGCGACGAAGGCCGCCGTGCTGCCGGCCCGGTCGACGGCCAGCGCCACCGCGACGTCGTTCGCCGACTTGAGCATCAAGGCGTACAGCATGTCCTCCGCCGTGAAGGTCTCGCCCACGGCCAGCCAGATCTGCGAGCCGCCGGTATTCGCGGCTTCTTTCGTGACGCCCACGCGGCTACGCAGGGTCATCTTACCGGCGCGGACGTCCTCGAGGACCAGCAGGAGGGTCATCAGCTTGGTGACGCTGGCGGGGCTGCCCGGATGATCGGCCGTCGTCTGCGCGAGGACGGCCCCGGTAGAGGCGTCGACGCAGATCGTGCCGTCCACCCGCATGCCTTGGGTCGAGTAGCGGGTCTGGGCGGCCGTCTCCACGGTGAGCGCGGCGCAGAGGAGGAGGGCGGTCGCGACGAAGCGCACGGGCGATTGGTTGACGGACACGACCATGGAGCAAGTCCGATTTGCATCGTCTCGGCGAAACGTCACCTTGCCGTCATGCGTCTCTATCTGCTCCGCCATGCCGAAGCCGTCCCCGGGACGCCGGACGGTTCGCGTGACCTCACTCCCCATGGGCAGCGCCAGGTTGCGCTGCTGGCTCAGGGCCCCGGGCTCGCGCCCCTGGGGGATGTCGACGCGATCGAGCATAGCCCGTTGGTGCGCGCGGTCCGCACGGCGCAGCTATTGCGTCTGGCGACCCGCTCTCCTCTGCCCTTGAAGGTGCTCGCCGGCCTGGAGCCGGAGGCCGATCCGCGGAAGACCGCCGTGCTGCTCGCCAAGTCCCGTCGTAGCCGCCTGCTCGTCGGCCATAACCCGCACCTCGCCGCGCTGGCCGCGCTCCTGCTCGGGCTGCCCGACGGCGAGGAGGCGATCCGTTTCCGCAAGGCCGGGCTGATGGCGTTGGAACGGCGGAGCAAGCCGGACCGGGAGCGACCTTTCGGTGCCTGGAGTCTGCTATGGATGGTGCCGCCCGACCTCACGAAATGACACGCCCCGTTCTTGACTGATATCGTCCTCGCTCCGACCCTGCCTGCGTGTCCGACCGCCGTCGCCATCGCCTGATCTGGATCGCGGTTGCCTGCGTCCATGCGATGGCCCTCGGCGCCGTCTGGGTCGGGGGCCTGCGCGGCGCCGGCGAGCCGGCCGCGGAAGGCGGACACATTCTGGTGACCCTATTGCCGGAGCCGGTCGCCTTGCCCGGCGAAGCCAAGCTGGGCGCCGCCTTTGGCGCCGGACTGACCTTGCCCGTTACGCCGACGTTCGTCCCTGTGCCGGCTGCCGCGCTCCCGCCGGCGAGCGCCCCTGTGGCCTCGTCGCCCGCCGTCGTGGCGCCCAAGGCGGCCGAGCCCGGGGGCTTGTCCGTGACCGCGTCTGCGCCTGTCGCGGAAATCTTCGTGCCGCCCGCCTTCCGCGCGCGTCAGGAGCCCGCCTATCCTGAGCGCGCTCGTCGCGCCGGCGTCGCCGGCGTCGTCGGCGTCCGCATCCTGCTCGCCGCCGACGGCTCCGTCCGTCAGGTCGAGCTCACTGCGAGCTCCGGCAGTCGCCTGCTCGACGAGGCCGCGTTGGCGGCCGCCCGGGCGTCGACCTTCGCGCCGGCCACGCGTAATCACGCGCCCGTCGAGTCGGAAGCGCTCGCCAGTTATCGGTTCGAACTACGCTGACCCATGCGCGTCCTGATCGCTTCCTCTAACATCGGCGTCAACGGCGCGGTCGTCTACGCCCGCCGCATCTTGTTGTTGCTCCGCGCCGCGGGACACGACGCCGCTTTGGCCTGCTCCGCGGACTCGTGGATAGGCCGCGACCTGCCTGCCGACGTTCCGGTGCTACGCACCGACTTCAAGCGCTGGCCGTTCGACGAAGGCGACCGCGTGGCCGTTTGGTGCCGGCGGCAGGGCATCAACCTCATCCATTCTCACCTGACGAGTTCCGGCAACTTCGCCGCCCTCCTTCGCCAGCGGCACGGGATTCGGAGCGTGGCGCACCTGCACGCGAACCACCCGCAGCTGCATACCGGCTTCCATGACCTGCTCGTCGCCGTCTCGGCCGACGTCGCGCGCCGCCATCGGCTGCTGCCCTGGAACTGGATGACGGAAGTCGTGACCTTGCCGAACTTCGTCGACGCCGACGATTTCCGCCCGTCTTCCGTCGGTCAGACCGACGCTTTACGCGCCGCTCTAGGCGTCGCGGCAGACGTCCCGGTTGTCGCGGTCGTCGGCCTGATTTCGCACCGTAAAGGCCAGGATCTCGCCGTACGCGCCTTTGCGGAACTACGTCGGACCCGGCCCGACGCCGTGCTCGCCGTCATCGGCGGCGGCATGCTTCCGGCAGGATTGCCGCTCGACGGCGTCCGCTTGCTGGGCCATCGCGAAGACGTCGCGAACCTGTTGCCGTTCGCATCGGTGGTGGTGGTGCCTTCGCGCCAGGAGCCGTTCGGACTCGCCGCGATCGAAGCCATGGCCTGCGAAGTCCCAGTGGTCGCTTTTGCGACAGGGGGTCTGGCGGAGGTGATCAGCGGCGACGCAGGCATCGCCGTGCCTCCGGGAGACTGCTTCGCCATGGCCGCCGCGATACGATGCCTGCTGTCGGATGAGGCCGTCCGCCGTGAGCAGGCGTGTTCAGGACGGTCGGCTGCGCTCGCTCGTTACGGCAAGGAGGCTCATCTGGCCGCCTTGGTCGGACACTTCCGCCGCGTGCTCTCTCAGTAAGGGCTGACTGGATTGCCGTTGAAGCCCTTGAAGCGGCGGTGGACCCAGAGGTACTGCTCGGGGGCCGCTCGTATGGCGTCTTCCAGCAGCGCCGTCAGGCGTAAGGTATCGGCTTCCGGATCGCTGGAAGGGAAATCGGCCAGCGGGGGGCTGATCGTGAGCACGTAGGAGCCGTCCTTTTCGCGGCGTGGAAAGAAGGTGAACACCGCGGCGCCGGACATCTTCGCCAAGCGCGACGTCGAGAGGTTGGTTATGGCGGGCCGGCCGAAGAAGGGGAGCACCGCCGACTGCGGCGTCCATTTGCCTTGGTCTGGCGCATACCAGACCGCTTCGCCGTCGCGCAGAGCGCGCATGAGGCCGGACATGTCGCGCATCTCGATGGCGCGGTTGGCCCAGGCCGTGCGGTGCTTGCGGAGCAGGTCGGCCAGCACGGGATTATTCGGGTCGCGGTAGAGGCAGCAGATCGGCGTGCGTAGGGCCAGCATGCGGCCGGCGATCTCGAGCGTCGTGAAGTGGCCGGATACCAGTAGAACGCCGCGTCCCTCGGCCAAGTGTTTCTCCAGCGCCTCGACGCCTTCGAGCCGACAAGGGGGCAGGGCGGCGGGCTGCCGCCACCAGCAACGTGCGACTTCCAGGATGCCGAGGGCTAGGGATTGGTAATGTCGGCGCGCCAATGTGCGGCGGGCGGACTCAGTGAGTTCCGGCAAGCAGATACGGAGGTTGACGAGCGTCACGTGGCGACGGATTCGCAAGAAATGGAAGGCGAAGGCGCCGAAAGCGGCGGCGAGGCCTCTTTGCCAGGACCAAGGCAGCCAGGCGATGAGCCAGAGACAACCTAGGGCGACGCGGGTGAAGGCGGCGCTGGATAGCCGGGCTAGACGGGGGGCGGGCATGTTATTCGAGGTCGAGGAAACGGGGATCCGACCCGGTAAGCAAGGCGCCCAGTCGACCCCAGTCGCCGTCGCGGATGCTCCGGTCCATGATCAGGGTCGTGTCGGCGAGCGTCCCGCCGGGGGCGCAACGCACGGACCAGAGCGGACGGCTGCTAGTCGGGAGCATCGCGAAACGGATGTCGCCGACGAGGATCGCGCCGTCGGTCTGGTCGTAAGTGTTCCATCCGCCGGTGAAGCGGGAGAAGTCGGCGATCAGGTGGGAGCCTTCGGAGAAGGGCGGGGGATTGCCGGCCGACGTGGGCGTCCAGGCTGCGCGGGTCTCGCCGACCACCAGTCGTGTCGGCGTGAACGGCACGTTGCGCACCGCCGCGACATGCCAGCGCCCTTGGTGCAGCCAGACCGCGCGCCAGACGATGAGATTGGAGATCGTCGGCTTCACC
>CANGYR010000053.1 GCA_947458275.1 Chitinophagaceae bacterium
CACTGAAGAACCGACCGCCGATCAGGGCGCCGATGATTCCCGCTACCAGATCTGTGATTAAACCGAAGCCCCCCCCTTGACTAGCACGCCAGTCAGCCGGCGATGACGCCGACGAGCAGGAACCAGAGAATATTCATTCCGATCACCTTTGCAATGGTTAGAGGTGACGATCTGCCGCAAGATCAAGATTCTGGGCCGACTCTCCTACCCATCCTACCCATCCTGAAAAGCCTTGCCTTCATCCGCTATGAATGTGACTGTGAGCGAGGTTAAAGAGCCCCTTCTGAGCCTTTGAAGTACACATCTTCCACCTTACCCTGGCGATCGGTGAGGCAACCCCAAGGAGCTGTGGCTTTGGGAACCTTCACATCAACGCTGATTCCTGATGCATTGCTCGTTTGCTGGATCACCTTCAAGTTGCCGCGTGGAATGCCCACGGTTTTAGCAACAGATGCGAGGCAGTTGTTCTTGGCTTTCAGCAGCGCATCGGCCGAGACGGATTGGGCTCGCACTGGAGCCTCGAACGCAAATGTTGCCATTGCCAGGGCAGTGGCAGCAATGAAGCGAGCGCGAATCATGGTCTTCCCCATTCAAGGTGACGAATCAAGGTTTCTTCACCATACTGAGCCAGGGTCAGGGTGACAGCCTCGCTGAAGCTTTCCCCGCTCAACGCGACGTAGACAACAGCGAGATCACCTCTCTGCTTGCCTGGCCAGTCCTCAACGATAAACTCTTCCATCACTTGTGCCGTCTGAATCGGGCCTGGTGCATACGCGATCATCGTCGCCACTGCGGCCTGGATGTCCTCGGGTGTGATCGATGTTTGCGCTTCTTCCGCGAGGAGTTGCCAAGCAGCTGAATAATTTTTTCTGGTAATCAGATCGCCAAAGTGCTGTGCAACATCTCGGTAGGCCATGGCGTGATTCTGCTCCTGCTTGATCGAGTCTGGATAAGGACATCGTTGACGGTATCAGCATCAGTACTTGATCAAGATAGACTGGCCTGAGTTCTGGACCAACAACCGGGACCATGAAGTATAACCTTGGTCGGCTCAGCATGGCGCTGCTTGGATGCTCACTCGGCGCTCTGTTGGTCTTTCGACTGATCGGATCCCACGTGGATAGCAAAGGTATGCTGCGCGAGCTGTTCTTCCTGGTGCCGATCAGCTTTCTGCTCGCGGGTGCTGGAGCGGTCACGGGAATCACGGCCATCGTCTGGCGACAGGCCCCGGATCGGCGCTGACCAGGAGAAGTGGAAGCTGAGCAGAGCGAAGAGCACGACAGGCAGAGCCCGAAGGCCTGCGGAAGTGAGGGCAGCCAACCGGCGGCTTGGACTTGGCGAACGGCAGGCAACTGCTGTCATGACGTCAGGACCACCTGCGTTTTGATGACATTCTTGAGCTAGTTGATGCGGCTACCCCCTATGAAACAGGATCTGGATTTCTTACACAAATTACAGCAATCCTCCCTTTGACCCCTATTTTGGTCTTTCCGGCGGTGTCACACCCAACCCATCCGGTCCACTCGTTGGCGTGATCCCCAATGCCGATGCTCTCAACCAACTCATCAATCCGATTGATGGCAGCGTGATCAGTGCCGATTTGTACGGCAATCCACGCACCGCTAACGGCCGACGCGATATTGGCGCCGTACAGCTGGCTGCATCGGTTCCAGGTCCTCTACCCCTTTTGGGCATTGGTGCCGCTTTTGGCTGGAGCCGCCGTTTGCGGCGACGGCTCAGGTCTTGCGGCTAGGCAGCCAGCGCACCAGCAACTCACTCAACATCCCTCGCGGCAGCAGGGCTAGCGGCAGGAACCAGGCCACGTTGACAAAGAACAGCGGCAGGTAGAGGCTGAAGGCCAGAAGCAACAGCACGCCTGCCCCAGCGCCAGGTGCACGATCAACCACAGGTGTTCACGCTTCATCGGCGGGATCCCGATCGCGACCAAGGCGATGCAGGCGGGTCTGGCCTGGGTTTTCACCGCACCAGTTGCGGTAATCCGCAGACGTCACCCCCGAGGCGATCAGTCCGGCCGACACCATCAGCTCGGTCACACCGCGTTGATCGTGGCTTGGATCCAGCAGCAGGCTTCGCAGTCGCTGCAGACGCAGACGCTTGGCCTCTGCCATCGGCGAGCGGCCCTGTTCCTGCTGAAAGCTGTACTGCAACTGCCGTGGCGACACCCCCACCGCCTGGCTTAGATCCTCCAGCGAGAAACGCTCTGGCAGGCGGGCCGCCATCCACTGCCGCGCTGATTCCACCGTGTCGCGGCGGCGCCGGGCGGTGAGCCGTTCCCGGCGAAAGGGTTGCTCCAGACGGTCCGACCACTCCCGCAGCAGCTCAGTGAGCTGGTCGGCCGCGAGTTCGGCGCCGGCGACCTGAAGGGCAGCGGCGACGGCCAGGGCTCGTGCGCTGGCGAGGATGCGCTGATGCAAAGGGCCCGCAGCCAGTAGGGGTGAGCCTGAGCGTGAGGGCCGGCGATGGATGCCGGGGGGAATCAGGATCGAGAGTCCTTCGATCGTCTCGCTGGTTTCGCCCTCCATCACATCACCGGGCTGGAACAGGAGCCCGGTGCCGGGTTCGGCCAGCCAACTCTGGCCATTGACCCGCTCCTCCGAGATCCCCCGCAGCGGCAGCCAAAGCACGCTCTGCTCGCACTGCTCGCGGCGCAACCTCAGCCGGCCGCGCCCCTGCAGGTCCAGCACGGAGAAGGCCCCTACCTGGCCAACACGGAAATGGACCTGGAACGGCTTTGTGGGGCTGAGAAGCTCGCTGCGGTGGTGTCCCAGGATGGTGGCCACGGCAGCCTCCCAGCAACCGAAGTCCTGAGTGTTCAGCACGGTGGCCAGCCCATCCCCATGAAGCGCATCATGATTAGGGGGCTGGGCGTTTGAGCGAGCCAAATGCGAATGCTGCTGATGAATATACCAATGACTCTGCATCAATGCTACTAAGACAACCAGGCTCTCCCGTCATGCCGGTGTCATGAACAAATAATAATATTATAACTCTCAAGGAGCGTGAAGCCAGATCCTTGCTTGTCAATGTCACCAGAACGCAGGTTATCTGAAGAAGCTGACAGGAGCCTCCGGTTGAGGGGAATTGCAGCTTGCCATGGATTAAAATTTTGCCAACCCAATTCTTGGAGTCATTCAATGAGAATAGGCAATCCGATGAAAAGAAAGCTGCAAAAATCTGTACTCAAAATTGCATCGAGAAGCCTTATTACCCTTGCCCTTTTTGGGAGCGCAAGCCAATCGGTCAGCGCAAAAACCTATCAGTACCACGGACTGATCGACCTGGATTACGGCAGCAGCATTCCCGGGGCGCCAAAGCACAGTCGTTATTTCATTGATTTCACTCTAGATGCCTCGAAACTTGACAGCGACCATAGTGTTTTTGAAAATGACATTTACAACGCAGCAAATGTTCGAGGTCTCACAACATTTGGTAATTTTGACAAAATCTTGACTTCGCTACGCTTCACCTTGGATACCAGCAGTGTAGGAAGTCTTGATCTATCTGGACTCAATTTCGATCCCAATTACAGTTATTCTCGCGTGGTCGATGCTAACGAGCCACCGCCTCCTCCGGCCCCACCTTGTGATATCTATCCATGCATAGGTGAGCATATTACCCTGGCGGCGCGTGATATCACTCCGGGTTCTCCTGTGACTGGTGTGTGGCTCAATCTCTATAACAGTAATTTTTATGATCCTATTTATGCATCCCGTCAGCTCCTCCTTGATACCAGTGCTTCCGGGGACCCATTTTCGTTCGCCGATCTGTTTCTGCATGGCCCCGAAACACTTGTAGAATTTCAGAGTTATCGCACCCCCGATATCCAAAACTACCGTGACCCAGTCATGATGACTGGTCCCAATGGCACAGTTGCGTCTGGACGCTTTCTCAGCCTCGCTTATGTGCAGCCTGTTCCTGCCCCCCTGCCGATGCTGGGGGTGGGAGCAGCCCTGGCTTGGAGTCGACGCCTACGTCGCCGTATCTCCGATCTTCCCCAGGGCACAGGGCTGAAGCGTCAAATCTGTGATCACCCCGAAGGCCGGTAGGAATCTCCACCTGCACCAGTCCGTTTCAGGCTTTCGCGGCAGCGGTGCGGTACCTATCAGTAAAGTTATTCGCTCGGGGTGCTTGAACTGCGCATCACTATGAAGCGTTTAAGGGCAGCGAACTCTCCACGATCACCCCGTTGGAACTCAGCGGCGCCGCAGCCCAGGGCTATCGGGGCCGCGTTTGCTTTGGGGTGATGTGGAGCTTCTTGGTGAGCCACTCGCCGATTTACAAACCGGGTGACAGCAACGCCATGGCCACCGGTGGCAACCGCCAGATCTGCTAAGAACTCCTGGGCGGTGAAGGGGAACAGCATCATCAATAGCTGGAACCCCGGCGGCCACAGGCATGCCTTGAGTGATCCTGGACAACCAGCTCTCTTACACCAATAAGGCTAGGAGCTCTCGCTGGCGCCGCAGCATGCGTCGTTGCGGGGGCGAGGCCTGCAGGCGAGACAAACAAGCATGCGGGAACCCGCCATGACCCAACCGCTTCACATGCTGTTACAGTTGCGTCATCGAATTCCAACACCCATGGCTGACCCCAACCCCCGCTTCGGATTTGTCGAATTTGCCGAGACCTGGAATGGCCGTCTGGCCATGATGGGCTTCGTGATCGGCCTGGCCACCGAGTTGCTCACCGGCCAAGGCATTCTCCAGCAGATCGGGCTCGGTTGATCGCAATAGGCACCGACTACACCGCCGCCGATACGGTCGTGGTCGCACCATTCTGTTTTTGAGCCTCTGCTTGGTTCGCCCACGCCCCCCGGCAACCCCGGGGGTTTTTGCTGGCTATTACTGCATCCCCATTCCCATGACTGGCAACCTTCAGGCCATTGGCTTCATGCTCACCTGGGTGCTGGGCTGGGGGATCGGCGGCTCTTTGATCGATGCCGGCCTG
>CANGYR010000054.1 GCA_947458275.1 Chitinophagaceae bacterium
ATTCAATTGAATTAATTGCTAAAATTGCAAATGTTTCTTCACGATAAGAAAAATTAGGTTTATTATAAATTTCTATAGCTGAAAGCATAGAATTGATTGACTTATCTAATAAGCTTCGGTATGTTTTATTAATTTTCATATTTAAAAAACTTTTAAAACCTTACCCCCTCATACTCCTCCTCACTCATACCAAATGCCGGATCGATAACAAGCACCTCGGCGTGTGTAAGCTCATAAAGTTTATATACCCGTAGGTCAATTTCATCCTCTAAAGCTTGCGTGTCTTCGCCAGCCTTTTTGCACTCCAATATTTTATCAACTAAATCTATAAAAGGAATTTCTTCTTGTTCTGTTGGATAGTACGTCAATAAGGGTTCGAGTGCTTGAACACTTATTATTAAATCACCCATGCCAGTTTTAGGAGCATTTTCAAAAAGTTGATAATGACAAAGTTTTGAATTAAAAAAAGCCGTTAAATATTTCATTTTCTCGCCAGTGGCAATGCAAGTGCTATCTAAACAGAATATTTCTTCATCAGAATATGAAAAACGTAGCTGAGAACCTATTCGTTTCCAAATAATTTTTTCTTTTGTGAATTCTTCTATGTATGCACAATTTCTAAGATTAAAAGGGGTGTTACCTTGGTCATATCTTTCTAAAACTGCCTTACCATGATTTTCTAAATGTGTTTTTATAGCCGAATAGTTATTAACATTTATTGCGTTGATTTTTTGGCTTTTTACACCATTATGGCTATTTATTATAAATCCTCCATCCCATCGAGTTATGTATTTTTCAACTTCACGCCCTTTCAATACAGGCTTAATGATTTCGGAACTTTTACTATCTTTCGACACCAATTCATCTCTTTTTACTTTATCAATGATAAATGCTTCATTGTAACCTGTCAAAACACCTCTGTAAATATTTACTTTCCAAAATTTCAAAGGTTTACTTTTTTTAATTATTTTTTGATTGAGTTGTTGTTGTAAAGGAGCGGTAATAGCCCATGAATCATCATTAATATTAGGTAAAGTGGCTGTTTTATTAGAGGAGATGTTTTTTATATCCTCAACTATAGCTCCTTGTAATGAGTTATTATATTTGCTTTTTTGAACAATTAAAATATTACTATCAACTGTTGCACTCTCAAAAACACCAGGTCCAAGTTCTAATAAAAGTAATGGATTGTGTTTCAAAAAGTATTTTCTAAGCGATTTTCCATAATTTGCCTTTAGCCACTGACTTGATGTAATATAAGTTTCTAAACCTCCTTGTTTCAATAATTGAATTCCCATTTCATAGAATAAACAATATAAATCGCCTGTACTTTCAAATGTTTCATATCCTAATTGTTTGAAAATTTTAGCTTCTTCTTTCATTTTCTGCAATTGCACATACGGCGGATTCCCAATCACAACATCAAAACCTTCCCGAATATCAAACATCCATTCTTTATCAAAAAACGGGCTGCTGGTGTTTTGGTCGTAGGGGTCCCAGTTGGCAAGTTGTCGGGCGGTGGCATTACCGTATTCTTCTACAAGCAAATCTCCCATTTGTTCACGCAAATCTTTGTCTTGCTCACGCAATGTCCGTTTGGTGCTGGGAGTTTTGGCAGAAAACAGGCGTTGGCGTACTTTTTTGAGGTCTTTTTCGAGTTTTTGTACTTCGGTTCGGTCAAAAAGGTAAGTTTGGGCATTTTTGGGTTTGTCAATACCAATGAGCGTATTGGCCGCCACAAACTTGGTTTCGAGGTTGGGTAGTGGCCGCACACCAAAGTTATCTTTGGCAGCATCTACTTTTTGGTCAACCACCAAGCTAATAAAGAAACGTAGCTTTGATATTTGCGTAGCAATGGGCTGTATGTCCACACCAAAAATACAGTTTTCTATCAGATAGAGTTTTCGTCCGTAGTCGAGTTCGTTATTGGTAAATGATTCTTCAATGTCCTTTTTTTGTAATTCGAGTTCTCGTATGGTGCTTTCCCTGAGAGTGTTATCATCAAGTTGTTCAAGTTCGGCAATGGCATTATCAACTCGGCGTAGTTGTCGGTTTTTCCATTCGGTATTATTGGGGTCTATTTTGTGCAAGATATGCACCATTTTCTGCAAAATTCCCATCGGGTAGGCTCCCGAGCCACAGGCTGGGTCAAGAATCGTACACTTATCCAGTGCTTTGATAATAGCCTTTTGTGTGGCTTCATCTTCGGCAAAAGGGTTGATGCTGCTATATGAAACAAGTTGATGGAGTTGTTCGTCAAGTTTTTCAGTTTCTGCCGAGATATGATTTTTCAGATAAGCAATTAGGCTTTCATCTACCATATAATCTACAATCTCACGAGGCGTGTAGAACGAGCCAGTTTGCTTGCGGGCTGTTGTTTTTGTTTCGGGGTTGTAGCTTGCCAGTAAGTTTTCAAATACTTTACCAAGTAACTCGGGGTCAAGGGCAACCTCCTCGTCAATAGGTGTGTTTTCGGTAATCGTAAATTTATACGATTTTAGGATAGCTATTAAGCCTCGGGTTTTGGATTTCTTATACTTAGTATTCCCATAATCTTTACTTAAATCTACTTCTTCATCGGCATCAAAAAACAAAAAGTCTGGCACAAGTAAGTCATTGTCGGCTTTGTCAGAAAAACCATCAACATAGATTATCCTATCTCCTCCTTGCTTGCCTTTGAGCGTTTCGTGGGGTTTGTCTAAGCACTCAAAAAGGCCTCCATTCATAAATGGCACTTTGGACTCCATGAGTTCAACAAAATACTCAGAATCTTTAAAATAGGATTTATAACGCATCAATTGCGTAACATTTTGATGTTTGCCATCAGTTCTAAAATCTCGCTGTTTGCACGGTTGATTTAGAGTAGCAAAAAACAAGTTTTGGAGAATAGCCCTGTAATATTTACTATTCTGTTTGCCTGACAGGAACAACCCTTCAGGTTTTTGAGGCACAAACTCATTTATTATACTATCGGCAATTACTTTCTCATCGAAAATCTCTTCAGGAATGAGCCCTTTTTCTTTAATAAACCAAATGAACAAAATTCGAGTGAGCAAACGAATCACATTTTTACCTTTGTGTTACTTTAGTGCTTCATCAAAATCACTGTCAGAGCTAAAATCAATCCTTAGTGGAGGATTGGGAAAATGCACCTCTTTCAATGCCCAGAAATACCAGTTTTGAAGTTCGCCGTAGAATTTCTTACTAAGCAAACTTACACTAAAAGTTTCCTGCCAATGTTGATATAGACTTTTGAAATCTACAACTTTATTAGTAGATTTCAATTCCTTAAGGAGCATCAAATGCCCTGTGTGTGTTTCTTTTATTTTAACATCCCTAAGTAAGCTAACTTTACCTAGCTTTTCTCCCTCACGAAAATCAGAGCTATTGCGGGCTTGGCGGTCGGTAGTGGCTAAAGCAATTCGATCACCGTAAAGGTATATTACCGTAACCGGATTGCCTTTTTTGTCATTATTAAATGAGGCATTTGCGAGTCGGGTTATGTCAGCCAATTGGCTCCGTGTGGGGTGCTGATTGTCTTTAATTTTTATTCCAAAAACCATGATGAAGTCATAGTCCTCGTTTTTGAGTTTAGATTCATCGATTTTCCTAACACCCTTAAAAGCTTGGTCGTCAACGGTGCCGATGGCATACAACTCATCAATAAGTGCATGTGCGGGATTATTGACGTTAAAAGAAACAAAGGTAGACTGTATTGGAAAAACGTCTTCGGAAATAGGGTTTATTGGGATATTGAGTTCAGCAAAAAGCGTTTTAATGGCTTTAGGAAAAGGCTCAGTATTAAAGTGGGATAAGTTCATAATATTAACAAATAAATTTTAACTAACTAACATCCAAGTAATGAGGTCATACTGTTTTTCTAATTGAACCTCGTGGTTTTTATGGGCTTCTATGACTTTCTTTTTTCCTTGTTGCAGTTGTTTGACTAGGTCTAACTGATTCTGACCGGCAACAGTAATTTCTTCACCTAGGTCATTCTCTATCTTTGATGTGTTTTGGCTATCCACCCAGCCATTTACCAAATTTTGCAAACGATTGATGGCCTCTGGGTCTCCGGCATCTACGGCAGGGTCAACCACCCTGATGTCATTCCGGTGCTTGGACAAGACTTCCAGAATTACTTTATTGTTATCTGTTTCTATGCCACCTTCCTTGTTGAGATATACCATTCGGTAGTCGGTATATTGCGTATCTTTTTTTGGTAGAACTCCAAAAAAGCAAATTACACCTTCTTTTTCAGCTTCAGTGGTTTCTAGTTTATAGCCAGAGAAAATACCGTTGGGGTATTTTTCGACATCTCTTAAATTTTCTCTGTTAAATTCGAGCAACTGTTGTTTAAAAATATCAAACGAGAAATCGTCAAATCCCATAGAGCCTTCGGCGTCTAATTCAGAAATTGAGGAGTTCATTTGTTTTAAAAGATTTTCAGTTTGGCGGTCCTCCATAGGGTTTTGGGCCAGTTGAGAAAACTCTTCTGTAAAATCCTGAATAACCTCAGAGCCAATAAATTGCATTACGGCCATTCGGGCTTCCACTCTACCTTTTAAGTTAATATAAGCATTGATAGAATCTGCAGGCCAAAAATTGATACATTTGATTAAATCATTGGGGGAACCTATACGGTCTATTCTACCAAACCGTTGAATAACCCTTACAGGATTCCAATGGATATCGTAATTTATCAAAAGGTCGGCATCTTGCAAGTTTTGACCTTCAGAAAGTACATCTGTTGTGATAAGGATATCTACTGGTTTAGATATAATCTCATGTATCTTGGGTTCAGCATTGATAAGCCATTCTTTCCATTCCTCAAAGTTTTCTTTCTTTTTTTCAAGAGCAAACTTATCCCATTTCTTTTCAAGAAACAGTTTGGTATAAGGTGCGAAATGCTGTAACAATCGTTGAATATCAACTTTTTTATCAATGTCAGAATGGTGTGAATCA
>CANGYR010000055.1 GCA_947458275.1 Chitinophagaceae bacterium
TAACAGGATCACCTGTTATAGCGAGTATCCTTATTTTATTTTTGAGCATGCGTATTATTATTTTCTGTCTGTTGGCTTTTCTGGTTACCGATTCCGTTTTCGGTCAGTCCCGGGATGAACTGGAACGTAAGCGAAAAGAAATTCAGCAGGAGATTACTGAATTGCAGCGCTCCCAAAGCATCCTGCAAAAAGATAAAAAAGCGAATCTGGCGGCACTTGCTGCCATCCAGTCGAAAATCAGAAAGCGGAATGCCATCATCAGCAATATCAGCCAGGAAGTTCGCCTGATAGATGAAACGATTTTCAACAACAATCGGGAAATCTTCCGGTTGAGGCGACAACTGGACACGCTTCGGGAGCAATATGCGAAGACACTGGTTTATGCTTACCAGAATCGCAGCAGTTATGATATGATCAATTTTGTCTTCTCTTCTGTGAACTTTAACGATGCCATCCGAAGAGTACAGTACCTGAAAACATATAGAAATTACAGAGAGGAACAGGTGGCCTCTATTTACAAAACACAGGATCTGCTGAAAGATAAGATATCAACCCTCCATCTGAACAAGAAAGAAAAAAGTAGGGTACTGGAAGAGCAGACCCAGGAAATGAAAACACTGGAGGATGATAAGCGCGAACAGAATGCTTATGTGCAACGCCTGAAGGCCCGTGAAAAAGAACTTGCTTCAGAACTCGCAGCCAAGAGGAGAGTGGCCAATAGCCTGCAATCAGCCATCGCTGCCATTATCCTGAAAGAAACCAGAGCAGCTGCTGCAAAAGCAGCAGCTGATGCGAAAGCTGCAGCGGCAGCTAAAGCCACAGCTGCCCGTACTGCTCCTGCTACTACACCTGCATCTTCCGCGGCTGCTCCTGCTGCAACTGAGCGTAAATACAATGTGCTGGAGAATACGCCGGAGGTGACCAGAGTATCGGTAGGCTTTGAGAACAACCGGCGCAACCTGCCCTGGCCAGTGGACAGGGCTCAGATTTCTTCCCCTTTTGGAAGAAGGAAAATTGAGGGAACCTCTTTGTATGAAGACAACCAGTGGATTACGATTGCCACTGAAGTGGGTACAGCTGTAAAAGCTGTTTTTGAAGGGGTGGTTACTACTGTTTACGATGTGCAGGGTTCACAAACCGTGACGATCAAGCATGGTAAATATTTCACTACGTACTATAATTTGTCGTCCGTGGCGGTAAATAAAGGAGACCAGGTGCGGATGGGACAGGTCATCGGCAAAGCCGGAAGCAACGATGACGGAGATGGAGAAATTCTGTTTGTTGTTAATCAGGAGAGTCGCTTTCTGGATCCGGAGCAATGGCTTAAAGCCAGGTAATCAGCGCTGCTTGATCCGTTCGTATAACTGTTCATACAGCGGCACAATGTTGTGAATATCGAATTTTTCTGCCTGTTTGCGGGCTGCTTCCCTGAATGATTTCAGCCGTTCATCCTCCTGCAATACATCGATGGCGAAGGCCGCCATGGCATCGATGTCACCCACATTGGCCATGTAACCGCAAATGCCCTGTTCAATCACTTCCGGAAGACCGCCGGCATTGGAGGATACCACAGCTGCTCCACCTGCCATGGCTTCCAGCGCTGCGAGGCCGAAACTTTCATATTCTGAGGGTAAAAGGAAAAGATCTGTTACCGCAAAGATGTCTTCCATGTCCTGTTGTTTACCCAGAAAACGTACATCTTCACATATTTGCAGTTCACGGCAGAGCTCTTCAGCCATATGCCGTTCCGGTCCATCCCCTACCAGCAGCAGTTTGGATGGGAGTGTACCATTGACCTTTCTGAAGATGTGGATCACATCCTGCACCCGTTTCACCTTCCTGAAATTAGAGGCATGTAGCAGAATGCGTTCACCATTAGGGGCAATAACCTTCCGGAATGCGTCTATTGGTTTCCTGGAAAACCGGGCAACATCCACAAAATTGTGAATCACTTCTATTTCCCTGGTGATGGGAAAATTGGCATAGGTTACTTCCCGGAGATTATGGGATACAGCTGTAATGGCATCGCTCTGGTTGATAGAGAAGGCTACCACCGGCGCATAGGTTTTATCTCTTCCTACCAGTGTGATATCTGTGCCGTGCAATGTGGTGATCACCGGAATCAGGATTCCTTCTTCCTTCAGAATTTGCCTTGCCATGTAGGCTGCGGCGGCATGCGGAATGGCATAGTGTACATGTAAGAGGTCCAGATGGTTGTTCCGGATAACATCCACCATGGCAGAAGCCAGCGCTGACTCGTACGGGGGATAGTCGAACAATGGGTAGGTAGGTACCCGAACCTCGTGGTAAAAAATGTTGGTGCTGAATCCGGTGAGCCGAACGGGTTGCTGGTAGGTAATGAAATGAATGTTGTGGCCTTTATCGGCCAGCGCCTTACCCAGTTCGGTGGCCAGCACCCCACTTCCTCCGAAAGTGGGATAGCAAACAATCCCTATGTTCATGTTGCAAAGATAGCGTAATTCCCCGAGGGCCTTCTTAATAGGGGTACAGACGACCATTATTGGCGAAGATTCCGTATTTTAACCGACCGTTTAAACAGCAATTATGAAGATGAGAAAATGGACTTTTTTTCTGGCGATACACTTGTTGTTCCTGATGCAGGCTATTGGGCAGGAGGACTCTGTAATGATCCGCCGGATCGTGGAAGATGTACTGACTCGTGGAGAAGCGTATGAACAATTACGGTTTCTGTGTAAAAAGGTAGGCCCGCGCCTGAGTGGTTCTGCCGGAAATGCCAGAGCTGTACAGGAAACGGCCCGCATGTTACGGGAAGTGGGTGCGGATACGGTTTATCTGCAGGAATGTATGGTACCCAAATGGGTTAGGGGTGATAAAGATAGTGCAGCACTGCTGATTGCTGGCAAAGCAATGCCGCTTCGGGTGGCCGCATTGGGCAATTCAGAGGGAACGGGACTTTCCGGATTACGGGCTGAAGTAATAGAGGTTCGTAGTTATGATGAACTGGAAGCATTGGGAGAGCGTGTAAGAGGAAAGATTGTTTTTTATAATTATCCGATGAATCCCGCGTATGTAAGGACGTTTATGGCGTATGGCGACGCCGGTAAATACAGGGGAGGTGGCGCATCGCGTGCTGCAAAATATGGTGCGGTAGGTATGATGGTCCGCTCACTGGCTTCCAATCCGGATGATTATCCGCATACCGGAGCCATGAGCTACGATCCTGCCTATCCGAAGATACCCGCCATGGCGGTTAGTACGAACGACGCAGAGAAACTTAGCCGTGCATTAAAAGAAAAGAACGGACTGAAGCTTTATATGCGTTCTGTATGCGGCATGCAGGGGGAAGTTTTATCACACAATGTAGTGGGCGAGATACGCGGCTCTGTTTTTCCGGATGAAGTGATCACGGTGGGTGGTCATCTGGATAGCTGGGATCTGGCGGAAGGAGCACATGACGATGGTGCCGGTTGCGTACAGAGTATAGAAGTGTTGCGGGTGTTCAGAGCACTGGGCGTACAACCCAAACGTACCATACGTGCTGTAATGTTTCAGAATGAAGAGAATGGACTGAGGGGAGGACTTAAATACGCTGAACTGGCCGCTGCAGAAGGAAAGAAGCATATTCTGGCACTTGAATCAGATGCCGGAGGCTTTAGCCCCAGAGGGTTTGGAGTGGAAAACAGCGACGTATCAAGAAGAGACAACGTCAAAGCCTGGGCATCTTTGTTCCTGCCGTATGGGATACATGAATTTACGAATGGTGGCGGGGGAGCAGACATCAATCCTCTTCGTAAATTAGGTACAACAACGGTAGGACTGAGCCCTGATTCACAGCGCTATTTTGATATTCATCATTCCGGACTGGATGTTTTTGAAGCAGTGAGCAGAAGAGAACTGCATCTGGGTGCCAGCGTGATGGCTGCACTTATTTATCTCACCGATAAATACGGCAATTAACCGCGTGTTTTATGCTTACTAAACAGGCAATGAAAAAATAGTTTTGATGTAATGATTTTTGAATGCGAATATGTCCCTATATTTGCAACCCGCTTGAGAGAAAAAGCGGGATAGTTCTTAACAGATTGGGTCAGTTTTTTCGGTAGCGGATTGAAAAAAAAGTTACAGAAAATTTTGGCTGAAATGTATAACTCACTTACCTTTGCACTCCCGATTAAACGGGGTGATCAACTGGAAGGTTGAGAAGATCTTTGAAAGTAGGGAAACAATAACATTCTGCAGTAAAAATCAGAAGTAAGGAATTTTGCGAATCATTATGAATTTGATTCTTATTTGAGAAGTCGAGTTCAAACTCATTTACAATGGAGAGTTTGATCCTGGCTCAGGATGAACGCTAGCGGCAGGCTTAATACATGCAAGTCGAGGGGCAGCGCAGTGTAGCAATACATGGGCGGCGACCGGCAAACGGGTGCGTAACACGTACGCAACCTTCCCGTTACTGTGGGATAGCCCAGGGAAACTTGGATTAATACCACATATTGCCATTGGGAGGCATCTCCTGATGGCCAAAGAATTTCGGTAACGGATGGGCGTGCGGTTGATTAGGTAGTTGGCGGGGTAACGGCCCACCAAGCCTACGATCAATAGCTGATGTGAGAGCATGATCAGCCACACGGGCACTGAGACACGGGCCCGACTCCTACGGGAGGCAGCAGTAAGGAATATTGGGCAATGGACGAAAGTCTGACCCAGCCATGCCGCGTGAAGGATGAAGGTCCTCTGGATTGTAAACTTCTTTTTTCTGGGGAGAAATGCACTTTTTCTAAGGTGTTTGACGGTACCAGAAGAATAAGCACCGGCTAACTCCGTGCCAGCAGCCGCGGTAATA
>CANGYR010000056.1 GCA_947458275.1 Chitinophagaceae bacterium
CCCTAACGAGTTGTCTTGCTGCGTGTTGTAAAAATGCAATTCTTTTTGGGTTCTTTGTGTACGGTGCAATCCTAAGAATAGCAATTCCACAAAAGAATTCAACGTTGAAGCGAGGAATATTCTGCGAGTCCAAAGCTTTTGTCAGCGAACTACTGATGTAAGCACGGTTTAATGCATATCTTGTGCTTTCTTTCCCCCAATTTGCCCACCATCCGAAATTTACATCCAACCAAAATCTCCCATAATCAATTAATCGCGTTTCTACTGGGCTGTCCAAGAAGTCAATCGCAAACACTTTGTGAGTGAATTTTTCAACCAGCAAATTTTCAAACGAAAAATCCCCGTGATTTAACCCAGGGGTGGTATTCACTTCCACAATCCTATTTGTCAAAATGTCTGCCAACTCAATAAATACGGGATTAAAAATGGAGTTCGAAAGAATGTACTTATTTGTAAGAATTTTTTGAACTATTGGCTCCACATCAATGACTTCAACCATTAGTCCTTTGTTTGAGCCGAGGTACCCGTTGATTTGATCTGAAACCGATGTTAATTCGTCTCGAGTTGAGGTTTCTAGGAATTCTCCAAGAGTTTGACCATGTATGAATTCCATCGCGAAACCACTATCAGAAAAGTCAGAGAGAATTTTAGGTACTGAAATAAATGGAGAAAAATACTTTGCAACGAGGATTTGTTTCTCATACTGCTTAATCAACCGCGAGGCATTTATGGGATCTCTCTTAACAATAATGGAGCCACCAGTACTTGATTGAATTAAGCTTAGAGTTGCCCCACTTTGACCTAACTCCAGTGGAGCGCCCAAAAATTGGGATCCTCCGATTTCCACCATATGGATATAGTACCCAGAAAATGGATAGCAAAACAGAATGAAGAACCAATAGCGGTTGTCGCTCGGCAGCCGACACTTCGGTGAGTATTCGCGTATTCTATGAGAGTGAAAAAAGCCCTTTTAATACTAAAAGATAGAATGCGATTACTCCAGATTAGATTGCCCACACCATTTTTGATTTCCATGCTTAATTTGGAGAACAAGGTCAAATCTACCGGTACGCGCCTGAAATTGGATAAGCGGAACGGCCTGTTTCAGGTGATGGACTCTACCTATCAGCTACAATTTTGTAGAAAAGAGCGTTCAATTCTTTATACGAGCGGGGTTAGCAAACGAATAAACTCTCTAGCTCGGACGTATTTTCAAAACGAAATCCCTGAAGATTTCCAAGGTACATTCATTGATTGTGGAGCGAATGTAGGAGAACTTTCTCTTTTTGTTGCGAAGAAATATAATTGCAAGATACTTGCATTCGAACCCGAGCCGAGGGAGTACCAATGCTTATCCAATAATCTATTTAGTTTTGACTCAGCGCTAGCTTTCAACAAGGCCCTTTGGGAGGAAAACAAGGAGTTGACGTTCTATTCCTCCCCACAAACCGCAGACTCAAGTCTGATTCCGAGCGAACCAAATCAAGAAAGGATTGTGATTCAAGCAGTAACCTTAGACACTCTTCTATCTGATGATGAGTTGAGCAAAGGCATAATCATTGTAAAAATTGAGGCCGAAGGTGCTGAACCTGAAGTGATTAGGGGTGGCAGAGAGTTACTCAGGAAAGCCGCATTAGTTTTGGTTGATGGTGGACCTGAAAGAGGATTTCTCAAAGAGAAAACAGAGCCTCAGAATGATCTAGAACTTTATAATTTGGGCTTTGAGAAGGTACCAGGAAATTCAACTCGCTGCCAGGTGTATGTACGAGATAAGAAACGAAGTTAATAGTGAAGTTTAACCGGAGGGGCAGGACGACGGAGGAAAGCCTCACGATAGTTCATTTCATCACAACTATCGAACGTGGAGGTGCAGAGAATCAGCTTCTCATTTTAAGTAAACATCAAGTTTCTCAAGGCCATAAAGTAACGGTTTACTTTCTAAAAGGTAAACCTGAACTCCAATACGAATTTGAAAAAATTGGGACTTCGGTTAATAACAAGCTGGCAAATCAGAGATTTGTGAATCAAGTTGTAAGGCTGAGAAGAACTCAATTCACAGATAATACTATTTTCCATGCTCACTTACCTCAAGCGGAGATTTTACTTAAATATGGGTTAACTCGCAATAAGCATAAATGTATTTCACGACATTACGGCGGTAAGTTCTATCCAAAAATCCCAAATATCTTCTCTGTTTTTTTATCTAGAATGGTAACTTGGAACATTCCAATCATAATTGCGCCGTCTAATTTTACAATTGACTACTTATACCAAAGTAAAGAAGTAAACAAGAAAAAGAAGATCCATTTGGCAAGCTACGGCTTCTCCAAAGACGATTTTTTAAAGCAGAAGAATCATTTCCCCGATAAAGCTACGAACACCTTAAAAGTTGCAACGGTTGGCACTGTAGGCAGGCTATCTGGAGAGAAGGATTACCCGACAATCTTACAGGCATTTGCGAAGGTTGCACGCGAGAGACAAGATGTGCGTTTGAGGATTGTTGGCTCTGGCCCTCTTGAAAGTCAGTTAAAAATTTTGGCAGATTCCCTTGGTATCTCCAAATCAGTAGATTGGGTAGGCAGGACTGGTGATATAGCAGGATTCATGTCTTCGCTAGAAATATTTGTACTTGCAAGCAGATTTGAAGGTTTTGGGATGGTTTTACTTGAAGCCATGGCGTCAAACTTAAAAATCATAGCATCCGATGCGCCAACCTGCCTGGAGGTATTGGGAGAGGATGGCGTGGCAAGTTTTTTTCGCCGAGGCAATTCTGAGGAACTTTCACGACAAATTCTGAATAAACTGGATGAAACAGATAACGCATCGTTGGAAAGAGAAGTAAGGCTTAATCAATACAATATTCTAGACTCTGGGAAAATAATCGAAGATTTATATCATTCATTCTCAACAAATATCGGCAGAACACGATTCTCCCAAGACTGAAGCGAGTGGTTAGTACTGGCGATTTCCCGATTCCTAATAGATCGCGCCTCGATTGCGTCGGAATCTAAACTCAAAAGTGCTCGAATTTCATCGGAAAGATTAGGATCCGAAACCCCGGTCCAACTTCCAAAAAACGACACATACTCTTGATTGGTAGTCACGACAGGAATTCCACTCAAGGTTGCTTCAATCAAAGACTTATCGAGAGAACCTTGAAAAGAATGTATGAACACATCTGCTGTAGAAAGAAGAGCAGGTACTTCTCTTTTGGGAATGGAAGGTAAAAACCGGACCCAGTCAAATTCTGGATTGGCAGCGTATTTATCCAGAACTGACTGGGACCAGTTTCGCTCGCGTGTATTTGAGGGCTCGCCATAACTTACAAATTCCATTCTTGGAAACAATGGCTTATAAGAGGCCAATGAATCAATAATTTTGTCTATCTGCTTTGAAGAATCTAGCCGCCCAATATGAACAAAGCTTGAGCGTTTTGAATAATCTCGGCTGTCAAACATGCGAAACTGTTGAGAATCAACCATCTGTCCAACAATGATCAACTTTGGCGATTTGAAAGGAAATGAACCATGTGTGGAGGAAATCAAAGTATCAATCTGGCTGCTAGCTAGCCGTAACGCAAAAGAATTTTGCTTGTGAGCGTACCAGAGGATCTTCTTGGCTTTTGAAAAAGATAAAAACGGAAGGGAAAGTATCAGTTGATAAACAACCATATGAAAAAAAACAATCTCAAAATTTCGCCAAACCCTTACACGAAATAAAGTTCTGAAGAAAAAGAGGATGTTGTGAAAAAAACGGCCACTTTGCCAGTCAGTGCTGAAGGCGGTAACATTGGGAGGAAGTTTTGCATCACCAATACGTCCTGAAATCACCACAACCTCACTGAAATGTCGTGCAAGTATACGAACAACATCGGTCTGATGGGCAAGAACCGGGTAGTTATCATCCAGCACAAAGTTAAAAACAAGGATACGCTTTTGCTTGCCCATAGAATTAACCACATTTCGGTAGAATCGGTCCATGCCCACTAACCTAGAAAAAATGTTACCGCAAAAGCGGAAAGTCTTGATCACGGGAGTCGCAGGCTTCATAGGCGCTCACTTGGCTGAGCAGATGCTGGAATCAGGAGTTCAAGTTGTTGGAGTTGACAGTCTAAATCATTATTACTCACCTGATCTCAAGGCCCAGAGAATCAATTCGCTTAAGAAGCATGAATCATTTGAGTTTTACCAATTAGACCTTGCTGAGTTTGACTCCATCGAAAAAATCATTTCCGAGAATGTTTTTTCAACAATTTTCCATTTAGCTGCTCAAGCTGGAGTGAGAATCCCAATAGGGAAACTCCAGTTGTATTCGACAAACAATTTAGTAGCATTCTCCAACATTTTGGAACTCGCAGTGAAGTATAAGATCAGAGATTTTCTGTTTGCGTCATCATCAAGCGTGTATGGAAATGAGGCTGCAATCCCATTCTTGGAAACAG
>CANGYR010000057.1 GCA_947458275.1 Chitinophagaceae bacterium
ACCGCCCCTTGGCCGCATAGTCTACGCCGTCGATCTTGGTGCTGCGTTGGGCGTTGAGGGGTCGGTTGGCGATGGTGTCCCAGGCGTGGCCCTTGGTCTGGGGGAGGCCTTTGAGCAGGGTCTTCTCGTCGATCCTGATGTCGGCCTTTCCGGCCGGCACGAAGACGCCGAGTACGCCGGGTACTTTCTCGACCTTCTGGAAGGCGTCCGTGCGCAGGTCGCTGAAGTAGCCCTGCTTCGTTTTGGTCACCGTACCATTGCGCCGGTCGATGCCGGAATCCGGCGGGAGCAGGGAGGCGAGAGGGAAGCCTTCACCGCTCAGGCGGGCGATCTCCGCACGCTGGCCGGCGAGTCGTCCGTTCAGCCTGGCCTTCTCCTCGTCGAAAGCGGTCTTGGCTTTCGGGTCGACGTATCGGTCCTCCCGTTTGACGCCGGCGAAGACGGCCCAGAGTCCGTAATACTCCTTCTGGGCGATCGGGTCCAGTTTGTGATCATGACAGCGGGCGCAGTTCATCGTCACCGCCATGGTCGAGGTCACCACCTGCGTGACCATGTCATCGAGATCGCCCGCGCGGGCGGCGCGCTTCAGCATGTCGCTCTTGGTCTCGACCTGCCCGACGAAATCCCACGGGCCCGCGGCGAGGAAGCCGGTGGCGACGATGGCCTCCGGGTCGGTGGGGGCGAGGACGTCGCCGGCGATCTGCTCGCGGATGAAGCGGTCGTAGGGCTTGTCCTCGTTGAGCGAGGCGACGACGTAGTCGCGGTAGCGCCAGGCGTTCGGGCGGAGCTGGTCACGCTCGAAGCCATGCGTGTCGGCGTAGTGGGCGATGTCGAGCCAGTGGCGGGCCCAGCGTTCCCCGTAGCGAGGAGAGGCCAGCAGTTCGTCGACCAGCTTCGCGTAGGCGTCAGGGGAGTCATCCCGGACGAAGGCCTCGACGCGTTCGGGGGAGGGTGGCAGGCCGTGCAGGTCGAAGCTCAGGCGGCGGATGAGGGTGCGGCGGTCGGCTTCGGGTGACATCCGCAGGCCGGCCACCTGGAGCCGGGCGGACACGAAATCATCGACGGACTTCGCCGTCCCGAAGTCCTTGCGAAGCGGCTGCACCGACCAGTGGTCGAGGCGCGGATCACGGCGGGCGGCCTGGTCGGCGGCGTTCTCGGGCCAGACGGCTCCTTCGGCGATCCACTGACGGACCTTCTCCGTCTGGGCGGACGTGAGCGGTTCGCCTTTAGGCGGCATCTTCTTGTCCTCGTCCTGGGTCGTGATGCGGTCGAAGAGCAGGGACTTGGCCGGGTCGCCGGCGACGAAGGCCGGACCGGATTCGCCGCCCTTGAGTGCGTGGGGTTTGGCGTCGAGGCGGAGGTTGGCCTTCACTTTCTTCGGGCCGTGGCACTCCACGCAGCGTTCCTGGAGGAGCGGACGGATCTCCCGGTCGAAGTCTACGGCCGCGCCCAGGCTGGCCACGGCGAGCAGCAGGAGGGGGATGGCGGGGAGTCGGGTCATGGGGAGGCGGGGTGGGGCCAACCTTTTCTCATTCTACTCTTCTTCTGACGGCTTGCTACGCCCGATGTTCCAGAGGGCGGCACTATCGTCTCACCCCAGCCGGCTACTTCGCCAGTACTTCGACCTGGTTGATCTTTCCTTTGAGGTAGGGGCTGAGTCCGGCCTGGGTCAGGCGTTTGCCCGCCTCGGCATCGCCTCTCAGGTGGGTCTCGAAGAAGAGCAGGGTGGCGGCTCGGGTGACCGGCTGGACGTCCTCGCGGGTCGGCGAAGGGGTCGCCTTGCGGTCAGTCCCCGTGGAGTCCGTGAAGTCCAGATGCTTGGCGCCGTTCAGCCATACGAAGCGATGTCCGCCGGCCGGCCACATGGAGAACGCTTCCTTCCGGTTTTCGGCTGAAAGTCCGTTCTGCTGCCTGTCGAGCGTGCCGGAGATGCCCAGCAGCGGCACCTGCAGGCCGCCGAAGCTTTCGCTGATGAAGAAAGGTTCGCCTACGCCCTGCGGAGAGAGCGCCACTCCGCAGTCGATCCGCTTCTCGCGCTGCGACGCTCCGAGGCCTTTGCCCGGAGGGATCGTCGGGACGATCCAGTCGAGCGCCGGCCGCATCCCGCAAGTCACCATGGTGGTGAAAGCCCCGTAGGAGTGGCCCATCATGCCGACGTGCTCGAGGTCGAGCCGTCCCTTCAGCCTGGGGTGGGATTGATTCCAGATCTCGGCTTGGTTCAGGACGAAGGTGATATCCTGCGGGCGTGCCGTGATTTCCGCAGAATCATGGATCATCGCATCCAGGTTCTTCATCAGCTGAATGCCTTGGGTCATCTTTTCGCGATTACTGCCGACGTGCTCCACGCACAGGACGACGTAGCCATGCGTGGCGAGATGTCGGGCTTGGGCGAAATGCGTGTCGAGATCGCCGCCCGCGCCATGTGAGAGGACGACGACGGGGCACTTGGATTCTCCGGCGGGAAGATGGATTTTGACGGGCACCTTGCGGCCGGCGCTGGTTTTCTCGGCGCGGCGCTCACCGAGGATCCTTCGGATGCCCTTCTGGGGCTCGGAGGCCTGTCTACGGCTGGCGTCGACGAGTTCGGGGAATTCGATCTCGGAGGTCTTGTGCGGGCCAGATGCGGAGGGGTCGGCGGCGGCGAAGGCTAGCCCGGCGACGACCGTGAGGACAAACGAAAGGAGGGGTGCTTTCTGTCGCATAGACATAGGTTGTCCCAAGGCTTATGACCATCAAGTCTGACATAAGTCGATAATCGGGCGGAGGCATGTCCTAATCGGCAAGGCCAGGCCCCTTTCGGTCCCTGTGCTCAGCGGGAGCGGAAGACGTCGCTGGTCAGGCACTCGACGACCAGGGTGCGCAGGCCGAGGCCCTGCTGCTTGACTTTGTCGTGGATGCGGTCGACGGCGAACTCATCGGCCGGCTCCATCAGGCGGCCGGTACTGTAAGCGAGGAGCGAGCGGATGAGGTGGCGGGTGAACATCTCCTCGCGTCGCTCATGCAGGAGGTCGCGGAAGCCGGCGAAATCCTTGTAGGTCTCGCCGGAGGCGAATTCCCCGGAGGTGTCGATCTTCGGTGCCGGCCCCTTCTTCGGCTTCGCGTAGTTCACGCGCCAGCGGCCGACCGGGTCGAAGGACTCCAGGCTGAAGCCGAGCGGGTCGATCTTGCGATGGCACTCTGCGCAGGCGCGGTCGGTGCTGTGCTTGGCGAGGCGCTCGCGGATCGTGGTCGTGCCGCTGACGTCGGGTTCGATGGCGGGTACGGTGTCCGGCGGGGGAGGGGGCTTTATGCCGAGGATGTTCTCGCTCACCCAGGCGCCGCGGGTGACCGGCGAGGTCTCGACGCCGTTGGCGCTGACCGTCAGCACGGCCGCCATGCCGAGCAGGCCGCCGCGATGCTTGTCGTCCTTCAGGCTGACCTTCTGGAAGCCGTCGGCCAGGCGCAGGGTCTTCTGCTCGGGCAGGTCGTAGAGCTTGGCCAGTCTCTTATCGATGAAACTGTAGTCGGCGCGGAGGAACTGGTTCACCGGGCGGTTCTCCTTGAGCATGTCGCGGAAGAACAGGCGGGCCTCGGTCTTCATCGAGGTGGGCAGGTCCTCGGCGTAGTAGGCCCGATTCGTCTCGCGGGGCGGCGGCATGCCGCCGAGCTCGCGCATGTTCAGCCAGCTGTCCAGGAAGCCGTCGACGAAGCCTTCCAGACGGGCATCGGCCAGCAGGCGGTCGATCTGCTTCTTCAGTTCCGCATCGTCGGTGAGCTTGCCCGACGCCGCCGAGGCGAACAGGGCCTCGTCGGGCGTCGTGGCCCAGAGGGCGTAGGCGAGACGCGTGGCGAGGTCATGGGGACGCAGACGGCGGTCGTTCTCCTGGGTGACCTCGCTGAGATAGAGGAAGGAAGGGGAGCAGAGGATGAGTTTCACCGCGTCGAGCGCCGCCTGGCGTGGGCTGGCTTTCTCGGCGATGCGCTGCTCGTACAGTTTGCGGATGGGGGCGCGGTCGGCGTCCTGTAAGGGGCGACGGTAGGCCTTCGTCGCGAAGGCGAACAGCTGGTCGTGGGCGCGCTCCGGCTTGAAGCCTTCCGGACCGAACACCGCGATCTCTTCGGCGCCGCCGACCGGCTCGGCCACCGGGCCTTGGACGACGATCTCGCTGATGCGGATATGCGGCAGCTTTCCTTCTCGGAGGATGTGCGCGCGGCCGACGCCCGAGGAGCCGACCGGCGTCGAGAATTCCTTCTCGTAGCGCTTGTTGATCGTGATCACCGAGGCGCGGGATTCGTAAGGACCGTTCGGGAAGATGAAGCGCGGGGTCTGACCGGCTTCGAGCCAGACGCGGAACTTGAGGCGGGTGGGCGTGTTGTCAGGCACCACGCTGCTGGCGAGCAGCGGTTCGATGGCCTGCGGGTAATGGATATGGCCCTTGGTGATGTCGCCGGTCACGACGCC
>CANGYR010000058.1 GCA_947458275.1 Chitinophagaceae bacterium
GGATCTATCTACGTTAGAATAGACAATGGATACGAACTTGGAGAACTTCACGACGTTGTGGATTCTACCACTACAGCTTCTTACGGAGATATGTTGGTAAAATCTGGATCTGTATGGATAAATTCTAAACAGCTTACAGGATCTTACGCTATAACTGGATCTTTGACTGTTACTGGAAACATAACTGCACAAACTTTGGTGGTTCAGACAGTTACCTCCTCTATAGTGTACAGCTCTGGTTCTAATATTTTTGGTAGTCAATTAACAGATAGACAAACATTTACAGGAAGCATTAACATTACTGGATCTGCTGTCAATTTAAAGGACGGCACATTCTCTGGATCGGGAGCAAATCTATTCGGAATTCCTGCAACTGGAATCACTGGTCTAAATTTATCTCAGATCAGTTCGGGTTCGGTTTCAGCAAGCATATCGCCTAATCAAGGTTTGCTAATCAATACTTCGGTCTCCGCTAGCAACTTTACTGGATCATTCACTGGATCTTTAGCCGGTATCGCAACTTCGGCCTCTTACGCATCATTTGCTTTGACCGCTTCTTACAGTTTGGGAGGATCAGGATTCCCATTCTCTGGTAGCGCGGTTATCACTGGTAGCTTCTTGGTCAGTCAATCTTTCGTTGACTTTAGCAATGCATCGTACGTAACGGGTAGCTTGACAGGCAGTCTCTTTGGAACCTCTTCTTACGCTACTTTCGCTCTAAGTGCAAGCTTCGCTCCGGGATTCACCACCAACATGAGTCAGTCAATAGCTGCAACTACTTGGTCGTTTACCCACAACCTAAACACGATAAACCCAATCGTTCAGGTATACGATTTGACAAACTCTCAGATCATACCTAATCAGATTGTTGGAATGAACAATTCTACTGCCGAGATTAGATTCGATTACGCTCAGGCAGGTTATGCAGTAGCTTCAAACGGTGGAGGATTATATGTTACCGGTTCCACTTCAACATTGGTTCAAACAGTTGGAGCAGTTACATGGTCGTTCACTCACAATTTGAACAACAAGTACAACACTTACGAAGTATACGATAGCAACGATTACGTACTTATTCCTTCTGCAATAAAAGCGGTAGACAATAATAACGTAGAACTACACTTCGCGACCTCTCAAACCGGTAGAGTTGTAGGTAGTTTTAGCGGTATCAATGGAAGTCCAAATGCAGCGACTGCTTCTTACGCAAACACTGCAAGCTTTGTATCGAATTTGAATCAAAATGTATTTATTACAGGCAGCTTAACTCAAAATAGCGGTTTTGTTGTACTCACTCAGGTTTCTCAAAGCTTGAATTACGTAGACGACGTTGCTGCTGCAGCAGGTGGAGTGCCTTTGGGAGGAATTTATAGAAACGGAAACTTTATATTAATTAGATTATCGTAGAATATGCCAATACAATTATCAGGCTCTTTAGTAATAACAGGTAGCATCACTACAACCGGCGTCATAACAATGTCAGGATCAATTGCCAGCGCTACTTCTGCATCTTACTCTTCCACTTCGGATCTTTTACAGGGAACAGGTTCGGTTGGATTCGCAACTACGGCTTCTTTATTGACTGTTTCCTCTAGTCAACAACAAATCAGCGCTAGTCAACAACAAATCAGTTCTAGCCTATTAAGAATCTCGTCTTCTTACGCTAGCACAGGATCAAATACTTTCACTGGCATACAAAACTTTTCGAACACTTGCACTCCTAATAGTTTTACCGCAGGAGCATCGATATACACAGCAGGAGGTTTACAAGTAACTCAAGATACCTACTTTAGCTCTTCTGTTTACATAAAAGGAAACGTAACCGTATACGGAACTCAATCCGTTTCTTACGTTAGCTCAAGCCAATTCAACATAGGCACTAACATTATCACTGTCAACACTTTCACTCCTTCTGTTAGATACGGTGGATTATCCGTATTTGATAGTGGATCAACCGGTCTTACTGGCTCTATATTTTGGGATTCTGAGTTGAACAGATGGATATACGTTAACGCGTCTGGTTCTGGAGGAGGTGCCACATACGGAGGAGGAATGTTTATTAGTGGTCCAAGAAATAGTCAAGGCATAGGCTGCGAACAAGGCACGACTGCGTGTATGTTGTTAGTTGGTCAAGGAGGAGATCATCTTACTTCTAGTTTAATTTATCACGATAGCGCTGTGACTTGTATACCAGGAAATTTAACATTAAGTTCAGGTGGTGATAGAATACTTAGTATAAACGATACGGGTGGTAATTTATTTCAAATTCAAGCAGCAAGTAATATTATATATTATTCAGCAAGAAGTACTGGCGGTAGTTTATCATTCCGCACCAATGGTTCAAACGATTCTAAATTATCTATAGCCTCAACTGGTGAAGCTACATTTGCTTGTAGTGTAAACGCAGTAGACTATTATAAAGTAACTGGAGCGGGTCCTTGGATATCTTTATTTGATACACAAGGAAGTTCTAAAAATTGGGCCATAAGAACAGGACATGATGCTGTTGGAGATTTAGCTTTTAGACAATCAAATTCAACAAGCGGTGATCCTATAAATGCAGGTACTACGAGATTATATATTAGCGCAACAGGCAATTTAGGTTTAGGTGTTACACCGAGTGCGTGGGATTGCGCTCAAACAAGAGTTTTAGAACTTGGAACTGTTGGAAACTACATTTCAGGATATGTTGGAAGTTCAGTTGTTTATTTAGGAACAAATGCTTATTTAACTTCAACCGGATGGAAATATGCAAGAGCAGGAGTTCAGGCAGGTCAATTTGATATTGGAGGAGGGGGATTTAGATTTTTAACCGCCCCTTCTTCGGCAGCAGCAGGTTGTGCTATCACGTTTACTCAAGCAATGGCAATAAACGCTTGTGGAAGATTGCTTGTAGGTAGCGGTGTAACTGATAATGGTGCAAGTATACAAACAAATGGAGATATAAGAGCAGATTATTCCAGCGCAATTTACTTAGAAATAAATGGCGGTGCAGCGGGAGACTATAGAAAAGGCTTTTCTGGAATTAATCAACAAACAGGAGTTGCAAGAGGATTACATATATTTAATTACGATCCTGATAGTAGTCAAGGAATTAAATTTTTTGGAGGTACTTATGCTGCAAAAGCTAGATTTGGTGGTTTTGATAGTGGAGGTAATTTCTTTGTTAATTCTGCTGACTCGGCTGAAGGGTATAAGCTTTATGTTAATGGAATCGTAGGTGTTACAGGTGCAGCTACATTCTTAGGTAATGCTTTAACAGTATCAGGAGCAAATCCAAGTCTTACACTTACAACAAGTGATGCTACTTTATACTCCTACATTGCTTTAACAGGAGGTACATCCTCAAATTACATATATACTCTTGCAAATTCATATAATACAACAGGCCCGTATGTGGCAGGAGCATTAACTTTAATAGGAACAACTTCAGGAGGAATAAGTATAGCTGCTCAATGTGCTTCAGGTTTAATTAGATTTTATACTTGTGCTACTGAAAGAATGCGTATTACAAGTGATGGTGTTGTTTCAATTAATCCTGGAGCTGCATTTAATTTTAGATCTTATCAAACCGCGGGATCAACGACAGGTTTAACTGTATCTAACGGTATACCAAGAAATTCAACTAACAATGAAGCTAATCACGTTATGTACATTGGATCATGTGATGCAGTGTATCCTATTGGAATGGTAATTGGATTTAGATCACATACAACGGATGCTACATGCAGATTTCCATATATAATTGCAACTCAAATCGGTCAAACACCAAACCATATGGCGTTTAATCCAGACGGTGGAGGCGTATCAAATATATTTATTCACACTTATACCGCTGATTGCGCAGGATGGACATTCGTTGGATCATCCCCAGGATACGGTGTAACAAGAAGAAGCGGTACAGGAGGACAATCTCATATATCTTTTCAAAACGATAATGGACAAGTTGGTTACATTTCAACAAGTGGTACTTCTACTACTTTTTCTACTAACGGATCTGACATTAGATGTAAAAATAATTTTGAAACTTGGAATGAAAATGCAAGTAGTCTATTCACAGATATTTTACCAATGAAATTTAATTATATTGTTGAATGTGAAGGCATACAAAAAACAAAAGGATTCATTGCGCAATGCATGGTTGATAAATTTCCAGAGGCATATCCAACAAACGAATGTGGTACGTACTCATTTAACCCTTCCGGAATGGTAGTGTATTTAATGAAAGCAATCCAAGAACAACAGTGCACAATCAACACGCTAAAAACCTGCTTAGGAATAAATTAATAATATGATACTCAACTCACCATACATATCAGGATCTCTAACAGTAACAGGCAACGCAACAATCCAAGGCCAACTAACCGTAACAGGCTCTTTGTCCGGAACTGCTAGTTTGGCGAGTAACTCTTTACTATTAGAGGGTA
>CANGYR010000059.1 GCA_947458275.1 Chitinophagaceae bacterium
TCCGAATGTACCAAGACCCTTGGAACGAGCCGTCTGTTGGAAATAAAAACGTAAATGAAACTCAATATTGCGTTGTTGGCGAGGATGGAGCTTCACTTGTAGTTGACCTGACGGAAGCACCACAAGAACAAGCCGGAAACGCTGTAAATTCATGGTCTAGCACGCAGACTAGGACGGTAACACTGCGATGCACTCCTCTTTCTGGTGCGGCTGTTTCTGCAACGGCTACCGCATCATTTACAAGCTATGTGTCACAGGATGACGCTAATACTCAAGCTGCCGCACTCGCAACGCAGCAAGCAACGAATGCCGCAAACCAATATAGGATTGCAAATCCTTGTTCCTAATCTATGCCTACGATTACACAAGCAATTCAGCCAATAACAGAGTTCCCAAACCAGTACATGAGTCCGTTTGGGTCGGATGGCATTATTCCTCTGTATTCAAGCATTCCAATCAACAACAACACAAGTGGGTCATGCTTGCCATGCGTTGTTTGTGGAAACAGCAATGTCAGAAGGCAGATTATTGCTGCACAGGCTCCCAATATTCAAACTGCACTTGCAAACGGAGTGTCAGTTGCTGTAGGAACGTAATTTATGAGAGAAAATATATCCTATAGATTCGTTTCACCAAATACCGATGACTTTTACAAGTTGCAGTCATTCGCGAAGACATTTGATCACTCTATAGTAGAAAACCCTAATACAACGGTTCATGCCCTATACAGAGGCGACACTTGCTTCGGATATTCCGACACCGTTTACCTTCCAGTAACGTATCCGGCGTTCCATCCTGCACTTACTAGGCCAAGGGACGTTATTCAAGTAATGAGCGACTGGAAAACTCACACTCAACTTTCTGGAAAACAGGGATTTATAGGAGTGCCACTAAATAATAGGGACGGCGCAGGCAATTTTCCTGAAGGAACAATGAATAAATTAGGTCTTGTCAGAACTAACAGAGAACTTTATATTCCTGCGTAATTATGGGCGGATCAACACCAACACCTCCAACACCTAATAGCCAGCCTGTTGACATGGCATTGCTTAAAATGCAGCAACAAGCAGGGCAAGATGCACTGGCTCGACAGAATGCTATGGACGTTGCGATGTCATCGCGCCCATTGGAGACTCGTATTCCAGATATTTATGGCCCTCAAGGCGCACTGAATCAGATGGGGCAACTCGCCGCTGTCAATGCCTACAAGAGCAAGGAACTTGAGAAGATGACCAATCCCGCTGGTGCTGCCGCTCGCGAAGAGATTCAAAACCAAGCCGCCGCTGGATTAGCCCCTAGTTACTGGGAAAACACAATGAAGCAGTGGGGAAAAGGCGTTGGCCTTTAATCTTATGGACGGCACTGCAACCCCATTTTCTTGGCAGGATGAACTAGGTCAATGGACGAAGACCAGCGGCCTGCAAAACTATTTGCAAACGGGACTGCAAGACAGCACCATTGGAAAGTCTGGCTTTTTTGATCAGGCAACCGCTCAAGCGCAGGATTTGCGTGCTAAAAACTTGGCCTTGGCCCAGCAGGCAATTGGGCAGGCTCCCGTTGCCGGAATTGACCCAGCGCAGGCTGTAGCCGCCACACAGGCTGCTAATGCTCAAGCCCTGCAACAGCGCGAGGCTGCTAGAATGGGAGGATATGGACTTGCTAGGGCCAACCAACAGTCTGCTACCGATTGGATTAACCAGATGATGGGGTCAACCTCTCAAGCCGTTAACAAACAGCAGCAGGAGTGGCAGAATTACCAACAAGCCGTCATGCAGGCTGCTGCACAGAACCAAGGCGGACAAAATGCAATGCTAGGTGCTGGAATTAATGCGCTTGGAACAATTGGCGGCGCAGCACTTGGAGCCAAGGCTGGGCCTTTAGGCATGCAAGCAGGAAGCGCACTAGGCGGGGCGTTGGCAGGCATGGCATCAAAAAGGCTAACTTCAGGAGGAGGATATTCATCTGTTGGATCAGCCCAACAAGCAGCCCCTTATGCAGCAGGATTTACAAATACTTCAGGCGGAATTATTCCAAGGGCGGCTCCCGCAGGAATTTCTTATTATGGCGGACAGGGCTATTAATTTTACCAAAACCTAACAACTAACAAAACAAAACTATGGGCGGCTCACAATCTCCAGCACCTCAACAACAGGACAACAGCGCAACACTTGCAATGATCGCTCAAATGCAAGCCCAGCAAGCCGCCGCGCAACAACAGGCACAGCGAGCGCAAGAACGAGCTATTTACAACTCGCAAGTACAAGCCGCTAACCAAGCTAAAAATGTTGGAATGCAAACAGCGCAACAACAGCTTGGATTGCAAGACCAGTATCAGCAGGCCAAGGATGCCGCCTCGCTTGCCGAGTCACAACGTCAATCATCTGCCGCTGGTGCAGCCGCAACTGGCGGAGGATATGATTTTGGTGAAACCCAAAAAACACAGCTTTCTAATCTTGGAGCCGCCTCTGGAATGCTTCCGCAAACAATGGCTAATATTGGTGGAACCTCTCCGATTAAAAACCCAGCCGCAACTACAGCCGGAAGCATGACCACTGCTGCAAATAGGGGCGTTAGTGGCGCAAACCAGTTCCAGATGCCAACTTCAGAAGGCGTTACATTTCGCTAAATGGTATGATTTTAGGCGCATCTGGCAATTTTGGGAACCAATCACTAGGGCCGAAAAAAACCAGACAACAACTTGATCAAGAGGCCGCAGATAGAGAGGCGGCACAACAAAAAGCGCAGGCCGAGGCACTATTGGCTCCAATACGGGCGCAAGCGGCAGCACAAGCAAGGGCGTTAAAAGCCAAAGAGGACGCTGCTAAATACAATGAGGCAGTACAATATGCCCAACAGCAAGCGCAGACTGGAAATCAAGAGGCTAGGCAACAAATTCAATCTTACAATCAAGAGCAACAGGCGCAAGATGCAGCGGCACAACAAACCCAACAAACCAGCATGCAATCTGGAGCGCAAGCGGCAGTCGGTGGATCAGGGTTCAATCCAGCAGCGGCAGCAAAGCAATCATTTGCCAATATTGGGATGGGTGGCGGTGCGTCCATGATTAACCAAGCACCGCAAGCAGTACGAGCGACCCCGCCAGCAAACCAAACAGGTGCTGCGTCAAATAAATTTACACTTCCATCTGCATCTGGTATTAACTTCGGAGGATTTTAAATTATGGCAAACGCATTTGAAACTGGTGGATACGGATACGCTCCAGTCCTTCCGAGGGTTGATGAACCTTTGGCTGGCCTGAAGCCACTTTCATTTGCAGGTGGAAGCCAGTCACCTATCCAATTTAAACCGCTTGCAGCATGGAATGTTGAAAGTCCCCGCGCTGAATTGATCGGACAAGGAATTGCCAGCGGACTTGGGTCTATTGCGCAGGGAATTCAGGCCGCTTATAAAAGCAAGCAGGACAGGGAAGAAACATTTCGTAAAGAAGGTAGGGAAGATCGTCTTCTTGCTGAAAAAAATGCTAGGGAAGATAAATTGCTTGCGCAAAAATACGCCCAAGAAAGAGATATTAGCGTTCTCAAGGAACAAATCCGTGAAAGATTGCCCTCTTCTACTTCCCTCAAGGGATTGGCAGAAAGAAGCCTATTGGGCGAACAGCCTGATGAATCTAGTGGCTCAATGTCAACTGTGGCTCCACTTGAACCACTTGAAATAAAAAGCATCAATAAGGGCAGGCTTGGCGGAGGATCGTTTGAAAGCATTAATCTTCCTGAAGAAGAGGAAGCGACAAGTGAAACCTTAAAAATAAATAACGGATCATCTCCGTTAGCCAACATTACAGCACCAGTAGATATTTCCGCCGCTCCATCTCCTCGTGGACAGGATGCCATAAATGCCCTTTCAACTATTGACTGGTCTAAAGTAAAGGGCCTTGTAGCAAGCACAGGAGGCGCAGCGACACCAACTGACATTCCACTTGAGAGAAACATTTTCTTGCAAAAGAAGCCGCCAGCTTCGCTTGCAAACCTTGGCGGAGTTTCCGATGAGTTCTTGAAAAACGTAGAAAGCAATCTTTCGGACGCAGAAGAATCAGACAGATTGGCAAACAGAATGGAGAAAAACCGCCAGCAAAGCCAGCTACAGAAACAGATGGAGCAGGCCATTGGCATTGATGCAATCTACAACGAGCAAGAAGCCCTCATGCTTCGTGATTATGCAAAAACCAAGGGCATTCCAGCGAATCTAAAAGCAACCCGTGGAGGGTATGAGGTTTCATGGCCTTCCCAGTCAGATATTGAGAAATACAGGGAAAGCATGGGAGGGAAGCAGCCAGCAGCAATGAAGCCTGAAGAAATCTTTAAGGAAGAAGACA
>CANGYR010000060.1 GCA_947458275.1 Chitinophagaceae bacterium
ATGTAACCATGGGTGCTTATGAGTTAAAACTAGGACCAAATGCACCAACAGATGTAGTGGCAACCGCCGGCGTTAGTTCGGCTTCTATCGCATTTACTGCACCAACCGATATTGGAGGCGGGTCCATTACCAACTATCAATATTCATTAGACAATGGTTCAACTTGGGTAACGCCCTCACCGGCAGTTACAGCAAGCCCTTTGTTCATCGAAGGTTTGGTAAATTGTACAGCCTATTCCATCAAGATAAGAGCGGTAAATGCTACCGGCGGTGGAACAGCCTCTTCCACATTAACCGTAACACCACCACCCGGTCAACCGGCAGGAAATTGGATTTCCAGAACCTCGGCTGCAGATAATGGTTGGCTTGGTATTACCTATGGCAACGGCCTTTTTGTGGCGGTGGGTTTTTCAGGTGCGGGCAACCGTGTGATGACGAGTCCTGATGGGATTACTTGGACGATCAGAACTTCGGCTGCGGATAATTGGTGGCAAAGCGTCACCTACGGTAACGGACTTTTTGTGGCGGTATCAAACACTGGCACAGGCAATAGAGTGATGACGAGCCCGGATGGTATTACTTGGACAATCAGAACTTCGGCGGCAGATAATCAATGGCAAAGCGTTACCTATGGCAACGGCCTTTTTGTGGCGGTGGCACAAACTGGTACTGGCAATAGAGTGATGACGAGCCCGGATGGGATTACCTGGACGTTGAGAACTTCGGCTGCAGATAATGGTTGGTTTGGTGTCACTTACGGCAACGGACTTTTTGTGGCAGTGGCACAAACTGGTACTGGCAATAGAGTGATGACGAGCCCGGATGGGATTACCTGGACGATCAGAACTTCGGCTGCAGATAATGGTTGGTTTGGTGTTACTTACGGCAACAGACTTTTTGTGGCGGTGGCACAAACTGGTACTGGCAATAGAGTGATGACGAGTCCGGATGGAATAACCTGGACGATCAGAACTTCGGCTGCGGATAATTGGTGGGTAAGCGTCACTTACGGCAACGGCCTTTTTGTGGCGGTGTCCATGACTGGTGGCAACAATAGTGTGATGACGAGCCCTGATGGGTTTACCTGGACGTCCAGAACCGCAGCGGCGGCTAATGAATGGAGAAGCGTTACCTACGCTAACGGCCTTTTTGTTGCGGTGGCAACTAATGGCACAGGCAATAGAGTGATGACGAGTGCTGATGCTTTTGCACCGGGTAATCCAACCATCAATTCAATCACCCCCAGGGATACCTATGCAACGGTGGCTTTCACAGCACCTGCCAGCAGCGGATTTTCAGCCATTACCGGTTACCAGCATTCGCTAGACAATGGCAATAATTGGGTGATTCCTTCCCCGGCATTGACTTCGAGTCCATATAGAATATCCGGCTTAACCAGTGGAACTACTTACAACATACAATTACGGGCCGTAAGTAGTACTGGTTCCGGTTGCGGGTCTTCAACCGTCAATACCACCACCCTTGTTCCGACAGTTCCCGATGCACCAACCAGTGTAGTGGCAACGGCAGGGGTAAATGCAGCCTACATTGCATTTACAGCACCTGCGAATGATGGTGGATCAGATATAACCGATTACGAATATACCATCGACAATGGCGTAACTTGGATAGCTATCGCTTCCACGATAAGTCCTTTATATATTGTAAATCTTACCGCATGTACAGACTATTCCATCAAATTAAGAGCTGTGAATAGTGCTGGAGATGGTACCGCATCTGCAGCGGTGACTATCACACCTCAAAATGGGCTACAGACTGGTATAAGCTGGACAAATCGTTCAGCGGCGGCGGATAATCAATGGAGAAGCGTCACTTACGGCAACGGTCTTTTTGTGGCGGTGGCAACCTCTGGCACAGGCAATAGAGTGATGACGAGCCCTGATGGTATTACTTGGACCTCCAGAACCTCTGCAGCGAATTTGAATTGGAGAAGCATCACTTACGGCAACGGTCTTTTTGTGGCTGTTTCGTCCGATGGCGTTCAGGCTAATATTATGACAAGCCCTGACGGGATTAGCTGGACGTTAAGTATCAATCCCCTTTACAGTGGTTGTACAAGCGTGACCTTCGGCAACGGTCTTTTCGTAGCGGTGGCAGAAACTGGTACTGGCAATAGAGTGAAGACGAGCCCGGATGGTATTACTTGGACAATCAGAACTTCGGCGGCAGATAATCAATGGCAAAGCGTTACCTATGGCAACGGCCTTTTTGTGGCGGTGGCACAAAGTGGTACTGGCAATAGAGTGATGACGAGCCCGGATGGGATTACCTGGACGTTGAGAACTTCGGCTGCAGATAATGGTTGGACTAGTGTCACCTACGGCAACGGACTTTTTGTGGCGGTTGCACTAACTGGTACTGGCAATAGAGTGATGACCAGTCCTGATGGGATTACCTGGACGGAACGTACAGCGGCTGTGGTTAATAATTGGACTTCTGTCGCCTATGGCAATGGGCTTTTCGTGGCAATGGCAGGCATTGGCACTCAATTTATGACCAGTCCTAACGGGATTACTTGGACGCAACGTACCCGTCCAACGATTAATAATATCTACGGCGTTACCTACGGCAACGGTCTTTTTGTGTCGGTAGCCAGTGGTCCCGGCATCCCCTTGGTGATGACCTCATCAGATGCCTTAGCACCTGATATTCCAACCATCAATACCATTACTCCTTCTGTTACAAGCGCCTCGCTGGCTTTCACCCCGCCTGCAAACGCGGGTGCCTCCGCCATCAGCAATTACGAATATTCCATAGACGATGGCAGCAACTGGATAACACGTTCACCATCTTCAATTACTAGTCCATTAACCATAACTGGTTTAACCGCTGGCACTACCTATCCTGTTAAACTGCGTGCGGTAAATTCTTCGGGCGCCAGTTGTGGGTCTACAACGATGAATGTAACCACATCAGCTGCCGCTCTGCCAGTGGTGTGGCATGACTTTAAAGCAGTTTTTCAAAATGAGGCTGTTCTTTTGACCTGGCAGACAGCTAGCGAACAGCATACAAAGGATTTTCTGGTCCAGCACAGCACCGGAACCGGTTGGATCGAAATAGGGAAGGTAACAGCAGCTGGAAATAGTAGCCAGTTAACTACGTATACCTTTCGGCATAGTAACCCATCGACTGGCAAGAATGTATATAGATTACTACAACGGGATTTAGATGAAAAAGAAGCGTTTAGTAAAATTGTTTGGGTAAATGTGGACAGACTCAGTAATGGTTTTGTTGTCTATCCAACGTTGGTCAGTAGTGGGACTGTAAATATTAGGTTGCCCGAAGCAGAAAATATCACCATCTATGACGCTCATGGAAGATTGGTTTTGGATAAAATAGGCATAAAGGGCGCTCAGACCCTGTCCGTTTCTCATCTTGCAAAAGGGCAGTATTTCATAAAAGCGGGCAAGCAAACAAGTAAATTTATCTTACAATAATCCTCTTAGGCACAAAGCCCTCAACACGTCGTGTTGGTGGCTTTGTTGTACCCAAGAGAAGAGTATGTTCCGTGATCTTTACCTCTTACGAGGAGGGGTACCCCAAGCCCCCCACGCCTTCGGCGTGTTGAGGGCTTCGTTGTACCCAAGAAAAGAGTACGTTCCGTGATCTTGAGGTCTTACGAGGGGCGTACCCAAAGCCCTTCCCACGCCTTCGGCGTGTTGGGGGCTTTGTTGTGCCCGAGACAAGAGTACGTTCCGTGATCTTTACCTCTTACGAGGGGCGTACCCCAAGCCCCCCACGCCTTCGGCGTGTAGGCTTTTTTCCTTGTCTGCTTAGCAAAGCAAGCTTTGCATGCATCCAATAAAAAAAGCCCTCAACACTTCGTGTTGGGGGCTTCGTGCCCAAGACAAGATTCGAACTTGCACAACCTTTCGGTCACTACCACCTCAAAGTAGCGTGTCTACCAGTTTCACCACCTGGGCATTTGGGAAGGCGAAATTAAGGGTTTTCTGTATTTTAACCAACTGTTCCAAAGAACATCAATAAATTTACCGTTCAATCAATCGCCTCACATGGAAAGCAATGGTGAATCCTTTCTAAAGCTTCTGAACATTATGAACGATCTCCGGGAAAAATGTCCCTGGGACAAAAAACAAACCATCCAGTCGCTCCGCTCCATGACCATAGAAGAACTCTATGAACTGGCAGATGCCATAACGACGGAAGATTGGAACGGCATCCGGGAAGAACTGGGAGACCTG
>CANGYR010000061.1 GCA_947458275.1 Chitinophagaceae bacterium
GTCGCGGTAGCGGGTGGAGGGGGAGAAGAGGGCTTCGCTTTTGCGCAGGGTGATGAACAGCAGGTCGGTGGCGCTGGCTTGGTGCCAGATCACCCCTTCGCGGTGGATCCAGGGGGATTCATCGTCGGAGTTGTTGGAATCGACGCTGAGGTCCGATGTTGTTTTTGGCTTTTATACAGTGCTTCCTGTCAGCTGTACTTTCAACCTTACGGTGACCTTGCTGCTTGTGATCACAAAGTCCATGGGTTCATAAAGAGCGCTTCTATCCAAGAAACGAATGCCCATCTGGGTTCAGTTGGACATTCGCCTCTACGGTACAGCCACGGTTGGCAGAAGTTCGAGTCGGCGTGGACACCGCGACGCGATAGTCGTGCCCACTTCTCGTCCCACCAGTAGGCCAGCCTGTTGCATTTTTTGACATATTGCGGATACACGATCGCCTTACCTTCTGCCACAAGGGTGCGATTAGCTGATATATACATTGGCCAGACTCCGGTATAGAGCTCTCCTGCCCGCCTTCCGAAACCCCCACTGCCAAGGTCTTTAAATCGCACTACAGAGCCTACGGGAGTCAGTTGGGCCAAGCGTGAGGTCGCCGTGCTCCCATGACTTGCGCCTGACTCTGGCGCATCGATGCAGGCCAGACGTACCCTGAGTTCTTCTCCATTTTTGTTTATCAGCCTCACTGTGTCCCCATCGGTGATGGATACAATTCTGACCTGCTCACCAGGGGTAGTTGACATGCGAACCCAGTTCCCCGCGATCAGGATCAGGCTGATGGCAATGATCTTTCCAAGATGCCTCATCTGAGGTGTTGGATTGCGATAGGGGACTGCGAGAGTTATCTTAGCTGGCGGCGTTCAAAGCCTGTTTGAGTTTATCTATGAATTGAGCATCCCATTCAATTCTTATCGCTATTTGACGAACGATGAAGCTTGACCGAAAGAAGCCAAAGATTGTTTTCTGGAGTATCTCCCTTGTCAGCAACCTTTTCAGCGTCGCAACTCCTGCCGGTGGGCACTGAGGAACAACTCCTGCTGCCGGCTGAACGGCCGGATCAGGTTGGCGCCTTCGATCCCCCAACAGCGCAGCGCCTCGCGGGCGGCCTCGTGTTCACAGATCAGCTCACCGCCGGCATCAAAGCTGATCCAGTGCCGGTCGAACAGCTTGTCCACGTGGGGGGAGAGCAGCAGGCCGTTGGCACCGCTTAGCCGCTCGCTGTTGTCGCAGTCGCGCCAGGGCTTGATGTGGCTCGCCACCAGGAACTGTTGCCGCTCCAGCCCCGTCACCCGGCAGGCCGGCTCCAGCTCCGCCACCCGATGCCGAAACAGCCCCTGCCCCAGCCGGGCCTTGGTGAGTGCATCGCGCTCGGTGCTGCTGGGCACCTCCCGCAGCCGCTGCATGTCATCGAGCAGGGCGGCGGTGTAGGCGCCCTCTTCCGCCAGCACCACCAGGTGCACGCGCACCGCGGGGTCGGCGTGGTCTTCAATCAGCTTCAGCAGCAACAGGCCCAGGGTTTCGCTCAGTCCTGCCAGATACACCCCCTGATTTCCTCGGCCAGTGCTGGTGCTGATCGGGCTGTGGCGTTCCGGCAGTAAGGGCTGCATCAATTCAAAGAACGCCTGCGGCAGCAGGGCCTGGCGTAGCGGCTGCCAGTTCACCCGCACCAGCCAGCCCTCCTGGCTCCAGTTGTCCCCGGTCGTGCCGAACTCCGGCGGTTTCGGCGCCGTGACCGCTGCCGACTCCACCAGGCCGATCTGACTGATGCGCCCATTCGCATAGCTGAACACCCCATCCCCCCGCTGGCAGCGGGTGAGGTTGTCGTAGCTCACATTGAGGGCACCGTTGGCGTTCGCCTTCGGCGACCAGATGTAGCCGCCATCGGTCTCCTGGCGTTAGGTCTGTTTGTGGTTGACCCACCAGTAGGAGGGCATTGATTCTGGCTGGGCTTTGACCTGTTGTAGCCCTTGAAATCGGTCTGGGCTTCAATATACCTGTATCTCAGCCAGGCCTTGGGGTGTAGGCGGGCGCGACGGGCGTTGCGGGTGCTCACCATCGTCTACCTGGACGCCACCGACCGCCGCTGGGGTTCGCCAGCAGGGAGCTGTCGAACAGGGGCATGGGCGTGCGGCTGGTTTCAGCCTGGCCAGGCAGCAGCGCCGTGGACCGGTTCTCCGCGAGCAGCCGGGCGGAGGGCCGCAACAGGCCGGCCGTGGTGATGGCGCGGGGTGCCTGGCTCTTGCGCAGCCAATCAGTGGGTTCACGAGGGCCAGCTGGTGCTCAGGGATGGCGCTACCGCTCAGGTGCACTTAAAGTGATAAGGTATTATTTGTTTGTTGCCAGTGCAGCAGGCGCAGGGGTTTCTGGTGAACCAGGCACTAAGTTAAGACGATTTTTTATTGGAGTTAGCGGTGTGCTGCAGCAAGTCTTCGGTGAAGAGTAGCTGGTGAGGGCCAGGCTGTGCTGCATGTGCAGGCATAATCGCAATATGGCTTGTATGTCATGTTTACGGCTTTCCTGCAGGCAGGAACCTTGAGCTGGGAATGTTAAGTGAGTCCGCATGGTCATAGAGAGGTTTTGTATGCTAGGATCCATGGATCAGATGGAAAAGACTCTTGGTTCCTTATATGTCATCCCTGAGAAAATTTGCTTCTTAAGCGGAAGCTTGAGAGACTGTAGCTTGATTGCGGGCCCGCCAAGCATCCATTTATTAAGGAGTTTCGACACCTTTGCAACAAGGCTTATCAATCGGCGCTGTTTGAGCATGTTTGGCCTTAGCATCCTAAAAACATGCTATGTTCAAGTCATGCTCAGATCTATCATCAAACCTCGCAAGACACTCGAGTCCGTGTTCGTCGATTCTTTCTTGAAAACAGCCAACCCATTTAGAGATAGCAGGTATAATCTGTTCTACTTTCAGGAGATACATGCAGATGGTACTATCCCAGATATTATTGTAGTGCAATGGCGCAAAGACAGGACAATTAAATGGTCCAGGCATCGTGATAATCTGGAGAAGCAGGATCTCAAGATTCTCCACTTCCTATCAACATACGGAAGACGCGGTGCTTCGATGGGTATTATCGAGAGACTGCTCGGGTTTGCAGAAGCCATAGTCGAAAAGTCGCTCGAAAAGCTGGTGCTAGCTGAAGTTGCCGAATTTACAAAAACAGGTGCAAGATCCAAGGCGCTCGACGAAATATTCTTCCTCAAGGAGATCATTGCGATCGAAGCCAAGCTTGGCTCCTACAAGAAGGCGCTTGGACAAGCCCAACTGAACGGAAACTTTAGTTCGAGGAGTTATATTCTGGTACCTCAGCTGACTTCTCGGCCCCCAGAATGTGACCGGTCAATTGACATTGGACTGCTTACGTTCGATGGCTCCTCAACAACGGTTCACCGGAGCAGCAAGCGTCAACCAATTCCCGCATCACCATTCTCATGGATGGTAAATGAGCATGTCGGTAGAATGATATCTACAAACTAAGATGCGAACAGAACTCATCAATATCGTCCACATTAAAGGCGGCGGTCAAAAGGTAGTCTATACTGCTGAACATCCGATTCACGGAGACGTCGTCTTAAAAGAAATTCATGCCACCCTAGATGCGCTCGATCGGACGAAGAGAGAAATCAGCGCGGTCGAGATTCTGGGCTCCCAAAATATTCCTAAGATCCTCGCGCACAACTGCGAAGAAGATCAACCAAATCCGATATGGCTTGTAGAGCAGCGCATTTCTGGCTCTAATCTCCGAGACCTTCTCTTGTCGGGCAGACGATTTACGACTCCTGAGGTTGTTTCCCTTCTGACTACCCTATTGGATATTGCGGTCCAGTCTGAACAACATGGTCTTGTTCATCGTGATATCAAGCCTGAGAATATTATGTTGGACCATAATGGAGTGTTTTGGTTGCTTGATTTTGGGATAGTACGACATCTGACACTCGAATCGATCACAGCTACTAACAGTCCATTCGGGCTCTTCACTGTTGGATATGCATCATCGGAGCAGTTTCGAAATCTCAAAAGTGACATAGATATTCGATCTGACCTTTTCTCAGTAGGCGTTGTGTGTCACGAACTTGTACAGGGAGAAAATTTCTACCTTAAAGACTCAAATAACCCCCACTACCAGGAAAGATGTCACCCCTCTCAATCGCAAACCCGGGGGCTTGATGGAGCAGAGCAATGCGTCGTTACAGCGAGGCGATCA
>CANGYR010000062.1 GCA_947458275.1 Chitinophagaceae bacterium
GAATAATTTACTTTCTAAATTATCCAAATGTATTCACGATTTCATAGCTTTGAATAATTTACTTTCTAAATTATCCAAATGTATTCACGATTGTGTATATAAAATAGGAAATTCCTATTTTATATTCTACAACCTAGTTTCATCCGAATGTATTCTCAGTGCTATATACAGCGTATAACATCATATCATCTTTATCTTTATACATATTATATACTTCTTTAATGGTTACTCCTGTATTAACAAGATTACCATCAAAATATATATATAATGCTTCTTCTGGTTTTAATTTAATTCTTCTTCGGATAACATATAAAAATTGTCCAACTGTTAAATCACCTGGAACAAGGAATTTTTCTTTATCAATATCTGGTAAATCTACCGATGGTGAGCTTAATAATGAAGTTATTAATTTACTACTTGTTTTTGTATCTTTATTTTTACATACACAAACAGGTATTCTATCAGGATATTTTTTAAAAATAGTATACACAGCTAGTTTTCTTTCTTGTAGAGGTTTATCGCGAAAACTTTTCATATTCTATAATATTATAGGTTTTTATTTTTATATATTATTACAAATATTATTTATGTATTCAATGTTATTACTTAACCAAATTTCAAAGATTTTATCCATAGTATCAAATGAATTGGTATCATTAATAATAATATTATTATCAATTTCAATCATATGTACTATACCAGTTTTATAAATTTTATAAATCATATCATACATATTATTTGTAATGATTCTACCAATATATAATTGATAATAATCATTATTCCCAAAATATTTTATAACATCATTTGAAGCAAATACATTAAGATCAATATCATAACTATAACCATCAATTAATTTGTAATTATCTATATTATATTCTTTATAGTATGGAGCTAAAGAAGTAGTTGCCTTTAATACATCACATAAGTTATAATTAGTATTATCATATGAATGAAAAGTTATATATTTCCTTGTATTGATATCATATGTTAATATACCAAATGGTTTTTTGATATCATTTAATTTCATTTTATTAAAAAAAATGTCTATCATATGATGAAGATTATCAATGTTAGTATTTTTAACTAATAATATCATATCATCTATACTATAATTTGTTAATAAACCAGCTAATATAATAGCACCGGCAGATACACTATAAAAATAATCAAAACAATCTACAATTTTCTTATTAGTTTTTTTTTCAATATAATTTAATATGAGTAAAAATAAATATACTCTTACCCCACCGCCATCTAGATTAAGAATTTTCTTCATATTATAATAATATAAAGAAAATAATTATTATTTTGTTATATCCTCACAAATACTATTCAAGTATTCTGTATTTTGTTCAAGCCATTCTTCAAATATTTTATCCATAGTATCAAATGAACTTGTACAATCTAATAGTATTTCTTGTTTTAATTCAATATCAATTCTATAAAATTGTTTTAGGTTTTCAAACTTAGATAATTTATCTAGAGTTATCATTTCATTACTAGATGATGCTGCAAAGAATGCATCTACAATAGCGCTTGACCAACTCCATATTCCAGAAGGGACTTCTTTATGTTTCATTTTATAATTACCCGTGCCAATAGATACCTGAATATATTCTTCCTCTTTACCAAAATAATTTATAGAGTCAATAAAAGTTAGTTCTGACAAATTATTTGCTACCACTCCGCCATCAACCATATTACAATTATATGATTTATAGGGACAAAAGTACGTGGGTGCGGCGGTAGATCCTCTAACAATTTTCCACATATCATAACCAGGTAATTCATACGATAAATCGGTTTCTTTACATGGCATTTTATATGAATAGAAACACATGGCTTTACATGAGTCCATATCATATGTTAATATACTGAGAGGTTTTTTTGCATCGTGTAATTTCATTCCTGGGAATAACATTTGTAATTCTAAATTTATATAGCAGTCATTATATTTTGAATCAAACATACCAAACCCTGAAGTTATCATATGATAATATGATCTGTAAAAAACCTTTGCAGATATTTCCTTGAATCGTGTTATCATTTCTTTGACACTATATCGAGTTAATAAAGCAGATAATACTATAGAACTAGCCGATACTCCTGAAAAGTAATCAAAACAATCTATTATATTTTTGTTTGTTTTCATTTCTATATAATTTAATATAAGCAAAGAAAAGTAAACTCTTACACCCCCGCCATCAATATTAAGAAGTTTTTTCATCTATTACTATAGAGAATTTATTTTAGGACTGGTTTATAAAGTGACATTCGTTTAATATAAAAATAAAATATGTACTAATTTTAATGAATAATATTTACTTATATTGGATTGGTAAAGAATATAAATTAATTAAAATATTAAGGAATCTTATGTACTTACATTCAACAAATGGTAATGGATATAAAGTTAATTTGATAACACCTGATAATATTACTAATTATATAAAAGATTTACCAGACTATTTTTATAACTTATGTCCAGCTCATCAAGCAGATTATGTACGTGTATGTGTTATTTGTGATCATGGTGGTATATGGTTAGATAGTGATACATTAGTATTAGATAAATTAGATAGCTTATTTGATAAGATTAATACTATGAATGGATTTTTTATTATACAAAATAATGAAATATTATGGAATGGAATATTTGGGAGTAAACCAAATACAAGTTTAATGTTAGAATGGAAAAAACGTATGATACAAATATTTAATGAAAAGAAAGAGAAAATATCATGGTCTGAAGTAGGTAATGACTTATTAATGAATATTTATAACGAAATACCAACTATATATAATAATTATATGATATTAAATGGATTAGATAATATGTATCCTATTAATTGGAATAATTGTGTTGAAGAATTTATAAATAAACCATATGATAATTATAAAAATATAATTAGAGAATATCAACCATTAGTTGTATTAGTAAATAGTGTTTATAAAAATTTAGAAGATATAACAGAACAAGAAATATTAAATGGTAATATGCCATTAAATTATTTTATAAATAAATCATTAGAAAATATGCTAAATAATAATTATAACAATATAGTTAATTCTATTGAATTTACTAATAAATTACAAATTTTAAATAATAATTTAAAAGCGGAATTAGAAAAAAATAACTTTATTCCAATATTAATCGGTAATTTATTTTATGACCATGCTCAACCTAATTTTTATAATAGTTCTCTGTTATATGATTGTAATGAAAAAAGGCTACGTTTTTCAAAAGCATGTAGTATGCGTAATACAATGTTTGAAATAGGACTTAATGGAGGACATTCTACATTTTTAGCATTAATGTCAAATAAAAACTTACAAATTTATTCTAATGACATAGCAGAATTTTATCCTCCTTGTCCAGATATTCATCCTGAAATTTATGTACAAATTGCCTCAGATACTTTAAAAACTTTTTTTGATAATAGATTCACTTTCATAAAAGGTGCCTGCTTAACAGAGGTTCCTAAATTTATAAAAAATAATCCAAATATAAAATTTGATATAATCCATATTGATGGGGAAAAATCAACATATGAGCAAGATTTTTTTAATTTGATGCCATCATTAAATGACAATGCTATTGTTATATTCGATGATACAAATCAAGAGAGTGTCCAAATGTCTGTAGATAAATTAATTAACAATAAACATCTATATAGAATATATGATTTTCCACAAATGAATTCAAATATAAAATATAGAAATGAAATTTTACTATATAAAAAAAAAAATAATAAACTTATTTTTGAAAATATATATGAAAAACAATTATGGAATAATGGTGACAATAATATACCACTATCGGGTCCAGGTTCTTCATTAGAAAATACAAAAGATATTTCAAAAGTATTGAATGAATTTATATATAATAATAATTGTACATCAGTATTAGATTTAGGTTGCGGAGATCTAACATGGATCTCAAAAACAGAGTTTTTTAACGATAATAATATAAAATATACAGGTATAGATGTTGTAGAAGAATTAATTATATCTCATTCTAAGAATTATTCTAGTAATAGTTTTAGTTGTATAGATTTAGTAAACTATATTGATATATCAAATGTATCATTAATAATTATAAGAGATGTAATATTTCATCTTTCAAATAATGATATAGTTTCTATTTTTAATAATATCAAAAATAAATTTGA
>CANGYR010000063.1 GCA_947458275.1 Chitinophagaceae bacterium
AATCACCTTGCACGTATATTTCCTTTGACGAGTGTAAATCCATCAACAGGGATCAAATGCGGAATGTCAGTCCTTTTCATGCAATTCCTTGATTCTTGCAAGTCTTGCATCCACTGTTTTCTGTAGATCTGGCATTGATGACTCATACACATCTACCCGTCTTCCACACGCGAACTCTATGTAGCTTGTCCCGACAGTGATCAGGGTAAACGCCATGTTTACACCATCGTATTTCCTCAGCGTCTTAAGGTATCGTTCGTTGTTTTCCACGATAGTTTTTTTGTCTACCGTGTCGTTCCATTCAGCGGCTTTAGCTAAACATGTCATGATGCCAACTTCGTCATTTGGCCGACCCTTCCAAGCTAAACACCGTTTGACGGCATCGTTTACCTCGGATTCGGTGTGTTTCTTTGAGACCTTGATCTTGAGGCTGTCCGAAATTCCTAAATCTTCTAGAGAAGAAAATACTACGACCGCTCCAGGCTTCTTCTTTTCGGGCGGTTCGGGGTCTGGAGTAGTAGTATTCTCTAATCTAGGTAAATGCTCATTAGGAATTAGTAGTGGCTGGTTTCCCGACGTTGGGGGAGCCGTAAGCGGGAAACCCGGCAACGGCTCACAATCATTGTGAGGGGGGTTATGCTCGATTTCCTCTAGGGGAATATCGAAATATGGGGTCAATTCCCATTGAAATATGTTATGTGAAAACCTACCCTTTACGACTCTACCTTTTTCATCTCTAACCATTTCAGTTTTACGGCCTTGGATAACTTGCATGTATCCAGCTTTTACACATTCTTTTATAGCCGTATCCATCATTGCTCTACCCCATCCCATACGTTTACGTATATCTGTTTGGATAGGTGTCCATGATTCGGGCAGAGCGTTAAGAGCCATAAGCAAAAGCTTGGCAGCATTACCTATATCTTGAGCATAAATTAAGGCATTGGGTATTACCTGAGATTTTTTTTCCCAATAACATGGTCTTCTGATAAATCTTGCACTGTTGTCTGTTGGATTTGTCATGATATTTCTCTGCAAAGTTTTTATTTCTCATTGCAAGAATCACCCCAACATAGATATATTCCAAGATATCAACCGGGTTTCTTTTTCTTGGAATATACGCTCTACGAAGGCGTGATTCTTACAGATCTTGGGGGACGGGCTTCATCACCTGTCTCCTGTTTAGTGTTTGACCCCAGAGTTTAGGCTCTGGGGTTTTTTTATTACACATCACCGTCATCCGCCATTATCTCAATCTGCGTTGAATTACAGAGAGCGACATCTTCCTCATGAAGGTGTCTTTTGGCACAGAATAGGTGCACAGGTTGACCATTATCATCTAATAGACGATAACCTATGGGTGTCACGGCTAAATAGCCGCCTTCAGCCTCAGTCGTGGTAAGAAAACCACGTTGTTCAAGGAATGAGACCATACTAGGTCCTTTTCCTTGCTGTCCTCCCTCCGCAAATAGCGTATGCTTTATCGCATACCATCCACAGATAGAGTGATAGTGATTCACGGAATCATACCCATATGCTAGCAATATAGCATCACACGCTTGGCAAAACCGCAAAGTCACTTTGATCATATATCCAGCGTCTCTATTGATGGAGCTATTGCTAAGCACCAAAGATCGACGTTGATAGGTTCCCTGGATAAATAATCCAGAAAGACTGGTTGATAATCCGGCATTTCGTCATCTAACGGATCTGCGATATACCAGCATGCAAGAGTGATCAGGTTACACTCTTTTGTTTTTACCCAATAGGGTGTCTCTGGATGTGCCAGATGTTGAGAAGGCGGTAACTTATTCCATTTCATCTTGCCACCCTACCACTTCCACTTTGATAGCATCCTTATCGTATTCGATATCCAAAACCCCTTGCCGTGCTAACATCACACAGTTGTGCACGAATGTTTTACGATTTTGCATAGTGTGCCGTAACACATCAGATGAAGTCAATTTGACTTTTTGGTTTTTATCTTTATGAGCCCAAAGCCACATGTAAGTTTCAGCTGCTTTTGGACAGTTTTTGATGACTTGATCAAGATATGGGTATGGTGGGTAAGGCCATTTTGAATGGTAACTGATGTCCATGTAAAGAAATTCCTTAAAGTGGACGATTCAAGCCTTTTTTGTTAGACTTTAGCCGTCTATGTGACACTGATGTGTTTTTTTGAATGTTTGTGGTAGAGCATTCTTAATATCGCCCCGTGGGGTCGGTTTCCGCCGATCCCACCCTTTTTATCTATACATATCTTTTTACACAAGCCCTTCTTCAATCTTGCCTAAAATCTTTGATTGGACCAATCATGGAGTTAAAGGAGTATCTACCATGCGTGCTGTCCTACAAGAAATTATAGCAGAGTACAAACGATGCAAAGATTTTAGGTATGTCATATGGTCTTCAATGTTCGTCTTCGCAACAGGAGCCGCCATTCTCGTGTTTCTCGCTCTCGATCTGTAGATCCCTCTTCTTTTCAAATTGGCCTCTTGGCGGTCGTTTTCTTGTCGGTGATAGGTCTTTGCATGTAACGACACCGCGAGTTATTTCCTCGATCTTGAGAGCAAGGGATAAAGCCATTTCATAACCCTTCATTGCACCGATAATCGTTGCGTGGGATACGCCACAACGCTTAGCAAACACTGTTATTCTTATCCCTTCCGTGTTAAGGTACTCTTTTAATCTCATAAAATCTTTCTTTTTATCCGTTATTATGTTTACCGAAATGGTGTAGTGTGGTATGTTATATGCAAGATCAACATAACACACAGCATGATGACTGTAAACATAAAAAGGAATTAGATATGAGCCGAGTAATGTTGAATACGGTCAATCCGTGGACGGAAAAAGAGACATACGTCGAAGTGAGTTTTGACGCTTGCGTGAATCTGATGGAAGACGATTTACGCGAGAAGGTCGTTGCAATGGGATTGCAGACAGACCAGCAATTCTTAGACGCTTATTGCGAACTGCACCTCGAAGCGTTCGCACAACATTTTTGGATATAAACACAAGGAAGGCATCATGGAATTCAAACACGCAGAAGCAAAGTTAAAGTCTCTTGGCTACCGAATCTCTAAATACAGCCCTGGCGATGGAGTTACACGCTATCGGGTTTTACCTGTAGAGGCCGATTACTTTGAGCATGATGGTTTTTTTACAGCTATAGGCAAGAAAGAGTTTTTGGCAATGACTGTCGCTTTTCTTGCTGGCATCAATCTTACACGCAACAAACAATAAACACAAAAAACAGGAAAGCGTGATGAACTTTAAGACAAAACTTTTGCAGCAGCAATACATTGATCTTGAGTACTGGCAAAACAGAAAAAAAGAAGTGGAAAATGATCTTGAAGACTCAGAGATGATGACTGGTTCATATGTTGAAAACCTAAGAGAATTGTTTTGCGAATGCGATGCGGCTATACGTTTTCACAAAAAAGCGGCTGAAGAGCTTGAGAAACAAATTAATGCGTACAAATAAGGGGGTTTGTCCCCCTAAATCTACCACAAACATTTAAGGCAAAAATGAAAAACACACATCAAGAAAACGTAAACATCCTACAATCATACAGAGACGATCTTCAAGGCACAGACTGGAATATTGAATATGAATGCGAACATGGAAGCATATACTACACTGAAGAAGATCATCCAGATGATATCTGGTATTTCAAGCTAAGCACCAAAGTATGCAAATTCACTAAGTATTTTCGCGTCGATTGTGAAGATGATCTTAACAACTTTATTTGCGGGATCATTGCTCAGCAAGACGTACAGCATGAAAAAGATTTCCAATGCACCAAAGCTTCTCTCGTAGATAACATTAAGCAATATGGTGAAATCATAGAACAATATGACAGAATGCTGGCTGAGATAGACAGCTTGAAACTAGAAGCCAAATTCACACAAGTTTAGACAATAAGGTAAATTTACAAAAACAACTAACATTAAGGAATGTTATGAATTTTCTACCACAAGACTATGTAGCTCCTAAAGGCTCTTCCGACAATTATATGAAGATTCAGGACGGTGAAAACCGTTTTAGAATACTCTCCAGCCCCATAGTGGGCTGGGAAGATTGGCTTGAC
>CANGYR010000064.1 GCA_947458275.1 Chitinophagaceae bacterium
CTGGTTGAGGTAGGACTCGAACCAGGGAAACGGACCTGCCCACCTCTTGCAACACCAGCCGGAGCCAGTCGCCTGAGATGCTCCCCCCAAGCTGGCTAAGCCGGCATGGGGGGCCGGGGGATTTACACCACTTCAGGGGACGCCAGCCTTCCTCCATGAATCAGAAACATATGGAGAACTTGAGACTGGAGAAACAACGCTTTCGTTTGCTGCGCACGAACTTGCCGATGGAAATTTCCCAGGTGGCCATGTTCGCGCCAATGAATCAAAACTACCGCTGGGGATGGAAATCGGTTTGGTGACTCCTGATGTCGCTTCTGCTCATGCGCATGCATTAAGGGAAGGCGCCATTGAATTGAGCGCGCCTGTCGAGAAACCTTGGGGACAGATCGTGTCGTATGTTCGAGCGCCGGATGGGTGTCTGATTGAACTCTGTACGCCAGTCGGCGAGTAAATGCAACGCCTATCATCAAGATCTGGCGGCCGGGCAGAATTGCCTGGTGAATGCATTGGGCTTCTGCTCGCCGCTGATCTTGAGCGTTGGAAAGATGCAAACAGCAGTCTTACCAGGCCATCGTCTTTAGCACGTGAGGCGGTATACTGAAGCCATTTGCTATCCCAGGGCGGGAAGCGACGCTATGCTGAACATCCATTAGAAGGGGGTCCCACTTGCCACCAACCGTCTTCCGGGAAGGCGAGTATCGGTTTTTCTTTTTCTCAAGAGAGGAAAGCCGTATCCACATCCATGTCAGTCATCCAGATGGTGAGGATAAATTCTGGTTAGAACCAACCATTGAACTCGCCCGCAATATTGGGCTAAGCTGATCAAAGATGAAAGAGGCAGAACGCCTCGTCAAGTCCCGCAAAAAGGAGATCACTGATGCCTGGCACAACCACTTTGGGGGCTGAAATCACGAATGTTTCCGGCCATTGCGTCTGGATACTTATTGACGATGAAGAGCTTGCACTTCCCTATTCCGAATTTCCTTGGTTCAAGGCAGCCACAATTCAGCAGATCCTCAACGTCTTGCGACCTAGCGCCGATCACCTGTATTGGCCAGATTTAGATATTGACTTGTCTGTTGAGTCGATCCGCCATCCTGAAAGGTTTCCTCTAAAAGCGAACAGCACTTTCCAACCATGCCATTCACTTGACCCGCCAACGGTCATTCAATGATGCCATTTAGCAGCTGCCGCCCAAGCTATCAGCGGCAAGGTGATGATGAGCGTTGTGAAGACCGTAATCAAAGAAGCTGTAGCTGACTTTGGTGTGGAATAGGAAAGACTCCGATTACAAGCCATGGATTAGGCGCAATGCTGTGAAACTGAAGTGTTGTTCCCAAAAAGAAGTGAAGATCATACTTGAGAAATTCGCCAAAGTACTTCTGTCTCACTTTTGCTATCGCCTTGGTTTCATCCCTGTCCCTATCTCCACGCAAACAATTCCAATAGAGCGCCCCTATCTCCCAGTCTAGAATCTGAAGCTTACTTTCTCGTCCAGTGGCATCCGTAAATTTATAAGAGAACTTGTAAGGCAACTTTTGTATTACACGGAAGGTTTCTCTCCAGGAGTTGTCCTCAATCAATGAAAGCTGCTCAACTTGCTTTCGCATTGCCATCAACTTCACAGAGTCCCACTCTCTTGCGTCTTCCTTTTCACATACAAAGTCAAGAATCTGAGTTGGGCGAAAAGTCGCCAATGACATAGTATTATTTTTTGCGCCAATGATCAGATCTTCAAGGCAATCATAAACCTTAGACTGATGAAGCACAAGTCGCCGTCTCTCTGCCCACTCATCCGCTGTGCCTAAATGCGCTTTAGCAGCTAATTCAGTATTACAGACTGGCCTGAAGCTTTCAGGGCGACGGTCATTAGTATTTTTTTCTATTCGACATTCCAACCAGTCAAACTTCTTGTATTGCTGTTGTTCTCCAAGCCTTCTGAAGGGTACTGGGTAAAGCCTGACCCAAGATCCGTTCTCTCTAATTGCTGCGGTGCAGACCGTTTCCCCATACTTTGTTGAAAGTGTTGGATAAGTCTTGGCAAGAATAAGTAGTTTTTCAGGAGAGAGTAAGTTCATTACAAGTGAACAGCCTCAAATCTCTTGCCGTTGCTTTCTAGAAGTGCATTTGCGACCCTCCAACGATGGCAGTCGCAGGCAGAGTGCTCATAGCATGTCAAGGCCACTCTTTCCCCCTGGGAGATCCAGTCCGCTATTCTGTGTAGTTCCTCCGTTCTCCTTGGTAGCTGTAAGCGGTCATACTCGTCAAATAGGCTTACATAGTCGGCACGTGAGACCAGTAACTTGCGCTTGGCAGAATCAATCCCGAGTTCAGGGACGTGTTCATAACGAATGCCCAGTTCATTGCATGCAATCGAGAGAGTTTTTTTGGAGAATCCGTACTTCCTGCTTATTGGATTAAGACGAACATCGCAGAGCACAGTCACGCCATCAAGTATTAAGATATTTAGGTATTGTTCAAGGGTCTTTCCTTCGTATCCGATAGTTGCTAGACCCTGTATTGTGGCTGGTGGCTTAGATTCTTCAATAAGACTCAGTACGTGACAATCATTGGTCAAGAGATCAGTTGCAATCTTGCTTCTAGTTGCATAATATGGGCTTGCCTTGTACGTAATCTCTATTAGTCTTTCCCCTCTAGCAATGTGCCTGCCTACAAACGTCTTGGCGTAATCCATCTCATGCTTAGACTCGGCCACCACTTCACGTCCTTCCTCAGTCATTCGCCAACCATTTTCATCTTCGCTTGTCAGACCTGCAAAGTTAAGCTTTCTTCGATCAGCGCAAGAGGTGAAGGAAAATGGCCCATAGTTATAAGGTACAAAGTCGTAAATCTTTTCTCCCTTCCACTCCATGCAATACAAAAATAGAAGCTTTTGAAAGTCGGTATTCTTTGCGTGTCCCCCCAAAGCCTCAAGCAAAGCAAGAAGATGCCGCTGGCGTACAAAAAGTCGTGGGTAGGGCCTGGCGGTCTTAAGACTCATAGGTGCAGAAAGGCCGATTAGCGTTTGTTTGATCATACGATGGCCCCCGTGAAAATGCGAGGCCGAGGACGAGAAGTGCAAGCAAACCAATAAAAACTATCCCGTCGGGAAATCAAAGAAGATGCCTACAACCGCTAGCAACCCATCATCAGAATTCAGCCGACACGCCACCAAAGTTACCTGCACGCTGCAAGATGCTACCGTGCGGGTGACCTAGACGTTCTGAGTGCGAACATGTTGACCGACGTGGAAGACGCCGGATTGGACACGATCCTTAACGCTTGCTTTGTCGTGAATGTTGTACTTTCTTTGCTTACTCTGCTCCCCTGGCGCGTTCTCGGAGCACCTAAACTATGCCGTATGCTCCGCTGGGTTCCGATCCCAATTCTTGTCCTAACATACGTCTACGAGGCCTACATGCCCTCCGGCTATAACATTAGAGTAGACCGACTGATCCTATTACCTCTGTACGTCTTGGCATTGGCCACGACGGCAATTCGATGGAACCTAGAGGGCAGACGCTAGACAAGCGTCCGATGCGCCCACAAGGCGATGCACCAGCGCCCCGGAGCGTCCTGTTCCTTCCCGTGCTTCGGCGAACCTCAGCACTCACGCAGTACTTCCGCTATGGCGCTGAGCGCCCATCAAGTAGTGACCGCTTTCGAACAGGGCTGGTCGACTCTGCGCAACGCCGAACCCCAAAAAAAACCAAGCAAGTACACACAATCAAAACCTACCCCACCTCATCCAAAGCCACCAAATCCCGCAGTTGCTTGACATCAAAGCCCCCAAGCCATTCCTCGCCCGAGCCGACAATTTCTTCGGCCAGCACTGATTTTTCGCGGATCATGATGTCGATTTTTTCTTCGACCGAGCCGCTGGTGATGAACTTGTGCACCATCACCCGCTTCTGCTGGCCGATGCGGTAGGCCCGGTCCGTCGCCTGGTTTTCGACGGCCGGATTCCACCAGCGGTCGATGTGGAACACATGGCTGGCCCGGGTGAGA
>CANGYR010000065.1 GCA_947458275.1 Chitinophagaceae bacterium
CAGGGTGAGACCGCTCGGCACCGGCAATGTGCAAAAAATGCACATTGCTTTCCTCGGCCAGCTATCCCTTCTCGAAACACGTTGCCCACGTGGCGGGTGATCTCCGCCATCTGGGCCTGACTGAGCCACACGCTGTCAACCTCCAGACGCACATCAAATAACACCTGGCCGTCGGAGGCCGCGTAGAGAAGGATCTCACGCGGGGGTGGACCAATCCCTGATCAGAAGGCGACTCGTCAACCATCTGCTTCTGTTTCCACGCCCCGGGGCAACTGTCGCCTGCGATGCTCCCCCAGAGTGAGCCCCGCGACGGCTTTCCACTCGAGGAGGCCATTGGCGGAGCGGGCCAGGAGCAAGGCCGCCGCCTGGGAGGGGGAATTGAACTCGTAGTTCTGGGTGAGGATCAGCGACTGCCCCTCGGACCGAAACAACCCTTGCTTGGTGAGTTGCCCGCGGAAGGCGATCACCGAAGCCGGGGTGGATTCCACAAAGGCGAGACGGGCCCTGGAGCCTTCCAGAACGGTGAAACCACCTGGCGATTCGTAGCCCTGCCCATCGGCATCGGGCCCGCGCAGGTGGAACAGGGGTGGCTCCACAAGGGCGGGCTGCAGAGAAGAAGTCTGGGAAAGAGATAGGGCGGGCCCACCGGGCCGCTCAAAGAGGCGCAGCCCAAGAACGGGGCAGCACAGCAGCAGTTCGCTGAGGTAGCCCTCCGCTTCTGCCCGATCGATTTCCGAGAGGGAGGTGGTGCGGCCTTGCTGCAGGTTGTCGAGGCGCCCGCGGCGGGCCTGACGGGCTAGTTCGATCAGCCGGGCTTCGAGGTGTTGGCCGTGGGCCTTGTTGAGGTGGCCGTCCTTGTCGGTGAAGGCGAAGGCCGTGGTCCAGAAATCGCGCGTTGCGGCGTGTTGCACCAGGCGCCGGCCAAGGGGATCCGCCTCACCGATGTAGGCCAGTTCGCCGCTGCCCTCAGGATCTGGCCCCAGCAGCACATAGACCCCGGGACGTTGAGCCTCCGGCCGGGCACTGAACTCAGGAAGCTGGGAGCGGGGCACAACAAAACCGATGCCGCTCCAATTGCTCTTCTCCACGATGCGCATCCCCTCCGGCAGGCCGGAGGGCACGAACAGGCGCAGGGCGAAGGGGCGCGAGGCAGTCATGCCGTGTGCAGGTTCACGGCGGCATAGGCCTGGCGCTCGTGGGTGGGTGTTTTCGGAAAGGCAAGCCTAAGTTTGCGCTCGCGCACTAGAGTTTTGAGGTATTGATCACGCAATGTATCTGGCTTTCTTTTGACAAGTCCAGCGAGGCAATGGAGAGTAATGAATCTCTCATCACAAAGTTTCAGAATGACGTCGATCAAGACCTGTCGATCGACCTTGCCTTTACTCCTAGGCTCTGCCGCCAATCCTTCCATGAGAGTGCGAAACACCGGTGAGAGCGAAGTAAGATCATCCACAACAGGCAGGGCGAGCTGATCGGTGATCAGGCAGCCATCATGGTCCCGATTTTCAGCCAAATTCGGGGAGCTGGCCGCCAAATTCGGGGAGCTGCCTGCCAAATTCGGGGAGCTGGGGGCGGTGAATCGGGCAGTGGAGCCAAAAACGTCGTCTGGAGTGGGAATCTCCTGGCCGGGGATGTGGTAAACGGCACCACGCCCGCCAGTGGACTGCAGCATGCCGGCCTGGGTCAGGTGCTGGAGGATCTTGGAAAGATCGAACGGATGCTCTGTGGTGATGGCTCGCAGGCGAGCATGATTCACAGTGCCTTCGCTGCCGGCCAGAGCGAGTGCCACGCGTTCAGGATAGGAAAGCCCATCAAAAGCCATCCCAAATTTATCCTTCAGCCTGATGATCACCTCCTCTGGGAAGAGATCAATCATCCGAAGTTCCAACAGCGTTTGATTGTAGGGAGTTGAGGTGTCATGCAGCTTGGGTGGGTTCCAATGCTGCGTCTGCCAGCCATAGAGAATCTTGGGAATGCCCGTACCAGCCTGCTCCCCAACCCCGACAAACCTAAACATCTTGTGAAGCGTTCGATTACGGCAATCTGGCTCGCCGCCATGGATGGCTACCTCCACGGGAATACGCATCAATCCTGGATTACGAAAGCCGAACATATCGGGCCTCTTCACAACCAGAATAGAGGCACGATCCGAATAATCAGCATGCACCAGCACATTGGCCAAGGCTTCTCGTAGCGCTTCGTGAACAGGCGTCTCATCTCTCCTTTCGCCTCGTTGAAGAGAGAAAGGTACTTTCAAGTCGGCAGTAAGCTTAAGATAGACCTTGCGATAAAAATCGTAGAGGTTGCCAGACCATTTGCCATCAAGAGTGATGCGATCAATCCAGCGATTCTCTGCTTTGGCTTGCGGCCTTTCTTGGTAGTCCACCATGTAGTTAGGCAATTCATCCTGGATGGCGCCAAACTGGCCAAACATCAAGAGGCCAGCCACAGTGAGGCCGCTTTCACCTGTTTCCCGATCTCGCCGCCAGCCCCCGATCAAGCGCAAGAACTCACGATCATCTTTGCCATTCCATAGATGGCCAGGGTCGCGATTGGCGAATACCTGCCGGTAGGTCTGAACGGTAGAAAGATCGAGATCCGCAAGGTCGTATCCTTTTAGGATGCGATCATCTCGGCTATCCTCCACTTGTTCCGCCAGCATGCGCTTGACGTCGTTGTCAGGAACAACGCGGTCGCCATCATTCAATCGCCTGAAGGTGTGGCCAGCAAATGGATTAGTTGTGATATAAACAGGACGCTGTTTGCGTGTTGCTCGTGGAACATCAATCAGCAATACTGTTCGGCCGTTGATCAGCACATCTTGAACACTTGTATCAGACAATAAATTGGCGCTGATCTTTTGGCGATTGTTAAGTCCGTCAAACAACTCCCGTCGGACCTTGTCGGAATCATTGATCCCTTCGACGATAAACTGATGCTTACGCTCACGTACTCCCAACACAATCAAACCACCCTCGGTATTAGCAAAGGCGCTGTAGGTGGGCCAGAAATCCTGGGGGAGGGTGCCATTCCCATCTTTACCGACTGAAAGCTTAAACTCAAGGTCTACACTCTCCCGGATCAGCTCAAGATCAGCTAGCGAGGTGATCTTAATCATCAAATGTTGCCAACAAGCTTTTCGGCATCGGGGATACGGATTTCGCCTGAGATGAGCTTGGGGAGGAGGGCATCACGGATCTTTGAAAGGATTGCTGATTGATCGGCATTCGAACTAATTCTACGCATCAAATCAGTCGCCAGCAATCCAAACTTCACGAGGATCTCTTCGGGTGGCAATGGCAAAGTGAATCCACTTACGGCATCCGAAGGAACCCTTTGCCTCCCACTTGAACCAACCATATTCTGAATGGCGTTATTTCTAAATACTTCAGATCTTGCCAGGTAGTAGGCAAAGGGATTGATCTCTTCTCGCCTGCCACACATCACAATTAACTCGGTGGAACCCCAACCTGTTTCTCCATCCTTGAGGAAGTCAACAAGTGCCGTCTTGCCATTCTCCAGGCACGGCGTTATACGAGCAAGAAGAGTGTCTCCATTCCTGAACTTACTTCCAGACGAGAACTCACGACCAATAACATCTACAGCACTGTGACCACTGGTAGGCACTCCCTTCATCTCTAAGTATGGAGAAATGGAACCTCTTCTCAGTTGGCGTGGCGGATCTATTTCAAGAATTTCTTCTAAGCGACCCGTCTCCCACCCCTTCGGAATCTCACCCAGTTCCGAATCCTCAAATGAATCTGGGAACAGGTCGCTGATTTCTGCTGGCAATCCAGTGGGGCGACCTTCTGCCTTCGCTCTTACGGGATCGAAATCCACAAACCACGACTTGAAGAGCGCCTTTGCCATCGCCTCCAAGGTTTCGTTGGTCTGGCGGTTCAGTTCGATCTTGTCGTCAAG
>CANGYR010000066.1 GCA_947458275.1 Chitinophagaceae bacterium
CCGCTGCCAAAATCTGTTTTCGTCTTACCTGTTAGGCCACCATACGTTGATCCAACATCACCTAGTTTCTTGGCTTCCCACTTGCCGCTGAAACCAGGCAGGCGGGTCTTGCCGGTCAGCAGCTGCTGCATCGTCGCCTGCTTGATGTCACGCTTCTTGGCGATGAGGCGATCTAGGGTTGCGATTAGCGCGTCGATGTCGCTGAGCGCCTTGGCGATGGCTCGCTGCTCATTTTCTGGCGGTACGGGAAGCGGAATTTGTAGGAACTTTTCGCGAGGTAGATGAGCGATGCTAGTCTGTGTGACGTAGTTATTAAGCAGGCCGATTTCTGACCAGTGGCGCAAGATTGCAGCCATTAGCTCGACGTTAAATCCTTTCAGGGGCCGTAGGCGATGAAGGGCTTTTTGGTAGTAGCATTCGGCAATCGGTGCTGTCCATATTGCGGCGCGTCCGACATCACCCCCTTCGCACACCAACAAGTCGCCTTGTCTAAGTCGAAATGTCTCTAGGTCGGATTGGGACAACGGAACTAATGGAAGTTCATCAACGTCGATTCTGCCCCACTGGATTGCCCGGTTACCTAGATAGGGTTTTGCGACCCCGACATTCTTTTGTGAGTCGAGCATTTTCCCTAGTTTAATGTCAAACTCCTCTCCAACGGTAGAGGTTATCCAGTCCGAGGGAAGGGCGTTAGCGTGGCTATGTTCACTTTTAGTCCTCATCTCTGTTTTGTGATGAGCATACTTAGGTGATGGTCCACGCGTAGGCTAGCCTGTGAGATTGAATCAGATAACTGCGTTAGTGTTTCGGCATATCGTTCCGACAGTTCTCGGATCCGGCCTGTGAGGGTCTGAGAGACTCGGTCGAGCTCGATCTGCAACGAGGCCGATAGCCGCGCCATCCACTTGTCGTCTATCGCTAGGATCTTGATTTCGCCCGCAGTGAGTTTGTGGTACTTGGCGTAGGCCAGGTCGTCGAGCTCGGCGTCTCGGCCCTTCACCTCGCGGTTGAGCGCAGTCTCCCGTTCGGCCAAGTCAATCCACCGCTTGAGAATTTCAGCCTCATCCTTGGCATCCTTGTCGCCTTTGATCTCCTTCAGGCGGGCGTTGATCTCGGCCTTGGCGATTTTGTCCATTGCGCCGAAGCAGCCTTCATCCCCTCCGTGCTCCTCCTCTAGTTCGGCGAGGGCGGAAGTCGCGGCATCTAGTTCGGCTTGCTTGGCTTCAAGGGCGGCCTGTTCCTTGGCGAAGTATCGAGCAACGATGAGAACCTTGGGCACCAGGTCGCAAGCCCAGCCCTTATCCTTGGTCTTACCCTTTTTATCGGTCTCCTCAATCCGGTAGGTCTTGGCGACCCATCCGTCCGCAGCGACGAGGTAGCAGTCATCCTGCATGACCTCGGCCCAGTAGTCCATCAGGTGCTGGTAGACGTCATAGGCATCGATCAGGGGTGTCTTGCCGTAGGCCAGAAGAAGGGATTCCGCGATTTCCGCGATTAGGGCCTTGGGGTGTCCGCCCTTTCCGAAGGCGGTGAGGAGAGGCGTGGTCGCTTGGCGCCATTCTGTGAAGCCCTTGGTGGCTTTCTTCTGAAAGGAGACGAACTCCGGGTGGCTTAGGATAGCCGCTTTCACATCCGATTGCGGTACCTTGAGACGCAAGTAGCCCGGGCGGCCTGCTGACTCGAACAAGTCCTTGTAGACCGAGGGTAGGACCTTCCAGTAAGGAGCGATTAGGCTATCTTCTCCGCTCAGGTCGCGTTCAGGGATGCCTCCGCGTAGGTGTCCGTCGATGTCCTGGAGGTCTTCCGGTTCCGTGGTATCGATGTAGCGCGGCAGGTTGAGGTTGAAATCGTTCTTAGGGTCGGCGATCTCGGCGACGGGCACCATTCGTGCAAACTTTGCCTCATCCGACTGTTTGGTGAAGGTGTCCACGATGCGGTGGATATCTCGCTCCCGGAGGCGGTTCTTGTTGCCGTCCTTCATGAAGCCCTTGGAGGCATCCATCATGAAGATGCCCTTGCGGGCAGTGGCGTTCTCCTTGTCCAGGACTAGGATGCAGGCAGGGATGCCGGTGCCGTAGAACAGATTGGCAGGAAGGCCGATGATGCCCTTGAGGTAGCCGGAACGGACAAGCTGCGATCTGATGACGCCTTCGGCGCCGCCACGGAACAGGACGCCGTGGGGGAGGATGCAGGCGGCCTTCCCGGTGCTCTTCATCGAACGTAGGATGTGGAGCAGGAAGGCGTAATCACCCTGCTTGGTGGGAGGAACTCCCCAGGCGAAGCGCTCATAGGGGTCGTTCTCCGGAGTCAGGCCTGTCGTCCAGGTCTTCACCGAGAAGGGCGGGTTAGCTACGACGTAGTCGTAGGTCCGGAGCTTATTGCCGTCCTTGAACTTGGGGTCTGACAGGGTGTTCCCGCTGGCGATGGTAGCCGTCGGGAAGTCATGAAGGATCATGTTCATGCGGGCCAAGCCGGCAGTGGTTACGTCCATCTCCTGGCCTTCGATTGTGATCCGTACGCCGGACTGGGCTGCAACCTTCAGTAGCAGCGAGCCCGAGCCGCTCGTAGGGTCATAGACGGTCGTGGACGCCTTGGCGTTCTTGGGAGAGATGCCGATCACGTGCGCGATGATGCGGCTGACCTCCGACGGGGTGTAGAACTGACCCTTGCTCTTACCGCTTTCCGATGCGAAGTGCCGCATCAGGTACTCGTAGGCGTCGCCCAGGATGTCGTCGTGGTCGGCGCGGTTTCCGGAGAAGTCCAGTTCGGGCTTCTGGAAGATGCTGATCAGGTCGGTCAGGCGATCGACCATCGCCTTACCTTCGCCCAGCTTGTTGGGGTCGTTGAAGTCCGGGAAGTCGCTGCGGGCCAGTCGCTCGTTCTTCTCGGTGAGGGGGCCGATGATCTGCTTGTTGATCTTGTCCCCAATGTCGTTCTTACCCTTGAGCGCCACCATGTCGGCGAAGCTCGCTCCCTTCGGGATGATGACCGCGGGGCGGAGGTCCTTGCTGTTGGCGTACTTGTCGCTGACGTACTTGATGAACAGCAGGGTCAGGACGTAGTCCTTGTACTGGCTGGCGTCCATGCCGCCCCGGAGGGAGTCGCAGGCGGTCCAGAGGGAGGAATAAAGGTCGGACTTCTTGATTGGCATCTGTGAAGGGGGTAGGCCCTGAGGGGCAGTCCTAGATGGATACCCTGGCCAAACCCCGTGGCAACCCCTCGGTGCCCCTGTGGGGTTACAATCCTAGGGGGTTATTCACAATGAGCGCCATTCGGAGGTCGCTTTATAATAAACCGGCCGAGTGGTGGATGGTTTTATCGTGCAGGTCGCCTAACGATAGCGCCAAAAACGGCCCACCGAGTGCTCTTGATTACTTCTTTTGCGCCTCACCTGCACCGCTCTGCCTTAACTCTTCTTCGGATCTCTTTCGAACGAAGGCGTTCAGCTCATCCATTGATTGCCGAGTGGCCTCCTTCTGCGGGTCATATGCAGCAGGATCATTCGGTTTTGTCTGAGGGATTGTGTGCCGTATTTGGCGGCCGTTTTTTGAGGCTATGATTAGGTCAATCAGCCCTCCGGCTATGCCTAAGGCTAAGCAGATGATGAAAAACCTCTTAGACGGTAAACGGAATGGAAGCATCTGATTGACTACATAACGTAGGAGAAACTTTTTGGAAAACCCAAATTTTACCACGCGGCCGGAGAGGGAAAACCGGTGGGCGTTTCGGGGGTGTACCCGGGGGTGCCGGGGTGGGGTAGGGTCAGGCGGTGAGCTTGGGCAGCTTGAGGATGGCCGACTTGATCGCGGTCTCCTCGTCGTGGCTGTAGATCTTGTGCACGTCGGGGTTGGCGTGTCCGACGATCATCATGCGCACGTCCTCCGG
>CANGYR010000067.1 GCA_947458275.1 Chitinophagaceae bacterium
AAGCGATCCAGCCGCGCTGCTGGATCGAGTGGAAGCTGGCGAACGGGTTCTGGTTGTGCGCGGGGGCCGTGCAGTCGCTGAACTGCGACCCATCCCGCAGCCTCAATCCTCCTTACGTCCCTTCGGCCTGGCGGCTGGAGCGTTCAGCGTCCCAGACGACTTTGATACTCCACTTCCTGACAGCCTGCTGCAGGATTTTGAGGTGTGATGAGGCTACTGGTGGACACCCACGTTTTCCTTTGGTACGTCACAGCCGACCCCAAGCTGCCCGAATCTTTTCAGGGTGCCATTCAGAACGCATCGAATGATGTCTTTCTGAGTTCGGTTTCCGTTTGGGAGGCGGTGATCAAACACAACCTCGGCAAACTCTCCCTTCCTCTTCCACCGGCCACCTATCTGCCGCAACAGAGATCCGCCCACAGCATCACAGCTCCGTGGATCGTATCTTCTCCGCTTACCCAGTACACCTTCGGGAAAATCGTTGATCGGAATGCCTCCCTGCCTGTCAACGACTGGATTCGCCGCTGGGCAGAACAATCTGGATCGTCTTGGGGTGCTGCTCATGCAGCCACGGCCTCGGGCACCAGGCCACGCACATCGATCTGGCCGGTGACGGCGGCGGAGATCAGGGCGGAACGGCGTTCACCGAGAAGCAATTGCGCTTTATCTGCCTCAGAAACCAGAGAGTCAAATACGAAAAGATCCTCGTCTAGTTTCCTGAGGATGTCCACCTGCTCTTCCAAAGGCGGCAGAGGTATCTTGATTGATTTGATTATGTCGGTGTTCAGATTCGGCTGTCCCTGTCCTTGCTTCGCCCATTCTCTGATTGAATCGGTCAGCTGCCAAAGAAAGTGATACAAGAACTCGGGCCTAAGAGACAAATCTAGGCCACGAAAGCCAACTACGCCATCGTTCGCACAGCAATCGATTTTCAGAATCTTGGGAACCCCCAGGGTTGCTCCGCTATTTGAATAGATGACAGTTCCAGACGAAAATACCGTGCTATTAGCAGCTCCTTCTTCAGTAAGATATTGCTCAGTCGAGCAAAGCCCCATGCTGCAGTCCTTGGTGATTTCGGCGACCGTTACCCAGGGGATAAAATCTCCGCCAAAGTATCGAGAGTCTCCAGCAGGCCTTGGGGAAGCTCCTCTTCCTATCGAAGCAATATTTCTACACGACTTCACATCCCAATGCTCAGGCACCTCCCCCAGCCACTCCACCCCCGAATCCTTCATCGGCGCGTCCGGATTCAGCCCCTTGGTCACGGCATGGGAGATCACGGACTGGCGCTTCTCCTGAAGCAGCCCGATCAGGCGCTGCTGCTCGGCGATCAGGGCGTCGATCTTGGCGGTTTCGTGGTCGAGGAAAGTGGCTATCGCTAGTTGCTCAGCCTTGGCTGGAATGACCAGGGGCATTCTCTTTATGTCCGCGTACTTCATTGACTGCCTTAGACCTCCTCCCATTGAGTAGAAGACCTTTGATACGTCATACGCTCTAAGCAGATAATTGAGAAATTTGGAATCAATCCTTTCGGATTCCAGCGTAAGATAAGCGGAGGTTATGATCCCCGTCTGAGTCACCAGTGCAGATCGAAGACTTCTCTTGTCGTTCTGTAAGTCAGTTAGCCGGAGTACAATGTCACCTGGCCTCACAATCTGGTAAGTCTCGAAGGACTCCGGCAGCAGTCCATCGGAGGTGTTGATGTCCTTGTTGACAATGTTCCCGTAACTGAGGGACAGGAGGTTGTCTTCCTTCATCCCTTTGTTGTCCTCGTCTCGCTGTGATGCGACCCCAAAAACCGGCTTCAGGCTCCAATGCTCCGGCACCTCCCCCAGCCACTCCACGCCGCTGGGCTTGTAGGCCGGGTAACGGGGAAAGCTCATGCTCGTTTACCCCAGTAGCCAGGCTCTCGATGGAGGTGCATCATGGCCTGGATCAAGCCGCGGCGCACCTCGTAATTCAAAAGCGGCCATAGGCGCGGATTCGCTTTGATCCGTTCAACTGCGGCGAACACCTCAATCGCAAACTGATAGCCAAGGCTTGGCTCGCTGTCCTCATAGTGATTGATGGCATAATTAAGCTCAGCCTGAGCCTCCGGATGAAAGAGGATCTGCATTAGTTCAATCGACGCCAGATCTCATCAAACACCTCATCGCCCGCCACGGGCTTGACGGCGCCAGCTCTGATGTCATGAAGCCGCTTTGCGGCCAGATCGGCCCACTTCTGATCAACGGCAGGCACCGTTTGATTGAGGGAACGCAGGATGAAATCGGCAACGCGAGCACGTTCTTCTACGGGTAGCGATTGGATTTCCAGGATTAGGTCGTCCGTTCTCATGACCGATTATGATTTGGCGGTATTGCACCCATCCTAGCCTCTGCTCCAGTTACTGCTCGGATGCGTCTCGGCTCAGGTTGCCCAACTCCATCACGGTAAAGGCAAGGGCGGTGCTGGCTGTTCACGCAAAACCCTGCCGAATGAATGGAGAGCACGCTGTAGCTCGAGAGTTGGCGTCTGAGTTGCCGTCCTGTTCCGGATTCAACTTGTAAGAGCAGCTTACAAGTTGAATCTTCTCGATCCCTATGATGAGTGCTGGCGCTGGGCGTGAGAACAATCGCCAGCACAAGTCAAAAGCCCGGTTTGGAATCGACCTGCGCCCTCAGGTGCTGGCTCCCCGCGGCTTTGATCGCCTCCGGGTTCCAGGCCACCGGCTCGCCACTGTCCAGCCCGTCCTGGATGGCGCGACGCAACTCCTGGAGCTGGAGATCCCGCAGCTGATCCTGGTGCTCCATCAGGCGCAGGGCTTCGCGAACCACCTCGCTGGCCGAGGTGTAACGCCCGGAAGCCACCTTCGCTTTCACCATCGCCTCCAGCTGGGGCGAGAGGTTCACGTTCATCGTCATGGCGTTGATGACCAGGGCCGAACCACTTGTGCATGCTACCCAGGTTGGCAAGGTTTGCCAAGATTTGGCTGGCTTACAGGTCTGCGAACGCCTCCTCGTCCTCAGGCGAAGCCCACTCCTCCATCAGGCTGGCTTCCAGATCCTGCAAGTGGAGGGTTTCCTGCTCCAGCCGCAGGGCGGTGTTACATCGATGCGTGAAGGGGCGGCTGTCCAGCGCGTCAGTTTTCATCGCACGTCTCCAAGGGCATGTCCAGCTCGGCACCGCGCATCGTGCGTAGCTCGCCATCGATCGTGACCACAAGGCCCGTGTTGGTGATCCGGGCCAACTCGCGAGCGCGTAAGCCCGATCGCCGCAGGGCCGCTTCCACCCGCTTGAGGTCTGGGTCGGGATGCTGGTTCTGCCAAGGCTGACTCACGAACGGCCTCCCTGCGTGATCAGGTGCGGTGTGGCGCCTCCATTATCAATCAACTGCCACGCATCCACGATGGGCTGGTACAGGGTGGTGAAATTCCTAAGGCCGCTGACGAAGCGCCGACGGATCACCTCAGGGGGAATCGAATGACCACCCTGCGCAACACGCTCGGCGACACGGCGAATGGCAGCCTCCTCATGGGAGAGCTTCAGAAAAATCAGCTTGACGCGATAGCCATCAGCTTGCCACAGATGAATTCTCTGCAGATAAGCCTTCCCCGCCAGTGTTGTTTCAAACGCAAAATCCATACCCGCTGCTCCGCAGCGATCAATCTCCTCCAACATCAACCGCCCCGCCCGCCGAGCGGCCAGTTCCGGCGCAAACGGCGACAGGCCGGCAGCGATCAGATCGGCATTGATAAAGGTGGTGATGCCAACCTCCAACGGCAGATATTCACGGGCAAACGTGGTTTTGCCGGCGCCATTGGGGCCAGCGATGATGATGATTCGTTTCTCATTGCTGCACCGCTCAGCCACTCAGCCCCCCGATCATCGCCAAAATCCGAT
>CANGYR010000068.1 GCA_947458275.1 Chitinophagaceae bacterium
AAAATCTTTCCCGGCACGGAATTCTCTTTTGTTGATCATGATGCTGGACATCTGCAGGTAGGCCGCTGCTTCATTTTCCTTATCGGGCAACCCTTTGCGAATGGCCTGACGGATATAGCTTTCCGCCTGTTTGAAATTATTTTTCTGCAAGGCAAGCATCCCCATCTGCAATAAACTCGCTCCTTCAGTGCCTTGCATAAGAGATGAGCCTGAACCCAGATCCATCCCTTTTTTCATCAGCTTTTCTGCCGTATCAAAATCCTGGCGCGACATCGCAATATTTCCTTTGAGGGTAAAGTACACCGAGCGGATAGGCTTGAAGAGCAGATTAGGAAAACGGATAGAGTTCAGAATTTTTTCAGCTCCCTCCATATCGCCTGCTTCCATATAACCCTGAATCAGCCGAAGCGGCCCGAACATGAAATGTCCCACGATACTGATGACGGCCACTAAGTAAAGGATGAAGGACGGCCAGAAGCCCGTGTACACATTCACGACAACAGCCAGTATTAAAAATAATATGCCTATGGCGAGACGGTATTTGATGTATTGATTCAGGAAACCCATTGAGTAATTAAATTTTTGGAGGGCAAAGGTAGGATATGTGCGGGGAAAAGGGTGAATGGTGAGTGGTTTTCTGTTAATTTTGCGAGCTTGTTGAGCATTGGTCCCGTAGTTCAATGGATAGAATAGAAGTTTCCTAAACTTTAGATACAGGTTCGATTCCTGTCGGGACTACTTGTTATTTTAGAAAATAATATTGAACCCCATTTGGGGTATTTATAACACTTATTTTCCCCTTTTCACCCTTAAATTATGCCTAACTATAGAATTAGATTATTATCGCTAACTTTATTCTATGAAAACGATGACGCTCAATTTGCCCGACAACGCAGATGTTGATAATAAACAGCTGGCTATCCTCGTTGCGAGTAAACTTTATGAATTAGGAAAATTATCGTTAGGTCAAGCGGCTGAAGTAGCCGGTTTGACAAAACGGGCTTTTGCCGAATTACTTGGCAGCTATGATGTTTCAATCTTTAACTACCCGTCTTCAGATATCTCAAGAGATGTAGCAAATGCCTAGAATTATAATCTCTGATACTAGTTGTCTTATTATTTTGAATAAAATCGGAGAACTCGACCTGCTACAAAAGGTCTACGGTCAAATCACTACAACTGTCGAAATTGCTGCTGAATTTGGTGATCCTCTTCCCGACTGGATAGAAGTAGTAATTGTGAAAGAAAAAGATAAACAACGGTTACTAGAAATGCAGATTGATAAAGGTGAATCCAGTGCCATCGCATTGGCATTAGAGCATTCAGATAGTTTATTGATTTTGGATGATAACAAGGCAAGAAAAATTGCTTCACAACTAAATCTCTCCTATACCGGCACATTTGGGGTTATCATCAAAGCGAAACTTCAAGGTATCATTCCATCTGTTATTCCATATCTGGACAGAATAAAACAAACGGACTTCCGAATTTCAGATGAAGTAGCAAAACAAATATTAAAAGAAGCGAAAGAATAACCTAAAAATTAGGAGCGTAAAAATTCAATCCAACAATTCAAATCCTCCTCCCAAAAGTTCGAACTTGGGACTGTCGGGACTACTAAGGTTGTTGGTTGTTTGTTATTGGTTTTTGGTTTACTTCATCAATCTAAAGGGGTTAAATTATTCTTTCTATACTGCCTTGGAGTCATCCCCTTTTTCTTTAAAAAAATCCGATTAAAATAAGTGAGTGTTTCAAATCCATTGCTATAGGCAATTTCAGCCACCGACAAATCTGTTGCAATGAGTAGATTACACACATTAGCTATGCGGATATCATTTACATAATCAGAAAATGTTGTGCTGGTCATACGTTTAAAGAATTTGCAAAATGCACCCGGTGATAAATGAATTAATGCCGCAGCTTTGTGTATAGTCAGTGTTTCTACAGCATGTTTTTGTACATACTGACAAACCTTATTTATTCGTTTTTCATTTTCTTTGCCCTTCAGCGGCTGATAATACTCCGATGCCAGTACTGAAAGTTTCATCTTGGAAAGCTCCTGAAAGATATGCAGAAGGCCAATTACTCTTTCAACCCCACTTTTTTTAGGCAGCTGTTTCATTTGTTCAACAATCGCAGCAGTATTTTCTCCTTTAAATGAAATACCTTGCTTTGCCAGTATAAGCAATTTATTGATAGATGTCAATTCTGCCAATTCGGTGAAACGCTCAATAAAATTGGTTGAAAATTGTATCACCACGGCCATCTCTTTTTCTTTGTGCTTGTCGTCGCTGATCCATGTATGCGGAAGACCCGGACCAATTAGTACAAGGTCTCCGCTTTCAAAATATTCATGGCTATCTCCAACAAGGCGCCTGCCCCTTCCTTTAATAATCAGTGTCAGTTCATACTCCGGGTGATAGTGCCAGAAGAAATCAAACCTTGACTGAGTTATTGTAAATGCGATAAAGGAATGCTGCCCCTTTTTAGAAGCAATCTGTTCCAACACAGGCTTCATATACCACTATTTATTCTATCTATTACATGAATTTACATGTTTTAGTCAATTTAGTGTAATAACTGGCATATAACGTGTCACTCATCATCAGATATACCAGATAATTTTATAGTTAAATCAAACTTTATGTCAACAATCCCCTTATCAATAAAGACGTCGATTGATCTGTCTTATCAGCTGACTAACGAGCAAATTGCATTTTACCAGCAATACCGTTACATCAAACTGAAACACGTCTTTGATGAAGCTACTATTTCTTTTTTTAATGATGCCATCAGCAAACGTGTAGACATCATGAATAAAGAAATAAAACCGCTGGAAGAGCGTAGTACCTATGGAAAAGCTTTCTTGCAATTATTTAATTTATGGAAAGAAGACGATGTAGTAAAAGAATTTATTTTCAGTAAAAGGCTGGCTCAAATAGCATGTGATTTGATGCAGGTGAACGGTGTACGCATTTATCACGACCAAGCTTTGTTTAAAGAAGGCGGTGGTGGTATTACTCCTTGGCATGCTGACCAATATTATTGGCCTTTAGAAACAGACAAAACAGTTACGGCATGGATTCCTTTGCAGGAAACTCCATTAGAATTAGGTCCATTGGAATTCAGTGCAGGAAGCCATCAAATAGTAGAAGGAAGGGATTTAGAAATAAGCGATGAAAGTGAAGCGGCCATTCAGCAAAGGTTAAGAGTCACCGATTTTAAACATGTGGTTGAAGCTTTTGATATGGGTGAAGTAAGTTTTCACAGCGGGTGGGTGTTTCATCGTGCAGGCGCCAACATCACTGATAATATGCGTAAGGTGATGACAGTAATTTATATGGATAAGGATATGGTGTTGAAAAACCCCGATAACAAAAATCAAATTAACGACTGGAATACCTGGTGTCCTGGTGCTAAAGTGGGTGAAATAATTGATACTCCACTAAATCCTATCATCTATAAAAAATAATGCTTTGCAAATAAAATTCTGTTGTACTTATTGGGGTGCTGAAAATGATCAACCCGGCGTATTTGTTGATAAAGTGCTTGGTGCAGGATATGGAGGCATTGAAATATTTCTGCCATCAGATGAAAACTTGAAATCACAATTTATTCAGCAAATAGAAAGCGTCAGGCAGATAAATAATGATTTTATTTTTATACCCCAGCAATTAGCTGCTCCTGAAAATGATAAGCTGGAAGATTATATATGCAGAATGAAAGATAATCTAACAGAGCTGGCAGCTTATCAACCCACCTTCATCAACTCACATACCGGTAAGGATTATTACTCTTTTG
>CANGYR010000069.1 GCA_947458275.1 Chitinophagaceae bacterium
GGTATCATGAGCTGGTGAATAGTGATTTTAAAAACTTTAACGAATTAAAAAGGGTATATGGTAATGCGAGCATTGTGGCAGATGATCGCGTGGTATTTAATATAATGGGTAATAAATATCGGCTTGTAATACGAATTGTTTTTGATTTCAAGGTTGTTCAGATCAAATGGTTTGGCACACATGCCGAGTATGATAAAATAGATGTTACTACTGTTCAACATTCAAAGAAATAAATATGGAGCTCAAAATCATTAAATCAAAAAAACAATACCAGGAATATCTTGACTGGGTTGATAAACAATTTGATAAAAAAGTAAAATCTGATAGCCCACAGGGAGAAAAAGTACAGGTCGCTCTTTTATTGATTAAACAATATGAAGATCTGCATTATCCGATACCCGTACCGGATCCAATTGAAGTCATCAAATTAAAGATGCAAGATCTGGGATTAAAGAATAAGGATTTAGTAGGAAAGGTAGGCAGCAAAGGATATGTATCTGCACTACTGAATAAACGAAAACCACTTACATTGGAACTGGCAAAGTTGTTTCACAGAGAATTGAGCATTCCTGCTAATGTGCTCTTAGCGTAAACTACCAATATTGATTATGCCACCATTTTTGCCACCAGCTGTAACTATATAACATCTAATTTGAAATAAAAAAGGTCTTGTAAAACATTGATTTACAAGACCTTTTAACTTTGATGATCCCCCTGCTTGTCAAAATTGGAACCAGATAAGGGAGGATTTGGAGAATATTTACGATATAAGTCTTTGTTTATAAATTAGTTATGTCATTATTTCAACGACGGATTCTTTTAAATTAGTTTACGAACCAAGCTATTTTTTTAAGTATCATAATCAAATATAAAAGTCTCAAATCGTATCAATCGGTTCAAAAAGAACTTCTTGAACGACCTGAGGTATCAACGAAACCAACGTAGGTCAAATAGGAGTAAAAGGATAAAAGTTGACATATTTGGAAACTTGATGGACATTTGGGAATTCAGAACCCAATATGCCGGTATTCAAATCAGGTTGCTCGCATTTTGGGATAAAACCGATGGAAAGGAAACATTGGTTTTTGCAACGCATGGTTTTATCAAAAAAGTAGATAAAGTGCCATCCAAAGAAATTGAACGAGCGGTTAAAATAAAAGAGAGGTATTTTCAAAACAAATCAAAAAAATAATCATATGGCAATGAAACAAATGAAATCCTATTCACTTTCTGAGATGAAGGATAAGTATATCGGTAAACCCGGAACAGCCGAAAGGGACAAATACGAGTATGAATTACGGATGGATGTATTGGGTAGAATGATCAAACAAGCAAGACAAGAACGAAATCTAACGCAAGAACAGCTCGGTCAACTTGTAGGCGTTCAGAAATCACAGATTTCAAAACTGGAAAGCAGCACCAATAGCGCAACAATTGATACTATTATCAAAGTATTTAGAGCCTTGAAAGCTGAGATTAACTTCAATGTAAGACTTGAAGAACAATTTGTGAAGCTGGCCTGATGGCCTTTAAAGAGAATTGCCCCGCATAAAATGCGAGGCAATCTAGTGGGGCTCCCCTTGTTGACGAAAGATGCAGCTATAATATTCTTTCGTAAATATTAATCATCTGTAAATCAATAAAATAGTTCGTGCAAAATTGAAGAAAGTAAGAATAGGCTTTCCAAAAGTCAATTATAGCTTGAGTGTATTTAAACCTAGTGAAGCCCTAATCTTTTTCGTTAAAATACTGATTCTTTAACAGAATATATTTGTTTCGTTTATTTCGTTTGTGTAAATTTGGATTATAAATTTATTCCCATGAGTATTGTTACTGAAAGAATAACGAGAGAAGACCAGCGGATTGCAAAATCCAGCATTTCAAGATTCAGCGAAGCCTCTAAAAAATTGATTCAGAAGCATGCCGGATCGGTCAAGATTAAAGTTCAGGATGAAGCAAAATATTTTGAGATACCTCCTAAGGCTTTTTCTATGCTTTATGATATTTTGAGTAATATGGCTGAGGGAAAATCGGTAAGAGTTATTCCATCAGAAGCCGAAGTGAGTACGCAGCAAGCGGCACAAATATTAAATGTATCAAGACCACATATCGTGAAACTTCTTGAAGACGGAGTAATCCCTTTTAAAAAAGTCGGCTCTCATAGAAGAATCTTACTTAAAGATCTCATGAGATATGAAAAGGTTTTGAAAGACAAACGAGAAAAACAACTTAATTTTTTAACGAAACAGGCACAACAACTTAATCTCGGTTATTAATGATGAACACCACAAGAACAATAGCCATACTTGATGCAAATGTTCTTTTTCCTGCCCCTTTAAGAGATTATCTGTTGAATCTGGCAGATTTGGATTTATATAAACCTAAATGGACAGATGAAATTCAGGAAGAGTGGATTAAAAGCTTACTCTTAAAAAGAAAAGATATCAGCCGAAAAAGTTTGGAGTCTGCCAAAAGCGCCATGAATATTGCTTTCCCTGATTCAAACATTTTGAAATATAAATCAAAAATCAGATCACTTACTTTACCTGACCCCAAAGACAGACATGTACTGGCTGCTGCAATCAAATCCGGATCAGATTTAATTATCACGTTTAATACAAAAGACTTTCCTACTTCTTATATCAAATCATTCGGAGTAAAAGTGTTGCATCCTGATGAATTTATTCTTAAAATTATTGATGAAAATAATTCAGCATCGTATCAGGCATTAAAAAATCAGGTGATGCGATTAAGAAATCCGCCATTGTCAATAGAAGAAGTTTTGAATGCAATCAAAAAATGTGGTTTACCTAAGAGTGTTGCGCGACTAAAAAAGATGTAGTAGGTATAACGAATTCGGCATGCTACTTTTTTGCCACCATTAGTCAAATAAAAAAGCCTTATAAATATTGATTTACAAGGCTTTGAATTTTAACTGCTCCCCCTGCTTGTCAAAATTGGAACCAGATTAGGGAGGATTTGGAGAAGATTTTCGATATAAGTAATTGTATTTGAATAATTTAAAAGGAGGTTTTCTATTAATATTCAACTGATAAATTGCAAAAAATAAAGCCCCGTCTATGGATTTTATTTATAAACGATCCGGCTAAACTGCATGAATTTTACCAAATTTATCATGCTTTTAGATTTAAAGAATTACCTTTGTAGCAAACTATATGCAAGGGTTACGTCAACATATCAAAGCAGGGCAGATGTATCGCCGTTCTGACCTTGAGTATTACTCTTCGGCCATTGACAGGCATTTGAGTATGCTGATGGAAGAAGGATATCTTGTTAAATTAAGCCAGGGACTATACTATGCCCCAAAATCATCCAAATTCGGGGTGGTTCCTCCTGATGATTATGTTTTGGTAGCAGGCTTTTTGAAAGACAGCGACTTTCTCATCGTTAAACCCAATATATATAACTCATTGGGATTGGGGCTGACTCAGCTTTATAATACCACCTGGGTATACAATCACAAACGAAAAGGAGAAATCAAACTCAATGGGAAAAACTTTGAATTCAAAATAAAATCATCCTTCCCTGGTCAGTTAACTAAAGAGTTTCTTTTAGTTGATTTACTGAACAACCTGGATGAATTAGCGGATGATCAAAATCAGGTATTAAAAAGATTACCCGATCATTTGCAAAGCTTCAATACCGATGAATTGATGAAAATAACGCAGCAATACGGCACAGGCAAAAC
>CANGYR010000070.1 GCA_947458275.1 Chitinophagaceae bacterium
AACCTTTTGAACTAAATTTGTTAACATATGTTATATATTTTGCTAACATAAAAAGTTCCTAAATACTTTACGCAAAAAACATAAAAATTTGATCGTCACAAATTTTTCACTGTAATAAATATTTTCAGAGCATTATGCTCTGGTTTGCTGTTTTCATACCCCTTTTTCAAAATCTACTTTATGGTTTTGCAAAATGGACAAAAAAAATGTCCAAAATCGAAAAACCTTTTTCCAATTTGGAACAATAAAGTATAGGAGTTCAGAATTGAAATAATATATATTAATTTTAACTTAAAGAAAATAATAATTTTTCGATTACTACTTCTGTTAGATAATATTCAGCAGCAGATAATTTATAATCATCGCTTTTATGAGTAGTCATTATATTATATAATAATTATATGATATAAAAATTGGAATAAAAAAATGTTTATAATTAATTATATTTATACTAAAATTATCTGCGAATAAATGAATGTTCATAATTATACCTCATTATCTTCTTCAAAGATAATAAGAGATTTTTTTACTTTTTTAACAATCTTTTTAACCTTTGGTTTTGGATCATTGTTAGTATTGTTAGTTCCATTTTTACAAACTTCTAAAATTTGTTTTTGTTGTTCCATCATCATATTTTGAAATTCTGAATTTTGTTTACACCTTTTTACATTTCAAACGCCGATTTTTATATAGTCCTAAACCATATATAAAATTATTTATAATTCTTTTTTATTTTTATTGTTTTATTCTTTGGAACATATTTTTCTGGTCTTTCATAAGCACCCTTAAATATATTTTCATATTTTTCTTTTGGTATTTCACTTATTACCTACTTTTATGAGTAGGCATATATATTATTAAATAAAAAAATTGATTAATATATTTATATATAAAAATATATAAAATTAATTAATATATTTATATATAATATCAAAAATGACGGATGGTTCAATGTTTTATCCTATGTTTAAAATTTTACAAGAAAAAAAAATTTATTATCCAAAAATAAATAATACTGATGTTTATTTAGATTTTATTGAAAAAAACTATGAAAATCATGAATTAGAGAATAAATATCAAGATTATACAAAATTATATGATAAAAAAGAGTTTGATTGGTTATATTATTATGTGTATGTAATATTATTTATTGATTTTGACTCAAATATTGATAGAGAGTTGTATGAAAAAATAATTGCTGATATTATTGTAATTTATCAAACAGAATATGAAAATGATGAAACAAATAATATGCGAGGATTTAGTTATACTAACGATGGAGGAATACATATAGGTTGGAGTGATTTAAGAGCGGATGACCCCAAACTCAAGACATCATTAGGACGCCTGTAAAATTATTAACTTATGTTATTTATGGTTTATGTGTTAAAATTAAACAATCTTTATCACAAGTATCATCATATGTAATAATAACAAAATCATCATCTTCAGCAAATACTTCTTCTTTATATTCGTTTATGGATAAACTATCATAATATTCGCCAATAGGATATCTTATTTTCATCATAAATGGTTCTTTTTTTGTATAACAATAATGAAATATATAAAATGTTTCGGTTTCTATTTTCAAAAGTCTTTTTGCTTTTGCTAATGTTGTAAGACCTCCAACCAAACCATAATGATTTGTTTCACTTAATACAATGTGTTGTCTTTTCATTTGATTTATTATTATAAGTTAATATAATATTAAATCTTTATATTTCAATTTTATTTTTTAGTTGGATTATTTTAGAGACGCGGAGTATTTCGGATCAAGGGTATATTACAACAGGGTATATAACGGCTCCCCCATACTAAAATGATCCGAAATACTCCACTCCGAACGAAAATGATCCGAAATACTCCTTTTCTCATTATTTTAACTTCCCATACATTGAATTACACAAAAAACTTCTTTGAATTCAATAATAAATTTAAAACAATTACTATTTCCCATTTTTATTCCACGTATAAAATCGTTTTTGTTTATAAAAGAAGGTATAGGATAGTGATGGCAATAATCCTTTGTTATATTATAACTATTAATACATTTCAAATTTTTGAATTCTATAAAATTTTTGTGATTTATAAATTGGAATGGGTTTTGTTTCATATCTTTACAATGATTATAACAATTCATTGTTTTCCATATATTTTCAAAAGTAGTTTCTTCAAAACCATATTTTTTAAAATATGAAAAATAATCAAAAGACGAATTCAACAAAATATCTTTACAAAATCCTATAAAGGAATTATTCATACGTGTTATAAATTGGTTTTCATTTCCTATTTTTTCAAAAGAAAAAACGATTGTATTATAATCAGCTCCACATAATACATTTAGTTTTTGTTTTATTCTGTAAACAGGTTCATATGTTTCTGGATACATTTCATATAAATCATTTTTAATTTGATATTGTAATTCGTCAAACATAATATTATATAAAATAATTATAAAATATATCTTTATATTGTTTAAATTTAATTTGGATTATGTAATAATACTGAATTAAATCCTGTATCAAAATTAAATTCCATTGAAAATATATAACAATCTATATTGTTTGTAATAATATTTTTTAATTGAATATCTGTCATTGATTTATCAATATAATCAAATCTTTTCAAAATATTAATATGATTTGAATAAAACTCATCTTCTATTACAATAATTGAAAAACAATTCTTTTTTATTGTAAATAAGAAGGTACCTAATGAATTTTTTTTTAATTTATGACCTTCAATATTGGATAATATTTTATAAATAGTTCCGTCGGAGTTCAAATATATTCCAAATATGTCAGGAATAAATGCTTTGTTATTAATTGCGTTTGTTAATGTATAATCGCTCATATTGTGTTTTTATTATTAAGTTATTTTTTATACTATTTTATTATCAATTTTTTTTATTTATAATATTAAAATTTATACGTCGTATTTTATATTATCAAGAAATGTTAATAATTTATTTAAATTTTCAGTTTTTATAACATTATCATTATAAATATCGCAAATACAAGGATGATATAAATGTAAAAAGTCATAAGATAAAATATGGTAAAAAAACCTAACATTATAATACATATCTGTTTCATCGTGAAACTCTATAGGCATTTTTTTTCGTAATAAATTAAAAATATTTCTAGTGTCTTCATTATGATTTAAAATAATAAATATTCCATATAACTTTATAATATATAAATTCTTTATATTATATAAATCATCATTATCTGATTCAGAAATAATTTGTGTCAAATCATATTTATATTGTATTTTTTTTTCTTCTTCATTTTTAATATTATTATAAAGACAATTATAATTAAAATTGTATAATTCTGATATTTCTCCTTCCATTTAATAATATATATAATAAATTGTTTTTATATTGTTTTTATATACAATTTAAAATCGGCGTTTGAAATGTAAAAAGGTGTAATAAGCATTAGAATTAATTGGTCTTTATCGGCTGGATCATCATTTTTATCAATAGCACATATTTTTTTATGTTTCCATAAACCAACACGAGATTTATATTCTTTATTACAATTTTCACATATAAAATC
>CANGYR010000071.1 GCA_947458275.1 Chitinophagaceae bacterium
AAATAGTGACCCACTATCTGGGGGCGGTTACCACGCTCAGCAAAAAAAGTCCGCACACGCTGCGCCATAGTTTTGCCACCCACCTGGCCAATGCCGGTGCCGATCTCAACGCCATCAAAGAGCTACTGGGCCATGCCAGCCTGGCTGCCACGCAGGTGTACACGCACAATAGCATCGAGAAACTGAAGGAAGTGTACAAGAAGGCGCATCCCAAGGCGTAGGCCCTACTTTTTCGTTTTTTTTCTGATCAGCGTTTCCTGTTTTTTGGTTGAATTGAACTAACTTACTGTCAAATAACAGTGGCCTATGTAATAGAAAATCGATTCCCGAATCAGTTCTTTATTTATTCACCAAAAACAGCGTTCATCATGACTGTGAACATTCAGACTGTGCGTTTTGACGCCGATGGTAAACTCACCGAACACGTGCAGAAGAAGATTGCGAAGCTGAGCAATTACCACGACCGGATCATCAAAGTGGATGTGTTTCTGAAACTGGATAATGTGGTCCACACTATCAAAGACAAAGTAGCTGAAATCAAGGTGTCCATTCCGCGAAATGAAATTTTTGTAAAGTCGAGCAGTAAATCGTTTGAACAATCGTTTGATAATGCACTGGACAGCGTTATCACCCAAATCAAAAGAAAAAAGGAGAAAATGGCTGAATAGCCCAGTATACCAAAAGCCCCGGCCAAACAAGGCCGGGGCTTTTTTTGTGCACCGTTTCTATATCATGCGTCCTTCAATCTTTTTTTTAGCAGGGCTGCTGGCGTTGCTGTCTTGTGGCAGAGCTCGGCCGACCAATCCGTCTGCTCAGGGGCTATCGCGGGCCGTATTCGATACATTGTACCTGCTACCGGCCACCGATACCGATACAGCCACGATGGCGTATCTGCAGCGTCATTTGGCCGATAGCTTTCAGATACCGGTCATTTTGTTGCCCACGCAGCCCTTGCCTGCATTTGCCTGGTATGCACCCCGCAAGCGCTACTGGGCCGACAGCCTGCTGAAGTGGATGCGTCCCATAGCGCAAAACGGCCGTTGCCGCTGGCTGCTGGTGACTGGCAGCGATATCAGCACCACGCGAAAAGATCATTTCAACTGGGGCGTTATGGGCCTTGCCTATCGGCCGGGCAGGGTGGCCACCGTAAGCGACTACCGGCTGCAAGAGCACAAGCGACCGACCGGCGCTGTGCGGGCTGCGCTACTAAAAGTAGCCCTGCACGAACTGGGGCATACCGTGGGTAATGACCATTGCCAGCAGCCACACTGTTTGATGCAGGATGCGGATGGACGCGACAAAACCGCTCAGCTTTCAGGCTTCTGTAACGCTTGCCGGAAGCGGCTTTTCAGACCCTGAAAAACTTTTGAGCAAATTTTTTTGACGAATATCGAATTCACTTACTTTTGCCATCCCGAAAAAACGGGGGTAGTTCTTTATTGTGCTAACGACGCTGCTCAGCTGACCAAGTGCAGCGCTTCACAAAAACGCCACTTTAGCTCAGCTGGTAGAGCAACTGATTTGTAATCAGTAGGTCGTTGGTTCGATTCCGACAAGTGGCTCCAGAAGTAATGGTGAATGATGAAGGGTGAATGTTGAATGAGGATGAATCGGTGTAATAACAGGCTCAGCTTCCAGCTTTCACACACATTTTCAGGCATTACAAGTTTCGGGCAGTTTCCAGAGCGGCCAAATGGGGCGGACTGTAAATCCGCTGTCTTTCGACTTCGGTGGTTCGAATCCACCACTGCCCACAGTTCTTTTCAGATGCTTGAGTAGCAAACTGCTCAAGCAACGTCGCGGGAGTAGCTCAGTTGGTAGAGCGATAGCCTTCCAAGCTATAGGTCGCGGGTTCGAGCCTCGTCTCCCGCTCGCGTAGGTCGAGAAAACAGATCTGTTCTTAACGGATCTGTTTTCCAGTACCTGCCTCTGGGTAAAAGCCGTTGTAGCTCAGTGGTAGAGCACTTCCTTGGTAAGGAAGAGGTCGTGAGTTCAATTCTCATCAACGGCTCATAAATTTGGAGAAAAGCGAGGTCGCTTTCTAAATAAAAATTGTAAACACAACCTAAAAAGGATAACAATGTCAAAAGAGCAATTTAAGCGGGACAAGCCCCACGTTAACGTTGGTACCATCGGTCACGTTGACCATGGTAAAACCACTTTAACTGCTGCTATCACCAACATCCTTGCCAGAAAAGGATGGGCACAGGAAAAGAAGTATGATGAAATCGATGCTGCTCCTGAAGAGAAAGAGCGTGGTATTACCATCAACACTGCTCACGTGGAGTATCAGACCGCCAATCGTCACTATGCACACGTTGACTGTCCTGGTCACGCTGACTATGTGAAAAACATGATCACTGGTGCTGCTCAGATGGACGGTGCTATCCTGGTTGTGGCTGCTACAGATGGTCCTATGCCCCAGACAAAAGAGCACATCCTGCTTGCTCGTCAGGTAGGTGTACCCCGTATCGTAGTTTTCATGAATAAAGTGGATCTGGTAGACGATCCTGAACTGCTGGAACTCGTTGAAATGGAAATCCGTGAGCTGTTAAGTTCTTATGGATTTGATGGAGACAACACTCCTATTATCCAGGGTTCTGCAACAGGTGCTCTTGCCGGTGATGCTAAATGGGAAGCTAAGATCGAAGAGCTGATGGATGCCGTAGATTCATACATTCCGCTGCCTCCCCGTCCGGTTGACCAGGCCTTCCTGATGTCAGTAGAAGACGTATTCACTATCACTGGTCGTGGTACAGTTGCTACTGGTCGTATCGAGCGTGGTCGCATCAAAGTTGGTGAACCGGTTGAGATCGTAGGTCTGATCGAAAAGCCACTTACTTCTACCTGTACAGGTGTGGAAATGTTCCGTAAGCTTCTGGACGAAGGTGAAGCCGGAGACAACGCAGGTCTGCTGCTGCGTGGTATCGAGAAAAAAGATATCCGTCGTGGTATGGTAATCTGTAAGCCTGGTTCTATCACCCCGCACACTGAATTCAAAGGTGAGGTGTATGTACTGAGCAAAGAAGAAGGTGGTCGTCACACTCCTTTCTTCCAGAAATACCGCCCTCAGTTCTATTTCCGTACTACAGACGTAACCGGTGAAGTTGAACTGCCTGCAGGAGTAGAGATGGTAATGCCTGGCGATAACATCAACCTGACTGTTCGTCTGATCGCTCCGATCGCGATGGAAAAGGGTCTGAAGTTCGCGATTCGTGAAGGTGGACGTACCGTTGGTGCAGGTCAGGTAACTGACATTTTGAAATAATACAGAACAGGCTGGGTTAAACCGGCCTGTTTTTAATATGGAAATCATACCTTTACAAAGTACTTAGGTCATACCTGAGTACTTTGTTTTCTCAAACGGGCATAGTTCAACGGCAGAATAGAGGTCTCCAAAACCTTCGATCTAGGTTCGAATCCTAGTGCCCGTGCAAGCAAATGACATGAAAAAAATTGAAGCATATTTCAAAGATTCCTATGAGGAATTGATGGAAAGAGTAACCTGGCCAACCTGGGAGCA
>CANGYR010000072.1 GCA_947458275.1 Chitinophagaceae bacterium
GGGAAGCAGACGCGCAGGAACTCGCGGCTGCGGGCGACGATGTCGTCTTCAAACCACTCGCCATCGAGCACGGGGATGATGCCGTCGCGGTCGGGTTGGAAGCTGAGGTCGCCAGTGCTTTTGCCGACTTTGGCGACATAGTTTTCCAACGTGTCGCCGGCATTGGCGAGGATCAGGCCGGGGTGATCGAGGCTGTAGCGGCCCATCATGCAGCCGGTGGCGTAGGAGAGAAAGGCCGCCACATCCTTACGTTGATCGGCGCGAGCCAGGGTGATTTGATCCTCAGGTACTTCGGGCTGCAACTCGCCATCCAAGCTATAAGCGGCTATGAAGAGTCGGTTGTTTTCCGTCTCCAGCTCTTGCATCCGGCGGATGGCGGCAGTGCTCTGCGCCTCCCAATTCCGCCAGCTCTCCTCCAACGCCAGTCCCTTCAGCCCCGGCCGCAGCAACGGTAGGCCTGAGAAATCCCACGAGGTCTCGAAGTTGTCCCAGTCCGCGCGGGCGAGACCATAAACCTCGTCCAGATACCAGAGGGCGCTGTCGGGTAGGTTGACGAAAGGGACTTTCTTAACTTGCTCAATTTCGAAGTTAAGTGTAGGGAAAAGTATTTCGAGAAGTGTCTCAACAACTCGCGAATTTAGAAGGGCAACTAGGCTTTTGTTCGAAATGTTGTCTTTGGGAAAATAGCAGCAACCTGCCACGTCAAAAATGAACCCGTTCGGATAATATCTAGCCGAGAAGACACCAGAAGATATCTTTGGCCAGCTAACAGATTCCTGAAAGTAATACTCCCGGCTTTTTAGGCGAACGGTCCAACCCTGATTTAACGTTGATTGGAATTGCTTGAGTTCCGCCCCGTCGTTTTGATAGTTTATCAAGAAATCGTGATTTCCATACCATTTCCTAAACGCCCCTCCTTTGTTGTAGGGAAACCACTTCAGGCCTGACGCGTTTGCTTCATCAAGATTGGAAAGACCCCATCCTATCCACTTAAAAGCAACTTCATGCCATAGCCTTAGAAAGCGGTTATTGTCGGAAGTTGCCGCACCCTGACGAACTAGTCCGTGAGATTCCAGAGGATCATGTTTGGTAAAAGTTGATAGAACTTTTTCGTTCGAGAAATACGCGATCGGGCTGCCGGGAACTTTTTTGAAATCTGAAGCTGCTGCTCGATAAAACCAACCGCAGCTTTTATTTGTGATTGCTTCTAAGGTTTTTGGAGCCATTTCGGCTTCGCGTTTGTATTCCACCAAACGAATGAAGCTACCTTTCCGTTTGTTCGCTGGCGCATAGCTCCTAACCACGTATGCACATAGCTGGACGGTAGCGCCCGTGAAGCCAGAAAGTGAAAGCTCTACTAGTGATTCAAGACTATGCTCATTCAAGACGGTTTTGCGGAGCGTCTCGTAGGACGAGATATACATCCATACATTCGGAGTTACCAGACCGCAATAGCCAGCTTTCAGCGACAATTTCGTAGCACGAATTACGAAAGCAGAAAAAAGGTCGCTCTTGTAGTTCTCGAATTCATTTTCGACGAATTCCTTGAGCTTGAGCGTGAACTTATTCAGGTAGGGCGGATTGGCGACAACGACGTGATACCGCTGGGTGAGCGCCTCGGCTTGTTCGAGCACACGCAGGACTTTGAGGTGCATCTCGCGCAAGAACAGCTGGCCGCCGAGGTCCTCCGCCTTGATCGCACGGCGGGCGTCGGCGATACTCTGTTCATCAAGGCAAGGCTGGATGAGCGAGCCGAAGGTCTTCGCTTCCTCGAACTGGCGGAGCAGCTTGAATAGATTTGGATCGAACAGCTCACCGAGGTCGAGTGCTTCGATGTAGTTGTTCAGCTCGCCTTCCTCAAACTGCACATCCTGCAGCTTGATGATCTGAGGCTGCACCAGCTGTCCTGGCTGGAAGAAACGACGCGATTGTGCCCGGGCCTTGAGAACCAGAGCCAGACCAGCCAACTGGGTGGCGCGAGGGCAAATGTCCAGCCCATAGAGATTGTGCTGCAGGATTAATCCGGGGATTTCAGCCGCCGCATAGCCTTCTTCTGTGTAGATGTGGCTGAGCAGATCAAAGGCATAGGTGAGCATGTGCCCGCTGCCACAGGCGGGATCCAGCAGTTTGATCTCTTCTGGTTTATTGATCCGTAGAAAATCGGTTTCTGTTTCGCCTTCGATGTAGTACGGCATCTGCTCTTGCAGCTTCGACTCCGGCCGGTTCAGTAGCCAGAGCCGCCCCAGAGAGTTCTCCACCAGATAGCGCACGATCCAGTGGGGCGTGAACAGCTGGGTGACAGCCGGGATGTCTTCGGTGGGTACCGCCTTCTTGCGGGCCATCACCTCATCTTTCTTTTCGGCGATATAGAACTGATAGAGCCAGCCCAGAATTTCCACATCTTCGCAATCGCTGTCGCTGATCTGGCTGCGGAAGCCACCGGCAATCGAGCCATCGCTGAGCAGATCGTCCGGTAGCAACAACTCGCTGGCATCATCCAGCCCTTCAAACAGATTCGGCAGCAGCTGGTGATAGGAGCGGCACACCGCCAGGATCAATTCGCGATACACCTCCCCCTGGGGATCGGATCCGGCCTGGGCCGTGGGGATCCGGCCATCGAGCAGGCCCTGCAGGCGTGCCTCATCGGTGTGGGGTTGCAGTTCAGCGGGCAGGCTGCCGCTGCGCAGCAGTTTCAGCAATTCGGGCTGGGTTTCTGACTCCGTCTGCGGCATCAACACCCTGGCGCCGAAGGGATGCCAGAGCCGGGCATCGAGATAACGCAGCGCCGCCAGGCGATTGAACCAGCTGTAGGCCACCCGCTCTAGCAACTCCTGGCGATTTGTTGCCTCCTGCTGCCGCAGCTCCTCGATCGGGCCGGCGGCGGTGGTCAGCGTGTCGGCGCTGGCCTGGTGCAGCAGTAGATCCAGCTTGCGGCCCACCGCCTCGATCAGCTGCCGACGCATCGCCGGGGCGAAGGTTTTGATGGCGGCGGTGTTGACGGGCATGGAGTGGGACTGTGGAGTGAGGGGAAACCTTGTGATGTTGGTCGGGTGCATTACCCCTCAATAACAGCGGCGCAGGCATGCAGCCTCAGGCCAAGAGCCTTGGTCACCTTGAGCACGGTGGCGAAACTTGGATTGCCATCGGCGCTGAGCGCCCGGTACAGGCTCTCCCGGCTGAGACCGGTCTCCTTCGCCACCTGCGTCATTCCCTTGGCTCGGGCGATGTCCCCCAGGGCCCGTGCCAGTCCGCCCACATCATCCGGTGCCTCCTCCAGCCAGGCATCCAGATAGGCCGCCATCTCTTCAGGGGTTCTGAGATGCTCGGCCACGTCGTAGGGCACAAAGCCGGCTGCCAATTCGCTGGCAAGGGGAGATGTCTGGGTCATGGGGCAGGCTCGGTTGGCCCTTGAAAGGGATTCAGCAAGGCCACGCCCGTGGGCAGAAAATCGGCCGTGTTGCGCGTCACCACCGTGAGGTCATGCAGCAGTGCGATCGCCGCGATCTGCTTGTCGAGCGCA
>CANGYR010000073.1 GCA_947458275.1 Chitinophagaceae bacterium
CCGAATTTTTCAAATCAATACCTAATAAATACATACAATGGTGAATTAATTGAAGCAATAGATGCAACTGGTAAAAAATATAGAGAAAGGATTAATAGAGTTGATGTAGTAAATGATTATCCAAAAGTTTACGAACATTTATTAAAATTTGAAGACCTTGGAAAAGTTAGACATAACCAAGGTGACCACTGGACAAACCTTAGAAATTGTGTTTATAATAATTGTTTCCTTTTACCAAAGATTATTTATCCAAGTATAACTAAGGACTTACCATTTATTTATGATGAAAATAAATTTTATACAAATGATAAGTCATTTATTTTAACAGGTGAAAAGCTAAAATACCTAACAATTTATTTTAATTCTAGATTATTTAGATTTTGCTTTGAAGATAAATTTCCAGAACTGCAAGGTAATTCAAGGGAGATTAAAAAAAATATTCTTGAAGAAATTCCAGTTTATTACTTAAATGAAACTTTACTTGAGTTGAAATTTAATGTTTTAAATGACTATTTGGTCTATTTGTATAATCCAACCCAACCACCTGTAAACAACTTTACTGATAATGCCAGTATAGCACCAGTGTTTGAAGATGTAGCCAATATGATGGTGTACGAGTTGTACTTTACCCAGCATATGCAAGAGTTAGAAATAGATGTATTGCAGTTTATAGATACCATCGAACATTTTAAGCAAATAGATACCAGCGTTAATGCCAACAAAGAAGCCAACGCCAAAATAATAGGCGACTGCTACAAATGGCTACAAGGGCAAGATAACCCCATTCGCAATCGCATTATTTTAAGCAATATAAAAAGCAAAGACATTATAAGACGCATAAACAGCACCACACATTAACCGTATGGCAGTACCTCGTTCAAATATTAATAAAATAAAAATTCAGAATTTTAAATTCTTTCAGCAACCCTTAGAATTTGATTTTGATAATGGCAAACATTTGTTGCTTTATGGTGAAAATGGTAGTGGTAAAAGTTCATTGTATTGGGCTTTATACACCATTTTAGAATGTGCCAATAAAGAAGATGACAACGAAATAAAAAAGTATTTTGATTTTACCAACGATGAAAAATTAACCAATCTGTTTTTAAATCCTGCAAATGCCGACTGGGTGGATAGCGAAATACTTTTAGAGTTACAAGATGGCTCACAAATAAAAGTTTCATTAGCCGATACAGCTTTGAATGCAGATAACGATGCACAATCTGCCAATTACGCTTCCGAGTTTCTGAATTACAAAATGATATTTCAGTTACACAATTTTTCTCATAGCGATGATGTAGATATATTCAATTATTTTCAAGGAGAAGTATTACCCTATGTAAAATTTGCACCAGTAAAATACTGGACTAAAAATGCTGACGGAACACCCAATGCCGAAAAGGAAACTGAAAATGCAAAACAAATTTGGGACTTTGTAAAATTGGGTCCGCCAAAAACTGGTAAAACCAAAACATCTCAAATTGATAGATACCCATTGAGACGAGAACCTGCATTTGGCGAATACACCAACGTAATCAATGGTTTTAAAGCAGAGTTTGAACAACTACTTACTTTTATAAACACAGAAGGGAACCCAATATTAGCAGCATTTGGTTATGACTTTACATTCAAACTCACTTTAGAAGAATACCAATCTTTAAAACTAACTGAATTACAATTTGAGCATCCTCGTTTTGCAGTTAAATTAGAAATTCCAAACTTTTACAGTCAGCCTGGTATTTTAAAACCACATACTTTTTTAAATGAAGCAAGGCTATCAGCATTGGGCTTGGCTATTCGATTTGCTATTCTTAAAAAACGTTTACAAGACGCCAAATTAAAACTGGCAATCTTAGATGATTTTATGATAAGCCTTGATATGAAAAACCGTGATGTTGCCTTAGACTATATATTAGACAACATTGCCCCAAACTATCAATTGCTCATCTTAACCCACGATTTTTATTTATACGAGTTAGCAAAAGATAAAATCAACCGTAAGGCACAAACCAACTGGGTGCATTATCAAATGTTTGAAGATGCTAATGCTGCAAATACCAACTTGCACCCAATCGTTATTAAAGATGCTGGAAAAGTGAATAAAGCAAGAGCCTTATATAAACAAAAGGATTTTTCTTCATCGGCAAATACTTTAAGGCAAGGCGTTGAAAAATTTTGCAAGGCATACTTAACAAAACAAGAACAATTAGGTGGCGATTTTACCCCAATGAAATTAGATGGCTTGATTACAAAAGTTATCACACTTGGAACAGCCAATGGTTTGCCAGCAGCTTTATTGCAAGACTTAAAAGATTATAAAGACAGAATTTTAAACCCAAGCTCTCACTATGATATTGAAACACCTTTGTTTAGTAATGAATTAAAAAAAGCAATAGATACGTTGGAGCAAATAGCAACTTTAACAGGCAAAAATATTTAATCTAAATGCAGCAAATTCAATTAAATATCATTCCATTTACACCAGTAGTAAGTAAAGGCACTTTCTCATTCTATGGTGAGAAGCAAAGAGGCTTTGCACCTATCTACTGGGGTAAAATTATGGAAACCTTCCCCGAAGGTAGAGAAGCAAAGCACAGGAATTACTATACTGATTTCCAAGCACCACGAGAAGGAGCAATTACCACAGAAATAAAGTTTGCTGATGCTATAAACTTTTCACTCCACTATTTCCGCCATTTGGTATTTAATTATTTCAAAAGTATTGAAGGTGCAATTGTGTTCCCGAATTATGTAGATGATATTGAAGTATGGTTTAAAGACCCATTGCACAAAAACAAAGTATATCAGCTTTACAACAACTTTACTATAAAAGTCCAATTCAACCAAGTTACCGCAAACGGTTATGAATTTGTAGTTGCATACAATGGCACTTCAAAAATATTACACAAAAGCATTTCCGAAATAGCAGATTTTGATACCACCAAATACAACCTTGTCAATTGTAACGGCACAGTGTATAAGTATGAGAAGATGCCAGAAGATTTAAGGCAGAACCAAGAAACACTGTACCCAATTTTAAGCAATACACTCAAGAAAGAATTTATCATTGAGAAAGAGGAACTGAAAAAAGAAAACCGCTTCCCAATCTACTTAAAGCATTTAGAGAACTTCTATAATGCCTATCTCAATACAGATGCTTTTAAAGCAATGTTCAAGCTCAATAAAGATGGTTTCTACAAAGTACCCAACAACAAAGTATTTGAAACACATCCCAACTCAAACTTACTGGAGTTTAAAGGAGGTAAAACAGACATTAATCCTGGCACAGGCATTTGGAGGCATAAACCATTAAAAGCATTTACCGAAGACCACGTTAAACTATTTTTCATTTATCACAAAGACGATGGAGAATATATAAAAGATACTCTCTACGATTATATGATTAACGGTTGGAACAGACCAGTAAAGAATGTAGAAAAACGAGTTGCTAACCTTCAAAACTACATAAACCAAACCCTTAGTATTGATAAGACAAAAAGAGTAGTA
>CANGYR010000074.1 GCA_947458275.1 Chitinophagaceae bacterium
ACCTTATCGGTGTAATTACTAGTATATATACCTACCTTATCGGTGTAATTACTACCAAATATACCAATTCTATCCGTATAATTGCTACCAAATATACCAATTCTATCCGTATAATTGCTACCAAATATACCAATTCTATCCGTATAATTGCTACCAAATACACCTACTCTATCCGTATAATTGCTACCAAATACACCTACCCTATTCGTATAATTGCTACCAAATACACCTACCCTATTCGTATAATTGCTACCAAATACACCTACTCTATCACTATAATTACTACCATATATCGCATTATTATTCACCTTAGTTGTTAAATCACCAATAAGAATACCTGTTGCTGTTGCCCCTGCTGTTAATAGTCCTAATGTTGCTAATATAGCAAAATTACCCGTAGGAGGTATAGGAGGGATAGGAGGGTCAGCGTTCGGGTCTCCCGCAGTTCCTTCGCTTCCTTCTAATAATTTTATTCTATTCACTAATATATTACTAGTAGTCTTAACATAATTACTAGTATATGTTATCTCTCGGTCTGTATAATTGCTACCCCATATTCCCACTTTATCGCTGTAGTTGCTTGAATAAATCCCGACTTTGTCTGTATAATTACTGGAATATATCGCATTTAAATTGTCCTGTGTAGCGACTGCGTCTATAAGGTTTGTTAATGTTAATGTTGTTTCTTCAATAGCAGTCTCAATAGCATCATCAAATATATCTAATCCAGTAGCACCTATAAAATGAGACATCTCTTCTTAATATTAAACAATATATTAAATTATTAGTTCCTTCAGAACTGCCCGACGACGAGGGCTTAAACTCTCTCAACAATACCTAATTCCGCTCCGCCTCCGCTATTCCGCTCTACCTTCTTATGATATTTATTATTACCGCTACATCCGTTAAGTTGTAGCGGTAGATACCTATTACGAAAACTCTCTGCTACCTGTTCCTTGAAACGGTTAGGCACATCCTCAAATGGTATATCATTAACTAGGTTCTCATAAGACATCGCTAATATTTTAAACTCATTCTCATCAATTATATCATCATTCTCTATCTTACCTGTAAGCAACAATAACTGCTGTGATAATCTCTTGAATAAATCGCATTTCTCACTCGCCTTAATAGAATTATTAAGCGACATAATCAATACGCTTACGGCATTCACCACGATATTAGGTATTTTAACTTCGTTCGCATCTTCGCTAATACTATTGATGATACACATAGCACTAGATGTAAGAACTAGTGGTATATTGAATGCGAACTTCACCATACTCCAATACCCATTCGCTTTATTTGTTAATAATACAAGAGCCTCGGTCTTACTCAATAATTTCTCTATTCTCTCTTCTAATGTTAATAGCATCTCTATAATAATAGAAATATATAAAATTTAATAATGCTCCCAGAATGACTAATTACCAACCCTAGCCAACTCGCTATCTGCGAAGTCTAATGCTGGTGAGCCGTATTGCTGGATTGCTCCCACCGCACCGGATATCTGTGGGTTAGAAATACCTATCTTAGAAGCGAACTCGTTAGCCCGTCCTAGTGCTGATATAATCTTGCGACCACCACCTACTATTTTCTGGGCGGTTGCTGCGTAATTTCGTCGGTTAGCATAAATATTCTGTAATCGGTTGCCGAGATTACCAATCATTTCTTATCTATTAAATAAGAATATTTTATTTATTTAATGTTATTATAGTTCCTCCGGAACTGCCCGACTACGAGGGCTTAGTTTAGGTATGCGAGGTTCATAGTCCTTAATCTTATGATAATAAATCATCGGTATTTTATAGCAGGTCTTGCCTTGATTATCTATACAAGTTGCAAGATTTTCCCCAATCAAATCCATTAGATTTATACTATATATTTTATGGTTATCTACTCCATCCTCATCATTAAATATGTATAAATAATTTAATATCTTATACTTCTTGTTCTGTGCTTGAAGTTCGTAGAGATTTTCTAATTTTTGCTTGTTAAACATCGCATAGTTTAAATCATTTCTATTGTATTCCTTGCGAGAGCGTATCTCTATAAAGTAGTGATTTACCTCATCTCTATAATCATAAAGAGCATAGGGATTAGTCTCATTTAAATCTACTAGTTCTAAATCATTCTGTAATTCATAGTATCTCTTGAATTCTAATTCAAAATATCTACTATATTTATGATTTGCTACTTGATTATGTGCTATCATATCCTATTATATACATAGATAATTATTATTCTAAGCCCTCGCAGTCGGGCAGTTCCGGAGAAACTAAGCAAGAAGACCCAATCGCTTCATAGCAAATATTAAAGTTGTGTATATATCATTCAATAATTTATTTATAGCAATTATATTAGTCTTGATTGTATTATCATCTCTTCGGTAGAAGTTGAATTGTAATGCTATAAGATAGTCTGGAGCATCTAGTATAGGCTCGTTATTCTCGTTCCTTAATTGTAGCGTTAAATTGTTAATTTCTCTGTTCTCAATTCTGTAATTGAATGAACGCCCTGCGTCTTCGTTGTTATACTTGATAACCTTAAAGGGTTCTATATCACTCTTACAAGCCCAGAATATTATATTAGATAGTGTTGATTTATTACTCACGCCATAGTTCTCTATATTAGAATAATAATAATTTACACCCTCAGTCCTTAGTATAATCTTAGAGTAATTAACTAAATTAATATATCCTGTTGTTAATCCTGTGCTAGTTATCTCATATATTGTTGTGGGTATCATATTAACTAAGCCCCAAATCTTAGAAGGTATTAAATAATGTAATTGTGATGTGCCGTTCTTATGTAGTGTATATGTATTCTGTGCGATATTATATGCTATGGTTATATGTGGGTCATTTATTAGTGTTTGTAATTGTATTAGAAATGTCTTCACACTATAATTTCCTTCAGGTATTGTGTATATTGTGTCGGTTGTTCCTCGTCGTATTATAAACTGGTTATTAGCAGACGCTCCGGCTGATATATTATACATCGTATTTATCATATCAAATGATACCACATTAATCTCCATATATTCATTACCATTACAAGTTAAGATACCATCAGGATAATCTATGGTAAAATTATATGGTGTCTCATTACTCCCACGATTACTAGATTTAATAAATGAAGTAATTGTCTTGAATTTCTCGGGCATCACTATCTCTTACTATAAGTATATATTATTTATAGTCTGGAGCGTTGAGTAATATTAGATAGTGCCCCGAACTTTATATATTTCGGTTCTCTCTCGGCAACACGCAGAACAATTATAAACTCAACAGAGACAGCAGCAGTTCCTTCAAGAGTTTTAGTAATTTGTAAAGTAATCTCATTTATTGCTTGTTGCGATGGTAATTTAACTTCTATCGCTTGGTCTGCTGGGCGATGGTCGTATGCTATCTCTAACAAACATCCTTCATTAACTGCGGATGTTGATGCGTTGCGTGGGTGCTTGA
>CANGYR010000075.1 GCA_947458275.1 Chitinophagaceae bacterium
AGAGCAATTAATTACAACCTAAACACTTGTGCTTTCTATAAAAGACCAACGGATGAACTTGTTATTACTGACAAAGCTTTTGCTTATGATGATTCGATTCAGATAGTTGACTTCGGTGAGGTATCCATGTTTGAAACAACTCCATTAACTGATGAGATGCACTCACAATTAAAGATAGGATATCAGAATTATGATTATGATACTATCAACGGAAAGGAGGAGGTTAATAGTACGCTCATTATGAGTTCACCGATGAAAAAAACAACATCGGTTAAAGATATGGTTAGTCCGTTTCGTTCTGATATTACAGGTATTTCAATAACAATTAGAAACCTAACTGATAAACTTGTAGCAGATAACGAGAATGACAATGATGTGTTTATGTTAGACGTTGATACATCAGCACCGGCTGGACAATTTGACCTAAATGGAACTCCAACGGATTACTACGACTTGTATCGTGATGCTATCAACTTAACGCCCGGTGCATCTTATTTCGAATTGCAGAATTTGTTTAGAGATGTTTACGGCAATTATAGCAATCAGGATAAACTATTCAATTTGTTTTTCAGTCCTAAAAGAATGATACGTAGAAATGCAAATTATCTTGCGTCAATTATGTACTTTGTCAATTCTCAGGATTATATCTTTGTCACAACAGGAAAAAACACAGCAGATAATGACCGCTTAATAACCTTATTTGGTTCAGCACCAACGGTAATAGATGAGGGTTCGGATGAGATTATATCTACATTGTGTTTGCCTACAAACGCATTGTATATGCCATTAAAGGCAAAGATTAAATGCAAGATTCCGATGAACTTGATAAACATCATTCAGGCCAATCCTTATGGCTTATGTGCGTTCAGTTGGAAGGGTGTTACCTATTACGGCTATCTTTTACAGGCAAGTCAAAAGGTAGCAGAAAATCAAGAGGGTAATATCGAATTAATCATGGCATCAAATAGTAACTTAGCAACTTTAATAAACTAATGGCAAATATTTTTGAATTTTCACACAGCAATCCGATAAAGTTTTATCATCAATCGGATATAACGCTTAACACTACAAGCGGTTCAATCTTATTAAATTCGTTCAATCCATCATATAACTTCAAGACATGGGATGCAGACTTTTTTGTCCGTGTATTGAAGGCATGGGATGATGAGGAGCAATACAAAGCTAAATTCCAACAATCAGACCCAATAATCTTTCAATGGTCGGGTAGTGATGCTACAACTGCAAATTATGTTGTTCGTTTGTTGAATTGTGATGGAACTACTTTTATGACCTTATCACACTCAGGGATAGGCGGTACATTTGCCGGGAATAAAGTTTATGAGTGCAAAGTAAACACGGCATTAATACCCGAAGGTACATATCACATTCAAGTTCAGCACCTTCAGACAGGTGCAGATCTTTTTTGCATCAGTGAGCCAATAGAGATAAAAGCCTATCACAAGTATTCATGTCAGTTTAAATATTTCAATTCGTACAACAAGGACAATATCAAGTTTAATAACAATATTGAGTTCATTGCAAGATACGAAGGTCATATATCAGAGTTCACGCCCGATGCATCATTCTATGTTTACGAAGACCAACCGAAGAATTTAGAAATGATTTCGGGCAAAGTTGCACGAATATTCACTTTAACTTTAATCAATCTACCTGATTACAAATTAGACCAACTAAATCGCATCACATTGATGGATTCACTCTACATCGATGGGGTAGCATATACAAGGGTTGAGAATGCGAAATTTGAGCAACGTGGTACTGAGCATAATCCGTTAAAAGCATACACATTGCAACTGCGTGAGAGGTTTAATAATGACTCAATCGAAGTTGAGCAGATAGAAACTATAAGCATTGCACAACTACCAACGACATCGAGATTCTACGTGAAGCAGATAACATTGTATGGAACTACATTTGCCATTCAGACTGATTTTACAGGTGCATCTAATTTTGTGGACTATCTGAATAATTCCATACTAACAAACGGACTTGCACTAAACGGATTTTTTTCCATAGCAGAAGATGGATTCTTGCACTACAAGAAAGCATTAGGTGAGGCAATATCAGGTAGTTATGCATTGGCATCTGTTGATGTATTGCCATATGGATTTGATTTAGGCATCGAAGTTCGGGCAGGTGTTAATACATTGGCATTTGACATAAACACAGTAACGGCTAACCGATATGCAGTAATATGGGGAGATGGAACTCAAATCAATCATTCGACATTACCATCAGGTTCAACAAGTCTTTCCAAATCGTATTCATCACAAAAGTATTATAATGCAAGGATATATGTTGGTGACCATGATGATAGTATGGACTTCACTGCAAGTAATGATATTATCGTTTCGGTTAAGGGAGAAATCAGCCCGAATAGTTTAGGGGTAAGTTTTGCAAGTTGTGGCGTAAGAGAAATCAAAAATAGCCTAATTGCTTATGCAAACGGAGTTTATAACATTGACTTTAATGGGAATAAATTATCGACAAATGCGGTCAATGATTATCTGATGTTCTTATATGAACAAAATATAGTATCGGGTGCAAATTTTGATTTATCTTTGCAAACACCACCAGCACCACCTGCGGATACTCAAGGCATGAAATTAATTATCGGAGGCATAAAAAATCAAGGAGCAACTATCTCAACGGATTAATGATTCAAGATATAAACATATCGGGTACGGATTACTACATCAGCACAGATGCGGTCTTATATGCTTATGAGGGCGTTGCAGGAGCATTGGTTGTTGTTGCAGATAAGACCTTAATGAATCACACGGCAGCTATCGAGATGATACCTGCAAGTCCTAATTATACGGTCAATGGCACAACCTATGCAGCATTTAAGGCAGCAACATCAGCGGGGCAATATGATGACTTTACACACGCAACATTAACGGAGGTTTATGTGAATTGTCAGCACGTTAAACGAATCATTGAGCAAGGAACTGATACATTAATATACTTCAATAATACCACATCAGTAACAGTTAGTGAACTTGTTGGGGCGGTTAAGACAAAGATAAATGCAAAGGTCAATGTTACAGGTGGTGGCGGCGGTGGTGGTGGATTAGTAGTTACAACCGTTGAAGTTGATCTGGGGGCTATATCATCAAGAGGTGCGTTTGATATAGCAGACTCAGCCTGTTTAACAACAAGTGAAGTAAATGTGTGGCAGGGTTATTTGCCATTGACCGGCAAAGGCACACGAGAAGATGAGAATGAAATGGATAGACTGATCATCTACGCTAAACCGACTACGGGTCGAATCAACGTAAGATGGGAAGTGAATCCGATTTTTTTAGCAGAAAAATTAGGCTATGATTCTTACACCCGAAATCTAAGTTCATTACCTGTGTCAGAGGTCTTATCGATGATTAGTAACAAGCGAAGGGGGTTAGTTAAAGGCAATTTTAAATTTAAATAC
>CANGYR010000076.1 GCA_947458275.1 Chitinophagaceae bacterium
TCGATCGTCGCGAGCGATGGCAGTGGCAGGGCCTTCATTGCCCAGGTGACTCCAAGGCGCTCGGAGCGGCGATTGCCTAAGGTGCCTACGTCACCCGCGAGTACTATGAGCACGTGGTTCTGCGCGAGGCTGGTCTCCAAAATGGATCTGGAGGGCGTCTTGAACCAGGCCGACGCACTCCACGCGCAGAAACCGGTTTGGTGAGAGCTGGGCTGGCCGCGGTGGCCCACGACATGGCCAAGCTGCACGCCATGGCTGGGATCAGGCCGGGATGGGCGACTTGACCAGACTTTCAATCAGCCCCCCTCCGCCCCCACCCCGCGCCCGCCCGCCCGTCAACAGCACCAGCGGCAGGGCCAGCAGAAACAACAACCCCACCACCCGAAACACATCGCTACAGGCCAGCAGCGAGGCCTGCCGGCCCACCTGGTCACTGAGCAGTTGCAGGGCCTGATCGGCGACCCTTCCGGGGCCTTCGCCCCTTTCGAGCACCAGGGCCTGCAACTGGCTCAGCCGTTCCTGCAGCAGCGGATTGGTCACAGTTAGGTGCTCCACCAGGTTGCTGCGATGCAGTGAGCGGCGTTGGTCGAAAATCACCGCCAACAGGGCGATGCCAAAGCTGCCCCCCATCAGGCGGGTGAGGTTGTATGCCCGGTGTCAACTACTTAGACGGGTCGCGTCAATTACGTAGGCGGGTGCCCCCCCTCTCTCCCCCTGCGATGGCAGGGGGAGGCGACACCGACAACTGAGCCACTCGCTGGCCTCGTGGTCGCCGATACCTCTGCCAGAACTTGTAGCGGAGCGCACGAGCCGGCGGACCCCACGGTCCGACGGCAGCGCGGAGCCCACACCGGCAACTGGCGCCTGGGTTAGCGGACGTTGGCGGGTAATTGACGCCTGGTCGCGGCGACGGATCAGCCCGAGCTGGGGCGACCAAGGCGGCGGGCCCGCTTGCGGCGGTAGCTCTCGCCATTGATCTGGATGATCGTGCTGTGGTCCACCAGCCGGTCCACTGCCGCCACGGTCATGGCGCTGGTCGAAAAGACGTTCTCCCACTCGCTGAACGGTTGGTTGCTGGTCACCAACAGGGATTTCCGTTCGTAGCGGTGCATGACCAGCTCGAACAGCACCGAGGTCTCCGCCTCGTCCTTGCGCACGTAGCCGATGTCGTCGATCACCAGCAGGGCGTAGCGATCCAGCCGGTTGAGGGCCTTAGCCAGGGCGTAGTCGGCTTTTGCGCGCTGCAGCTCCTGCACCAGGGTGGTGGCGGAGAAGAAGCGTGCCGAGCGATCCAGGGCGATCAGGCTGCGGCAGATGCCAGCCGCCAGGTGGGTTTTGCCCACACCGCTGGGGCCAAACAGCAGCAGGTTCTCGGCGCGGTCCAGCCAGCCGGTGTCGTGGGCGATCTGCTCGATCTGGGGACGCTCCAGATCCGGGATGGCGTTCCAGTCGTAGTCCGCCAGGGTTTTGGGGACCGGCAGCTGGGCCTCATGCAACAGCCGCCGCTGACGGGCTTGATGCCGCTGCTGGTGTTCCTGCTCCGCCAGCACATAGAGGTAGCTGGCTGGACTCCAGCCATCGGCTGTGGCCTGCTGCTCGGCCGCCTGCCACTGGCTGCGGAACTGGGGCAGTTTCAACTGTTTCAACACCGCTGGCAGAGCCGTTTCCAGCGCAGGCCTGCTCGGGGGTTCCAACCAGGAGTTCGTCATAGCTGCTGAGGGTGTGTTCGGGGATGTCGAGCTGGGGCATGGCCGCCAGGCCCCTGGGGGGCCGCAGGCCGTAGTGATCGCGCAGGGCCGTGAGGTTCAGCTCACCGCGGCGCAGCTGACGGCGCAGATAGCGCTCCACAGCGTCCAGGTCGTCCGTGCGTGCGGCGACATGGAGGGCATCGACCGTGACCTTGGCGGCCTCATCCGGCGGCAGGGCCGCCAGGAGTAGGCGCCATAGCTGCCGCCAGTTCTCTCCTGGGAGCAGGTCGGACTGCAGCTGGGCACGCAGCAGCGCCCGGGGTTTGCGGCGCAGACTCTCGATCATGTGGCGGAAATCGATCCGCCGCAGTGGCCCGCTTTCTCCCGCTTGCCGATGCAGGCGCGGCAGGGTTTCGACAAACTGGCTGCGCAGGAACAGATCCAGCCGGTCATGGCGCAGGTGCACCGTCAGCTGCTGGCCAATCAGCCGCGAGGGGACGCTGTAGGTGACTGAACGCACCTCGATCGTGCTGGTGCTCCGCACCCGCGCCACCACAGGCTCGTAGTCGGCAAAGCGCTCCACCGGCAGGGGCTGCAGATGCAGCTGCTCAATCTCCAGGTTCCCCTGCACCTGGTAGCGGCTGTTAAGGGTGTTGGTGACGTGGGCAACCAGCTGCCGGTATTCGGTCTCGGTGGCGAAATCGCGGCTACCGCGCTGGATCAGCTGCTGCTCCAGCCGGTGTTTCCAGTGCCCGTGGGGCCCCTCAATCGCGCCGTTCTCGTGGGCGACGCCGCGGTTGTTGCGGGTGGCGATCACGCCCAGGTGGGCGCAGAGCTCGCGGTACCGGCTGGGGGTCCCCGATCGTTCTCCGCCAATCAAGTTGGCGGAGAACGATCGGGGTGCCCCTGGTGAAGTCCTTGGCGTAGCTGCCGTCGCGGTTGCGGAAGCAGGCACTCAGGCTGTCGGTGCGGTGCTCCGCTGGCACTCCACCGCAAAGGGCAAGAGCGTTCTGCAAGGCCTCGGACAGGGCGACAAAGCTTTCGCCGCCGTGGATCACCGCCACATGGCACCAGCCCGAATAGGGCAGGCGGAAGTGGAACAGCCGGTGCTCCAGCGCCTCCCCCGCCACGGTGATCGGCTCGCCTTTGAGCAGCGTGAAATCCGAGATCCCCAGCACCCCAGCCCGGTGCTCCTGCAGGAACATCACCTCCTGGGCAGGGCCATGTAGGGCCCGCCACTGCTCGACGCGGCGCTGGAGGGTGCGCTTGCGCCGGTACCACTCCTCGCCAGGCCTGAGCTGCTCCAGGTGCAGCAGCAGGGTCTGGGGTTCAAGCTGCGGCGCCTTCTCAAGCATCGGCACCAACACGCTCTCCCAGACCTCAGCCAGGGGATCGGCGCGGGTGCGCCAATGGCGGCCCCGTTGCTGCTGTTGCCCCTCGGGCTGCAGCTCGCCGCGATCGATCCGTTGCGCGCTGCGCACCGAAATCCCCGCCGCATCAGCCGCCACCTGCTGGCTGAGTCCATCAGCCCGTTTGGCCATGTACCGCTCCTTGATCCGCAACGACAGAGGGGCGGGCATCGCAGGGCTCCAGACCGGAATCGGAACCCTGTTGTCGCATCCTGAGACCCGCCTATGTAGTTGCGCGGACCCGCCTACCTAATCGTCGCAGGACA
>CANGYR010000077.1 GCA_947458275.1 Chitinophagaceae bacterium
AGAAACGCCAGGAGGGACGAAAATAAATGGAGTACTGAGCGATGTAGAAATAAGAAGATTCTTCTCTTTCTTATACCTAGAAACCTCTAGCAATGGAAAACCATTTATTAGCAAAGAGGTTTTCGACATAGTATTCGCCAATGGGCTGGTAGTACCAGATGTGCCATTAAAAGAAAAGTATAAAATAAACTGCTCTTTAAGCAGTCCAAGAAACCAGATTGACTATGCTATCCACTTACTAATGCGAATCGACAAAGGTGGCAAGAAAGCACCTTATTTGAAATTCTTTGGTAGCTATTTTGAACAGTATAGTGATGCAATCGTTTCTCCAAGAAAACTGGAAATGCTTGCATCCAACATCAGTGGTGTAAAATCCACTAGGTGCAAAATTGATTTTGAGAAGTACCTGCCTATTATTTTTAGAGATAATAGCCATATGGATTAGGATGTTCATGTAGCTAGTTAGATATAACAATGTTCGTATAGAGATATTGTCTATCTACAGATAGACCAATATCGAAAAACTGAGTATAGAAAAGAGTATAGAACGCCTGAGATTCTAGAAAGTCAGAAAGTTAAGAATGTATTCTTAGAAGAATCTTGTAGAAAACTTTTAGGATTCTAGAATCATTCGATTTTCTAGATAATTTTCTCGAAAGTTATATTGTATTTAATCAATGAATGCGAATGCTTTCTACGAAATTGTGTCGAATACTTTTCTTGATCTGTGATTTTCTAAGAATCCTAGACTAATTTTACCTTGAACCTAAAACTTTCTAGAATCTCAATGATCTACCTACACAAAATACTACCCACTTTCGTACTACCTATTATGCTGGTCATAATAGTAATACTAATAGGATTAAACAAGAATAAGAATAAGAAAAAGCTAATCTATATAGCAATAGGGGTAATTTATATCCTATCCACCCCTATATTCTCTAATAACTTCTTTAAACTAGTGGAAGGAAGTGAATACAGAAAGCCAATAAGCGCTATAGATAGTGCAGATGCAATTGTAGTGCTAAGTGGAATGCTCGAAATAAATGAGGTGGGAGATTCAACCTACATAGAATGGGGAGACCCAGATCGATTTTTTGGAGGAATAGCATTATTTAAAGCGGGTAAGGCTCAAAAGCTAGTATTTACAGGAGGAAAAATGCCATGGGATAAGGCAAATAAAACAGAGGGAGAAGTGTTAAAGGAATATGCAATTTCGAATGGTATACCATCTGAAAAGATACTTGTAACAAAAAATGTGGAAAATACTGCAGACGAGGCAGTAGCTGTAAAAGAACAAATAAGTCCAAGCAAAAGAATTATACTTGTGACATCGGCATATCATATGTATAGAGCAAAGAGGCTCTTTGAGAAAGAAGGAATTGAGGTAATTTCTTTTAAATTAGATTATAAGACTGCAAGGAAAAGTGCAATTACCGTTATGGATTTTCTACCAAATGCCAATAATTTAGAATTAACTGAAATAGGAATAAGAGAGATTATTGGAAGATTGTTTTATTTAGTTAAAGACTAGTGACTTACTCCTTTACGAAATAAAACATTAGTTAAAGTCTTGATTAGGATTTCAAAATCAAATATTAAAGATTTTTTATACAGGTATTCTTGTTCTAACTGCACCTTCTTTTCAATTGAAATATCATCTCTACCATTTATTTGAGCCCATCCAGTTATACCTGGCTTCAATTTATCAACTCCGGTAGCTACACGCAATGCCATTAAATCATCCTGATTATATAAAGCTGGCCTTGGTCCTACAAATACCATTTCGCCTTTTATAATATTGATAAGGTTAGGTAGTTCATCTAAACTTGTCTTTCTAATGAATTTGCCTATTTTAAGTAAATATTGATCAGGATTAGTTAAAAGGTGTGTAGCCACGTTTGGGGTATTCTTCTTCATACTTCGAAATTTGTAAATTTTGAAAAAAGAATAATTTATACCTACACGCTTTTGAGTGAAGAAAACCGGGAAGCCATCTTCTAAAAGTATAGCTAATGATACAAATAGAAATAGCGGAGAAAAGATTATAATTAGTATAAAAGCTAGTAACCTATTAAACATTAAAATTGATTATATACTTCTGAAACTGTTCGTTTAATGCCGTTATCTAATGAGATAGACGAATACCATCCAAAACCATTAATTTTACTTGTATCCATTAACTTTCTCGGCGTTCCATCGGGCTTACTTGTATCAAATACAAGTTGACCTTCATATCCAACTTCTGAAACTATTAATTCTGCTAGTTCTTTAATTGAAACATCTGTACCACAACCAATATTTACTAACCCCTGTTCATTATAGTTTTGTAATAAGAAATAGCAGGCGTCAGCTAAATCATCAACATGCAAAAACTCTCTTCTTGGTGTTCCAGTCCCCCAAATAGTAACTGTAGGCTCATTATTTTTTTTTGCTAAAACAATTCTTCTAATTAATGCAGGGAGTACGTGTGAATTTTCAGGATGGTAATTGTCATTCGTGCCATATAAATTTGTAGGCATTGCAGAAATAAAATTACAACCATATTGTGCTCTATAACTATCACACATTTCAATACCTGCAATTTTTGCAATGGCATAGGGTTGATTAGTTGGCTCTAAATAACCACTTAGTAGATATTCTTCTTTCAAGGGCTGTGACGCCATTTTAGGATAAATACAAGATGAACCTAAAAACAATAATTTAGTAACCTTATTCATATATGCAGCATGAATAATATTCGCCTCAATCATTATGTTGTCATAAATAAATTCAGCTCTATAAGTATTGTTGGCATGAATCCCTCCAACTTTTGCCGCAGCGAGTATTACATATACTGGTTTTTCTTTTTCAAAAAAATCATTAACAGCCTGCTGGTTCCTTAAATCTAATTCACTTGAAGTTCTGGTAACAATATTATTATATCCTTCCTTTCTTAGTTTTCGTTCTAAACCAGAACCAACCATTCCTCTGTGTCCAGCGATATAAATTTTAGCAGTATGCTCCATGATTATAATCCACTTTGTTTAATGTACAATTCCTTTTTAAATAAGGAAACATCACTCGCCACCATTTCCTTCACCAATGCTGCTAAATCATATTTAGGTTTCCAACCTAATTGAGTCATTGCTTTAGTTGGATCCCCAATTAACAAATCAACCTCAGTTGGTCTGTAATAATTAGGATCTACTTTCACAACAACTTGGCCTTCATCCAATTTGTATTCACCAGTATTTTTAATAACATATCCTTCTTCTGCTTCATCTTTTCCTCTAAACCCTAATTCAATTCCTAATTCGGCAAAACTCTTTTTTACAAAATCACGAATGGTTGTAGTTATTCCTGTTGCCAAAACA
>CANGYR010000078.1 GCA_947458275.1 Chitinophagaceae bacterium
GCGAGTATTACCTGGTAAGACTAGCGTGAGCCGGATGGCGGCCAGCAACGAGCAGGAGGGCATTCCCATGAGCAACGACAACCACCAGGGGCTCGGTAGCCGTATCCATGCTCTCTTCGCCGCGGACGGCGGGGTGGAACTGGATCTGCCGGATCGTCGCGATCTGCCCGCTGATCAGCAGCGTCGTGCCCAGATCGCCGAGCTGTTTCTCCGCGGCGACTGGGGTGTGGAGCTGGAGAGCTTCGAGGCCGACCAGGAGAACGACCGCCAGATAGAAGCCCAGGACAGATGACCATGAGTGTGTCCCTACCTAGTTCTCAGCCAGCCCATACCCCTGCCATGACCCCCCACCCCGTCCACCGCCGCAAGAAACTGATCGAGGTGGCCATCCCTCTGGAGGCGATCAATGCGGCGTCTGCGCGGGAAAAGAGCATCCGCCACGGCCACCCGAGCACCCTGCACCTGTGGTGGGCACGGCGGCCGCTGGCCGCAGCGCGGGCGGTGATCTTCTGCCAGATGGTGGACGACCCCTCGGCGGTGCCAGAGGAGTTCCCCACCGATGAAGCCCAGGAGCACGAGCGGTTGCGGCTGTTTGCGTTGATCAGCGAACTGGTGACCTGGGAGAACACAACCAACGAGCAGGTGCTGAACCGGGCGCGGGCAGAGATCCGCCGCAGTTGGCGCCGGGCCTGCGCCGACAACGCCGATCACCCCGAAGCGGCCGAGCTGTTCAATCCGGAGAAGCTGCCCGGATTCCACGATCCCTTCGCTGGGGGTGGTGCGTTGCCGCTGGAGGCGCAGCGGCTAGGGCTGGAGGCCTACGCCAGTGACCTGAACCCGGTGGCGGTGCTGATCAACAAGGCGATGATCGAGATCCCGCCAAAGTTTGCGGGCATGCCACCGGTGAATCCCGAGAGCCGGCGCAAATTGGATGTGCAGCAGTGGAAGGGCGCCCAGGGGCTGGCGGAGGACGTGCGCTACTACGGCAAGTGGATGCGTGACGAAGCCGAGAAGCGCATCGGCCACCTCTACCCGAAGATCGAGGTCACGGCCGAAATGGCGAAGGACCGGACGGACTTGAACCCCTACGTGGGCAAGAAGCTCACTGTGATCGCTTGGATATGGGCCCGCACTGTGAAGAGTCCCAACCCGGCCTTTTCGGATGTGGAGGTACCGCTGGCCTCCACCTTCATGCTCTCCACCAAGGCAGGGAAGGAGACCTATGTGGAACCTGTGGTGGAGAACGGCGGCTATCGCTTCACGGTGAAGGTGGGTGGGCCGAAGGATGTGGATGCAGCCATTAATGGCACAAAGCTATCTCGCGGTGCAAACTTCCAGTGCCTGATGTCGACTACACCCATTGATGGCGATTATATAAAAGCAGAGGGAACTGCCGGGCATATGGGTGCTCGGCTGATGTCGATTGTTGCGGAAGGGAATCGAGGGCGGGTCTACGTGGCGCCAACCCCAGAGATGGAAGCCATTGCACTGACGGCCGAGCCAACCTGGATGCCAGAAACGCCACTTCCGGACGATCCGCGTAACTTCTGGACCCCGGCATACGGCCTGACCACCTATGGAGACCTGTTCACCACCCGCCAGCTCGTGGCGCTCAACACCTTCTCAGGTTTGGTGCAGGAAGCGCGGGAGCGGGTGAAGACGGATGCACTGGCTGCAGGGCGAGGGATTGAGACAGTGCCTTTATGTGATGGAGGGCGTGGGGCTGTCGCTTATTCGGATGCGGTGGGAGTGTATTTGGGGATGTCGATTAGCAAGCTCGCAGACGCACAGAGCACGCTATGTCGTTGGAAGTCTTCTATGGATCAGTCAATAGCAACATTCGGGCGGCAAGCCCTACCGATGACATGGGATTACTCGGAAGCGAATGTTCTGGGCGGGATGGCTGGAGATCCCCTGACTTCTCTGGGCAACATGATGCGTGTGCTTGATAGTCTCCCTACCGTAAGACAAGGAAGCGCTAGGCAGAATGATGCGCAGGGCCAGCAGATAGGATCTGACTGCATTGTTTCAACTGATCCTCCTTACTATGACAACATCGGCTACGCCGACCTCTCCGACTTCTTCTATGTCTGGCTGCGCCGCTCTCTGAAGCCTATTTTCCCTGAGCTATTCGCCACCTTGGCCGTTCCCAAGGCGGAGGAACTGGTGGCAACGCCCTATCGCCATGGGAGCAAAGAGAATGCCGAAGTCTTCTTCCTCGATGGCATGACACTGGCGATGGAGCGGATCGCCATCCAGTCTCATACTGCCTTCCCCGTCACCATCTACTACGCATTCAAACAAGCTGAAACGAAGTCTGCGGCTGGCACGGCAAGCACGGGCTGGGAAACCTTCCTGGCAGCGGTAATCAAAGCGGGATTTGCTCTTCACGGCACATGGCCGATGCGAACAGAGTTGGCCAATCGCATGATCGGATCTGGCACCAATGCCCTGGCCTCCAGCGTGGTGCTGGTCTGTCAGCGGCGCTTGGAAACCGCCATCACACTTTCCCGTAACGACTTCCGCCGCCAACTGCGGCAACAGTTGCCCCAAGCCCTCAAGGAGCTGGAGCGGGCCAACATCGCTCCCGTCGATGTCGCCCAGGCCGCCATCGGCCCCGGCATGGCGATCTACAGCAGTGCCAAGGCCGTGCTCAACCCAGATGACAGCCCCATGAGCGTGCGGGAAGCCCTGATTGAGATCAACGCCGCCCTCGATGAGTACCTCTCCCAAGATGAAGGCGACCTCGATGCCGACAGCCGCTTTGCCCTCACCTTCTTCGAGAGCTTCGGCTACAAGGAGCGCGATTTTGGCGATGCGGAGGGCTTGGCCAAGGCCCGTAACCTTTCGGTGGCAGGGGTTGCCGAAGCGGGCATACTCCGCTCAGTGGCGGGCAAGGTACGCCTGCTAGAGCGTTCAGAACTCCCAGAGGACTGGGATCCTGCAAGCGACAAGCGCCTCTGCATCTGGGAAGCCACCCAGCAGCTCATCAAGCGCCTGGAAACCGGTGGCGAAGATAAGGCAGCCGACCTGCTGCTCCAGCTCAAGACCATCTCCGGCCACGGTGACCTGGCCGCCAACTGCCGCGCCCTGGCCTACCGCCTCTACAACCACTGCGAGAAAACCAAGCAGGCAGAAGAAGCCCGCGCCTACAACGGCCTGGTGATCGCCTGGCCCGAGCTGGAGAAGCGGTCGGCTGCTACCAGCACAGCTGCGGCTGGCCCCCAGCAGCTATCCATGGTGTAACCCTCCTACCCCTTCCAGAACCATGACCCCACCACGCCAACACCTGATCGTCGATTCAACCGATGAC
>CANGYR010000079.1 GCA_947458275.1 Chitinophagaceae bacterium
CTGGAGCCAATCCACTCGCTGCTGGCGCCAACCAGTAGTGGTGTGGATCAACAAGCCACCAGAAGGCGACCAATCCAACCAGGCGCTACCATTTATCCAGGCCGCCTGAAAGGCAGCCAAGGAGTGACACCTTTCCTGAAAGTCACCGGAGATAGCAGTCTTCGTCGTCAAGATGAAGCATTATCTTCGGAGCGACACCTGTTAACTCCTTGGGTTTTTCTTTGCGCGCTGATTGGACTTGATTTGTACCCTGCGCCTCAATCTCCCGGTGAATGATTGCTGAAAACCATTCCTCTGCTTGGTTGCCTTTCTGTACAAGATCTATTTGCTGCTTCAGCGCAGCCGTGAATTCAGGTGTGAAGCCACCCTGATAGTAGATGTTGGAAATAAGTTGTATGTCAATGCTCTCGTGTGAAGTGTGTCCCTTTCTGTCTTTCCCTAGAACTTCATGCAATCTCCTTCGATCAGATCGACATGGGAAGGACAGCTTCCAGGAATGCGAAATGATAGAACGTCGGGGATCTATTTTGGGCAAGACAAGTCTTCTGTGTGCATGGGCATCAAAAACATCGTCTCTATCAAGCCATTTTGAGAGCTGTAACCAGGCGGCTGAAAGATTCCTGCTTAGAAACTGGCTCTCGTTCGCCCCATATACGTCATCTCTCTCGTAGCGTTTGTGAAATTCACCCTGCTCAAAAGGCGATGGGAAGCCCTGTGCAATCAGACATGTCGTCCATAGGAAAGCAAAATATCTAGGCGGGCTAGGGCTCCTGTAGTCCCACGTCTCTAGTCTCTTGATGAGAAGTCGCGCCGGTGATAAGCCATGATTAACTGAGAACTCGCTTACACGTTCCACAAGGGCCTGGGCCATATCAGCTGGAGCAGAATCTCTATCGCCGGTAACGAAGGCAAGATCCTCTTCTGTGGACGGAATCCCCTGATTGCTATTTTCATTTGCCTTTTGTACGAAGCAATAATCAAGGAGCTTGATGTTCCAATGCTGTTCTGACCAGTCTGACCAGTGCGCAGGTATCGCTCTTAGGTATGGAGCAAACTGCTCGGCCTCTTCAAACTCAACATCCAGGCCTCCTTTCAGTGGTTCATCCTCAGATTGATCAGTAGTTGTTTCCTGGCGTTCAAGCCTTCTGAGTCTCGCCAGTTCTCGACGCTCTTCTTTTTGTTCTTCGCGAGACATTCTCCTCGTAATGCCTTTGGCCAGAGGCGTTTGGGAAAAACTCTCAGAAGCAGCATCAAACCTGGCATCCGCCTCGGCTAGTTCTTCGAGTTGACGACTCGCATTGAGATCCTGATCTTGCATTGGCCGGACCTCAGCCTCCAGCCGGGCCTTCTCAGTTGCCGCTTCCTTGGCTTTGCGCTCTGCTTCCTTCCTCTCGGCCTCCTCCCGCTGAGCCTTGGCCTCGGCTTCCAGCCGTGCCTGCTCGGCAGCAGCCTCCTTGGCTTTGCGCTCTGCTTCCTTCCTCTTGGCCTTCTCCCGCTGGGCCTTGGCCTCGGCTTCCAGCCGTGCCTGCTCGGCAGCAGCCTCCTTGGCTTTGCGCTCTGCTTCCTTCCTCTCGGCCTTCTCCCGCTGGGCCTTGGCCTCGGCCTCCAGCCGTGCCTGCTTGGCAGCCGCTTCCTTGGCCTTGCGTTCCGCTTCCTGCCGTTCGGCCTCGTCCCGATGAGCTTTGGCCTCGGCCTCAAGGTGGGCCATGGCCTCGCTTGCCTTTCTTCTCTTTTCTTCAGCCGCTCTTTGAAAAACCTCGCCGAGGTAGATCTTCCTTGCCTTTGCTATTAGTTCTCGACCCGCATCAGTGCTGATGCTGATGCCCTCGAATTCTTTTAGTAGCGATATTATCTTTCTGGTGAGCGCATCTCGCTTGCTTGGTATTGTTTTTCGATATTTTAGCTCATCCAGGACATCGAATAACAAGAGTACATCCCTATTGTCTGCTGCTTCGGCCGTAAGCAGTTCAAGGCTTTCAAGGCTTGACTTGATGTATGGCCTTTTTTCGGCAGAGGTGATGGTGTGATAAAGCCATCTGCCAATCGTTCTCAGCCCCATGGCAGGTACCTCGTATGACCTTGTGCGCCGAGGGAAAGTGTACTCTTTAATTTTACGCAAGTAGCTATTCCTGTTTTCAATATTGGCAATGCCAGAAAATGAGCATCGAATAATTTATGGTCTGCGGCGCTGAGGCTTCCCTGGGAATTGATTGGACTTGGTAGGTGGAATCGACGCGTTTTCTTTTTGCTTTGTTCGAGCAGACTTCTGATTCTTTCCTTGTTCGAATGATTTTTCCAGGGCTGGATTTCAGGTTTGTCTTTGTCGAGAATTCTGCGTACCCGCCCCGCCGTGCGGTCATCCCAGCTCTCTTCGATGCTCACTTGTCTGACGAACCCCTAAGGCCTGGAACCATCATGGCATAACCGGTGTCAAGCCTGATGGATTGAAGCTCGCATAACTATGCATGGGTTGCATATTTTCGGCGATTTGGAAGCATGCGTTGGCCAGCTTCCCTTGCCCATTAGGTTTTGTGGGGAAGTTACCGGCTGCTGGCCCCTACCCTAAGGTTATAAGCTATGCCTCAGGGAACGAGCCGAAATACCCAGGAAAGAGGGTCGTTCGTGCCGCCTAGGTGTTGTGAGATCGCTGCCAAGGCAAGCCGCCTAATACTGTCCTAACTCTGTAACGCCCCTGCCACTCGGCATTGTCCTCCCAGGTGACGGCCAGAGAACATGTCGTCCCTGCCGTCGATTGCCAGCCCCCCCGCCCTCACCCCCGTGGTGCCAATCTCACCGCCCCATGGCTATCCGCTGCGATGCGGCCCAGTACCAGGCGGTAGTGCGCCGTCCGGGCGATTGATAGGCCAGCGAAGGTGGGGCGGTGCCACGGCCGATCTCATCGAGCAGCACCATAGATCGCCCGCTGGCGTGGTGCAGGATGTTGGCTGTTGCGGCCATTTTCACCATGAAGGTGGACTGGCTCGTGGCCAAATCAGCCACTATGGGACCCAAGCTCAGTGCCTTGGTGGATCTGCTGGACAGTGCTTCCCCCCTGCGTTTCAGCAAGTCCCAGGCGCTGTTCGATCAACTGCTGGGGGTGCAGATCAGCTGCGTCACGGCCCCAAAACGGATAAAGTGGCTGTCTGCATGCCAAGTCACCTCAACCTTTATTCTTGGAGTCTTATCCAGCATGCATGGCAAAGGATTGGTCGGTAAAATCGCCTTGGTTACAGGGGCGAGTTCGGGTATTGGCCAGGCGATCGCCATTCGCTTGGCGCAGGAAGGCTGCAAC
>CANGYR010000080.1 GCA_947458275.1 Chitinophagaceae bacterium
CGAGCCCGTGGTTGAGACAGTGCCCAAATCATTACACCATTCGTGCAGGTCGGAACTTACCCGACAAGGAATTTCGCTACCTTAGGACCGTTATAGTTACGGCCGCCGTTTACCGGGGCTTCGATTCAAGGCTTCGCTTGCGCTGACTTCTCCTCTTAACCTTCCGGCACCGGGCAGGTGTCACTCCCTATACGTCCACTTTACGTGTTAGCAGAGAGATGTGTTTTTGTTAAACAGTTGCTTGGGCCATTTCACTGCGGCCATCTTGCGATGGCACCCCTTCTTCCGAAGTTACGGGGCTAATTTGCCGAGTTCCTTAACCACGGCTCACACGAGCGCCTGAGTATACTCTACTCGCCCACCTGTGTCGGTTTGCGGTACGGTCACCTAAGAAATACATACAGCTTTTCTTGGCAGCGGGCTTGACCATACGGAGATAACCATTAACTCCGTACAGCTACGCTTCTGCGTCCCTGTATTTAACTCTTTTGGTGGCGCAGGAATATTTACCTGCTTTCCATCACCTACGCCTTTCGGCCTCGGCTTAGGGTCCGGCTAACTCTGAGTCGATGAACGTAGCTCAGAAAACCTGGGGCTTACGGCGAACAAGATTCTCACTTGTTTTGTCGCTACTTATGCCAACATTTGCTTTTCTGTACGCTCCAGCATGCCTCACAACACACCTTCACTGCATACAGAATGCTCCCCTACCACTTATACTTTATCAGTATAAATCCATAGCTTCGGTACAATGCTTATAGTCCCGGGTATTTTCGGCGCACGGTCGCTTGACCAGTGAGCTATTACGCACTCTTTAAATGAATGGCTGCTTCTAAGCCAACATCCTGGTTGTCACTGCAACCGCACCTCCTTTGTCTGTTAGCATTGATTTGGGGACCTTAGCTGATGATCTGGGTTCTTTCCCTCTCGGTGACGAAGCTTATCCCTCGCCGCCTCACTCCTGAAGATATCATATCGGCATTTACAGTTTATCAGGGTTTGGTACCGCTGTAACGGCCCTAGCCCTATCAGAGCCTTACCTCCGACAGACTTACTTCAAGGCTGTTCCTAAAAACATTTCGGGGAGTACGAGCTATTGCCGAGTTTGATTGGCCTTTCACCCCTATCCACAGCTCATCCGAGCGGTTTTCAACCCACACCGGTTCGGACCTCCACGAGGTGTTACCCCCGCTTCATCCTGGCCATAGATAGATCACACGGCTTCGCGTCTGCCGCCACATACTATTCGCCCTATTCAGACTCGCTTTCGCTACGGATTCGTATCTTAGATACTTATCCTTGCATGTGACGAGCAACTCGTTGGCTCATTATGCAAAAGGCACGCGGTCAGTCCATATATTGCTATATTTTCCTCCCACCGTTTGTAAGCACACGGTTTCAGGTTCTATTTCACTCCCTTCTAAAGGGTGCTTTTCACCTTTCCCTCACGGTACTGGTTCACTATCGGTCACAGTCGAGTATTTAGCCTTGGAGGGGGGTCCCCCCGGATTCAAGCAGGATTTCTCGTGTCCCGCTCTACTCAGGATACTACTGCCGCATATTCGATTTCGCTTACAGGGCTCTCACCTTCTCTGGCGCACTTTCCCAAATGCTTCTGCTACCGTCTATGCTAACGTTTGTAGTCCTACAACCCCGATCGCCGTAGCTCTCGGTTTGGGCTCTTCCCCGTTCGCTCGCCACTACTAAGGGAATCTCAATTGATGTCTTTTCCTCCGGTTACTAAGATGTTTCAATTCTCCGGGTTGGCTTCTTTCGATGTTGAGACATGACTCTCAACGGGTTGCCCCATTCGGATATCGCCGGATCAAAGGTTATTTCCACCTCCCCGACGCTTTTCGCAGGTTATCGCGTCCTTCTTCGCCTGACTGTGCCAAGGCATCCACCGTGTGCCCTTGGATACTTATGCTATCCTTCTTCCATACAATGTTCTCAATTTCTCAATTGACAACTTCTTGTATCAACGACACGTTTGAATACTTTGCGTACATTGCGTTATCTCAACACCATGTACATCACAAATATTGCTCAAGTAACTTCTTGTTCGCTTACTCCGGCACCCGTCAATTTGACTCGTGCTCTTGAGAGTACATCAACACTTCACAGTGTTATGTACTTGCGTTATTGTTGAGTAAATCAACACACTATACATTGTCAGATATATCATGAACAGATAATCTCTACCAACAATATATGCGTAGATCTACTATTACTATTTGCTTAATCAGTTAATCTTCTTCGAGAACATATACAGACACTTGCCCTGCAATTACTTACAGTACAACACAGCCTATACTGCTCTCTCATCTCATTTGTCAAAGTACACAATATACCATCACTTACAGCACTACCGCTCTACGCTTACGTATATTTTGTGGATCCAAGCGGGATCGAACCGCTAACCTCCTGCTTGCAAGGCAGGCGCTCTCCCAATTGAGCTATGGACCCTGAATCCCAGCTATAGTAGCTAAACAACGCTTTATACAGAACGACGTGGGCCCAGGCAGACTTGAACTGCCGACCTCACGCTTATCAGGCGTGTGCTCTAACCAGCTGAGCTACAGGCCCCTTTTTCAAGGTTTTGCCTTCGCAGGCACTACTTCCCTTAAAGAACTCGCTTCCACAACAAAAGTTCTGTTGAAAATATAAAAAGCAAGAGGAGAGATACAGCCTTATCATCACGAACAATCTAAAAAGCGCACATACACCGAACAACACACATAATAGTGAATTATCATACTATGTATGAACGGCAGTAAAATACACTCAGTTGCACTCAATTAGTACAGTATTTGCATTGACTTCTTTCAAAGCACAATACACTACTTGTAACAGTTTGCTTATATACCTATACAGATACGCATCATAACAACACGACACTGCACAACCATACAAACAGAATCATTGATTCTTACGAATCTATATTCCTTAAAAGGAGGTGATCCAGCCGCACCTTCCGGTACGGCTACCTTGTTACGACTTAGCCCCAGTCACTGGTTTTGCCTTCGGCACCTCATCGGCGACTTCGGGCACCCCCAGCTTCCATGGCTTGACGGGCGGTGTGTACAAGGCCCGGGAACGTATTCACCGCGTCATAGCTGATACGCGATTACTAGCGATTCCAGCTTCATGAAGTCGAGTTGCAGACTTCAATCCGTACTGAGGTCACTTTTAGGGATTTCCTCCGCCTCGCGGCTTTGCCCTCTGTAGCGACCATTGTATCACGTGTGTAGCCCTGGACGTAAGGGCCATGATGACTTGACGTCATCCCC
>CANGYR010000081.1 GCA_947458275.1 Chitinophagaceae bacterium
TAAATGTTAATGTAAAATGGAAAAGATTCTATACAGAATACATCTTAAAAGTGGTAAAACATCAGAGAAACTTTACGCTACAACAAAAGATTGGATGGCTGATTATAAAATACATGAGGTATTAAAAATTGAAGATGTTAGATTAAAGACCAAAGCAAAAAAACCAAAAGTATTTGAATTATCAACTATTAAGAATGATTTAATATTAATGATAACCAAAAGAAGTAAAGGAGATATTAATTTATCTAACGAGTGTGGTTACACTGTTACTTACAACTCCCCAAGTATGAATAAGGTTTTTATTGGTATGAAATTTTTAGAAGTGTCTGATGATTTTGTTTTACAAGCTGAACTATTAGATATAGTTGAGTACAATAAAGAGAAACATACTCATTGGAAAGGACCGGGTTATAAACCGAGTGAAGAATGGTCATGTGCAATATTTCATACAAATGCAATAGTAACACCAAGGTATGAAGTTGAAAAGATATATGGGAAATTAAAGGGTACTCAAGGAGGTATTAGTTATTTGAAGAATAAATAGATTTTCAGATTGTAATCTATAAATCCATAAATCTATTTAGTTAATTTCCCTTTCAAAAATTCTATATATTTCTCATATATCAAATATTGCATTTCACTACCAATATTTGATTTTGTAATTGGCAACCCATTTAATATCTTAACAGGACGATTAATAATTGAAAGTGGGATATTTTGTTTTAAGTGATTCATTCTACCAACTAAGGTTTTCATTTCATTTCTCTTAATTAAAAATTCCTTACGAGGTGTTTTTAATTGGAAATTCTCTCTATCTGATTGAGGTATCTTAATTCTACCTCTATAAAACTTAGAACCATTTTTCTGAGTTTGAACATCTATACTAATCTTATAAACTTCTTTGGATTGAATCTTTAATTGAGAAATTTTAAGTTGAGATTGTCTAGCTAATAATTCAATCTTAATATTTTCAATATCTCCAACTATAAGTTTAGAGATTTTATCATTCCATTCTTTTAATATTAACTCTCTCTTTTCAAACATCTTCTTTAATCTATAATATCTACCAATTAAACTTAAATAATCAAGTTTCCTCTTTTCTGGTGTATATAGATTTATAGATAATCTTAAATTTTTCCCTTTCAAATTGAAACCTTCCATTTGGGTATTATTTTATTAATAATTGAATTATTACTACCCAAAAAAAGCACTTTTTACTGAATTGACACAATATGGGAAGTAAATTTTAATAACATCAAGTTATTATACCCATTCCACGACACTCTTTTTTGTATTGACAGTAATTGGGGATTAATAATTCTCAAAAACATGATTATTCTACCCAAATAAATCTGATGGTCTGGTTATTGGACTATATAGGGTATAACAGACAAAAAAATAAACAATATGAAAAGAATGGTATTAGGAAAAGGTAAAACAAATTATGAATTTTTAAAACAAAGTAAAAAGTATGAAAAGAGAAAAACCAACATTAAAAAACTAATCACAATCTCATAGTTCGTTGGTTAAGTGATTAGAATTATCAGAGATAAATGAGCTAAACCAAATATCTGATAATGTACCTAATTGGTTAAAGCAAAGTAATATTCACCATTACTAATAAATTGAATCGTTCACATTGGTGGATAATGTAAACACAAAATCAGAAAATATGAATTTCTTATTAAACAAAAACACAATTATGCAACAAACACAAACAACAAACAACAAAAACACAATTATGCAACAAACACAAACAACAAACAAACCAACTCCACAAAATATAAGTAAATGGAGTTTAGGTAGAAAAGAGATTCGTGCAAAGAATGAATTTCTTATGAATCAATTAGATTCTAAAAATTTAAAAATCAGTGAATTGAAAAAAGAAAACAATGAACTAAAAATTAAAGTAAAATTAAATGGTTTAGAATTTACAAATAATTTATCTGATTCTAAAACCATTTATTTTGATTTCCAATTTTTACACAAAGATGAAGATTCAATTACCTATTTAGTAGAAAATGATGAATTATCGTACTCAAATGAGGTAGAAATTCCATTATGTGAAATTTTTGAAAATTTTGAAGATTGTGATATTTCACAAGAAGAATTAGATTCATTTATAAATGATTATCTACTTAGTTCTATTTCATACTAAACAAAATATGGGGGAACTAAACACTCCCCCATTTATATATTTTTAAACACAAAACAACAAACATATGGCTACAACAAAAAAAACAAATTTTAGTATTTGGAATGTAAATCAATTAAATAATGGTAAGATTACATTAGAGTTTTCTTTAACAAAAATTCCGATATGGATGAATGAGTTTGGATTCCAAATGGTAAGTACAATTTCACAAAGTGGTGATAAAAGTTATATTCTAATTAGAATTAATAAAAAAGACAATACCATTTCGGTAATAAAGAACTCTGATGATTTTAAAGATTGGATGTCAACCCACTTTAAAAACACTTCAAATACCCAATTCTGCAAAGGAGGAATATATCATAGTACTGATACTAATGGTAACGATATACCCAATATAAGAGATAAGGTATTAGGATTGATTATGAAAAATGGTAAAGCAGTTTGTAATAATATCATTAACGATAACAAAACTTTTATATTACCATTTAATAAAGAAATCCTTTCAGATTCTAAAGGAGAGGTGTATATGAACTTTTCAAACGGAGTTGTTAAAGTAACACAATCAGATACTAAATTTTTAGATTCAACGATGTTAAAGAATAAATTTAGATATTTGGATTCTTTGATACATAAAAATCCACAAATCCAAAACTTCAGTGGAACTATTGATTTAAACCCAAATATTGGCGAATCAAAGTTTGAGCAATTTTGCAAGATGGCTACATCTAAAAAGATTAATACTAATCTTAACACCAAACCAATATATGGAGTGGATTATGAATACTCAGATGATGATATGAAAACATTAATGAGTGGTATTGGTTATCTATGTTCAAATTACAAAGAAGGTGGTAAAAGTAAATTAGTATTATTCCAAGATAGATATATGGATAATAATAGTAGGCAAGGTAGAAATGGCAAAACTGTTATTGCTAATACCCTATTAAGATTTATTAAAGGAGTAATGATACCAGCTGATAAAGTTGATTTGAAAGACCAATTCGCTTTTAATAGTGTAAACTATGGAGATAAAATCATATTCTATGATGAGATATTACCTAAGAAAAAGTTTGTAGAAACATTATTTAATGAAGTAAATAACTTTCTGA
>CANGYR010000082.1 GCA_947458275.1 Chitinophagaceae bacterium
AGTACGAGAACCGCAGCCTGCTCCACATCCTTGATGGTGGTCTCAAAGTCACGCTGCGTCGTGTTTGGCTCTTTGAGCTTGGCTGCCACTTCAGGGACAGATTCAAGGAAGCTCAATAGATAGCTGCTCTTGATGGCATAATTCACATTTTCCGCCAGCGAACCACTCGTCGCCAAAGCGGCTTTCTGACTCAGTTTTGCCACCACTACGCCAATCACATTCCCGCGCTCGTCAACAAGTGCGCCACCTGAGTTGCCAGGCTGCACAGGAACGCTGATCTGAAATTGGCGAGCGTCATCCTGAATACCCGCAAGGCTAGCAATTTCTCCTTTAGCCAGTTTGGGAGAGAATCCTTGAAGGCCGATGTTGGGAAAGCCCACAGTGGCAACAGTGGCTCCTAGCTGCACTTTGCGACTGAAGACGACAGGCAGTGAAGCAAACTTTCCTTCCGCCTTTAGCAGTGTCAGATCATTCAGCTCATCCATTTTGATTACTTTTGCTGGAATGATACCCGATGCGGTTAGGATGCGCACCGTTGTTCCACGACCAGCGACATGTTGATTGGTGATAAAATAACCATCATCGGTGATGAAGAACCCGCTACCCGTGGCTTCTGGACGTGATTCTTGAAGATTCTCACGCGTAACGTCCCTAGCTTCCGACTTACCCCGAGGCTTGAACTCACGAGCGAGTTTTTGACCTTCAGCCATCTGCTCTCGTGTCATTATCGTTTCATAAGCAGAGACCGATTTCTTCGCAGTCTCGTCACCTTGCGAGGCCGCGAGCAAGCGCCATTTGTAAGACTCTACATAGTCTTTGGGTACACCATCGCCTTTTGAATACATGACCCCCAGATCGTATTGCGCACCAGCATAGCCTTGCTCAGCAGCTTTGCGATACCAATTCACCGCCTCGACGTCGTCCTTGTTCACTCCTTGGCCATTCGCATAGCGATATCCAAGCTGCCATTGCGCTGTTGCATCGCCTTTTTCAGCCTGTGCTTTTAGTTCCTCCGTTTGTGCTATCATTTTTACATAGTTGTGAGCCTCAGGATGGCCTTTCTCTGCAGCTTTTCTAATCCACTTCAACGCCTCAGTATAATCCTTGGTCACGCCGTAGCCATATAAATACATTTTTCCAAGGTTCCATTGAGCGATGTCTTCTCCCTGCTCGGCGGCCATTCGATACCACTTTACAGCCTCCTTTTGATCTTCCGCAACTCCTCGTCCGACGGCATACATTAACCCAAGAAGGCACTGTGCATATTTATGACCTTGTTCAGCAGCCATTCGATACCACTTCGCAGCCTCCTTTTGATCTTCCGTCACTCCTGTTCCTTCGCTATACATATCTGCAAGAGTCGATTGCGCGTCGGCAGCTCCCTGTTCGGCAGCTATTCGATACCACTTCACAGCCTCGTTGTGATCTTTCGTAACTCCTTTTCCTGCCATGTACATAGCTGCAAGAGCCACTTGCGCTTTGGTATTTCCCTGCTCAGCAGCTTTGCGATACCAATTGACCGCCTCGACGTCGTCCTTGTTCAAGCCTTCGCCATTCGCATAGCGATATCCAAGCTGACATTGCGCTGTTGCATCGCCTTTTTCAGCCTGTGCTTTTAGTTCCTCCGTTTGTGCTATCATTTTTACATATTGTTGAGCCTCAGCATGGCCTTGTTTTGCGGCTTTTTGATACCATTTCAATGCCTCTGTATGATCAATCTCAACACCTTGGCCTCCTGAATACTCGAAATAGCCTTTGGAATACATGAAACCCAGATTCAATTGCGAACTAGCATCGCCTTGCTCAGCCGCTTTGCGAAACCATTTCACCGCCTCGACGCTGTCTTCGGTAACTCCTCGACCTGCGCCATACATCCATCCAAGCCAATATTGCCCATTTGCATAGCCTTGCTCAGCTGCTTTGCGAAACCACTTCACCGCCTCGACGTCGTCCTTGTTCATGCCTTCGCCATTCGCATACATCGCACCGAGGTTGAATTGCGAACCAGCATCGCCTTGCTCAGCCGCTTTGCGATACCAATTCACCGCCTCGACGCTGTCTTTGGTCACTCCTCGACCTTCGGCATACATGACACCAAGCCAATATTGCCCATTTGCATAGCCTTGCTCAGCTGCTTTGCGAAACCACTTCACCGCCTCGACGTCGTCTTTGGTCACTCCTCGACCTTCGGCATACATCCATCCAAGGCTATGTTGCCCATTTGCATCGCCTTGCTCAGCCGCTTTGCGATACCAATTCACCGCCTCGACGTCGTCTTTGGTCACTCCTCGACCTTCGGCATACATCCATCCAAGGCTATATTGGCCTGCGGCACAGTCCAGTTCAGCCGCTTTGCGAAACCACTTCACCGCCTCGACGTCGTCTTTGGTCACTCCTAGACCTTCGGCATACATGTTACCAAGGCTCCATTGAGCGATGTCTTCTCCTTGCTCGGCGGCCATTCGATACCACTTTACAGCCTCGACGTCGTCTTTCGTCACTCCTTGTCCGAAGTCATACATAATCCCAAGAAAATATTGCGCACTAGCATTGCCCTGCTCAGCTGCTTTGCGATACCACTTTAGTGCTTTGGCATAATCCTGGGTCAAGCTCGAGGATCCGGTCCAATAGTCCGAGCCAAGCTTGAATTGGGCCGTGGCATCGCCTTTTTCAGCTTCTGCTTTTAGTGTCTTGATACTTTTTGCTTCATCAGTGGAGGAACCAGACGGATTAGCAGCTATTGCCAGTTGGGCCAAAGTCAGCGCCAAACAAATAGCTGAGAGAGGGAGGTAAGCACCTATTTTCATCATTGAGTATACAATCCTTAGAGGTGGTTTCCATTTTTTTCGACAGACGTTCCCTCGGGCGCTACCACCAATCGTTATTGTTTAGGAAGCTGTGCCACTTTGATTTTTGGAACTCCGAAGGTTCAAAATTAACAGAACGGTTTTGACAAAGATGGCCGCATGTTATTACTTTGATTTAAACCCGTGTCATTAAATTGACTCAAAGGCTACTTTGCTGCCAAGCGCTAAGCCAAGTAATTCCTTCTGAAGAACGACTTCTCGACAGCAATTAAAATATGAATTCCCTAACACTAAAAATCGCTTTTCTAGCATTCAGCTTCACCGCGACATATTTAGATGCGCGCCTATGTGATACTCGCGATGGAAATCCGCAATGAATATTATCCAT
>CANGYR010000083.1 GCA_947458275.1 Chitinophagaceae bacterium
GATCAATCCGATCAAAGTTTTCTCGATGACGACCAGATCAAGGACGGTTTCGCCCTGCTCTGCGTCAGCTACCCCACCAGCGACTGCACCATCAAGGCCAACGTCGAAGACGACCTCTGAAGAACGCAGCCATTGCCCTGGCCTGATCGGCTCGGAGCTGTCAGCAGCACCGCCATCCCCTTGCTCTGTGCCAGGAGCAAGGGGATTTTTCGGGTTTTGGGAGCCTTGATAACGGGGCCAGGGGCTGGGGCGGGTAGGGGTTCAGGAGCACATCGTTGTGGTTGTCCCCGACCAATGGTTGTTGGATCAGCTACTACCAAGTAGCCATGGGCTGAGCTACGTCGCCATCCCCGCCGCGCCGGCGCCGCCGTATCTTGCTTATTGCCTATTCACCGCTGCAACCAAGCCAGCCGCGGCAGTGCAAGACCCAACACTTAGGGTTACCTCCCAGTCCTTTGGCCCCATCCCACTGTTCAAGGCCCTATTGCCCTTAAATCAGGTTCCGGGCCTAGCCCCAGGCTCTTGCCTGCGCATCCCCATAGCCCCCGCAACCGCTCAAGCAAGCAGCCTAAAGCCCTGCGCTGCGATGCCTCACCCATCACCCGCTACACTCCAAAAGTCGGGGCGTGGCGCAGCTTGGTAGCGCGGGTGCTTTGGGAGCACTAGGTCGCAGGTTCGAATCCTGTCGCCCCGATCAGTGATGGCAAGGGTTCTCGGCAATGTCGATAACCCTTTTTTTGTCTGCAAGAGAAAGTGCAAGAGAACAGAGGGGTTTCAGGTCTCGCGTTCCTCCCGCGTGGGCATGGGTCAGTGCTCGCTGGAGTCAGGTCCATCCGTTTTGACCAGGGCCCAAGGCCCGAGTTTCTATTGCATCTCTTGCAGTCCTTCGTCTGTGCGGAGCTGCTGCAGGCGTGCAGACACCGCAGGGCTTCGGTCGGCGACGGCCGTCCTTAAGCGTGCCACGGCGTCGACTGGCCTGCATCGGCCAGCTGCCGCCGCCCTCCGCTCCGGGGCCGGTGTGGTGGCGGTGGGCAGGGCTGCCCTCCCGCGGCTGCGGTGGCCAGCTGCCCTCTGTCTGTAGGGGGGGCTGAAGTGAGCCCCCAAGTTGCCACGCGCGACTGCGCGAGCTGAGGTTTTCGGTGTCGAATCTGGCGGGCTTCATGGGTACTTTCTAGCTCTGTCCACCCATGGCTCGGCTTCATCCAGATCTATTGCATAGCAGCTGTTTTGCCTCTCCCTTAGTGCGTCTGTACTGGTAGAATAAGGGCTGCGCCAAAGGCCCCGAGTCCATCGCCGGCGGCACCCTTATCCCTGATCTCGCCATCACCGCTGCGTATGCCTGAGCGGTTGTGATGCCCCGATCAGTTGTCTTCCTCGGCAACTGAATCCATGGCTTTATCTATTCCATCGCGGCCGGAGATCGTTTCGGCTCGCTCTCTTGTGATTGCGGCAGGGGGCGGCCGGGATCTGGCCTGGCCGCACCAGCGGGTTGCTGCTGAGTTGCTCGCGCAGGCCATTGCCCGGGCCGTGGCCCACACCTCCCTGGGCTCGATCGCCTCGGCGCTGGTTGTGGCCTTCCCCGGTGGCTCAGGCACGGCCTCGCTCGTACAGGAGGCCCGGCGCATGGCCTCCCGTTCCCCGGTGCCGATCTCGGTGGCCCAGGTCAGCCCATCGGCTGGGCTCTGGGTTGTTCCGGCTGGGGTCGGCCGCTCCTGAGCCCCCAGCACCAGCCGTCCACGCCCTGGCACTCCATTCCGTTCATCCCCATCCCCATCCCCATCGCCTTCTCACCTTCATGGCTGTCCTCTCCTCCAATCCCGTCGCGTCCGCTCCTGCCCCAGCAGCGGACGCCTCTGGTCCTGTCTGCTCCCTGCAGCGCTCCGGATCCCTCTGGCAGCTGGGCATCGAGGCTCAGGAGCTCACCACTGCCATCGGCCAGCTCGCCGGACACACGCACGAGGTTTTGCCAGCGATCCGCCGGTATGGGCGCTACTCACTCCCAGGCCTAGCGCCCACGCCGGCATCCTTGCACTCAGACAAGCAGGACAGCGTCGGGGCCCTGTTGCTGATTGGACAGGCCGTCGCCCAGGTCCCCGGTGTGAAACCCGGTATCGCCATGGCCGCAACGCTCACCTGCATTCAGGAAAACACTGGGCTGGCGACCGAAACCCTGCGGCGAGCCCTGCCGGCAACGGAGGACCCGATCTGCTCACTGAATGCCACAGGGCTCTGGCAGCTGTTGGGGATGAAAGCCAAGGACACGAACCAACATCTCGCAGCCTGCGAGCTGCAGATCCGCAATCAGCGTGGGGAATGGGAACTCACCAATGCCGGCCTGCATTGGGCAGAAGCCCTGCCCTATTGCCGCGGCGGCCACAGCGGCTACCAGATCCTCTGGAATCCCGCGCCGTGGTCAGCGTGCTCCGGGAGCTGGCCTGATGGAGAACCACACGATGCCACCCCCATCCGGTCGTCACCGGATTTGGGTGACGACGGCAGAGGCCTGTGCAGCCCTTGGGATGAGCCGCGAAACCCTCCGCCAGCTGCGGCTGGGAGGGGTGCTCACCCTGGGCAATCACTACAGGCGCTGGGGCTGCACCCAGGGCCGGGGGCCGCTCCAATGGCACCTGCAGCACTGAACGCCACAAATCGGGCGTAGAGTCACGTCTCTACATGTGGCCGTGAACGGCCAAAGGCGTTCCTTGACACACTCCAAGCCTCAAGGTCGTTCAGCTGACGCCAGCCAGCACTTCCCGCAGGCGATCCGCCGCTGGGGGAACAGCCTGGCGGTCAGGCTTCCGGCCGATTGTCTGCGTCAGGCGGGGCTGCAGGAAGGGGATGAGATCGACATCGTCGTTGGCCCTGACGGCTGCCTGAGCCTGGAGCCTGTGCGCAGGTTGGATCGCTCGGCCCTGGCCACTGATCTACGCCAGCTGCAGGCCACCATGCCACTCACCCCTGCGGTGATCGAGGACTGCCGTGCCGGTGAGCGCTGGTGACGAAGGCTTCGTGGGGTGGCCCATCGATGATTTATCTCGACACCAGCGTGGTGGTTGCGCTGCTGACACCAGAGGAACGGAGCCCCCTCGCACTCGACTGGTTTGGGCAGTGCCGTGACTCCTTGATCAGCAGCGATTGGCTGATCACCGAGACCCACAGCGCCC
>CANGYR010000084.1 GCA_947458275.1 Chitinophagaceae bacterium
CTGTACTGAAGGTAACCAAGGCTCTTGGCCTGAGGCTGCATGCCTGCGCCGCTGCTGTTGAGGGGTAATCCAACCCGAACAGCACCACAAGGTTTTCCTTCACTCGACAGTCCCACCCCCCCCATGCCCGTCAACACCGCCGCCCTCAAGACCTTCGCCCCGGCGATGCGGCGGCAGCTGATCGAGGCAGTGGGCCGCAAGCTGGACCTGCTGCTGCATCAGGCCAGCGCCGACACGCTGACCACCGCCGCCGGCCCGATCGAGGAGCTGCGGCAGCAGGAGGCCACCAATCGCCAGGAGCTACTGGAGCGGGTGGCCTACAGCTGGTTCAACCGCCTGGCGGCGCTGCGTTATCTCGATGCGCGGGGCTGGCATCCCTTTGGCGCCAGGGTGTTGATGCCGCAGACGGAGTCAGAAACCCAGCCCGAATTACTGAAACTGCTGCGCAGCGGCAGCCTGCCCGCTGAACTGCAGCCCCACACCGATGAGGCGCGCCTGCAGGGCCTGCTCGATGGCCGGATCCCCACGGCCCAGGCCGGCGCCGATCCCCAGGGGGAGGTGTATCGCGAGTTGATCCTGGCGGTGTGCCGCTCCTATCACCAGCTGCTGCCGGCGCTGTTTGAAGGGCTGGATGATGCCAGCGAGTTGTTGCTACCGGATGATTTGCTGAGTGACGGCTCGATTGCCGGCGGCTTTCGCAGCCAGATCAGCGATAGCGATTGCGAAGACGTGGAAATCATCGGCTGGTTGTATCAGTTTTATATCTCCGAAAAGAAAGACCAGGTAATCGGCAAGGTGGTGAAGTCCGAGGACATTCCAGCCGCCACCCAGCTGTTCACGCCCAACTGGATCGTGAAATACATGGTGCAGAACTCGTTGGGGGCCCAGTGGCTGGCCACCTATCCGGCTTCAGCGCTCAAAGGCCAGATGGAGTACTACATCGAGCCCGCCGAGCAGACCGATGACGTGAATGCGCAACTGGCGGCGATCACACCGGACTCCCTTAATCCTGAAGAGCTGACCCTGATCGATCCGGCCTGCGGTTCGGGCCATATTTTGGTGGAGGCCTATGACTTATTCAAGGCGATCTATCTGGAGCGCGGCTATCAACAACGGGAGATTCCGCAGCTGATTCTGGAGAAGAATCTGTACGGCCTCGACATTGACGAACGGGCGGCCCAGCTGACCAGCTTTGCGCTGATGATGAAGGGCCGAGGCGATGATCGACGCTTGTTTGAGCGCGGCATCCAGCTCAATGTGATGGCACTAGTGAACAGCGATGGGCTGGATGTGGAGGCATTGGCCAATGCCATCAACCTTGCCGATCATGGCCTGAAGCTGGCGGACCTTGTGGAGCTGAAGCAGCTGTTTGAACACGCCACCACCTTTGGTTCGTTGATTCAGGTGCCCGATGGGTTGGCGCAGAAGTTGCCGGCGTTGAGGCGGTTGAGTGAGCTGAAGGGGCAGGACATGCTTGTGGCAGAAGCGTTGAAGTGCTTAGAGCCACTGGTGCGGCAGGCTGAGTTGTTGGCGGCGCGGTATGACGCGGTGGTGGCTAATCCGCCTTATATGGGAAACAATGGGATGAATTCGCAGCTCAAGACATACCTAAGGGCAAAATACAGCGGATACGACAAGGATCTTTTTTCATCCATGATTCTTAGGATGACCATTTTTGCTCGACAGGATGGAAGAGTTGGAGTAATGACATCTTTCGTTTGGATGTTCATTAAGTCATTTGAAAATATGCGCAAAGACTTAATTCATAAAAACACAATACGCTCATTGATCCAGTTGCATTACGACGCATTTGCAGACGCAAAGGCTCACGTATGCACCTTCGTTATGACGACCAACTGTATTAATACTTATTTGTCTTCATACGTTCGACTTGCCGACAAGCCTGGCGCGGAGAATCAAGCCCCAAGAACAATCGAGGCCATCGCAAACAAAAATTGTGGTTGGTTTTACGAGGCCTATCAGGAAGACTTTTTGCATATTCCAGGCCAACCGACGGCATATTGGATATCTGATGCCACAAGGGACTCTTTCAGTAGAGGCATGCCTCTCTCCTCCTTGGCCAAGTTACGAGAAGGGCTAACCACTGGCAATAATGATCTCTATCTTAGACTGTGGCAAGAGGTCTCAGCTGAATTAATTTGCTTTGCGTCTGAGCCTGGGGAACGATTTGAAAATCGATGGGCTCCTCACAACAAAGGCGGAACATACAGAAGGTGGTACGGCAACCACCATTACATCGTTTTATGGGCAGATGATGGCAGGCAACTCCGATCCTCCAAAGAAAGCGTGATCAGAAGTCCACAGAGCTACTTTCAGCCAAGCTTGTCTTGGAGTCGGATAACCTCCGGCTTATTTGCCATGCGATATAATTCAAATGGCATGATATATGATTCGACATCGCCTTCGATATTTTGTGCTAGGGACGAAATAAATACGATTCTCGCTTTTCTCAATTCCTCTGTTGTTGACCGACTTCTTCAGGTGGTAAGCCCAACAATTGACTACAGGATTACAAGCCTTGGCAGGCTACCTGTCATGGACGTAGAGGCAGAAGCTGCAACATCAATAGCAAAAGAATGCGTAGATCATATGCGAATTGACTGGAACGCCTACGAACGCTCCTGGGACTTCCAATCCCTCCCGCTCCTCTCAGCCTCCACCAATCCCAATCCCACCCTCGAATCCAGCTACACCGCCTGGATTGCCAACAACAAACAAACCATCGCCGAGATGAAGCGCTTGGAAGAGGAAAACAACCGCCTCTTCATCGACGCCTACGGCCTCCAGGACGAACTCACTCCCGAAGTGCCGATCGAGCAGATCACCCTCACAGTGAATCCCGCCTACCGCTACGGCGGCAATCTCAGCGAAGACGAGCTTTGGAATCGCTTCCGCCAGGACACGATCAAGGAATTGTTGTCGTACGCCACCGGCTGCATGATGGGCCGCTACAGCCTCGATCACCCCGGCCTGATCCTCGCCAATGCCGGCGACACGCTGGACAATTACTACGCCAAAGTCGGCAAAAGCAGCGACGCAGTCGCCTTCCAACCCGACCGCGACGGCATCATCCCCGTGCTCGATGGCGAGTGGTTTGA
>CANGYR010000085.1 GCA_947458275.1 Chitinophagaceae bacterium
AAATCCCCCGAGTCCCGAGTCCCGAGTCCCGAGTCCCGAGTCCCGAGTCCCGAGTCCCGAGTCCCGAGTCCCGAGTCCCGAGTCCCGAGTCCCGAGTCCCGAGTCCCGAGTCCCGAGTCCCGAGTCCCGAGTCCAATAAATTTTTGCCCACTAATTACCCCTATCTAATTAAAGCAGAGAATGTTTTAAAAATCAAAAAAATATCGCCCCAAAAAGATCGCGTGTTTACATATTGAATGTAATAGCCCAGTTTGATGGGTAGCACATCATTCACATAAGCCAAATGAGGGTCCGTTGAACGTCCCAAAATTTCGTTTTCGTCCTTGAACTCGATCGATGCGCGGTCGGTGATACCAGGGCGCACGGACAACACCACTTGGCGCACATCGGCCGGATAACAAGCCACATAGCGCGGCACCTCGGGGCGGGGGCCGACCAGGCTCATGTAACCCAACCACACATCTAGCAGCTGGGGCAGCTCGTCTAGTTTATATTTACGCAGCCACTGCCCCACGCGGGTCACCCGTGCATCGGCACCCACCGTGATCTGCAAACCAAGGCGCTCGGCGTCAGTCACCATGGTGCGGAACTTGTGAATGCGAAACACCCGGCCGCCCTGCCCCACCCGCTCCTGCCTGAAAAACACCGGCCCGGGCGAATCCAGCTTGATCCACATCGACAACGCCAACAACACCGGCGACAGCACCAGCAGCCCCAAGCCACTGGCCAGCCAATCAAAAATGCGCTTAGACATCAGGCTTGGCCATCAGCCCAAAGCCACCTTGACTGCAGCCACCACACGCGCCACATCGGCCTCGGTCATGCGGGTGTAAAGCGGCAGCGACACCGTGCGCTCAAAAACCTGCTGGCTCACCGGAAACATCTCAGGCGTCAGTTTGTAGGTGTCACGCCAATACGGCTGCAAATGCAGCGGGATGTAATGAACGCTGCAGCCAATGCCCTGCTCAAACAAGCGCTCAATGAACACATCACGCGCCACACCTGAGCCATCGGCCAGCTGCGTCACATACAAATGCCACGAGTGGACATCACCCGCCGCCGCATGGGGCGGGCGAATGATGGGCAAGCCTGCCAGCGCCTCGTCATACAGCGCAGCAATGTGCTCACGCTTTTGCTGAAATCCATTCGCTTTCTTGAGCTGGTGAATGCCCATCGAAGCCGCAATGTCCGTCATGTTGTACTTGAAGCCCGGCGCCACGATCTCGTAATACCAGCTGGGCGCTTTGGACGTGAAGCGGTCAAACGCATCGCGGTTGATGCCGTGCAGCCGCATCACGCGGGCGCGTTTGGCAATTTCGGGGTCGCGGGTCACCAGCATGCCGCCCTCTCCGGTGGTGATTGTCTTGTTGGCGTAAAAGCTGAACACCGTCACATCGCTGGCCAAGGTGCCAATCAACGCGCCATCGCAAGTGGTGGGCAAAGCATGCGCCGCGTCTTCCATCACCTTTATGCCATGCTGTTTGGCCAAAGCCAGCAAACGTGTCATGTCGGCTGCGCGGCCCGCAAAGTGCACCGGAATGATCGCCTTGGTACGCGGCGTGATGGCCCGCGCCACAGCATCTACATCAATGCACAGCGTGTCGGCATCCACATCCACAAACACCGGGTCTGCTCCCAAGTAACGGATGATCTCGGCCGTGGCCGTGAAGGTGTGCGTGGTGGTGATCACCTCGTCGCCGGGGCCGATGCCCATGGCCTCCAGGCCCAGGTGCAAACCCGCGGTGGCGGAGTTGACGGCAATTGCCTCCACCCCGCCACCCAAATAGGCTGCAAAGTCGGCCTCAAACTGTTTGGCCTTGGGACCGGTGGTCACCCATCCGGAACGCAGAGCCTGCACCACTTCGGCAATTTCTTCTTCACCGATTTCGGGCAAGGCAAAGGGCAAAAAACTTGACTCACTCATGTACTACACCCCTTAAAAGCTTAGACATCAGCCACATTGACCGCTGACCATCCTGTTGAAAACACTCAGCCAAACTATAGCCACTCCGTTTATAAAATTTTTGAGCACGCTCGTTGTTATCCTGATCGGTCGTCAGATAAACATGCGTGGCACCCTGCCGTAACGCAATTTGTTCAAACGCTTCCAGCAAACCACCGGCAGCCCCGCCACCCCGCTCAGAACTCAAAACACCAATGCTTCGCAGCAAGGCTGCATCCTTGGGCAAATCTAAAGACGAGCCTGTTTCAAAAAATCTTGAAGCCAAACGCGTAACGATCATGCGTGGACGCCGAAAAATCGCAGGTAGCGCTGCTAACAAAAACTGAGGCAAAAAACGCAAAGCAAGCCATCGATCCTTTTGCCCACTGCTCAAAGCACCAACGGCGAAACCCGTCACCTGGCCATCCTTTGACTCGTGCACAACAAATACACCGGCAGGGTTGACCAAAAAAGCCCGATACATCACACACAAAAACCCGTATCCAAGCTCAGACAGGAAGAAACCTTCAAACGCATCTAAATGAATACGTGCCACGCTGGACACATCCGAAATCAATGCCTGACGGCACCGATCATTGCTGTATGAATTCACTTCGGCATCGCTTGCATTAACAAACTCTCCACCCTGATCCATGTTCATGTGCTGCCGTTGAAAATGCTTGCTTTTTTTACCCAATTACGGCTAACTCAGCTGGCGACGAAGTGAAACGGACCGTCTCTCGTACTTTCCTGATAGGCCCGTCTAAGTAGCCATAGACCACGAAGGAGTGCAGCAAGCGATCAAATAAATGACGTGTCATTGCTCATTTCTCGCACAGGTCCAGCAGGAATGCCGCCATTTTGTCGTGCTGAGCTACCGAGTCAAATGCGAGCCCGAGCATGGCGGCCCGCTTCTTGCCCTCGGCAAGTGCCACCCTGTCGCTCAGCGTTTTCTCGATCAGCGCAAACAGGGACTGGGCACTGCCTGCACGGTAAATCTCTCCGCACTGATTGGCGTGCAAATGGTCAGCAATCTCGGTTTCGAGGGACGAGTACACGTACAGGCCGGCCGCCAGGTAGTCGTAGAGTTTGACGGGCATCGACACGGTCGACTCGGGCGCATACGAACACAAGCCAACGTCACATTGCGCATAAATTGTG
>CANGYR010000086.1 GCA_947458275.1 Chitinophagaceae bacterium
AGCCGCTCCTGCAGATAGCTTAGGTAGCTGTGAATTCCATCTCTCCACGTGTCTCGAAATGCCTTGACCTGCTCGGGCTCTCTTGTAATGTGATTGGCTTTCCCGTCTCTAACGTCTCGGCTTGTGGTAGACCACTGGAAATTACTATTGAACTTAATCCCGTATGGAGGATCAAAGTAGATGCACTGCACCTTCCCTCGCAACCCCTCCCTCTCCGCCAAACTCGCCATCACCTGCAGCGAATCGCCAAGAATCATCCGATTCGTCCAGTTCTGATCATGTTGATAGAACTCCGTCTTTGCTCCCTCGCCTATATCGCCCTTGATGGTGTCAAACAGACCAATCTGCTCGACAAAGCCCGTCTGACTACTGCCTCCCTCTTTGCTGCGCCGCCTGAGATCGTCAATAAGTACCTTCGGGTGGATCTTCTCCTGGATGTAGAGCGGCGGCGCGTTCACCACCAACGGCGATTCATCCAGCAGACCCTTGCCGCGCCAGATCAGCTGAGGATCCAGATCTGGGTTGCGGCGCTCATAAGACACCTGGATGGGCGTCTTCTCCTGGTTGCGCACCATCGTCTGGAACTCAGCCGGAGGGATGTTGCGGCGTGAGGCGTCGTCGTGCACGAAGCTCTCGATCTGCTTCTCGCTGGCGGGCTTCTTGGGCATGTCAGGCCACCTCCACGGTGAGCACTTGATCCAGCACCTGATTCACCTCGTCGTCCACCGCTGAGGCGAAATCGGTCTCCATGGCATAGACCTCTCGGAACTCCGCAAAGCCCCAGCGGCCAAAGCGACCTGAGTTGTTGACGCCTGGCACCCAGAAGGCCTCCATCGTGGTTTTCTTCACCTTGGCATCCTCTCCCCGGTAACCCTTCACCTCACACACCATGTGGAGCAGGTCGTCGTCTCCGCGGCCATCGTCCACCACCACGATGAAATCGGGGATGTACTTGCGGGCCACACCACCCAGCTGATACGGCACCTCGAAGCCAAGCGTCTGGTTCTTCACCCAGCGGCGCACGCGTGGATGATGGTCGAGCACCCGGCAAAACTCCTGCTCCCAGCGGCTGTCGCAGATTGCCCAATTCACGTGACACCTCCTGGAATCGGTTTCCCAGCGCAACGTCTTGGAGGTGTTGAAGTTCACATGCATTGTGCTGCCACTGGGGTTGTAGGGATCGAGGATCGCCAGGCGCCGCTGTTCCTGGCCGGCGCTCACCACAATCGCCTGAATCATCCGATCACAGGCCATATCAGCCATTTCCCGGAACATCAGCAGGCCGTGGTTTGTGCCGCCTTTGCAGACCAGGCACTGGTCCAGCCAGTCGCGCACCACCTTCTTCATCTGCAGGATGAGATGGGTTTTAGGCAGCTCATCGGCATCGCGGTATTTGGTGTAAACCAGATGCTTGGCCAGATGCAGGATCACGGTGGACTTTCTAAAATCTCCTGTTCGATCCACCGTGAGATTCACGCCCTCGCCAATGATCCCCTGGTTGTTGGTGACTGTGGCACCTACCAGTTCGGGGGTCAGATTCAGGATGTGATCGTCGTTGAAGGTGGCCTTGACATGCTCATCAGGCAGTTCAGCCCGGTATCCGATCACATGAGGGAAGCGAATCTCCTGGGCATCGCGTGCTGGGCTGATCGCCTTCACCTGAATCGTGGGTGGCGGCGGCTTCACAGTGCCCGGTACAGCCTGGGATGTGAAATCAAAGGGGATGCCGAGAATATCGGCATACTCCACGTCATACCGCCCCGAGCCAGGATTGAGGGTGTAGTTCTGGCGGCGTAGGGCACGGCCCACCACCTGCTCACACAACAGCTGGGTGCCGAACGCTCGAACCCCCAGCACATGGGTGACTGTGTTTGCGTCCCAGCCTTCGGTGAGCATCGCCACCGATACGACGCAGCGGATGTCGGCGCCGAGCTTGCCGGGCTTCCCCACCGTGTTCATCACCTCCCTCAAGAGATCTGCATCACTGAGCTTGGTGTCTGCTCCACCAGCTCCCTCGCGCTGAATGATCTCACGGCGGAATTGTTCAATCTCAGGACCTGCCATCTCCCGGAAGTTGGTATCGAGGGCTTCGCCGCTCTCCAGTTGCTCGCTATCGATCAGCAAAGTGCGAGGGCGTGGAATGGCATTGCCGTTGTCGTCATAGTTCCAGAACAACGGACAGAAGCCCTTGCGGTACTGCTTATCTCCTCTTTCATCTTCGATCTCATAGCCACTGACGTAGTCGTAGACGAGCTTGGAGGTTGAGGTGTTGTTGCAGACGATGATGAAACAGGGTGGCACATCAAATCCTGCTTTCTTCCACTCCTCAAATGTTTTCTCGTAATGCCCGTACAGGGCTTCGATCGCTGTCTTCAGCTCTGTGGGCAGGCTTTCGGGATCCTTGCTGCCCCCCTTGCCACGCCCCTGCCTGGGCATCTTGCTTTTGATGTTCTTCCACAGCTCCCGATAGCGGGGCACATCCTGGGCAATGTTGTCGGCTACAGGCACCCGCGGCAGTTTCACGATGCCGCATTCGATCGCATCCATCAGCGAAAAGTCGCTGACAGTCCACGGGAACAGCGTGCCTTCCTTGTAGCCCGAGCTGGCCAGGAAAAAGGGCGTTGCCGAAAGGTCGATCACCCGCTGTTTACCCTTGCCGATCTTGCGGCTCAGCGCTTCCAGACCTGAGATCCACAGCCGCGCTGCTTCCCGGTGGCTCTTGGCCTCGGCCTTCTCCTCGGAGGTCAACTGGATCTGCTCCCGTTCCTCATCGCTGAGTGGCTTCTCGCGATAGCAGTGGTGGGCCTCATCGTTGATCACCAGCACCTGCTTCATCGCCATCAGCTCGCTCATCACCCGCTGCAGCATCTGGCCTTCGGTCTCGGTGGTGACCATCTTTTCCTGCCGCCAACCCTCCATGAACTGGCGGGTGCCCTTGGCCAGATCAAGCAGCTCGCGCTTGCGGAAGGCGTGGTAATTGGTGATCACGATCCGGGCCTTGCCCAGCTCCGGAACCAGATCCTGCGGCACCAGCTCCATCCGCTTGAAGTAGCTCTCGGTGTCGTTCGGCAGCAGCACCCGTAGGCGGTCGC
>CANGYR010000087.1 GCA_947458275.1 Chitinophagaceae bacterium
AACGGTTGAGCTGCAAGCGCGCTTCGCGCGCTTGCAGCTCAACCGTTTGTTAGGTTCTCCTTCTCCATATTCGCAATCGGTCAATCTCGTCAGCGCTAAAGTCCATAGTCTTGATCTTACCATTTTCATATTCACACGTCATGGTGTATTTGCCGATTACTTTAGCCGCAGTGGCGCATTCTTCTTCCGTTAATCGATTCCTGCTATAAACGAAACGCTGGGCTTTTGCCGCAGTCATGCCATTCATTAATGCACATACTTCGGCTTCAATAATATTAGAGACCAATTCAATTCTACGCACATCAAATATTATCATTGCCCTATTCGGCGATATCGGCAAAATAAAGGCTACATGGTCGCTTGCGCCAATAATGGACAGCACGGGGTCATCACCAATAAGTAATTCATCTCCTCGGACCTCCATTATCTTTACACACCAGTTTGATTTCGCAGCCTGAATAAGCGAGTGTCCAATTTCTTGCAGATCGTTTCCTCCAGCGTTACCATCCATAAATACCGAGCGTAAAAAGTCAACCATCCACTCATCAATCAGATCGATTCTTTCCTTTTCAGTATAATTTATAAAACCACCCCCTCGTAAAAATAGGTGCGCAACATAGAATATATCCAATAGCAATTCTGGCCCCTCCATAATTTCGCAAGCCGCCATCGCGTTATACCTATTGATAATACTTATGAATCCGCCTTCTATTGGCGATATTAGATTGTCTTTTTCACGATCTGGTGTATAGAAATCCCTCTGGTGACAAACGTTTTCGACAGAGATTCTAACATTAGAAAGATCTATTCCATGCATGTAGATTTTGCTATTTCTGCCCTCATCAGTTGCCGCCCAGTTTTTCAAGAAACTAGCCGGAACTGTATGCTGCTTCGTTCCCATTTTAGGATCTCCTTTATTGTTTGATTATGCCGAAGAACCTAACTATCAAGATCAGAAGCGGGAAGGATCTCATGTACTGAAAGACAAATCAATACTCCTGACTTCTGCATCTTATTGTTATACGGCTTTAATGAGAGAGCTTAAAGAAGTCTAAAAATACCTTCTATATGGCCTGCCAGACTTGCCGCTGAACTCAATTGTATATCTTCCTCCGCGCGGGCCATAGCTGGACATGTTGCTAACGCCAAAATCCCCCTTGCGCATTCGATATTTAGTTACAGAATGATAGACTTGGTTGGACAAGTGGATCTTCTCTAGCATGGAGTAACTTTCCCAGTTGGGATGCTTGCTCTTCATCTCATCAAGAAGTCGATCAACGCACTGTTCCCAGCTTTCATCTGGCATCTTAGCAAATGCATCATCCATGGGAGTTCTGAAGCCAATAGACTTGACGATAGCGTAAAGTATTAGAGTAGCGTTGTCAACAATCACTCCACTAAGCTAGTCAGCTTGGTTCTCAAGGCTGTGTCCGTATAACGCTCAAGATCAGCGGCGGGCATGAGGCTGCGCTGAAGCAAGAAATCAATGCCCCCGTCCGCTGTATTTTGATGTTAGACAGCCAATCCCCGAGCCGAGAATCATCAACCACGCTTATCGATGAGGGGGAGACTCTCGAGCTAACTTCCCCTTTGCATCCGCTATGGCGAGAGCTCTTGAAATGACTCGGGCGTAATCGCTAGAAAGAAAACTCCACTCAACAAAGGAAAGTGGTACTTTGGTAATCTTAATGGCTGCTTTCCCGACAAGAACTACAAAACGTAGGCCTGGAATCATGAAATCATGGGCATGACAGCTCGGTCCAAGGTCACGTACAACCTTAGAGACTGGAGGAGTCAAACCGGTACGCGAGGGAGTATCGCAGTCAACATACACAAGAATCCCTACGCACTGAGGCAGCTCTTCAGGATTTAGGAGGTACTCTCTAATGACAGACTCGTACGGGCCTAGGGCTCCGAAAAATCCATCAAAAGGTGCCTTCCATTCCAAAACGGATCCACGCCACAGAATGCTCAGCACAAAGTATGCAACGGCCTGTCCACCAACTTTCGCCTCAACCTCAGGACCCCAGAAAACTCTACGTTCATTGACCAAGTCTGAATGCTCAAGCGAGAGAAGCCTATCCTTAAGACTAAACTTGTTCTCGCCTTTAAAGCATTGACGAGCTATCGGATCTTCAGCCTTGCTTGAAAATCGAATCTCGCAATCACTGCAGAGCAGCTTGGCAACAGATTGATAGTTCGACCGTAGAACAACATGGTTCCTTGCGTCATATAGCACGGGTGCTGAATCATGTGGCTGGTAACTCCTGGCAACTATTCGGTATAGCGACTGTGGCAAGTAATGGCTATCACATAAGATGGCATCCAGCCCGCACAGGCGGCAGGGAGAACGCTGACTGGCCACTGCTTTCACTAGGGGGTCATGAGCTGCTTGTAAGCCTGTGTAACATAGAATATGCGGACCCACATATCACGCAAAAACCGATCATTGCTGCATATCCTGCAGTTACCCAATTTATTTGACGCCTGAAAGCCATTGCTATGTCTTGGAGCCTAGGCAAGCGATCGGATTCGGGGAATGATATGTGGATTCAGCTTATCATGCTTGATCCACTCCTCGTTGGCCTTGTCAAGCCGTGACCGGGCGAGGATCTTTAAGGGTGATTAGCAGGTCCCAATATTCGTGCTCAACCACAGCGTTTCTTCATGTGCTAATGAATCAGGCGAAACGTCGCTGAGCGCTTCCATCGATCAATTATGGACCCGACACCCCAACTTGTTGGTTGAAACGGACCAGGGCCTCTTCGCTGCCGCAGGGAGCGTCAACCTGCGGCGGCACTGGCCAGGGAGGGCAGCAGGGTGACGAGCTGGGGGAAGAACAGGATCAGCAGCAGCACGGAGAGTTGCAGGGCGATGAAGGGCAGAGCGCCGCGATAGATGTCGCCTGTGCTCACCCCTTCCGGGGCCACGCCGCGCAGATAAAACAGGGCGAAGCCGAAGGGGGGCGTCAGGAAGGAGGTTTGCAGGTTGGCGCCGATCACCACGCCGAGCCAGAG